>JAJDUD010000023.1 GCA_022826825.1 Acidobacteriota bacterium | reverse complement strand
CGGGAGTTTCGCGGCGCTCCGCGCCGCGATGCCGGCCTGAAGGCCGGCGCTCCTTTCCCTGGGCAGACCCCCCTGCCATGAGCTCGAAGCGGGCCGGCGGACAGGGAGGTCCGTTCTGTAACTTTCCGGCGCGGCGGACGTAAGGAAAGCGACTGGGGCGATCGGCCTTGTGGCCGGCGCGGCCCGATCAACGTCGGATGCTCAGAATCGCGTTCATCGCCGGCGCGCTGGCCCTCACGCTCGGTTGCAGCCGCGTCGTCTTCGTCGCCCGCAACATGGATGCCCTCTTCGACGGGGCCGAGGCCGCCGACCAACTGAAATCCGTCGCCGCGCTGGTGGATTTCATGGACGCCAATCGCTCGCACGTCTCCCTCGTCGCCTATCGCTCCGACGATCCGGATGCGGCAATCCTCCTGAATCCGGACGTCCCCCGGCCGCTTGCCTCGACGATCAAGATTCTCGTGCTCGCGGGCTACGCGGAGGCCGTGGACGATGGCCGGTGGTCGCCCCACGAGCGGGTCCCACTCGCCGCGCTCGAGGCGTTCCTGCTGCCCCGCACCGATGGCGGCGCCCACGATCACGCGGTTGAGGAATTCCGCGAGCGGGGATGGCTGGACGCGCCCGGCAACGTCGCCCTGCGCGACGTCGTGTGGGCGATGATGACGGTGAGCGACAACTCCGCGACCGACTATCTGCTGCACCGGCTGGGACGCGAAGCCGCGGGGGCGCTGCCGGCCCGTTTCGCCGCTCCTGACTCGGACGCGCCCCTGCCGATCAGCGGGGTCTTCCTGAGCTGGGACAGCGAGGAAGGACCGCTCGCGGACGCCGCCTGGGGGCTTGCGGGCCGCCTCCACAGCGATCCGGGATTCCGGGCGCGCCGGCGCAACGATCCGGTGACGAGCCGGCTGACCCTCCGCGAACAGGCCCGGCTCAGCGGGACGCGGTTTCCCAGGGGCACCGCGCGCGACTACGCCAGCCTGATGGACCGGGTACAGCGCGGCGAACCGGGTTCGGCAGCCGCGTCGGCCACGATGCGCGAGTTCCTCGAATGGCCGATGGAGAACGACTTCATTCGGCGCGAGTTCCGCGCGTTCGGCGCCAAGGGCGGCGCCCTGCCGGGCGTGTTGACCGAGGCCGCCTACGCGGCGCCGGGAGGCGGGGTCGCGAGCGGGGTCGCAGCCCTGTTCTTCGACGATCTGCCGCTGGCGGTCTGGTTCACGCTGATCGACAGCTTCCTGCATCAGGACTTCCTTCGCCAACTGCTGGCGGACCCGGGTTTCTTCGAAGATGTTCGCCAGCGTCTCGAAGCGCCGCGCGATGCCGGTTAGCTGGCGGCTGGTCCGTCCGTTGCTTACAGGAGATGACATGGAGCGAACCGCCCGCCGGGCGCCCCGGCGGTTGTCGAGGCCCGCAGCCGTCGCCGGTCTGCTCGGCGCGGCGCTCCTCGCGGCCGGCGGCGACGCGGCGGCGCAGCGCCTCTACATCGGGTTCGAGGAGGGCGGTCCCCGCGCCCGGACGGCGCACTCCTCCCAGACGTTCCTGAACCACCCGACGCGGTGCGACCGGCTCCTCTATCCCGAGGGATGGACGCCGCCGGACGACCCCGCCTGCGACGCCCGCGAGGCGGCCACGGCGATCACGAACTCCTTCGACGTCGGTACCGGGTTCGGCTATGGCTCCACGGTCGGCCTCTCCTTCGGCGCCCTTCGCGTCGAGCTGGACTTCCGGCTACGGGGTCACGGACGGGACACCCGGCCCATCAAGGTGGCCGACGGCAATGAGCCCCTGACCGGGAAGAGGGCCGAATGGGCGACGGCCCCGTTGGAGACGCTCTCCGATGTCCGGGCCGACGAGGGTTTCCTGAACCTCTACTACGACTACGAGAACCGCACGCGCTGGACGCCCTACGTGGGCGCCGGGATGGGATTGGCGCAGATCGAGGCCCACTATGCGGCGAGCTTCGTCCGCAAGCCGGAGCCGGAGTACCTGGCCATCGATTTCGTCCCCGATTGGCCCGAGGAAGCGAAGCGCGCGGCCGCCGGAACCGCCAACCTGCTGAATGCGGAGATCAGCGGCTGGACCCCGGGGTTCCAGTTCATCGCCGGGCTCGACATGAACCTGGGAGAACTCCTGGTTGGCGTCAAGGTCCGCTGGGGGCGCTTCCGGGAGCTGACCACCACCACGGAGTACGACCTGATCCGCAGCCACGCGCCGGTTCAGGCCGACGGGGTGACCCCGTTCTCCGTGGACATCGGCCTCGGCGGCCTCGGATACCGCGAGGTCGCGCTGGTCATGAAGTACTACTTCTGAGAACCCTTCCACGGAGGAAACGCCATGAAGTCCCTGTTGCCCCTGTCATTGATCCTGGGGTTCGGGTGCGCGAACTTCGCCATGCGGGTCGAGCACACCACCGCCGAGCTGGACCGCCTGCCGGGCCAGTCCGATCCGGTACGGGCAGCCTGCCGCGACCAGTCGGAAGCAGCGGTGGGCCGCCTACCCATCCAGCTCCGCTCGGAAACCGGCCCGCGCGCCACGGAGGCGGCGTTCGTCGACTGCATGGACGTGATGAGTGTCCTCGTGTCCGTCGCGATGGACAGCGGGGATACGACCGACGAGGGACTGGGCGCCGTCCGGAACGGCCTGGCGGGCCTCGATTCCGAATCGCTCACCGATACCTGCGACGAGCACTACCCGGCGTGGCAGGCCCTGTGGGTTCAGGAACGTCGCGGCCGCTCGCTGGACATGAACACCGTGGACGACGAGAGCCTGGCGCGGTACGACTTCTGGATGCAGCGCTGCCGCCGGGTGCTGCGGCCGGTCGCGGCAGCGGCCCCCTAGCAGGCTGGTCGGCGGGCCCGGCGCCACTTGAATACGATAGGCCCCATGCGAACCGCCATCCTCCCCGCCATCCTGCTCACTCCGCTCGCCGCCGGCTGCGGCGGCGACCCGGCGCCCGAAGCGGGCGGCTCGGACCCCGCCGCCACGGCGGACAGCGCTCCAGCGCCGGAGGAGGCGCTGTGCCTCGACATGGGGCCACAGACACCCCGGGACATCGCCGATCCGGCGGGGCTGAATGCCGACGTGTTCCCGCTGGCGCCCCCGGCCGCGGAGCTGAACCTCTGCAACCTCCACACGCACACCAACGCGGAGCACAAGGGCCCGGGATTCAGCGTCTTCGTGAGCGACGCCGAGGACGGCGGCTACGCCTGCAACGAAACGGCGGATCTAACCCCCGCCGAGCTGGAGCCCGCCGAAGGGGCCTACGGCGGCGTGAACCCGGGGGACACGATCGAGGTCCACTGGGTCCACACCTCGTGCGAGGCGGCGCCGGGCGTCGGGCTCGGTTCGTGCGTCCCCGAAACCTGCGACAACCCGCTCCTCCGCGTGGAGGCGCAGGTATTCCTCGTCGTCAACGATCCGGACGCGCTCGACTTCACGACGATGGCCTACGGCGGCAACATGACCGGCGGCCTGCATCAGGCCAGGATGATCCCGTCCACCACCGGTGAGCCGGTGCTGTTCCGCGGCTCGACCACCGGCCCCTCCTACGACCAGAGCACCTGCTCTCCCGTCCGGGTCACCTGGAACGTGCGCCCGCAATGCGCCCGGCTGGACATCAACTCCCTCCACCGCTGGGCCGCGTCGGGCAACGTCTTCGACGAGACGAAGTCGCACGGAGTCCGGCAACTCGTGACCGCGCCGGAACTCCTCGCACCGATCGAGTAGACCAGGCCTCGCTGCGCGTCCTCCCGGTCTGCGTCCGCGGCTGCGCGCGATCCGCAGCCCGCCGTCAGTGGCGGCCCGGACCCGCCCCCGGTCCCGCCGGGATGATCGGCAGGATGACCTTCGAGGGCCGCTCGGCGTCGTGGTAGATCGTGTTGTTCGCGATGATCACCGGCATGTCCTCGTCCATCTCCCGGCCGGTGTTGCCGTTCGGCAGCCACTTCGGGAAGGAGCTGCTCGACACCGTCATCCGGATGCGGTGACCCGCCTTGAAGAGGTTCGAGATGGGGTACATCTGGATCGTGAACTTGTAGACCTCGCCGGGGTTCATCAGGACCGGCGCCTCGTCGCCCTCGCGATACCGCGCGCGCAGGATGTTCTGGCGGAGGGTCTGCGAGTAGCCGTCCGGGTGGACGTCGGTGATCGTCACCGTCCAGTCGGTGTCCACCGCGCTGGATGAGGCCCAGAGCTCCACGGTCGGCGTTCCGGTGACCTCGGTGTCCTCCTCGAGCACCGGCGTCGTGAAGGTCAGGCTGCGGCGGTCGGCTGGCCGGTTGTCGCGCGCGCCCATGGGCTGGATGAACAGGTCGCCGCCGATCGACAGCACCGGGTCGCGCGGGTCGTACTCGTAGGTGGTGGAACCTTCGTCGCCGGGCGCCTCGGTCGAGAGGGTCCCGTCGTTGAGCGAGTCGATCGAGTCGGCATTCTCCGCCCGGAAGTAGTAGTCGGTCCGCACCTCACGGGCGATCGGATACTCGTTCTCCCGGCGCCAGGTGTTCGCGCCCATGATGAAGAGGCTCACCTTCGGCTCGTCCATGATGCCGTTGTCGATGCCCTTCAGGTGGTAGTCGAACCACCGCAGGCGCAGCGCGTTGTAGTCGATGGCCGCCTCGGGCCCGAAGTCGAGATCGCCGATCACCCGGGCGTTGATGAGCCCGGCCCCGTGGAGCCAGGGCCCGATGAACAGCCGCTGGCTGTCCCTGGCGTTCGCCATCCCCTGGGCCATGATGCCGTTGAAATGCCCCACCTGCGAGTGCGGATACCGGTCGTACCAGCTCGCGTAGTGCATGATCGGGGTGTCGATCTGGTCCCACTGCTCGTCGACCGCGTACTGCCGCCAGTAGTCGTTGTAGTACGGGTTCTCGATCATGTCGGTCATCATGCGGGTGAGCATGCTCCGGCCCATCGGGGCTTCGGTTTCGAGCCGCTGCTGGTGCCACTGCAGCCAGGCCTGGTCGGCGCCGACGTAGCCGGTCCGCCGCCCGGGGTCGTCGAGCGGCACCGGCTGGACCATCTCGTTCTGCGAGAGCAGCCAGGTCGGCATGATCATGTGGAGCGCGCCGCCCGCCCAGTAGAGGTCCTTGTAGGCGTTCGACGCCGAGTGCGCGCAGAACATCGCGGACAGGTGCGGCGGCCGGGTCGGCGCGGTCAGGTACTGGTTGAAGCAGGTGAACGAGAGCCCCTGCGTCCCCACCTTCCCGGTGGACCAGGACTGCGTGCCCGCCCACTCGATGGTGTCGTAGCCGTCCTGGTGCTCGTGCCACGCCTGGTCGAGCAGCCAGTGGTAGGTGCCCTCCGAGTTGTAGCGGCCGCGCTCGTCCTGGACGATCGCGACGTAGCCGCGCTGGGCGAAATAGGGCGCGAACCGGTGCGCGCAGTCGCCCTTGTTGTACGGCGTCCGCTCGAGGATGACCGGCCACGGACCGTCGCCCTGGTTGTTGGGCATGTACACGTCGGTGGCGAGCTGGGTGCCGTCGCGCATCGGCACCATCACCTCCTCGCAGGTGTAGGGCTGGGCCGCGGCGGCGCCGGCAGCCAGCAGGAAGAGCGCTGCGCCCAGCAGGGCCCGGGTCGAACGGCTACTTGAAACCATGGTGAACCTCCACTCCGTCAAGTTGGACAATCGAGCCTACGGGCAGCCTTCGAGACTGTCAACGGGGGTGTTGCTTGGGAGCGCCGGTCTTCAGACCGGCATCGCCCGCGGAGCGGGCGAAACTCCTGGGCTTCATTTCGCCGCATGGCGCCCCCGTCAAAGGGAATGGCGCGACGACAACGGCGCCCGCGTACTCCGCTTTCGCCGTCTTCGTTTCGGGTCCCCGCAATGGGGCGCGATGGCGCCGGGAGTTTCGCGGCCTGCGGCCGCGATGCCGGTGTGAACACCGGCGCTCCTGGTCTGAAGGCCCCCACCGGGAGGACTGGCCGGCGCTCCTAGCCTCTGCACATTTTCATGCCCGGCGCAGCGCGGCGACGGGGTGGAGACGCGCGGTCCGGAGGGCCGGGACCAGGCACGCCACGCCCGCCGAGACGAGCACGATGACCACCGCGGCCGCATACGACGCCGGGTCCGCCGGCGCCACCCCGAACAGCAGGCTCTCGATCACGCGCCCGCCCACGAACGACGCGATCAGCCCGATTCCCAGCCCGATCCCGACGAGCCGCAGCCCCTGCGCGAAGACCAGCCGCACCAGATCGGGCCGGCCCGCGCCGAACGCCATCCGCACACCCATCTCGGAAGTCCGCTCGACCGCCAGCGCCGAGACCACGCTGCCCGCGCCGGTCGCGGCGAGGACGACCGCGAGCCCCGCGAACACCGCCAGCAGCAGCGCCAGGAACCGCGGCCCCTCGACCGAGTCGGCCAGCACCGCGTCCATCGTCCGGAAGCCGTCCACCGGAATCGCCGGGTCGAGGGCGTGGGTCGCCTCGCGAACCGGCCCGGCCAGCCCGGCCCCCGGCAGCCCCGACCGGATCACCAGGTTCACCGTGCGCGGCGCGAAGCCCACCGCCGCCGCGGTCTGCGGGTAGTGGAAGTACACCTCGGTGCCGGTCTCGGTCTCCAGCCCGCCCTGCTTCACGTCCCCGGCGACGCCGACGATGGTGAACCAGGGCGTGTCGGGGTTGCCCGGCGGGCGGAGGCGGCGTCCGACGGGGTCCTGGCCGGGCCAGAAGAGACGCGCGGCGGTCTCGTTGACCACCGCCACCGGGGTCGCTCCGCCGTCGTCCGAGGCCGTGAAGCCCCGGCCGGCGAGCAGCGGGATGCCCATCGTCTCGAAGTAACCCGGCCCCGCGAACTGCCAGTAATCCATGTTGTGGGCGGGATGGCCCTCGCCCTCCGGGACTCCCTCGAGCGCGGTGTCGTTGGCGTTCAGGCGGCGGCGCGGCGGCAGGCCGCTCATGTAGGTCACCGACTCCACGCCGGGAATGGCGCCGATCCCGGCCCGCAGCCGCTCGAGGAACGCGAGCTGGCCCGTCGCCTCGGGGTAGTCGGTCTCCGGGAGGAAGGTCTGGAAGGTGGAGAGGCGCTGCGGGTCGAAACCCGGGTCGGTTCCCCGGATCGCGAACAGGCTGCGGAGGAACAGCAGGGACGCGATCAGGAGGACCACCGAGAGCGCGATCTGGACGGCGACGAGTCCCCGCCGCGCGAACCGGCGGCGCGGGGTGGTCCGCGCGCCGCCCGCTTGCAGGGTGCTGAGCAGTTCGCCCTCCTGCCGGCCGGTCGCCATCCGGAGCGCCGGCGCGAGGCCGAAGACGACGCTCGTGAGCGCGGCGGCGGCGAGGGCGAAGACCAGGATCGGCCACGAGATCCCGATCTCGGCCGCCCGCGGAATCCCGCTCGGGTAGGCGGCCAGCAGCGCGCCGACGCCGGCCCGCGCGAGCAGCAGCGCGACCCCGCCGCCCACGACGGCCAGCACGATGCCCTCCACGAGGAACGGCCGCGCGAGCCCCGCCCGGCCCGAGCCGAGCGCCGCCCGGAGCGCCATTTCCCCGCGCCGCGACTCGGCGCGGCCGAGGATCAGGTTGGCGAGGTTCGCGCAGGCGGCGAACAGGAGCAGGCCGGCGAGCCCGAGGAGTGCGAGCAGCCGGGCGCTCTGGTCGCCGGCCACCTCCTCGTGGAGGCTGAGGAGGATCACCGGATGGAACTCCGGGTGCGGAGCGTGGGTGTCTTGCGACTCCGCGCGCCAGCGGTCGAGCAGGGCGGGCAGCTCGGCGCGCGCCGCCCCGATCCCCACCCCCGGCGCGAGCCGCGCCACCATGGTGTAGTTGTGCGAGCCGCGCCCCGGCAGGTCCGCGGGATCGAGCGCCAGCGGCGTCCAGAGGTCGATGCGGCCGTCGAGGAGGTCCGTCCGCGGCGGCAGGACCCCGATCACCGTCCGGCCGACGCCGTCCACGACGAGCCGCCCGCCGAGCACCGCCGGGTCGGCGCCGAACGCGCGCCGCCAGAGCCCGTCGGAGAGCACCACCACCGGCGAGGCGCCCGGCAGGTCCTCTTCGTCGGTGAACACCCGCCCGAGCGAAGCCGAGATGCCGAGCGTCCGGAACAGGCTCGCGGTCACCGCCGCCTCCCGCGCGCGGAAGGGCGCCCCCTCCCCCCGCACCGAGGCCATCCCGCTGTTGAAGATCCCGGACTCGCTGAAGGAGGCGCTCCACTCCCGGTATTCGAGGTACTCCGGCGCGGAGATCCAGAACCGGTCGAACCCCATCGTGGGGAACTGGGTCGCGACCCGCACCAACTGCTCCGGCGCCCGGTACGGGAGCGGCGCGAAGACCGCGCCGTACACCACCGTGAAGACCGCGATGTTGGCCCCGACCCCGAGGGCGATGACCGAGAGCGCGACGAGCGCGTAGCCGCGCCGCCGCAGCAGCGAGCGGAGAGCGGAACGCAGCACCCCGTTGAATACGGGGGGACGCCGGCCAGGTTCCTTGCGGGCGGCCGACCTCACCGCACCGCGGCTGGGACCGCCGGCCTCCGGCCGGCACAGCGGGCCGCGGGCCCGCGGACGACGCAGCGCTCATGCGCCCCGATCACACCTCCGGCTGGGAGCGCCGGTCTCCAGACCGGCACGCGGCCCTCACCCCGGCGTGTCGGAGAAGGGCAACTCCCCGCATTCGCGAAGCCGGTGGTCGTCAGCTCCCCGCATTCACGGGGTCGGTGGTCGCCAGCTCCCCGCATTCGCGGGGTCGGTGAGCGTCAGCTCCCCGCATTCGCGACGCCGGCAAGCGTCAGCTCCCCGCATTCGCAGGGCCGGTGAGCACCAGCTCCCCGCATTCGCGGGGCCGGTGAGCGTCAGCTCCCCGCATTCGCGAGACCGGCGGGGGTCAGCTCCCCGCATTCGCGACGCCGATGAGCCTCAGCTCCCCGCATTCGCGAGGCCGATGAGCCTCAGCTCCCCGCATTCGCGGGGCCGGCGGGCGTCAGCTCCCCGCATTCGCGACGCCGATGAGCGTCAGCTCCCCGCATTCGCGGGGCCGGCGGGCGTCAGCTTCCCGCATTCGCGGGGCCGGTGGGCGTCAGCTTCCCGCATTTGCGACGCCGGCGGGGATCAGCTTCCCGCATTCGCGGGGCCAGTGAGCGTCAGCTTCCCGCATTTGCGACGCCGGC
>JAJDUD010000009.1 GCA_022826825.1 Acidobacteriota bacterium | reverse complement strand
CGGCCCGGAGGGCCGCAACCACGTACCGCCCCCGGGCCGAATGGCGCTGGCAGACAGCGTCGCGCCAACCTCGCGGGCAGCAAGTACGCGTTCGCCCGCCTCCGGCGGGCGGTGCCGACCGGAGGTCGGCGTTCCAAGCCGTCTCCGCCATCAGGTCGCGTGGGACTCCGCCACCGTCAGACGTTTTCACGCCCGACGGGGTGTGCGGGCGGACCCGATCAAGAGCGTTTCTCCCTTTGGGGGGTCTTCAGACCGGCGCCGCGGCCCACCGGGCCCCGAAGGGGTGCGGTTCCCATCCGATTCAGGGGCGCAACCACGGGCGGTTGAGCGAATGGCCTTCGGACTCCGGGACGGCGTGGCGTCGCGGGCGGTCTATCTGGCCTTCTGCGCCTTCGTCTTCGTCTTCCTGGTGGCGCCGATCCTCGTGATCGTCCCGCTCAGCTTCAACGCCGAGCCCTACTTCACCTTCACCGAGGGGATGCTGCGACTCGATCCCGACGCCTGGTCGCTCCGCTGGTACGACGCGCTCGTGGAAGACGCGCGCTGGTCCCGGGCGCTCCTGAACAGCCTGGGGATCGGGGTGGCCGCCGCGCTCCTCGCGACCGTGCTCGGCACGGTGGCGGCGCTCGGCCTCTCGAGCCCCGCGATGCCGCTCCGGCGGCTGGTGACCGGGATCCTGATCTCGCCGATGGTGATCCCCGTGATCATCGCGGCGGCGGGGATGTTCTTCTTCTACTCGGACCTCCGCCTCACCCAGTCGCACTTCGGGCTCATCCTCGCCCACGCGGCGCTCGGCACCCCCTTCGTGGTCATCACCGTGACCGCCACCCTGTCGGGGTTCGACCGCAACCTGGTCCGCGCCTCCCAGAGCCTCGGCGCCGGGCCGCTCACCACCTTCCGCCGGGTGCAACTGCCGCTGATCGCGCCCGGCGTCCTCTCGGGCGCCCTCTTCGCGTTCGCGGCCTCCTTCGACGAGGTGGTCATCGTCCTCTTCATGGGCGGGCTGAACCAGCGCACCATCCCCCGCCAGATGTGGTCCGGGATCCGGGAGGAGATCAGCCCCACCATCCTGGCGGCGGCGACCTTCCTGATCGCCTTCGCGCTGCTCTTCCTGTTCGCGGTGGAGCGCCTGCGCCGTCGTACGAGGCCGGACAACGCGGCCTGAGCCGACCCGATGCCGCGCGAACCCGCGCCAGGGCGCAGCGCCGGGAACCGGTAGGATGGCCGCCATGCGGCGGCGACTCCCCCTGGGGATCCAGACCTTCCGCGAGGTGCGGGAGGAGGGCTGCTATTACGTGGACAAGACGCCCTGGATCGGACCGTTGCTCGACCGGGGCAAGTACTACTTCCTCTCGCGGCCGCGGCGGTTCGGCAAGAGCCTGCTGCTGGACACCCTGAAGGAACTGTTCGAGGGCAACGAGCCGCTCTTCCGGGGTCTCGCCATCCACGACCGTTGGGACTGGTCGGTGCGGGTTCCGGTGGTCAAACTGGACTTCGCCGGGGGCAGCTTCGGATCGCCGGGGGACCTCACGGCGGACCTCGCGATCCAGTTGGACCGGATCGAGGCAGCGAGCGGCATCGAGCGTCGCTACGAGCGTCCGCGGGACCGGTTCCGGCATCTCATCTGGTCGCTGCGCGAGCAGACGGGGCAGCGGGTGGCGGTGCTGGTGGATGAGTACGACAAGCCGATCCTGGACACGCTTCAGACCCCGGAGGTGGCGCGGGCGCATCGGCAGGCGCTGCGGGGGCTCTACGGGATCATCAAGGCGAGCGACGCTCAACTGCGGTTCGCCATGCTCACCGGGGTGAGCAAGTTCACCAAGGTGAGCCTGTTTTCCGAGTTGAACAACCTGACGGACATCACGCTGGACCCGCGCTACGGGGCGCTCTGCGGCTACCGGGAGGAGGACCTCGACGCCGTGTTCGCCCCGGAACTCGGGGAACTGGACCGCGAAATGGTGCGGCAGTGGTACAACGGCTACTCGTGGGGCGGGCCGGAGCGGGTGTACAACCCCTACGGGCTGCTGCGGCTGTTTGACAGCCGGAAGTTCGCGGGGCACTGGTTCGAGACGGGGACCCCGGCGTTCCTGGTGGAGACGCTGGTGGGACGCGGCGTGTCCTCCGTGTCCCTGGACGGGACGACGAGCACGGAGGATCTGCTGTCGGTGTTCGACGTGGAGGAGATCGGGACGGAGGCGCTGCTGTTCCAGACCGGCTACCTGACGATTCGCGGGGAGGAGACTCTGGGGGACAGGACGTTCTACCGGCTGGGATATCCGAACCGGGAGGTGCGGCAGGGCCTGAACGAGCACCTGCTACGGCGGCTGGTGGGGAACTCGGGCCGCCAGCAGGCGAACAGCGTGCGGCTGGCGAGGCTGCTGGAGGCGCACGACTGCGCCGGGCTGAAGGAGTTGTTCCACGCCTTCTTCGCCAGCATCCCTTACGAGTGGTACACGAACAACGACATCGCGCGTTACGAGGGCTACTACGCGAGCGTGTTCTACTCGTACTTCGCGGCGCTCGGGTACGAGGTCACGGTGGAGGAGTCGAGCAACCAGGGACGCGTGGACATGGCGGTGCGCGCCGGGGGGCGCGTGTACCTGTTCGAGTTCAAGGTGGTGGAGATGACGCCGCCCGGCTCGGCGCTCGGGCAACTCCGGGACCGGGACTACGCGGCGAAGTACCGGGCGGGAGGAGAGGCGATCCACCTGGTGGGGGTGGAGTTCAGCAAGGAGACCCGGAACATCACCGCCTTCGAGGTGGCCGACGCCTGAACGCCCACTGGCGCGTTCCGGTTCGAGACCCTCTTCGCCTTCGCCGCCTCGTTCGCTCGGGACCGTGGCGGCGCTCGGACAACTCCGGGAGTGGGACTACGCGCCGAGGTACCGGGCGAGGGGCAAGCCGATCCACCTGGTGGGGTGAGGTTCAGCAAGGCAACCCGGATCATCACCGCCTTCAACGTGGCTGACGCCTGATCCTGCCGCCGCCCGCGGGAGGTCCGGCGCACGGGTCCATACGGATTCCGGGCCGCTCCCCACCGTTATACTTGACCGTCCAAGCATGAGCCAACTTGGAGGTCCGGGAGGGGAGACCGGGGACAGGGGTAGCGGAACGGGTCGAAGGGTGATGCGAAACGACGCGGCCCATCGCATCCAGACAGACGTCGTGAGTGTCTTCGTGCCGGGGACGCTCCTCCTTTCGCGCATCTGGGCGCCGGCGCAGCCCCGCCGCATGTCCCGCGAGGAGCGTTTCCGGAACCCGAACGCCTGGCCGTCGCTCAGCGAGTTGGTGGAGCGTTCCGACACGATCGTGGCCGGGGAAGTGCTGGAAATGCGCTCGGCATGGACCGCGGATCGGCGCGAGATCTTCACCACCGTCACGCTGCGTCCGGACCGGCGCTTCAAGGGCGGCGAACGGAGCCTGATCCGATTCCGAATCCCGGGTGGAACGGTCGGCAACACCCGCCTGATGGTTACTCATGCACCGGTCTTCGCCATCGGCGAACAGGCCCTCGTCTTCCTGGCGGGAGAGAGCGGCCGGTTGCCCGGCCGCGCCGCCGCATCAGGTCCAGCGCCCGCGCAACATCGCGGCAAGCCTTCTAACCTGACTCCGATTTTTCGCGAGCTTTGGCCCAACGTGCCGCTACGGCCTTCCGCGCTATCTCGGACCTCCTCTCCGGAGTCAATTTCCTTGCGCGCGCTGGCCCACCTTTCAGACCCCCGAGCCGTCCGAGAAATGACGCTACGGCGCTCTTCGCCTCTTCCGCAAAAACCTTATCTGCCTCTAGTGCTTCGATCAGTTCCAGAAGTTCCCTGATCCTCGGATCGGGCTTCTCGCCCATAAGGAAGCAAACAGTCCCATAATCAGCCGTGTCATTCTTGACCGCTCATGAGCAACAAATAACCCGCCGAAACGGCATTCATCGAGTCCGCGTTCAACAAGGTTCGGCACGCTGATTGACCGAGGAATGAAGGCACGCTCGAGGTCTCTGATCGCCGCGGTCGCCCTGTTCGCTTCGGTGCTGCCTCTCGGGAGCGGGGAGGCGTACCGCTTCCGGCCGGTATGGGCCAACGGAGCCTGGCGGGCCGTCCATCGAGCGGCGGACGCCCAGCGATGGGACACCCGCGTCTGGGGTCCGGGGGAGACCCTCCCGTGGCACGTCGTGGACCATCCCGGCTGGGCTCCGGCGTTTGCAGACATCCGTGAGGCCCGGCCGCTCATCGAGCGCGGTCTCGACGCCTGGGGCGAGATCCCCTCCGCCGACATCCGGTGGCATGTGGAGGGCGTCGTCGGCCGCAACGAAGCAGGCGGCAGGGACGGGCGGAACACCGTGTTCCTGGACGAGGAAATCGGAGGCGGATACGCACGAATATGGAGCGGGAGGGACGGTGTGACCGAGTGTGACATCGGCATCGAGGTTCCCCGCGAGGAGTTCCTGGAGCCCAACCCGGAGCAACCGTTCGGCCTTGACCTGCTCTCGATCCTGATTCACGAACTCGGTCACTGCCTGCCTCTCGCACACCCGCCCTCGAGCCCCACGACCCGCTGGTGGGAGTTCGGCTGGACCCGATCGCTCGTCGGACGCCGGAACCCGCAGATGGCCTACGGGCCGGTGCCGTTCGGGCGGCCGATCACACTGGACGATGCGGTCGGCGCCTCACTGCTCTACCCGGCGGCGGGGTGGCGCGGGACGACCGGGAGCGTTTCCGGCACGGTGTCGCTCGACGGCGCGCCAGCGCCGAGCGTCTCCGTCTCCTTGATGCCGCTGGACGACCGAGGGATTCGCGAGAACGTCAACGCCATGACGGACCGGGATGGCGCGTTCGTGGTGGAGGGGCTCGCGCCCGGCGACTACCTGATGTGGGTCCACCCCGTGTTTCCCGTAGCCGTCATTTCGGGCTCTCCTGATCACGCGGTGCACGATTTCGACGACCTCGTGGTTCCGTGGCCCATTCGAGTCGCCGCCGGGAGAGATTCGGGCGGCCACGTGGTGACCCTCCGGCGGGGCCGCGGCCCATGAACCACGTGGTTCGCGGAGCGGTGCTGGCCGCGGCGCTGGCCGCCGCGGCTTGCGGGAGTGAGACCTCGAGCACCCCGGCAGCGCCACCGGCACAGCCGCCCCCATCTCCACCGCTCACGATTTCGTTCGCCGAGGAAGCAATCAGGGCCCGGGAGGGGGACACCATCGAGATCGGACTGCGCTGGGAGATTCGGGAACTGGCGAATCCTCTCCAACTTGAGGTTTCGCCGCTCAGGATGACGGCGGAGGCAGACGACTACGTATTCCCCGCGAACACCGTCACGATCCCCGCCGGAAGCGCAACGACCGGTGCGGCGAGCCTGTCGCTGACCGCGGTTTCCGACCGGCAGATCGGCGAGGGCGACGAGACGCTGGCGCTCCGCCTCGCGCCACCGGCGGGAGTGGCCGCCGAACTCGGGCGGAATCTCGAAATCACGATCTCGGAGGCTGGTGGCCGGCCCTGTCCTGGAGTCCGGATATCGGCCATACCAATCGCTCGGCTTCCAGCGGGCAGTCACCGAGACGATAGCGAGAGATTCGGGACGACGCTCGACATGCACTTCGGAGAGAGCGCCCGGTCGGTCAGGCTGGACTGGACGGGGCCGTACCTTGATCCGGCCGCCCCCTGCGAATCGCAAGACGACGACTACCCCTGTTCGTTGTTTTTCTGGCCGTGGCTCCAGGCGTCGCCCACCGCGTGGCGCGTGGAATCGGCGGCGGATGGAGTCCGCCACTCGCTGGGTCTCGAATGGCCGGAGACCGAACATACGGGCCTTCGGTTCCGCTCCGGGCCGGACGGCGGCTGCGCCGGCGCGCCGGAAATCCGCTGCGACGCCGGGGGCTGCGACCTGCTCCCATAGTCGTCGGCGCACCCGGTCCAGTGGACGGCCAGCCCCGTCGGAAGGGTGCCGGACGCCAGACGGAGTCTGCGCTTCACCGCTCCTTCTCTGGCGCCGCCCGGCCGTGCCGTGCCTCGAACCCCCGCGCGAGGACGTAGGCCAGCAGCGCCACCACGAACACCAGGAGCAGCATCCAGGCGATGCCCTGGAGCGTCTCGATGACGGTCCGGTAGACCTCCAGGGTCCAGCGCTCCGCGGTGAGGACCAGGATCTCCTCGTCCTTGTCGGGGGCCGAGATGTAGCGCTCCAGCTCGTGGATGCGGACGCCCGCCGAGACGCCGACCACGAACGCCGCGAACTTGATGTAGCGGTGCCAGGCCCCGCTCAACTCCTCCGCGACGATCCGCCGCAGGATGGAGGCGATGGGCCGGTCGAAGAGCCACACGGTCCCGAAGGACACCGCGAGCGCGATGACGAATGTGACGATCAGCAGCGTGAAGAACATGAAACCCGAGACCCCCGGCGCGTCGGCGACATTGTCGGCCATGCGGCGTGCACGGGGTCCTTCCTGGCGCTGGAAAGCGCTGAACGCCCGGCGGCATGGATGCAGATTGCATATCCAATATGCAATCTGTCAACATCCTGCCTGAATGATCTCCCGACATCTCACGCCGGTGCTGCTCCGGGCGAGCGGGCAGTATCCGGTGATTTCGGTGACCGGGCCGCGCCAATCCGGGAAGACGACCCTGTTGCAGCACGCCTTCCCGGACCACCGCTACGCATCGCTCGAAGCACCCGACGTACGAGCCTTCGCCCTTTCGGACCCGCGAGACTTCCTGGCGCAGTTCCGCGGCCCGGCAATCCTCGACGAGGCGCAGCACGCGCCGGAGCTGTTTTCCTACATCCAGGTCCTGGTGGACGAGCGACCCGAACCCGGCCGGTTCGTCCTCTCCGGTTCGCACAACTTCCTCCTGATGCGGCGGATTGCCCAGAGCCTCGCGGGACGCGTCCACATTTCGCACCTGTTGCCCTTCTCACTGGCGGAGCTCCATGGGTTTCCGCTGCGCACGGTCGAGGACATCGCCGGCGGCGAATCGGCCGCGTTGCCCGGAGAATGGACGGGTTCGGCGTTCGCGGGGGGCTATCCCCCGGTCCACGACCGCGGGCTCGACCCGTCGGAGTGGCACTCCCTCTACTTCCAGACGTATCTGCAGCGGGACGTCCGCGAGTTGACCCAGGTTCGCGACCTGGAGGCTTTCCGTCGTTTCGTCCTGCTCTGCGCCGGGCGCGCCGGACAACTGCTCAATCTCTCGGCCCTCGGCGCCGACTGCGGAGTGAGCCACGAGACCGCGCGCCGCTGGCTGTCGGTGCTCGAGGCGAGCTTCATCGTGTTCCGCCTGCCGCCCCACCACGAGAACTTCAAAAAGCGCCTGACGAAGAGCCCGAAGCTGTACTTCGTGGATACGGGCCTGCTGTGCTACCTGCTGCGGGTCGGGAGCGCGGACGAACTCGCGGTCCACGCGGCGCGGGGCGCGGTGTTCGAGAACCTGATCGTCTCCGAGCTGCGGAAGTCCGGGTACCACGCCGGCCGCGAGCCCCGTCTGGCTTTCTGGCGCGACCACACGGGCAACGAGGTGGATCTGGTGGTGGACTCGGCGCGCGGCGCCGTTCCCGTCGAGATCAAGTCCGGCGCCACCGTCGCGTCGGACTTCTTCAAGGGGCTCCGCCATTGGGAAAGACTCGCCGGGAACTCCGGCCGGGGCATCCTGGTGTACGGCGGCGACGACAGCCATCGCAGGAGCGGTGTCGCCGTCCGATCCTGGCGGCGGTGGCCGTAGGAGCCGTCTCGAAACGGATCCGCGGCGGTCCGGGGTAGCGCGCTATCGGGCGGGGTGGATCCGGCCGCCCCTCATCACGAGCCGCACCTGGTGGAGGGCCCGGATGTCGGTCGCCGGATCGCCGTCCACCACCACGAGATCCGCCGCGTAGCCTTCCGCGACCGTTCCGATCTCATCCCCGAGCCCCAGCGATTCCGCCGCGAGCGAGGTGAGCCCGACGACGACGTCGGCCGGGTCCTGGCCGCCCGGCTCGACCCGGGCGACCGCTTCGCGGGCGTTCTGCCCGTGGGCGCCGGCAACCGCATCCGTGCCGAAGACGATCTTCAGGCCGTCGGTGGCGAGCGCCATCCCGAAGGTCTCCATGGCCCGCACCATGCCGGACTCCATGGCAGCGAAGCCCTCCTCGGTGTAGTTGCCGATTCCGAGGTAGCGGTCCTTGTTCTCGAAGTAGTTCTGAAAGATCAGGTAGATGTTCGGGTCGTAGAAGGTGCCGTTCGCGGCCAGCACGTCGAGGGTCTCCTGATCGAGGAGGGCGCCGTGCTCGATGGTGGTGCAGCCGGCGCGGGAGGCCCGGGCCGCACTGACCGGCCCGTGGGCGTGGACGAGCGTGCGTAGCCCGCGCCCGTTCGCGGCGCCGCAGGCGGCGTCGAGTTCCTCCTGGGAGAGGGTCGGGCCGCCGCCCACCCGGATGCTCTCGGAGGCGAAGATCTTGATCGCGTCGGCCCCGGCGTCGGCCAGCCGGTTCACTTCGGCGACCAGCTCGTCCGCGCCCCCGGTACGGGTGGAGAGCTGGCCCAGCGTGGTGATAATCCGGGGCCCGGGAACCACGCCGCGGTTCACCGCGTCGCGCACCGGGCCATCCACCGGGGCGCCGAGGCTCTGGACGGTGGTGAACCCGGCCTCCAGCATCCGGATGCCGTTCTCCACCGCGTGCATCGCCTCCGTTTCGGGCGCGGAACCCCGCGCCAGCTTGCCGTCCTCGCCGAAGTGCCACCCGAGGTGGACGTGGGTGTCGATGAGCCCGGGGAGGATCGTGCCGCCCGGGAAGTCATGCCGTTCGCCGGTCGGCAAGTCGGCGGCCGGGGCCACCGCGACGATGCGGCCGTCGCGGACCACGACCCCGTGGCCTTCGAGCACGCCGCCGCGCCCGTCGAGCACCCGGTCGGCGGTGAGCACGATGGCGCCGTCGTCAGCCGGCTCCCGAGCCGTCTCTTGACCCCCTCCACAGGCCGCGAAGACGGTGAGAACGGCGGCCGCCAGGCAGAACGGACGAAGTCGCGGGGTTCCGGTCATGGCGGGAACGAGTCTACGGCTCCGCGTTGCAGCCTTCGAACACGACGAGGCAGTCTTGAGATCTTTTTGACGGGGCTATCGTCATTTGACATACCATATGACGACGATGTCGACGGAATCCGCCTTCGTTCCGAGAATTCTGGACCTCCGGAACCTGCTCGCAAGGAAATCCCACTTCCTGCTGGGGCCGCGGCAGACGGGCAAGACCACGCTGATCCGCCATTCGCTTCCCGAAACGCCCCGCTACGACCTTCTCGAAACGGCCACCTGGCTCGCCCTCAGCCAGAACCCGGGAAGGTTGGCGGAAGAGTTGCCCCCGGACGCAACCGAGGTCGTCATCGACGAGGTCCAGCGGCTGCCGCAGCTCCTGAATGAAGTCCATCGCCTGATCGAAGAACGCGGCGTTCGGTTCCTGCTCACCGGTTCGAGCGCCCGCGCCCTGCGGCGCGGCGGAGTCAACCTGCTGGGCGGCCGGGCGCGCACCAGGGTTCTCCATCCGCTCACCCGGGGTGAACTCGGCTCCCGGTTCGACCTCGAACGGGCGCTCATCCACGGCACGCTGCCGTCCATCTGGTTTTCGGACGATCCGCGCGCCGATCTCGCCGCCTACACCGGAACGTACCTGCAACAGGAAGTCGTGTTCGAAGGGGCTTCCCGGAACCTGCCGGCGTTCAGCCGTTTCCTGCGGGTGGCGGCGCTCGCCAACGGGCAGATCGTCAATTTCACGACGGTCGCCAGCGACGCCCAGGTTCCGCGAACGACCATCTACGAATACTTCGAAGTGCTTCGGGACACGCTCCTTCTGTTCGAAGTCCCGGCATGGCGGCGACCACGAAAGCGAAAACCGCTCGTCTCGTCGAAGTTCTACTTCTTCGATGTCGGCGTGGCGAACGCGCTGGCGGGACGCCGCCCCGATCCCGGCACGCCGGAGTTCGGCCACGCCTTCGAAACGTGGCTGCTGCACGAGCTGCGGACGTACTGCGACTACCGCGCCCCACAGGATCTCCACTTCTGGCGCACGGCTTCGGGCTACGAGGTGGACTTCATCCTGGGCGAGCACACGGCGATCGAAGCGAAGTGCAAGCCGAACGTCTCGCCACGGGATCTGAAGCCGCTCCGGGCGCTCGCCGAGGAAGCGATGCTGAAGCGGCTCGTCTGCGTCAGTCTCGAGCCCCGTCCCCGGATCGTGGACGGGGTCGAAGTCCTGCCCTACGACACCTTCCTGGAGGCGCTCTGGGCGGGGGAATATGGCCAATTGCCGCGTGGATGACAGCGCGTCCCAGACGGCAGGATGCTCTCCGGCCGGAAGGGGTCAAATCAGTTCGAACACCGAACATCGCCCCTGTCGCCGGCGGACGGAACACCCCCCTCGGGCGGCGCGACCGCGTCCGTCAGTCGCGGGGACGGTGGATGCGGCCAGCCTTCAGCACCAGCCTTACGTCGCCCAGCGCGTTGACATCCCGGAACGGGTCGCCGTCCACCACGACCAGATCGGCGACGTAGCCCTCGGCGACCGTCCCGATCTCGTCGCCGAGCCCGAGCGATTCGGCGGCCAGGGAGGTCATGCTCACGATCAGGTCGGCTGGATCCTGTCCGCCCCGCTCCACGCGCGCCACCGCCTCCCGGATGTTCTGGCCGTGGGCGCCCGCGACCGCGTCGGTGCCGAAGACCACCCGCAGTCCCTCGGTGGCGAGCGCCTGTCCGAAGATCCCCATCCGGCCTTCCGAGTTCTCGGACATGAGCCGGAATCCCTCTTCGGTGTAGTTGCCGATGCCGAGATAGCGGTCCTTGTTCTCGAGGTAGTTGGCGACGATCAGGTAGGTGTTCGGGTCGTAGAAGAGCCCCTTCTCCGCCAGAACGTCGAGCGTGGCCTGGTCGAGCAGCGAGCCGTGCTCGATGGTGGTGCAGCCGGCGTGCGCGGCGCGGGTGGCGCTCACCGGGCCGTGGGCGTGGACGAGGGTCCGGAGGCCGCGCTCGTTCGCCGTCCCGCAGGCGGCGTCGAGCTGTTCTGGCGAGAGCGTCGGCCCGCCGCCGTCCCGGCTGCTCTCGGAGGCGAAGATCTTGATGGCGTCAGCGCCGGCGTCGGCGAGGCGGTGCACCTCGGCAGCCATCTCCGGCGGCCCGCCGGTGCGCGCGTTCAGCGAACCGAGGGAGGTGATGATCCGGGGACCGGGGACGACCCCCCGCTTCACCGCGTCCCGCACCGGCCCGTCCACCGGGCTCCCGAGGCTCTGCACCGTCGTGAAGCCGGCTTCCAGCATCCGGACGCCGTTCTCGAGGGCGTGGAGCGCATTCACCTCGGGTGGATCGTCGCGGGTGTACCGGCCGTCCTCGCCGAAATGCCAGTGCAGGTGGACGTGGGTGTCGATGTACCCGGGAAGGATGGTGCCGCCGGGGAAATCGAAGCGCTCACCGCCGGCCGGCAACTCGGCTTCCGGCAGGACTGCCGCGATCCGGCCTTCGCGCACGACGACCCCGTGATCCTCCAGGACGCCGCCCCGGCCGTCCAGCACCCGGTCGGCGGCGAGGACCAGCATGGCGTCGTGGGTCGGTCCCGGCCCCGGACGCGCCCCCGGGTCGGGGGGAGCTCCCAGGCCACAGGCGACGAACAGCGCCGCGCCCGCGAACAGGCAGGAATGACGTAGAAGCATGGGAGGAGACATGGTTGCTCCCCAGCGTACGCCACCGGCGTCGTTCCGGAAGATCCCGGCCGAACGGAGGGAACGCGATGGGGACTACTGCCGCCGCGTGGCCGTGATGATCGCCACCGGCGTTCCCGCGGGACGGAAGGGCTCGATGTCGAGTGCCGCGATCGGCTCCGGCGGATCGGTCTCGGGAACCTGGCCGGTGGGCTCCCACTCGCGGCCCTCGGCGATTCCGGCGTCGTAGGCGACCATCGTGAACGTCACCTCTTCGAGCCAGTTCCCCGCATCGTCCAGGGTGCAGATACCCGAGAAGCCGATGAACCAGTCGGGACTCGGAACAAGTTTGCTGGCGTGGCTGACGCACGGATTGTCGAGCGTCAGTTCCAGCACCGGCCGCAGCAGCAAGGCGCCGACTTCGTCGTTGGTCCTCGCGATCACCTGGTGTCCCCGGGATTCACCGGCGTCCGTCAGGACCGTGGCGTCCCCCGTCGCCGCGAATGCCCGCATTTCCGCGGAGGCGAACCCGCCCTCCTCCCACGGCGCCTCGCCGGCCGGATGGGCGATCAGGGCCGCGGACGGCGCGAGATCGACGCCTTCCGGCAACGGCATCGCCCCGAGCGCGACGGCGACCGGATTCCCGGAAATACGCGGCTCGTAGACGAAGTCGTAGGTCGCGGTCGCTGAAACGGGCGTGGGCGCCGGCGGCGCGGGGGCGGGCGCCGGTGGGGTCGTTGGCGCTCCGCCGCCGTCACCGCCGCATCCGGCGACCAGACACACCAAAGCGGAAAGGACACACGCCCGCAAAGGCACGTTGCTCATGCGCCGGGATACGCAACAACGATGCCCCGGCGAGGCCGGGAACCCGTCCGGAGGAGCTCCTAGATCTCGGAGGCCAACCGGGAAGCAGTGCGGAGCGAGAGCGCGGCGAAGGTCAGGGTGCCGTTGTTGCACCCCGACCCGACGATCGTGGGAGCGCCGGCGATCCAGAGGTTCTCGTGGTCGTGTGCCCGTCCCCAGGCGTCCACCACGCTGTCGTCCGGATCGTCCCCCATGCGGCAGCCGCCGCCCGGATGGTCGTAGTCGGAGGCGAAGGTGATGTTCAGCATCGCGCCGCCGCCCGCGGTCAGGATCCGGCGGAAGCGCTCCTCGATCTTCGCCTCGGTATAGCCGCGGAGTTCCACCGAGACGGGATCGTCCACGAAATCGATCCGGGGGAGCGGGTCGCCCCAGGGGTTCTTCCGGTTCGGTTCCAGGGTCAGGGCGCTCTCCCGCGCCGGGATCACGTCGTAGTAACCCCGCATCCGCAGCGACCCGGTCTCGATGCGGCGGCGCCAGTCCTGGAGCGCGGCGTCGCCGAGCAACAGGTTCCCGTGGTCGTCGCGCAGGCGCGCCCGCTTGCCCACGTCCGACTCCCAGATCCGCAGGTCATGGCGGATGTACTTGCCGTCCGGCTGAGCCTCGTCATCCTTGTGCTGGAAGCGCTTGGAGAGCAGGCTGTCCTGCCGGTACACGCCCGGGTAGAGCCGCATCGGGACGGAAACGAAGGCGTTCACCCAGCGGTGGCCGGTGATGAAGCGCCCCACGGTCCCCGAGCGGTTCGCGATGCCGTCCGGGAAACGCCCGCCGGCGCTCATCAGCAGCAGGTGCGACGACCAGGCGTAGCCGGCGGCCAGCACGAAGTGCCGGGCCCGGATGGTGACCGGGTCGTCCGGGTCGTCCCGGTGGAAGGCGTCCGCCGTGCCGATGGCGTCCGAGTCGGCCTTCGGGACGAGGCGCCGCACCATGGTGCGGTCGTGGAGCGTGATCCGGCCCGCCTCGAGCAGGCTCCGGAAGGTGAAGTCCGGGCTGTACTTGGCGCCGGTGGGGCAGATCGAGCAGGTGTCGCAGCGGATGCACTCGCGCCGGCCCCGCCAGGGACGCGAGTTCTTGGAGACCGGGTTCCGCCAATAGGGGATCCCGGACTTCTCGGCCCATTCCTTCGCGAGCGTCAGGTTGTAGGACGTCGGGAGCGGGTCCATCGGATAGCCGCCCGAGCGCGGGTCGTATTCGGGCGGCCCGGGCTCGCCCGCGACGCCGATCCGTTCCTCGGCTTCCTGGTAGAAGGGATCGAGGTCGTCGTAGGAGATGGGCCAGTCCGTCCCGACCCCGAAGAGGCTCCGGAGCCGGAAGTCCTCGGGCGAATACCGCGGCGTGGTGCCGCCCCAATGCATCGCGAGGCCGCCCACCGACATGGCGCGCGACTGCGCGTTCTTGCAGGAATGCCCGGGGATGTGGTCCCCCTGGTACGGGTTCTCCCCGTAGTCGAGGAACCGGCGGCGGGTGTTGAAGCGGTTCTCGAAGTCGAAGATCCGGCTCCCGGCCTCGATCACCGCGATGGAGGCCTCGGTGTCCTCGGCGACCCGCTCCGCCACCATCGCGGAACTGATCCCGCCGCCGATGATGGCGACGTCGGCTTCGATGGTCTTCGGCACGGTCAGTTCTGCGCTTCGGTGGTGGCGAGCGGCGCGGGCATGGCGGCGCCGGAGGCGAGATCCCGGCAGGCGGCCGCGTTGATGCGGGCGCCGTAGGCGAGGTCGGCGGCCCGCGGCCGGGAGTAGAAGCGCGCGAGCAGCCCCACCGCGACGTGGCCGGCGTACGCCGGACGCGGGAGGTGCTCGCCGGCATCGTGACGCTCGAGGTCGGCGGCGATCAGCTCCCGCCGTTTCCCGACCGGAAGGTCGGCCAGCCCCGATCCGTGCCGTTTGGCCGCGAGCAGGTCGAGCGCCTGGAGCTGCGACGCCCAGCGGGGGGCCGGGTGGGGCGGGCCGTACTGCACCTCGACGGAGGACAGGTAGGGATGCGGCAGCTCCGCCACCGGCTCGAAGCCGTTCATCCAGGTGACGAAGTCGCGGAGCGCGTCCCGGACGCCCTCGGCCCCGATCTCTTCCGGGAGCACCGCCTCGGCGAACGCGTGGAGCAGGGGAAGGTCCAGCGAGAGGGACAGGGACGGGCCCTCCTGCGCCGCCTCGGCCGCCGCTCCGGCCGGCGCCGCGACCGCGGCGACCACCGCCCCGGAGGTCTTCAGGAATCTGCGGCGGCTGTTCCGGCTCTCGGCTTCCTTCACGGAGGCCGATCATATCGGGGGGAACCGGCGAGAACGATGTGCTACCATGTGCGTCAACATGGATGGAACGTCCGCTGCCACCTCGCGGGTCGGCGTCCGCGAGCTGCGCCAGAACCTCAGCGTCTATCTGCGCCGCATCGACCGCGGGGAGCGCTTCGAAGTGACGGATCGGGGCCGGCCGGTTGCCCTGCTCGTGCCGCTCCCGAGCGGGCTTTCGCCGCTTCAGCGGCTGATCGCGGAGGGACGGGTGCGCGCGCCGAAAGGTGATGTGCTGGACCTGCCGTCCCCGGAGGGTTCGCCAAGCAACGCCGTCAGCGAGGACTTGATCCGGGACCGCGAGGACCACCGTTTCTAGCAGGCCACTGTCGCCGTGATCTACCTCGATTCGTCGGCGATTGTGAAGCTCGTGTTGCCGGAGGTGGAATCCGCCGCGTTGCGCCGCGAGCTGACGGAGCACGGAGAGCGGTGTTCCAGCGCCCTCGCCCGGGTCGAAGTGCTACGAGCGGTACGCCGTTCGAACCCTTCCTACGAGACCTTGGAACGTGCGGCAGCGGTCCTCGACCGGATCGCGCTGGTCCCACTGGACGATGGCATTCTGAGCGCGGCGGCGGAGACGGGTCCGACCGACCTTCGAAGTCCGGACGCGATCCACCTCGCCACGGCCCTGTCACTGTTCGGCCTGACGTCGTTTGTGACCTACGACCAGCGCCTTTTCGCCGCCGCGAGCGCCGCGGGCCTTCGACCCCTGGCGCCGGAATGAGGTGACCCGCATGCGGTTGCCGCGACGACCGCGGGTTGCGCCGCCGCAGGGACGTCGACTCGTCCCGCTCCTCGTCCTCGTTGGCACGGTCGCCGCCGCCCAGCCTCCCCGGCTCGACCCGCAGCTCGAAGAGGTCCTGAACGCGGTGCGGGACGGCGAGTTCGAGATCATGGCCGCAGCGATCGACGGCGGGATGGCGGTGGACGCCAAGGCGCCGAACGGCATGACGGCGCTGCACGTGGCGGCGGTGCTGGGCCGGGAGCGTTTCGTCTCCTGGCTGCTGGAGAAAGGCGCCGCGGTGAACGATCCGGCGGAAAACGGCATCACGCCGCTCAACCGCGCCGCGATGGGCGGCCATCTCGGCACGATGGAACTGCTCCTCGAAGCCGGAGCGGACGTGAACGCTGCGGCGCGCTGGGGCGCGACCCCGCTGCTGAGCGCGGTGGACCGGGGCCGGACGGCGGCCGTGCGCCTGCTCCTGTCAGCGGGCGCCGACTCCACGGTGACGGCAGCGAACGGCGAGACCGCGCTCAGCCTCGCCCGCAAGAAGGAACACCGCGACATCGTGGCCCTCCTCTCGGAAGATCCGGAGACCGTGCGCACCGAGCGCGAGGCCGAGGCCGACCGGCGGTCCTCCCGGGCGGACACCCACCACCGGACCGGAGTGGCGTACGACGACGCCGGGGACATCCCGCGCGCCATCGAGTCCTACCGCCTGGCGCTCGAACAGGATCCGGACGACCCGCTGATCCGCTACCGCCTCGGACGGGCCCTCCACCGCTTCGGCGAACGGGAGGCGCTGGTCCACCTGATCGAGGCGGTGCGGGGGTGGGAGGCCATGATCGAGGCGGGCGAGGAGCTCGCGCCCATCGTGCGGCCGGCGCTCGAAGACGCCTGCGGGGTGCTGGCGGAGGCCGGGCGAACGGACGACGCCGCGCGCTGCGGGGCGGCGCTGTCGCGGTCCCGGCCCTGAACGGCCGCCGTCATCTTCGCTTCGACTTTTCCACATTTGGCCCGGAAGTGGGAAAAAGTCGCACGGAATTACGTCTATGTCGGTAGGGAAGACATCGCGTCTTTCTGCATGCATCGCAACGGAGGAGTTCCCGATGCCGCCGACACCCCACAGCCCCGATGAACCCGTCTTCGGCCCAGCGGCCATCCGACCCGCAGGTGGTAGCATGAAATCCGCAGAGGTTGCGGAGTTCGTGTTCGACAGTCACCGGTTCGTGAAACGGCTGACCGACGCGGGAATGGACGAGCGCGTCGCCGAGGTGCTGGCCGACGAGCAGGTGGCCCTGCTGACCGGAAACCTCGCCACCAGGACGGCGCTCGCGGACACGGAAGCGGGGCTCCGGACGAACCTGAAGGGCATGGAAACCGGGCTGCGGAAGGACCTGCAGGACAGGGACGCATCACTGCGGAAGGACCTGAAGGCCATGGAGACAGGGCTGCGGAAGGACCTGCAGGACAGGGACGCATCGCTGCGGAAGGACCTGAAAGCAACCGAGACCCGGATTCGGTCGGACCTGGAGCGCCGCCTCGCCGAAGTGCGAGCGGACCTGATGAAGTGGATGTTCGGGGCGTTGATCGCTCAGGCGGCGCTCATCGTCGCCCTCGTCAAACTGCTCCCGTAGCGCGAGTCCGATCGGACGGCGCGCCGGAGGGCCGCCGGTAAGATCGCCGGGTGCCCCTCAGCACCGAATACCTCCACCGCTGCATCGGCACGCTGGAGGCCGCCCTTCAGGGTCTGGCGGACCACCAGCCGGCGGAAACGGCGTACGAGATCTATCGCGCCGCGTGCGTGAAGGAGTTCGAGTTGATCCTCGAACAGTGCGGCAAGCTGCTGCGGAAGCGGATCAGCGCCTGGACAGTCTCCAACCGGGCGGCGGCGCGGTTGACCTTCAAGGACGTCTTCCGTACCGCGGCCCAGCACGGGCTGATCGAGGCCGACGAGTGCGAACGCTGGCTCCAGTACCGGGACAGCCGGAACGACACGGCGCACGACTATGGAGAGGGCTTCGCAGAAGCCGCGGTGCGGCAGCTTCCGCAGTTCGTGCTCGACGCGAAGGCGCTGGCACACCGGTTGGACGCCCCCCGCGATGACTGATCGGCTGGACCTGCTCCCCCGCCACCGGAACCGGATCGAGGAAATCCTGGCGAAGTGCGCGCCGGGCGTCGAGGTGTGGGCCTACGGGAGCCGGGTCAACGGGCGGAGCCACCCCGGCAGCGATCTCGATCTCGTGCTTCGCGGACCCGGGCTGGAACGGCTGCCGCTGGAGACGCTCGGCGCGCTTTCGGAAGCGTTCCACGACTCCACGATCCCGTTCTTCGTCGAAGCCCGCGACTGGGCGAGGCTTCCGGAGACCTTCCACGCGGAGATCCAGCGGGACTACGTGGTGCTGGTCGGGGCTTGATATCGCGCGCCGATAGGAGCGCCGGCCAGTTGCAGTGAAAATGCAGTCCGGCAGGTCGGTCAAGCGCCCTGGTGGCGCCGCCGGCTTGGAACGCCGACCTCCGGTCGGCACGCGCTGCGCGACCGCGCAGCGCACGGCACAGCGCCAACCTGCGCGATGGTTCCCTCTCCCGGTGCAACCGGGCGGAGGGGGACGCTCCCGGATCTCTGTCGTCCAAGGCGAATAGCGGCGCGCCGCCCGCGGGCCTTCGGCCCGCTGTGCCGGCCGGAGGCCGGCGTTCCAAGCCGCAGCGCCCTCGTGCTCCATCGGGGGTTCGCGGTCGTGCCCCGGCTGCATTTTCACAGCAAGTGGCCTCTGGTCGGCGCCGCGCTGCGCGAACGCGCAGCGCGCGGCGTGGCGTCCACCTGCGGGATGGTTCTGTCCCTCGGTGCAACGGGGCGGAGGGGACATCCCGGATCTCTGTAGCCCAAGACGATTGGCGCCACGTCGTCCGCGGGCCTTCGGCCCGCTGTGCCGGCCGGAGGCCGGCGTTCCCAGCCGTGGGCGCCTTCTTCTCCGTCGGCGTTACGCCCTCTGCGGGCCGCGGCGGCCCGCGTGCTTGCCGGAGGCGGCCCCTCAGCTCGCCTCGCGGAGTACGTCGTCGCGGGTCTTGCGGATGTTCTCGAAGCTGTCCTGGGAGATGACGTAGTACCAGTCGGCAAACCGGCGGGTGAGGGTCTCCTCCAGCTCCCGGCCCTTCTCGACGTCGTCCTCCCAGCGGTCCCAGGCGCGCGCCAGGTCGCGGTTCTCGCGGTCCGCGTCGGTGAGTTCGTCGGACGGCTTGTCGAGGTAGTCCCGGTTCGCCGGGCGGGGCGGCTCGGGGAAGCGCTCGGGGCGGAACTCCGCGGTCACGAAGAGGTAGCGATTCTCGGCGGGGCCGGATGAAGCCGCGTCCGCGGTGTCTTCTTCGGCGCTGCCGGCGCTCACGTCCTCGTCCCGGCCGTAGACGACCTCTCCGAACCGGAGGGTGTAGCGGATGCCCTCGTCGGTCTCGAGCCGGACCTCGCCCTCGTTGGACAGCAGGCTGCCGCCCTGGGTGAGGTAGTAGCCGCGGCTCTGCAGCGAGAGGATGTCGGCGTTCGAGACGCCGGCCGCATCGCCGGTCAGGGTCGCCGCGATGCCCTCGGGCTTCGGCCGCACCCCCACGATCTCGAGTTCGTCGGCGGCCCGGAGGATTTCGTTCACCTCGAAGGAATCCACCTCCTGGCCGGAGCCGAGGTCCGCCGCCGTCCAGTCGCTGTCCACCTTGCTGAGCGCGATGCGTCCCCGCCGGTCCACCTGGAGGGTCCGTTCGTTGATCGTGTAGTCCTCGAGGACGGCCTCGTCCACCCGGTTCCGGTCCATGAGCAGCAGGTCGCGCTCGATCCAGTCCCCGAACTGGGCCGAGATGTCCACCCCGAGCTGCGAGACGTAGACGCGCTTCTGGCCCGGGACCCGGACGAAGTAGGACCCCTCGCGGTCGGGCACCTGGCGGCCGATGACGAGGTCCGCGAGCACCCGGTCTCCCGACGCCTTCACGGTGACCCGCCGTCCGCGGCCGACGAGCGACACGGCGCCCTCGTCCAGCGGGTCCACCACCCCGAGCGCGGAATGGTCGGCCACGTTCTCGGAGCGGAAGTCGTCCTTTTCGAGCAGCATGACGCCGGCGGCGGTCTGCGCGAGCCGGTCCTGGCCGTCGGCGGGATAGTCGTGGTGGCTGGGGATGGTCCAGATCCCGTTCTCGTTCTGCACCCGGAACGGAATCGCCTCGGCGGTGGCCTCGTCGAACTCGATGATCTCGAGCGACATCGCCTCCTCGGGATCCTCGAAACCCGGGAAGAAGCGCTCGCCGAGGTCCACGAAGTCGCTCGGCTCGGGGTTGCGCGGGGCGCTCACCGCGGCCAGCACGGTCAGCAGGAGCGCCGCGCCGGCGATGGTCTGCGTCCGCCGGAGCTCGGGCCCGCCGGTCTTGCGGGCCTCCGGCGCGCTGGTGGTGGTCTTCGTTTCGGTCATCGCTTCTTCCTCCTCACCGGTCACTGCTGCCTGAGGCGGCGCGCGGCGGCCGCCCCCTCGACTTCGGCCCGCCGCCTTCGCACGAAGGTCCACACCCCCAGCAGGAACACCGGGATCGGCGGCAACAGCACCGCCGCGGTGCGGATGCCGCTCTGGATACGGCGGATCTGCGCCTCCATGCGCTCCTCGCTGGCGCGGACCTGCGCGTCCTTCTCGGCGTTGATGTTCGCCTCCAGCACGCTGAACCGGCGGTTCTCCACCTCCTGGAGGTTCCGGGCCATGATCTGTTTCGCCTGCGCATCGAGGTCGTCGCGCTCCTGGACGGCCGCGACCCGCCGGTCGAGCCGTTCCTGCGCCTGCCGCAGCGCCTCCTGGGCGCTGGTTTCCGCTTCGTCCTCTTCGATGCTCCGCTGCTCGGTGAACTCGCGGACCCGGGACTCCACCGCCTCGAGCGTCCGGTGGCGCACCCGGCGGTTCCGGAGCGCCACGAAGGACTCGTCCCCGACGAGGACGTCCATGGCGTTCAGGAAGAACGACACGTTGTCGAAGTTGAGGTTCGGGGGCCCGATCCGGCGCAGCTCGAAGAACTGCTCCGAGATGAAGTCGAGGTCGGCGATCGCGATGACGCGGGTGCTGTCCGCCTCGGCCATCGCGGAGGGATCCTCGTCACCCGTCGCTTCGTCCGATTCGGGCCGGAAGGTCCGCGCCTCCGCGGCGACCACGTAGTTCATCGGGTCCGGCCGGTGCGGCAGGTTGGGGTTCAACTGCGAACCGAGGAAGTTCCGCTGCACCATCTGGAAGTAGGGGAGGACGCCCGAAACGTCGCCGGTGGTGAGGAGCGGCTGGAACTCGGCCACGGCTCCGGGAAGCGGTTCGAAGTACCCGGGGTAGATCAGCACGACCTGCTGGAGCCCGGCGCTCGCCGCCGAGGCGTCGGCGAAGACCTCCGGGTTGCCGTTCCCCTCACCGAGGAACACCACCTCCGGCGGCATATGGCCGAGATCGGGGTGGGGGTTGTAGGCGTCCCAGACGATCCCGCCCGGGTCCCACGAGATCCCGAGGTTCGCCAGGAAGGACTGGATGTTCCCCTTCGGCGTCGGCGGCGGCTGGCCCTGCTGCATGAAGGGGTTCTGCGCGGCGCCCGGCGGCTCCGAGGGGGCGAGACCGATGTTCACCACCGGCAGCGGATCCACGAGCAGGACCGCCGGGACTCCGGTGCGGATGAAGTCGGTAACGTTGTTCATCTCGTCGTCGGCAAGCGTCGACGGCAACACCACCAGCAGCCCGTCCACCTCCTCGGTGATCATCGCGTTCGGCTGGATCTGCACGACCTCGTACTGCTTGCGCAGTTCGTCCACCACCGACCATTCCGGCGAACTCCGCATGGTCTGGAAGTCGAGGCCGCCAAAGATCCGGAGCTCCTTGGAGATCACGCCGATCCGCTTCTTGTCGGTGTTCGCCACCACCCGGATGCTGCGGGCCAGCTCGTACTCCACCGGCAGGCCGCGGTCGAAGAACGGAATCACCTGCTCCTCGGCGGCGCAGGTGAACGCGACCCCCATGAACACGTCGCTGACCCCGGTCCGCGCCGAGGTCACGCTGGGGATCTCCCGCGGCATGATCCCGAACTTCTCGCGGGCCTCCCGGGCGGACTCGGTGAACGGTTCCGTGTCCTCGACCAGCACCTGAACCCGGCCGCCGCTCACCGATTCCATCTCGCGGAGCACGCTCATCAGGGTCGCGCGGGTCTGCACGAGCGGTTCGGGAACCTCGGGGCTCAGATACGCCTGCACGAAGACCGGCCGGTCGTCGGGCAGCGCCCGCAGCAGTTCGCGGGTCTCTCCGGAGAGCGAATGGAGCCGCTCGGCGGTGGTGTCGAGGCGGAAGCCCAGCCGCGAGACGAGCACGATGGCGCTCAGCAGCGCCAGCGCCACGGAGACCGCCCGCACCGCGTGGTGGGTGGACATGCGGTAGCCGTCCGCCGCGGCGGGCCAGTGACGTTTCCCGATGAGCAGGACGTTCAGGTAGAGGAAGAAACCGGCGACGGCCGCGAAATAGAGCACCGAGGTGAACGGGATCACGCCCCGGCCGAACTCGTCGAAGTGGTGGATCGCCGAAACGGGCTCCACTGCCCGGGCCAGCCACGGGCTGAAGCTGCCGAGGAAGAGGTCGGGCAGCACCAGCACCCCGGCCGCCACCGCTCCCAGGATGAACGCCACCGTGGGGATGGAGGTGAGGAGCGACGCGGCCATGCCGGCCGCCGCGAGCGCCGCGCCGAGCAGCGCGTAGCCGACGTAGTTGGCGAACAGCAGGCCCCAGTCGGGGCTCCCGAGGAACATCAGGACCAGCGCGTGGCTGAGCGAGAGCACGAGCGCCGCTCCGTAGATGCCGAGGACCGCCGTGTACTTGCCGAGCACGATCTCCAGGTCGGTCGCCGGGAGGGTGAGCAGCAGTTCGTCGGTCCCGAGCTTCTTCTCCTCGGCCCACACCGACATGGTGAGCGCCGGAATGAAGAAGATCAGGATGTACGGGAAGAGCCCGTTCAACTGGTCGAGGTTCGCCAGGTTGTTCAGGAAGAACCGGTCCTGCCAGAACGCCGCGGCGGCGCTCAGCAGGATGAACAGCGTCAGGAAGACGTAGCCCGACGGGTTGGAGAAATACATGCGGAGGTCCCTCCGCATGAGGGCCGCCACCACCGGGCGGCGGACGTTCGGGATTTCGACGAGGCCGGGCATCACGCGACCTCTCCCGAGGCGGCCGCCGGCGCGTCGGGCGCCGCTCCGTTCCCGGCCGCTGCGCCGCTCCCCCCCGGCCCGGTGAGCTCGTAGAAGCTGTCCTCCATCGAGCCGTCCCGCTGGAGGTCCGACGGGACCCCGTCGAACACGAGCCGGCCCCCGTTCACGACGAGCACCCGGTCCGCCACCGCTTCCACCTCGCGGAGGATGTGGGTGGAGATGAGGACGGTCTTGCCGGCGCCCAGCCGGCGGATGTTCTGGCGGAAGTCCCGGATCTGGTTGGGATCGAGGCCCGCGGTCGGCTCGTCCATGATCAGCACGTCGGGGTCATGGAGCAGCGCCTGCGCCACCCCGACCCGCTGGCGGAAGCCCCGGGACAGCTTTCCGATGGGCTTTTCCATCACCTCGTCGAGCGCGCAGAGGGCGGACACTTCCTTGATGCGGGAGCTCAGCCGGCCCGGTGGGATTTCCCGCGCCTCGCCGAAGAAGCGGAGCAGTTCCGCCGGCGTCATGTCCGGGTAGAGCGGGCCGTTCTCGGGCAGGTAACCCAGCCGGCGGGTCGCGTCGAGGCGCTCCCGGTGGACATCGAGGCCGGCGATCTCGGCGGTGCCCCCGCTGGGGGCGAGATAGCCGGTCAGCATCTTCATCGTGGTGGTCTTCCCGGCGCCGTTCGGCCCCAGGAAGGCGACGATCTGGCCACGGGGAATCGCGAAGCGCACGCTCTCGACGGCCACGAAGGGCCCATAGAACTTGCTGAGATCGCGCGCCTCGATCATGATCGGTTCGGTCATATCGAGGTACCTCGGGTGGAGGGTTGAAAGGCGCGGAATTCTAGTGCGGTGTCCGCGCGGAGCGACTCCGATAACGCGGCAGTGCCGATTCGGTTCCCGGGACGCCGGGACCGCCCGCTGGGGTCCGCGCCTCAGCCGCCGGTCCCGGCGCCGGCCGCCGCTTCCAGGGCGATCATCGACTCCAGTTGCCGCCGGAAGCGCAGCGGCCCTCCGTCGATCGGCAGGTTGATGGGCGGTGAGGTCGCGGTGTCCATGCCGATCTGCACTTCGTTCAGGACGGCGCGGTCTTCCTCGAAGGCCTCGTGCACGTCCTCGCTCATCATCTCGCTCAGCTCTTCATCGTCGGGCCGGATGTTGCGAAGCTGGAACCAGTAGTAGCGGGTTTCCTTCTCGCTGGTGGGGGTCATGAAGTTGTAGCTGTCCATGATGAAGGTGCTGTCATCGAGCGGCCCCTCCGGCCCGCCGGTGCCCGCGGGGGTGAAGACCGCCCGGATGAACGCGAGGGACGGGTAGCGGACTTCATAGTGCTGCAACCGGTCGCATTTGCCCTCGAACGAAACGATCTTCCTGTAAAAGGGGGCCGGCTCCACATCCAGCATCCAGCGGTGCACGATGACGCCGTCCTTCGTGCCGGTCACCTGCAGGGGAGCGTCCCGGGCGGCGTCCTGGGCGAAGGACGTCGCATGCACCCAGGCGACGTGGGTGGGGTCGAGCAGGTTGTCGCACACGAACAGGTAGTTGCACTCGAGCTCCAGCGCCGGACCCCGGTTGATGCCCCAGGCCGGGTCGTCGAAGTTGGGGATGGCGATGATCTTCCCAGGATCGGCCAGCTCGGGGTCGCCCATCCAGATCCACGCCAGGCCGTACCTCTCGTGCACCGGGTACGGGCGGACGTTCGCCCCCGGCGGAATGCGCCCGCTGCCCGGCGCCCAGACGCAGTGCCCGGACGCGTCGAAGGTCAGCCCGTGATAGCCGCATTCCAGGTTGCCGTCCCGGATCCGGCCATTGGAGAGCGGCAGCTTCCGGTGCGGGCAGGCATCCTCCAGCGCGACGACCCCGTTCCCGTCGGGACGGAACACGCAGACCTTTTCGCCCAGGACCCGGATCTGCCGGGGTGTCCGGCCGATCTCACTGCTCCAGGCGGCGACGTACCAAGCATTCCTGAGAAACATCCGAGTTCCCTCGCTCCGCCGAATTCTGGAGCATCTGCCGTCCGCTGATTCCCGTAAGGCGCCACGCGAAGGCCGTTCGACCCGCCATACAATGCGGGACATGCGGATGCCGCTCCCGGGACGCCGGATCGCCGCGCTGGGCCTCGCCGCCGGAGCGGTCTGGCTGGGTCTCGGGAGCGCGGCGGTTGCCGAGGCGCCCCGCCGTCCCCAGGCGGTCGTCCTCGCGCCGGGAACCCCGGCCGGTGAGGCGCTCCTGGTCGGCAACCGCGCCGGAACGGTCAGCGTCATCCGCACCGGCGACCTCACCCTCCTGGGAGAGGCCCCGGCCGGCGGCAACATCACCGACCTCGTACTCCTCCCGGACGGCGGCGGGCGGGTGCTCGCCATCGACCACGGAGCGCACGAGCTCCTGGTGCTCGGTCCCGGAAACGGCGACTGGACGGCTTCCGGCCCCTTCCCGGCGGCCGCCGCGGCCCCGCTCCTGGAGGTGAAGGCGGCCGTCCCGACCTGCCGCTACCCGATCCGGGCAGCCCGGCACGATGCGTCGCTGGCCGTTTCCTGCCTCTGGCCGCGGCGGGTGCAGATGTACGACCTCACGGGTCCGGATGCGGCGGCCAGGGATCTGGGTACGCCGCGCTGGGTCGCCGATCTCCCCTTCGAGCCGCAGGAAATGCTGTTCCTGGGCGACGGGAACCTGCTCGTGGCCGACGCCTTCGGCGGGGGCCTCGCGATCGTTTCGGCCGCCCGCGGCGAACTGCTTCGCGCGACCGAACTCACCGGTCACAACCTCAGGGGACTGACGCTCCTGCCGGACGGAAGGCTCGGGATCACCCACCAGGAGCTCCACACCGGGATGCACACCACCTCGGACGACATCCGCTGGGGGGTGTTCATCACGAACAGCGTCAGCCTGATGCCGGTGGACGACCTGGTTTCCGGCAACCCGCGCCTGGTGCGGCGCACCCGGATCATGGATCTCGGCGATGTCCTCACCCCGTCGGGAGACCCGGCGGCGATGGTCGTCTCGCCCGAGGGCGAGCTGGTCATCGCGCTCTCCGGCGTCGGCCGGCTCGCGTTTGGCGGCGCCGACGCCCGGCGGATGAGTCACGCGCGGGTGGGGCGCGGCCCGTCGGCGATCGCGGCCGGCGGGAACGGGCTCCTCTACGTGGCCAACACCCGGTCCGACGAGATCTCGGTGGTCTCGCTCGCCGAGCAGACCGAGCTGGCCCGGATACCCCTCGGGCCGGCGGCTCCGCTCACCGCCGTGGAACGCGGGGAGCTGCTCTTTCACGACGCGTCGCTCTCGCTCCGCGGCTGGATGAGCTGCGCGAGCTGCCACACGCAGGGCCACACCAACCACCGTCTCTCGGACACCCTGGGCGACGGCACCTACGGCGCGCCCAAGCGGGTCCTTTCGCTGCTCGGGGTGGCGGACACGAAGCCGTGGGCCTGGGACGGAGCGATCCGCAGGCTCGAGGACCAGGTGGTCAAGTCCGTCCGCACCACCCTCCGCGGCCGGCAACTCGAGGACCGCGAGGTGAGCGACCTCGCCGCCTACCTGCGCACCCTCGAACTCCCGGAGGTCAGCGCGTCTCCGGAACCGGCGCTCCTGGCGGCGGGACAGGACGCGTTCGACCGCTACGCCTGCAACCGCTGCCACACCGCCCCGAACTACACCTCACCGGGGGTCCACAACGTGGGCCTGACCGACGAACTGGGACGCGACCGGTTCAACCCGCCGTCGCTCCGGGGAGTCAGGTTCCGGCGGGCGCTCCTCCACGACGGCTCCGCAAAGTCCCTCGAAGAGGTCTTCGAGGTCCATCCGGGGCTCGGCGTCGAGGTGAGCGACGACGACCTCCCCGCCCTGATCGCGTTCCTCCGGACGCTCTGAGGAGGGGCGTTCAGCCTTCGTGCAAGACCAGCCGCGGGCGGGCGTGGGCGAGCTGATCGGGAACGCGCCGCGGCTACCAACGCAGGGTGGCCCGGCCCAGCACCGCATGGCGCGTGCCCTCGACCAACTCCCCTTCCGGACGCTCGGCGTCGAGCCCTGTCTCGAAGCGCAAGTCCTCCGCGTCCACTTACGGTCGTATCTTCTCGAACGTCAGCAAGCCCACTACAAAGGTGTCGGCCTGGACCGAATTGCGCACCGCACTCCAGTCGACAAAGGCGCGCTCAGCGTCACTGACGATGCTGAGAACCTCCAGTCGTGTGAACCGTCTCCCCATGTCGTAGTCGGCCTCATGCCGGTGCTGCTGAAGGTCGACGAATGCCGCCGCGACCCTGACTATCTCGTCCTGCAGCGGCAAGCCGTTCAGGCCGGGCGCTAATCTGGGCGATACGCTGTGCTCGGCGAATTGGCGCGCCACGCGCTTCATTACCCCGTGGTCGAAGGCGCGACTGATGCAGTTGCGTAGTCCTTGGCGATCATTGCCCGAGACGAGACGCCGCGCAGCCGCGTCCACCAAGAGATGGAACAGCGCGTAGTAACACGCTGACACACTGCGACGCAGGCTGGCCTGGCTGGGCCGTCTGGGCTCCTTGGTGGCCAGCAGGGTCGCCTGGGCGAGAAGGTCGCGAGGCAAGCTCAAGCGATCACTTCAGCCTCATCCGCACCCCGAACGAGCACGTATGCCCAGAGGCCGGTCCCGTCGCGGACCACATCGCGGGCCATCGCCTTGAGCCTCCGCAACGTGTCTGCGTCGGCGTCGCTCTGCTCGATCACGGCCCAGATCCACACGGCGGGATCGTCCGTGGCGTCGAGTCCTTCCTCGACACGCCATGCGCGCACCGGTGTGGGGAGATTGTGCAGTCCTTCGAGTTGGGCTCGAATGCCTGCGGTGTCAACAGCCATGAGAGCAGCTTACGCTCGCGTGATGCACGGATCAAAGATCATGGACGGCAGTGTCTCAACAGGTCGGCCCCGCGGCCGGCAGCGCCGCGAAACCGCGATTTGGAGACATCCGCACCGCCTACTGCTGCCCCTCGAACTCCGCCGCCGCCGCGGCGGCGCGGGCCTCGAGTTCCGCTTCGCTGAGGTCCTCGATGTGGGTCGCGAGGCTCCAGCGATGCCCGAAGGGATCCACGACGTTCGACATGCGGTCTCCCCAGAACTGGTCCTGGGGAGGACGGATCTCGCGGGCGCCCTCGGCCATGGCCTTCGCGTGCACCGCGTCCACGTCGGGCACGTAGAGGTGGATCGTGGTGCTCGTCCCGCCCAGGGTGTCCGGGGAGACGAAGCCGGCTTCCGCCGGCGGCCCGGGAAACTCCTGGGCCATGTAGATCTGGCTCTCTCCAAAGCGGAGTTCCGCGTGCATGACGGCGCCGCCCTCGCCCTCCATCGAGGAGTCCACGGTCGCGCCGAGCACCTCCTGGTACCAGGCGAGCGCGGCTTGTCCGTCGCGGACGACGAGATACGGAGTAACCGCGTTCGCGCGGTTCGGGATGTAGTGCGTGGCCTTGGCCATGGGGGTCTTGGGCTCCTTTGCCGGGATCGGGAATCGAACGCGCACAGCGTCGTTCGGTTCAGCAACGATCAGGCGCCGCGAAAGGTTCGATCGGGAGTGCGGATTCTGACGGTTGCGGCCTTGAATGGGATCCCGGAAGTCTCGACCGGCTACGAGCGATCCTGCCCGGCGACCAGCAGACCCGCGAGCTGCCGCCGCCCGAGCCAGTAGGTCAGATCGCGCGGATGGCCGATGTCCCAGATCGCAATGTCGGCGCGCTTCCCCGCTTCGAGCGTCCCCCGGTCGTGCTGGAGCCCGAGCGCCCGCGCCGCGTGACGCGTCACCCCGGCAAGGCACTCCGCCGGCGTCAGCCCGTAGAGCCGGGCAGCCAGCGCCATCGCTTCGGGAAGCGATCCGAGCGGCGACGTCCCCGGGTTGCAGTCGGTCGCGAGCGCGACCGGGACTCCGTGCCGGCGTAGGGCGCCGACCGGAGGCCGCTGGCTCTGGCCGAGCGTCAGGAAGGCGCCGGGCAGCAAGACCGCCACCGTGCCGGCGCCCGCGAGCGCCTCGATGCCCGCCTCCGGCGTGTATTCCAGGTGATCGGCGGAAAGCGCCCCGAAGCGCGCCGCGAGCGCCGCCCCGCCACCGTCGCTGAGTTGATCGGCGTGCAGCTTGACCGGCAACCCCAATTCCCGGGCGCGCTCGAACAATCCCGCGAGTTGCACAGCGCTGAAGGCGACCGTCTCGCAGTAGCCGTCCACGGCATCCACGAGGCCCTCGCCGGCCGCCCGGGGCAGCACCTCGTCGCCGACGAAGGCGAGATAGTCGTCCGGCCTCCCCTCGAACTCCGGCGGCACCGCGTGGGCGGCGAGCAGCGTGGTCCGCACCGTCAGCCCGGAGGCGCGGCCGAGACGGCGCGCCACCTCGAGCATCCGGAGTTCGGTCTCCAGGTCCAGGCCGTAGCCGGACTTGATCTCGACGGTCGCCGCCCCCTCCCCCGCCATCGCCTCCAGGCGGCCGAGCGCACTTCGGAAGAGCTCTTCGGCCGAGGCGGCCCGGGTAGCCCGCACGGTGGCCATGATCCCGCCGCCGGAGGCCGCCAGTTCCTCGTAACGGACCCCTCCGAGACGCGCTTCGAACTCGCTCCCGCGGTCGCCGCCGAAAACCAGGTGGGTGTGGCAGTCGATCAGGGCGGGCGTGACCCAGCGCCCGTCGAGCGAACGGACCTCTTCCGCCCGGTGGGAAGGGAGGGCGGCTCCGGGCCCCACCCAGGCGATCTCCCCGTCCCGAATCGCGAGAGCCCCGCCGTCGATCACGCCGTAGGGATCGGTGGCGCCCGCGCGCATCGTCGCGACCCGGGCGTCGGTCAGTAGAAGGTCCCAGCGGTCCACGCGTCCGACGATAGCGTGTGCCAAAGTTCGAGAACGCCGATGAAACGGATCCTGGCGCGCCGCGCCCTGCTCGGAAACGGATGGGCGGAGGATGTGCTGCTGAGCATCCGCGACGGCGAGATCGTCGAGGTCACGGCGGGCGTTCCCTCTCCGCCGGCCGGCGCGCTCATCGCCGGGATCGTGATCCCCGGCCTGACCAACGCCCACAGCCACGCGTTCCAGCGGGCGCTGGCCGGAAGGACCGAGCACCGCTCCGGCGCCGGGCGCGATTCGTTCTGGACCTGGCGCGAGCGCATGTACGAACTCACCGGCCGGCTCGACGCCGGGAACCTCGCCGCCGTCGCGCGGCAGGCGTACACGGAGATGCTCGCGAGCGGCTATACCTCGGTCGTCGAGTTCCACTATCTGTTCCGCGGCCGCACGGGGAACGACGCCGACGCCATGTTCGGGGCACTCCGCACGGCGGCCCGGGACAGCGGCATCCGGCTGATCTACGTCCCGGTGCTCTACGAACGCGCGGGTTTCGACCGTCCGGCTCCCGAGGCGCGGCAACGGCGTTTCGCGATGGAGGTCGAGAGCTTCCTCGCCCACCACGAACGCGCCGCCGGAGCGGCTTCCGGACGGGTCACGGTCGGGATCGGCGCCCACAGCCTGCGCGCGGTCAGCGAGGCCTCCCTGCACCAGGTGGCGGCCCGCGCGGCGGCGAGCGGCGCGCCGCTGCACCTCCACATCGCGGAGCAGCGCCGGGAGCTCGTGGACTGTCTCCGCGCCTGCGGCGTCCGCCCGGTGCGCTGGCTGCTGGACCGCTTCGACGTGGACGAGGCGTGGTGCCTAGTCCACGCCACCCACGTCAACGACGGGGAGACCCACGATCTGGCCGCCTCGGGCGCGGTGGTGTGCCTTTGCCCCAGCACCGAGGGCAACCTCGGCGACGGCCTGTTCCCGCTGGAGCGCTTCCTGCGCGCCGGGGGCCGGATGGCGATCGGCTCCGACAGCCAGGCGACGATCAATCCGTTCGAGGAACTGCGCTGGCTCGAATACGGGCAGCGCCTCGCCTCGGAGTCCCGGAACGTGGCCGCCGTCGAGGATCCCCACGTCGGGCGGGAACTCTTCCGGCGGGCGCTCGCGGGCGGCGCCCAGGCCGCCGGACAGGCCCGCTTCGGGCTCGCTCCCGGGGCGCCCGCCGACCTCGTGGTGCTGGACGCCGAGGACCCGATGCTGGCCGGCCACGGCCCCGCCACGCTGCTGGACGCGCTGCTATTCTCGGGACATCGGGTACCGATCGAACGCGTCATGGTCCACGGCGAATGGAAGGTAATGGACGGCGAGCATGTGGACCGCGTCCCCACGGCGAGGGATTTCGCCGCCGCGCTGACGGAACTGGGGGCAGCCCCCTGACGGAAGGAGCCCCATGAAGACCGTCCGGACCCCCGCCGTCAAGGCGCCGACCGGCCCGCTCCTGTCCGCGAAGAGCTGGCTCACCGAGGCGCCGCTCCGCATGCTGATGAACAACCTCGATCCCGAGGTCGCGGAGCGGCCCGAGGACCTCGTGGTCTACGGCGGCATCGGGAAGGCGGCCCGGAACCGGGAGGCCTACGAGGCGATCGTCGCGGCGCTCCGGGAACTCGAGGCGGACGAGACCCTGCTGGTCCAGTCCGGCAAACCCGTCGGCGTCTTCCGGACCCATCCCGAAGCGCCGCGGGTGCTCATCGCCAACTCCAACCTGGTGCCGGCGTGGGCCAACTGGGAGCACTTCCGGGAACTCGACCGCAAGGGACTGATGATGTTCGGCCAGATGACCGCGGGGTCCTGGATTTACATCGGCAGCCAGGGCATCGTCCAGGGCACCTACGAGACCTTCGTCGAGATGGGCCGGCAGCACTACGGCGGCGACCTGTCCGGCCGCTGGATCCTGACCGCCGGGCTCGGCGGCATGGGGGGCGCCCAGCCGCTGGCCGCGAAGATGGCCGGCGCCTCGCTGCTCGCGATCGAGTGCCAGGCCGACCGGATCGAACGGCGGCTCGCCACGGGCTACCTCGACACCCGCGCCGGGACGGTGGACGAGGCGCTCGCGCTGATCGAGGGCTCGGTCGCCGCCCGGACTCCGCTCACGGTCGGCCTGCGCGGGAACGCCGCCGAAGTGCTCCCCGACCTGCTCCGCCGCGGGGTCCGCCCCGACGCCCTCACCGACCAGACGTCGGCGCACGACCCGGCGAACGGCTACCTGCCGGCCGGCTGGAGCGTCGAGGAGTGGCGCGCCCGGCGGGAGAGCGACCCCGACGCCGTCGCGGCCGCCGCGGTCCGTTCGATTGCCGACCACGTCCGCGCCATGCTCGGCTTCCACGACGCCGGCGTCCCGACCTTCGACTACGGCAACAACATCCGCCAGGAAGCGCTCGGCGCCGGCGTGGACCGGGCGTTCGCCTTCCCCGGCTTCGTCCCCGCCTACGTCCGGCCCCTCTTCTGCCGCGGGATCGGACCCTTCCGCTGGGCCGCCCTCTCGGGGAACCCCGAGGACATCTACCGCACGGACGCCAGGGTCAAGGAACTGATCCCCGACGACCCGCATCTGCACAACTGGCTCGATGCGGCCCGCGAGAACATCCAGTTCCAGGGACTGCCGGCGCGCATCTGCTGGGTGGGGCTGGGACAGCGCCACCGGCTGGGTCTCGCGTTCAACGAGATGGTGCGCCGGGGAGAACTCGAAGCCCCCATCGTCATCGGCCGCGATCACCTCGACAGCGGCTCGGTGGCGAGCCCCAACCGGGAGACCGAGGCGATGCGCGACGGCTCCGACGCGGTCTCCGACTGGGCCTTCCTGAACGCGCTACTGAACACCGCGAGCGGCGCGACCTGGGTCTCCATCCATCACGGCGGCGGCGTCGGGATGGGATACGCGCAGCACGCCGGGTTCGTCATCGTCTGCGACGGCAGCGACGCCGCCGGCCGCCGCATCGAGCGGGTGCTCTGGAACGACCCGGCGTCGGGGGTCATGCGCCACGCCGACGCCGGCTACGAAGAGGCCATCGCCTGCGCCCGCGAGCACGGCCTCGACCTGCCCATGGTTCCCGGACTCCGGGAATGAAGATCGCGATCGGGGAGAGGATCCCCCTCGCCACCCTGCGCGCGGCCTGGCTCGACCGGATATCGGTCGAACTCGGCGAGGACGCCCGCCGAAGGGTCGCCGCCGCGGCCGGCACGGTGGACGCCGCGATCGCCGGCGGCGGTCCCGTCTACGGGGTCAACACCGGCTGCGGGCATCTCGTCCACGTGCGGATCGACGAAACCGAACTCCGGAAGCTCCAGGAGAACATCGTCCGTTCCCACGCCGCGGGGGTAGGTGAGGACCTCGGGGACGAGGTCGTTCGGCTCGTGATCCTGATGAAGGTGATGGCGCTCGCCCGCGGGCACTCCGGCGTCCGCCTCGAGCTCGTCGAGGCGCTCGGCGCGCTCCTCGAACGCGGGATCGCTCCCCGGATTCCGGCCAAGGGCTCCGTCGCGGCGTCGGGAGACCTGGCGCCGCTGGCCCACCTCGCCGGAGTGCTCATCGGGGAGGGAGAGGCCCGGATCGGAGAGGAATCGCTGAGCGCCGCCGACGCGCTCCGCCGGGCCGGTCTCGAGCCGCTGCGCCTCGCGCCGAAGGAAGGACTGGCGCTCCTGAACGGGACCCAGGTTTCGACCGCCCTGGCGCTGGCGGCCGCTTTCCGGACCGAGAACGTGCTGGCGGCCGCCCTCGTGGCCGGCGCGATGTCCACCGACGCCATCAAGGGCAGCGATGTCCCGTTCGATCCCCGCATCCACGAGATCCGCGGCCACCGGAGCCAGATCGCGGTCGCCGGCGTGCTCCGGGACCTGATGCGCGGCAGCGAGATCCGCGCCTCGCACCTCGACTGCGACCGGGTGCAGGACCCCTACTCGATCCGGTGCCAGCCGCAGGTGATGGGGGCCTGCCTCGACAACCTGCGCCACGCCGCCTCGCTCCTCGAGACCGAGGCGAACGCGGTCACCGACAACCCGCTGGTGTTCCCCGACTCGGGGGAAGTGCTCTCCGGCGGCAACTTCCATGCGGAACCCGTGGCCTTCGCCGCGGACATCCTGGCGCTCGCCATCGCCGAGATCGGATCGCTCTCCGAACGGCGGACCGCCCTGCTGGTGGACCCGCACCTGAGCCGGCTGCCGGCGTTCCTCGTCCACGACAGCGGCCTGAACAGCGGTTTCATGATGGCCGGCATCACCGCCGCCGCGCTCACCTCGGAGAACAAGGGGCTCGCCCATCCGGCGAGCGTGGACAGCATCCCGACCTCCGCCAACCAGGAGGACCACGTCAGCATGGCGACCCACGGGGCCCGCCGGCTCCACGACATGCTGGACAACCTCGAGCACATCGTCGCCATCGAGCTGCTCGCGGCGGTGCAGGGGATCGGGTTCCACCGCCCGGCGCGAAGTTCCGGCCCACTCGAGGAAGCGATCGCGACGGTGCGCGCGATCTCGCCGCCCTACGTCGAAGACAGGTCGCTATCCCCGGACATCACCGGGTTGGCGACGCTGATCGCCGCGGGCCGTTTCCGGGACTACGCCGCCGCGGCCCTCGCCAACTGAACGAATCCCGCGGCGCGGTCAACAGCCTCCCGCCGACCGTCTGTGCTCGCGCCGACCCGGCCTGGAACGCTGGCCGGTTCTCGCGGTAGCGGCCTCCAGGCCCCCACCGGGAGAAACGCCCGGGATGGGTCCTCCTGCACACCCCGCGCGTCCTCAAGATCGCGGAGACGGCTTGGAACGCCGACCTCCGGTCGGCACCGCCCGCCTCCGGCGGGCGAACGCGTATCTCCTGCGCGTGGGGGCGCAGCGGTGTCTCGCCGCACGATCTGGCCCGTGGGAAGTACGTCGCTGCGGCCCTTCGG
>JAJDUD010000034.1 GCA_022826825.1 Acidobacteriota bacterium | reverse complement strand
ATTGCCCGCGCCCAGGCGCTGGAGAAAGTCCCGGCTGTCGGGACCCGGATGGGTCCGCAAGATGTCCAAGCCCACGCGGCTCGCGCTTGAGATGGCACTTCACGAGGAGCAGGAGCGAAGGGCGCTCGAAGGCGAGCTTTGTCTGCTGGAACGCGCGTGGCGGGAAGCCGAGGAGATTGCGGCGATCTCGGACAACCTCCTCCTGCCTGCGGGCGCCGACGGATTCTTCGACCGTCACCGGGAGGGACATTGAGCTCGCTCCCGCCAGCGCGCGTCCTCTTGGGGATCGAAGGGGCAAGCCCCTCGCCAGCCCGGTGTCTTACACCGGGTACTCTGGCTCTCCCACCTTAGCGGTGTTCGACAAGCCCCTTTGGGGCAGCCGTGGAGGCTCCGATCCGGCGCGCCGGATCGACCTCTTCGACGCCCTCACGCGTCCGAACCCGGCGAGGGTTCCGGGCGCTGAGGCGGCAAGACCCACTCGCTCGCCCGATGCCGGTCGAGGCTTCCCCGAAGGCCAACTTTCGCGCGATCCGTGCCGTGTCGCAACCGTGCGAGGCGTGCGTCCATGACGACGTCGACCTCGCAGGCGTGAACAGCCCCGGGCGGAGGCGGACCGAACACGATCCGCTCGGCCCGGCAGCCCGGTCGGCCAAAGGGCTTCAGCACCTTCTCGCGTCTCTTCAGGAGAGTGACCGTCAGCCAGTCTCGGGCGTCCGCGCCGCGCGTCTCAGAAGGTGTCAGAGCCATCGGAGGCCATCGCCAACGGTATGGAAGAACGTCCCCGCAACGTGCGTCAGGCCGTCGCTCTCCTCAGCCCCGCCGCTTTTTGGTGGGTTCCCCGCGTGTTCGTAATGCAGGACATCTTCATCGGAGAGCATGCGGCCGTTTCGGCTCTTGAGCCGGTTGCGGCAGACTTGGCATCCTCCGACGCGAACGTCCCCTATCTCCTTGGGCACGCCCCCGAAGTCTGCGCTGCCGGGCCGGTTCGCTCCCATCCCCATCGGTCGGATTGGCTGTTCCTGTTTGCTCGACGAGTCTCGGAGTGGGCATCTTTTCGGGCATCGAAGGTGGTCGCCGACCCCGGAGCGCGACGGCAACCCTAGCGATCCGGGCAACCCGGATAACCCAACCAATCAAGGACGATGCGCACGAGAATCACTGCCGACGGCACAAGTGGAGAGCCGCTTGATCCGAGCCGACAGTACCTGGCCAACTGCCACCAACTCGGGTCTGAATCCGCGCTTGCCCAAACTGGGGGCGTCCACATACTGCCTACACGCACGATGGACGGAAGCCGTGCGAGGCCGTCGGGTCGGATGCCGGCCGCCGCCGGCGCGCTGTTCCTGGCGGCGCTCGGCTCCTGCGACTCGGATCCGGTGGTCGAGCCGGAGCCGGCGCTCCAGATCGTGCCGGACTCCGTGACCCTGACGCACATCGGGCAGCAGTTCTCGTTCTCGGTCCAGGGCGGCGGCACGGTGCGTTGGAATAGCCTGGACCTGGCAGTGTTCACGGTGGACGCGGACGGCACGGTGACAGCGCGCGGCAACGGCATGGCGCGCGTTCAGGCTTGGGCTCCCGAGTCGTCGGACCAGGCGCTTGTCCATGTGCGCCAAGCCACGGCCGCGCTCGATCCGTTCGGGGAGGGACAGCGGGCGGCTGCGGGACTCCCGCTGCTGGAGCCGGCCGGCGTGCGGGTGCTGGACGCCGGGGGCTCGCCGGTATCGGAGGCGGCCGTTCGGTTCGAGCCGGCTCCCGGCAGCGGGCGCGTCGAACCGACCGAGGCGCAAAGCGACGGCGCGGGGATGGCGTGGATCGCCTGGACGCTGGGACCGACCCCGGGACGGCAGACGCTGCGCGCGGTCGCGGCGGAGGGCGACGCCAGCGCCGAGATCGAGGCGACGGCGCTTGATCCCGACGAGGCGGTGGCATCCTTCGAGGTGCGTTCGGGAGAGGGTCAATGGGCGTGGAGTGGACGTACCTTGGCGGAGCCCATCGTGGTGCTGGCGATGGACGAGGGAGGGCGGCCCGTGCCCGGCGCGGCGGTTCGGTTCGCGCCCGATGCGGGGGGCGTTGCGGACCCCGAGACGGTGGTGAGCGACAGCGCCGGAGTAGCCGTGACGACCTGGACTCTGGGGATGGCCCCCGGACGTCAGGTGCTGGCCATCTCCACCGGCGGCGACGCCAGCGCCGAGATCGAGGCGACGGCGCTTGATCCCGACGAGGCGGTGGCGTCACTGGAGGTGCGTTCTGGAGAGGATCAGTGGGCCGTGGCGGGGCAAACACTGCCGGACCCTGTCGTGGTACGCGTCACTGACGAGATCGATCAACCGGTTTGGGGGGCGACGGTTCGGTTCGAGCCGGAAGCGGGAAGCGGCGGAGTCGATCCTGAAACGGCGATGACCGACAGCCTCGGACTGGCTTCGGGCGTGTGGACGTTGGGGCCGTCGTCTGGCGCGCAGCGAATCGCGGCGAGGGCGGCAGATTTGGAGGTGGGGTTCGGGGCGACGGCCGTATCGGACCAGGGGGTCTGTAACCGGACGCCGGCGGTGAGTGCGGTGATCGTAGAGCGGATCGCTCAATTCCATGACGTACAAGTCTCGGGGTGCGCGGAGGTGACTGAGGAGGCGCTCGGAAGAATCCGTCTGCTTCCACTGCAACAGAAGGGCATCGCACGGCTCAGGAGCGGCGACTTCGCCGGGCTTGTGGCGCTGGAAGTTCTATACCTGGATGAAAACGAGTTGACTGAGCTCCCGGCGAACATTTTCGACGGACTGTCGCGGTTGCGGTGGTTGGGTCTCGAGGACAACCGACTGGTGGAAATGCCGCCGGGTTTGCTGGCGCACCTGGGTCAGTTGCAATACCTGAGCCTCGATGTCAACCGACTGTCTGAGTTGCCTCCAGACATCTTCAGGGATCTGTCGCGGCTGAGGACTCTGGACTTGGGGCCGAACGAGTTGACACAGCTTCCGTCGGACATCTTCGACGGCCTGTTGAGCCTGAAGAACCTGTATCTCTCCCACAATGGTCTGACGGAGCTGCCGGAGGATGTATTCGATGGGCTTTCGAACCTCGAGTTGTTGACGATAAGGGGCAACGAGCTGACCTCTCTGCCGGAGGGCATATTCTCCGGCCTGTCGCGCCTGGGCGATCTCAGGGTCGGGGATAACCGGCTGACCGAGCTGGCGGCGGAGCTGTTTTCGGGTGTCCCGAATCTCCATCGTTTGGATCTTGAGAGGAACCAATTGACGGAGTTGCCCCCGGGACTGTTTTCGGAGACGCCAGCGCTTCAGCGGCTGTTTCTAGGGCACAACCGGCTGAAATGGCTACCGCCGGGCGTCTTCGAAGGACTCCCCAACCTGTTCAGGCTGGCCTTGCAGGATAACGATCTGGCCGAACTGCCCCCCGGCATCTTTGCCGGGACGCCTAAGCTCGCCGAACTCGGCCTTGAGTCTAACTGGCTTGAGCAGCTGCCGCCGGGTTTGTTCGCGGGTCTGTCGGAATTGGAGTGGGTCACGCTCCACGGCAACACCGGGGCACCCTTCCCCATAATGCCGGAGTTCGTGCGGGTGGATGGCGACCCGCTGACGCCGGGTCCGGCGCGGGTGGTGGTGAAGGTGGCCACCGGGGCACCGTTCGCGTTTTCGGTTCCGTTGTCGGTCCAAAGCGGGACGATCTCCCGTGAAGCCGTTTCGCTGCTGTCCGGGGACACGGTCAGCGCTGTGTTCGAGGTGTCTGCGAGCGCGGAAGGAGTCGCGGCGCATGTCGGATTTGGACCGTTGGCGGCGGTCTTGCCCGAGGGCTATGAGGGTCTGGCGCTGGCTCGCGGCGAGGAGTTGGTGCTGTTCGCGGAGTCCGACAACCGGAGCCCGTTGGCGGGGTCGGCGATTCCCGCGCACCGGCTTCAGGCAGGGGGACCGTCGGCCGACTTGGTGCTCGCCGACTACTTCGACGATCCCGACGGCGACTCGCTCGCTTACTCCGTGGAGACAACCGAGTCCAGGGTGGTGGCCGCGCGGATCGAAGACGGGGTGTTGTGGCTGGATCCGCTGTCGGTGGACACGACCGCCGTCGAGGTGACGGCCACGGATCCGAATGGGCTGAAAGCAACCCACCGTTTCCGAGCTTGGGTGGTGCCCGCACCGGATACCGACGCGTTCAACATCGAACTGTACTTCGATCCGGGGTTCACGGCGGAGGAGGAAGCGGCGGTTCGGCGGGCGGCGGGCCGGTGGATGGAGGCGGTCGTGGGCGACCTGCCGGACGTGCCGGTCCAAGGGTTGATGGCCGATTACTGTTATCGGGAGTCTCCCAACCTGCGGCTGGTGGGTGTCATTGACGATGTGATGATCCGCATGAGGATGGTCGCACGGCAGGGCGGAAACGTGGCAACCGCCAGAACCTGCGGTGTGCGGGAGGCGTCCGGGCAAGCCTTCCTCGGCGAGAGCTGGTTCACCGTGTGGTATGTCCGCAATCGGGGCATCGATGACTTGTTCGAGTCCGCGCTCCACGAGATCGGACATGTGCTGGGATTTGGTTATTGGACTTACGGTTCGAGACCGAAGTCGTGGAAGGACCTCTTCCGGGCCGGGGACGGGGACGGGCACTTCGCGGGACCGTTGGCGGTGGCGGCGTTCGACGCCGCAGGCGGCGAGGGGTATCTCGGCGGCAAGGTGCCGCTCGAGGACCGGATCCCCGTGTTGAACATCCACTGGCGGAAGCGCGTGATCCCGGGTGACATCATGGCGCCTGGCGGGGGTTCGCTGCTGACTGCGATCACCATTCAGGCGCTCGCAGACCTGGGGTACGAGGTGGACGTGAGCAAGGCGGATCCGTACACGCTGCCGACGGCTGCGCAGGGGGATGCCCGAGAGGATGGCGAGATGGAGAGCGCGGACGCGGATGTGCTCGCCGACGACGTGATCGAGGTCCCCGTGGTGGTCGTCGACCAAGATGGAAAGGTGGTGCGGATCATCCGGCCCTGAACGCGTAAGTCTTTACCCCAAGCGCCGCACCCGAAACATCGGCGGGGGAATGCCGCGTCGGTGCTCGGGACGCAATTGATTCGTGAACCGCCTCGGCGGTGGAGGAGGTCCGCCCACGTTCACCGCAGCATCAATACCTCACCTCACGAAGTCCACGATACCGCACAAGATCGATTTCGCCAGCACCCGGCATCGCCGGGATATCGCCTTCCCAGTCTCGCAGAATGCCTCGGATCAAACCGGACTCATCTCGGAGAATGGTCATCGTCCGGACGTCGTGCTGATCGACGACCACCTCGCCCTCCGGGCCGACAAGAACGATCCGGTCCACCTCGCCCCGTTGCAGGGGAACCGCGAAGAAAAAGTACGCGTTGCCGAACTTGTCCTCGTCCGGCGCGAAACGGAGCGAGAACCGCCGGTCGGCGCCGGAAAAGCCCTCGATCCTATACCGGCCCGGCAACGACGGGACGCGCGGCGGCATGGTCAACCTGTACGGTGGATCCAGCGTGAGTTCGCCGTCGAAAACGCCGCCGCTCAGAACAAGCTGCTCGAACCGTCGAGGCTGGATCGATGCATCGCCATCCGCATCGGCGTTTTCACGGTAGGCCAATACGCGTCTGTAGAAGTAATCGCTGAGCCAGGAGGTGCCCGTAGAGTACCCCATGAGATCCGGTCCGGCGGGATCGACCACCACGCCCTCCCGAAAGTCATAGCCCCACACTCCAATTCGACCATCGCTGTAAGGGAAACTCGGATCGGTTCCCTGCGCATTGCCGTTAGGGGCGTGCAGCAGGCTCAAGTTGTGGCCCACCTCATGGGCCAACTCAGCAACTAAAGGCTTGCCTACACTAACATTGCCGCCAATTATCGCCCTTCCGCGCACAAGCCCGGTCTTGCTGAAGGCGGCTCCGTACCAGTATCCGGTGCCGGACTCCGAGTCGCGTAATGCCTGCAGCTCATTAATCAGCCCACCTTGCCCGGCACCGGTGGTCAAGTCCAGCGACGTGACGTAGGTGTCTCGCGTCCGAGCCTCGAAGCCCGACAATGGGAAGGCCCAACGGAGCATGCTCACAACACGCGAATCTTTCGTGAGATCAGTTAACGGACCGAAAACCGAGGAATCGGGTTCCGCCGCATTCAACACCGGGACCACGGTCAGGTCCAGCGCGGGCACCGGCACTACTCTCAACTGCACACTGCCGGTGTCTGCCGGATAGCGATCCTCCGCGTCCTCCGCGAGGATCAGGGAGCCATCCGGGTCGGCCTCCACAAAGAACTCGAGGCCGGGCCGGATGTGCTCCGCCGGGATTACGGCGTTGTACGACCCGTAGAGATTACCCTGATCCACCTCGACGGGCAGTTCGGAGTCCGGCGCCTCGATCCGGACCTGATGAACCTGCTCACCCTCGCGATGGAACGTCGCGAGAACCGGAGGGGGACTGAATCCGTGCAGCGCGGGAGCCGTCAGGAAAACCCTGAGCAGCGCGTCCCGATTCGCCACCAGCGGTACCGGCTCCGCCGGATTCTGGATCGCTTGGACCAAGTACGCCATCGGCAACTCCAAGGCGACACCCGGCTGGTTCGTGCAGAACGATCCCTCCACGTCCAGTCCGGCCACCCACGTCTGGAACCCGCGAGTCGATGGCATGCAGAGACCCGTGTCCTCGTACTGCAAGACGGCCAGCCTCGGCAGCCTCACCATGCTGAAGGGAAGCAACCCGTCGAGACCCGTATTGCCACTCAGGAGCAGCGTCATCAGCGACGACATGTATCCCACGTCTCCCGGCAGCTCGCCGACAAGGTCGTTGTCGCTCAGGTCCAGGTGCTCCAACTCGGTCAATGTGACGATGGCCGTCGGAAAGGATCCCTCCAAGCCGTTTTCCGCCAGCACGAGGGACTGCACACGCCCATCCTCGAGCGTGACGCCGTACCACGAGTCCAGGTCCGCGCCCGTGTTCCAGCCCTCTGCGTTCTCCCAGACCTCGCCGCCTGTCGTGTTGAAGAAGCGCGCCAGGGCCATGCGCTCGACGACGCCCGCGTCGCATTCTTCCACTCCCAAAAGCGGAATGCTGTGCATCCACGCTCTGAACCCGGGATCCAAAGGGGCGCAGAGTTCCGTTCCGTACGTCCGAAGGGCGACGAGGTCCCTCAGTCGCAGCAAGCTCCGAGGCATCAGGCCCCGCAAGCCCGGATTCTCCGAAACCAGCAACAGCTCCAGACGTTTGGCGCTGCCGATCTCCTCGGGGATCGCGCCGGCAAGATCATTCGCGCTCACGTCCAACTCCGCCAGGAAAACGAGATCCCCGATCTCGGGCGGGATGGAGCCGGTCAGCCCGTTGCCTTGCAGCCGTAGAGTCTCCAGCTGGGAGAGCTTGCCTAACTCGGGCGGGATGGAACCGGTGAGGAGGTTGTACTCCAAAAATAACCTAACCAAGCCATCGAGATTCCCGATCTCGGGTGGAATGAGCCCCGTGAGGAGGTTACGGTCCAGAGTCAGTGAAGCTAGGCTCTCAAGATTTTCGATCTCGGGTGGAATGGACCCGGTGAGGAGGTTGTTCGCCAGATTCAGTGAAGCTAGGCGATCGAGATTCCCGATCTCGGGCGGGATGGGACCGGTGAGCTCGTTGCCGTACAGCCACAGAGTCTCCAGCTCGGAGAGCGTGCCCAACTCAGGCGGGATGGAGCCGCGGAGCGAGTTCCTCGAGAGGGCCAGAACAACCAACCTCTCGAAGTTCTCGATCTCGGGCGGGATGGAGCCGGTCAGCCCGTTGTTCCGCAGGCTAATGGTGTGGACGCGCCCGCTCCCCGGGTAAACGCGCACTCCGTGCCAATCCTCCACGGGCGCAGACGTCAGCCAATTGTCTCGGCGCTTCCAGGAATCCCCTCCCATGGCGTTATAAAGCGCCACGAGCGCATCCCGTTCCACCCGCAGGGGGCTTGGTGGTCGTATCGTTGGTGGTGGTGGCGTTGATGGTGGAGGCTGGGGATCCGTGATCTCCGAGTCTCCGCCGCAGCCGACCAGCAGCAAAATCGACAGGGGAATCGCACGCCACTTTTGCAGCGCAATCATGAGTGTCTCTCTGCGGGCACGGGCCGCAGGCCAACTTCTCGGCAAGAGAATCGTGATGTCAAGGGGCTTTGTGAATAGGCACCCCCCTTCAACCTCAACGGCCCGGCACTCGACGTGCAGTGCATGGTCAGCATCTGGTACTACACGGATACCGGCGAGATCCTCAGGGTGGAGATCCTGTATTGCTGGGACGACGAGAACGGCAACGGTGGAGGCGGGAACAACTACAGAAACCAGCAGCGGCAGGTAACCTTCCGCCTTTCGTGCGACGTGTCCGTCACGCGCGGCACCTACGGCAGTTGCATCGTAGACGCCGCAACCGAAGACGGCGAGATCGACACGGACGAATTCAGGTTCTCGTGGTCCTCATCCACCGGGGCAACCGACTCCGGCGTGGGGATGGATTCCTAGGGCGGTACGGTAACCGAGACGGCGACGATCACGGTCAGCATCGGTGGACAGAGCGAATCGAAGACCGTGCTGGCTACAAGTCGATCGGGTTGGGTTTTCCAGTCGCTGAGTGAGCAGTATCCATCCAGGACGTAGGGAAGGACGGTGGCGATCAAACTCCCGAACGGCCCCTTACGGCCAAGCGACCCATCGATTCGACCACCGTCCCTGTTGACCCGGTCCTGCAAATCAAGCGGGGTTCCCGAAGAATGGAAGAGACAAGCGACCCTTGGTGAGCGGGGGCGAGGGTGTAAAAACACGCTCGCCGCCATGCCGCACCAAGCCCTTTGGGCGGGGGGGTGCTCCCCACCAAACCCTCGCGTTCCCTGCGAACCCGACCTGGCGGGCGGCAGGGCCGCAAGACGTTGCCGCCCCTGCCAATAGACGGGGACCCCAGTGCGCTGTTACCCGGCATGTAAAGTTTCCCTGAAATCGGCATGTAAAATGTCCCACATTGGAGCTGCGGCCGTGGAGTGGCTGCGGCGTCGGTGGCTGGGACTCAGAGGGATCGCGAACGGTTTGTTTGCCGTGGCGTCTCCACCGAACGGAGGAGACGCCATGATCGGAAGAGAGACGCGGGTGCTGCTGCGGCACTATCTGGAACAGGGACTGAGCAAGGCCGCGGTGGCCCGGCTGGCCGGCGTGAACCGGCGGACGGTGCATCGCTGGATCGCGTCGGGGCAGCTGGACCGGAACCTGGACGAGGAGCGGGTCAGGTACGGACCGAGGCGGCCCCGGCCCTCGAAGCTCGATCCCTACAAGGAGATCGTCAGGGTCCGCCTGGAAGCGTATCCGGATCTCAGCGCGGTGCGGCTGTTCGAGGAGATCCGGGAGGCGGGCTACGAGGGCGGCTACGACCAGGTGAGGCGCTACGTGCGCGAGAAGCGGCCGAGGCCGCCGCCCGAGCCGGTCAGGCGGTTCGAGACGCCGCCGGGGCACCAGGGGCAGGTGGACTTCGCGGAGTTCCGGACGCCGTGGGGCAAGCGGCATGCGCTGGTCGTGGTGCTGGGCTACTCGCGGCTGATGTGGGTCCGATACTACGAGCGCCAGACGATGGCGGTGGTGATGGAGGGTCTGGAGTCGGCGTTCCGGTACTTCGGGGGCGTCCCCTCGGAGCTGCTGTTCGATCAGATGAAGGCCGTCATCGTCGAGGACAACCGGGAGGTCGGCGGGCGGCTGATGGAGAACCCGGGGTTCCTGCGCTTCGCCTTCCACTGGGGGTTCCGGATCCGGGCGTGCCGGCCGTACCGGGCTCGGACGAAGGGCAAGGTGGAGCGGCCGGTCAGCTACCTCCGGCGGAGCTTCTTCTACGGGCGGGACTTCGTGTCGGACGACGACCTGAACGCCCGGGTGGCGGGGTGGCTCGACAAGGTGGCCAACGTCCGCGTCCACGGGACGCTGAAGGAGCGGCCGGTGGACCGGTTCGAGGTCGAGCGGCCGCACCTGAGGCCCTTGGCCCGCTGGCCTTACCGGCCCGTGTCGCCGCTTCGCCCCGAGCCCTCGAAGGGACGGGACGAAGCGGAGGAGCGCGCCCGGTTCGTCGAGGTCGAGCGCCGTCCGCTGGCCGAGTACGCCCGGATCGCGGGAGGCGCCCGGTGAGGCCGCCGTCGCGCCGGGAGCGGATCGCGGCCCAGCTCGCCGACCTCAAGATGCCCGGCGCGCTGGAGGCGCTGGACGGCGTGCTCGCCGGGGTGGACGGGGGAGGCACCACCGCGGCCGAAGCGATCGAGCGGCTCCTGGCCGCCCAGATCGAACTCCGCAACGGCCGGCGCCTCGAAGCGGCCATGCGCTCAAGCCGCCTGCCGTACGTGAAGACGCTGGCGACCTTCGACTTCGCCTTCCAGCCCTCGATCAAGCGCGAGCAGATCGACGCGCTCCACGAACTCGGCTTCGTCGAGCGCAAGGAGAACGTCGTCTTCCTCGGCCCGCCCGGCGTCGGCAAGACGCACCTCGCCATCAGCTTGGCGATCACGGCGGCCGAAAGCGGCCGCAAGATCTACTTCGGCACCCTCACCGACCTCGTCAACTCCCTGGAGGAGGCCAAGGCCGCGGGACGGCTCGACCGCCGCCTGAAGATCCTCACCCACCCGGCGCTGCTCGTCGTCGACGAGATCGGCTACCTGCCGGTGACCCAGAGCGGCGCGGTCCTGTTCTTCCAACTCGTCAACCGG
>JAJDUD010000040.1 GCA_022826825.1 Acidobacteriota bacterium | reverse complement strand
CGCGGCCGGGGGGCGCCGCCCCCCGGCCCCCCGCGACGGTGCGCCCGAGGCCGAACGCCGCACCGTCATGATCGCCGCCCGCGTCACGCGGGCGGAGCACGCCGCCTGGCAGGAGAAGGCAGCGGCGGCTGGGGTGTCGCCGTCCGCGCTGCTGCGGCAGGCCATGGCCCGGACGCGAACCTGGACGGCGCCCACCCTGGCCGTCGAGCGCGAGCGCACCCGGCAGCTTGCCCGGATCGGGAACAACCTGAACCAGCTCGCGCGCTGGGCGAACACCCATCCCTCGAAGGTCGAGGCAGTCGAGGTTGTCGCCCAGTTGGTGTCGATCGAGCGGTCGCTGCTCGCCCTGGCCCGGCTCGGGGGAGAGGACACCGATGCACCTTAGGTTCTTCGGTGGCGGAAAGGGCTCGGCCCAGGCAGCCGCCGACTATCTCGTCGGCGAACGCGACGCCGCGGGGACCGTGCGTCCGGGTATCGAGGTCCTGCGCGGAAACCCGGACCTGGTGGCGGCCGTCGCCGACTCGCTGGAGTTCGAGCACAAGTTCCGGTCGGGCCTGATCACGTGGGCGCCGGAGGACCGGCCCACCGACGAGCAGATCGGGGCCGTCCTCGACGAGTTCGAGAAGACGGCGTGGGCGGGACTGGAGCCGGACCGCTACGCCTGGACGGCGGTCCTGCACCGCGAGCACGGCACCGGGGTCCATGTCCACATCCTCACCGCCCGCTGCGACCTGGAAACCGGCCGCAGCCTGAACATCGCTCCCCCCGGTTGGGAGAAGACGTTCAGCGCGCTGCGTGACGCCTTCAACCACCAGCACGGCTGGAGCCGCCCCGACGATCCGGCGCGGGCCCGCGCGCACCAGCCCGGCCACCGCGCCTACCTTGAGGCGGCGAGGTTGCGGACCGGCCTCGAGCACGAAGCCGGCCCGCGCGAGCTGATCCGCGACTACCTGCTGCAGCGGGTCGAGCACGGCGTGGTGCGGAACCGCGCCGACGTGGTCGCCGCCCTAAAGGAGGCCGGCTTCGAGGTGCCCCGGCAGGGCAAGGACTACCTGACCGCCCGCGATCCGGACAGCGGGAAGCGGTTGCGGCTGAGAGGGGCGCTGTATGAGCACGACTTCCAACCCGAACGACTTGACCGCCCGGCTGCGGAGCCGGATGGCGGCCGAACGCCGTCAGTTCGAGGAGACGGCGGCGAGCGAGCAGCGGCGGCTTGGCGAGAGGTTGCGCGCCGTCGCGAGCGACGCGCTGCGTACCACCGAAGCCGATACGGCGGTGACGGTTGCACGGGTGCGCGTGATGCTTCTGAACGCGTGGCTGCGGCCCCTGGTGGTCGGGGTGACCATCTTCCTCGGAATCAGCGGCGGGAGCTGGGGGCTGATGCAATGGCTCTCGGCGAGCACCCAAAGCCGGATCGAGACCCTGGCGGCGCTGGAGGTTCAGATCGAGGACGCACGCGAAACGCTCGCCGGGATCGAGGAGACGACCTGGGGCGTGACGCTGTTGGAGATCGACGGGGACCGGTTCGTCGTTCTGCCGACCGGGACGATGGCGAATCCGCCCTGGACCGTGGGCGGGCGGCCTGCCTTGAAGCTGTCGAGCGAGTGAAGGAACTCTATGACCGAACTAGAAACACAGTTGATGATCGCCTTGAAGCGGTTGTGCGCGCACTTCGAGAGGGAGCAGCGGCAGCACGCCGAGGAGCGGCAGCGGCACGCCGAGGAGGTCGAAGTTTTGCGGCAGCGGTTCGAGCAGCAGGCCGCGGAGAACGCGACCTTGCGGCAGCGGTTCGAGCAGCAGGCCGCGGAGAACGCGACCTTGCGGCGGCAGTTCGCGCGGCTCGACGGGCGAATGACAGGCTTGGCCCAGGACTACGAGACGCTCGCCGCGACGTTGCGCGAGTTCTTGAGTTGATGCGTCGCCGCAGCCCGACGCGTGACCGGGATTACGGTCCCAGCCGCTGATATTCCTGGTGGCGCGTCGGCTCGATGCCGAAACGTTCCGAAGTCTCGGAGTCCCGACTGCACCGAAACGTGTCGTCCCGTGATGGCCTCCGTTGCCAGAGTCAGTTGGACGTTCCTGTGCGGTTTTCGAGCGGAGTTTCGGCTTCAAAGACGCATACAATGAGTGACCTACGAGAGTTGGAGAGGCCGAACCACGCCTCCTCCAACACGCCGGCACCGGGCGGCGTTGCTGTAGAAGTCCGCCCCTAGAGTGTGGTAGGCTGCCGCTGGTCTTATGTCCGATGGTTCAAGAGTTACTTGATCCTTGTAACACCGCATACCCGGGAGTCGGTTGCGCCAAAACGATAAGTCATTGATTATCAACGGAATGGGTGTGGCCTGATCGGCTGAGTATCACATCGCGTATCACAGGCGCGCCTCGCTCAATTCCCGAGTCTTCGTGGCCGCGTCTCCCGTTCCACGTCCTCACACCGGCTACGGCCCCGGCGCTCGCAGCAGACTGGCCTCTCTGGCCAACGGTGGGAGTGATGGCACACGGCGTCCCTGGGATTCATCCTGGCGTTCGCTGCTTGGCTCGCGATCTGGCGCCCGCGGGGGGTGGCGGTGGGTTCCCGCTATTGTCCGATCCCCGGTTCACCGCCTAGGCGGAGTCCCTCGATCCTGAGGACACGCCGTTCCGGTTCGTCGTCTGCGGTGCCGATGCTTCACGCGCGGGCCGCGCTGGTCAGCGCCGCCCAGCGGATGCCACTCCCGGAGGCGGGGCTGGGCGACGACCTGCGCGACGCTTGGGAGCACGAGTTGCACGACGAGGAGCGCCGGGCGCTCATGCGGGTCCCGTTCCAGGCTGCAGCCCGCAGGTTCCGGATGGCCATCCTCAGCGGCGATGTCCACGTCTCGGCGGCGTCGCCATCCACGACGAGGCCGGGAACCATATCTGACAGTTCACGTCCAGCGCGATCATCTACAACATCGCGCGGCCACTGTCGTGGATCCCGCGCCTCGGGGCGGCCGATGAGGGCGAGACTGGAGACGGCCATCGGTTCGAGCGGCTTACACTCCACGCCGACAACTCGTATGCAATGGTGAACGTGGACCCCCACTCCAGCGAGGCTTGGTTTCGTCTGTATGGGGCGCAGCGCATCGAGGTGCCGTCCGGCGGCAGCGACGCTGTCCCGCTCGGTCATTCCGTCGCCCGCATCCGGCTGTACTAGCGACGGAATCCGACCGTCCTCACCCTTCTGGACTCGGCGTTTCATGGGTGACCTTCCGATCTGCGGCGGGTGGGTAGTGGACCAGTTTGAGCTGAGCTGCTGAAAAGTTGCCAGCATCGCCACGGAAGGCGGCGTCGCGTTTGACCCGCGGGATGACGCCAACCGCGCTCACGGCATCCGCCACCCCTTCCGGACCGGGATTCGGGGTGGGGGATCCCTGGACTCTCACGCGTGGCGGGCGGGTGACGCAGTGAGAAGGGCGGCGACGGAAGGTTTGCTGACGGGAGGGCTGGCCGGCGCTCCTCGGGTCCCGCGTGAGGGGGAAAAGGCCGGGGCGGCGGGTGCCGCCCCGGCCATGCCGAGCCGCCCACCCGCGCCGGGCAGGCGCTCGAACAAACGTTCAGCTAGACGCCCTCTTCGTGGTGAAACTCACGCTGTCGATGCGCTGTTTGCAAGCGGCGTCGCCGTACGCCGTGTAGGTGTAACTGGTGTTGTTTTGCAGGTTAGAGGTGTCGGCTGGGTCGTTAACGACGGTACGGGACAGAGTCGCGCCGCTCTCTGTAGTGCAGGTAGTGTCGGGTCCCCTGTTCGCCTTGTACGACCAACTTGCCTGACTCTCAGCGTCGTCCGTGTGGCCTTCAAGAGTCAGCGTAACGGCGGTCGAAGTGCTCGTCGTGACCTCCAGCGTGGCGACCTTCCTGTCCAATGTGACCCGTCCACCGATTGTCCAAGGTCCAGTACCTCGGTCATTCGGAGCCGCAGTGGGGTCGGTCGCTGAATCGTCATCGTAACTGGCTCGGATACAGATATACCCGTTGGAGCTCCGCAGATGTGCCATTGGACGTGTAAATGTGTGCGTAATGTCGAGCCCGTCCAAGGTCTCCGTTACGGCGGTAGGCGCCAAGTCTGTAGCAGCGTCGCACTCGGCGGCCTTGGGCGTGCCTGAGGTGGCCGAAACGGCGCGGATGTCGAAGCGCACTTCTTCCCACGGCACGTTGCTCTTGCCTTCGAGATCCACCTCCCAGGTGAAATCGATGTCACCGTCGTTCTTGGTGCGACGGTTGGAATCCTCGGCAGGGGCCGGTGGAGCGGCCGGCAGCGTATAGATCTCGGCGTTGTCTGCGGGCACGGCCCATGAAGTTGAGCCCGCGTCGTTCTTGTGCCTGACGCAGAGCAGGTATCCCGCATATGCGTCGAGGCTTTTGCTCCACGACTCGCTGATCGCGACGGTGCGGGTAGCGCGTCGCTCCCTGACAACGTCGCCATCACTGCAGGCCGTCTGAACCGCGCCAGAAGAGGTTCCGGCAGCAATTCTGTTGTCCCGTTCCAGATCGGTGACTACACGAATCTCGAAGTCGAAGTCCTTGACGACATTGATGCCGGTCCAATGCAGATTCGTCGTCTTGTTGTTCTGGTCCGTATAGGTCTCTGCCACAGTGGTACTCACGGTGGGGACTCCCGTCAGACTCACGCCGAAGGCGGAAGAGGTCGTCGTGTCATCGCCGTCCACCTTCACGCATAGACCGACCACTGTTCCCGCCGTGATGGCCGCGTCGGCTGCATCCGTTGTCGCGCTGATCGCGGTGGCCAGCGCCGGTTCGCCAAAGACGGCTCCCTCGCACGGGTTCGTTGAGGAGAGCTTGTCTGCCCCAACCTTCACCGTGCGGTACTGCTTTCCGGCAACTCTCTCCCATGTAAAGGTAATGGTGCCCTCCGCAGTACTCGACCAGCGGATCTTCAGGTCCCCGGTTCCGCCGGGGACTGGATCCGTCGGTGCGCTGCCTCTGGTTCTGACGGAACTCGGGGTCGTGCCCCAACCGCTCGCTGTCCGGTCGCTGGCAGTCGTCAACGCACGGACCCGGAAGTCGTAGTCCGTGCCCGCCCTCAGATCGGTAGCCACGCACTCCTCGGTGGTCACTACGTTGTTGCCGGCGCTGCACGACGCCGGGGTCCAGTCGCCATCGTCTTCGCTCTGCTCCACCACGTAGCTCTCGGCGCCGTCCACCTCGTCCCAGGTGACGGTAATGGAGCCACGCTGCACGTTGCCGCCGCGGACGTCCGTCGGCGCGGAGAGCGGTTCCGGCGCGGGCCGCTCGCCCGTTGACTGCCGATCCGCCTCGGACCACTCGCTGCTCACGGTGTCGGCGCCGGTGCCGCTACCCGTATAGGAGCGGACCCGGAGGTAACCACTGGCTCCCGGGTCGAGTCCCGACACCCTGCGGATGGTGTCGCTCCTGCCGGCGTGGCGCTCGAAGCCGCTGAAAGTACTCCCGTCCGTGCTGAACTCGCTGTGGTAACCATCCGCGCCGGGAACCTCATCCCACTCCCACTCGATGAAGTTGTGGCCCCTGTTGTCCGTCCGGCGAAGGTTCTTGGGAACTGGCAGCCTCACCACCTCCGTCATGCCCGTCGCGTGGGTTGTCCAGGCGCTGAGCAGGTAATCCGCGGGGTCCAGCGAAGGCGCCGCGGCGGTCAGCACGCCGGCCGCCACCCGCGCGTACAGGGTGGTTTCCGCCGCAAGGTTGCTCACGGTGTGTGACGTATCGGTGGTGACCTGGTACCGATCGGCCCCTTCGAAGTTCCCCTCGAACATCTCGTCCGTGCTGATCTGCACTAGGTAGCCGTCCGCTCCCTCAACCGCTTCCCAAGACCAAGTGATCGAAGTCTCCGTCTCGTCGGAGACCTCGAACCCCGTGGGCGTGGCAGGCGCCGTGGGCTCCGGGACCGGCGGCGGTTCGGGTTCCGCGGCGGCCGTCATGCCCCCCACGTGGGCGGACCAATCGCTCGTGACCCGGTCCTCGCCGGCTCCGCTGGCGGACCGCACCCGCAGATACCCGTTCGTCTCCGCTTCGAGACCCTCCTGGCGGTAGGAGATCTGCTCGGCGGTCCGGGCGGTGATCTCGTCCTCGGTGGTGAACGCCTCGTTCGCGCTGAACTGCACATCGTAGCCGCTCACGCCTTCGACCATGGTCCAGGCCCACTCGATGAAATCCGCGCCGGTTGCGTTGACCCGCAGGCCGGTCGGCACGCCGGGCGGTTCGGGCTCGGGCTCGGGCGCCGGCGCGGGCGTGGGCGGCGGGGTCGGCGTGGTCGGCGACGGCGTGTCCTCTTCCCCACAGGCCGCAACCATGAAGCCGGCTCCAAGGAACAGGGTGAGCAGCAGAGCCCATCCGCGGGCGGATGCGAACTTGCCAGTGAGCGACTTCATGTCACCTACCTCCCGGGTCGGTGACTGACTGTTCCTCCACGTTCCGCAGAGTTCCCTTGTTTTCTCTATTACCGCCCTATTATCAACGTGTTATGATGCCTTCCGTTCCATGCCAGAACATGCGGTTCCGGCCCGTTCCCGCCGACTATCTGATACCGATCTAACATCGAAACCGGTGCCACAGACACCGTGATCAAGCGCCCGTACCGACTCTCTGCACGCTTCGTCGCCACCGTCCGAGAGGAAGGACGATATGGAGACGGACGCGGCTCCGGAGGCCTCTCCCTGCTGGTCAAGCGTACGTCCCGCGGCGAACTCGCCAAGTCCTGGGCCCAGCGCATCCAGATCGACGGCCGCGCCCGCAACCTCGGCCTCGGCGTCTGGCCCCACGTCAGCCTCGCCGAAGCACGCCAGAAGTGCGCCCTCAACCTCGTGGCCCGCGACCGGGGCGAACTCGTAACGGGCCGCAAGCGGACCGTCCCCACCTTCGAGGAAGCGGCCGAGGTGGTCATTGCTATTCATGCGACGGGGTGGAAGCACAGCAGCCGTTCCGAGGCGGACTGGCGCTTGACCCTGGGCAACTACGCGATGCCGACGCTCGGGCGGAGGCCCGTGAACCGGATCAGCACGGCCGACGTGATGGCGATCCTGCTTCCGATCTGGAACGCGAAGCGGGTCACTGCACGGAAGGTGCGGCAGCGGATCGGAGCGGTGATGCGGTGGGCGGTGGCTCAGGGCTACCGGGAGGACAACCCGGCCGGGGAGGCCATCGGCGCGGCGCTGCCCAAGCAGGGAATCCGGCCGCAGCATTTCCCGGCGCTTCCGTATGGGAAGGTCGCCGAGGCCATCGCTGCGGTGCGCGGGTCCAGCGCCCATCTCGCGACGATGCTGGCGTTCGAGTTCCTAGTGCTCACAGCGTGCCGGAGCGCGGAGGTGCGGGACGCGCGGTGGGAGGAGATGAACCTTGAGGCGCGTGAGTGGCGCATTCCCGCGGAACGGATGAAGACCGGCCGGGAGCACCGGGTTCCGCTGTCCTCGCGCGCCCTGGCGGTGCTCGGCGAGGCCCGGGCGTTGGCGGACCGCTCGGGATGGGTATTTCCTTCGGCGAAGCGCCGGCCGCCCTCCTCGGCTGCGCTCTCAAGGGTGCTCCGTGAGTTGCGGATCGGGGCGGTACCACACGGGTTCCGATCGAGCTTCCGTGACTGGGCGGCGGAATGCACGGACGCGCCGCGGGAGGTATGCGAGCTCGCGCTGGCCCATGTGAACACGAACACCATTGAGGCGGCCTACCGGCGCTCGGACCTATTCGAGCGGCGGCGGACACTCATGGAGCAGTGGGCCGCTTTCCTGACCGGGACCACTGTTTCGTCACCTTCCATCGCGCTCCGGGATCGCGTGTGAACAGCGTGTCGCATACGATCCACACACGATGGTGAAGGCCGACCTCGTCACTCAGGCGATGAAAGTCACCAATCTCAAAGGCCCGGTTGCGCGGAAGGCCGTGGAGGCCGTGTTCGCGAGTCTGGGCACCGTCCTGGAGCGCGGCGACCGGGTGATGCTCCGGCGGTTCGGGCTATTCCACGCCGCCTCCCGGAAGACGGGCGTTGGCCGAAATCCCCGGACGGGAGAGCCGGTGGACATTCCGCGGGGACGGGTGGTGCGCTTCCGCCCCGCACTGAGTCTCCGGAACTTGATCGGGGGCGGCTGAGGCGGCGGCAGCCCGGCGGAGGCCGAATGTCGAGCCTTCCCGCCGGGATCCCATCGCGCCCGAGGCGCGGGCTTGGAGCGACTCCGAACCTGAACAGGTCGGTGCGCGGTAGACCGCCTCCCACTCGAGGGGCGTGTCTCCTGTCCTCGTTAGAGGGTGTTCAGTCAGCCGGTTGTGCGTAATCCGGGTCGAGGCGCTGGATCAGGGCTTCGATCCGAGCGAGACGCTCATTCACTTCCCCGAATCGACGCTCCATCTCTAGGCGGACAGCGCTAATTTCCTGGCTCACGTCGATTCGGAAATCGGCCACCGTGACATGCAGTTGGACGACTGCCCCGACGAGCACAACCATCAGAGCAACCATGAGTCCGGCCCAGAGGTTCCGCCAGCCGTTTCCGTTGCTCATGTCGTCCCTGCCGCACTCAGGATAGCAGAATCTGCCAGCGAGCGTCTTCGGACCATGGCCAAATTCCGCACTCAGTCGGGTAAGGAGTTTCCCAGAAACGCCGCCCACTCTTCCATGAGTTCGCGCCGACGCTCGAACAGGTCCGTCCGCCGGTAGGCGGCCTCCACCCGGTCGGTGTTTACGTGGGCCAGCGCGAGTTCGCACACCTCGCGCGGGGCGTCAGCACATTCCGCCGCCCAGTCCCGGAAGCTCGAACGGAAGCCGTGAGGCACCGCCCCGATCCCGAGTTCGCGAACCATCTTCGAGATCGTCGCATCAGAGAGCGAACGGCCTCGCACTGACGGAAACACCAACTCCGAGCCGTCCGCGACGCTCCGCGCCTCTCGCAGCACCGCCAGCGCCCCCGTGGATAAGGGAACCCGGTGGTCCCGGTTCGCCTTCATGCGCTCCCCAGGAATCCGCCACTCCCGCGCCTCAAGGTCCATCTCCGCCCACCGCGCACCGCGCACCTCACTGCTCCGGCAAGCCGTGAGCACCAGGAACTCGAAAGCCAGCACGGTTGCGGAATGGGCCCTCGACGCACGCACCCTCTCCATCGCTTCGCGAACCTCCGTATACGGCAGCGCCGGCTGATGCCGGGTCCGGACGCCGGTCTTCGGAAGCGCCGCGCCGATGGCGTCCCCCGCCGGATTGTCCTCCCGGTAACCCTGTGCCACCGCCCAGCGCATCACCGCCGAGATCCGCTGCCGCACCCGGCGCGCGGTCTCCCGCTTCTCCCCCCAGATCGGCAACAGGACCGCCATCACGTCCGCCGTCCCGACCCGGTTGACCGGCATCTCTCCGAGTCGCCATATGGCGTAGTCCCGAAGGCTCGCCCGCCACTGCTTCTCCGACCTGCCGCCGTCCGTCCAGCCCGCCGCGTGGATCGCGATCACCCGGTCGACGGCTTCATTGAAGGTCGGAACGGTCCGCTTGCGGCCGGCCAGGACCAGATCGCCGCGGCGCCGGGCCACCAGGTTCAGAACGCACTTTTCTCGGGCCTGGGCCAGGCTGACATGGGGCCAGGTTCCGAGTCCGAGGTTGCGAGCCCGTCCGTCCACGATGATGCGCTGTGCCCAGGATTTGGCCAAGTCGCCGCCTGTGGTCCTTCTGACCAGCAGGGACAGTCCTCCGGAGCCACGCCCGTCCCCGTAACGGCCCGTCTCCCGGACCGTGGCGACGAAACGGGCGGACAGTCGGTAGGGTCGGCGGGTCATCGTGAACTGGGGGTGGGAAGAGTCATTTGTATATCACTTTATGTGAGTGCATTCACGGGCCTCAGAAGGAACCTGACGGCACTGGTGGGCATCATAAAGCATTGATAATACAGATACAAACGGGAAACAGACGCGCTCTTCTGGAACATGTGGTCACCGCAGAATGGCGGACGAGGAAGAACCGCAACTATACACCGTTTGAGCGTCCCTAGAGGGCCTTTTTGCCCCATTCAGGGGTGACCGTGCTCTTCTCCTTCTTACCGTGACCCTGGGCGCCGGTCTCGTGCTCTCGGGTTGTGGGGACGACGACACGGCAACGACGCCGGCACCGGCGCCGCCGCCACCGCCGCCGCCAGCTCCGGAGCCGGAGCCCGAGCCTGAGCCGGAGCCGCCTGCACCGGAGGCTCCCGCCACGCCTACCGGCCTCCACACCGACACGACCGAGAATTCGATCGAGTGGCACTGGAACGCGGTCGAGGGCGCCATCGGTTATGTGGTGCAGGTCAGCATGGACGACGAGATGTTCGACGACAACGACCCGCAAGTCCCGACGGTCGAGACCCATTACACCGTTTCGGATCTTGAACCCGGGACCACCATGTATGGCCGGGTGCGCGCCGCCGCCGGGACGCTCGAGGCGCCGCTCCTGAGCCCCTGGACGACGCACGTAACCGGCACGTCCGATGTGCCGCCGGAGCCTGAGCCGCCGCCGACGCCAGCCGTCATGGCGATGTTCTCGCTGTCCGATGACGCGAAGAGCCAGCACTTCATGGTCGCGGACGACGACGACGACGAGGCGACTGCGATGGCCTGGGTGAACCCCGAGATCATGGTGGAGTCCAACACCACCGCCATCATCACACCGATGTTCGTGGACGGCGCCAACGGGGTCAGCGTGGACATGGGCATGAACATGCCGTTCGCCTACGTGGGCGCCGCGGGCAACTGGGACATGCTCCAGAGCATGGTTCTCAGTGACGGCGCGACCTTCATGGTGCAGCGGACGACGGTCGGAGCGAACCAGGAGATGGAGCCCACCGGTGACGTGATGCACATCACCTGCGGCCCGTTCGAGTGCATGGAGGGCATGGACG
>JAJDUD010000050.1 GCA_022826825.1 Acidobacteriota bacterium | reverse complement strand
CGACCTGCGGGATGGTTCTCTCTCGGTGCAACCGGGCGGATGGGACGCTCCCGGACCTCTGTCACCCAGGGCGAATAGCGGCGCGCCGCCCGCGGGCCTTCGGCCCGCTGTGCCGACCGGAGGTCGGCGTTCCAAGCCGTTCCGCCATTTTCATGACAAGCGGGGTGCGCAGGTGGACTCGCGCATGGGCGTTTCTCCCGGTGGGGGTCCGGCTGACATGGCGCGTGAGGGAGGAATACCGAGTGTATTCCGACCGAAACGCAACGCAGAGGGCCGCCAAAGCGGCCCGGTTCAGGCGGGATGCATCGCCGTTCGAACGCCGCGTGACTTTTTCCACAGGCTGTTAACGCCGCCTGCGGGCCTGCGGCCCGCGTGCCGACCGGAGGTCGGCGTTCCCAGCCGTTCCGCGCTCCTACCCGAAGAAGCGGTGGAGACGTTCCGGGTCCGGCGGGGCGGTGAGTCGGGAGACCACCACCAGAGCCAGCGCCGAGACGAGGACGATCGCGGCGGCCGGTTCCACGCCGCTCTCCGCGATGGTCCAGCCCGGCGCCCCTTCGGACGCGACGAAGAACCAGGTCCAGAGGAGCAGGCCGCTGAGGATGCCCGCCGCGGCGCCCGCCCCGGTGCTCCGCTTCCAGTAGAGCGCACCGACGAGGACCGGGAAGAACGTCGAGAAACCCGAGAGCGCCCAGATCCCCAGGCTGAAGATCGTCTGGGTCGAGACCAGGCTGAGGACGAACACCACCACCAGGAAGCCGGCCACGAAAATCCGGCCGAGAAGGGCCTGGCGGCTGTGGCTCCACGCCGCAAACCGCGGCACCCGCGCCGCGGCGTTCTTGGTGAGCATCGTTCCCACCGCCAGGGTCTGGGAGTCGAGCGAGGACATGATCGCGGCGAACACCCCGGCGGCCAGCATGCCCGCGAGCACGCTCCCGGCGTGCTCGCGGATCAGCAGGATGATGACCGGCCCGATCGCGTCTTCCGGGACGTCGAGCCGGCCGAGCGCCCCGAGCACCACCGAGGGGAACCACACGGCGGCGATGCAGGCGGGATAGGCCAGCACCGGGAGCCGGAACGCCTCCGCGCTCCGGGCGGACATCCAGTGGCTGAAGATGTGGGGGAAACACGACGTGGACAGCGGAACGAAGAGGTAGGTCGCGATCTGGATCCAGTCCCGCGGAGAGCGGGCCAGTTCCAGGAGTTCGGGGGACTGCTCCCCGAGCCGGGCCATCGCGGCCCCGAAGCCGCCCATTCCCCCGGTGATCACGAGGAAGGCGAGTCCGCTGACGCCGATGAAGACGAGCGTCTGGAAGGTGTTCACGAGCGCCGTGCTGCGCATGCCGCCGAGCACCACGTAGACGAGCACCACGAGGCACATCACCAGGCTGCCGGCCCACGGAGGGATGGCGGCGTCCGGGCCCGCGATGGCGGCGAGCGCATCCCCGCCGCCCTTGACCCCGATGAGCACATACGGGACGAGCCACAGCAGCGAGGCGCCGAGCACCAGCAGCCCCAGTCCGGAAGACCCGTAGCGCGCCTCGAAGAACTCGGCCTGGGTGGCGAACCCGTGCCGCTTTCCCAGCCGCCAGAGCGGTACCCCGATCACCAGGAAGGTCATCGGGATGACCACCGCCGAACTGGTCGCCATGAGCGCGAACACCCGGATTCCCTGCCGGTAGGCCTCGCCGGAGGCGCCCAGGATGGTGAAGGCGGTCATGTTCGTCCCGAAGAGCGTCATCAGCAGAACGAACGGACCGATCGAGCGGCCGGCGAGGAAGTACCCCTCCCCGGCGCGGTCGGGCCCGCTCGCGAGACCCAGGCGGGCGGCCAGCCCGATCCCGATGACCGCCGCCAGGTAGAGCGCGACGACCGCGAGCGTCATGGCGCGCCGTCAGTCGCCGGCCGGGGCGCCGCCGGAAGGGTCCCGATCACCGGCGGCTTCGGCGCCCGGCAGGAGGGTCCGCACGGCGAACCAGAGATTGAGGGTTGCCAGCCCCATGATCCCCAGTTCCAGCACCAGCCCGAACGGCGTCCCGAACAGCCGCGGTTCGGCCGGCGCCAGCGCCACGAGGAGGCGCAGGAGGACCAGAGCCGCTACCGCGGCGACCAACCGCATACGGCCCGCGGGCACGCCTCGGCAGTGATGGACCGGGTCAGCGAGCCCGAAGTTCGTGCGTCCGCTTGAAGTTGAACCGGACTCCGACGAGCCCGGAGAAGTTGTCCTGGGGCGCGGAGATGTGCCGGGCGAACAGCCGGAGTTCGGCGAACGCCTGCACCTGCCCGGCGCCGGTGTACTGGGGCAGGTTGAAGCCCGCGGTGCCGAAGACCGCTCCGTCCAGGATGTCGTTGTCTCCGATGCCCCAGGCGCCGCCGCCCAGCCCGAAGAACCCTCCGGGCGTCTGCCGGGTCAGCAGGATGTCCACCGACGATCCGGTCCAGAAGTTGTGGGCGAAGCCGCCGCCGGCCCGGACCGTGACCGCGTTGGTGCGTTCGGCCGCTTCATCGTGCGGGATGGTGATTCCCACCCCGGCGCCGCTGAGCCACGAGGCCTCCGGCGAGGGAACGATGTCCGTGCGCTCGCTCTTGTAGGTGCCCGTGGCGAAGTCCGCGATGGGCCAGAAGCGCGGGTAGAGCGCGTCCACGCCCAGGTTGTCGGCGCTGCAGGTGGCCGTGACCCCGCGGTCGTCGGCGATCGCGACGGTGGCTTCGTAGATCCCGCCGCCCTGGAGGATGAATCGCCGCTCGCACTGGGCGCTGGCGTCGAGGGTGGAAATCTGCACCCCGTCCTGCAGCACGGTGATGTAGCGGGTCGCGATCTCGCCGGTGACGGCGCTGGAGCCGCAGGCGTCCACCACGAACTCGGCCTCGAGGTAGTGGGTGGCCTGTTCGGGGGCGCTGATGTTCAGCGAACAGGTCGGCGTGCCCGGATCGAGCGAGACACTGGCGTTCGCCGACTGCGGGGATCCCGCCCCGCTCACCGTCGCCTCGGCCCGCCAGGTCCCGGCCTCCCGCAGTTGACCGGTCCACGAATAGCGCCTTCCGTCCCGGTCCATCGTGAGGTTGTCGCTGCTTCCGGAGGGGGAGGTGAGAGTCACGTTGAGACGCGCTCCCTCATCGAGCCGGACGTCCACCGTGATCCGCGCCGCGGAGAACGCGTAGTCGCCGGACGCCACGAAGTGAAGGACCGGAGGACCCTGGGGCAACTGCGTCCCGGACGACGCGGCGAGCCCCGGTGACACCGAGAGGGCAGCCACGGCCGCGGTCAGGACGAGACGACGCGCTGGACGAAACGCGGGACGGTGGATCAGAGGGGTCATGGGATTCCTTTCGCCTCCTCGGCCTGGCGGCAAGACAGTCACCGACGCGGCGGCTGGTTCTACGCGGGCCGGCAAGCTTACTTTTCTCCCGAAAATTCCTCCACCCCGACGGCCGAAAAAGCGCGGCGCGCTGATAGAGTTTCCGGCCGGTTTGAGTTCGGAACCGGATATGCGCCCCGCACGCGGCGGGATACGGCTTCACCTCGAGGACGGCGCCGAATTTTCGGGGAATTCCTTCGGCGCAGCCCTCGATCCACCGGTGGCCGGGGAAGTCGTGTTCAACACCGGAATGGCGGGGTACGTGGAGACCCTCACGGACCCGTCGTACCGGGGACAGATCCTGGTGCTGACCTATCCGCTCCAGGGGAACTACGGCGTTCCCCCGGCGCGGCCCGCAGGCTCCATCGAGGGCCCGTTCGAGTCCGGGCGGATCCAGGTCCAGGGACTCGTGGTGCAGCATCACGAACCGCACTACAGCCACCACGCCGGCGTCCGGTCCCTCGGCGCCTGGCTCGCGGCCGAAGGGGTGCCCGGGATCGAGGGGGTGGACACCCGAGCGCTCACCATGCGCCTTCGCGAAGCCGGAACGATGGGGGGGGTGCTCTCTGCCGCCGGGCTCACCCCGGCGGATGCCCGGGCGCGGGCGTCGGCGGTCGAGATGCACCGGCAGGTCTTCGAACAGGTGGTACCCGGCGCCCCGGCCTCCTACGGCCCCGAGGACGGACCCCGGGTGCTGCTCGTGGACGTGGGGGCCAAGGACAACATCGTCCGCTCGCTCATCTCCCGGGGCGCCCGGGTCCACCGCGTCTCGGGGCTCGAACCGTTCGCCGAGGCGGCCCGGGACGCCACCGGCATCATGCTGGGGAACGGCCCCGGCGACCCCGGCGACCTCCTCGAACTCGCCCGCGAACTCCGCTCGGTGATGGAGTGGTTCCGCGGGCCGATCTTCGGGGTCTGCCTCGGCAACCAGTTGCTCGCCATGGCCGCGGGGGCGCGGACCTTCAAGCTGCCCTACGGGCACCGCAGCGTGAACCAGCCGGTGCGGGACCTCGTCAGCGGCCGTTCCTTCATCACCAGCCAGAACCACGGCTATGCGGTGGACGAGGCGAGCCTGCCCGACGACTGGAAACCCTGGTTCCAGAACCTGAACGACGGCACGAACGAAGGCATCCGGTCGCTCGAGCGGCCGTTCCGGAGCATCCAGTTCCACCCCGAGGCGCATCCCGGTCCCGAGGACACCGCCTACCTGTTCGACGCCTTCGTCGAGGAATGCGCCGGACCGTGATCCAAGCGCCGCCGAAACCGCAGTCCGTCATCGTCCTCGGCTCGGGGGCGCTCCAGATCGGCCAGGCCGGCGAGTTCGACTACTCGGGGTCCCAGGCCATCAAGGCGCTGAGCGAGGAGGGCGTGCGCACCGTCCTCGTGAATCCCAATATCGCGACCATCCAGACCAGCGAGGGGATGGCGGACCGCCTCTACCTGAACGCGGTGACCCCGCGCCTCGTGCGACAGGTGGCCGAGGAGGAAGGCGTGGACGGCGTGGCGCTCTCCTTCGGCGGCCAGACCGCGCTCAACTGCGGCCTCGAACTCGAGGAGTGGTTCCGCGAGGCCGGGATCCAGGTGCTCGGCACCCCGGTGAAGAGCATCCGCGACACCGAGGACCGGGGGCGCTTCAACGCCCGCCTCGCGGAGATCGGCGTGCTGACCGCGCGGAGCATCGTCTGCCACCGCCGCGATGAAGCGCGGGCGGCCGCGCGCACGATCGGGCTGCCGCTGATGCTGCGCATCGGCTTCGCCCTCGGCGGCAAGGGGAGCGCCATCGTCGAGACGGAGGCCGAACTCGAGGCCGCGCTCACCAACATCTTCGGGGCCCACGACACGAAGCAGGCGCAGGTGCTCGTCGAGGAGTCCCTCCGCGGCTGGAAGGAAATCGAGTACGAGGTGGTGCGCGACCGGGAGAACAACTGCATCACCGTCTGCAACATGGAGAACATGGACCCGATGGGGATCCACACCGGGGAGTCCCTGGTGGTGGCGCCGTCGCAGACGCTGAACGACGAGGAGTACCAGCTCCTGCGCACCGTCTCGATCAAGACGATCCAGCACCTCGGCATCGTGGGCGAGTGCAACGTGCAGTTCGCGCTCAGCCCGACGGGCGCCGACTACCGGGTGATCGAGGTGAACGCCCGGCTCTCCCGCTCGTCGGCGCTCGCCAGCAAGGCGACCGGGTATCCGCTCGCCTACGTGGCGGCGAAACTGGGGCTCGGGTTCACCCTCCCGGACCTGAAGAACGCCATCACCGGCGTCACCAAGGCGTTCTTCGAGCCGGCGCTCGACTACCTGGTGCTCAAGGCGCCCCGCTGGGACCTCGGCAAGTTCCAGGAGGCCGGCACCCGCATCGGCAGCGAGATGAAGAGCGTCGGAGAGGTGATGGCCATCGGCCGCACCTTCCCGGAGGTGCTCCAGAAGGCGCTTCGCATGCTGGACATCGGCGTGCGGGGGCTCGATTCGCGCGCCTTCCAGTTCGAGGACCGGGACGACGAGTTGAAGAACGCGACGCCGCGGCGCGTCTTCGCGCTCGCCCAGGCGCTCCGGGAGGCGGTGGAAGCCGGCCGGGTCCCCGAAGCGATCGCCGAAATCCACGACCTCACCCGGATCGATCCGTGGTTCCTCCACGGGGTCGCCGAAGCGATGCGCACCGAGTCGGAGGTCGAACGCGGCGGCTGGCCGATTCCGGAGGCGACCCTCGAGAAGGCCAAGGAACAGGGTTTCTCGGACGAGTCGCTCGAGTTCCTGACCGGAAGGCAGCGGGGCGAGGCGCGCGCGGCGCGCCGGGAAGCCGGCGTCGGCCCGCACATCGCCCGGATCGACACCCTGGCCGCCGAGTTCCCCGCCGAGACGAACTACCTCTACTCCACCTACCACGCGAGCGGCGACGAAGGGGTGGGGCTCCCCGCCGGCGGCCGGAAACGCATTCTGGTGATCGGCTCCGGCGTCTACCGGATCGGCTCTTCGGTCGAGTTCGACTGGTGCTGCGTGAACGCCGTCCAGGCCGCCGCGGAGCTCGGGTTCGAGACCCTGATGCTCAACTACAACCCGGAGACGGTGAGCACCGACTACGACATCTGCGACAAGCTGGTCTTCGACGAGGTGAGCGTGGAGTCGGTCCTGGACCTCGTGGAGAAGGAGCGTCCGGACGGGGTGGTGGTGAGCATGGGCGGCCAGATCCCGAACCGGCTGGCGATGCGCCTCCACCACGCCGGGGTTCCGATTCTGGGGACCTCCGCCGAGGACATCGACCGCGCCGAGGACCGCAACAAGTTCAGCGCCCTGCTGGACCGGATCGGCGTGGACCAGCCGCGCTGGGCCCACGTGACCGACGCCGCCGACGCGGAGCGGATCGTGGAGGAACTGGGCGGCTTCCCGGTGCTCGTGCGCCCGAGCTACGTGCTGAGCGGGGCCGCCATGTCCGTCGCCCACGAACACCACGAACTCGCCCGCATCCTGCGGAAGGCGAAGGCGATCTCCCCCGAGCACCCGGTGGTCATCTCCAAGTTCGAGGAGGACGCCCGGGAGATCGAGATCGACCTGGTCGCGAACCGGGGCGAGGTGGTGCTCTGGGCGGTCAGCGAACACGTCGAGGACGCCGGCGTCCACAGCGGCGACGCGACGCTCGTGCTGCCGCCCGTGGACATGACCATCCCCACCCTGGGGCAGGTCCGCCGCATCGCCCAGCAGATCGCCAAGGAACTGCGGGTCACCGGCCCCTGCAACATCCAGTTGCTGCACCGCGACGGGATCGTGAAGGTGATCGAGTGCAACCTGCGCGCGTCCCGCAGCCTGCCGTTCGTCTCGAAAGTGACCGGCCGCAACTACGCCCGGGCGGCCACCCGCATCATGCTCGGCGCCGACCCCGGGATGGAGCACCGCCCGCTCTACGAGCTCGAGCACGTGGGGGTCAAGGTGCCGCAGTTCTCGTTCTCGCGGCTGATGGGCGCCGACCCGCTGCTGGGCGTGGAGATGGCCAGCACCGGCGAGGTGGGGTGTCTCGGCGACTCCTTTCACGAGGCGCTCCTCCACGGCCTGGTGGCCACCGGGTTCCGCGGTCCGAAGAAGGGCGTCCTCCTCTCGCTCGGACCGCCGCGCTGGAAGCACCGCTTCGTCCGCACCGCCCGGACCATGGCCGAGGAGCTGGGCCTCACGATCTACGCGACCTCGGGAACCTGCCGCGTGCTGCGCGACAACGGCATCGACGCGACCGAAGTGGCCCGGGTGCGCTCCGAGCAGCGCCCGCTCGGCGCCGGGTTCGACGCGCCCGGCCCGCTCAGCGCCCTCGACCTGATCGACCGCGGGGAGGTGGACCTCGTCGTGAACGTGCCCGTCGCCTTCGATCCCGAGGGCCGCCCCGACGGCTACCTGGTCCGCCGCCGCGCCGTGGACCGCGGCGTCCCGCTGATCACCGATCCCTCACTCGCCCGGCACGTGGTCACCGCGCTCGTCACCCACGGGGAGGACTCCCTCCGCGCCCGCGCCTGGAACGACTTCCTGGCGTAGGAGGGCTACCCGCGGAGCGCCGCCTCCAGCCGGCCCAGCGCCTCCGTGAGGAGCGGCCAGGGGCACGCCAGGTTCATCCGCGCGAATCCGCGTCCTTCGTCTCCGAAGATCGCGCCGGATTCGAGGCGCAACTTGGCTTGGTCGAGCAGGAAGTCTTCCAGGGCTCCCGCCTCGATGCCGGTCTCCCGGAAGTCGAGCCACGCGAGATACGTCCCTTCGACCGGGACGGTGCGAACGTTCAGTTCGGGGTGGTCACGAAAGAAACGCTGCAGCGTCCGGGCGTTCTCGCTCACGTAGGCGAGCACCCGGTCGAGCCAGGGACCGCCGCCGCGCCAGGCGGCTTCCGCCGCCGCGGCGCTCAGCGGATTCACCCCGTAGACGCCGGTGCGATCGCGGGCCTGTCGATAGGTCGCGCGCATCTCTCCGTCCGGGATCACGAGACACGAGGACTTGAGGCCCGCGAGGTTGAATGTCTTGCTCGGCGCCGAGCAGACCACCGACCTGAGCCCCGCCGGGTGGTCCAGCGAGAGCCACGGCGTGAACTTCCGTCCGTCGAGCATCAGGTCGCCGTGGATCTCGTCGGCCACCACGATGAGGCCGTGCCGGGCGGCGATCCCGGCGAACGCGGTCAGCTCTTCGGGGGTCCAGACGCGCCCCACCGGGTTCTGCGGGGTGCACAGGAACGTCATCCGGGTTTCCGGCTCGGCCGCCAGCTTCTCGAAGCGCTCGAGGTCCAGGCGGTAGGGGTTCGCGGAGGCGTTCCCCGGCCCGTCCTCCCGGCGGAGCGGACAGAGGAGCATCCGGCCACCGTTGTTGCGGACCGCCCCGAAGAACGGGAAATAGACCGGCGGGTGGAGGACGACCCCCTGCCCCGGCTCGACAAAGGTGCGAACCAGCAGACCCAGGTCGGGGACGATTCCCTCGGTGGGGACGACCCCGTCGGGGTCCGGACGGAACCCGTGGCGGGCCGCCATCCAGTCGCAGAAGGCCTCCCGGTAGCTCGGCGGCCCCACGCTGTAGCCGAAGATCGGATGCCCGGCGCGCCGGCGGATCGCTTCGATCACGACTTCCGGACACGGAAAGTCCATGTCGGCGACCCACATGGGGATCACGTCGGGATCTTCGGCGGGGACGAGCGTGGAACCGTGGCCGACCGCGCCCTCGCGGTACTCCCACTTCACCGATCCGGTGCCCGCGCGGGGGATGAGGCGGTCGAGGTCAGGGTTTGAACTCATCGCTCAGCCCTCGAACCGCTGCACACCCCACCGGGCGTGAGCATGCCGAGGCGAGCAGGGGCGCCGGCGTTTGCACCGGCATCGCGGCGGGCGGCCACGAAACTCCCGGCGTGACGGTGCCCCATCGCCGGAGTCGAGTCGTGATGGATCCGCGGAGTCTGCACTTCGTGGGGTGGTGCGCCGTCCTCGGTCAGGTTCAGGAGATGGGGCCGCATCAGGTTGGGAGTTTCGCCCGCCTGGGGCGGGCGATGCCGGTCTGAAGACCGGCGCTCCTGGGCTCCCGGGCGTTCTTCCCGTGCCGGTGGGTGACGGGTTGCGGTTTCGCGACGCTCTCGCGTCGCGATGCCGGTCTGAAGACCGGCGCTCCTGGCGGTCCCTGGCGCTCCTGGCTCATCGGTAGTAGAGCCAGAGAGGCCCCGGGAAGAGCCACGACAGACCCACCCGCAGCCGGTCGCGCCAGTTGTCCCAGTTGTGGCCGTCGGGCGCCTCGACGTAGCGGACCTCCATCCCGCTCTCCCGGAGCAGCGGCACGAGCGACCGGTTCTCGTAGATGAGCGGCTCGTAGATCCCGCAACTCAGGAACACGCGGCTGCTCACCCGGCGCGGGTCCGCGCGGTAGGCGTTCACGAAGTCCACCACCGGGTCGAGCAGGGCGGTCCGGGTGCTCGGCCCGGCGTCCGTGAAGGTGAACGACCCCGAGGAGAGCAGGAGCTTGCCGAAAAAGCCAGGGGTGCGCCAGGCGGCGGTCAGGGCGGCCACCGCGCCGAGTCCGGCGCCCACCAGCCCGCGGTCGTCCGGGCGCCGCCGGAGCGGGAACTCGGTCTGGAGGTGCGGCACGAGGTCCGAGGTCAGGAACTCCGCGTGGGCCGGATTGTCCGCGTACTCCCGGATGCGTTTTTCGGGAGTCACGAACGCGGCGATCAGCGGCGGGATCTCCCGCCGGTGGATCAGGTTGTCGAGGACGGTCCGGCAGGCGGCGTGGCGGAGATAGTCCTCGCCGTCGAGCACCACGAGCAGGGGATACCGGCGCCGGTTCCGGAAGCCGAACGGCGTGTAGACCGACACCGGACGGGTTCCGAGGGCCCGGCTCCGGACGTGCGTGACCGACAGTTCGCCCCCGCCGACCTGGGGGTCGTCCTCGGTCCATTCCGGCCGCTCGTACCCCTCGCCGTGACACACCGACCAGACGCCGAAGGGGTCGCGCACCGTCCGCTCGTTCAGCGGATCCAGGATCCACTCCGCGTCCGTTCCCCGGACCCGCTGGAACCGGTACTCGACGCGCGATTCCGCCGGCAGGTCGAGGGTCAGGAACCAGAGATCCGAGTCGGGGACGCGCTCCATCTCCCGCGCCGCGGCGGTCCCGAAGAGCCAGTGCCCGAGCAGGACGGAGGTCGCCTCGCCGCGGAACACGAAGGTGGTGTGCGGCCCCTCCCGAATGGGGAAGTCGTGCGCTTCGACGAACGCGTCCACCGCTTCCCGCGTGGGACCGGAGAGGAGCAGCTCCTGGATCGCCAGCTCGGAAGCAGCGCTCACGGTGCGGCCCCCTCGCGGCAAGACTCCCCGACGCCCCCGCCCGGGACGAACGAGGGGACCGTCTCGACGTCGCCGTCACGGGAGAGCAGCCGGATTCCGCCCGGCGAGCTCCAGGACCGGCCGTCCCAGTGGACCATCTCCCCCGGGTCCAGCAACACCGCCCGGTCCGGGTCCACCCGCCCCGCCAGCTCCGCGAGGCTCTGCCGGCCCGCGAGGTCGAGCCGGATGCGGGCGTCCGGGAAGAGGCCGATTCCGGGGAGCAGCGCGAGCCCGTGTCCAAGGATCTCGGGATGCGCGGAACCTCCCGGCAGGCGGTCGTGGAACAGGACGACGCGCGGGGTGAGCACCATCGCTCCCGCCGACCAGGCGAGGACCGGCAGCGGGGCCAGCGCGTCCCTGAGGCCGAGGAGCAACAGCCGGTTCCGGATGACCGCCACGTGCCCTCCGGTCAGCACCACCGCGGCGGCCCCCGCCAGCAGACCCTCGAGTTCCTCCCGCTGCTCGCGGATCGCCGGACGCTCGGAGAGACCCACCGTCTCGCGGAACTCCCGCCAGAGTTCGGCGTGGCGTTCCACATGGAACCGGTCCGCGGCCAGGATCGCCTGCCACGCCTGCTCGGCGTAGGGATCCCGATACCGTTCGGCAACGCTGAGCCGCACCACCTCGTGCGCGGTCTCCACCGCCCGCCGGAGCCGCGCGCCGTAGAGCCGCTCCTCGGCGAGGAGCCCTTCCTGGAGCGCCCGATGCGCCTCGGCAAGGGGCACGTCCCGCTCGAAGACCCGGCCGACCCGCTCGCCGATATGGAGCGGCGCGGCTTTCCGGCCGCACTGCCCGAGCTCCTGCTCGACCTCCTTCAGGACCGGTTCGGTCTCCCGCCAACCCACCGTGATGGCCGCTACCGGGCCGGGCGGCAGATCGAGCGCCTCCAGACCCGCGCCGAGGCTGATCCGGCCCGGCTGCGGCCCGAGGACCACGGCGCGGGGAGCGGTCCGGGACACCGTGCTAGAACCGGATCACCAGGGCGGCGAGGACGATGAGGTCCATGCGCCTCCGGGGTGCGACCACGGTGCCCACCGGGGGCTCTCCGGGCACCGGGAACAGGCTCAGCCGCTCCAGCGAGGGACGCGAATCGAACAGGGTCTGCACGCTGGTGCGGAAGGCGAGCCGCTGCGACAGGGGAAACGCCGCCGAGCTCGTGACGTCCACCCGGAGGTCGTCGGTGTTCCGCAGGTTCCAGGTCGTGGCGGAGACCAGCGCGAGGTCGGCGGAGCGGTAGCGGGTCTGGGCGCGAACGTCCAGCCGCAGGCCGAGCGACGCCGTCTCCACCCCGGGGTCGGCGACTTCGTCGCTCTGGTGAATCGCGGAGAGCCCCAGGCTGGTCTCGAACGGGCGCCGGCCTCCGGCGCGGGTCCGTCCCCAGGCGGTGCCCATGCCGACGGTCAGGTCGAGACGCGAGCGCACCCCCGCCGGGGCGTCCCGTTCCCAGCCGGCAGCGGCGAAGAACCGGGGGCTCGTGCTCCCGTCTTCCGGGGACGGCTCGGCGAACCGCGCCCGCACGTGGGTGCGGTCCGCCGAGGTCCGGCTCTCCACCGTCCGCCGGACCGAGAACGCGTCCGGGCTGCCGAAGGCCTGCCGGGTCACCGTGTCGGTGCTCGTCCGGAGGAGGCCGCCCTCGAGCATCACGCGCAGCCAGCCGGTCTGGCGCGCCGCCGCCGCGCTCACGCCGAGCGAACCCGAGCCCGCGTTCCCGTACGAACCCGCGAGGTTCAGGTTGGCCTGACCCGTCCAGCGGTGCCTGACGGACGCGGGAGCGTTCGCGGTCTGGGCGAGCGCCGACGGAGCGGACGCGAGCAGCAGCGCCACCGGCAGGAGGACAATTCGGCAGCACCTGGCGCGGGTACGCATGAGCGCCGGGAGAATACCCACCGCATGCCGGGACTCACGACCAAAAACCGCCGCCTCGCGCTCGCCGCCGCGGGTGTCCTCGCCGCGGCGCTGCTCGCGACGCTGGCGGGCGGCCTGTACGTCCAGAGCCGGCTGAACGGCAGCCGGCCCGTGCTGCGCGGCGCCGTGACGCTCCCGGGGCTCGCGGCCCCGGTGGCGGTGGAACGCGACCGGCTGGGCATCCCGCGCATCCGGGCGGAAACGATGCGCGACGCCCTGCGGGCGCTCGGCTACCTCCACGCGCAGGAGCGGTTCTTCCAGATGGACCTGCAGCGGCGGCAGCCCGCGGGCGAACTGGCCGGTCTCGTGGGAGGGGCGGCCGTCGGGGTGGACCGGGAGACGCGTCTTCACCGGATGCGGACCCGCACCGAACGGGCCGCCGGGGCGCTGTCCGCCGAGGCGCGGCAGGCCTTCGGGGCGTACCGGGACGGGGTCGCCGCCGGCCTCGCCGGCCTGTCGGCGCCGCCGTTCGAGTACCTGCTCCTCGGAGCGGACCCGGCGCCCTGGCGGATCAGCGACTCCCTGCTGACGGTGGTGGCCATGTATTTCGTCCTGAACGACGCGGAGGGGGCCCACGATGCGAGGACCGCGGCGCTCGAGGCGGCGCTGCCCCCCGAGCTCGCGGCGTTCCTGAATCCGCCGGGGACCGGCCGGGACACCCCGCTGCAGGGCGGGGCGTTCGCGGTCCCCGAGATCCCGGGGCCGGCGGCGTTCGCCGGCGTCTCGCGCGGCGACGTCGTGCTGCCCGGCGAGCCTCCGCCGGTCTCCGGGAGCAACTCCTGGGCGGTGGCCCCCGGGCGGACGGCGGGCGGGGCGGCGCTGATGGCGAGCGACATGCACCTGCCGCTCCGGGTCCCGAACATCTGGTACCGCGCCGAACTGCACGTCGGCGACCTGCGCCTCCGGGGACTCACCCTCCCAGGCGTCCCGGCGGTGATCGCCGGCAGCAACGGCAACGTGGCCTGGGGATTCACGAACTCCGGGGGCGACTGGACCGACCTCGTGGAACTGGAGATCGACCCCGCCGACCCGCTCCGCTACCGCACCCCGGACGGCTGGCGGCGGATGGAGGTGTTCGAGGAGGAGATTCCGGTGGCCGGGGCCCCTTCCGAGACCGTGGAAGTCCGCGAAACGATCTGGGGCCCGGTCACCGGGCGCTGGGGACGCCCGCAGGCGATCCGCTGGATCGCGCACGACCCCGCCGGGCACCGGACCGCCTACCTCGGTCTCGCGGCGGCGTCGAACCTCGACGACGTGTTCCGCGCCGGCTGGGGCAGCGGGATGCCCCCCCAGAACCTGGTCGCCGTGGACCGGGAGGGCTCGATCGGCTGGACCATCGCCGGACCGGTCCCCCGGCGCCGGGGATTCGACGGCCGGATCCCGGAGTCCTGGGCCGACGGGACGCGGCGCTGGGACGGATACCTGGAACCCGGGGAGGTCCCGGCGATCCGGAACCCGGAGTCCGGAATCCTCTGGACCGCGAACAACCGGCTGGTGGACGGGGAGTTCCTCGACCGCATCGGGAGGGGCGGGAGCTACGTCCACGGCGAGCGGGCGCGCCTCATCCGCGACCGGCTGTTCGCGGTGGAGGCCGCCGACGAGGCGGCGATGCTGGACATCCAACTGGAGGACCACGCCGGGGAACTGGCCGTCTGGCGCGAGCTGTTCCTCGACGCCCTCGAGGGCGCGGAGGAACCGCTGGCGGCGGAGGCGCTCCGCGTTCTCGAGGAAGGATGGACCGGCCGGGCGAGCGTGGACAGCGCCGCCTACCCGCTGGTGCGGAACGCGCGTCTCCAGCTCTTCGGCCGGGTGTACGGCGCGCTCACCGCGCCGGCGGCCGGCCTGCTGCCCGACTTCTCCCCGGAGGTCGCCCTGCACTGGCCCGGCCCGCTGCTCCGGCTGGCGCGGGAGGCGCCGGCGCACTTCGTCCCTCCGGGGGCGGCCGACTGGAGCGACGCCCTCCGGCAGGCGGTGCTCGCGGCGGCGGAGCGGACGCGCGCCGCCGGGCCGCTGGCCGAGCAGACCTGGGGCCGAGCGAACGTCGTCCACATCCGGCACCCGCTGAGTCCGGGTCTGCCGGCGCTGCTCTCCCGGTTCCTCTCTCCCATCCTGGACGCCCCGCCCCGGGGCCTTCCCGGCGACGAGGGGCTGCCCCGGGCCCAGGACGGCGACCACGGACCGTCCAACCGCTTCGTGGTGGCGCCGGGCCGGGAGGAGACGGGAATCCTTCACATGCCGGGGGGGCAGTCGGGACACCCGGGGATGCCGTACTACCTCTCCGGCCACCGGGACTGGGAGGAGGGCCGGGCGACGCCCTTCCTGGCCGGCCCGACGGAGTGGACGCTGACGCTCGTTCCCGAGTAGGCGGTGCCGACCGTCCCGGAAACGGCGGGATCAGGCCAACCGGCGCACGCTGACCAGGCACATGTCGCAGTAGCCCGTCCCGCGGGCCAAGAGACACCCACTTCTGCGCAGTTGGGAGACATCCACTTTTACGCACCGTGTCTCTTGGAGAGGGGAGTCGATTCGGGTCGGCGGGTCCGTCACATGTCGCAGTAGCGCGTCCCACGGAAGGCACATGTCGCTGGAGCAGGGCCGGCTGACTAGCCACATGTCGCAGTAGCCGGTCCTCCGGCAGGTACATGTCGCTGGAGCGGTGTCCGCGGGTCAGTCACATGTCGCAGTAGCGCGTCCCACCGGAGGCACATGTCGCTGGAGCGGCGCCGGCGGGCCAATCACATGTCGCAGTAGCAGGTCCTCCGGGAGGTACATGTCGCTGGAGCAGGGCCGGATGGCCGGTCACATGTCGCAGTAGCTGGTCCTCCGGCAGGTACATGTCGCTGGAGCAGGGCCGGCTGGCCCGCCACATGTCGCAGTAGCAGGTCCTCCGGGAAGAACATGTCGCTGGAGCAGGGCCGGCTGGCCGGTCACATGTCGCAGTAGCCGGTCCTCCGGCAGGTACATGTCGCTGGAGCGGGGTCGGCTGGCCGGTCACATGTCGCTGTAGCCCGTCCCGCGCGAGGTACATGTCGCTGAAGCGGGGTCTCGGGCCCGTCACATGTCGCAGTAGCCCGTCCTCCGGGAGGCACATGTCGCTGGAGCGGGGTCGGCGGGTCCGTCACATGTCGCAGTAGCGGGTCCCACGCGAGGTACATGTCGCTGGAGCGGGGCCGGCTGGCCACCCACATGTCGCAGTAGCCGGTCCCGCGGGAGATACATGTCGCTGGAGCAGGGCCGGCTGGCCCGTCACATGTCGCAGTAGCGGGTCCTCCGGGAGGCACATGTCGTTGGAGCGGGATCGGCTGACGGGTCACATATCGCAGTAGCTGGTTCTGCGGCAGGTACATGTCGCTGGAGCCGATTCTGTGCTTGTAGCCGTTCCGGCGGGTGAGGCTGCGGCCTGCGCGGCGCGCCAGTTGGCGTGAAAATGCAATCCGCCCGAAGCGCGCACGGCAGTGGAGCGCCGGTCTCCGACCGGCATCGCCCGCGCAGCGGGCGAAACTCCAGGGCTTCCTTCTGCCGCATGGCGCCCTCGCCAGGGGGAATGGCGCGGCGACAACTGCGCGCGTACGTCGCTTCGCCGTCTTTGTTTCGGGTTTCCGCGACGGCGCCGGAGTGTCGCGGCCTGCGGCCGCGATGCCGGTCGGAGACCGGCGCTCCGCTGCCGCACGCCTACATGTCGCTGGAGCGGGGCCGGCTGGCCGGTACATGTCGCCGGAGCGGGGTCGGGTGGACGGGCTCCGGGGAACCGCGGCGGGCCGATCAGCGGAGGTAGGGAATCGTCACCGGGCCGTGCGGCAGGATGGCGAGCCGCGCCCCCTCCCCCGCCGCCCCGAGCGCCTCCCGGCAGGCGAGCGACAGGTCCGCGACCGGCTCGAGGTGCGCGGCCCGCACCGTCTCCTCGGAGAGCGACGAACAGAGCCCGACGCTCGCCCGCTCCAGGATGCGGCAGTGGACCTGGATCTGCCAGTCGTCGGGACGCCGGACCGGGGCGGCGGCGAGCGCCGCCCGGACCTCGGCCAGGGTGCCGCCCGCGCGGAGCGCCCGGGCGTAGGCCCCCTCGTCCGGAATGCCGTCCCGGCACTCGGCGGCGCAGAAGATCGCCCCGCCGGTCCCGACGATCCGTTCCGCGGCGGACATCCCCTTGACCGCCTGGTAGAGGTTCTGGTCGAGCGGGTAGCCGGAGTTCGTGGCCACCACGACCTCGAACGGCTGCTCCACCGGACACATCGCCTCTTCGTGCGAACGGACGCACGCGCGGGCGTGCTCCTCGAGCAGGTCGCCTCCGAAGACCCCGGTGATCCGCTTGTCGCCGTCGAGCAGCACGTCGAGCCCGAAGTCCACGCCCACCTGACGCGCAATCGCCCGCACGTCGTCGTGGACGGGATTGCCCTCGGTGATCCCGAAAACCGCGCGCGGGTGCCCGATGCGCGCCTCGTCGTGCAGCACCAGGATCGTCTCCATGCCGGCGAGCCCCGGCGCCACCATCTTCGGCCCGCCGGAGAAGCCGGCGAAGAAGTGCGGCTCAACGAAGCCGGTGGTGATCCGGACGTCGGCTTCGAGGAAGCGGCGGTTGAGCAGCACCGGAACGCCGGCCCCGGTGTCCGGAAGCCGGACGAGTTCGGATGCGTCCCGGCAGCGGTGGTTCACGACCTCGCAGGCCGCGAGCAGCTCGCTTCCGAACATCGCCTCGAGTTCGGCCGGCGTCGCGGGCCGGTGGGTGCCGGTGGCGACAAGCAGCGTCACCCGTTCGAGAGGGGTCGGGATCTCTTCGAGGATGGCCCGCAGCATGGGAATCCGGGGCTGGGCCCTCGTGGGATCGCACACCGAGATGGCCACCGTGGCGCCCGCCGGGACGCGCTCCGCGAGCGGCGGGCCGGCGTCCGGGACCCGGAGCGCCCGCACGATCGCCTCTTCAGCGGACGGAACCGGAGCGGGGAAACGGGGCCGGATGACGGTCGTCCGTTCTTCGGCGGCGGCGGGGAGCGCGAGGTCGAGCCCGGTCTCTCCGTAGTCGAGTGGGATCCGCACGGCTTCCGCGTATTCTCGCCGGATGCGTCTTTACCGCTACGCCACGCCCTCCGGCGCCGAGGCCGGAGTCCTCATCGGGGGCCGGCTGCTGCCGATCCGGGCCCTGGCCCCGGAGCTCGCCCCGGCCGACCCCGGGGACCTCGACGAGGTCGTGCAGCGCGGCCGGCTCCCGGCCCTCGCCGCGGCCGCGGAGGGGACGGACGCCTCCGGCGGGCTCCGGCTGGAGGACGCGGACCTGCTGGCGCCGCTGGTGCGTCCCCCCAAGATCTGGTGCATCGGACTCAACTACCGCGCCCACGCCGCCGATCTCGACGCGAAGACCACGCCGACGCCCGTCGGGTTCATGCGGCCGAACGCCTCCATCATCGGCCCGGGCGACACGGTCCGCCTGCCCCGGGCGTCGCGGCGGGTCACCGGCGAGGGCGAACTGGTGCTCGTGCTGGGCCGGCCGGGACAGGACATCGCCCCGGAAGACGCGTGGTCGGCGGTCGGCGCCTGCACGCTCGCGGTGGACATGACCGCCGAGGACATCCTCCGGCAGAACCCGCGGTTCCTGACCCGGGCGAAGAGCTTCGACACGTTCCTGAGCCTCGGCCCCTGCCTCGTCACCCCCGACGAGGTGGCGACCCGCGCATCGCTCCCGGCGGTCCGCACCTCGACCCTGCTGAACGGAGAGCGGGCCCGGAGCGCCCCCGTCGAGGCGATGACCCACCCGCCGGAGAAGCTCATCTCGTTCTTCTCGGAAGACATGACCTGGAAGGCGGGCGACATCCTGCTGACCGGAACGCCGGGCGCGATGGTCATCGAGGACGGCGACACCGTGGGCGCGGAGGTGGAGGAGATCGGGCGGCTGGAGAACCCGGTCCGGCGGCTTGGCTAACAACCCGCGACCCAAACGCTTTCCGACAGGGACTCGGCGCCGGCTAATGTGGAGTGTCTCTCCATATCTGCCGAAAACCATTTGTACAAGCAGCGAACGCTGGCAAGCACCGTCGAGCGGGTTTCCGGGGTGTTCCCCGTGGCCCTGTTGACGGGGCCGCCTCAGGTCGGCAATACGACCCTGCTGGAGAAAGCAACTCAGGCACGCCGCATCTGAAGTCACACAAGGGTCCCTGTATTGCGCCGATTTGGCGCTGTCCGGTCGCGCTAGTTTCTGTTAGCGTGATTCTTGGTGCTGCTGCTCTCACGACGCACCGGGGTGGTCGCTTCCTTGTCCTTCTTTCTTTCCTGGTTTGAAGACTCACCGCTGGCGGTGCCAGCGAGCCCCACGGCTCCCGTCAGTGGCATACGGGGGTCTGGCGTTGCGACAACAGAAGGGGTTCCTTGGAGAGTGAAACCCTGGTCCCGTTTGGAATGTTTGCCGCCGACGCCCTCTTTACCTTCTGGTCCCTCTTCCCCGAGGCGCGGTCGCTCGCCGAATCCGAGAAGAACCGTCCGACCTGCCGATGAGCCGCTTGACTGAAACCACGAAAGGAGTGTGCGTCGGGTGCGTTTTCGCGCTCGTGGTCCTGGCCGTGCTGGGGGGGTGCACCACCCGGTCGGGTACCTCCGTCGGTTCCCCGGCCCCGGCTCCATCGCCGACGCCGCCCACTCCGCCGCCAACCAACGCGCCCGTGCAGCCACCCAGGGAGTTGCCGGCCCCGCCGGAGGGGGTGTGCATCGCTACCTACCGAGGGGAGTGCATGCCCGCCGAGGATTTCAATTACAGAGTGACGGAGCTCGGCATCCTCGAATACGGGAACTACATTGGCTTTCGGAGACAGTGGGGCCTCAGCTTGATCAACGCCCACCTCGCGTATGGCCATGTGAATCTGCTCCAAGGGCCCGATGCCGCGCCGGGTGCGGGCGTCACGGTCGGCATGATGGACACCGGTATTGACCTGGAGCACCCTCACTTCCGCGGCAAGGACGTCCGGGAGGAGTTTCTGGACGGCGCCGTGGACGAGTCCGGCGACCGCTGGTCCCACGGCACGGCGGTGGCGAGCGTGCTCGCGGGCGTGAGGGACGACCCCGACGCGCCCCACGGGGTCGCCTGGGGCGCGGACCTCGCCGTGTTCGCCATCCCAACCGGCACTGCGGGCCCCAGCTTCCGGCCGACCTCACTCGAAACCATGGCCCGCACGGACCAAAAGCTGGCCGCGAGGTTCGGCCACATCTTCGACTGGCGGGACGGCGACCGGAAGATAGACATCCTGAACCTGAGCATCGGATACTCGGGCGTCATTTCCCAATACGCGGCGGCGGACCTGCAAGCGAGCCACGGCGCGCTGATCGCCGCCCTCGCCCAGGCGGACGCCGCGGAGAAGACGATCCTTGTCTGGGCGGCAATGAACTGGAACGGCTATAGCTGCGACAGCGCCACACCGGGCTGTGTGGAGGGCCGCTTCAACGCCAGCTCGGTCAACGTCCTGGCAGGGCTTGCGGCCTATTTCGAGGAGCTTCGGGGGCATAACGTCGCGGTGGTGGCGTTGAGCCCGGACGGTGGCGGGATCGCCGACTTCTCGAACCGCTGCGGTATCGCCGCCGATTTCTGTATCGCAGCGCCGGGAGAGGGCCTACTGGCCGCCTCGTTCGGACCCGTCGGGGGCGGCATCGGGGTGAGGGGATACGAGGGGGGGCTAAACGGGACGTCGTTCGCAGCTCCCATGGTTTCGGGCGGACTGGCCATCATGAAACAGCTCTTCCGCGACCAGCTCTCGAACGAGGAACTGGTAAGCCGGCTCTTCCGAACCGCCGACGACACCGGCATCTACGCGGACCGTGCGGTGTACGGCAACGGCCGGCTGGATCTCGGGGCCGCCACCTCCCCGGTAGGAGTGCTTGGCGTACCGATCGAGACCGGCGTGGGCGCAGGGGCGCATGCGTCGCTCCAATCCAGCGGGCTGCGGCTCGGAGCGGCGTTCGGAGATGGGTTCGGGGAAGCGTTCGGGGACGCCGAGTTCATGGCGCTCGACGACTTCGGAGCGCCGTTTTGGTACAACCTCGGAAACCTTGCAGTAACCACGGACGGGCCCGCACTTGCCCGGCGCCTCCGGACCTTTCTGGCGCCGGGGTTCTTCTTGGGCGCTCCGGCACGCGGCGGACTGGGTACCGGGCCGAGGACTCCGGGAGTCGGCGCCTCCGTCCTGACAATGCCGACGGCTGCCGGGAACGGACACCTCGCGCTCGCGGAAGGCGCGGCGATGGTAAGCGCCTTCCGGCAGGGGAGCATCTCGACGGCCGCCTTCACTACCGGCGTGTTGCGCCCGCTGATGCCGGCGACCGGCGCAGCGTTTGCCTGGACTCCGCGGGGGCTCCCGGTGGGCTTCCGGGCCGGATGGATCGACGAGCGCGAGACCGTGCTCGGCAGTCGGGGACAGGGGGCTTTCGGCAACTTCTCAGCTGAGACCGCCTTCTTGGGCTTGGACGGGGTTCTGGACATCGGGGGCTGGCGTCTTGGCGCGAACGGGGAGTTCGGGGTGGTGAACGCCGCGGCGCGAGGCGGCGTCATCGAGGAGATCTCACCCCTCATGACCAGTACCTTCGCGGTCCACGCGAGCCGAAAGTTCGTGCGGGCCGGCTCGCTCGGCTTTTCGCTATCGCAGCCGCTCCGCGTGGAGCGCGGTTGGGCGTCGCTGACGATGCCGTCGGCGCGGACGAAGCGGCGTGAGGTGCTCTACCGCTCGGCGCGGGCCAATCTGGCGCCTGACAACCGCCAGCTCGACCTCGCAGCGCATTGGACCAGGACACTTCCACTGGGCGAGCTGCGGCTGGGAGCGCTCTGGAGTCACTCGCCCGGACACCGCGAGGTGCTGGGGCCGCAGGTCGCGGCGCTCGCGGGGTGGCGCTGGGCGTTCTGAGGGAAATCACGGACTCACGGAAGGCGGGTCGGCGCCCAAAGCCCGCCGGGTCGTGTGGGTGGGTCGAGTTGCGACGTGCGCCGCGCGGAGCACCGCGCGTGCCGGTCGGAGGCCCACTACTGTTGCTCTGAGGATTTCCGGCGACGATCCGAGGCTTCCCACGGTGCCGTCGTGACGAGACCGGACCCCGCGGCCGGATGAGGAGACGCATCGCTCCCGGCGGTCCGCACCTCGACCCTGCTGAACGGAGAGCGGGCCCGGAGCGCTCCCGCCGAGGCGATGACCCACCCGCCGGAGAAGCTCATCTCGTTCTTCTCGGAGGACATGACCTGGAAGGCGGGCGACATCCTGCTGACCGGAACACCGGGGGCCATGGTCATCGAGGACGGCGACACCGTGGGCGCGGAGGTGGAGGCAATCGGGCGGCTGGAGAACCCGGTCCGGAGGGTTCGGTAGCAACCCGCTACCGAAACGCCCTCCCGCCGAGACATTTCGGCTAATATGGAGTCGTACTCCATATTTGCCGAGCACCATGTACAAGCAGCGAACGCTGGCGGGCGCCATCGAGCGGGTATCCGGGGCGTTTCCCGTCGTCCTGGTGACGGGGCCGCGTCAGGTCGGCAAGACGACCCTGCTGGAGCACTGCGGCTCGGGGGACCGGCGTACCGTATCGCTCGACGATCTCGACCAGCGGGACCTCGCGCAGAGCGACCCGGCGCTCTTCCTCCAGGCCCATCCGCCGCCGGCAATGATCGACGAGGTGCAGTACGCCCCGCAGTTGTTCAGCCACCTCAAGCTGGAGGTGGACCGCGCGCGCCGGCCCGGCATGTACTGGCTGACCGGTTCGCAGAAGTTCCATCTCATGCGGGGCGTCTCGGAGACGCTGGCCGGCCGCGTGGCAATCCTCGATCTCCTGGGTTTCTCGCAAGCGGAGGTGGACGGGCGGGCCGACCGCACCGTGCCCTTCCTGCCGACCGCGGAGTGGATCGCGGGCGCTCGCGCTTCGGGAGCGCGGGCCGGCGGACTGATGGATCTGTACCGCCGCATCTGGGTCGGGGCGTTCCCGGGCGCCGTCCTCGCGAGCGCCACGTTGCGCGATGACTTCTACCGCTCCTACGTCCAGACCTATATCCAGCGGGACGTGCGCGACCTCGCGCGGGTCGGCGATGAATTGGCCTTCACCCGGCTGCTGCGCGCGGCCGCGGCCCGCACCGGTCAGGTCGTCAACTACGCGGGTCTGGCGCGCGACGTCGGAGTGGATCAGAAGACCGTGAAGACCTGGCTCTCGATTCTTGCGACTTCCGGCCTGATCCATCTATTGCAGCCGTACCACACCAACGTCAGCAAACGGCTCGTCAAGACACCGAAGCTCTATTTCCTGGACACCGGGCTGTGCGCCTATCTCACGCGCTGGTCCTCACCGGAAACGCTGGAGGCGGGCGCCATGTCCGGCGCGATCCTCGAGACCTGGATGTTCACCGAGATCCTCAAGAGCTACTGGCATCAAGGCCAGGAGGCGCACTTTTGGTTCTACCGCGACCGCGACCAGCGCGAGGTGGACCTGCTGATCGAACGCGATCACCGCCTCCATCCGGTGGAGTTCAAGAAGACCGCCTCGCCCGGCCGGTCCGCGGCGGCGCACTTCAAAGCGATCGGGAAGCTGGACCGGGAGCGCGGGCCGGGGGCGGTCGTCTGTCTCCGGAAAACCGACGTGCTGCTTGCCGAGGACGTGGCGGCGATCCCGGCGGGGTATCTGTGAGGCCGTTCGACATCCACGCTCTGCTCGAGGGCTTGAGGTGCTGGTCCGGGAACGCCGGCCAGGCGCCGTGAGATTGCTTTCCTACAGGTCGTCCAAGAGCCGAGATGGCGCCGCCGGCTGGGAACGCCGACCTCTGGTCGGCACGCGCGGCGCTCCGCGCCGCGCACGGCGAGGCGCTGACCCGCAGGATGGTTCTCTCTCGTGGTGCAACTGGGCATAGGGGACGCTCCCGGATTTCTGTCGCCCGAGGCGAAGAGCGGCACGTCGCCCGCGGGCCTTCGGCCCGCTGTGCCGACCAGAGGACGGCGTTCCCAGCCGTTCCGCCGTTTTCAGGACCGGTGGGGTGGGCGGGAGCAGCTGAGGCCGGGAGCCGGCGGTTCCGATACCTCGCCGTCGAAGTGTCGCGGTGAGGCGGCGGACAGATTCGCCGCGTCGGCGTCAGTAATGACGGACGCGGCCGAGCAGATCCGGATCCGGGCGGCCAGCAGCGGCGGCTTGCCAGCCGACAAGGTCCGGCCGGGAGCCGAAGAGCACGATCGTCACGCCGTCACGCGGGGGACCCGGGCGCTGGCCGCCCTCGACGCGGAATCCGTGCGCGCCGCCCCGCGTGAGCGCCGCGGAGGGGGCCGTCAGGCCGGCCTCTCCAGCCCCTCGAAGACGGGCCGCCTCCCGCTGACAGGCCGCCCAGCTTGCGCGGCCCCCGGTCAGGACGCCGTCGGCCGATGCGGGACTCGCCGGTGGTGGATCCTTGATCTGCACCGCCCAGAGCGCCCGGCGGATGTGGCGGATGTCCTCCGGGTCGGTGATCTCCTCGTGCCTGAGGAACTCGGCCCAGGCGCCGTCCGGCGTGTCCGAGAAGCAGTGCGCGAGTTCCCCGGCGTGGTTCCAGCGTCCTTCGGTCGTTCCGGCCGATTCGCGCAGGAACGGGAAGCGGGGATCGGCGTGCCGGAACGCGATCACGTCGCCGGGGAGAAGGCGAGGGCCGCCGCGAGATCCCGTACCCGCTCCGCGCCGTCGTCCTCGGGCGTCCAGTCGCCCGCGAGAACCTGCGCCGGGGTCTTCCCGCCGAGCGCCATCCGCTTGCGATCGAACCATCGCCGGACCCCGATCTCGTTGTAGGCGCCCGCGAGATCGCCCGCCAGCAGGGCGAGGAAGTGAAGCCGGGCGGCGATCCCGTCCGGCGTCTTTCGCGCGCCCGACAGGTAGCGGCGGGCGCTCGAGTGGGAGATGCCCAGGAGGCGCGACAGCAGGTCGAGGCCGAGGGATCGCGAGACGGCCGGCCACTCGGTGCGCGGTACGGGAGATCCGGCGAGGGCCTCGTGAAGCGCCCGGAGCCATCCGGCGGTCTGGGCCGGGTCTGCGCCAGCCGGACGCCGGACCAGGCGGGCGATCCCCGCCTCGGCGAGGCGGGCCTCCAGCGCGTCCATCGCCCCACTGTCGAGCTGGACGACCGCGGAGGGGCAGAGTCCCATCGCTTCGGCTCGACTCAGGGCCGAAGCCGCCAAGGGAGCGACCCGGGGGTCGTCGTACGGACTCGTAACGGATCGTATTTGGAATGTCATCTCGATCCGTACTGTATCCGTTTGCTACCCACGGTGCGGCGTGCTTGCTCTCGCGGCCCACTGGGGCGTGCCGCTGGCCGGAGGTCGGGCTCAGGCGGCGTTGCGTGCGGGATGCGCCATCCCGCGCGTGAGCGACGAACGTTTCGCGGCCCTCACGGGCCGCGATGCCGGTCGGAGACCCAATACTGTTGCTTTTGGCGCGGAACACACCAAGCAAACCACCCACAGCGCCATCCTGGGCGCGGGTTCGCACCACTTCAAGTGGTGCTTGAAGGGTTAACGCAACAGTATTGGGTCGGAGACCGGCGTTCCAAGCCGGGCGCGTCATCGGGACATGCAGCCCTACGCGCTTGCGGCCCTGCGGGCTGCGTGCCGACCGGAGGTCGGCGTTCCAAGCCGGGGGTGTCGTCAGGATCTGGAGCCCTACGCGCTTGCGGCCCTGCGGGCCGCGTGCCGACCGGAGGTCGGCGTTCCAAGCCGGGGGTGTCGTCAGGACCTGGAGCCCTACGCGCCTGCGGCCCTGCGGGCCGCGTGCCGGCCGGAGGCCGGCGTTCCCAGCCGGCGCGTCACGGTGCCGGTGAGAGGTGCCCCTGCGCTACAGCTCCACCACCGTGCCGAGGTTGTGTTCCTGGGCGCGGGCGAGGGCCGCGGCGCCGACGGCGACGTCCTGGACGGCGGTGCCGACCGTCTTGAAGAGCGTGGGGCCGTGTTCGGGACGCGGGACGGCGCCGGCGGAGATTTCGCCGATTTCCGCCAGGATGTGGTCCTCGGTGATCGCGCCGCGGTCGCGGGGCTGGATCAGGTCGCCGGTTTCTTCCCAGCAGGACTCGCGGTGGTCCACCACCACGGCGGAACGGACGACGGTGGCCTCGGGAATGATCTGCATGTCGGGGGTGAAGGAGCCGATCGCGTTCAGGTGCGCGTCGTCGCGGAGCGCGCCGTCGGAGAAGACCGGGGTGTTCGAGGTGGTTGCTTCCGCGATCACCTCGGATCCGGCGACCACGTCGTCCGCCGAGGACGCCACGCTCACCGGGATGCCGAGCGCGGCCGTCATGTCCGCGGCGAAACTCTCGGCCACCTCGGTACGGGGATCGAACACGGTGGCGCTCTCGATCCCGGGCCGCGCGGTGACCATGGCTTCGAGCTGGGTGCGCGCCTGGACCCCGGCGCCGAGCACGCCGGCGGTCCGGACGTCGTCCCGCGCAAGCTCCTCGGTCGCCACCCCCGAAGCGGCGCCGGTCCGGATCGCGGTCAGCACGCCGCCGTGCATCGCTCCGGCGGGCATCCCGGTGTCGGGGTCGAGCACCACCACCAGCGCGTTGATCGTGGGAAGCGGCGGGGTGCGGTTCAGGTTCTCGGGGAAGATCCCGACGATCTTGGTGGCGAGCTGGTGGGCGCCGGCCAGGTAGCCCGGCATGTAGAGGCTGATCCCGGAGCGGCTCGGCACGTCCACGCGGGCCCGGACCGGCATGGTGGCCCGGCCGGCGGAGAGCTCCACGAAGGCCTGCCGGACGGCCCGGATCGCCTCGGCCATGGGCATGGCCGCGCGGACTTCGTCGGCGGACAGAAGGCGCAATTTCATGCGCGGTCTTGTACCAGACGAGTGGCCCCGCTGTGCGAGAATCGCGGCATGCAAGGCGTCTATTCGGTCCTTCCGACCCCCTTCGCTCCGGACGGGAGCTTCGATTCTCCGAGTCTCGGCCGGGTCATCGACCTGTTCCTCGAGGACGGCGTCTCCGGCTTTACCGCCCTCGGAGTCACGAGCGAGGTCGCGCGGATCTCCGACCGGGAGCGCGACCAGATCCTGGACGCCAGCATGGCGCACGCGGACGGTCGGGCGCCGGTGATCGTCGGCGCCACCGGGCCCGGCCTCGACGTCTGCCTCGAGCGCTGCCGCGCCGCCGAACGAGCGGGCGCCGCCGGGGTCATGGTCTCCCCGCCGCGCGCGCCGAAGTGCAACTCCGAGGCGATCTTCCGGCACTTCGCCCGGATCGCCGAGACGATCTCGATCCCGGTGGTGATCCAGGACTTCCCGCCGATCTCGGGCTTCCACATGGAACCGGATCTCCTCGCGCGCATCTGCCGGGAGATCCCGTCGGCGCGCACGATCAAGCTCGAGGACGCGCCCACCCCCTACAAGGCGGCGCGCATCCGGGAACGCACCGAGGGGCTCGATATCGGGATCTTCGGCGGCCTCGGGGGCGCCTACCTGATCGAGGAGCTCATCTCCGGCGCCACCGGCGCCATGACCGGTTTCGCCTACCCCAAGCTGCTGGTGGCGGTCGTCTCGCGCTGGGACGCCGGCGACCGGGACGGGGCGGCGGCGGCGTTTTACCAGTACGCGCCGGTGATGCGCTTCGAGTTCCAGGAAGGCATCGGCATGGCCATCCGCAAGGAGATGCTCCGGAGGAGGGGAGCGATCGCCCACACGGGCATCCGCGCACCCGCCGCCCTGCTCGACCGGGCCACCGAGGAGGCGCTCGACCGCATCCTGGCCCACTTCGAGCTCTGATCCCGGCCGGGCGCGAGGAGTCCCGATGAGCCTGCTGAACCGGGCCATCGCCGGCGCCCTGCCGCTGCTGCCGCGGGCGGTCATCGAGCCGTTCGCCCGGCCGTACATCGCGGGCGAGACCGTTGCCGATCTCGTCCGCGAGGCCGAGGCGCTGAATCGCCAGGGGTACCTGGTAGCTACGAGCCAGCTCGGCGAGTTCGTCACCGACCGCGCCGAGGCGGAGGGGGCGACCGCGGTGTACCGGCAGCTCCTCGGCGAGGTGCAGGAGCGGCAGCTCGCGGCCTACGTCCACGTGAAGGTGACCCAGCTCGGGCTCATGATCGACCGTGACTTCTGCCGCGACCAGATCCACTCGCTGCTGGAGCACGCGGCGAAAAACGGGGGCACCTTCCTGCGCATGGACATGGAGGACAGCCCGCGGATCGACGCGACGCTCGGCCTGCACCGGGAACTCCATCCGCGCTATCCGAACTTCGGGGTGGTCCTGCAGGCCCGGATGCGCCGGAGCCTCGAAGACGCGCGGGAACTCGCGAAGGTGCGGGCCAACGTCCGTGTCTGCAAGGGCGTCTATCTGGAGCCTCCGGAGATCGCCTACACCGACCCGCAGGAAATCCGGGACCACTACCTCGCCATCCTCCGCGTCCTGCTGTCCGCCGGGTCCTACGTCGGCATCGCCACCCACGACGACTGGCTCGTCGACGAGGCCTCCCGCATGGTTCAGGAGTTCGGGCTCTCGGCCGAACAGTACGAGTTCCAGATGCTCCACGGGGTCCGGCCGCGGTTCCGGGAGGCCGTGAAGCAGGCCGGACACCGCGTCCGGGTGGGGGTGCCGTTCGGCCCCGACTGGATGCCCTATTCGCTGCGCCGCCTGCGGAAGAACCCCGAGATCGCCCGCCACGTCCTGCGGGCCGTCTTCTCCAGGGGCTGACCAGGGCCGTCCCCCGATACACTCGCGCGCCGTGGCACTCATTCTCACGGAGCGGGAGGTCGCGGAGATCCTCTCGATGAAGGAGGCCGTGAGGCTTCTCGAAGAGTCGTTCCGGCTCCACGCGGAGGGACGGACCCAGCTCGCGCCGCGGCTGGTGATGCCCCTCACCGGCGTCGCCGGGAACTTCCGGATCATGGCGGCGGTGATCCCCGACATGGGCGGCTTCGGCCTCAAGACCCTCACGGGAACCCCGGGGAAGCGGGCGCCCGAAGACACCTACTTCGCGCTCCTCTACTTCGACACCGACACCGGAGCGCTCCGCTCGGTGATGCCGGGGACGCACATCACCGGAACCCGGACCGGCGCCGCCAGCGGGGTGGCCACCCGGCACCTGGCCCGGGCCGACGCCGCGTCGGTCGGCCTTATCGGGGCCGGCTTCCAGGGCCGGAACCAGGTGGCGGCGGTGCGCGAGGTGCGGGACATCCGCACCGTCCGCATCTACGACGTGTTCCCCGAAGCCGCGGCCAACTACGCCGCCGCGCTGGCCGCGGAGGGCCTCGACGCGCAACCGGTGGAGAGCGCCGAAGCTGCGGTCCGGGGCCTCGACGTGGTCTGCGCCGCCACCACCGCGAAGGAACCGGTCATCCTCGCCGACTGGCTGGAAGCCGGGATGCACGTGAACTCGGTGGGAGCGAACGCCCCCGTGAAGCGGGAGATCGAAGCGGCGGCGTTCTCACGGTGCCGCGTCGTCCTCGACTTCCGCGAGCAGGTCCTCGGCGAGGCCGGCGACATCATGGCGGCCATCCGGGACGGCGACTTCCCCGAGGACCGGATCCACGCGGAACTCGGCGACATCGTGGCGGGCCGGACCGCCGGCCGGGAGTCGGTGGACGACATCACGCTGTTCAAGTCGGTGGGCGTGGCCATCGAGGACGTCGCCTGCGCGGCCTACGTCTACGACGAGGCGCGAAAGCGCGGTCTCGGCCAGCCGATGCGGCTCCAGGACGCCGGCTAGGCCCGAATCCACCCGAGGTCGCCCATGCAGCACACCACCGAACGGTTCACCTCGCGCTGGGGTGTCCTCCTCGCGACCATCGGGATGGCGGTCGGCACCGGGAACATCTGGCGCTTCCCCCGCATCGCGGCGCAAAACGGCGGCGGCGAGTTCCTGATCCCGTGGGTGATCTTCCTGTTCCTGTGGGCGATTCCGCTGGTGCTCGCCGAGTTCGCCCTCGGCAAGAGTTCGCGGCGGGGGCCGGCCGCCGCCATCGGCGTCGCGACCGGCGGCCGTCACAACTGGATGGGGATCTTCATCGGGCTCGTGACCACCTTCATCACCTTCTACTACACGGTGGTGACGGGGTGGTGCCTCAAGTACCTGGTCAGCTCCTCGCTCGGCGAGCTGAGCGGCGCCGACCCGCAGGCGTTCTGGGACAACTTCACCACCGCGTCCAGCCAACCCGTCCTTTTCCACGGGCTGGCGCTGGTGATCGCCTCGTTCATCATCTACCGGGGGGTCGCCGCCGGGATCGAGCGGGTGAACCGCTACCTGATCCCCACGCTCTTCATCCTCCTGGCGGTCGCCGCGGTCCGCGCGGTGATGCTCCCGGGCGCCGCCGAGGGGCTCCGGTTCCTGTTCGTGCCCGACGTGGGCAACCTCGGCGACTACCGGATCTGGCTGGCGGCGCTGACCCAGACCGCCTGGAGCACCGGCGCCGGCTGGGGTCTCATCACCGTCCTCGGGGCCTACGTGGCCGAGGGCCAGGGATTCGTCAAGACCGGCATCACCGCGGTGCTCGCGAACAACTTCGCGTCGCTGCTCGCCGGGATCGCGGTGATCTGCACCGTCTTCGCGCTCAGCACGTCCACGGCGGCCACCGAAGCGGCGCTCGGATCGAGCAACGAGGGACTGACGTTCATCTGGCTCCCGCAGCTCTTCGGCGACATGCCGGGCGGGAGCATTCTCCTGCCGCTCTTCTTCCTCACCCTCTGCTGCGCCGCCATCTCCTCGCTCATCACCCAGCTCGAACTCGTGAACCGGATGATCATGGACCTCGGCGTCGAGCGGCGCCGCTCCGTCCCCATGGTGGCGGCGGTCGCGTTCGTGATGGGGCTGCCCTCGGCTTTCGCGCTCGGCTTCTTCCGCAACCAGGACTGGGCCTGGGGAGTGGCGCTGATGGTCTCCGGACTCTTCGTCGCGATCACCGTGATCCGGCGGGGGGCGCGCGCGTTCCGCGAGGAGCACCTGATGGGGCCGGAGGAGGAGTGGCGCGTCGGGCCCTGGTTCGAACGGCTGATCACCTGGCTCATCCCCGTCGAGTTCGTGGCGCTGGTGGCCTGGTGGATGTGGCAGGCGGCATCGGTCGAGGGCGGCTGGGACCCCTTCGGCGAGTTCACCGCCGGCACGGTGGTCTTCCAGGTCGGCCTGCTGATCCTGCTCTGTCTGGCGATCAACCGGTTCGTCTGGAAGCGCGCGAGCGCCGCCTCCAAGCGCGATTGACGGAGAACCCGGCGGACCCCAGTCCATGATGGGAACCGGGGAGTCGGGCGCCGTCCGGCTCAGCCCGTTCGACCGGGCGCTGCTCGCCGGCGAGGAGGGCGAAGCGCCGCAACTGGCGATGCGCATCCTGGCGCGCATGGCCGAGGTCCGCGGCGCCGGCGCGATGCTGGACATCGAGGCCGCGCACATCGACAGCACGATCTACGTCGGGGACGCCGGCCTCGAGTTCGCCGAGCGCCTCGCCGGCCTCGGCGCACGGGTGCGGGTTCCCTCGACGCTCAACGTCAGCGGACTGGACGAGTTCCACTGGCAGGAATGGTCCGTTCCCGCGGAGTGGGCGGAGAAGTCCGCCCGCCAGATGCGGGCCTACGACTCGATGGGGACGATTCCGACCTGGACCTGCGCCCCCTACCAGGGCCGGCAGACGCCCCGGTTCGGGCAGCAGATCGCCTGGGGCGAGTCGAACGCGGTCGCCTTCGCGAACTCGGTCATCGGGGCACGCACCGAGCGCTATCCCGACCTCCTGGACATCTGCTGCGCGATCACCGGCCGGGCGCCCGCGGTGGGCCTCCACCTCGACGAGAACCGCCTGGCCACCCGCGTCCTGCGCCTCCGGGAGATTCCCGAGGACCTGGCGGCGGCCGACGACTTCTATCCGGTGCTCGGCCACCTGCTGGGTCCCTTCGCCGAGGACGACCCGGTGGCGATCGCCGGGCTCCCGGTCCTTCCGGAGGAGGACCAGCTCAAGGCGCTCGGGGCGGCGGCGGCCTCGTCCGGCGCGGTCGCGCTCTTCCACATCCCCGGAGTGACCCCGGAGGCGCCCACCCTCGCGGACGCGCTGGGCGGCCGGGAACCCGTCGCGATCCTCGACGTCGGCCTCGCGGAGCTGCGGGCGGCGCGGCGGGAGCTGACGACCCACGACGGGGGCGCCCTCGACATGGTGGTGCTGGGGAGCCCCCACTTCTCGTTCGCCGAGTTCGGGAAGCTCGCCGCTCTGCTCCGCAAACGGGGTCCGGAACGGGCGGTCCCCGAGGAGGGCGGTTGCGCACTGGTGGTGACCACGAGCCGCGCGGTCCGGGACCTGGCGGAGCGCGCCGGACTGCTCGAGCCGCTCCACGCCTTCGGGGGCCGGCTGATGGTGGACACCTGCGTGCTGGCGACCCCGATGACCCCGGGGACCACCCGCCGGCTCATGACGAACTCCGCCAAGTACGCGTGGTACTCACCGGGCCTCCTGGGGTCGGCGGTCGCCTTCGGCAGCCTCGCCGAGTGCGTGGAGTCGGCCCGCCGGGGGCGCGTGGTCCGCGAACCGGGTCCCTGGGACTGACGGCATGGACCGGCTCCACGGGCAGGTGGTCGTCGCCGGAACCGCCGCGGGCGCCGTTCTCTACGCGACGCAGCCGCTGAGCTTCTGGGGCGGGTACGACGCCGCTTCGGGCCGGATCACCGACACGCACCACCCGCTCGCGGGCGAAACCGCGGCGGGCAAGGCGCTCGTCCTCCCGGCCACCCGCGGATCGTCCACCACCACGGCGGTTCTCCTGGAGGCCATCCGGCGGAAGACCGCCCCCGCAGCGCTGATCACCCGGGGCGTGGACGCCTTCCTCGCCCTCGCGTGCGTGGTCGGACAGGAGATGTACGGCCGCTCCCCGGCGCTCGTCTCGGTGGACGAGGACGTGTTCCGTCGCCTGGCCGCCTGGCCGCGGCTGGAGGTGGCGGACCGGGCGCTGACACGCGTGGACGGCTGATCGGGCCGGTTCCCGCCGACAGTCGGTCGCCGCCACTCGCCCCGGCGGCCCAGCGAGGGTTCGCCTACTGGCCAGACAGGGCGTCCTGCAAGAGCAACAACAGGATCGCCACGTTGATCGTCAGCAACACGTTCAGTTTGACCTCGACACGGGTAACTCTGGTTTCCAGGCGGGTGAACCGGTCCCCAAGGTTGCGAAAGAGGTCGTAAGGCTCCCGCGCGGCGGCCTCAGCCATTTCCTCGCGTACTCCGGCCTCGCGAAACGCGGCGAGCGTCCGTGAAAGGAGAATGGCCATGGCGCCGACGACTTCACTTCATGCTAACAGTGTCGGGCGAGCAGAACGGACCACCTAGCGAACAGAAGCGGAAGGAACCGTCACACCGGAATCCAGCGGCCGCCGGCATGGCGCTCGACCCGGATGCGGGCACTGCTCCCGTGAATCACGATCGCGAAGACGTGGCCCTCGCCGCTCACGGTGATGCGTCCGGAGCCGGACCCCCCGAGGGGTGAGAACGAGATCATCCCGGCGACGCCGACCTGGTGGCCCGGGATCGCAGCCGGACCGGCCGCCCCGGCGGGTGCTCCCCAGGCGACGCCGGGGAAGCGCGCGTCAAACCTCCAGGGGTTTTCGAGGAGGCGCTCGCCGCCCGAAGCGATCTCGGCCCGCCGGACGCCGTTGTGGTTGGCATCGAGCACCAGGGCCACAACCGGTGAGTCGGCCGCCCCGGGAACTTCGATGCCGTACCCGCCGAGCGGCGGATCGAAGACGACCGCGACGCTCGCGGCGCGGGTGGCCGCCTCCGCCCGCGCCTTCTGGAGGAGCGAGCGCATGGCGAGGGCCGCCCCGCGGACGCGCTCGACCCGCAGATGCCCGGCGAGCGGCGGAATCGCCGCGCCTGCCATCACCAGGAGCAGTCCCAGCGCGACCAGCAGTTCGACGAGGCTGAAGCCCGCCGGCGGCGGCCGCTCCGCCACGGGGCCGGGACCGCGAGAGATCCGGTCAGGCCGTGCGGGGGAGGCCATCTTCGGGCGACGCACCCGGGCGGCTGCGCCGGTCCGCGTCCCCGACCGTCACGTGGGGCCGGATTCGTTCGTAAACGCGCTCGCCGATCCCCTGGACGTTCATGAGTTCCTCGGTACTGGCGAACGGTCCGTTCTCTTCGCGCCACTTCACGATGCGCGCGGCCGTCACGTCTCCGATCCGCGGCAGCGCGGTGAGTTCCTCCGCGGTGGCGGTGTTGATGTTGATGGGCTCGTCCGGCTGCATGGCGGAGACCCCGACCATCGCGGTGGCGACGACGGCGACGAGGGCCAGGAAAGGAACGCGGAACTGGATCATGTGGTTCTCCTTGAGTGGTTCTGCTTGGGTTGCAGGGGGACATCCGTGATGTCGGTGAATGTCCCGGCAGGCACGCGTTGCCGCGAACCGCCGAGAGCACACGCTTCGCAACGGACGGACCAATGCCGCACGCTCTCCCGCCGGGCTGTCCGCCGGCGCCCGAGGAATCCCCCTTCCGCGCTGTTGCGGCCCTTGAATCAGTGAGTTAGCCGTCGCTTCAAAGCACCGCGGCCGGTGCCCCGCCGCCGGACTCCGTGTTCCGGGATCCGGCCGGCGGGCCCCGGCGTCAAGTCAGGTTGACGAAGAGCGTCAGCGAGAGTTGGCGCTCGTCAGGATCGCATTGCGCCCCGGGCCCGGGGAAGACGAACCGGAGCGCCAGGCCCGCCGAACGGGTCAGGAACCCTCGGTCGCGCCGACGACGGTCCTCGTCACCGGGGTGCGTGCCGGAGGCCGTCGGACGGGCCGTTCGAAGGAGCCCACGAGTTCATCCCGCCACGCCCGGAACAGAACCAGATGTTCCGCCGGGATGGGAGGACCCGGCGGCAGGATGTGGGTGCGCGGATTCAGGGGCCGCCCGTGGCGGTAGAGGCGATAGTCGAGGTGCGGGCCGGTCGAGACCCCCGTGGAACCCACGTAGCCGATGACGTCCCGCTGGCTTACCCGGCGGCCGGGACGAATCTCGGGGGGGAAGCGCGAGAGATGGAGGTACTTCGTCATGTAGCCGCCCGCGTGGCGAAGGGTGACCATGATGCCGTTCGGGCCGCGCCGGCCGGCGTCCGTCACCACCCCGTCCGCGGTCGACATGACCGGCGTCCCCAGGGGCGCCACGTAGTCCACCCCGTAGTGCGGCCGGTACACCCGGTGAATCGGGTGGAGCCTCCGGCTGGTGAAGACCCCCGAGATCCGCGTGTAGGCCACCGGACTCATCAGGAAGGCGCGCTGGATGGAGTTCCCGTCGTAGTCGTAGTAGCCGGATTCACCGGTTGGCAGCTCGTAGCGGAAGGCGTAGATGGGGCGGCCGGCATTGAGGTAGCGGACGGCGTGAAGCTCGCCGTAGTCCTTCCAATCCCCCGCATCGTCGTAGAGCTTGTCCACGACGACCGAGTAACTGTCGCCGACCCGCGTGTCGCGGTGGAAGTCGATGTCGTACTCGAGGGCCCTGGCGATCAGGACCGCCAGATCGCCCCGCTCGCCCGCGCGGACCAGGCTCTGGTAGAGGCTGCTGTCCACCTCCCCCTGAACCACCTCCCGGCGATCGAGCGGCTCCGTGCTGAACTCGTGCGCGTCCCAGGCCGGCCCCGCCCGGAAAACCGCCACCTCGCGGAAATCGTCGAGCGGCAGCTCGATCCGGGCGACGTCCCCCCGCTCGTCCCGGTGCAGCCAGAGCGTCTGTCCGACCTTGAGCCGCCGGACGTCCGCGACGTCCCTCAGGGCCGCGCTCACCGAGCCCACTTCCCGGTGGGAAAGCCCGTTGCGCACCAGCACGTCGGACAGCGAATCCCCGCGAGCGAACCGGTCGGGAACGGAGAAGAGTCCCACCTTCGGCCCATCGGGGACCGCGCCGGCCGCGGCCGCCGGCATCCCGGGCGCCTCCGGCAGCGGGCCGTACCAGGACTTCAGGACGCCCACCCCGAACAGGACGACTGCCGCGAGGAGACCGCCGGTCACCGCGGTCGCCGAGGCGAAATGAGTGGCTGGGCGCACGCCGGAAATTGTTGAGTATGACACAGCCGGCTCTAGTGCGGTGTCCCGGGAATGGCGTGAGTCACCGAGACCGGCGAGGCGCCCGGCTGACAAGGCGTGAATCGGGAGGAATACCGAGCGTATTCCGACGGATTCGCAACGACGAGCGCAGCGGTTCAGCCGGGATGCATCGCCGGTCGAATGCCGCGCGATTTCCGGGACACCACACTAGCTGTGCCCAACGGCGGAAGTGTCCGCCAGGTTCCCGGCGGCCGAGCGCAGCAACCTCGAAATCCCTTCCCGCAGGGGTACGCGGGCCCGGAAACCCAGGCGTCCCGCCGCTTCGCGGGTGTCCGCCGAGGCATGCCGCATGTCGCCGGCCCGAACCGGTCCGAAGGTCGGAGTCCGTTCCGCTCCCGCGGCGTCCGCGACCAGGCGCCAGATCTCGCGCACCGACGCCGAGCGCCCGGTTCCGATGTTGAAGGCGTGTCCCCCGGCCCCCCCGGAGGCTTTTTCCAGGGCGAGAACCAGAGCGTCCACGACGTCGGCCACGAAGACGAAATCCCGGGTCTGCCCACCGTCACCGTGGATTTCGGGCCGCTCACCGGCGAGCGCCTGGGCGCAAAAGCGCGCCAGGACGCCGGAGTAGGGCGAATCGGCCGGCTGGCCCGGCCCGTACACGTTGAAAAAGCGCAGCGCGATGGCCGGTGGCCCCCCGGTGCGGTGATGCAGCAGCACGTGTCGTTCCCCCGCCAGCTTGGTGACGGCGTACACCGAAAGAGGCTTCAGGGGGGTCGATTCCGCGATCGGGCGTTCACCCGCATCGCCATAGACGGAGCAGGACGACGCGTACGCCAGCGCCGAGACCCCCGCCCGCCGGGACTCGTCGAGCACCACGAGGGTGCCTTCCACGTTCACCCGGGCGGCGGTTCCCGGATCCAGCTCGGCGCGGGGGACCGAGGCCAGCGCCGCCAGGTGCGCGACCCGGCCGACGCCGGCGAGCGCGCCGCGAACGGCGGCCGGGTCCCGGATGTCCCCTTCCGAGACCTCGATCAGCGGGTTCCCCGAGACGCGGTCGCGGCGGCCGGTCGAGAAGTCATCGAGGACCCGGACCCGCTGTCCGGCCGCCGCGCACCGCAACGCCAGCGCGGAACCGATGAAGCCGGCGCCGCCGGTGATGAGGATCACGGAGGAGCGCCGCGCCGGTCAGGTGCGCCGCGCGAGTCAGGAGCGCCGTGCGCATCAGGAGCGCCGCGCGCGTCAGGAGCGCCGCTCTTCAGAGCGGCATCGCGGCCGCAGGCCGCGAAACTCCCCCCAGCAAGCGCGCCCTCGCACCGGACCTGAACGGGAATGGCGCTGCGCCATCCGCCTGATGCGCTGCGCCCTGCGGCGGAATAGCGAAGGGAGTTTCGCCCGCTGCGCGGACGATGCCGGTGTGAACACCGGCGCTCCTGAGAGTTCCGCCGCCGGTCAGGAGCGCCGCTCTTCAGAGCGGCATCGCGGCCGCAGGCCGCGAAACTCCCCCCATGAAGCGCGCCCACGGCCTGGACCGGAGCGGGGATGGCGCTGCGCCATCCTCCTGGTGTGCTGCGCCCTGCGGCGGAATAGCGAAGGGAGTTTCGCCCGCTGCGCGGGCGATGCCAGTGTGAACACCGGCGCTCCTGGCGGCGCTCCTGGGGTCCGAGCCGCTCGTAAGCCGAATTCTGTTCCCCGGCGCGGTCGCCCGCGGCGGGGTGACGGTCATGCATCTAGCCCGCCGGTTGCCCGACGGGTCGAGCGACCTACCCGGAAGCTCGGACAGGCGGCCCTCGGGCGCTTCCCTATTTGGTCTTGCTCCATGCGGGGTTTACCGTGCCCTGGACATCACTGCCCAGGCGGTGCGCTCTTACCGCACCTTTTCACCCTTACCGCTCCCCGAAGGGAGAGGCGGTCTGTTTTCTGTGGCACTTTCCTTCCGGTCACCCGGACTGGGCGTTACCCAGCGCACTGCCTTCTGGAGTTCGGACTTTCCTCCCGCTCCCGGAGGAGCCGGCGACCGTCTGAACGACTCGAACCGCGGCGAATTCTACCGGCCCGGGGAACCCGATTCCCACGGCGGCCGGCGCGCGGGTTTGCTGGCTGCCAGCTACAGGTGCTCCCGCACGTCCGCTTCGCCGATCTCCTCCCCCGGACTCAGGATCAGGATGCGCTCGATCAGATTGCGCAGCTCGCGCACGTTCCCCGGGAACGGTTGCCGGGCGAGGAGGGCGAGCGCCGCCTCCGTAAACGTGCGGGCCGGTCTCCCCACGTCGAGCTGCTTCACGAAGTGCGCCACCAGCAGCGGGACGTCCCCGGACCGGTCCCGCAGGGGCGGCATTTCGATCGGGATCACGTTCAACCGGTGGAGAAGGTCGCTGCGGAAGCCCTCCTTCTCCAGGTCCTGGTTCGTTGCCGAGAGCACCCGGACGTCCACTTCGACCGACCTGGAGCCGCCGACCCGGGTAATGCGGTTCTCCTCGAGGGCGCGCAGCACCTTGGCCTGCGTTCGGGCGCTCATGTCCCCGACCTCGTCGAGGAAGAGCGTGCCCCCGTCGGCCTGCTCGAACTTGCCGACCATCTGGCGGTGCGCCCCCGTGTAGGAGCCGCGTTCGGCGCCGAAGAGCTCGCTCTCGATGAGTTCCTCGGGGATCGCCGCGCAGTTGACTTCGATGAACGGTCCGGACGCCCGGCGGCTGGACTGGTGGATCAACCGGGCGGCCACCTCCTTGCCGGTCCCGGACTCGCCGGTGATGAGCACGCGCACGTCGCTCGGCGCGACGCGTTCGATGCGCTCCCGGACCACGGCGAGGGCCGGTGATGCACCCACCAGTTGCCGCCCGCCTTCCTCGCGGCTGCGGTGCATCTCCACCTCGGCGGCCAGGCGGCGGTTCTCGTTCTCGAGCCGCTTGCGTTCCAGCGTCCGCGTCTTGTCGATCGCCATGCGGAGGCAGGCGCCGATGTCCCCTCCCCCGCCCTTCTCCAGAAAGTGCGCCGCCCCTTCCTGGATGGCCCGCACCGCGGTCTCGATGTCCCCGTGGCCGGTGTGCATCACGACCGCCACCGAGGGCTTGTCGGCGCGGATGCGCCGGAGGACCTCCATCCCGTCCATGCCGGGCATCTTGATGTCCAGAACGACCAGGTCGCAGGGATTCCGGTCCAGCGCCGCGAGCGCGTCCGGACCCGAAGCCGCTTCGAAGACCGTCCAGCCCTCGTAGCGAAGCCGGCGGCGGAGCGACCGCCGGATGACCGCCTCGTCGTCGACGACGAGCACCGCGATGTCCTCGTCGCCGGAGGCGGGGAGTGGCATGCGGCTGATGTTAGCCGTCCAGCCCGGCCTGGGCCCGGAGCCCCTCGAAGCGCTCCGCAAGGGCTGCGGCCTTGCCCCCGCGGCCCGCCCGCTCCATGCCCGAAAGCGCGGCGTCCAGCAGCTTCCGGCTTCCCCGAAGCCCCCCGAGTTCCTTCCGCAGCGCGGCGGCGGCGAGCTGAATGAAGGCCCGCAGCGCCTCCCGCTCGGACGTCTCACCCTCTTCCCCACGGGGCGCCGCCCGCCACAGTTCCTCCCAAACGGCGTGGGCCTCCCACCAGTAGGCGGCGCGGAACAGTTCTTCGCCGTACCGGAACAGCCGGGCCTCGGGGAGGGCCGTCATTGGGACCGGCTCCGCGGGAAGGAGGCCCGGCGGAAGCGCCTCGAAGAAGCGGTGTCCGGCGGGGTCCCGCTCCGGATGGGGCGTCCGTCCCGGGCGGTGCCGATACGGTGGAAAGGGGAGGTCCGACGCTGCGCTCAACGGTCGCGCCAGATCACGAACTCGGCGAGCGCTTCCAGCCCGTCCCGCCAGGAAGAGGGCGGCACCGCCGCCAGGGCCTCCCTCGAGGCGGCGGCAAAGCCCTCCGCCACCCGGCGCGCCTCGTCGAGACCTCCCCGGCGCTCGACCAGCGCGAGGATCTCTTCCTGCTGCCCGGGCGTGAGTTCCCCGCTGTCGAGCACTTTCTCGACGAGCGGGACGGCCTCGGGTTCGCGCTCGAGGGCATGCAGGATCGGCAACGTCAGGTGCCCTTCCTTGAGGTCGCTGAGCACCGGCTTGCCCACCATGGCGGCGCTCGCGGTGAAGTCGAAGAGGTCGTCCGCCACCTGGAACGCCATCCCCAGGTTCATGCAGGCGTCGCCCAGCGCCCGCTCCACCTCGGGCGGCGCGCCGACCATCATCGCGCCCATCTTCCCGCAGCCGTAGAAGAGGTACGCGGTCTTGAGACGCAGGATCCGCAGGTGTTCCTCGCGGGTCAGGCCGATGGTCCCGCCGCGCGCCTTTTCAAGGAGCATGCCCTCGATCATGCGCATGGTCAGATCGCACATCGTGGCCACGATCTGGGGGTTCTGCTGCTCCACGGCCAGCGCCATCGACTGGATGTAGAGGAAATCGCCGATCAGGACGGTGAGGTCGTTGCCCAGCAGGCTGTTCAGCGAGGCCTGGCCCCGCCGCGTGTCGGCCTCGTCGACGATGTCGTCGTGGACCAGCGTCGCCGTGTGCATGATCTCGACCATCGCCCCGTAGGAAGGGGCGCTGGCGGAGGGCCGGCCCTCGACGCCGCCGGCGGCGCGCGCCGCGATGAGCAGCAGCATCGGACGGATGCGTTTGCCGCCGCTCCGGTAGAGGTACTGGCTCGTCAGCTTCACCAGTTCGAGGTCGCTCTCCACCCGCGCGGCCAGGATGCGCTCGACCTCGGCCAGGTCCGGAGCCAGTTCGGCCTCCAACTCGGAGAGCAGGCTCCCGGGGCTCGAAACGGACAACATTTACCGAATTGGCCCTCGATTATCTCACGCGGAGAGGTTCGGATTCGTGGCCGATCCGCGCGCCGGGTGCGCTTCCGACCCGAAGAAAAAACGACGGAAGTTGGCGTCGGTCGCCGCCTCGATTTCCTCGAGGGGCGCCGACCGCGCGGCGGCGAGGCAGCGGGCGGTCTCGACCACCATGGCGGGTTCGGCCCGTTTTCCCCGGTGCGGCACCGGCGCCAGATAGGGACTGTCGGTTTCCACCAGCAGGTGGTCGAGGGGCACGAGCGCGGCGGTGCGACGCAGGTCTTCCGCGTTCTTGAACGTGAGAATCCCGGAGAACGAGATCAGGAAACCCCGTTCCCAGCCCGCCCGGGCCAGCCGTTCGCTCGCGGTAAAGCAGTGGAGGATGGCCCCGCAGCCGGCGAGGTCTTCCTCGTCCGCGATGCGGAGGAAGTCGTCCTCGGCGTCGCGGTGGTGCACGACGACCGGGAGTCCCAGCTCCCGGGCCATCCGGATCTGGCGCCGGAACACGTCCCGCTGCTCGGGACGCGGGCTCAGGTCGTAGTGGTAGTCGAGCCCCACCTCGCCGATGGCGAGCAGGCGCGGGCGCCGCGCCAGTTCGGCGAGGCGCTCCTCTCCCCCCAGTTCCCCGAAGAGCCGGGCGTCGTGGGGATGACAGCCGAGCGTCGTGAAGAGCTGCGGCGCGTCCTCCTCGGAGTGATCCGCCCCGTCCGGATGGAGCGCGTCCACCAGCGAGAAGGTGTTCTCCCACGAGCCTTCGCCATCGAGCATGCCGATGGAAACGACCGTGGAGACACCCGCGCGCGCGGCCCGCGCCAGCACCGCCCGCCGGTCGGGACCAAAGGCCGGCTGGTCGAGGTGGGCGTGCGAGTCGGTCATCGGGAGTCGCTCCCGGCGGATGCGGGAAGCGGCGCGACCAGCGCGTGGCGGTAGACCTCCTTCAGGGGGACGCCGGACTCCTCCGCGATGCGGCGGCAGTCCTCGAACTCCGGAGCGCGGTTCACGAGCTTCCCGCCGCGCATTCCCAGCTTGAGCCCCACCGTTCCCCAGGGGGTCTCGACCGGGACCACCCGGCGCTCCAGCGTTTCGCGCTCGGCCTCGGTGATCCGGACGCCGAGCGTCGTGCTCTCCGCGAACAGCGCCGATACGACCGCTTCCCGGCGGGGAGGATCCACGAGCGCCGTGAGCACGAGTCCGGGCCGGCCCTTCTTCATCTGCACCGGGGTGAAGAAGGCGTCCCGCGCGCCCGCCGCCAGCAGGCGCTCGAGCAGGTGCGGCGCGATTTCGGGCGGCAGGTCGTCGAGCGTGGCCTCGATGACGCTCACCATCCTGCCGAGGCGGTCGGGAGCGGTCCCGAGCACCGCCCGCAGCGCGTTCGGACGTCCCTCCCGGGGATCCGCGGAGCCCAGGCCGTACCCGATGCGTTCCGGCGTCATCGCGGGCCACCCGCCGAAGGAGTCGGCAAGTCCGGTCAGGACCGCTCCCGTCGGGGTGGTGCGCTCGAACCCGGACCCGTCGGAGAAGGTGGGAACCCCGCGCAGCAGCAGGCCCGTGGCCGGCGCGGGAATCTCCAGGGTGCCGTGCTCGGCCTCGACCGAGCCGCTGCCGAGATTGACGGGCGACGCCACGACCCGGTCCGGAGCGAGGTGGGCGACCCCGGCGACCGCGCCCACGATGTCCACGAGCGTGTCGAGGGAGCCCAGTTCGTGCAGGTGCACGGACTCGGCGGTCATGCCGTGGATCTGGCCCTCCGCCTCGAAAATCCGGCGCAGGAGCAGCGCCGCCCGTTCCCGAACCTCGCCGCCGAGCCCGCTCCGGTCCAGTACCGCGAGGAAATCGCGGAGGTAGCGGTGGCCACGGTCGTCCGGCGCCTCGACGTGGGCCTTGATCCCGCGGAGTCCGCCGCGCGAGTCCTCCTCGAACGAGACCGAGACGGGAGAGCGCAGCGCGGCGACCGTCCCGGAAAGGACCTCGGGCGGGACTCCCACGTCCACGAGCGCTCCGAGCAGCATGTCCCCGGAGACACCGGCGGACAGGTCGAGATACAGGACGCGCAAGACAGCGGCGGATTCTAGAAGCGCGCTGATTTCCGCCGTTGCGGCGGGGCGTCGGCGCCCGGCTGGCGAGGCAGCGGACATCCGGGGTTCGGAGGGGTTACCCTTGGCAGTGCAGACGCGCCCGGACCGGACCGGCGGGGCGGTGCGGCAACGGCGAAGTCCACCCATGAGCACTTTCGTTCCCTCGCCAGCAGACCCGGCTTCGATGCGCGAAGAGGCGTTCCGCCGCCTCGAGGAGTTCACGCGGGAACGTGGACTCAAGAAGTCCCGGCAGCGGGAACTCATCCTGGACCGTTTCCTGGGCATGGGCGGACACGTCTCGGCCGACGATCTGCACGGCGACGTGCGGGAAGCGGACGCCTCGATCGGACGCACCACCGTGTATCGCGCCCTCCGGCTCTTCTGCGAGGCGCACATCGCCTCCTCGATCGACCTGAAGGACGGGCTGACCCGGTTCGAGCCGGCCCTGTCCCGCGGTCACCACGACCACCTCATCTGCGTCCGCTGCGGGCGGATCGACGAGTTCCTCTCCACGGAGGTGGAGCGGCGGCAGGAGGAGATCGCGGCGGAGCACGGCTACCGGCTGGTGTGGCACCGCCACCAGCTCTACGGCGTGTGCGCGGACTGCGAGGACTAGCGGCCGGCGATCCATCCCGGCGGAACCGGGCCGCAACGCGGCCCTCATCGTTGCGCTTCGGTCGAAAGAGCGCCGCTGCTCCTCCCTCACGCGCCTTGTCAGCCGGGCCCCCACCAGGAGATACGCCCATGATCGCGTCCTCCTACGCACCCCGCCGGACATGAAATGCCGAGGCGCCAGGAGCGCCGGTCTTCAGACCAGGAGCGCCGGTCTTCAGACCGGCATCGCGGCCGCAGGCCGCGAAACTCCCGGCGCTATCGCGCCACATTGCGGGGACCCGAAACAAAGACGGCGAAAGCGGAGTACGCGCGCGCCGTTGTCGTCGCGCCATTCCCTTTGACGGGGGCGCCATGCGGCGAAAGGAAGCCCAGGAGTTTCGCCCGCTGCGCGGGCGATGCCGGTCTGAAGACCGGCGCTCCTTGCGCTCCTCGCCGTTCCCGGTGCTCGCGCGACCTTCTCCGCCGGCCGCCAGGCCGCGGGTCACAGTTCGCCGGCTTCGCTGAAGCTGTGCCACTTGCCGTCGCCGATCACCACGTGATCGACCACCGGGATCCCCATGATCGCTCCCGCTTCCTGAAGGCGCCGGGTGAGTTGCCGGTCCGCCTCCGAAGGCTCGGGGTCTCCCGACGGGTGATTGTGGAAGAGGATCAGCGAGACCGCCTGGTAGGCCGCCGCGAGCCGGAACAGGTCGCGGGGATGGACCGGAGCGCCGGTCAGCGAGCCCCGCGAGACGATCTCGGCCCGGCGCAGGCAGCCGCGGCTGTCGAGCATCAGAATGCCGAACTCCTCGACTTCGCGGTTCCCGAAGCGGGCGATGAGGTAGCGCGCCACCTCGGCCGGACCTTGAAAGCAGGGGACGTGCTCGTCGGCGGGATAGCCGGCGCGGCGGCCCAGCTCGAGGGCGGCGGCCAACCGGACGAGCCGCGCCCGGGAAAGCCCGGACCGGTTCGCCAAATGGCCCAGCGGCGCCTGGCTGAGCGGCGCCACGCCGCCCAGGTCGTCGAGGAGGCGGCGGGCGAGCCCGTCCCCACCCGGCCCGAGCACGAGGCCGAGCAGTTCGGCGCTGGACAGGGACCGCGCGCCGTGCTCGAAGAGCCGGTTGGCGGCCGTGTCGGGCGGGACGCGCCGGCGGCGCGCGGGGACCCGCGATGGGTAGCGGGGGGCCTTTCGGCGCAGGGTTCCGACAACGGCGGGCCGGCGGACAACGGCTGGATATGTCAAGCCGGAGGCCGGCAGCGCTGGCGGAAGACCCGGGCGGTGGAACACACCCCCGTCATCCACGCGGCGTAGGGGGACACGTCCAGGGCCGGCGTGAACCCGGCGCGGAGGAGCACCCGCTCGGAGGCGGGGTTCCCGGACGCCACCAGGGCGAACAGGTCGGCGCCCGCGAAGCGGACCTCTGCGAACCGCACCGCGCTCCCGACCGCCTCGGTGGCGTAGCCGAGCCCCCACACCGGCCGGGCGAAGCAGTAGCCGATCTCCACCAGGCCGGGCGCCCGCTCGAGCAGGCTGAGACCTCCGCGCACCCGGGAACTCGCTCGCTCGACGACGGCCAGGTCGTAGAGCGAGGTGCCGGGGGCGCGCGTCTGGGCGATCACCAGCCGGAGGAAGGAGCGGGTCTCCGCCGGTTCGTTCGGTCCCCAGCGAAGGTGCCGGGTCACTTCGGGATCGCTCGCGTACTCGTGGACGTCGGCGAAGTCCGATTCCCGGAACGGACGGAGGACGAGCCGCTCGGTCTCGAGCGGCAGGCCGCGGGGCCAGCCTCCGGCGGCCCCCCGGGACGACGCGTCCGAGCGGGCGGAGGTCACGGGAGCGGGTGCGCTGCCATCGGGGCGGGCCTCGGCAACCGGATCAGCCGGCCGACTCCGCCACTCGTTTCAGATCTTCAAGGTCCTGCGCAAGCGCCTTCTTCACGCCTTTCATCATCATCCCGCTGAAAATCGAGAAGAGCCTCGCCACGAAGCTCACCGGACGCGCGCCGAACACGAACGTGACGCGGGTCCCGTCGCCCTCGGGCGCGAAGGTGATCTCGGTCCGGTAGTGCGCCCCGTGGGACTCGGCTTCGACCACGTACGACCGGGGCGGATCGAAGCCGGTGACCCACATCTCCTCGGTGGCCTGCCTGCCGTAGAGCGTGCGGGTCTCGCGCCAGCGGGTCCCGGCTCCGAAGGGGCCATCGCTCAGGGCTTCCACCGAGTCGATGCCGGACATCGTCTCCGGCAGGCTCGCCAGATCGGTCGCGGCCTCGAAGACCCGTTCGGGAGGCGCCGCGACCGTCGCCTGGACTTCTACGCTCGGCATGGGCCGGGGAGTCTAAGCCGGGCGAACCGCTCCGCCGCGCTCAGTCGGAAACCCTGGGATAGCGGGTGGTTACTCCACCGGACGTGAGGGTCAGCGCGGGCGCGGCGTCGTCCGGCCCGGACTCGCAGACGATCCGGGTGAAGGGGTCGTCCTCCGGATGGAAGACGCCGTCCCCCACCGGGACCAGCCGCTCGCCGAAACCGAACAGCGACCCGTCCTCGAAACGGAGGGTCACCGGCGACCGGCCCGGATCGTAGGCGCCGGCGCACCGCCGGAGTTCCGCCTCGGAGACTTCGATCTCGTTCACCGCGGGCTGGTCCATCCCGAGCGCCGCGCGGGCGATCCGGTTCGCGAGCAGCCCGGGCCGTCCGGAACCGGAGTTGATGAGGACCGCAATCCCGAGGTCCGCTTCGGGGTAGTGCGCGAGCTGGGCGCGGAAGCCGTTGATTCCGCCTCCGTGGGAAACCCTGGCGAGACCGTGCTCCTCCGAGAGGCTCAGTCCGTAGCCATAGTGGACGGGATCGCCGTTCACGAGACTCCCGCGGGCCGTCATCCGCTCGTAGCCGGCCGGACTCACCACCTGTCCCGCGGCCAGCGCCCGCTGCCAGGCGAGAAGGTCCAGGACGCTCGCGCCCAGCGACCCGGCCGCGTAGGGCAGTTCCATGCTGAGCGGCTCGTCGTTCACGAAACCGCCGTCGCCGCCGACTTCATACCCTTCGGCGCGGCCCGGAACGAGGGGGCCGTTCCTGAGGTAGTGGGTCCGCTCCAGGCCGAGGGGCCCGAAGAGCCGCGCCTCCAGGAACTCGGTGTAGCTCATCCCCGAGAGGCGTTCGATGAGCACCCCGAGCAGGTAGTACCCGGAGTTGTTGTACTGGTAGCGGTCGCCGGGCTCGAACTCGAAGGGCGGCTCCGAGAACAGCTCCAGCATGGCCTCGTGGCCGAGGTCGAGACGGGACCGCTCCCAGAACTCGGGCATCTCCGTGTAGCCCTTGATCCCCGAGGTGTGGTTCAGCAGCCGCTCGACCGTCACCTCGAAACCCCGGGTGTCGTAGTCCGGCAGGTACTCGCGCAGGTCGGCCGCCAGATCCAGCTTGCCCTCCTCGACGAGCAGCACGGCGGCGGCGGCCGTGAACTGCTTGGTGACCGAACCGATGCGGTAGACCGTGTCGGCCGTCGCGGGCACTTCGTTCTCGAGGTCCGCATAGCCGAAACCGTCCGCGAAGACGACCTCGCCGCCCTTCTGCACCCCGATCGAGAGCCCGGGGGCCGGATGGTCCCGGAGAGCGTTCTCGGCCAGTTCCGCGATCTGACCGGCGAGTCCAACGGCCACCCGCGCATCGCCGGCCGGGGAGTCCGCCGGAGGAGACCCGCACGCGGCAAGCAGAGCGGGAGTGAGCAGGGCCGGCAGTCGGTGAAACAGGGGCTTTCGGCGCATGGCCGCGATCATAGGATCTTTCGCAGGTTCCCCACCCGTACCGTCACCCGCTCCCGGTCGAGCCATTCGAGCAGCGGGATCGCGTGCTTGCGGCTGAGGCCGAAGCGCTCCTTGAACCACGCCACGTCGATCTGCGGGTTGGCGGCGGCCCGTTCGGCAACCGCGCGCCGCAGCGCGGCGATCCGCCCGGCATCGAAATAGAGGTCGGGGCTCACGTCCACCACCCGGCCCTCGCTCAGGAGCAGGCGCCGCAGGTCATCCACAAGTTCCGTGGACGCCCTGAGCCGCTCCGCCGCCTCGCCGAGGGTCGGAGGCGTGTATCCCCCCTCGGCCAACAGGCGGGCGAAGCCGTCGGAGGCGCGCCGCTCCTCGTCGGTCAGCTCGATCCGCCGGCCCGCCGTCCCCACCGTGTGCCGGGTGAGTTCGACCACGCCCGCTTCGGCGAGACCCCGGAGCGCTCCGTCGGCCACGACGGCGGGAACGCCGGTCTGTTCCCGGAGTTGCTCGAGCGGCATTCCCGGACGAAGCCGGTTGTCCGACTCCCAGGCGGAGAGCCGGGCGAGCATGCGCTCCCTGAGGGATCGAACGTTCCCGGCCGACAGGAAGACGCGTCCGCCCCCGCCGGCAGGCCCACCCTCGCCGAGCGCCTCGATTTCCCCGCGCCCGGCGAGTTCCGCGACCACCCGTTCGGCCTCCGGCACCCGGATCCCCAGCCGGCGGCGCAGGACCGGCTCGCCGAGGCCGCGGATGCCGGCCTCCTCGATGAAGGCGGCGGCGGCGCGGGCGTCGGTCACCCGATCGAGCGCCGCCACCCGGTCGCGGGCCGCCGGGCTCCGGGGAGAACGCTTCGGCGGCAGGGCGTCGAGGATCCGTCCGCCGCCGATGGTGATCACCGGCGAATAGCGCCGGACGATGAAGCGGTCCCCCCGGACGGCGGTCAGCGGCGTCTCGAGACGCAGCTGCACGAGTCCGGAGTCTCCCGGGGCCAACGCCCCGACGCCCCCGAGGAGCCGTACCCGCGCGAGGGAGGTCGCGGTCCCGACGTGGAGGTGGACCCGGTCCTCATCCTGGACCGGTCCGGAGGCCCAGCCGAGCACTTCGAGCCGCGCATCGAGCATCCGGGTCGCCCCGAGCTCCCCGGGCGAGGCGACGACGGATCCGCGATCGGCGCGGAGACGGCCGCCGCCGGCCAGGTTCAGGGCGGCCCGCTGTCCGGCGTGCGCCGACTCGACGGAGGCGCCGTGGACCTGGACTCCCCGGACCCGGGCGCGCTCTGCCTCGGGGAGGACTTCCACCTCGCTCCCCACCGCCACGCTGCCCGAAACCAGCGTCCCGGTGACCACGGAGCCGAAACCGCGCATGGTGAAGGCCCGGTCCACCGGCAGCCGGAAGGGGCCCGAGGCGTCGCGGGCCCCGGCGGCGCCGGCCGCCGCCGCGAGCGCGCCGCGAAGCTCGTCGAGCCCCGCGCCGGTCTTCGAGGACACCGGGACGAGCGGCGCTTCCGACATCGCCGAGCCGGACAGCAGTTCGCGCACCTCGAGGGCGGCGATCTCGATGAACTCCGGGTCCTCCACGAGGTCGATCCGGGTCAGCGCCACGACCGCGGAACGCACGCCGAGCAGGCGGCAGATCTCGATGTGTTCGCGCGTCTGGGGCATCACCGACTCGTCCGCGGCCACGACCAGCAGCACCACATCGAACCCGGAGGCGCCGGCCAGCATGTTGCGCACGAACCGCTCGTGGCCGGGAACGTCCACGAAGCCGTAGTGCACGTCCTCGTGCTCGAGGTGCGCGAAACCGAGGTCCACGGTGATGCCGCGGGCCTTTTCCTCCTTCAGCCGGTCCGGGTCGGTGCCGGTGAGTGCCAGCACCAGCGAACTCTTCCCGTGGTCGATGTGGCCGGCGGTGCCCACGACCACGTTTCGCATATCCCGAGAGTGTAGGAAACCCGGCCTCTTCCGCCGTCACCGCGCGGAGGCCGGATAATGGCCCGCCCACCCGATCCGCAAGGAGGATCACGGCATGCGTTCCCCGATCTCGAAGTCGATTCTGCTGGGCCTTGCCCTCGCTCTCCTGCTTCCCGCCGCGGGGTTCGCCCAGCAGGGCCCCGAGAAGGGCTCGCTGGTCATCGTCGGCGGGGCGCTCCGCGACGACGCGATCCTCGAACGCTTCATCAGCCTCGCGGGGGGACCGGAAGCCCCCATCGTGATCATTCCCACCGCCGGCGGCGAGGACGACTACGACGCGTGGTACGCGGGGGCCCGCCGCTTCCGCAACCTCGGGGTGAAGAACATCACGGTGCTCCACACCTGGGACCGGGAGGAGGCCGAGAGCGAGGCGTTCGCCGCGCCGATCACGAAGGCCCGCGGCGTGTGGTTTCCCGGCGGACGCCAGTGGCGGCTGGTGGACGCCTACGCCGACACCCGCACCGAACGCGAACTGCACGCGCTGCTCGCCCGGGGCGGCGTGATCGGGGGGTCCTCGGCCGGGGCGACCATCCAGGGCGAATACCTCGCGCGCGGGGACACGAGCGGCAACACGATCATGATGGGCGACCACGAGGAGGGTTTCGCGTTCTTCCGGGGAACGGCGATCGACCAGCACCTGCTGGTGCGGAACCGCCACTTCGATCTCCTGGAGATCATCGCGGCCCGGCCCGAGCTGCTCGGGATCGGTATCGACGAGGACACCGCCATCGTGGTCCGCGGAAACGGTTTCGAGGTGATCGGCCAGGGCTACGTCGCGATCTACGACAACACGCGGGAACTGCCGAACGGCGGGACCTTCTACTTCCTGATGCCGGGCGACCGCTACAACATCGAGACCCGCGAGCCGCTCCGGCTCCAGTACGGCGAGAACGCCTTCACCACCACCGTCAAGAAGAAGCGCTGAGTCGGGCTCGCCGCCACCGGGCGCCGAGGGCTCTTGCAGGTCCCGATCAAGATGGCAAATGTCATTTAGTTGTCATATTCTGTTCACATGCAGTGGCAGACGATGGCCCGGAGATTCGGGGGAGGCGCGCTGGTCCTGGCGCTTTCCGGGACCACCCTCGCCTCGCCGGCATGGGCGAATGACGAGCCGGAAGTCCTGCCGAGGAGCATCTACGTCCCGGTACGGTTCGAGGTCGCGTCCTGCCTCCGCGACGTCGTGATTCGCACGGAAGCGGGAGCCGTTCGCGCCGTGGCGCCGGGACGGCTCGTGAGCCAGTTCACCTTCTTCGACTCCCGGCCCGGTTCGAACCCGGAATGGGAGCGGCTGACCGTGGAAGGCTGGGTGGAAGGAACCGAGAGCGAGGACGGCGGCCCCGCACGGTTCCGCGCCGGGGTCGTCATCACGCCGGCGAGCATCTACATCGGGAAGAAGCGGCTCGATCTGGAACTCGAAGACGAGCTCGACCGGTTCCGCTGGCGAACCGACCTGCGCTACCCCGAGCGGACGCTGCGGCTGCGTCCGGCCAGCAAATGTGACGATTCGGTTACGGCGGCTGACCGTCACCGGCCGCCGCCGGCTGGATCCTGAGGACGCCGTCTTCGAGACGGAGCGCCGTCAGCGATCCGTTCCAGACGCAGCCCGAGTCGAGGCAGACCGCCCGGTCGGACACCATGAGTCCCAGGGCCGCCCAGTGGCCGAAGAGCACGGTCAGGTCCTCCGGGAGCGATAGACCTTCGAACCACGGACGGTGACCCGGGGGGATGGTCTCGGGAACGCCGTCGAAGTCGAACGCGGGCCGCCCTTCGGCGTTGACGATTCGGATCCGGGTGAAGACGGAAGCCGCCCGCACCGCTTCGCTGCCGTTCCCGGGAAGTTCTCCAGCGTCCCCGGGACGATCCCCGCGCAGCGAATAGAGCGCCCGAAGAAAGCGGGCGCGGTCCTGCGCCAGCGCCCGGCTGGCAGCCCTTCCCCCGGACTCGATCTGCGGAAGATCCCACCCGGGCGGAACCCCGGCGTGGACGAGGAGGAATCCGTTCTCGCGATGGACAAAGGGGAGCCCGGCCACCCAGTCGCACAACTCGCCGGCGTCCGGAGCGGCGAGCAGTGGTTCCAGCGTGTCGCGGCGGCGGGCCGGAATCACGCCCTCGCGCTGCGCCAGCAGGTGCAGGTCGTGGTTTCCCAGCACGCACACCAGCGAGTCCCGGTGCCGGTACGCCCAGCGCAGCATGCCGAGCGAATCGGGTCCCCGGTTGACGAGGTCCCCGACGAACCACAACCGGTCCCGTCCGGGCCGGAATTCGAGGCGGTCCAGGAGCGCCTCGAACGTGCTAAAACACCCCTGCACATCGCCGACGACCCAGGTTGCCACGCCGCGGGGATGCTAACGGGCCGCCCGGAAAGGACCTTGAATCCATGAACAGGGCCAGCCCCGCGGTCCGTCCGGACGATCAGGACCGGAACCGCCGCCGTCTCCGGGCATGACCGCCCGGCGAAACCTCCCGATGGGCCTGTTCGCCGCGGTGGACCTGGGTTCCCGCAGCTTCCACCTGACCGTGGCCCGGGTCCACGGCGAGAACACCGAGGTGGTGGACCGGGTGAAGGAGGCGGTGCGCCTCGCCGCCGGGATCCGGGACAAGGGCATCGAAGCCGCGACCTGGGGACGGGCGGAGGCCGCGCTGGCCCGCATCGGGGAACGCATCCGGGACATCCCCCCCGGCCAGGCGCGCGCCGTCGGCACGAACGCCTTCCGGCAGGTGAAGAACCGGAAGGCGCTCCTCGGCAGGGCGGCGAAGGCGCTCGGACACCGCGTCGAGGTCATCTCCGGCGCGGAGGAGGCCCGGCTCATCTATCTCGGGGTCAGCCACCTGCTCCCGGAGGAGAACGGCCGCCGGCTCGTCGTGGACATCGGAGGCGGCAGTACCGAACTCGTGATCGGACAGAGCCACGAACCGCTGCGCGCCGCCAGCCTCTACATGGGATGCGTTTCCTATACGCGGCGCTTCTTTCCGGGCGGCGTCATCACGAAACAGGCGTTCACGGCCGCGGAGACCGAGGCCCGCCGCGAACTCGAGACCGTGGAGGAGGGATTCCTGGGACTCGGCTGGTCGAGCGCCTTCGGTTCCTCAGGAACCGTGCTGGCCGCCGCGGAACTCCTGCGGGCGAACGGCGGGCTCACCCGGCCCGGGTTGAAGAGCCTCCGCAGCCGGATGATCCGCGCCGCCCACGTCGAGGCCCTCGCGGAGGGGCCGGACGCCATCCCCGGTTTCCCGGCCGACCGCGCCTGGGACTTCCCGGGAGGGGTGGCCATCCTGCGGGCGGCCATGAAAACCCTGGACATCCAGAGGATCGAACCCGCCGACGGGGCGCTCCGGGAGGGGGTCCTGTTCGACCTGATCGGCCGGCGGCGGCGGGAGGACGTCCGGGAAACCACGATCCGCAATCTCGTGAGCCAGTACCGCGTGGACCGCGAACAGGCCGAGCGGGTGAAAGCCACGGCGCTCGTCGGACTCCGGCAGCTACGGGCGTCGTGGGGGCTCGAGCACGAGTCGCACGAACGGTTCCTGCGCTGGGCCGCCGACCTCCACGAGGTAGGCCTCTCGGTCTCCTTCAGCGGGTACCACCGCCACGGCGCCTACATCGTGAGGAACTCGGACATGCCCGGGTTTTCACGGGACGACCAGGAACTGCTGGCGGCGCTCATCGAGACCCATCGCCAGAAGCTCCGCTACGGGCGCTTCGACGAGATGACGGCGGCCGACGCGGTGACCACGGGGCGGCTGGCCGCGATCCTGCGCATCGCGGTCCTCCTCTGCCGCCGGCGGAGCCGGGAGCCGCTGCCCCTGATCGAAGCGGTCGCCGAGGACGGCCGGCTCGAACTCTCCTTCCCCCCCGGGTGGCTCGACCACCATCCGCTGACCCGCGCCGGGATCGCCCAGGAGGCCACCGAACTCGCCGCGATCGGACTCGAACTCCGGGTCCGGGACGCGTAGCGTTATGAGGAAAAGCCGCATGGCGCGGTTCCGCGGCACTCGGGGGCCGCGGGTGCCGGCCTGAAGGCCGGCGCTCCCAGACGCGTCAGTCCGTCACGAAGCTGAAGATCTTGTAGCGGCCTTCCTGCTCGAGTATCGAGCCGAAGATTCGCAGCGTGCCGCGCTCGCCGTCCGGGGTCTCGACCGTGAGGACCGTCTCCCGATGGACCTGGAAGGGGCCGTAGTCGGTGGTCTCGCCCACGAAATCCACCGCCACCACCTCGTAGCGGCGGCCCCGGTAGCGCTCCAGGGTGTATGCCAGCGCGCTCCGGCTCCGCTGGTGAAGCCTGTCCCAGACGAACTCGGCGGAGGTGTTCCGTTCCGGGCGGCTCGCCGGCAGCCGGGGATACACGGCGGCCCGGAACTCGGCCTCGCTGAGGGCCAGTCGGGAAAGGCGGCCGGCATCGCCGGCCTCGATCAGCGCCAGCGCCTCGCGCGCCGCCGCCTCGGGAGAGTCGAACAGGGCGCCGCCCACCGGCGGCGTGACGAGGTCCGCAGCCGCGGTCGCCGCTTCCGGGTTGCCGGGGGAGCCTTCACCCGTTGACGGCTCACGCGCGCCACACCCCAGGAGGACCGTCACGGCCGCTCCCAGGACGGCCGCGCGGCCGCCGCTCACCGGGAGCGGCGGCCGCCGGGCGCGATCCGAAGTCGTCAGTTCGCAGCCAGGTTGATCCAACTCGCGAACCAGTCGCCGCCCTCGTCGCAGGCGCCGATGTAGGTGACCGGGTCGAAGAAGCCGTCCGCGGGCGGAACCGCGCCGCCGGTGAGGGCCGGCGAACCAGCCTGCGGACACACCCCGAACTCCTCGATCTCATCTCCGTGACCCGGGTGGTAGTACGGGTCCTCCAGCATCGGATCCACTTCCATGATCCCCGCGCCCGCCGCGTTGGCCGTCATGACGAGCTCCGTCACCGAGGGGTCGCTCTCACCCTTGTTCGAGCCGTCGCCGAAGCTCCCCTTCACGTTGTCGTGGAAGATCGAGTTCTTCACGGTGAGTTCGCGGTCGACCACCTGCTGGTAGGTGGCCGTGTGGTCGAGTCGCAGTCCCTCGTCCTTGAAGCCGACCACGATGAAGTTGGCGTACTCGCCCGCGGTGCCCTCGCGAAGCAGCATCCCGATGTCGCTCTCGTCGCCGGCCTCCGTCCGCGGGTCCCCGATGAGGGTGACGTTGTAGAGGGTCGGGGCGGAGCGCGGCGTCAGGTCGTTGTTCTCGGCGTTGTTGTCGGCCTCGATCCCGTTGTCGGCGTCGTCGCCGCGCTGCTGGGCGATCCAGAACTGGCCGCGCCCGGTCCAGCCCTCGGTCCAGTCAAAGCTGTCGTCGGCGATGCCGGTCACCACGAGGTGCTTGGCGTCCACCGTGCCGCCGAACCACTCCACGCCGTCGTCCTTGTTGTAGTGCACCTGGACGTAGTCCACCTCGGTGCCGTCGCCGACGCCCTGGAAGGCGATGCCGTTCAGCTCGTTGTCGGGGCTGAACTCGGTGCCGGCGTACTCGACGCGCACGTAGTTCAGGACGCCGCTGTTGTCGTGGGGATCGCTGCCGCCGTAGGCGCCGGTGTCGCCTTCGCCCTCACCTTCGCCGCCGGGGATGTTCAGGGGCGCGTTTCCGTTGATGATGAGGCCGCCCCAGTCGCCCCGGGCGCGCGAACCCGGCTCCTGGTCGCTCGTCATCACGATGGGCGCGTCGGCGGTGCCCATCGCCATCAGCATGCCGCCGCGCTCCACGATCAGGGTGCCGTTCGTGGCGCTGTCGCCGAAGATCTGGGTGCCGGCGTCGATGGTCAGGGTCACGCCCTCGTGGACGAAGACCGCGCCTTCGAGAATGTAGGCGGTCGCCGCGACCCAGGTGGTGTCTTCCTCGATGTGGCCGCTCACCACCATTTGGGCGGGCGGCTCCTCAGGCGTCGGCGCCGGAGCCGGAGCCGGCGCCGGAACGGGCGCGGGGGTGGGCGTGGTGCCGCCGCCGTCGTCGCACGCGGCCAGTCCGATCAGCGAGGCCGCCGCCAGGACGGCGAGGCAAGGGAGATGTCTGCGCATGGGGAAGCCTCCTTCCGGTGTGCTTGCGCGTGAGTCCCTCGTTCGGCGGTGTCCTGCCTGCCGAACGGGAACCGGGTTTGTCTGACTGGGGGGCGGTCAGCGGACCGCGTAGGACATGGAGAGGGAGAACGACCGTCCCAGGCTGAAGACGCGCTGGAGCTCGCCGCCCTGGGTGAACCGGTGCTGCGAATCGAGCAGGTTGTCGAACGCGGCGCGGAGGCTCCACGACGCGAACCGCTTCGTGAAGACCGCGTCGAGGATGCCGCGGCCCTCCTCGTAGATGTCCGGGAGGCCGAGCGAGCCCACGTCCACGATGCGGTCGTCGAAGTAGTTGTAGAGAACGCGGAAGCTGCCCGCGATCTCGGGCAGATCCACGTCCACACTCAGGTTGAAGACGTTGGCCGACTGGCCGGCGAGGGGCCGGTCCAGGCTCGTCTGGACCTGTCCTGCCACCTGCTCCAGCTCGATCTGGGAGTTCACGTAGGTGTAGTTGGCGGAACCGGTGAGCCGGCCGAACCGCCGCCGCGCTTCGAACTCCACCCCCGCGTTGGTGGCGCCGAGCGCGTTCGTGTAGGAGGTGCGAAGCTGGGCGGTCGGCTGCACGATCCGTTCGATGGGGTTCGTGAAGTCCTTGTAGAAGCCGCTGATCGCCAGCACTTCACCGGCGCCGGGGAAGGTCTCGATCCGCACGTCCACGTTCCGGATGAGCGCCCGTTTGAGTTCCGGGTTGCCGACCACCGCGCGTCCCCCCACCACGTCGGTGAACTCGAAGGGCGCCAGTTCCCGGAACTCCGGCCGGTTCACGGTGTGGCTGTAGCCCGCGCGCAGGTTGGTCCGATCCGACAGCGCCAGCACCGCGTTCACGCCCGGCAGCACGTCGGTGTCGTTGAGGGTGGCGGTGATGGTCTCCCCGACCGTGGAGAACGGGTCGAAGGTGTCCACGACCTGTTCGGAACGCTCCACCCGCGCCCCGCCGATGATCCGGAGGGTCCGGCTGAGGGGCAGGTCGGTCATGGCGTAAAACGCCTGCACCGTCTGCTCGGCGCGGTAGGTGTCCGTCGGCCGGGTCTCCTCCCGGAGTTCGTAGGCCTGCCCGATGTTCGCCGGGGTGAAGATCTGCTCCGGCGTCTGGGTGACGTCCACCAGACCGGCCACCCGCGGCGTCATCCGGAACCGCCGCGAACTGAAGTCCCGCTCCCGCATGGTCGTCCGCGGGCCCGCCTTCAGCATCCCCGGGAGTCCGTCCCACTGCGTGAAGAAAACGCTCCAGTCGGCGCCGAGTTCGACGACCTCGTCGTCGAGGTCGTTGAACATCCGGAACCCGCTCTGCGACTCGTCGGCGAGCGCGAACTCGCCGGTGAACGAGTTGAACTCGTAGAGCGTCTCCCGGAGGTCGGGCTCGTCCCGCGTCGCCCGGGAGAGCGTCGCGTTCCACTCCAACTGGCTGTTCGCGAGCGCCGCGAACAGGTGCTCGCCCGAAAGCCGGGAGGACAGGATGCCCTCCTCGACCCAGAAGAGACGGGTGTTCCGGATGTCCGCCCCGACGTCGCTGTTGTAGCCCTCGAAGGTGCGCGCTTCGTTCTTCGAGTTGTGGGTGTAGAAGTTCTCGAGCGCGAGCCGGTGGTTGCCCGAGAACTTGTAGGCCAGGTTGCCTACGACTCCCGTCGAGGTCTTCGAGGTCGTGAGGTCGAAGTCGTAGTCGTTCTGGATGTCGATCTCGCCGCCCGACACCGAGAAGAACGTCTGATCCTCCTGCTGTGTCTGGTGGCTCTCGGACCAGGTGACGCTCATGATGGCGCCGAGCCGGTCCCAACTGTTCCCGGCCACGAAACTGTAGGACTGGCTCTGGCCGACCCGCGCGGTCTCCGGAGACCACACGTTCGCGAACGCCTCGCCCATCGTCTCGAGCTCGGCGGGGGTGAACCCCGCGCTCGTGAACCGGCTGGTGCGGACCACCTTGGAGTCCGGAATCGCCGAGGGGAGGCTTCGGGTGCCGTCGTCGAAGCCGAGCCAGTCCCGGCCGCCGCCCGCGTAGGTGAGCCCATCCTTGAAGGTGGTGTTCGTGTTGTAGCCCTGGGAGATCGAGACGTTGATCACCGGCTCGGTCGGGAACGAGAGCGGGTCGATCTCCACGAGCCCCCCGGAGAAGTCGGCCGGTTTGTCCGGCAGGTAGGACTTGATGACCGAGACGCTCTCGATCAGCCCGGTCGGGAACAGATCCAGCGGGACCACCCGCTTGTCGGGCTCGGTGGTGGGTAGCACCGCCCCGTTCAGGGTGGTGTTCGAGTAGCGCTCGCCCAGCCCGCGCACGAACACGTACTGGTTGTCCACCACGGTGAGCCCGGTGACCCGCTTCATGGCGGAGGCGGCGTTCGAGTCCGCGTTCTCCTTCATCTCTTCCGACGCGAGGTTGTCGGTGATGGTGGCCGCCCTCTGCCGCTCGACGAGCTGGGCCTCGGCGGTGAAGAGTTCGGGCTCGATCGCCTCGCCGGTCACCACCACCTCTTCCGCGAAGCGCTCCATGGTGAGCGCGACGTCCACCCGGGTGGTGGCGCCGGCCTGGACGTCCACCGAAACGACGACCTCCTCGTACCCGGAGAAGCTCACCCGGATCTCGTGGGACCCCGCCGGGAGGGACAGCGAGAACGCGCCGTCGAGCTCCGAGTAGACCACCTCGTTCGTGGCCACCACCGTGACCGGGGCGCCCGGAAGCGTCATGGCGTTGAAGCTGTCGCGGACCACCCCGGCCACCTGGCCGTTGTCGTCCTGCGCGGCGGCCCCGGGGACCAGCAGCAATGCAAGCAGAAGGCTCAGGAATGCCGCCTGGAGGTGCAACCGGCGCGGGTCGCTGCCCAAGAAACGCTTCAGCGGGGCGGGACGGCTGGTGCCGTCCCAGGTACAGGCATGCGGCTCTGACATCGGGGCGGGATTGTCGGAATCCCGTGTTGCCCCGGCTTGAAGCGCGCAAAAACTTCGCCGCAAAATCCCGCAACGGGGAATGAACCGGCGATGAACCGACGGTGACGCCGGTCCCGCGGGAACCTGCGCACCGGCGCGCCATGCCGGGCGCTCGTTCCGTCGTCCCGCGGACGACGGTGCCGGCCGAAGGCCCGGCGCGCGTCAGTTACGCCGGGGGTTCTGGAAGTCGAAGAGCCACTGGAAGAGGAGTAGCAGCTCGTGGTCGGCCACCGCACCGAAACGGTAGCGGTAATCGGCGGACAGGTGCGTCATATTCCACGGGAGTTCGTACCGGGTGCCGGCGGTGAGGTAGCTGGAATGGCCGGGGGCCTCCAGCGGACCGTGGTTCGTTTCCATTCCGAATTCCCCGTGGGCCCAGATGCCCTCGGGGAACCGCTGGCGAAATCGGGCGAATCCGCCGAAGTGTTCCCGCCCGAATTGCTCCCGGCGGAAGGCCGCGCCCCGAAAGTCGCGGCTGCCGTCAAGTTCGCCTTCCACGTAGAAGCCGGTCTGACGCCGCGGAATGAGGGCGTCGTCGGGGCCGTCCCGACCCTCGTAGTGGCCGACGTCGAGCAGCACGGCGGCTCCCGCGATATCGAAGGTGCGGCCGACGCTCCCCAGCACGTCCTTTTGCGAGTTGTCTTCCGCTTCGTACCCGCTGCCCTGCACCACGTGGAGGCGCGCGTTGTAGGCCCCGCGGTCATAGAACATGAAGACGCCGCTTTCCCGTGACCGGGTCAGCCTGGTGCCGACGGCCGCCTGGATCGTCTGGCGGGAATGCGACGACTCGGTGAATTCACCGAACCAGGCGAGCGAGCTACGGCCCGCCCGGATCTGAAACCCGCCGCCCACGTCGAACTGCGCCCAGAAGTCGTGCATCCGGGTCTTGCCGAGGTCATAGGTGACGTTGGTGACGATCCGGTTCCCGATCTTCGTCTTGCTCCAGAGGGAGAAACTGCTGATCGAAGGGTCACCGAGATCCCCGGCCTCGTCGAGTACCCGGCCGCGGAACCGGACATTCATGTCGACGAACGGGGCTGCGCCGGCGCCGCTCTGCGCAGCCTCGGAATCGGCGCCTCCCACGCCTTCATCGGCCTCGCGCTCCTCGGCGTCAGCGGTCCCCTCCGCTTCGTCGCCCGCTCCCTCTGCCGCGAGCTGTCCCTCACCCGGGAGGGGCCTAACGGCTGCCATCTGCGCCGCCAACCTCGCCTGCACGGAATCCTGCGCGGGCTCTTCCTGCGCAGCCCGGGCGGACGCTCCACCGGCAACAGCCGTTCCGGCCACCGCCCACAGCGTCAACCACAAAAAGCGCGAGCGGAACAACGATCCGCGTCGCAGCGCCAGACACTGGGACCAAATCGGACCGCGAGAGCGGCCGAACTGCCCCGAAGAACACAACTCCCGCATGCCATGGAAGTTTGTTTCTCAGGCGTTAAATCAGATTGAACGATTACTGACACCAACGTCACGATCCGATGAATATTGGCGAACAAACAATGAATCGATTGTGAATTTCGATTTCCTCTTGGTGACGCCGTTCGCAAACCAGTAACACGGCCGAAACCCAAAGGGACCCGGCCGGTCAGTGGCGGTCGCGTATCGGATCCGCCGGATAGACCCCCAGGATCCTCACCGACCGGGAAAAGAAGCGCAGTTCTTCGAGCGCCTTCGCCACCGCGGAATGCTCGGGGTGGCCAGCCACGTCACAGTAGAACTGCGTCGAGGTGAACGAGCCGTCCAGCATGTAGCTTTCGAGCTTTTGCATGTTCACTCCATTGGTCGCGAAGCCGCCGAGCGCCTTGTAGAGCGCTCCCGGGAGGTTGCGGACCTGGAACACGAACGTGGTGATTGCGGCCACGTCGCGAGGCACCGGTACGGGTTCTCGGGCCATGACGAGGAACCGGGTGACGTTTCGCGAGGCGTCCGCGATGTCCGGTGCGAGAACCGAGAGCCCGTGAATCCCCGCGGCGAGCGCCGAAGCGATGGCCGCCTTGGAGGGGTCTCCGCTTCCCGCAACCAGGATCGCGGACCCCGCGGTATCCGTTTCCGCGACCGGCCGGAGGCGTCGGCTGCTGATGAACTGTCGGCACTGGGCGAGCGCGTGCGGGTGACTGTGGACGGTCCGGACTGCGCCGAGCCGGGCGCCGGGCAACCCGAGGAGCTGATGCCGTACCCGCTGAAAGGCTTCGCCGACGATTTGCAGACGGGACTCGGGCAGCAGGTGATGAATGTCCGCCACGCGACCGGCAACCGAATTCTCGATGGGGATCATCGCGAGTTCCGCGCTTCCCTCCGCGACTGCCGCGAACGCCTCCTCAAAGCCTTCGCAAGCCACCGGCTCATGATCCGGATACCGCTCGCGGCAGGCGAGGTCGGAATAGGAGCCCGGATAGCCCTGGAATGTGATCTTCGGGTCGGTCACTGATTCCGGGAGCTTACCCGCGGACTGTGTGTACGATTTCCGTCCGACCATGAAACACATCCTGGTCATCGAGGACGATCCGGACCTCGTCGAGTTGCTCCGCTACAACCTGGAGCGCGAGTCGTATCGCGTGACCTCGGCCGGCACCGGCTCCGAGGGTTTGTCCGAGTTGCGGCGGGAGCGGCCGGACCTGGTGATTCTCGATCTGATGTTGCCCGAAATCAGCGGCTTCGAGGTATGTCGGCGCCTCCGGAAGAACTTCGAAACCCAGAACCTCCCGGTCATCATGCTGACGGCGCGGAGCGAAGAGGCTGACGTGATCGCCGGCATCGAACTCGGGGCCGACGACTACATCAAGAAGCCGTTCAGTCCCCGGGAGTTGGTCGCGCGAGTCGGAGCGGTACTGCGGAGGGTCGGGCATCCGCAAGCGCCGGCCCCTTCGGCGGAAGCAGACGCAACACTCGAATTCGGCGATCTTTCGATCGACCCGGCTTCGCACCGGGTACGGCGCGGCGGCCAGGATCTTCCGGTAACCCATCTCGAATTCAAGTTGCTCCACTATCTGGCATCCCATCCGCAGCGCGTCTTCTCCCGCGAACACCTGCTCGATCGCGTGTGGGGGCGCGAGAAATACATCACGCTCCGCAGCGTGGATGTCTATGTGCGCCGCCTGCGGCAGAAGGTTGACGTTTCGGGGAACCCCTCGCTCCTGAAGACGGTTCGGGGCGCCGGGTATCGCTTCGAGCCCCCGTCTTGACCCGCACGACGACCGAAGAAACGGCAGCGCGCCGGCGCTTTCGCCGCCCGTCGCGGCTCGCGATGCGGCTGACCGCCGCCAGCCTGCTGGTGGCGCTCGCCGCGCTCTTTGCCGTGCTCGCCACCACCGCGCGGGTCGTTCGAGACAGCGCCCTGGCCTCGACCTTCGCCGATCTGGATGGAGTGGCCGAAATCGCACTCCGGAACCCTCCGGTGGATCGCTCCGGTGAAGCCCTCCGGCGTTGGGCGATGGCGCTGTCCTCCTTCGAGAACGACGCGGACGGGCCTACCCCGACGCGACAGGAGCGCCGCGTGACCGTCATCGCCCGGGACGGGACCGTCCTCGCCGACTCGCACGACGATGCGCGCGCGATGGACAACCACCGGGACCGCCCGGAGATCAGCGCGGCCTTCACGGGCGGTTACGGGCGCTCCCAGCGTTTCAGCGATACCCGCGGCGAGGAACTCACCTACGTAGCCGTCCGGCTGCCATGGAGCGAAGACACCGTGCTGCGCGTGTCCGAACCCGTCGTTCAGATCGAGGAAACCGTACGGGCCATCCTCACTCCCGTGATCGTGGTGACCGCCCTCGCCTTCATCGTGGCGGCGGTGCTGTCCTTCGGTTTCTCCGCCCGCCTGGGAGAGCGGATCGCCCGGCTGCGTCGCTTTTCCGAGCGCGTGGCGCGGGGCGACTTCACGCCGGAAACCGCGTCCCTCCAGATGGATGAACTGGACCAGTTGCTCGCCTCTCTCAACCAGACGGCAAAGGAACTGCAGCGCAGCTTCCAGTCCCTGACCGCGGAGAAGAACCAGGGCGCGACCATCCTGGCGAGCGTGGCCGAAGGCGTCGCCGTCATCGATGAGGATTTGAGGATCCAGTACGTGAACGGCGCCTTTCGCGAGGTGCTCTCGCTTCCGGGGGAGTCCTGGCGGGACTATCGGGGACGGCATGTGCGGCACGTCCTGGAAAAAAAGCGTCTCCTCAAGATGGTGCGGGCGGCGATGCGGGGCAAGTCCGAGGAACGGGAAATCTCGCTCAACGAACGCGAGGTACTGGTCCGTGCAGCGCCCATCCGCTCGGCGGAGCCCGAGACGTCCCTGCCCTCCCCGGCCGGCGCCAACGGCTCCGCGAAGTCGGAACCGACGGGCGCCGTACTGGTCCTCATGGACGTGACCCAGATTCACGCGCTGGAGCGCGTGCGGCGTGACTTCGTGGCCAACCTCTCCCACGAACTGAAGACCCCGCTAACCGCGATCCGCGGTTTTTCGGAGACGCTTCTGGACGGCGACCTGGACGACCCGCCGCAGCAAAAACGCTTCCTCGGGATCATCCGGCAGCATGCCATCCGGTTGTCCCACCTCACGGAAGACCTGCTGCGGCTCGCCCGGATCGAAGCCGGGAAGCTGGAGGCGAAGCCCGTTCCGATCCGAATCACGGCGGTCGTCGAGCCGGTGCTCGAATCGGCACGGATGAAGGCGGAAGCACGCACGCTCGCGGCCACCATTCCCGAGGAGGCGGCACGGATCGAAACGGACCCGGCGCTGCTCACCGAGATTCTGGAGAACCTGGTGGACAACGCCATCCGGTACTCGGCCGCGGACGGGCGCGTCGAGATCAGGACGGCGCGCGGCAACGGCGAGCTCCTTGTTTCCGTCATCGACGACGGGGTGGGCATCCCGAAGGCCCACCTGACCCGAATCTTCGAGCGTTTCTACCGGGTGGACGCCGCCCGCTCGCGGAAGCTGGGCGGCACTGGACTCGGCCTGGCGATCGCAAGGCACATGGTCGAGGTCCTGGGCGGCCGGATCGAAGTCAAGAGCATTCCGAAGAAGGGATCACAGTTCACGGTGATCCTGCCGGCGCCGCCTCCGGGGCTTCCGCTCACGGAGATGAACGTCTCGAAGAACGCCGGCGCCGATCACGCCTCCCCGCCGTAGCCGGGGCAACACGGCCGAATTCCCCGGACAGTCCGAACTCCAGGTCGCCCCGCAGGGGGTCCACTCGGACGAGCTGCGCTTCGATGGCGTCCCCGATCCGGAAACTCCGCCCGGTCGCCGGGCAGCGGAGCGAGTAGTCCTGGCGATGGAAACGGAAGCGTCCGCCGGTGAGCAGCGCCATCGGGACGGTTCCCCGGGCGGGGGTTTCTTCGAGTTCGATCGCGAGACCGAAGCGGCCGGTCTCGGACACGCGGGCGGCAAAGGTGTCTCCGAGCCGGCCGGCAAGCAGCCGGGCGATGCGCCGTTCGATCAGGATCCGTTCCGCCGACTCCGCGTTCCGCTCGGTCCTGGAGCACGCCGCGGCGAGCGCCGGCAGCCTCTCGGAATCCGGACCCCGGGATGACCCGTCTTCCGCGGCGGCGAGCGCCCGATGCGCTACGAGGTCCGGATACCGCCGGATCGGGGAGGTGAAATGCGTGTAGTCCGGCAGCGCGAGCGCAAAGTGACCCTGGGCACGCGGCGAATAGACCGCCTTCGCCATCGCGCGGAGTAGCTTGCGGCGCAGGAAGGTCGCTTCGGGCCGGGCTTCGATGCGGGCAAGCAGACGGGCGCAGTGGACCGGACGGAGCGGTGCCCCGGAGACGCGCAGCCGTTCGCCGAAGCCGGCCAGGAGGTCTTCAAAGGAATCGACCCGCGACTCGTCGGGAGCCTCGTGCACCCGGTGAAGAGCCGGAGTGCGGCTGCTGCGCAACCGCTGGGCCACCGCCTGGTTGGCGAGCAGCATGAAGTCTTCGACCAGCCGGTGGGCATCGTTTCTTTCGCCGTAGCGGGCGTCCAGCAGGTTCCCGTCCGCGTCCGCGGTCACTACCGGCTCGGGCAGATCGAGGTCCACGGCGCCCCGTTCGGTACGCGCCCCGGCGAGGAGCGAGGCGGCGCGCCCCATCGTCCGGACCGCCTCCGGGATCGGCCCCGATGCGGCGCCGGTCAGGAAACGGGCTCCGTCCTCGTAAGGCAGCCGGGCGGCGCTCCGGATCACGCTGCGGGAGAAACGGGCGCTCTGGAGCAGCCCGTCGGGGCCGATGCGCAGGATCGCCGATTGGACCAACCGGTCCACATCCGGGAAGAGTGAGCAGATCCCGGAAGACAGGGCTTCGGGCAGCATCGGCACGACCCGCTCGGGGAAGTACGCCGAGGTCCCCCGCCGGGCGGCCTCTTCGTCGATGGGGCTGTCGGGCGGGACGTAGTAGCTGACGTCGGCGATGTGAACCCCGATCTCGAAACCGCCTCCGGCCAGTGCCCGCGCTTCGATGGCGTCGTCGTGATCCCGCGCGTCTTCGGGATCCATCGTCAGAATCAGACGGCCGCGGAGATCGTCGCGGATCCCGATCTCACTGGCGGCAACCGCGCCGGGGGCAGCTTCCGCCTGGGCGAGCGCGGCGGGCGGGAAATCGTCCCGAATCCCGTACTTCGCGAGGACGGCAAGCAGTTCCGCCCGGGGTTCGTCGGCGACGCCAAAGACCGAGGCGATTTCTCCGACGACCGGCCGGCCCGGGGCCGGGAAACGCCGAATGCGCACCTCCACGAGATCTCCGGGACTGGCGCCGCCGGAGGGAATCAGGATCTCGCGCGCCCACTGGCGGTCCCAGACGGCAACCGTGCGCTCGGGCGTGACGAGACCGACGACGTTTGCGGTCCGCCGGCTGACCACACGGACGACCGCACCCTCCAGCCGGCCGCGCCGGGTCCGGAAGGACGGCTCGACCTCCACCAGATCCCCCGGGAGGGCGCCACCCAGCCGGCTGCGGGTGATGTGGATGTCCTCCGCCGCTCCCGATCCCTCCGGGATCACCCACCCGTCACCTTCCGAACGGCCTTCGAAGCGGCCGGTCACAAGCCGGGATCGGGAGGGCGCAGCGGCGGCATTGCGCCCGCGCTGGCGGCCTCTTTCGCGCCGGCTGGTCCTGCCCACGGACTGTTAGAATCGCACGCTCCGCGGGCCGAAGTGGCGGAACGGCAGACGCGCTGCGTTCAGGGCGCAGTACTCCTTGCGAGTGTCAGGGTTCAAATCCCTGCTTCGGCACCGCGCGCTGGTCGGGCTGGGGGTGGGGCCCATCGGGGAGCTTGAGGCTCGGAACCCGAGTTTCCGTGAGGGAGGGCCCCACCCCCAGCCCGAACGGCACTTCGTGCCTCGAATCGGAACTCGCCGCATCCTGTTTGGACAGGGCTGAACCATACGGCCCAATCGGAGAAGCGGGCGAGTGCCGATTCGCGCTGTCTTTCTTCGTGAAGGGGATTACATACCTCGCTAAGCAAGGGAGGGCAGGACACGACGGGAATCGAACCCGCTCCCTCAATTCACCGGTTGGGGGCCATGCTCCAGCATGCGTGCCCTTCAAGGGGGAGCGGGAGTATACAGATTGACAGGATTGTTCTATAATCCCCTGTAGAGTCATGGAGTTACAGCCGTTTGACACTGACAGCTTCTGGCGCACCCCTGTGCCACAATTGAAGCATGTCCAACCACAAAAACCTCCCCGGTCGGGGCTACCGGAAGGGGATCTCGCTGCCGGAGCTATTCGAGATGTTCCCGGACGAGGAGTCCGCCCGGCTCTGGTTCGAGGCGCAGATCTGGCCGCATGGTCCTGTCTGCCCGCGCTGCGGTGCTCAGGACCGCGTGAAGTCCGTCCAGAACCGGAAGCCGATGCCCTGGTGGTGTGGAGACTGCCGCCGGCACTTCTCCGTCCGGATAGGGACCGTCCTGGAGCAGTCACACGTCCCTCTCCGCAAGTGGGCCATCGCCATCTACCTCGTATCCACCAGCTTGAAGGGCGTGTCCTCCATGCGCCTCCACCGCGATCTGGACGTGACCCAGAAGACGGCGTGGTTCATGATCCACCGCATCCGCGAGTCGTGGGCTCACGAGCGGTCCGAGCTCTTCGAGGGGCCGGTGGAGTCCGACGAGACGTACTTCGGGGGCAAGAAGAAGAACATGCCGCTCTGGAAGCGGAAGAAGATGGGCACCGCCCTTCGGGGCCTCTACGGGAAGGCTGCCGTTCACGGCGTCCTCGATCGGCCCACAAAGCAGGTGGTGGCCACAGTCCTTCCGACGAACGAGGTCTTGGTTGTCCAGAAGGCGGTCAAGGCCGCCGTCACCCGCGGGGCGATTCTCTACTCGGACGAGGGCACGCCATACCGGCACCTTCCCGGCTACCGGGTGGAGTCAGTGAAACACTCGGCCTACGAGTACGTCCGGGGTCCGGTTCACACGAACAGCCTGGAGTCGTTCTGGGCGACGATGAAGCGGGCCTACATCGGGACGTTCCACCACCTCAGCAAGAAGCACCTCTGGCGCTACGTGAACGAGTTCATGGGCCGCTACAACATCCGGGACGAGGACACGATCGACCAGATGAAGAGCATCGCCAGGGGGTTGCTCGGAAGGCGTCTCACCTACCGGGACCTGGTGTCCTGAATGCGGTAGCATTGAGTTCAAGGAAACCCGCTCATAGCCCGGAAGGGCAGAGGAAAACCTGATGGCTGGATTGCCAGACTTGGATACGCCAGCAGCGGCATACCCCCCCCACGATCTTTCGGGGGCCACGCTGTCTCGACTGAACTCGATCGATAGGAACATCGCTGAGCTCTTGGCGACTGCTAAGAGCACCCATGCGCTCACGAGGGAAACCAACGAGCTGACGAAGAGTGGAAATCAGTCTCTGCGGGACATCGATGCGAGTCTCGACTTGGTCGTGGGTCTTCTGGAGCAGATCAAGAACCGGCTGCCGCCTCCCTCGAAGTGATGTCAGAGAAGTGGGTGCCCCAGATCATGGGATCCGTGGGGAAGCGCTGGTTCCGGTGGGTTCGTGAGAAGTCTGTGCCTCCCGACCCGCCACCGCTACCGGACCCCCGGCCTACTCCGGAGGAGCTAGCCAGGGCGCTCTTGAGGCCGGTCAAGCCAGCCCCACGGAAGCAGAATCGGTAGAGACACGAGGGGTCCGACCCTGAACCGTCCGATGGAGAACGTCTCGTAGGGTGTCGGATCCAAGGCCAGCGGGATGATCCAGAGTCGCTTACCCCGGATGACTGGCGGGACCGGCTCCGCGTCGCTCCCGTAGTTCTCGAACGCGATCTGCACGAGCCAGCGATCGTTGGGTCGTCGAGACACCGCCCCTCGGGAATCACGTATCAGCCGGGCTCCGGTGATTGCCGATTCGACGAACCGGATAGCGGTCCACTGCGGTACCTGGAAGCAGTCTCCGGAGTCCAGTTTCTGCTGGATGATGTTCGCGAGTTCGCGGGCGTAGGTGTCCCTCTCCGCTGCCTCGATCATCACGTAGGCGATGTCGCCCAGGTCTGCCGCGTTGGGGCAGCCGGCAGTGGTGCTGGCTACGTGGAACTGGACGTCAGCGGTCGTGCTGGCGGAGACCAGCAGGACCAGGGCAGCGAGAACGGCGACAAAGCGTCCCCTTGGAGGTTGACATGGGCTTCTCCCGAGCGTTGCCGCTCTCCGGCCAGGGGCCGGGCCGTGTCAAACGCTTCCGCGGAGGAATGTCCCCGCCTATTCGCCAGCCCAGGGAGCTACCCCGAGCCGTAGAAGGCTCTTGTATTCAGCGGGTAGCCCGACGACAGGTCGGACTCCGCGGAAAAACGCTTGACGCTGGCGAGCCTACCACGCGGCCTCTGCTTAGGCAGGTATGTAATCTCCTTCGTGAAAGGGGGGGCACGCCCCCCCTTCACACTTTCCCCCCCGATGGCGCACCGGCTGGGAACGCCGGCCCCCACCGGGAGAAACGCCCATGATCGGGTCCTCCTGCACACCCCGCTTGTCATGAAAATGGCGGAAACGGCTTGGAACGCCGACCTCCGGTCGGCACAGCGGGCCAAAGGCCCGCGGGCGACGTGCCGCACTTCGTCTTGGGCGACAGAGATCTGGGCGCGTCCATGGAGAAGCGGCTCCTCCGATACGACGACGGCGCCGGCCGGCGGGCGCGCCGGGGGAACGTCGTCCACCGTGATTCCGACGGGGGTGTCCAGCCCGCCCTGACCGCAGGCCGCAAGGGCAGCGGCTCCCAGAATCAAGACCCGCAAGCGCAAGGAACTCGCTGGGCCGGGCGCCCGCGCCGGCAAGACCGGGGCCGCGGCAACCCCCGTCAGTTCTCCTGCCCTTCGTCCTCGCCGCGCACCGTCGGGTACTCGATCCCAAGCTGCTCCAGGTACGTGTCGTAGGCATCCGGGTCGTAGTAGAAGGGCCGCATCGCCTCCCGGAAAGCGCCCATCCGATCCTCGTTGAGGTGGATCGCCGGAGGGTCGTCGGGGCCGATCAGCGGGGTGTACTGGTGCTCGGCGGTCTGTTCGGCGAAGTACTCCCTGGCGGCGGGGATCAGTTCCGGGTCGAGGAGGAGGTCCATGAGCGTCATGGCGATCACCCGGGCCCCGGCGACCGCGCCCTTGTGCGCGATCGGGGTCGCCATGGCGACGCCGTTCGCCCAGTGGTGGCCCGGACCGCCCGGAATGTTCGACGGGAAGCGCAGGGTGACGGTGGGCACGGCCCACGAGATGTCCCCGATGTCATCGGAACCCCCGCCGAGCCTGGGCGGCTGCACCGGGCCGCCCATTTCCCGCAGTTGGGTCGCCAGTCCCTGTTCTTCGACCCCGAGCTCGCGCTGGAGTCCCCTGGCGAGGGCCAGATCGGCTTCGCTCCACTCGGGAAGCCCCACCCGCTCGATGTTGGCCCACACCGCCTCGGCCACCGGCTTGTTGAAATGCCGCGGATACGCGTGACCCAGGATCCGCCAGGACACCTCGGTCGAGGTCATGGCGGCGGCGGCCCGGGCCATGGTGTTCCCCAGCTCAAAGAGCTCCTTCATCCCGGGCTGCTCGAGTTCGCGGAAGTAGTACCAGACGGACGCCAACTGGGGCACCACGTTCGGCTGGTCGCCGCCGTTCGTGATCACGTAGTGCGAACGGTGGGGAAGCCGCAGGTGTTCGCGCTTGACGTTCCACGCCATGTTCATGATCTCGACGGCGTCGAGCGCGCTCCGCCCGCGCCACGGCGCCCCCGCCGAGTGCGCCGACTCCCCCGTGAAGGTGTATTCCACCGACACCAGGCCGTTGCCCCTGCCCTGGCCCCAGCTCACCCCGAACTGGTTGGAGACGTGGGTGAAGATGCAGACGTCCACGTCCTCGAAGTAGCCGTCGCGGATGAACCAGGCTTTCGTGCCGACCACTTCCTCGGCCACCCCGGGCCAGATGACGATGGTCCCGGGAAGCTCCTCGCGCTCCATGATGTCCTTCACGGCCAGCGCCCCGGCGATGATGACCGCCTGCCCCGAGTTGTGGCCCTCGCCGTGCCCCGGCGCCCCTTCGACCAGCGGATCGTGATACGCGACGCCCGGCTTCTGCGACGCCTTCGGAATGCCGTCGAGGTCGCTGCCGAGCGCGATCATCGGCGACCCGGAACCCCACTTGGCCCACCATGCCGTCGGAATACCCGAGATCCCGTCCTCCACTTCAAACCCGTTCTCGCGCAGGATCTCGGTGAGGTAGCGGGAGGTCTCGAACTCCTGAAACCCGAGTTCGCCGAAGCTGAAAATCGAGTCCACCATCACCTGGACCAGCTTGGCCCGCTCGGCCGCCCCCTGATCGGCGACCGGACGGAGGGTCTCGAGGTCCTGGGCCGCCAGGGGAGCGGCGAGGAGCAGGGCAAACAGGGCTGGGAACAGTCGGCGCATCACAGGAAACCTCTCTCCGGCGGCACCGGCCGGCCCGGCCCGCGGGCGGGCGATTCTACCGGCGGAGCACCGGCCGGAAACCGGCGTCCCCACACTGCTAAGCTCCCGCCGCCAGGAGGCTACGGCGCCGCTGCGGAAGTGGCGGAACTGGCAGACGCGCTGGATTTAGGATCCAGTGGGGCAACCCGTGGGGGTTCGAGTCCCCCCTTTCGCACCAGCGCGCCCCTCCCTATCCTTCAGCCTGAGTCGCGAATCCGTGGACAACCCCCCACCTTCGGCACCCGGAAGCGATCCCTGCTGTTCGGCCGCAACACCCGGAAACGATCCCTGCTGTCCGTCCACGGCGCCGCCCCGCCCACCCTTTCCGGAACAGGACCGCATTCCGGACCTGGCCTTCCGGCTGGAGGAGGAAGGCCAGTCCCGGCGCGCGATCGAGGTGACGATCCCGGCCCCGGTGTTCGAGGAGGCGGTCCAGAAGGAACTGCGGCGCATCCGCCAGAAGGCTCACCTGCGCGGGTTCCGGAAGGGCAAGGCGCCCAAGGAGCGGATCGAGCTCCTGTACGGGAGCGAGGCCACCGAAGAGGCCGTGAGCCGGCTGCTCGGGCGGGCGACCCGACAGAGCCTCCACGAACTCGATGTCCAGCCGCTCGACGTCCCGAAGGCAACGCCGGAGGAGGCGACGCGCGGCAAACCACTCGTCGCGAAACTCCGCTTCAGCGTGTGGCCGGAGGTGGGCACGGTCGACTTCGAAGGGATCAAGGTCACCACCCGGGACGTTTCGGTGACGGAGTCGGACATCGGCGAGACCCTGGAGCAACTGCGGATGGAGAAAGCCCAGCCGGGGCCCATCGAGGGACGCGGCATTCAGGACGGCGATTTCGTCATCGGCGATCTTCAGGAATCGAGCGCCATCGAGCTGGCCGGGGCGCCGGCTCCGCAGGTCACGAAGGACGTGCCGCTGAAGGTGGGAAGCGAGGCCTATCACCCGTCGCTCCACGAGGCCCTGCAGGGCGCCGGCGAAGGGGACACCGTGGTCGCGACCGCCAGTTTCGGCGAGGAGTCTCCGGACCCGCAGCGGGCCGGCCGGTCGATCCGCGCCGCCTTCACGATCAAGCAGGCGCGAACGCCGGTGCTGCCTGCTCTCGACGACGCCTTCGCCCGCGAGCTGGGCGCGGACTCGCTGCTCGCCCTGCGCGGCGACATCCGGGACCGGCTGCGCCGGCGGGCCGATCAGAACGAACGCCGCGCGGTTGCCGAGCAGCTCGTGGACGCGCTCCGCGAGAAGAACCCGGTGGAACCCCCCGAACCGCTCGTCGAGCGGGATCTCGACAACCGCGTGCGGATGCTGGCGAACAGCATGATGCAGGGCGGCATGCCCGCCGAGCAGGTGCGCTCCGAACTCGAAAAGCACCTGGACACGCTCCGCGCCGAGTGCGAGAAGACGGTGGCGTCCACCATCCTGGTGGACGCGCTCGCCGACCAGCAAGGCATCCGGACGACCGAGGAAGCCGTTGAGCAGCGGCTCGAACAGGAGGCCTCCGCGGCCGGCAAATCGCAGGCGGCGCTCCGGGCCGCCATGGAAAAGGACGGCCGCCTCGAGCGGGTCCGCACCCAGCTCCGCCGGGACGCGGCCATCGACTTCCTGAGGAACCAGGCGGAACTCACTCCGGCCCCGGGCTGACGGCCCGTCCGCCGTGACGGTTTCTGACGGCGCAACCTCGTATGCTCACGCGAAACCCCGAGTCCCAGCGAAACCACGAGGAACGAACACCGTGATCCGAGACCAGATCCTGATCCCGCACGTCATCGAACAGACCGGACGCGGGGAACGCGCCTACGACATCTACTCCCGCCTGCTCAAGGACAACATCGTCTTCATCGGGCAGCCGATCAGCGACGAACTCGCGAACACCGTGGTCGCCCAGCTCCTCTTCCTCGAGTCGGAAGACCCGGAAAAGGAAGTCTCCCTCTACATCAACTGCCCGGGGGGCTCCGTGACGGCCGGCCTCGCGATCTACGACACGCTGCAGTTCATCCGGCCGGACGTGACCACCTACTGCCTCGGTCAGGCCTCCAGCATGGGGGCGATCCTGCTCGCCGCCGGGGCGCGCGGAAAGCGGTTCGCGCTCCCGAACTCCACGGTGATGATCCACCAGCCACTCGGCGGCGCCCGCGGCCAGGCGACCGACATCCAGATCCAGGCCAACGAGATCATCCGGGTCCGCGCGCGCCTGACCGAGATCCTCGCCCATCACACCGGGCGCCCGTCAAAAGAGATCGGCCGCGACATCGAACGGGACCACTACATGACCGCCGAGGAAGCCAAGGCTTACGGGGTGGTGGACTCCGTCATCGAACACCGCTGACGGAGGCGCCGGGACGGCCGCCGGCCACTTGATTCCGGCGCCCGAAAAAGGCAAACTGACCCGTCACCTCCGCGCTATTTTTGCGCCCGGTTTCCATGCCCGAACACGCCATGAAAGCAAGGACCGCCGTCAAGGTTGGGTTCTGCATCCTGTCGCTCATGGCGAGTGCCGCATTCGCGGCGGCGCCGGGTTCTTTCCCCGGCGAAGAGACCCGGCGGGCCACGGAGGAGGCGCGGTCGGACGCCATCGCCAACCGGGTGGTGCGAAGCACCTGCACGATGTGCCACAACGACCGGCTGATGACCGGCAACCTGTCGCTACAGGAGTTCGACGTGGCGAACGCGGCGGAGCACGCGGACGTGGCCGAGGCGATGGTCCGGAAGCTGCGCGCCGGCATGATGCCCCCGCCCGGAGCGCGCCGTCCGGGCAGCGAGGCGCTGCTGAGCCTGGTGGAGACCCTGGAGTCCCGGCTCGACGAGGCCGCCGAACGGTCCCCCAACCCGGGAGACCGGCCCTTCCAACGCCTCAACCGCCACGAGTACGGAGAGGCGATCCGTGACCTGCTCGATCTCGAAGTGGACGCCGGAGACTGGCTGCCGCTCGACCAGATGAGCAACAACTTCGACAACATCGCCGAAGCCCAGACACTCTCGGCGACCCTGCTCGAGAGCTACCTGAACGCCGCCAGCGCCATCAGCCGCCTCGCGATCGGCCAGCGCAGCGGCAAGCCGGTGGATCACACCTACACCAACTCGCAGTACCTCTCGCAGCACCCCTGGGACCACGTCGAGGGCGCGCCCTACGGCACGCGCGGCGGGCTGGTGGTGGACCACACGTTCACGGCGGACGCCGAATACACCTTCGGGGTGACCTTCACCTCCGGAGCCAACACGCGGATCGAGGACATCGACGTCTCGATCGACGGCGAGCGGGTCGCGCTCCTGGCCTACGACACGAACCGCCGGACCGGGGCCGACGGGCGGGGCAGCGTGATCACCCTGACCCGGCCCATCTTCGTCCGGGCCGGCACCCGGCGCATCGCCGCCGCCTTCATCCGGCGGCAACACGGACCCTACGAAGACCTGATCCGTCCCCACGACTGGTCCTACGCCGGGGGCGGCTCGGGAGGTGCGGGCATCACGACGCTGCCGCACATCCGCGACGTCATCATCACGGGCCCCTACAACGCGACGGGCTTGTCGGAAACGCCCAGCCGGCGCCGCATCTTCTCCTGCCGTCCGACAACGCCGGAAGAAGCGCGGCCCTGCGCCCGCGAGATCCTCGCGCGGCTCGGGCGGGAGGCGTACCGGCGCAACCTCAGCGGGAAGGAGGTCGAAGACCTGCTCGGATTCTTCGACGAGGGAGCCGCGGCCGACGGTTTCGAAGCCGGAATGCGGACGGCGCTCGAGGCGCTGCTCGCAAGTCCGCACTTCGTGCTGCGCCTCGAACGGGCGCCGCTTGGTGAAACAGGAGTTGCCGCCGCGGACCGGGGATTCCGGCTCAGCGACACGGACATCGCCTCCCGCCTGTCGTTCTTCCTCTGGGGAACGCCGCCGGACGAGGAACTCCAGGCGCTCGCGGACGCGAGCCTCCTGACCGAGGAGGAAGTGGACCGGCAGGCGCTCCGGATGCTCGCCAACCCGCGCGCCGGGGCGCTCGGCCGCCGTTTCGCCGCCCAGTGGTTCCGGCTGCAGGACATGGACAAGGTCAAGCCGGACCCGAACTTTTTCCCGAACTTCGACGACAACCTCGCGGCCGCGATGCGGCGCGAGACGGAGTCGTTCTTCGCGCACCTGGTGCAGGAGGATCGGAGCCTGCTCGACCTCTTCCAGGCCGACTACACGTTCCTGAACGAGCGGCTCGCGCTCCACTACGGGGTGCCGGGGGTGGCCGGCCGGCAGTTCCGCCGCGTTCCGTATCCCGACGACACCCGGCGCGGGGTCTTCGGCCACGGCAGCGTCCTGGTGCTGACCTCGCTCGCCAACCGCACCTCTCCGGTGCTCCGCGGCAAGTGGGTCATGGAAGTGCTGATGGGCACGCCCCCGCCACCGCCGCCGCCCGACACCCCGGTGCTGGAAGACATCGAAGAGGTCGCGGACGGCCGGAGGCTCACCACCCGCGAACGCATGGAGATGCACGCCGCCAACCCGAGCTGCAACTCGTGCCATCGGTTCATCGACCCGATCGGCCTTTCTCTCGACAACTTCGACGTCACGGGCAAATGGCGCCTCCGCGAGAACGGCGGTCCCCTCGATACCCGCGGCGACTTCTACGACGGCACGCCGGTATCCAGCCCGAGCGAGCTGGTGGACGCCCTGCTGCGCCGGCCGATTCCGCTGGCGCGCACCTTCACCGAAAACCTGCTCGCCTTCGCCATCGGCCGGCCAATGGAGCCTTTCGACGGGCCGACCGTGCGCAAGATCGCCCGGGCGGCCGAAGAAAACGATTACCGCATGGCCTCGTTCATCATGGGCGTGGTCCGAAGCGACGCCTTCCAGCGCAAGCGGGGTGACGGCACGTCCCCCGTGCAGACGATCCAATAGGAGAGACCAACATGTCGCTCATTACCGGAAAGTACCTTCCCCGCCGGACCTTCCTGCGTGGAGCCGGCGCCGCAGTGGCCCTGCCGTACCTGGACGCGATGCTGCCGGCGGGCCTCGGCAGCAAGGCCGAGGCGTCGCCGGCCGACGTGACGCGCCTCGTCTGCATCGAGGAAGTCCATGGGCTTCCCGGCTGCAACGTGTGGGGCGCCAGCCAGCATCTGTTCGCCCCGGCTACCGAAGGACGCGACTTCAAGATGTCGGACGACAACGCGCTGAAGTCCCTCGAGCCCTACCAGGAGTACCTGACCATCGTCAGCAACACCGACGTACGGATGGCCGAGGCGTTCACCGGGCCGGAGATCGGGGGAGACCACTTCCGGTCGTCCGCGGTCTTCCTGACCCAGTCCCATCCGAAGCAGACCCAGGGCTCGGACATCTGGTGCGGCACTTCGCTCGACCAGTACTACGCGCAGCGGTTTGGCCAGGCCACGCCCATGCCGTCCATGCAGCTTTGCATCGAGAACCTGGACCAGGCCGGCGGTTGCACCTACAACTACTCCTGCGCCTACACCGACTCGATCAGTTGGGCGTCACCGAACGAGCCGCTCCCCATGATCCGGGACCCGCGGGTCGCCTTCGAGATGCTGTTCGGCGCGGGCAGCACTCCCGAGGAGCGCGCCGAGCGCCGGGCCACCCGCCGCAGCATTCTCGACTGGATCCTGAGCGACGCGGCCGAAGTCCGCAACGAACTCGGAAACATCGATCGCCTCCGGATGGACCGCTACCTCGACCACGTTCGCGAGGTCGAGCGGCGCATCCAGATGGTCGAGGGCTACAACAACAGCGGCGAGACCCGGGAGTTGCCGGACGCGCCTCCGGGGGTGCCGGACTCCTTCTCCGAGCACATGCAGCTCCTGTTCGACCTTCAGGTGCTGGCGCTCGAGACCGACATGACGCGGGTGATCTCGTTCAAGACCGGACGCGACGCCCAGAACCGCTCGTTCCCGGAGAGCGGGACGAACTCGCCGTTCCACCCCGCGTCCCACCACGGAAACAGGGAAGAGCGGATCATGGACTTCAACACGATCTGCCAGTACCGGGTGGGGCAGCTCCCCTACTTCCTGGAGCAGCTCAAGAACACCGAGGAGGGCGGCGTTTCGCTGCTCGACAAGACGGCGATCATCTGGGGCTCACCGATGGCGGACGCCAACATCCACAACCACCGGCGGGCGCCGCTGATCTTCCTGGGCCGGGCGAACGGGCATCTCACCGGCAACCTCCACGTGAAGGCCCCGGACGGGACGCCGATGGCGAACGCGATGCTCGCCCTCGTGCAGTCGCTGGGCCTCGAAATGGAGTCGTTCGGCGACAGCAACGGAACGCTCTCCGTGGCGGAGCCGATCACGGCCACCGACTAGGAGCCTGTCCCTCCCGGACAAAGGAGAAGGCCAGTGCGGACTTCCAGTTATCTGAGCGCCGTCCTCGCGGTGCTCCTGGTCGCCGGGCTCGCGATCTCGGCGCCGCCCGTAGCGGCGCCGGTGGCCGATGCCGCGCGGATCGGTGACCTCGACGCGGTCCGGGCCCTGCTCGCGGCTGGCGAGGACGTGAGCGCCGCCCACGGAGACGGCATGTCGGCGCTCCACTGGGCCGCCGAGCGCGGCGACACCGCGCTCGTCGAAACGCTCCTCGAGGGCGGCGCCACCGTGGATGCGGTGACTCGCATCGGGAGCTACACCCCGCTGCACGTGGCGAGCGCCGCGGGGCAGGCCGAGGTGCTGAAGCTGCTGCTGGCGGCCGGTTCCGACGCGACGGCCGGGACGAGTCCGGGCGGTGCGACCGCCCTGCACCTCGCGGCGAATGCCGGCAGCGTGGACGCCATCACGGCGTTGATCGATCATGGCGCCGAAGTGGACGCCCGGGAGACAACCTGGGGCCAGACCCCGCTCATCTTCGCGGCCGCGCGCAACCGCATCGATGCGATCGGAGCCCTGCTCGAGCGCGGCGCGGATCCGAACGCGGCGTCCCGGGTGGTGGATCTCGTGGCCGACTACGAGTTGGCCGAGGCGGCGAAGAAGCGGCAGCAAGCGGTGCTCGAGGCGTTCACCGGCGGGAAAGGCGACCCGACCTCGCCCCAGACCCAGACCGCCGTCCTCGCGGCTCGCGAGCTCTACCTCTCCGGCGAGGTCCCCGAGAAGAAGGGTGAGGACAACGATCCGTTCGCCCGCTTCCGCCGGCCCCAGTTGAAGGCCAAGGGCGGACTGACGCCGCTGCTGCACGCCGCCCGGCAGGGATTCCACGAGGCTGCGGCCGCACTCCTCGAGGGGGATGCGGACGTCAATCAGGCCTCCGCCAGCGACGGCACCAGCCCGCTGCTGATGGCCGCGATCAACGGACAGTTCGATCTGGCGATGACGCTTCTCGAGCGGGGCGCCGATCCCAATGTCGCGGCCACGGAAAACGGGGTAACACCGCTGTGGGGGGCGGTCAACGCCGAATGGCAACCCCGGACCCGCTATCCGCAGCCGCAGGAGCACGACCGGCAGGAGACGACCTACCTGGATCTCATACGGGCGCTTCTCGAAGCCGGCGCCGATCCGAACGCCCGCATCACCAAACACCCCTGGTACATGGTCTACAGCGGCTGCGGCAATTCGAACTGCGGCCTCGTGAACACGGAGGGCGCGACCGCCTTCTGGCGGGCCGCCTACGCCACCGACATCCCGGCGATGCGCCTGCTGGCGGAGTACGGCGCCGACCCCAACATCCCCACCAAGGCGCCGGAACCGCGCCGGCGGCGGGGCGGCACCACCGCGGGCAATGACGAGAAGAACAGTTCCCTGTCGGCGCTGCCGGCCGCGCCCGGCCTCTGGATCCCGACCGACCTGACCTCCATGGGCCCCGACCCGTCCGGGCTTCCGCCCTACAAGGCTGGCGGTCCGGGCGTGTATCCGATTCACGCCGCTTCCGGGGTGGGCTACGGCGAGGGCTTCGCGGGGAATGCCCACCGGCATTCGGACTCCTGGCTGGAAGCCGTCCAGTACCTGATCGAACTCGGCGCCAACGTGAACGAGCGCGACCAGAACGGTTACAACGCGATTCACCACGCGGCGGCGCGGGGTGACAACGAAATGATCCTCTTCCTGGCGGAACACGGCGGCGATGTCACCGCGGTGAGCCGGCGCGGCCAGACGACGGCCGACATGGCGAATGGTCCGGTGCAGCGGGTCTCCCCGATTCCCGAGACCGTGGCGCTGTTGGAGAGCCTGGGTTCGAAGAACAACCACAACTGCGTCTCTTGCTAAGCACCTTCAGGGCGAGGCGCGGGGCGGCGGCCGCGCTGTTGCTGGCCGCCGTCCTTCCCGCGGCGGCCTTGGCGCAGGAAGCCGAAGACGTTACCCCCTGGATGGAAATGGCCCTCGTCGGGGTGGATCCGGGCCAGGTGGACGAGTTCCTGGCGGCGCAGCGCGAGTTGGCGACCCTCCAGCAGAAAGCGGGCGTGCCGTGGCGGGTGGTCAGCCGCACCGCGGTGTTCGGGGACACCTACCGGTTCGTCATCGTGACCCCGCTCGCCCAGTTCGCGCGGCTGGACCGGCCCGGAAGTCCCGATCCCGCCCGGATGTCGGTCGAGAACCGCATCCAGCGCACCGTGACCAGCCGCCAGACCTTCGCGCTCCGGACGACGCCCGACATCGACAACCCGCTTCCGGACGGCCGGGATCCGGCCCTGATGCTGGTTCAGTTGGTCTCCGTGGTTCCCGGCCGCGAACAGGACTACATCCGGGTCATGGCCGAGGATGTGCTGCCGCACTTCAAGGAGGCGAACATGCACCACTCCTCGGGCGCCCTGACGCTCGGGGGCGACAGCGGTTACGTCCACTTCTTCCATCTGGGCAACTTCGCGGCGCTCGACCAGGGCTCGCCAATGGCCCGCGCCCTCGGGCCCGAAGGCGCGCTCGAGGTCACCGCGAAGCTCGCGGGCGTGCTCGCGCGGACGGAGCAATGGGTCGTCCGTCATCTGCCGGACCTGAGCTTCCGGCAGCAGGCGGAAGCCGAAGGCGAGAACTAACGGGCGAACCGGTGGGTTCGCCGTCGAGAGACGCCAGCGCAGGAGCGCCGGCCTTCAGGCCGGCATCGCCCGCGCAGCGGGCGAAACTCCCACAACCGCTCCCCCGCTTGACGCAGATCCCGGCGCGGTGACGTGACGCCGTCGCTGCTCGGGTCCGTAATGTCCAGGCGCCTGAAGAAACGAGTTCCGGGGCCCTGATGGGCCGCGATGCCGGTCCGGAGAGCGGCGTTCCCGGCGCGGCTACAATGGCGATCGCGTGCCTGGGAAGGGAAAGAGCCGGAACGGCGGCCCCGCCGACAGCCTGAGTTGCTCGTTCTGCAACAAGCAGCAGGGCTCCGTCGGCAAGCTGATCGCCGGACCGGACCGCATCTTCATCTGCGACGAGTGCGTCGCAATCTGCAACGACATCATCGCGGACAAGGGCAAGGCGTCGGCACCGGGGCCGGACAACAAGCACGACCTCACGCCGAGCGAGATCAAGAGCCGGCTCGACGAGTACGTGATCGGCCAGGAGGAGGCAAAGAAGAAGCTCGCGGTCGCCGTCTACAACCACTACAAGCGGATTCGGCTCACCCGGAACACCGCGCAGAAGCCGGAATCCGTGGAACTGAGCAAGAGCAACGTGTTGCTGCTCGGAGAGACCGGCACCGGCAAGACGCTGCTGGCCCAGACGCTCGCCCGCATTCTGGAGGTGCCGTTCACGATCGTGGACGCCACTACGCTCACCGAAGCGGGATACGTCGGTGAGGACGTGGAGAACATCATCCTGAAGCTGCTCCAGGCGGCGGACGGAGACATCGCGCGCGCCCAGGAGGGCATCATCTATGTGGATGAGATCGACAAGGTCTGCCGCAAGGACGAAAACCCCTCCATCACCCGCGACGTCTCGGGAGAGGGTGTTCAGCAGGCTCTCCTGAAGATCGTCGAAGGCACCCTCGCCAGCGTTCCTCCCCAGGGCGGCCGCAAGCATCCGCATCAGGAGTTCCACCAGGTGGACACGACCAACATCCTGTTCATCTGTGGCGGCGCCTTTGTGGGTCTGGAATCGATCATCGAGCGCCGCGTCGGAACCAAGGCGCTCGGTTTCGCGGCCGACGTGCCGGAGAGCACCAAGGCTCGGCGGGAGGCCACCCTCGACCAGCAGCAGCCCACCGATCTGATCCGCTATGGACTGATCCCGGAATTCGTCGGCCGGCTGCCGGTTGTCGCGACCCTCCACAGTCTCGGCAAGCCGGAACTGATCCGGATCATGACCGAGCCCAGGAACGCCATCGTGAAGCAGTACCAGGCGCTTCTCCGCGACGAGGGCGTCGAGTTGACCTTCACCGCCGAAGCGCTGGACGCCGTCGCGGCCCGGGCCTCCGAGCGTGACCTCGGCGCCCGCGGCCTCAGAATGATCATCGAGAACCTGATGCTGGATCTCATGTATGACCTCCCCTCCCGGAAACAGGTGCGCGAGGTCGTGATCACCAGGGAGTACGTCACCGGACAAGCCGATCCGGTCACCGTTCTTTCCCAAAAGGCCGGCTAAGGCCGGCCCCGGGCCCGTCAGGGCCCTCGCTGCACTTTCCTACCCATGCCAAAAGCGCCCCGCGACCGCGCCCTGTTCGTGACGAGCGCCGTCACCAAGACGGGTTTTCCCTCCGCCGCCCTTCCCGAGGTGGCGTTCGTGGGCAGGTCGAACGTCGGGAAGTCGAGTCTTCTCAACCGGCTGGCGGGCCAGCGGGGTCTGGCCCACGTTTCCCGCACGCCCGGCCGGACGCGCATGGTCAACTTCTTCGAGGTTGCCGGTCGCTACCGGCTGGTTGACCTTCCCGGTTACGGCTATGCCAGGGCGCCGGAGGCGCTCCGCCGAGGGTGGGAGGACCTGGTGCTCGCCTATCTGACCGGGCGGGAGAGTCTCGTGCTGAACCTGCTGCTGGTCGATGCGCGGCGCGATCCGCTCGCGAACGACCTGAGGGCGCTGGAACTGCTCGGCTCCAGCGGACGGCCGGTGGCCGTGGTGGCTACCAAGATGGACAAGCTGAAGAGTGCCCAGGCCGCCTCGCGGCTACGGCAGCTCTCCCAGGCATTCGGCAATGACGGAGAGGTTCCGGTGATTCCCTGCTCGACGGTAGCCGGGGGCAAACGGTCGCGGGATCCCGGCCGGGAGGGAGTCGGGAAGGTCCGCCAACTGATCGCCGAGAGGGTCCAAGCATGGCGCTGAGTTCCGGCGCCGGCACGATCCGGCGCCGTTCCCGCAAGGTGTTCCGGGCCGGCCCCCGGGTTCTCGAGAAGACGCCGCCCCCATCCGGGCCGGTCCTCTACACCGCGGAACTCGCCCGCATGAACCCCCCGGATCTGCAACAGGTCGCGGCGGACCTGGGGATCGACACCCCCGACGCGCTGACCCGGCAGGACCTCCTCTACCGGGTGCTCGGCGCGCACACGAGTCAGGGAGGGCGGGTTGTGGCCCAGGGGACCCTGCACCGTCTGGTCGAGGGGTTCGGGTTCCTCCGCTCTCCCATCAATTCCTATCTTCCCGGCCCCAACGACGTCTACGTCTCGCCCACCCAGATTCGCCGTTTCAACCTCAGGAACGGCGACATGCTGCTCGGCGACATCCGCCGGCCGCGACGCGGGGAGCGCTATTTCGGATTGCGCGATCTCGAGATGGTGAACGGCGAACCGGCCGTGGAGAACCCGGAGCGACCCGAATTCGAATCCCTCACGCCGCTCCATCCGGATCACATGATCCGGCTCGAGAACGACTCGGGAGACCTGGCCGCCCGGGTCGTGGACCTGGTGGCGCCCATCGGCGCGGGCCAGCGCGGACTCATCGTGGCGCCTCCGCGGGCCGGCAAGACGGTTCTGTTGCAATCGATCGCGAACGGCATTCAGAAGAACCATCCAGACGTGGAGTTGCTGGTCCTCCTCGTGGACGAGCGCCCCGAGGAAGTCTCGGACATGGTCAGGAACGTCCGGGGCGAGATCCTGAGCTCAACCTTCGACGAGCGCGGTATCCGCCACATCCAGGTCGCAGAGGCGGCGCTCGATCGGGCCAGACGCCGCGTCGAGCTGGGCAAGGACGTCGTCATCCTGCTCGACTCCCTGACCCGCCTGGCGCGGGCCTACAACCACTCCAAGGCCTCCGCCCAGGGCCGGCTGCTCTCCGGAGGCATGGACGCGACAGCCATCCAGTACCCGAAGAAATTTTTCGGCGCCGCCCGGAACATCGAGGACGGGGGTTCCCTGACCATCCTGGCCACCGCACTGGTGGACACCGGCAGCCGTCTCGACGATCTCGTCTACGAGGAGTTCAAGGGCACCGGGAACATGGAGATCCACCTCGATCAGCGTCTCCTGGAACAGCGCCTCTTCCCCGCGATCGACCTCCACCAGAGCGGCACGCGGCGGGAGGAACTGCTGCTTTCTCCCGAAGAGTTGCAGCGGATGGTCGTGCTCCGGCGCGTGCTCGCTTCGCTGGATGCGGTGGAGGCGATGGCGCTCGTCATCGAGAAGATGGGACAGACGGCTTCCAACGCGGACTTCCTGCAGGCGATGACGAACTCCGATTGACATGGCTTCGCCGCATGGTGGCAGACGCACTGCTAGTATTCGCGCCCCTCGAATGCGCTCCGACATCCACCCCGAGTACCAAGAGATCACGGTGACCTGTGCCTGCGGCACCAGTTTCGTGACCCGTTCCACCCGGGGCAGCGATCTGCGGCTTGAGATCTGTTCCGCCTGCCATCCGTTCTTCACCGGGAAGCACCGGATCGTGGACTCGACCGGACGGGTGGAACGATTCCGCCAGAAGTACGGCGAGGTTCGGTCGCGGCGGGCGGCGCAGGCGAGCGCCGCGCAGTAGAACCTTTCCCGGGCAAGAGTTCGCAGCCGATCCGGGTTCCGGGTCCGTGCGGCCTGTCCGTTCCCGGACAACAGTGCATGCCGGCCGGAAACCCGACGCACGCGTGGACCGCTACCATGACGCCCGTGCCGTTTCGGACTCGTGCCGGAACCGGGGGCGTCCCACACCAGGCACACCACCGACAGAGAAATCGCCATGACCACGAATACCGCGACCGGAAACGCCGGCGCGGGAATCGAAACCGCCCTCGCCGCCGCCGAAGAGCGCTACCGGGAGGTCACCGCGCGGCTCGCGAGCCCCGGGGTTCTCGCCGATCCGGCGGAACTCCGCCGTCTCTCCTCGGCGCATGCCGAACTGGAACCCCTGATGGACGCCGGGGGACGTCATCGTCAACTCAGCGAACGGCTCGAAGAAGCGATCGACATGGAGAGCGATCCGGACCCCGAAGTGGCCGAGCTGGCGGCCGAGGAGGCCGCCGAGATGCGCGCTGAACTCGAACGCGTCACCGATGAGATCCGGCGCCGGCTGCTCCCCCGGGATCCGAACGACGACCGCAACGTGCTGCTCGAGGTGCGGGCCGGGACCGGCGGGGAGGAAGCCGCTCTCTTCGCCCGCGAGGTCTTCCGGATGTACGAGCAGTACGCGCGGTCGAACGGGTTCCGGGTGGACGTGGTCTCCAGCCAGGAATCCCCGGTGGGGGGTATCAAGGAAATCGTCTCGGTGATCGAGGGGAAGGGCGCTTTCAACCGGCTGAAGTTCGAGAGCGGGGTGCACCGCGTGCAGCGGGTACCGGCGACCGAGGCGTCCGGACGCATCCACACCTCCGCGGTCACGGTAGCCGTGCTCCCGGAGGCCGAGGACGTCGAGATCCAGATCGATCCCAAGGATCTGCGCGTGGACACGTTCTGTTCCTCGGGCCCCGGCGGCCAGAGCGTGAACACCACCTATTCGGCGGTGCGCATCACCCACCTGCCGTCCGGGTTGGTGGTGAGCTGCCAGGACGAGAAGTCGCAGATCAAGAACAAGGCGAAGGCGCTGCGCGTTCTCAAGTCCCGACTGCTCGAAGTGGCGCGGCAGGAGCAGCAGGCGCAGGTGGCCGAGGCCCGGCGCGGACAGGTGGGGCGCGGCGACCGCAGCGAGAAGATACGGACCTACAACTTCAAGGAGAACCGGATCACGGACCACCGGATCGCGCTCACCCTGCACTCGCTCCCGAACGTCCTGGGGGGAGAGCTCGATCCGCTGATCGAACCCCTCCACGCCCGGGAGCAGTCGGACCGGCTCAAGGCGCTGAATCTCTGACGGCGAAACTGACGGTCCGAGAGGCCCTCCGCGGCGGTTCGGAGCGGCTGGCGGCCGCCGGGATAGCGTCTCCGGAGTTCGACGCCGGCCTTCTGCTGCGGTCCGCGGCCCGGTGGTCCGCCGCTGCGCTGATCGCGCGAGCCGGGGATCGGCTGTCTCCGGCGGTGAAGGCCTCGTTCGACGCCCTCATCGCCGAGCGGGCGGCCCGGCGGCCGCTCCAGCACCTCGTGGGCGAGGTGGAGTTCTTCGGCCTGACCCTGGCGGTCGGTCGCGCGGCGCTCATTCCCCGCCCCGACACCGAAACCCTCGTGGAGGCGGCTCTGGTCCGGTTCGAGACGAACAGCCAGGCTCCGCTCCGGATCGCGGACGTGGGGTGCGGAACGGGCGCCATCGCCCTCGCCCTGGCCTCCCGGCTGCCCGCCCTTCACGTCCTGGCGCTCGACAACGCGCCGGGAGCGCTCGCCCTCGCCGCCGGGAACGTAAGGAGAACCAACCTGGAGTCGCGCGTCCGGCTGGTGGCCGGCGACCTGCTCACTCCGCTGGCGTCCGGATCGCTGGACGGAGTCGTCGCCAACCTCCCGTATATCCCCAACGCGGAGATCGACGGGCTCGAACCCGAGGTCCGCGACCACGAGCCGCGCGATGCCCTCGCCGGGGGTCCGGACGGCCTCGACCCGCTCCGCCGGCTGGCGCCCATGGCAGCGCGGGCGGTCCGTCCCGGCGGCCGGGTGCTCGTCGAGATCGGGGCGGGCCAGCAGGACGCCGCGACCCGGATCCTGGTGGACGCGGGATTCGGTCCGGCCGAGACCGTTCCCGACCTCAAGGGCATTCCCCGCGTGCTCGCCGCCTCGCTTCCCGCCTGACCGGACCCACCGTCCGAAGCGGATAGGATCGAACCGTGATCTACGTCGTCACCGTCCTCGGCTACCTGGGGCTCCTGATGTTCATCGCCCTCCGCCGGGCGCGGAACGTGTCCACCCAGGACGACTTCATGGTCGCGGGTCGGTCGGTGCCGTGGCAGATTCTGGTCGGGACTCTCATCTGCACCTGGATCGGCTCCGGAAGCCTCTTCGGCGGCGCTGGCCGGGCGTTCCGCGAGGGGTTCTCCGCGCTGTGGATGAGCGCCGGGGCGTGGGTCGGGATCATGGTGGTCTTCTTTCTCGCCGCCAGGGTGCGGCGGATCGCGGAGTACACGGTTCCCGACCTGCTGGAACGCCGCTACCACCCGGCGGCGCGGCTCCTCGGGACGACGGCAATCGCGATCGCCTACCTCACCATCGCCGGCTACCAGTTCGTGGGGGGCGGACGGCTGCTGGCCATCCTGTTCCCCGGGCTCGACCCCGACGTGGGCATGACCATCGTCGCGGTGCTGGTGACCCTCTTCGCGGTGAGCGCCGGGATGCTCTCGGTGATCAGCCTGGACGTGGTGAACGGGATCATCATCATCGTCAGCATCCTGATCGCGGCGCCGCTCGCCTTTGCCGGGGCCGGAGGGGTCGAGGGGCTGACCAGCGTCCTTCCGGAGACCCACTTCACCCTCACCGGCCGGCTCGGCCTCTCGGCGGCGATCGGACTCTTCCTGCCCACGATGCTGCTCCTGCTGGGCGAGAGCGGCATGTACCAGAAGTTCTACGCCGCCCGGTCCGGAGCCGCGGCCCGGAAGGCGGTGCTCGGCATGATCGTGGGAGTGATCCTGATCGAGGTCATGATCGTCGCCACCGCGGTCTTCGCGTCCGCGGGCTACTGGGACGATCCCACCTTCCGGACCGCGGGGGGATTCGACGCCCGGGCCACCGAGACGGTGCTCCTCGAATTCGCAAGGCACCAGCTCCCGGCGTTCGCGGGATGCCTCCTGCTGGCCGGCGCGGTGGCCATCATCTTCTCCACCGCCACCACCTTCCTGCTGGTCCCTTCCACCGGGATGGCGCGGGACATCTACCAGCGTTTCGTTCGTCCGGACGCCGATTCCGGGACGGTGATCCGCTTCCAGCGCTTCGCGATGGTCGGCCTCTCGGCCCTGGCTCTGGTCATCACCACCCGTTTCGAGAGCATCCTCGACATGGCGCTCTACGCCTACACCATGGTGGGGGCCGCGGTGACCCCCGCCCTGCTGGCGGCGTTCCTGTGGCGGCGGGCAAGCCCGGTCGGCGGCGTCATTTCCATCTCCGCCGGGATCGTGACCACCCTGATCTTCGGAGTCCTGAACTCCGCCGGGTTCGAGCGGGTCTGGTTTCTTCCAACCGACTACGACTACGTGATCTATCCCGCCGCGGTCGCTTCGGTCTCCGGGCTGATCATCGGCAGCCTGCTCACGGCGCCGGCACGGCCCGAACAGGTGGAGCCGTTCACGGGAGGCGGGAACTCCGATGCCGGAAGCTGAGGTTGGCATCGTCCGCCGGGGGCCCGCCGCCCGGGTCCAGATGCGGTGGCCCGAGAAACGAAACGCCCTGTCGGTGACCATGATGGACCGGCTGGAGGCGGCGCTGCGGGAAGCGGCCGCGGAAGAGGGCGCCCGGGCCGTCGTGCTGACGGGCGCCGGCCCGGCGTTTTCCGCCGGCCACTACCTGCCCGAAATGGTGGGGGCGGGCCCGGAGGAAGCGCGCCGGGTCTTCGCCGCCTGCGCAACGCTCATGGAGACGATCCGCAACCTGCCGCTGCCCGTTATCGCCGAAGTGCGTGGCATCGCGACCGCCGCCGGCTGTCAACTGGTCGCGGCCTCCGATCTCGCGGTGGCCGCCGACACCGCCCGCTTCGCCACCCCCGGGGTCCGGATCGGACTCTTCTGTTCCACCCCGATGGTCCCCGTCAGCCGCGCCGTCGGCTCGAAGCGCGCCATGGAGATGCTGCTCACCGGAGACTTCGTGGACGCGAAGACGGCACTCGAGTGGGGGCTCGTGAACCGGGTGGCGCCCGAGGAGCGGCTGGAGGAAGAAACCCAGGCCTTCGTGGAGCGGATCGCGGAGGCAAGCCCCTTCGTGGTAGCGCTCGGGAAGCGCGCCTTCCACCGCCAGACCGGCCTCAGCGTGGAAGACGCCTACGCCCGGATGTCGGAAGTGATGTGCGGGAACGCGGTCGAACCCGACGCCCAGGAGGGAATGCGCGCCTTCCTCGAGAAGCGGCAGCCGCGCTGGACGCAGAGCGCCGGTTAGAGCAGGGAAGTCCCGGTTCAGCCGCTGCCTGGGCGCAGCCGGTAGGCCGCGTCGCGGCCATCGCGGTGAAAGCCGACGACTTCGTATCCCCGGTCGAAGAGCTCGGTGAGGGCCTTGCGGCTCCTCACTCTCCAGTCCATGGCGAGCCCGATGTCCTGCTGCAGGACGTCGTTGAAGTCGGCGGGAATCAGATAGAGCACGTCGCCGTCTTCGCCGGCGGGCCCCGCCCCGTCACCGCTCACCGGGAGCCCGTCCTCGCGGAACGAGACGGCGTTGACCCTCGGCAGGTCCGGGATTCCGGGCGGCGGGATCAGCTCGCGGCGGCGGGCGCGCGCGACGCGTCCGGAATCGAGCCGCCAGTCCGGTTCCAGCCGGTCCGTCGGCAACCCGCCGTGAAGGGGGCTGTTGCTGTTGCCGTACACGTTCAGGCGGTACACCGACGAGACGCAGCCGAGGTGGTTGATGTTCAGGTTCGCGTTCCGCGCCTGGAGCGGATCGAACGTCCAGTTCACGCGGCGGACACCCTGCGCGAGGACCCGATCGGCCTGCGCCCACTTGAGCGCCAGACCGATGCCGGCCCCCTGGAACTCGGGACGCACCGCGAGCATGTGCGAGTGGTGGAACGGCTCGCCCTCGCCGCCCCCGGGAAACCCGCACACGAAACCGGCCAACCGTTCGCCGACGAAGGCGCCGGCGGTGATCGCGCCATAGTGGCCCATGACCGCCATGAGCCCGGCCGGAACCACATCGAGTTCGATGAATCCCCACACTTCCTGCTGGATTGCCTCGCACATCTTCATGTCGTCCATGCCGGCGAGGTCGCGGATCGAGAAGCTGTAGGGCATGCGGCTGCGAAGGGGCGGCAAGTGTAAGGAACACGGCTCCCGGACGCGCCTGGAATCGCTGCCTGCGGACCACCTCTTCGCCCCCCGCGAGCCGGACACCACACTAGAATCCGGGCTCGTTGACCGACCTCCTCCGAGGGCGCCGTCCCCAACTGCTCGTCCTCTTCGCGGGGATTCTGATAGCGGACCGCGTCACCAAGGTTCTCGCCGAGCGGTCGCTCTCGATGGGGAGCCCGGTGGAAGTGATCCCCGGGTTCTTCCAACTCACCCTGGTGCATAACACCGGCATGGCCTTCGGGTTGCTCGGGGGAGTTTCCATCCCGGGCAAGGCGTTCCTGCTCACCGGTGTTTCGGTGGGCTTGCTGGTCGCCATCGTGTGGTTCGCGTGGCGCGCCGGTCCACTGTCCGGAATGACCGTCTTCGGGATCGCGGCGATGCTGGCGGGGGCCATCGGCAACATCCTCGACCGGCTCCTCTACGGCTACGTGGTGGACTTCTTCGACTTCTACGTCGGCAGCGCTCACTGGCCCGCCTTCAACATCGCGGACGCGATGATCTGCACCGGGGTCGGCCTGCTCGTGCTGGAGAGCGTGCGGGACCTGCGGCAAGAAGCCGGCAGGGCGGGTCAGGAGGGCTGATCCGGTGTTTCCCCGCCTTGTGGACTTCGGTTCGTTCGAGATCCTGGGGCGGACCTTCCACCCCGTCCTCCACACCTACGGCATCCTCATGTTCGCCGGGTTCCTGTTCGGGCTCTGGGTGGCGGCGAAACGCGCGCCACGCTACGGCATCCAGCCGCAGCACATCTACGACCTCGGGCTCTACCTGGTGATCGGGGCGCTGGTCGGCGCCAAGGTGCTGCTGATCCTGCTGGATCCCGCGCGCTTCCTGGCCAACCCGGGGGGCTTCATCACCGCCGGGGGTGTCTTCTTCGGCGGTCTGCTGGGAGCGGTCGGGGCCACCATCTGGTTCTGCCGGAAGCGCGGGATTCCCGTCTGGAACTGTGGAGACCTGATGGCGCCCTCGATCGCGTGCGGGCACGGGATCGGCAGGCTCGGATGCCTTGCCGCCGGGTGTTGCTACGGAACCCCGGCCGAGGGTCTGCCGGCGATCACCTTCACCGACCCCTACGCGCATTCGGTCACCGGGGTGCCGCTCGACATTCCGCTCCACCCGACCCAGATCTACGAAGCGGGCCTCGAGTTCGCCCTGTTCTTCTTCCTGCTCTGGCTCGCCCCGCGCCGCACGTTCCAAGGCCAGCTTTTCCTTACCTGGGCGCTGGTCTATCCGGTCGGCCGATTCATCATCGAGTTCTTCCGCGGAGATCCGCGCGGGTTCGTGCTGGACGGGCTACTTTCGACCTCGCAGTTCGTCGGCATCTGGATCGTTGCCGCGGCGGTGATCTCGCTTCTTGTCCTCCGAAGGCGTACCGCCTGAACCGCCGGACTTCCACGCCGAGACGAGTCTCGAATTCGAGGTCGCCGACGCGGAGGACGGCCGGCGCCTGGACCTGATCGCTTCGGAGCGCCTGCCGGACATCAGCCGCAGCGAGACGGCGCGCTGGGTGGAGGCGGGATTCGTCCGGCTCGACGGACGGGTCCGCCGTCCCGGTCACCGCTGCCGCCCGGGTCAGCGGGTGCTCGTTGCGGCCCCCGGCGACGGCCGCACCCCGCTGTTCGGTGCCCCCGGCGAGAACGACCCGCTGTCTCCGGAACCGGTGCCGCTCGAAGTTCTCCACGAAGATCCCTGGCTCGTCGTGATCGACAAGCCGGCGGGGCTGGTGGTCCATCCAGGTCCTGGTCACCGGGACCGGACCCTGGCGAACGGGCTGATCCAGCGATACCCGGAGATCGCGCGGGTCGGTCCTCCCGGACGGCCGGGGCTGGTCCATCGCCTGGACCGGGGCACGAGCGGCGTGCTGGTCGCCGCCCGCACCGAGCCGGCGCGGCTGCAGCTAGCCAGAGCCTTCGCGGAACGGCAGGTGGAAAAGCAGTACCTGGCCCTGGTGATGGGCCGGTTCGGAGAACGCCGCCGGATCAGCGAACCCATCGGTCGCGACCCGAAGAATCCGCAGCGTTTCCGATGCCGCGGGAAGAACGCAAGGGACGCGGAGACCGAGGCTTGGCCGCTTGAGGAGCTGCCGCTGACCACCTTCGTCGGTATCCGCCTCCACACCGGCCGCACCCACCAGGCCCGCGTCCACCTGGCCCACACCGGCCATCCGATCGCCGGCGACGTGATGTACGGCCCGGCGGCTCCGCGCCGCGGCGGCGGACAGGCGGGCGCCGCCCTGCGCCGCCTCGAACGCCCCGCGCTCCACGCCGCCGAGATCGCCTTCCGCCATCCCGGCACCGGCGATCCGGTTCGGTTCGCGGCGCCGCTCCCCGAGGACTTCGAGAAGACGCTCGCGGCGCTGCGCTCAGCCGGTGCCTCCTCCACCGTTCCGCTATCGCCCCAGGCTTGAGCCCGCCGACCTCGTTATCGCCCCAAGCTGGGGTCCACCGGCTTCCGTATCGCCCCAGGCTGGAGCCCGCCGGCTTCCGGATCGCCCCAAGCTGGGGTCGACCGGCTCTCGTATCGCCCCAGGCTCGGGTCTACCGGCTCCCGTATCGCCCCAGGCTTGAACCCGCCCGCTTCTCACCGGCTCCGCTATCGCACCCAGCTCCTGTCAGGAGACCTCGGTATTGCACCCAGCTTCCGCCGGCCGACCCCGCTATCGCCCCCAGCTTCGGCCGGCAGGCTCCGGAATTGACACATGCTCCAGCCGGCAGGCCCCGGATGGCGGAAACGGCTTGGAGCGCCGGCTTCAGCCGGCACGCGCTGCGCGATAGCGCAGCGCACGGCGCGACCTCGGCCTGCGGCATGGTGCTTTCCGCCACGTCAGCCCCGAGCGCGCGAGCGGTTGCGCTTCCGCACGTGCCGCTGACCAGCGGGATGGCGTCCGCGGCCGGGTGCGCCCCAGGTTCCGAACAGCCCTACGCGCTTGCGGCCCTGCGGGCCGCGTGCCGGCCGGAGGCCGGCGCTCCAAGCCGTTTCCGTGGTCGGGCAGACTGCACTCGCACACCAGTTGGCCCGCGTCCCCACCCCCCCAATCGCATAGGATTCGCGCGGTCAGCCGGAATGAACACGGTTCTCGGAAACGAGGGATTCCGGGCAGCGCTATTCCGGCTTGGGGACCTGGTGGCGGCGGGAACGCCGGATCCGCTCGCGATCCTGGGCATCCGCCGGCGGGGGGTGCCGCTCGCGGCCCGCATCCGCCGCCAGCTCGAGAACGCCGGCCGGCGGAACATCCCGGTCGGGGAGCTGGACATCAATCTCTACCGCGACGATGTCCATGACCGGGGCATTCCCCGCATCGGCGAAACCCGCATCCCGTTCGCGCTGGAGGAGCATCACATCCTGCTGGTGGACGACGTCCTCTTCACCGGGCGGACGGTGCGCGCGGCGCTCACCGCGCTCGCCAACTTCGGCCGGCCGCGGAGCGTCCGGCTCGCCGTCATGGTGGACCGGGGCGGGCGGGAGCTGCCCATCGCCGCCGACTTCGTGGGCCTCGCGGTCGAAGCGGGTGACGGGGACATGGTCCGGGTCCGGGTCGAAGAAGAGGACGGTGAGGACGGGGTCGTCATGCTGCCCCGCGGGGAGGCCGCGGCTTGAGACACCTGCTGGGTATCCGCGGGCTCACCCCTGAGGAAGCGCTCGGGATCCTGGACGAAGCGCCCCGGTACCAGGATGTGGCCGATCAGCCGGTGCCCCGCGTTCCGGTGCTCGTCGGGCGAACGGTGACCCACCTCTTCATGGAGCCCTCGACCCGCACCCAGGCGTCGTTCCAGCTCGCCGCCAAGCGCCTCTCGGCGGAACCCCTCTCCTTCGTTCCCAAGTCCTCCTCGCTCTCCAAGGGGGAGACCTTCCTGGACACCGCCCGCACGCTCGCCTCGATGGCGCCCGACATCGTGGTGGTGCGGAGCGCCGAGTCGGGAGCCCCCCACGTCCTGGCGCGGGAGATTCCGACGGCGCAGGTCATCAATGCGGGTGACGGGATCAGCGAGCATCCCACGCAGGCGCTGCTGGACGCATTCACCATCCGGAAGCACCTCGGACGCATCGCCGGCGTGCGGGTAACGATCATCGGCGACCTGCTGCACAGCCGGGTGTTCCGGTCGAACGCCCGTCTCCTGACGATGCTGGGCGCCGAAGTGCGTTGCTGCGGGCCGCCGACGCTCGTCCCACCCGGACTCGACCGGCTGGGGGTCCGGTCGCTGTTGCATCCGGAGGAGGCCCTGGAAGGCGCGGAGGCGGTCATGGTGCTCCGCATCCAGCACGAGCGCATGCACGCCTCCTTCATCCCCACCGAACGCGAGTACTACCGCGAGTTCGGCCTCACCGGGGAACGGCTCGCCCGGACCGACAACGCCATCGTGCTGCATCCCGGCCCCCTCAACCGGGGGGTCGAGATCTCCTCGGAGGTGGCGGACGGACCCCGATCGGTGATTCTCGACCAGGTGCGGAACGGCGTCGCCGTCCGGATGGCGGTCCTCGCGGAAATCGCCCGGAGCAGCCCCCGGAGTCACCGGACCGATGGCTGACCGGCCGGTGGTCCTGCGAGGGGCCCGTGTCGTCGACCCGGCCGGGGAACTCGATGCGGTCCTGGACCTTCGCCTCGCGGATGCGCGGATCGCCGCCGTCGGCGAGGATCTCGCCGAATCCGGCGACCGGGTCGTGGACGTGGGCGGACTGGTGGCGGCGCCCGGCTTCTGCGACATGCACGTCCACTTCCGCGAGCCCGGTCTGGAATACAAGGAGACGGTGGGCAGCGGGGCCGCCGCCGCGGTCGCCGGCGGGTTCACCGCGGTTGCCTGCATGGCGAACACCGATCCGGTGAACGACAGCCCTTCGGTGACCGCCCACATCCGCCAGTTGGCGGAGCAGGCCGGCCTCGCGCACGTGCACCCGATCGCCGCCACCACCCAGGGGATGAACGGGGAGCGGATCTCCGAGTTCGGCGCCCTCAAGGAGGCCGGTGCGGTGGCCGTCTCCGACGACGGGCTCCCGGTGGGCAATCCCGCGGTCATGCGGAAGGCTCTCGAGTATTCGAGGCTTCATGACCTGCCGGTCATCGAACACTGCGAGACCCTGGAACTGACCGGCGACGGTGCGATGCGCGAGGGCGCCTATGCCGCCTGGATCGGACTCCCGGGGATTCCCGCCGCTTCGGAGTTCATCGCGGTCGAGCGGAACATCGCCCTCGCCGAAATCAGCGGCGCCCGCCTCCACATCGCACACCTCTCGACCGAGCGTTCCGCCGCCGCGGTGCGCCGCGCGAAGGCCGCCGGGATGCGGGTCACCGCCGAGGTGACGCCGCACCACCTGGTCCTGACCGAAGAGGCAGTCGGCGACTATGACACCGCGGCCAAGATGAAACCGCCGCTCGCCGCCGACGCCGACCGGGACGCACTCCTCACGGCCATAGCCGACGGCACCGCCGACGCGATCGCCACCGACCACGCCCCGCACCACGAAGACGAGAAGAAACTCTGTTTCCAGAGCGCCCCCTTCGGGATCGTGGGACTCGAGACCGCGGTGCAACTCGTCCTCGATCGCCTCGTGGCGTCCGGCGCGATCTCTCTCGCCCGGGCGATTCGGCTGCTCTCCCCGGGTCCACGGCGGATCCTGGGCCTGCCCGGAGGGGACCTCCGGCCCGGAAGTCCCGCGGACATCACCCTGCTCGACCTCGAGGCCACCGGCACGATCAACCCGGAGTCGTTCCGGAGCCGGGGGCGGAGCACTCCGTTCGCCGGGCTCTCCCTGAAGGGGCAGGTCGCGGCCACCTGGGTCGGAGGGCGCGAGGTCTATTCGCGAAACGCCGGCCGGTAATGCCGCCGCGCGGGTGGGAGAACGCCGTCGAGCGCGTTTTCCGGCGGCACGGCGCCGGCAGTCTCGACTCCGATCCCCTCCAGTTCCCCCGCCGTTTCCGGCGAGCCGACGATCGGGAGATCGCGGCGTTTTTCGCGGCGTCGCTCTCTTACGGGAACGCCCGCGCCGTGTGCTCCTCGCTCGAACGGGTCTTCGCGTGGACCGGGCCGCGTCCCGCGCGCTTCGTGCGGGAATTCGAACCGAAGCGGGAGGATCCCAGGCTAGGCGGCTTTCGCCACCGCTGGTCGAACGCCGGAGACCTCCTCCGTCTCGCGGTCATCCTGCGGGGCATCCTGGAGGAACACGGGACGGTGGAGGCGCTGTTCAGACGGAGCGTCGTCCACGAGCCCGGCGGACGGGTGGATCTCGCGGCGAGCATCGGGCGGTTTCGGCAGGCCGCCCTGGCGTACGACGAGGCCCCGCCGGACGAAGCCCCTTCCCGGCCCGGTCCCCGCTACTTCTTCCCGGATCCGCGCACCTCGGCGGCGAAGCGCACCACCATGTTCCTGCGCTGGGTCGTCCGGCCGGACGACGGCCTCGACCTGGGGCTCTGGCACGGTCTCCACCCGCGGGACCTGGTAGCGCCGCTCGACACCCACATGTTCCTGATCGCCCGGCGGCTGCGCCTGACCCGCAGGAAAACCCCGGCCTGGCAGACGGCGCTGGACCTGACCCGGGGGCTCAGGCGCCTGGACCCGGAAGACCCGGTGAAGTACGACTTCGCGCTCAGCCGGCTGGGGATCGTCGAGGGGTGTCCGCGGCACCCCCGGAGCGAACCGTGCGAACTGTGTGGCTTGTTGGGGAGAGCGGGACGGCGGCCGCGTCAGTAACCGAAGCGGCATCGCGCGTTCCGCCCGCCTCCGGCGGACTGTGCCGGTGTGAACGGCGGCGCTCTCCTCCCCTACCGGACCGTCACCCGGGAGCGTTCGGCGAGGGTGCCCTGGGCGCGCTCCACCGCGACGATGGCCTTGTTGTAGTCGATGATCGCCTGCAGTTCGTTGGCCCGCGCCTGGGCGAGATCGCGCTGCGCCTGCACGATGAAGTAGCTGGTGGTCATGCCGACCTCGAACTTCTTCTGCTCGGCGTCGAGGCTCGCCTCCTGGAGTTCGCGGGCGACCCGGCTGGCGTCGATCCGCCGCCGGTTGGTCTCCACCTGGCGCACCGCGGTGCGGACCTCCTGGGCGATCAGGACCTCCTGTTGGCGGATGGTTTCGCGTTGCCGGGTGAGATCGGTCTGCGCCTGGGCGTGGTCCGCGTGCGCCTGGTTGGGGCCAATGGGATAGGAGAAGGAGAGTCCAACCTGCCAGTCCCGATAGTCGAGGCCGCTCAGTTGGGAGAGCGCGTCGCCGTAGCCGCCCGGGATCGTGTCGATGGCGGGGCCGAAGAACCCCTCGCGAACGAGTTGGGTCCCTCCGACACCGGTGAGTTGCACCAGCCCCACCAGGTCCACCTGGGGTAGCGTCTGGTTGCGGAAGAACCGCACGTCGTACTGGTTGGTGTCCAACTGGACGCGCTGGGAGCGCAATTCGGGCCGGCGCTGGAGCGCCACCCGGATGGCGTCCTCGGTCTCAACGGCATAGTCCTCGTTGGACGGAGCGTCCATCGGACGGATCTCTCCATCCCAGAACCCGACCCCGTCGGGATCGCGGATCAGCGCCTTGAGAGCGTCCTCGGTCTGGCGGATCTGCTCCTCCGCCAGGATCAGCTCCTCCTCGCGCGCCGCCGCCTCGGCCTGCGCCTGCAGGACGTCGATCGGCGCCATGGTTCCCACTTCCACCTGCACCTGGTTGTTGCGCAGCAGGTCCTGCGCCAGCTCCAGCGACTGCGCGGCGACCTCGTGGCTCCGGATGGCGAAGACGAGATCCCAATAGGCGTTCTGAACGTCCCGCAGCACGTCCAGCACGCTGGTCTCGAACTCATGCCCCGCCTGGCGCTCCCCGTTCTGCGAGATCACGATCTGGCGCCGCTGCGGGTCGGCGCGGAAGTTCTGCAGCAGCGGCTGGGTGACCTGGGCGTTCAGGGTGCTGCGGTAGCGCGGATTGAAGGTGAAGAACTGGCTGTTCGTGGCCAGTCGGTTGTTGTTGAACTGGACGTTGTAGTTGGCGCCGAAGGGAAGCTGCTGCTGGAAGCGCAGGTTGTAGTTCAGGTTGTCGCGCTCGTTCTGGGCGGCGCCGTCGAGCTGGCTCTCCGCGGGCGAAAGGCTCTCCAGGAAGTTGGTGTCCAGCACCATTTCCGGCGTGTAGACCCGCCGCGCCGCGGAGAGCGCAAAGCTGGACGATTGCCGGGCCAGGCGCGAGATCTGCACGCTCAGGTTGTTCTCGAGCGCCTGCTGGATGGCGTCGTCGAGGCTCAGCTCGAGCGGCGCCGGCTGGCCGGCGGCGTCCTTCTCGGAAGAACCCGCGTAGGCCATGCCCGGCAGGCCCAGCGAAAGGACAAGAATTGCGGTGGTCGTGCGCATGAGGTGTCTCCTCGAGATAGAACGGATGGAGCGGCCCGACAGAGATGTCAGCTATGGGATCTCATCTACAAGACGCGCCCAGGCCGAATTTTCTACCGTCACCCAATGAATACGCACATCCCCGGCCCGAGGTTTCGCCCCTGAGGCAAACATCATGGGTTTGGCGGTCCGCGTGCGTCTGGATCTCGCCTATGACGGGACCGACTTCGCCGGCTGGCAGGCGCAGCCGGACCGCGACACTGTCCAGGGACGGATCGAAGCAGCCGTCGGGCGGCTCTACCGACAGGCCCCGGGGCAAAGGACACCCGTGGTCGGGGCCGGGAGGACCGACGCCGGGGTGCACGCCGAAGGACAGGTAGCTCATTTCGACGCGCCCGCCGCGATTCCTCTCGCGGGGATCCGGGCGGGGCTGAACGCCCTGCTGCCGGGCTCGATCCGGGTTCTCGCCGCGGCCGAAGCCGCACCCGACTTTCACGCCCGTTTCGGTGCCGCGGGCAAGACGTACCGCTATCACCTGCTGACGGACGCAGTGGTCTCGCCCCTGCGGAGCCGCTATGCCTGGCCGGTGGGCGACGGCCTCTCGCGGGAGGCGCTGGAGGAGGCCGCCGCCGCTCTCACCGGCCGCCATGACTTCCGCGCCTTCTTCGCCGCACGTCCCGGAGAAGAGCCGGAAACACCCGTTCGGAACGTCGTGGCGGCGCGATTTGTCGAGGCGGGAAACGAGTTGATCTTCGAAGTCACCGCGGACGGATTCCTCCGCTACATGGTTCGCCGAATGGTGGGGACCCTCGTGGCAATCGGGCGGGGACAGCTTCCATCGGACCGGGTCGCCGAAATGCTCCGTGATCCCGGCGCGTCCGGTCCGAGATTCCGGGCGCCCGCGGCCGGGCTCCGCCTCTACCGCGTGCACTACTAGCGCGGCGGCGCCTGAAGCGGCGGAACGGCCAGACCGACCGGTTCGGGCGCGCTTGCCACGGAGCGTCGGGAAGCCTCACCCCACGCTGCTAAATTGGCGGGTCCGTGCCCGGGAGCTCCGTGACCATCGAAATCGCTCCCGAGGAGGAAACCGCCGAACTCCTCTCGCGGATCGATCGCACCCGGCTACCGCTTCACGTCGCGGCCATCATGGACGGGAACGGCCGCTGGGCGGCCGCGCGCGGACTCCCGCGGGTCGAGGGACACGCGGCGGGTGTGGAGTCGGTCCGGGACACCGTGGAAGGCGCCGCCAGCCTCGGACTGGGCGCCCTCACCATGTTCGCCTTCTCCATCGAGAACTGGAGCCGGCCTCCCGAGGAGGTCGAAGTGCTCATGGAACTGGTCAAGCGCTACCTGCGGCTCGAAACCGAGAACCTGATCGCGAACGACATCCGCTTCCGGCCCATCGGCCGACTGGGCGAACTGCCCACCGACGTCCAGGCGATGCTGCAGGAGACCGCCGAAGCCACCGGACAATGCCAGGGACTCAGCCTCAATATCGCCCTGAACTATGGAGGCCGGGCGGAAATCGTGGACGCCGCCCGGCGCATCGCGGAATACGCGGCGCGGGAAGGGAAGGCACCCGAACTGGATGAGCACGCCTTTGGGGAATACCTGTACACCCGCGGCCTTCCCGATCCCGACCTCCTGATCCGCACCAGCGGCGAGGAACGGGTTTCCAATTTCCTCCTCTTCCAGAGCGCCTACACGGAGTTCTGGACCACGCCCACCTTCTGGCCGGATTTCCGGCGGCGGCACCTCTTCGAGGCCATCCTCGCCTACCAGCGCCGCAGCCGGAGGTACGGCGGAATCTCCGAATAGCGGGCAGCCGGCATGCGGCGGGTCATCAGTGCGGCGGTAGTCGCCGTGGGCACGCTGGCCCTTTGCCTGCTCGTGCCGGCCTGGGTTCGCCAACTCGCCATCCTGCTGGCGGCGGTGTACGCCTGCCGGGAGGCGATTCGGATGGCGGGAGCGATCCACGCGCCGGAGTACGGGTCCGGGGACGTTTCGGGAGCCGGGAAAGTGCCGGCCGCGGGCCTGGCCGCAACCGTCGTCTTGATGTTGCTGGTGGCCGGCCTCGGAGTTTCGAGCGGCCCGAGCGCGGTGCCGCTGGCAGCGATGGCGCTCCTCGCGATCGCCGCGCTCGTCCTCCCGGCCACGCCGCGCACACTGGGCTGGCTCGGAGCTGCAGCTCTAGCCGCGCTGTGGATCGGTTTTCCCACCGCGGCGCTGCTGGCCCTGACCTCCGGCGAGGATGGCGGGCGGGTCCTGCTCTTCCTGCTCGCCACCGTGATGTTGGGAGAGGCGGGTGCTTTCTTCGGCGGCAAGCTGATCGGTGGTCCCCGGCTCGCGCCCGCGCTGAGCCCCGGCAAGACGTGGGCGGGCTTCGTCGCCCAGTTGGTGTTCGGTGGAGCTGCCGGAGCCGCGGCGGTCCCGCTCCTCCCCGCGGCACTCGGACCGGGCATCGGAGCGGCGCTCGGGGTCTGGATCTCGGCGGCGGCAGCCCTCGGAGACCTGTTCGAGTCGTTCTGGAAGCGGGCCTCGGGACGCAAGGACAGCGGCCGCATCATCCCGGGCCACGGCGGCCTGCTCGACCGGATCGACGGCGTGCTGTTCGGGGCGCTGGCGCTGCTGGCGGCGTCCGTGTTGGCGCCGCTCTAGATCAAACGCGTCGGCTGACGGCGGCGCGAGGGCAATTCGTCAGCCGAACAGGCCGGTCTTCGACAGGTCGAGGTACACCACCAGCACGAAAACCAGGAGCATGAACGCGGCCCCCGCGGCCATGAGGGCCTTGCGCACGCCGAGGCTGAGATCGCGCCGCGCCGCCGACTCCACGAGCAGCACCGCGATCTGCCCGCCGTCGAGAACCGGAATCGGCAGCAGGTTGAGCACACCGAGGCTGAGGCTCAGGATCGCCATCAGCAGCAGCACGTCGGTGGGGCCACGGCGGAGCGCGTCGCCGGAGGCCTGCGCGATCCCGATGGGGCCCGAGAACTGACGCGGCGAGCCCTGGCCGCTCACCACCCGGCCGAGCTGGCCGACGGTGAGACCGCCCCAACGGACCGTCTCGGCCATCGCCTCCCGCACCGCATCCGGAATCGATTCCGCCCTTACCGTGCGGAAAGGAGGCCGAAATTGGACTCCGACCTGCGCGACGGTCTCGCCGGTGGTCGGGTCCTCGCGCAGTCTGGGAACGACCGACAGGACGATCTCGCCCTCACCGCGCTCGATGGCGACCGCGATCTCGCGCACTCCGGCGGAACGCACCAGGGCCGCTACCTCCGAGGTGCTCCCCACCGGCGTGCCGTCGACGCGGAGGATCCGGTCGCCCGGAGCGAAGCCGGCCGTGTCGGCGGGCATGTCCGGGACGACGGCTCCGATGATCGGCGGCGCCGGCGGCGCGATCCCGGCATACCCGATGTCGTCGGCGCCCACGGACTCCACCGCGACGGAAAACTGCTGCGGGGCGCCGCCGCGTTCGACCCCGAACACCACCGCCTGATCCGGCCGGACGATGATGTGTTCCATCGCGGTCCGCCAGTCGGCAACCGGTTCGCCGGCGATCGTCACGATCCGGTCCCCGGCGCGAATTCCCGCGATGTCGGCCGGAGAGCGTTCGGCCACATAGGAGACGACGGGGGGATCGGACAGGCCGATCCGCCGTTCCATGCCGACATAGAAGAGCCCCGCCAGGATCGCCACCGCCAGCACGAAGTTCATGGCGGGGCCGGCGAAGAGAATGGCGAGCCGCTCCCCGCGGGTCCGGTTCTGGAGTTCGGCGGGGTCGTCGCTTCCGTAGCCGGGCGCGTCTCCCGCCATCTTCACGTAGCCGCCGAGGGGCAGGAGGCCGATCGTCCACTCCGTGTCCCCGATCCGCCGGCGGTAGATGTTCGGGGGGAAGCCGATCGAGAACGTCTCGACCCGAACCCCGATGAACCGCGCCGCCAGGTAGTGGCCGAACTCGTGGACGACCACGAGGGTCCCCACCACAACCACGAAGGCGATGAGAGTGAGCATGGTCAGCGAGCGGTGGCGGGGACGCGCTCCTCGACGAGGTCGGCGGCGAAGGACCGCGCCCAGGCGTCGGCCCGGGCAACTCCCTCCAGGTCTTCCGGCTCAGCCGGAGCGTGGGCAGCCAGAGTCTCGCCCACGACGGACGGGATTCCCGGGAACGGGATCCGGCCGTCGAGGAAGGCCGCCACCGCGATCTCGTTCGCGGCATTCAGCACGGCCGGAGCGTCACCGCCGGCCGCCAGCGCCTCGGCGGCGAGACGGAGGCAGGGGAAGCGGTCCGGGTCGGGTGGCTCGAAGCGAAGATCGAGCGGCTGATCGAGCGGCAGCGGGGCGAGTCCCGTCGGCAGGCGCTCGGGCCAGGTGAGGGCGTACTGCACCGGCGTGCGCATGTGCGTGACGCCGAGCTGGGCCAGGATCGAGCCGTCCTCGAATTCGACCATCGAGTGGACGATGGACTCCGGATGCACCACCACCCGGATCGCCTCCGGCGGCTGGTCGAAGAGCCAGCGCGCCTCGATCATCTCGAGGCCCTTGTTCATCATCGTCGCGGAGTCGATGGTGATCTTGGGTCCCATCCGCCAGGTTGGATGCCGGAGCGCGACCTCCGGGGTCGCGCCGGCCATCTCGGCGGCCGAGGCAGTGCGGAACGGACCGCCAGAGGCGGTCAGCCAGATGCGGCGGACGGGATCCCGCCGGTCGGCGAGACACTGGTGAATCGCGGCATGCTCGCTGTCCACCGGAATCAGCCGGGCGCCGGACGCGGCCGCGGCGCGGGCCATCACCGCCCCGGCGGCCACCAGCGATTCCTTGTTGGCGAGGCCGACGACCTTGCCGGCGCGAAGGGCGGCGAGGGTCGGGCGGAGTCCCGCCGCCCCGACGATTCCCGAGATGACGAACCCGGCGCCCGGCGCGGCGGCGGCCCGCTCGAGCCCGCCGGGCCCTCCCACCACCTCGAGCCCCGAGAGCCGGCTCCGGTAGGTGTGTTCGAACCGCTCCGCCTCCTGTTCCCGGCCGAGGGCCACGAGCTCCGGCCGGTAGCGCTCGCACAGCGAGTAGAGCCGATCGGAACTGCGGCCGGCGGCGAGCGCGACGATCCGGAACCGGTCCGGGTAGCGGTCCACCACCTCGAGAGTCGTCGAACCGATCGAGCCCGTCGCCCCCAGGATGGAAACACCGCGGGTTTCGGGGCTCATCGCTTCGTGTTCAACCGGGTAATGCCTGCTTCTCCGTCGGCTCGACGATTGTAGAGCCGCGAAGCTCCCCACCCGCCCGCGTCGGCCGAGCGCCCCGCTCTGGGCGCTCACCCGACTTTGCCCACCGACCCTTAACATTCAGGGCCGCCGCATGAAGATCGACCGACTCACGATCCGGGAACTCCGGCTCGACCTGAAGTACCCCTTCGAGACCAGCTTCGCGCGGGTGACCGAACAGCAGTTCCTCCTCCTCGAAGCCGAGATCGATGGAGTGAGTGGGCATTCCGAGTGTGTCGCCGACGTCGCTCCGGGCTATTCCTACGAGACGGTTCGCACCGCCGAACACCTCATCCGAGATTTCCTGTGGCCGCTGGCAGCCGCGAGCGACTACGCCCATCCGGAGGAAGTCGTTCCGTCCTTCGCCCCGGTCCGCGGCCACAACATGGCCAAGGCGTCCATCGAGATGGCGGTGTGGGACGCCTTCGCCCGTATCCAGAACAAGCCGCTCGCCGGCGTGCTCGGCGGAACCCGCGCAAGGACCGTCTCCGGTGTCTCGATCGGCATCCAGGACACCGTGGAACAGCTCCTCGACAAGATCGGGCTCGAACTCTCCCGGGGTTACCGGCGGATCAAGATCAAGATCAAGCCCGGGTGGGACGTCGGGGTGGTGCGGAGAGTGCGCGAGCGTTATCCGGACATGCCGCTCATGGTGGACGCGAACAGCGCCTACACCCTCGCGGACGAACCGCTCTTCCGGGAACTCGACCAGTTCGGGCTCATGATGATCGAGCAGCCCCTCGAGCACGACGACATGTGGGACCACGCGGCGCTGCAGCGGAAGATCTCGACTCCGATCTGCCTGGACGAATCGGTGCATTCCGTCGCCGACGCCCGCCGGGCGATCGAGATGGGAGCGTGCCGGATCATCAACGTCAAGGCGGGCCGGGTCGGGGGACTCGCGGCGGCGCGCGACATCGCGGTGCTGGCCGAGAGCCACGGGATTCCGGTGTGGTGCGGCGGAATGCTGGAGAGCGGCGTCGGCCGGGCCCACAACATCCACCTTTCCTCGCTTTCCGGCTTCTCCATGCCGGGCGACGTGGCTGCCTCCGACCGCTACTTCACCGAGGAAATCATCGACCCCCCAGTGACCGTGGATCCCGACGGCTCGCTCCCGATCCCCGAGGGCGCCGGAATCGGTTTCGCGCTGCGCGAAGACGTCATCCGGCGCCACACCCTTTGCGAGACCACGCTCTCCCGCTGACCCGCCGGGCTCCGGGGCCGCGTTCCACGGCGGTGGTCCGGCACTTGACAGCCTGCCTGCTGCTCGCCGCTGTCCCGGTCTCCGCGCAGCCCGCGCCAGCGCAGAGCGCGTCGGGGGAACGCCAGCCGCCGGCCCCGCCGGTCCTCCCCACCCCCGAGCGCCTGGCCCGTGTCCTGGCGCTCGAAGACGCACGCTCCTTCGGGGACGGATGGCTTCGGGACCGGATGTACGACCCGGACCCCGAGGTGCGGCGCCGGGCGGTGCTCGCCCTCGGACGCATCGGCCGCCCCGAAGCCGTCGAACCCCTCGTCACCGCTCTGACCGCCGACGAGGCGGGGGCCGTTCGCTCGACCGCGGCCTTCGCCCTGGGCATCGTCGAGGATCCGCTGCCGGCGGAAGCCATCTCGGCGCTGGAGGCGGCGCTGCTGGACGGCTCGAGCCGCGTTCGCGAAAAAGCCATCGAGGCCATCGGGCGGCGGGGAGGCGAGCGCGCCGGCGAGATCGTCGCCGGCCGGCTCGCCGAACTGGTGGAAGTGTCCGGCTACTCCGAACGGCGCGAGGACGTCGAGGCGTTCCGGCGGCGGACGTCCTGGGACGAGGCGAGGCTCGGGCTCTTTGCCCTGGCCCGGATCCGGGACGACGGGGGCGACCCCGGGGACACCGGCAGCGTCCTCGGCCGCAGCGGATCGCCGCGAACGCTCTGGTGGGCTTCGGCGTGGACCGCGGCCCGTCTCCGGGATCCGGGACTCGTGTCCCTGCATCGCGCCTATGCCGGCTCGCCGGATCCGGTCATCCGGGCGCTTGGCGTTCGCGGCCTCGGCTCCACGGGGCTGCCGGTGGCCGAGGAGGTCGCCCCCGAACTCAGCCACCCGAGCAACACCGTCAGGATCGAAGCGATCCGCGTCGTCCGGGCGCTCGCGGCGGCCGACCTGCCGGTGGGCGCCACGACCGGAGCAAAGCTCGTCGAGGCGCTCGACGATGCGGTGCCCGCGATCCGCCGGGAGGCGCTTCGGGGGCTGGGCGACGTGCGGCGCCCGGACGTCACCGCGGCGCTGATCCGGCGAATGCAGTCTTCCGACCCCGAGGTGCGAGCCGGCGCCATGCGGGCCCTCTACCCCCAGGACCAGGAGGGGTTCTTCCTGCTCCTCTCCGGCTGGTCGGACCGCGATCCGGCCGGCAGGATCGCAATGGCCCGGAGGCTCTCCGAGATCAGCGACCCGCGCATCCGCAATTTCCTCTTGCGGAACCCGCTCACCGACCCCGACTCCCGGGTGCGAGCGGTCGCCCTCGCCGGACTCGGCGAACTCGAGGAAACCCTGCGGGATGTCGGCGATGAGAGCCCGGAAGTCGTCCCCGCCCTGATCCGCCACCTCGGCGCGGAGGATCCTTACGAGCGCGCCGCCGCCGCGGCGGCGCTCGGGCGGCTCGAAACCGGGGCCGAGAGCCTGCGGCAGTCCTACGGGGCGGAGAGCGCCCCGGTGCCGGACTTCCGGCTGGCCGCGCTCCGTGCCGGACTCTCCCAGGGTCCCGAGAACGACCGGATCGATTTCGCGCGCGAGGCGCTCGGCGATCCGGCCTGGCCCGTCCGCCGCGAGGCCCATGCATTCCTCCGCCGTTCGGGAGCCGCCGGTGAAGAGCCGGCTCCCGCCGAGACGCTGGAACCCGCGGACTACCGGGCCATGCTCGAAGCCCCGTTCAGTCCGCTCGCCTGGATCGAGACCTCCCGGGGAACCATCGAGATGGAACTCTTCATCGGCGACGCGCCGCGCACCGTGTCGAACTTCATCCGCCTCGCCCGCGAAGGCTTCTACGACGGTCTCCGCTTCCACCGCGTGATCCCGAACTTCGTAATCCAGGCCGGCGATCCACGCGGGGACTCCTCCGGGGGTCCCGGCACCACGATCCGTTGCGAGGTCGGCGAGGGCTTCTACATGCGCGGGAGCGTGGGCATGGCGCTCGACGGCAAGGACACCGGCGGCAGCCAGTTCTTCATCACCCTGCTCCCCCAGCCGCACCTCAACGGCCGTTACACCCTCTTCGGACACGTACGGGACGGATTCGCGGTCCTCGACCAGATCGAGCCGGGCGACCGGATCCGGCGGATCCGGATCTGGGACGGCGTCACCCCCCCGGAGTAGTGCCGCACGCCGCCGATCGGTCGCGGCCCCGCTTCGGGCTGCTGGCCGTGGACCTCGACGGCACCCTGCTGAACTCCCGGAAGGAGGTTTCCGAGCCGAATCGGGCGGCTCTCGCCCGCGCGGAGGCGGCGGGGGTGGCGCTCGCGTTCATCTCCGGCCGGCGGTACGCGGAACTCAGGGTCCTGACCGCGGGCCTCTCCGGCGCCGCTTTCCGGGTGGCCCACGGTGGCGCCCTCATCCGGCGCCGCGGCCGGACCATCGCCGAGATTCCGCTCCCGAAGACGGCGGCGGAACTCGCGGTGCGGTCGGCGCGGCGGCTTCAGATTCCCGCTCTGATCAGCGAGCGCGACGGCAGCGTCCGCATCACCGCCCATTCGCCAACCACGCCTCGCGTGACGCGTTACCTGCGGACGGTTCGGCCGGAGCCCCGCTTCGACCCGGACCCGACGTTCGCCGAGGATCCCCTCCACCTCGTGCTCGCCGGCACCCCGGAGACCTGCCGCGAGGCGGAGCGCGAACTCAGGGAGTCGCTCGGGGACTCCGTCAACCTCGCCCGGACCGAGTACGCGGCCTCCCGTCTCGGCCTCCTCGACGTCCTGGCGAGCGCCGCCAACAAGGGAACCGCGCTCGCCAGGATCGCCCGGGAGGCCGATCTGCCGCTCAGCGCCACGCTCGCGATCGGGGACAACTGGAACGACCTGGAAATGCTGGAGACCGCGGGGGTCGGGGTGTTGATGGAAAACGCCGAACCGGGGCTGAAGACCCGAGGCTTCGAAACCACCGCGTCGCACGACGCCCACGGGGTGGCGGCGGCGATCGATCGACTGGTATTGGGCGCGTAGTGAAGCCCGGCTTCGCGATCCGGCGCCGGAGCGGGGGAGCCCGCCTGGGGCGCCTGGACACCGCTCACGGTCCGGTGGAGACCCCCGCCTTCATGCCGGTCGCCACCGGGGGGGCAATCCGAGGGCTCACGAGCGCGGGCGTGGCCGCTACCGGGACGCGCATCCTGCTCAGCAACGCCTGGCACCTGATGCTGCAGCCGGGGGACAAGAGGATCGCCGCGCTCGGCGGCCTGCACCGGCTGATGGCCTGGGACCGCCCCATCCTCACCGACAGCGGCGGCTATCAGGTGGCGAGTCTGCAAACCCTCCGAAGGATCTCGGAGACCGGCGTGCATCTGCGCTCCTACCGGGACGGGTCGCCCCACGAGCTGACCCCGGAGCGGGCGGTCGAAATCCAGCGGAACCTCGGTTCGGACATCGCGATGGTGCTCGACGAATGCCTCGCGCTCCCGGCCCCGCCCGACGAAGTCGAACGGGCAGCGGCACGCAGCCTGCGCTGGGCCGAGCGCTCGCTGGCGGCGCCGCGCGCGCCGGGCCAACTCCTCTTCGGCATCGTCCAGGGAGGCACCCTTCCGGAGGTCAGGCGCGAGAACGCCCGGGGCCTCCTTTCCCTGGGTCCTCCGGGAGAGGGGTTCGACGGCTTCGGCATCGGCGGCCTGCTAATGGGAGAGCCGACCCGGGACACCCGCCGCATGACCGAGGTTTGCGCGGAGGTTCTCGGCGAAGAAAGACCCCGCTATCTCATGGGGGCCGGACTGCCCGCGGACCTGATCGAATCGGCCGGGCTCGGCGTGGACCTCTTCGACAGCGTGATTCCGACGCGGCTCGCCCGCCGCGGCATCGTCTTCACCTCGACCGGACGGCTGAATGTCTCGCGAGCCCCCTATCGGGACGACCCGGCCCCGCTCGACGAGGAGTGCGCGTGCCCCGCCTGCCGCGACTACTGCCGCGCCTGGCTACACCATCTGCTCCGGGCAAAGGAGCGGATCGCCGCCACCCTGCTCAGCGCCCACAACCTCACGTTCTACGCCGGACTCATGGCCCGGATGCGAGAGGCGATCGCCGCCGGCCGTTTCCCCGAGTTCCACGAAGAAAACCGCCGCCGGTGGCGTTCCGGCGGGCCGGTGCGATGAGCGTGCCGGCCTGGAGGCCGGCGTTCCCACCCGCATGCGCGACGTTGCCGATGGTCCCGTCCGGAATCCGCTCCACGTAGTTCGACGTGGTATTCTGCTCGACTCGGCGCCCGGCCCGCTCTCCCGAGGGGGATGCGGGTTTTTTCACATCAGAGTTTTCTCGGGACCCGAATCCTGACCATGCTTTCCACACTGCTCCAGGCGGACCCGGCCGGCAGCCCGTTCGGCATGCAGATCGTGCTGTTCGCCATCATTTTCGGCATTTTCTATTTCATCGTTTTCCGTCCCATGCGCAAGCGCCAGCGGGAAACGGAAGCGATGCTGCGGAGCCTCGAACGAGGCGCCCGGGTGGTGACGACCGGCGGCATTCACGGGACCATCGCCGGGATTCAGGGTGACATCGTGCAGCTCAAGGTCACCGAGCAGGTCAAACTCCAGATCTCGAAGAGTGCGGTCGCCAGCGTGATCGACAAGAAGCACTGAGCGGCGGGACGGAAGGTCCAGCAGCCCACCGATGGCCAGACGCCTTCGCCTCAAAGGAGTCCTGCTCCTTCTTCTGGTGGCGGGGCTCGTCTATGTGGTCAACCCGCCGCGGGACACCATCGTGCTGGGGCTGGATCTGCAGGGCGGCATCCACCTCGTCATGCGCGTCCACACCGAGGACGCGGTCCGGGTGCTGACCGACGAGACCGCCGAGCAGTTCGCCGAGCATCTGGACAACCAGGAAATCGACTTCGCGGACATCGAAACCGAAGGACTGGGACAGCTCACCATCCTGAACCTCGACGAGTCCCGCCTCCGCGAGGTCCGGGACACCGTCGCCTTCAGTTGGCCGGGCTGGGACCTCCGGAGCGCCGGCGGCGGTGACTGGGGGTTCAACCTGCGTCCCAGTGAGGAAATCGTGGTCCGCGAGCAGACCGTCACCCAGGCGATGGAGACCATCCGCCGCCGGGTGGATGAGCTTGGAGTCGCGGAGCCCGTCATCACGACCCACGGGAACACCGGCGACCAGATCCTCGTGCAGTTGCCCGGCTACGAGGACGTGGCCCGGGCCAAGGAGATCATCCAGGCCACGGCGCAGCTCGAGCTCCGGCTCGTGCAGGCGGGGCCCGCGCTCGACGAGGCGGCCCTGCCCCCGCTGAACAGCTCGCTGGAGAACATTCCGACCGAGCTGCCAACCGGCGCGATCGGCTACTACCAGGTGAACCGGGTCGCCGCCATCACCGGCCGCGATCTCCGGAACGCCCGGCAGGCGATCGACTTCCAGACGAACACCCCCAACGTGGAGTTCAGCCTCCACGCCGAGGGCGCCTCCCGGTTCCGCGACTTCACCGGTGCCAACGTGGGCCGGCAGATGGCCATCGTGCTCGATGACCTGGTGGTCTCCGCTCCCGTCATCCAGAGCCCGATCTACGACCAGGGCCAGATCACCGGGAACTTCACGGTGGATGAGGCCGTCGATCTGGCGCTCGTGCTGCGCGCCGGAGCGCTCCCCGCGTCCCTCGAATACCAGGAGGAACGCACCGTCGGACCTTCCCTCGGCGCGGACTCGATCCGCAGCGGGGTCACCGCGTCGCTCGCCGGGCTGGCGGGCGTTTTGCTCTTCATCATCTTCTACTACCGGCTCTCGGGACTGAACGCGGTCGTGGCGTTGCTCCTGAACCTCCTGATCCTGGTGGGCGCGATGGCGTACTTCGCGGCCACGCTGACACTCCCCGGCATCGCCGGCGTCATCCTGACCATCGGCATGGGAGTGGACGCAAACGTGCTGATCTTCGAGCGCATCAAGGAGGAGATGCGAACCGGGAAGCCCCCCCGGACCGCAATCTCGGTGGGTTTCTCGCGCGTCTTCTGGACGATCGTGGACGCGAACATGACCAGCCTGGTCGCCGCCGCCATCCTCTTCCAGTTCGGCACCGGCCCCGTCCAGGGCTTCGCCGTGACCCTCAGCATCGGCCTGGTGAGCAACGTCTTCACCGCCATGTTCGTGTCGCGCTACATCTTCGACCTGGTCCTCTCCGGACGGCGCCAGGTCGCCGCGCTCAGCATCTAGCCAACGGAAACCGAATGGACATCCTCGGCGACACCCGGATCAACTGGATCAGGTACCGGTGGTGGTTCGCGGGGACCTCTCTCGCCCTCCTCGTCGCCGGCGCCTTCGATGTCGTCCGCAAGGACGGTCTTCGCTACGGAATCGATTTTTCGGAGGGCACCATGGTGGTGGCCAAGTTCGCCGAGACGCCGGAAATCGACGAGGTGCGGGCCGTCGTCACCGATCTCGGGTACGGGAGCGCGGTCATCCAGAGTTACGACCGGCCCGAGATGAACCAGGTCATGATCCGGGTCGAGAAGGCGGAGGAAGACGCAACCGCCGCGGCCGGCCAGCGGCCAGCAGAGGCCGGGATCGACGAGACGGCCAACCGGATCCTCGCGGCCCTCCGGGACGGGACCGCCGGCGAGTTGGTCTCCTCGAGCACGGAAATCGTGGGACCGGTCGTGGGCGAGGAACTCCGTCGGCGCGCCCGGAACGCCACCCTGTTGGCGCTCTTCGCGATGCTCATCTACATCGGTTTTCGCTTCGAGCCGGTGTACGGAGTCGGTGCCACCGTGGCGGTCATCCACGACGTGCTGGTGACCCTCGCCCTCGTGTCCCTCTTCAACTACGAGATCAGCCTGAACGTGATCGCCGCGTTCATGACCCTCGTGGGTTACTCGGTGAACGACACGATCGTCATCTTCGACCGCGTGCGGGAGAACCGCCACATCCATCGACGTCTGGATCTCGGGGAGATCGTCAACCTGTCGATCAACCAGACCCTGCGGCGCACGGTCCTCACCTCGGGGCTGACCCTCCTCGCCGTCGGGGCGCTGCTGACCTGGGGCGGCGAGGTGCTCCGGGCCTTCTCCTTCGTTCTGGTGGCCGGGGTCTTCGTGGGCACGTATTCCTCGATCGCGATCGCCTCGCCCATCGTGCTGTGGTGGCGTTCGATGCGCGGTGGAACGGCCGCGACCGCGGAACAGCAGCGGCCGCAGGCTCCGCCGGTCAGGGTCTGACGTAAACCGCAGCCGGCGCCGGGTTCCCATCCTCCCGCGCCGGCGGCCGGCGGGGGCTAGCTGCCGGTGGTGGAACTGGCGGGAGCACCGAGGCCCCCACCGGGAGAAACGCCCACGCGCGCGTCCTCCTACGCACCCCGCTTGTCATGAAAACGGCCGAAACGGCTTGGAACGCCGACCTCCGGTCGGCACAGCGGGCCGAAGGCCCGCGGGCGACGCGCCGCTCGTCGTCTTGGGCGACAGAGGTCCGGGAGCGTCCCCTCCGCCCGGTTGCACCGAGAGAGAACCATCCCGCAGGTCGGTGCCGTGCCGTGCGCTGCGCGGTCGCGCAGCGCGTGCCGACCAGAGGTCGGCGTTCCA
>JAJDUD010000021.1 GCA_022826825.1 Acidobacteriota bacterium | reverse complement strand
CGACCTGCGGGATGGTTCTCTCTCGGTGCAACCGGGCGGATGGGACGCTCCCGGACCTCTGTCACCCAGGGCGAATAGCGGCGCGCCGCCCGCGGGCCTTCGGCCCGCTGTGCCGACCGGAGGTCGGCGTTCCAAGCCGTTTCCGCCGTTTTGATGACAAGCGGGGTGCGTAGGAGGACGCGCGCATGGGCGTTTCTCCCGGTGGGGGCCGGCGTTCCAGGCCGGGGGCGCCACCGAGGCGGTCCCAGCCGTTGCGTCGCCTATGGTTGGAGGTGGCAGCGGCGGGGGCCGCCGGTGCCGTTGGTGAGGAGGTCGGTGCAGCGGGCGGTGATGGCGTCCATGATCCGGGACGCGGGGTCGCCGTCGTCGGGGACGACGATGATCCTTCGCTCGAGGGCCTGGGTGCCCGAGGTCAGGCGGCCGATGACCTCATCGAACCGCTCGGGGAGGCGGGCCACCACGACGGTGCTCGGGGAGTGGGCGTCGCGGGCGTCGAGGACCCCCCGGAAGGCGGCTTCCGCGGTCCGGGGCTCGCTCCCGTCGTGGGCGCCGGGCCCGCTTCCGCCCCCGGACAGGACCAGGAACGTGATCCGGTGCCGGGACTTGCCCAGGACGTGGGTCAGCCGGTCCGGCGCCTCCAGGGTCAGGACGTTGGCGGGCGTCCGTTCGCGGAGGAGGCGCGCGAGCTCCCGGGTGGGACCGCCGACCGCGACCACGTTGACCCGGTTCCCGCACTGCGGGAGCATGGACAGGAAGAGGTCCGGCGACGCCGTGTCGCCGTCCTCGCAGGCGATGTCCACCGCGTCGGCCGGGGGCAGGGGCGGCGGTGGCGGCGGCAGCGGCGCCTCCCGCGGCACGACGGGCGCCGGCGGCGGTTCCTGGGGCGGCGGCGGCGGGGGCGGCGGTTTCCCGCACCCGGCAACCGCGAGCGTGGCCAAGGTCAGCGCGAGCGGCAGCGCGGCGGTCTTCGTTGTCCTGAAGGCGGAATCTCCCGGGGCAGTCGAGTGCAAAAGACGCGGGAAGGTACCGGGATGCGCTCCCCGAAGCAATGGCGGGGTGGTCCGGACGGCACCCCGGCCGCCATCTCGTCCATTGCCTTGCCGCCCCGAGCGCCCTAAAATTGCGCCGCGACCGGCGGGAGGGTTCGCTGCCGCGTGGGTGATCTGGCGGCGCTGAGTCTGGGCCTCTCCCGCAAGGCAACTCCGGTGTGCCCTCCACCGAACCCGATCGGGTTCGGGATGCGCGCTATCCCCGAAAACCCCTTTCCCGAAGAGAGTTCATGACCGCCGAACCCCACCCGACGCCGCCCGAGGGCGGCCGCATCTCCATTCAGAACGGGCGACTTCAGGTCCCCGACAACCCCGTCATCCCCTTCATCGAGGGCGACGGCACCGGGCGGGACATCTGGCGGGCCAGCGTCCGCGTGTTCGACGCGGCGGTCGAAAACGCCTACGGCGGGCGGCGGGCCATCCAGTGGCGCGAAGTGCTGGCCGGCGAGAAGGCGTTCAACGAGACGGGCGACTGGCTGCCCGAGGAGACGGTGAACACCTTCCGCGACTACCAGGTCGGGATCAAGGGACCGCTCACCACCCCGGTCGGCGGCGGCATCCGCTCGCTGAACGTGGCGCTCCGGCAGCTCCTCGACCTCTACGTCTGCCTGCGGCCGGTGAAGTGGTACCAGGGCGTGCCGAGCCCGGTGCACCGTCCCGACCAGGTGGACATGGTCATCTTCCGGGAGAACAGCGAGGACATCTACGCGGGGGTCGAGTACCGCGAGGGGACGGCGGAGGTCAGGAAGCTGATCGGCTTCCTGCGCGACGAGATGGGGGTCCGCAAGATCCGCTTCCCGGAGACCTCCGGCATCGGCATCAAGCCGGTGAGCCGCGAGGGGACCGAGCGCCTGGTGCGGGCCGCGATCCGCTACGCCCTCGACCAGGGCCGGCGGAGCGTCACCCTGGTCCACAAGGGCAACATCATGAAGTTCACCGAGGGCGCCTTCCGCGACTGGGGCTACGGCCTCGCGGCGCGCGAGTTCCGGGCCGAGACGGTGAGCGAGCGCGAGAGCTGGATCCTCTCCAACCGGGAGCACGACGCCGGGATCAGCACCGTGGACAACGCCCGGGCGATCGAGCCCGGCTACGACCTGATGCCGGAGGAGCGCCGCGCGGACGTGCGCGGCGAGGTGGAGAGCTGCCTCGACGGCCTCTGGGAGACCCACGGGGACGGCCAGTGGAGGGACCGGATCCTGGTCAAGGACACCATCGCCGACATCACCCTCCAGCAGGTCCTCACCCGGGCCAGCGCCTTCGACGTGATCGCCACCATGAACCTGAACGGCGACTACCTCTCGGACGCCCTCGCCGCCCAGATCGGCGGCATCGGCATCGCGCCCGGCGGGAACATCAACTACGACACCGGCCACGCCATCTTCGAGGCCACCCACGGCACGGCGCCCAAGTACGCCGACCAGGACAAGGTGAACCCGGGCTCGGTCATCCTCTCGGGGGTGATGATGTTCCGGTTCCTGCGCTGGAACGAGGCCGCCGACCTGATCGAGCGGTCCCTGGAAGCCACGATCGCCCAGAAGCGGGTGACCTACGACTTCCACCGGCTGATGGACGGCGCGACCAAACTGAAGACCTCGGAGTTCGCGGACGCGATCATCGGGAACATGGGCTGATCGGCGGGCTCTTGCGACAGGGACCCGCCAGGGGAGGTTGCCAATGCGACCCAAAGTGACCGTGGTCGGCGCCGGGAACGTCGGCGCCACCGCCGCCCAGCGGCTGGCCGACGCCGAACTCGCCGACGTCGTCCTCATCGACATCATCGACGGCATCCCCCAGGGGAAGGGCCTCGACATGCTGGAGGCCTGCCCGGTCACCGGCAGCGACGTCGAGGTGAGCGGCACCTGCGACTACGCCGACACCGCCGGTTCCGACGTGGTGGTCATCACCGCCGGGCTGCCCCGGAAGGCCGGGATGAGCCGGGACGACCTGCTGCGGAAGAACTACCAGATCGTGAGCAGCGTCACCCGGCAGGCGATCGAGCACTCGCCGGACGCCATCCTGGTGGTGGTCTCGAACCCGCTCGACGCGATGGTGCAGACGGCGCTCCGCGCCAGCGGGCTGCCGAAGCACCGGGTGGTCGGGATGGCGGGCGTCCTCGACTCGGCGCGGATGCGGGCCTTCATCGCGCAGGAGGTGAACGTCTCGGTCGAAAACGTCCACGCGTTCGTGCTCGGCGGGCACGGGGACGACATGGTGCCGCTGCCGCGCTATTCGACGGTCGCCGGGATCCCGCTCCCGGACTTCATGTCCCAAGAGGTGATCGACCGGATCGTCGAGCGCACCCGGAAGGGCGGCGGCGAGATCGTGGCCTACCTGAAGACGGGATCGGCCTACTACGCGCCCTCGGCGGCCATCGTCGAGATGGTGGACGCCATCCTCAAGGACAAGAAGAAGATCCTGCCCTGCGCGGCCTATCTGGAGGGCGAGTACGGCGTGGACGGGCTCTACCTGGGGGTGCCGGTGAAGCTCGGCCGGGCGGGCGTCGAGGGGGTCGTCCAGATCGAGCTCACGGCCGACGAGCAGGCCGCGCTCGACCGCTCGGCCGCCGCGGTCCGCGAGCTGACCGAAAAGATCGGCGTGTAATGAATCTCCACGAACACCAGGCCAAGGCGCTCCTCGCCGGGTACGGCGTCCCCATCCCGCGCGGCAAGGTCGCCTTCAGCGTGGACGAGGCGGCCTCCGCGGCTTCGGAACTGGGTCTCCCGGTGGTGGTGAAGGCCCAGATCCACGCCGGCGGCCGCGGCAAGGCCGGCGGGGTGCGCCTCGCCCGCACCGACGACGAGGTCCGGGCCGCCGCGGACGCGATCCTTGGCGCCACCCTGGTGACGAAGCAGACCGGGCCCGAGGGGCGGCTCGTGCGGCGCCTCCTGGTCGAGGAGGGCGTCGCGATCGCCCGCGAGCTCTACGTCAGCTTCATCATCGACCGCTCGACCGGCCGCCCGATGTGCATCGCGAGCGCCGCCGGCGGGATGGACATCGAGGAGGTGGCGGCGGAGACGCCCGAGAAGATCCTCACGGTGACCGTGGACCCGGCGATGGGGATGCAGCCGTTCCAGGCCCGGCGGCTCGCCTTCGGGCTCGGCTTCGAGGGGCCGGTCTTCCGGAACGGGACGAAGTTCCTCACCGCGCTCTACCGCGCCTTCGAGGGGCTCGACGCCAGCCAGGTGGAGATCAACCCGATGCTGGTCACCGAGGGCGGCGACGTGCTCGCGCTCGACGCCAAGGTCTCGGTGGACGACAGCGCGCTCTTCCGGCAACCGGAGGTCGCGGCGCTCCGCGACATCCACGAGGAGTCGCCGCTCGAGGTCGAGGCCAGCAAGCACCGGCTCAGCTACATCAAGCTCGACGGCTCGGTGGGCTGCATGGTGAACGGCGCCGGGCTGGCGATGGCCACCATGGACATCGTGAAGCTCGCGGGGGCGTCCCCCGCGAACTTCCTCGACGTGGGGGGCGGGGCGAGCGCCGAGCAGATCGAGAACGCCTTCCGCATCCTCTCCTCGGACCCCGAGGTGCGGGTGGTGCTGATCAACATCTTCGGCGGCATCCTGCGCTGCGACCGCCTCGCCAAGGGGCTGATCGCGGCCGTCCGGAAGCTCGGGGTGACGCTGCCGATCGTGATCCGCATGGAGGGGACGAACGTGGAACTCGCCCGCCGGATGCTCGAGGAGTCGGGGCTCGACTTCACCACCGCGGACGGGATGCGCGACGCCGCCGAGCAGGTGGTGCGCCGGCTGGAGGTGGCGGCATGAGCGTCCTGGTCGGAAACGAGACCCGCCTGGTCGTCCAGGGCATCACCGGACGGGAGGGCGCCTTCCACGCCGAGGCCTGCCGCGACTACGGCACGAACCTGGTCGCCGGCGTGGTGCCGGGTAAGGGGGGCCAGACCGCGGTCGGCGTCCCGGTGTTCGACACGGTGGCCGAGGCGGTGGAGACGACGGGGGCGAACGTCGGGTTCGTCCTGGTGCCCCCGGCCTTCTGCGCGGACGCCTACGCGGAGGCGGTGGACGCGGGGCTCGACCTCGTGGTGAGCATCACCGAGGGCGTGCCGACCCGGGACATGGTCCGGGTGATGCGGACGGTCCCGCCGGGCGGGACGCGGATCCTGGGCCCGAACTGTCCCGGCGTGATCTCTCCGGGCAAGGCCAAGGTCGGCATCATGCCGGGGTTCATCCACAAGGAAGGCCACGTCGGGGTCGTCTCCCGGAGCGGCACGCTGACCTACGAGGCGGTCCACCAGCTCAGCCAGCGCGGCATCGGCCAGAGCACCTGCGTGGGGATCGGCGGCGACCCGGTGATCGGGACGCAGTTCGTGGACGTGCTCGAACTCTTCGCGGCCGACGACGACACCGAGGCGGTGATCCTGATCGGCGAGATCGGCGGCGGCGCCGAGGAAGAGGCCGCGGACTTCATCCGCCGGGAGATGGACAAGCCGGTGGTCAGCTTCATCGCCGGCCAGACCGCCCCTCCGGGACGGCGGATGGGGCACGCCGGCGCCATCGTGATGGGCGGCCAGGGGACCGCCGCGGGCAAGATGGAGGCGCTCCGTTCGGCCGGCTGCACGGTCGTGGAGAGCCCGGCGGAGATGGGCGCGGCGATGGAAGCGCGGCTGAACGCCTGAGAGGACCCGAAATGCGAACGCTCACGATCGTGAAGCCCGACGCGGTGGCGGCCGGGAACACCGGCGCCATCCTCCAGGCGCTCGAGGCCGCCGGCTTCCGGCTGGTGGCGATGCGCCTCGTCCGGCTCACCAAGGCCGGGGCGGAGGGCTTTTACGCCGTCCACCGCGAGCGGCCGTTCTTCGGGAGCCTCACCGACTTCATGTCCTCCGGCCCCGCGGTGGTGGCCGCCCTCGAGCGCGACGACGCGATCGCCGAGCTGCGGCGCCTGATGGGGGCCACGAACCCGGCGGAGGCGGCGCCCGGCACCATCCGGGCGCGCTTCGCCTCCTCGATCGAGCGGAACGCGATCCACGGCTCCGACGCGCCGGAGACGGCCGCGTTCGAACTCGGGTACTTTTTCCCGGGCATCGACCTGGGCTGAGCCCGCCGCCCGAGGGAACCGAAACTGCCGAGCATCAAACCGGACCGCTGGATCCGCCGGATGGCGCGCGAGCACCGGCTCATCGATCCCTTCGTGGACCACCAGGTGGGGCAGGGGGTCATCTCCTACGGACTCTCCGCGTACGGCTACGACATCCGGGTCTCGGACGAGTTCAAGATCTTCACGAACGTCCACACGGCGATCGTGGACCCGAAGAACTTCGACGAGAAGAGCTTCGTGGACTACAAGGGCGAGGTCTGCGTCATCCCGCCCAACTCCTTCGCGCTCTCGAACACGGTCGAGAACTTCCGGATGCCCCGCAACGTCTACGGCATCTGCATCGGCAAGTCCACCTACGCCCGCTGCGGGATCATCATCAACGTGACCGGGTTCGACGCCGAGTGGGAGGGGAACGCGACGCTCGAGATCTCGAACACCACCCCGCTCCCCTGCCGCATCTACGCGGGCGAGGGGATCGCCCAGGTGCTGTTCTTCGAGAGCGACGAGGACTGCGAGGTCAGCTACCGGGACAAGAAGGGGAAGTACCAGGGCCAGGAGCACATCACCCTGCCCTCGATCCTCGGGCGGCCCTCCGAAGCCTGACGTGGAACTGATCGCGGGCGCCGCCCTCCGGCGCCGGCTCCGGGACGACCCGCCGCTTCTCACGGGCCTCGTGGACCCGGAGACGCAGATCCAGATGAACGGGGTGGACCTCACCCTCGCCGAGGTGAGCCGGTTCGGCCCCGGCCCGGGCCGGGTGGACTTTGACAACTCCAGCCGCCGCATCCCGTCGCCCGAGCCGCTCGCCCCCGACCCGGACGGCGTCTACCGGCTCGCCGCCGGCCCCTGGTGGGTCCGCTACAACGAGGTCGTCAACATCCCGCCGGACGTGTTCGCCATCGGCCGCACCCGGTCCTCCCTGCTCCGCAGCGGCGCGGCGATCGGCACCGCGCTCTGGGACTCGGGCTACCGCGGCCGCAGCGGCTCCCTCCTCACCGTCCACCACCCCGACGGGCTCCACCTCGTCGCCGGCGCCCGCATCCTCCAGCTCGTCTTCTTCCAGCTCGCCGCCCCCGCCGAGCGGACGTACGCCGGCGCCTACCAGGACGAGTAGGCGCGCCAGGAGCGCAGGAGCAAGGAGCGCCAGGAGCGCCGGTGTTCACACCGGCATCGCCCGCGTAGCGGGCGAAACTCCCTCCGTTGTTCCGCCGCATGGCGCACCGCGCCACGGGGATGGCGCTACGCCCCCCGCTCGGATCCAGGCCACGAGCACGCCGGGCCGGGGGAGTTTCGCGGGCTGCCCGCGCCATCCGGTCCCGGGGCGGTACGTGGTTGCGGCCCTCCGGGCCGGGTGCCGACCGGAGGTCGGCGTTCCAGGCCGGCGGCGCCATCACGGCGGTTGACCGACCCGTCGGGCTGCATTTGCACAGCAACTGGTGAAGAGTGGCGCTCCTGCGCTCCTCGCGGCATAGCGGTTGCATTTTGGTGGTAACAGGCCACAATCCAATGCAGAAGTTCATGACCCTCCTCGTTTCGATCGTCCTTTCCGTTGTGCTGGCGGTTCCCCTCGCCGGCCAGCCGCGCTCCGACACGCTCCTCAGAGACGAGATCGTGGCCGCGATCGAGGAGGCCAACCTGCCGATCGGGCTCTTCGAGGTGGACGTGCGCGACGGCGTGGCGGTCCTCTCCGGCGAGGTGCTGAACGAGACCACCCAGTCGCGGGTGGTCGAGATCGCCCTCTTCGTGGACGGCGTCACCGCCGTGGAAACCGACATCACGGTCCTCGAACCCGAGGACCTCGCGGACCCGGCGGAGGACCCCGGCGATCCGGAATCCGCCGGCGTCCCCGCGGACGACGCAGCAGCCGCGCCGCCGCCGCGCCCCAGGGGAGTGGCGACCCGCCCGGACGACGCGGTGCGCGCCGACGTGGCCCGGGAGATCGAGCGGGCGGACCTCGAGGGGAACGATCCCCGGGTCACCGTGAAGGACGGCGTCGTCCGGCTGACCGGTCAGGTCGTCAGCGCCTGGGAGTGGCGCGACCTCGTGGAACGCGCCGAGAAGGTCGAGGGAGTCGTCGCGGTGGATCCGGACCTCGAGGTCGCGGAGCCGGAGAGCATGGAGGACCTCGTCGACGGGATCCGCAGCGCCGTGCTCCGTTACTCCTACTACTCGGTCTTCGACGACATCAACTTCGGCATGGACGAGCCCTACGTGATCATCCTCCGGGGGGCGGTCACCGAGCCCTTCAAGAAGACGGAGATCGAGAAGCGGGTCGCCCGGGTCTTCGGCGTGAAGCGCGTGGACAACCAGATCGAGGTCCTGCCGCTCTCGCCCAACGACCAGGACCTCCGCCGGGCGCTCTTCTACCGGATCTACCGGGACCCGCGCTTCTCGGACCGCGCCAACCAGATCAACCCTCCCATCCACATCGTGGTGTCGCGGGGCGTGGTGGCCCTCACCGGGGTGGTCCGGAGCCCCATCGAATCGCGGATCCTGGAGTCCATCGCCCGCAGCACGCCGGGCGTCTTCCGGGTCATCAACCGCCTCCAACACTGACCGGGAGCGCCAGGAGCGCCAGGAGCGCCAGGAGCGCCGGCGTTCACGCCGGCATCGCCCGCGCAGCGGGCGAAACTCCCTGATCGATTTTGCCGGATAGCGCTGCCGACAAACAGGGACGGCGCAGCGCCATTCCGCTTCCGGCGCGACTCCCCGGGCACACTGATCGGGGGAGTTTCGCGGCCTGCGGCCGCGATGCCGGTCTGAAGACCGGCGCTCCTCCCGGGAACGTCAGGTCGGATTGGGCGGCTCGGGGACCGTCGCCCGCGCCCGTTTGGGGGGCAGGGCGCTCCAGAGCAGCTTCTTGCGCAGCACCCGGAAGTAGTTCGTCTCCGGAAGGCTGAGGAGCTGGACCCGGATGTCCGACTTCCGGACCTTCAGCACGTCCCCGGGAAGCAGCGGATGGCTCGCCTGGCCGTCGAAGGTCACGTGCACCTGGCGGCGGCGCCCCCGGAGCGTCAGGGTCAGGTCCTCGGTGTCCGGGAAGACGACCGGCCGCTGGGTCAGCGTCAGCGGCACGATGGGGGCAAGGACGATCGCCTCGACCGCGGGGTGGACCACGGGGCCGCCGGCGCCGACGTTGTAGGCGGTGGACCCGGTGGGCGTGGCGACGATGACCCCGTCGCCCAGCACCGTCGCGACGAAGCCGTGCGCGGTGGTGATCCGCACCTCGATCACCCGGGCGATGGAGCTCCCGGTGATCACCACGTCGTTCACCGACATCTCCTCGACCAGCGTCTCGCCGTCGCGGAGGAGCGCCGTCCGGAGCGTGGTCCGCTCGTCCACCACCCCCTCGCCGTCGAGGATCTTCTCGAGTTCGGGATAGAGCTGGTCCAGCGGAGCGTTGGTCAGGAAGCCGAGGCTCCCCAGGTTCACCCCGAAGATGGGGACCTGCCGTTCGCCCATCGCCCGGGCGACCGACAGCAGCGTGCCGTCGCCCCCGAGGACGAGCACGAGGTCCCGGTCGCGCCCGATCGCCTCGAAGGGCGCCGAGGCCCCGCTCCAGTCGATGGCCTCGGCGAGTTTCTCCTCGAGGCAGACGATGGCGCCCCGGCTCTCGAGCCAGCCGGCCAGCCCGCGGGTGGTGGCCGGCGCCTCGGGCGCGGCGATCTTGGCCGCGATCCCGACCCGGAAACCGCCCCCTTCGGGAGGGACGAAGCGCCGGGCGTTCGACGCGGCCGCGGCGCGGCGGGGGCGGGCGTTCTTGCGCGCGGGGCCGTTGCGGGGCATCAGGAACTGCGGTGAAGGATGCGGCCGGTGAGGGCGTCCAGGAGACCCATCCCGGCGGAATTTACGGGGGGACCGGGCTCCTTGCCCACCGCGGCCAGGAGTTCCCGGGCCCGCGCCGCCCGCCGGGAGGCCTCCGCGCGGGCGCCCCGGGTCCCGTGGATCGCGGGATAGGTGGCCTTTCCCGCGGCGCGGTCCTTGCCCGCGGACTTGCCGAGCCGGGCGCTCGTCTGCTCCTCGTCGAGCAGGTCGTCCACGATCTGGAAGAGGAGTCCGAGTTCCCGGCCGAAGGCGGCGAGGGCGTCCGCCTGCCGGACGCCGCCCCCTCCGGAGAGCGCGCCCAGCGCGGCCGACGCCGCGATGAGCGCCCCGGTCTTCCCGCGGTGGATCGCCTCGAGACCGCGGGCGTCGGGAGTCCGGGTCTCGGCCTCCATGTCCAGCACCTGGCCGCCCACCATGCCCGCGGGGCCGGCCGCCGCCGCGAGGCGCTCCACGCAGCCGAGCCGCACCTCCGCCGGCGCCTCGCTGCCGGCGATGGTCTCGAAGGCCAGGGTGTGGAGCGCGTCCCCCGCGAGCACGGCGACCGCCTCGCCGTAGCGGACGTGCACCGTCGGCTGTCCCCGCCGCAGGTTGTCGTCGTCCATGCACGGCAGATCGTCGTGGATGAGCGAGTAGGTGTGGATCATCTCGAGCGCCGCGGCGGCCGGCAGGGCGTCCCGGGGCTCGCCGCCGACCGCGACCGCCGAAGCCATCGCGAGGGCCGGCCGAATCCGCTTTCCCCCGCCGAGCACCGCGTAGCGCATGGCGCTCGCGAGCGTCGCCGCCGGGCCGGCCGCGGGGGGGAGCGCCCGGTCGAGGAACGCGTTCACCTCCCGGGCGCAGCCGGAGAGGAACGCGCCGAAGTTCACGTCCGGCGCCGCCGGAGGGGCGGTCTCAGGCTTGGGCATCCGGTTCGGCGTCCGCCCCGCCCGCGGCCCGGGCGTTCACCTCCTGGGCGCCGTCGAGGATCGCCTCGCAGCGGGCCGCGAGGCGCTGCGCCTCCCGGTGCAGCTCGATGACCCGGGCCAGCGGGAGATCGTCCGCCTCCAGCGCGTTCACGACCGCGGCGAGGCGGTCCCGCACCGTCTCGTAGGGCTCGGCGGCGTCCTCGCCGCCGGGCCGGCTCCCGGCGGCCGCGTCCCCGCCGGTTGCGGCGGTGGCCTTCCGCGCCGCTTCCAGGGTGGCTTCGAGCCGCCGGTGCATGGAGGCCGCGCGGGCGTGGAGCTTCAGGCGCGCTTCCAGCGGGACGGAGGCGTCCTCGAGCCGGCGGGTCACCTGCTCCAGTTCGGCTTCCAGCGACTCGAAGGTCGCCTCGGGTGGCGGGGCGGGATCGCCGGATCCGCTCATGACTCGTTTCCTCCGGAATTGCGCCCTGCGGGAGCCGGGTCCGCCGCGTCCGCCGGCGGCTGCACCTCCTCGACCGCGGCGCCGAGTTCCCCCTCGCCGAGCAGCAGCCGCAGGCGGTCCCCGACCCGGACGCCGCGGCTGGAGGCGAGCGCGCGTCCCCCCGCATCGAGCGCCAGGCTGTAGCCCCGCTGCAGGACGACCCGCGGGTCGAGGTCTCCGAGCTTCCGGCCCGCCGTCTCGGCGACGAAGGCGCGGCGCTCCAGCGACCTCCGGACGGCGGCGGCCGCCTGGGCGCGGCGTCCGGCCAGGGCGGCGCGCTCCGCCTCGACGAGCCGGGAGAGCGGTTCGGGAGCGATCCGGCGCCGGGCCGTTTCGAGCCGCGCCTCCGGGGCGCGGAGCAGGGGCAGGCGGACCAGGCGCTCGCGAAGCCGGCCCAACTGGGTCACCTGTTCGGCGAGGCGCCGGGCCGGCTGGTTCCGGTCGAGCCGCTCCCGGATCGCGCGCAGGCGGACCTCCCGGCTCCCGACGGCGCCCCGGGCCGCCTCGAGCGCCGTGGAACGGTCCCGCTGCCGGCCCCGGCGTTCCGCTTCGAGCCAGGCGGGGAGCGCCGTCGTCGCCCGGTGGGTCCGGAACGTGGCCACCCGGCCTTCCGCCGCCCGGAGGGCGCGCCGCACGGTGGTCGCCGACGCGCCCCGGCGCGCCTCGATCTCCCGCACCAGGTCCTCCCGCAGGGGGAGGATGTCGCGGGCGGCGGCCGAGGGCGTGCTGGCGCGGAGGTCCGCCGCCCGGTCGAGCAGCGGCCGGTTCGCCTCGTGGCCGATCGCGCTCACGAGCGGCACCGGACAGGCGGAGGCCGCGCGCACCACGAGCTCGTCGCTGAAGGGAAGGAGGTCCTCCACCGAACCGCCGCCCCGGGCCACCACGATGACGTCGAGATCCTGGCGGCCCAGCGCCCGAATCCCGGCGGCCAGCGCCCCCGGCGCTCCGGGTCCCTGGACCGGGGCGTGGTGTTCCCGGATCCGGACGCCGGGGAAGCGCGCTAGGGCCGTCTTCGTGAAATCGACCGACGCGTCGCTGCCGGCGGCGGTCAGGAGCCCGATCCGGAGCGGGAGGAAGGGGAGACCGCGCTTTCGCGCGGGGTCGAACAGACCCTCGCGCTCGAGACGCGCCTCCCGTTCCTGGAGTTCCTGCAGCAGCGCCCCGATCCCGGCCTTGTCGAGGCGCTGGACCTGGAACTGGTAGACGCTCTTTCCGTCATAGGTGCGCAGCCGCCCGAAGGCGCGGATCCGGTCCCCCGGTTCGGGGACGAAGGCGAACCCCCGGGCGTCGCTGGCCCAGGCCACCGCCTCGAGGACGACCCGTTCCTCGCGGAAGGACAGGTAGAGGTGGCCGCTCTGCGGCCGTCCCACCTGGGAGAGTTCGCCCTCGATCCAGAAACTCCGCGGGAAGCCGTCCTCGAGCACCTCCCGGATGCGGGCGCTGATCTCCCGGATCGAGAACGGGGACGCGGCCGATCCCGGACGCGCAGCGGCCGCCGTCTCGATCCGCGGGTCCGTCGCCGGCGGCGGGACCGGCGGGACCGGCGGGGCCGGCGAGGGAGGGCGTCCGAAGAGTGAGCGGCGGGTCATCGTCCTCCCGGATGCTATTCCGGTGGCGCGTCCGGCCGGCTGGCTAACTTCGGCTGCGGCGGCGGGCGCGGCGCTCCGCTTCGGCGGCCTTCCGCTCGGCGCGCTGCTGCTTGCGAAGTTCGCGGGCGGCTTCCTTCTCGCGCTCCCGGACGGCGTTCATGGTCCGGGAGAGCAGGCGGGTGATCGCCGACTGCGCCTGGCCGCTCGTTCCCTCCTTCTCCGTCATGTACTCCACGACCAGCCACTTGCGGATGCGGGAGCGGCGCTTCTCCTCTTCCCGGCTGATGGTCTTCATCTCGTGCCGGAGGTGGAGCCGCTTGAGCGCGTGGGCGAGGCTGAAGACCGTGCCCTCGCGTTCCTGGGCGGTGATCAGGTCGAGGCGCTCGGAGGCGTCGTCGATGGTCGGTTCGAAGTCCGAACCGAGGACCTCCTCGATGACTCCGGGGGAGTCCCCGGCGTGGCGGATGCCGCGCGTGGTCAACTGTCCCACCGGCACCAGGATGCGGTTCCCGGTCGAGGAGTCCTGCGGGTTCAGCTCGAGGAGCTCGAGGCCGGTCTGGGCGTCGTGGATCACCTCCCCGACGTCGCAATGACCGATCTGCGGATAAAAGATGAAATCGCCCAGCTCGAAGACGCCCGGAACCGGGGCCGGGAGACCGCCGTCCTCGGAATCCTCGCCGATCAGTTCGTCCTCGGACAGTTCTTCGTCAGACAGTTCTTCCCCGGATGGGGGTTCCATGAGGTCGGCTCCCCCCTCCTGCGCGACCGTCAATTTCGTGGGGGAGACTGGTTTCTCAGGTCGGGAAGCGCCGGAAGATGCAACGAATTCGCGACTTTATCACGCAGTTGGCGGGGGATCCGGACTCCCTGCCGGGCGTTCCCGGCGCCGTCCGTCACGGAGTGTCAGCTACACGCCGCCAGCGCCGCGCCGTAGTCCGGTTCTTCCTTGATCTCGGGCACGAGCTGGGAGTAGCGGACCCTGCCGTCGCCGTCCACGACGACTACCGCGCGCGCCAGCAGGCCGGCGAGCGGCCCCTCGGTGATCCGCAGGCCGTAGGCGTCGCCGAACGAGCCGTCGCGCATCTCCGAAGCGCAGCTCACCGCCTCGATGTTCTCGGCGGCGCAGAAGCGCCCGTGGGCGAAGGGGAGGTCCCGCGAGACGCACAGGACCGACACGCCCTCGAGCGCCGCGGCTTCCTCGTTGAAGCGCCGGACCGAAGCGGCGCACACCGGGGTGTCCACGCTCGGGAAGACGTTCAGGATCAGCCGCTGCCCGGCGTAGTCGCCGAGCGAGATGTCGCCCAGGTCGCCGCCCGTGAGCGTGAAACCGGGCGCGGCGTCTCCGGCCGCGGGAATGTCGCCCGAGATGGCGAACGGAGTGCCGCCGAGCGTGACGGTAGCCATGAGTTGTCTCCTTGCTTTGGAAAAGGCAAGCCCCCGGAATCACAGGAAGAACACCCGTGGATTCCGGGGGCGATCCGGGAACCCTGAAGAAGCGGAACGGGCCGCTTTCGACCGGGTAGGATAGCCCGTCCCCGCGGAGCGCCCGTCCCATGAAGATCCCCGTTTCCCTTGCCGTCGCCGTCCTTCTGTCCCTCCTGGGCCTCGCCGCCTGTTCGTCCCCGCCGGCGGACGACCGGGTGACGGCGGAAGAGGAGGCTGCGGAGGCCGAGCCGGCCGGGAACGGAGGCCCGTCGTGGAACCGGGTCGCCGCGCTGCTCGCGGACGGACAGGTGGTCTTCGGGATCTTCTCGGGCGAGCGGACCCCGGAGACGGCCATGGAGATGGCGCAGCAGGAGCTGGCCGACTTCATCTTCTACTCGCTCGAGCGGGGGCCCTTCGACCTCCCCACGATGTCCGCCTACCAGGAAGCGCTGTCGCCGCCGGACGCGCGCGGGTCCGCCAATCCGCATCCGGTCCTGCTCCGCATTCCTCCGATCCGGGACGGGATGGACGCGGCGGCGGAGCGGACCGCGGCCGGACTCGACGCCGGGGCCTACGGCATCGTCTTCCCGCACGTGGAGACGGCCGAGGAGGCCGCCCACGCGGTGGCCTCGATGCGCCCGGCGGGCGCCGGCGGGCTCCGCGGGGACGCGGCCCCCGAAGCGGCGCGGGTCTTCGGCGTTTCGCCGGAGGACTACGCGAGCCGGGCCGGCGTGTGGCCGCTCGACCCGGCGGGCGAACTCGTCAGCATGCTGCTCATCGAGGACAAGGTGGGGATCGAGGACGCGCTCGCGATCACCAGCGTTCCCGGCATCAGCATCGTTTCCCCGGGTCCCGGCGACCTGCGGCGCGCCTACGAGGGCGACATGGAGGCGGTGGAAGAAGCGATCCAGACCGTCCTCGCCGCCTGTCTCGAGGCCGGCGTCCCCTGCGGCATCACCGCGGGCCCGGATGACATCGCCATGCGGATCGAGCAGGGGTTCCGCGTTTTCATCGTGACGTCTCCGGAGGCGCTCGCCGTCGGCCACCAGGCCGCCGGCCGCTGAGCCCGTCCGCCGGGAGACCCGAACCAGACACCGAAGGGAAGGCCCATGTCCGAAACCAGCAAGGCGGCGCTCCTCGAGCGGGACGCCGAACACCTGATCCACCCGATCCACTCGGGCGCGGCGACCGCCGCCGGACACGTCTGGGTGCGCGGCGAGGGCGCCCGGCTCTTCGACGCCGACGGCCGGGACTACGTGGACGCCCTCTCGGGCCTCTGGAACGTCTTTCTCGGGCATAGCCGCCCGGAACTCGCCGCCGCCGCCGCGAACCAGATGCGGCAACTGGCCTACGCCTCGGGGTACGCGGGAAGCTCCAACCCGCAGGCCATCGCGCTCGCGGAAACGCTGGCCGAGATCGCCTACCCGAGCATCAACCGGTTCTTCCTGACCTCGGGTGGCGGCGAGTCCACCGACTCGAGCATCAAGACCGCCCGCTATTTCTGGAAGGTCCGCGGCAAGCCGGAGAAGACGAAGGTCATCTCCCGCATCTGGGGCTACCACGGGGTGACGCTCGCCGCCATGTGCGCCACCGGAATGAGCGTCTACTGGCCCATGTTCGAACCCCGGATCCCCGGGTTCCGCCACATCGGCTCGCCGTATCCCTACTTCTACGATCCCCCGCCGGGGAAGACCCGGGGGGAGGCCGCCGCCGACGAGCTGGAGACGGCGATCCTGGAAGAGGGGCCCGACACCGTCGCGATGTTCATCGCCGAGCCGGTCCAGGGCGCGGGCGGCGTGATCGTTCCCACCGACGACTACTTCCCCCGGATCCGGGAGATCTGCGACCGCTACGAGGTGCTGCTCGTCTCCGACGAGGTGATCACCGGCTTCGGCCGCACGGGAACGATGTTCGGGCTCAACCACTGGGGCATCGAGCCCGACATCATGCAGTTCGCGAAGGCCATCACCTCGGGGCACATCCCGCTCGGCGGGATCGGCCTGTCGGATCGCGTAGCCGAGACCCTCGACGGGGGCGACCCGGTCTGGATGCACGCCTACACCTACAGCGCCCACCCGGTCTCCTGCGCGGTCGCGCTCGAGAACCTCCGCATCATCCGCGAGGAGGGGCTCGTGGAGATGGCGGGGGAGAAGGGGGCCGAGCTGATCCGCAACCTCGAACAGGCCTGCGGCGGCCACCCGAACGTCGGCGAGGTCCGCGGCAAGGGTCTGATGGCGGCCGTCGAGGTGGTGGCCGACCGCGAGACGCGGGAACTCTTCCCGGCGTCGGAGAAGGTCGGCCCGCGCCTCCTGAAGGCGATCGACGAGCGCGGGGTGTTCAGCCGCCTCCGCGGCGACGTCTTCGTCTGCGCCCCGCCGGTCTGCTCCACCTCGGCCGACCTGGCCCAGATCGCCGACGCCGTCGCCGGCGCCCTCGAAGAGGTGCTCGGCTAACCGACGCCCCGCCCAACAACCCCACAACGCCGCCCCCCGTCAAGCGCGCGCGGCAGCGGAGCGCAAGGAGCGCCGGTCTTCAGACCGGCATCGCCCGCGCAGCGGGCGAAACTCCTGGGCTTCCTTTCGCCGCATGGCGCCCCCGTCAAGGGGAATGGCGCGACGACAACTGCGCGCGCGTACTCCGCTTTCGCCGTCTTCGTTTCGGGTCCCCGCAATGTGGCGCGATGGCGCCGGGAGTTTCGCGGCCTGCGGCCGCGATGCCGGTCTGAAGACCGGCGCTCCTAGTCTGAAGACCGGCGCTCCTGGTCTGAAGACCGGCGCTCCTGGTCTGAAGACCGGCGCTCCCGCCGCCCCGCCGTCCGTTCCAACAGGCTGTAGAGCCGCGGCAAGGCCCGGCGGTCCTTCTCCCGGTCGGCGGCGCTCTTCGAGCGGATCACGTCCGGCAGCGAGGCCACCAGGATGAAGACACCGGGGGAGGTCTCGAGCGGGATGGCGTCGCGCTTCAGATCGCCATAGCCGGCGGTGCCGGCGGGAACGAAGGCGATGTCCAGCGCGCCGGCACGCGTGGTGAGATTCAGGATGGCGCCGGGACCGAGCTTCTCCAAGAACTCCGGTGAGCAGTCGAGAGGCAGCCCTTCCGGCGCCTCCTCGGTGCGGATGCGCGCGTCCAGACTTCGGAGTACGGCTGCGAGTCGTGACAGGTTCTGCGGGTCGGACGCCGGCGCGATGTCGAGGTCCAGGGTGACTCCCGGGTCACCGTGCAGAACCGCAGCCATCCCCCCGATCAGGACGAAACGGACTTCCTCCCGGTGAAGCGCCGCGAGCAGCGTTTCCGGGTCGAATGCCGTTTCACGCATTGCGCCGCTCGGCGATGCGGGACCGCCCGCGGAGCACAAAGCGGGCGGCGCGGGCGGCGCCGGACAGACGTTGGGCGGGGGTCTACAGGAGCCTCGCCTCGAAGAGCGAGCGTGTCCCGGGATCGGGTTCGCCGAGGCGGCAGCGGATCTCGAAGCCGGCGGCGCGCACGAGCCGTTCGACCAGATCCGTCGAGGGAGTCCGCGCGCCGGATTCGACCCGCGCGACGGTGGACTGGGGGACTCCGGCGCGACGCCCCAGTTCGGCTTGGGTGAACCCCGCCCGTTTCCGGGCTTCGCGGACCAGGCTTCGGAGGATCACGCAGTCAGTATAGCCAATCGGCTATACAGCCATCGCCCTCCTCCTCAGACCACCTCGACCACGTAGCGCTCCCGCAGCAGCCGCCAGGCCGACACGGCGAACGCGGTCAGCGGGATCGCGAGCAGCGTTCCGGTGAGGCCGCCGAGCGCGCTCGCCCAGAAGAGCAGCGCCACGATGATCGCCATCCAGTGGAGCCCCGTCTGGTCGCCCATGATCCTGGGCGTGAGGATCCAGCCCTCGATCAACTGCACCGCGATCAGCACCCCGGCGGCGAGCGCGGCGAGCACGAGACCGCCGTCCGGCTGGATCCAGGCGAGCGGCACCGCGACGGCGAACCCGACGGCGGTCCCCAGGTAGGGGATGATGGTCAGGACGCCCAGTCCCAGTCCGATCACGAAGCCGTAGTCGAGGCCGATCGCCGTGAACCCGATCGCGACCAGCAGGCCCTGGAGGAACGCCACCACGAGCTGGGCCCGGAAGAACACGATCAGGATCTGGACGAAGTCGCCGGCGAGCCGGACGACCGTGTCGCGGGTCCGCGGCTTCAGGAACGGCAGCATCCGGGCGGTGTCGGCCGGCGGGGGCTCCCAGAGCAGGAAGAACCCGAAGTAGAGGGGCAGGACCGCCCACGAGAGCAGCGTCCCGACGCCGCGCAGGATGCCCGCGCTCGCCGCCACCGCCTGTTCCCCGACCCGGGCGAGCCTCTGGAGGAGGGTGGCCTGCTGGCTCAGGACGAAGTCCCGGACCTGCTGGCCCACCGGGTGGTTCTCGAAGAAATCCACGAACGTCGGGGTCTTCGCGACCACCCAGGCGTAGGCGTTTTCCAGAAACGTCGGGGCCTGTTCGGCGAGGTCGCCGAGCTGGGTCGCGAGCAAACGGCCGAAGACCAACGCGAAGCCGGCGAGGACCGCCGCCACCGAGAGATAGACGGCGATGAGCGCCGCCCAGGCGGGCAAGCGGCAGCGCGTCCGGAAGGCGTGGAACCACGGCTTGAAGACCAGCGCCGCGAGACCGCCCACCGCGAGGGGGAGCAGCACGTGGGAGAACGCGGCGACGAACCGGTAGAGGAGCCAGACGACGCCGCAGACGGCGGCGAGGAGGACCGCCGAGGAGAGGACGACCAGGGCGGCGGTCCGGGGATCCCCCGAACGGGGTCCCGCCGGCTCTTGAGCCCGGTCGTCCGCCACGGGTCAGTACCGGTACGTGTCCGGTTTGAACGGGCCGCCCACCGGTACGTCGATGTAGTCGGCCTGCTCCGGGGTCAGCCGCGTGAGCCGCGCGCCCAGCTTGTCGAGGTGGAGCCGCGCCACCTCCTCGTCGAGGTGTTTCGGGAGCACGTGGACGCCCAGCGCGTAGTGGTCCGGCCGCTGGTGCAGTTCCAGTTGGGCGAGCACCTGGTTCGCGAAGCTCGAACTCATCACGAAGCTGGGATGGCCGGTGGCGTTCCCGAGGTTCAGCAGCCGGCCCTCCGAGAGCACCAGGATCTGCCGGCCGTCCGGGAAGATCCAGGCGTCCACCTGGGGCTTGATGTTCTGCTGCCGGATCCCCGGCTCCGCCGCGAGTCCGGCCATGTCGATCTCGTTGTCGAAGTGGCCGACGTTCCCGACGATGGCGTTTCGCTTCATGCGCCGCAGGTGTTCCACGCCGATCACCCGGATGTTGCCGGTCGCGGTGATGAACACGTCCGCTTCCTCGACCACGTCTTCGAGCCGGACGACCTGGTGCCCGTCCATGAGCGCCTGGAGCGCGCAGATCGGGTCCACCTCGGTCACCACCACCCGGCACTTCTGGCCGGCGAGGGACTGCGCGGCGCCCTTGCCGACCTCGCCGTAGCCGAGCACCACCGCCAGCTTGCCGCTGAGCATCACGTCGGTGCCCCGCATCAGGCCGTCCACCAGCGAGTGCCGGATCCCGTACACGTTGTCGAACTTGCTCTTGGTGACCGAGTCGTTGACGTTGATGGCCGGGAACAGCAGCGACCCCTCGCGGTGCATGCGCGCCAGGCGGTGGACGCCGGTGGTGGTCTCCTCGGTGACGCCCGCGATGTCCGCGGCCAGCTCGCCGAACCAGCCGGGCCGTTCCTCGGCGGCGGCCGCGAGCAGCGCGTAGATGACCCCGAGCTCCTCGTTCTCCGCCGACTCGGGCGCCGGAACCGATCCGGCGCGCTCGCACTCGACGCCCCGGTGCACCAGAAGGGTGGCGTCGCCGCCGTCGTCGAGGATCAGGTTCGGTCCGCGCCCGTCCGGCCAGTCGAACGCCTGCGCCGTGCACCACCAGTACTCGGCGAGCGTCTCTCCCTTCCACGCGAAGACCGCCGGCCCGCGCAGGTCGTCCGCGCTTCCGCCCCGTCCCGCCACCACCGCGGCGGCGGCGTGGTCCTGGGTCGAGTAGATGTTGCAGCTCGCCCAGCGCACCTCGGCGCCGAGGTCCAGCAGGGTCTCGATGAGCACCGCGGTCTGGATCGTCATGTGGAGCGATCCGGTGATCCGGGCGCCGGCGAGCGGCCGGGACCCCGCGTGGCGCTCGCGGATCGCCATCAGGCCCGGCATCTCGTGTTCCGCGAGTTCGATCTCGCGCCGTCCGAAGGCGATCGTTTCCGGCGAGAGGTCGGCCACCCGGTGGGGGACGCCCCCGAAGAGCGGGAGGCCGGTGTTCAGGAACGTTCGGGTCGGAGCGGAAGTCTGGGGCACGAAGTGCGGGTCCTTTGCGAAGAGTGAGCGGGAATCACTGGCCGGCTCGCCGGCGGCCGCCGCCGAGATAGGAGGTGAACAGGAACCCTCCGGCGATGGTCACGCCCGCGATGACGATCTGGGCGCCCGTGGGGGCGAAATAGACGCCGTTCATGGTCTGGAAGGGCCAAAGACCCGCCGTCGCTCCCAGCAGCAAACCGAAGAGCACGCCGAGAGTGGCCTGCGGATAGGCGCCGAGGAAGTATCGCACGAGGCGCGCGGCGGCGGCCATGCCGCACGCGATCCCGAAGAAGAAGGGCAGCACGCCGGCGATGGCCGCGAGAAGCGCCGCCGAATCCCACGGCTGCCTGCCGAGGGTGTCCGCCAACCGGTCCGCCGCATCCAGGAACGGCAGGTACATCCCCATCAGGAGCAGCAGGGTGCTGCCGCTGATCCCGGGCAGCACCATGGCGAAGGCGGCGACCGCTCCCGCCCCGAAGAACGCGGGGGCCGACGCCGCGAAGGCGGTGGCCTCCGCGTCCCCCCGGACGGCCAGCAGGATCGGGAGGACGACCGCCAGCGCCCCCGCGACGGCCCCGGCCGCGAAGACCCGGCCCGGTCCCGAGGCCATCCGCCAGAGCAGCGGGGCGCCGCCGAGGGTGAGGCCCAGGAAGAGGGCGAAACAGACCACCGGCCACGCGGTGAAGGCGTCGCGGGCGGTCCCGGCGACGCCGAAGACCGCCACCAGGGCGCACCCGACGGTCACCACGAGCCGGGTCGCCGACAGGCGCCGGAACCGTCCGGAGGTGAGCTCCGCGATCGCTTCCACGAGTTCCGGGTACACCCCGGCGGCCAGGATCATGGTGCCGCCGCTCACCCCCGGGACGAGGCTGGCGAGCCCCGCGAGGACCCCGGCGACGGCGCAGCGGCCGAGGGAAGCTGTCCGGCGCGGGACCGGGCCGCCTGGCTCGCTCACCCCGTCAGTGTACGGAGGCCGGCGGCCCCTCCGGGACTCCCCGCGCGGCAGTCGAGCCACAATTGGAGCGTGTTCGCCGTTCGCGATCTGGAGATTCCGGGGCTTTCGCCGCTCTCCTTCGAGGTGCCGCCCGGAGGCGTGCTCGCGGTCTCCGGTCCGTCCGGATCGGGAAAGACCCGTCTGCTCCGGACCCTGGCGGACCTCGATCCGCACCGCGGGGACGTCCGGTGGGGCGAGCGTTCCTGCGCGGCCGTCCCGGCCCCCGAATGGCGCCGGCGGGTCGGCCTTCTCCCCGCGGAGCCGCGTTTCTGGCGCCCGGCGGTCGGCGCGCACTTCCCGGAGGACGAAGACTCCCTCGCCGAAGAACTCGCCGGACTCCGTCTCGATCCGGAAGTCCGCCACGCCGACCCGGCGCGGCTCTCCACCGGGGAGCGGTCCCGGCTGGCGCTCCTGCGGCTGCTCCTGAACGCGCCCGAGGTCCTGCTGCTCGACGAACCCACCGCGAACCTCGACCAGGACAACCGGGCGCTCGTCATCGGCCGGATCGACCGCTACCGCAGGGAGCGGCACGCCCCGGTGGTGTGGGTTTCCCACCTTCCCGAAGTGGTGGCGGCTGCGGACCGGGTGCTCTTGCTGCCGGAGGGCGAGGTCCGCGGCCTTCCCGATCCGGGCCCGGCCCCGGCGGAGTCCCCGGCGTGATCCCCCTCAGCTACTGGGACCTGGTCGCCGCCGCGGCGGCGGTGGTGCTGCTGGCGCTCGCCAACCGGATGGCCGGTCTCGGCGTCTCCCGGCAGCTCCTCTGGCTCGCCGCGCGGGGGTCGGCGCAGCTTCTCCTGCTGGGGCTCGTGCTGCGTTTCGTGCTCGGGACGAGCCACCCGCTGATCGTCGGGCTGATGGCGCTGTTCATGCTCGCGGTCGCGGCGCGCGAGGTGAAGATCCGCCAGGCGCGGCCGCTGGCCGGACGCTGGGGGTATCTCGCCGGGGGGATGGCGATGTTCCTGTCCTCCTTCCTGTTCACCGTCTTCGCGCTCGCGGTGGTGCTCGGGCCGGATCCGTGGTGGGCGCCGCGCTTTTCCATCCCGCTGCTCGGGATGCTGCTCGGCAACACGATGAACGGCGTGTCCTTGTCCACCGAGCGGCTGACGGAAGCGGTGGTCCGCAGCCGCGAGGTGATCGAGCAGCGGCTCGCCCTCGGGGAGACGCGGGAGGCGGCGGTGTCCGACATCGCCCGCGAGAGCGTGCGGGCCGGGCTGATCCCCATCTTCAACGCGATGGCGGCCGCCGGGGTGGTGAGCCTGCCCGGGATGATGACCGGGCAGATCCTCGCCGGCGCCTCGGTGGACCAGGCGGTCCGCTACCAGATCCTGATCCTGCTCCTCATCGCCGCCGGGACCGGTTTCGGGGTGCTGGCGGCGGTGCGGGTGGTGTCCCGCCGGCTCTTCGACGAGCGGCACCGGCTGCGTCTCGACCGTCTCGCCACCTGACCGATTCGGCGCGGGAAAACCCGCGTCCATATGGGATACTGACCCGCTTTCGGAGGCCATCTGCCGCATGACTCGAACCCGTCTGTCCACCCTGCTGCTCGCGCTTGTCGCCGCCGGCGCGCTCGCCGCGCCGCTCGCCGCCCAGGAGGAAATCCCCTATCCGGTGCCCGACCGCACCGACGGCGAGGGGCCCTGGGACCGGGTGATCCTGCGCGGTCCGCTCGTGATCGACGGCACCGGAGCGCCGCCCTACGGCCCGGCGGACATCGTCGTCGAGGGGAACGTCATCCGCTCGATCACGAGCGTCGGGACCGGGGTGAGCCCGATCCACGAAGAGGACCGGCCGGTGGCGCAGCCGGGAGATCACGAGATCGATCTCCACGGGCACTACATCCTGCCCGGGTTCCTGGACATGCACCTCCACCAGCACTATGAGGGGGAGGGGCAGCGCGTCCCCACCGAGTACATCCACAAGCTGTGGATGGGACACGGCATCGCCACCGGCGCCGACGTCGGCAACTTCAACACGCGCTGGCTCCTCCACCACGCGCGGCGTGCCTGGAACAACGAGATCACCTCGCCCCGAATGCAGACGTTCGTGGTCTTCGGACGCGACGGCGAAGAGCCGGTCACGAATCCGGACGCGGCCCGCCGCTGGGTCCGGTGGGTCAAGGAGCAGGGCGCCGACGGGATCAAGTTCTTCGGCGCCTCGCCGCGCATCTTCCGGGCGGCCCTCGACGAGGCGGCGAAGGTGGGGCTCCTCTCCACGACGCACCACGCCCAGCTCGACGTGGTGGGCATGAACGCGCTCGACACCGCGCGCGCCGGGCTGACCTCCATGACCCACTGGTACGGCCTGCCGGAGGCCATGTTCGCGGACAAGACGATCCAGCACTACCCGTTCGACTACAACTACAACAACGAGTATCACCGGTTCACCGAGGCGGGCCGGCTGTGGGCGCAGGCCGCGCCGCCGTTCTCCGAGAAGTGGAACGCGGTGATGAACGAGCTGCTGGAGCTCGATTTCACGATCCATCCGACCTGGGTCGCCTATATCGGCACGCGTGACCTGATGCGCCAGCAGCGGAACGAGTGGCACTCGGTCTACACCCATCCGAACCTCTGGGAGTTCTACCGCCCGAGCGCCGTGAACCACGCCTCCTACTTCTTCGACTGGACCACCCAGGTGGAGCTGAACTGGAAGGAGAACTACCGGCTCTGGATGGCCTTCGTGAACGAGTTCAAGAACCGGGGGGGCCGCGTCGTGGTGGGCAGCGATTCGGGCTACACCTTCAATCTCTACGGCTTCGGCTTCGTGCAGGAGCTGGAGCTGTTCCAGGAGGCCGGATTCCACCCGCTCGAGGTGATCAAGGCCGCCACGCTCGACGGAGCCGAGTACCTCGGGCTCGGTGAGCGGCTCGGCAGCATCGAGGAAGAGAAGATCGCCGACTTCGTGATCCTCGAGGAGAACCCGCTCCACAACCTGAAGGTGCTCTACGGCACCGGCACCGTCCGCCTGAACCACGCCACCGGCCGGACCGAGCGCATCGGGTCCATCAAGTACCTGATGAAGGACGGCATCCTCTACGACACCCGGAAGCTGCTCACGGACGTTCGCGAGACCGTACGCGCCGCCCGTGCCGAGCAGGGCCTCCCGCCCCCGCCGATGCCCCTCTTCCTCGAGGACGACCCCGACCACGAGTACCCCAAGCCGACCAAGCGCTAGGTGGTCAGATAGGTAGGAGCGCCGGTCTTCAGACCGGCATCGCCCGCCCGCCGGGCGGGCGAAACTCCCGCCGCTATTCCGCCGGATTGCGCACCCGGCAGGGAGCGCCCGCCTCCGGCCGGCACCGCTGGGCGAAGCCCAGCGAAAGCGCGCAGGGCTATTCGCCCGGATGGCTCGGTCCGCTGATCACGCCGCCCTCCCTCCGCGGTGTCACATCCGTAATTGGCAAACCGCTTGCGTGCGTTACGGCCGAGAACTCCACGGGAAGGGAGACAGCCAATGTCCGGAATCCCTGTTTTCGGCGCCCGCACCCCGGTGCGGCTCACCCTGATCACGGCCGTGCTGATGCTGAACCACGGTTGCGCCGACGACCCGGTGACGCCCACGCTCAACCTGCCGGACCCGCCTCCGGACCCCGTCGTGACCTGGCTGGCGGCGAATACGCATCCGTTTACGGGTCCGCACCTCTCCCTCCCGCACGCCGAACTCGAGTTCCTCCGTGACGTCGTGGGAGACGCCCGCATCGTGGCGCTGGGCGAGAACACCCATGGCGCTCGCGACTTCTTCGAGATGAAGGCGCGCATCCTTCGGTTCCTGGTCGAGGAGATGGGATTCAACACGTTCGCCATCGAGGCGACCTGGCCCGAATCGCGGCGTCTCGACCACTACGTGCGTACCGGCGAGGGAGACCCGGAGAGATTCCTGTCGGGGCTCTATTTCTGGACCTGGAACACCGAATCCGTACTGGAAATGATCGAATGGATGCGGGAACACAACGAGGCCGGGGGCGATGTGGGATTCCACGGTTTCGACATGCAGTACCCGGGGATGGCGCTTCACAACGTGCGGGAATACGTGCGGCGCGTGGAGCCCGAGGCGTTGGAGGCGGTTTCTGACCGACTCGACTGCCTCGACAGGTATGCGAACAGCCCCGACGGACGCATTCCGCGTCCCGGGTACCGGGATCAGCCCGATTCCTACCGGACGGACTGCAGCGCATCGCTCGACGAAGCTCGCGAGTTCCTGCTCTCGCAGCGTGACGCGTACCAGGCCGCGGCAGGGGAGGACGCCTTCGAGATCGCGCTTCAGAGCCTGCGCGTCGCGGTGCAGTACCACCTGAGCGCCGCACGGGAACAGGGTCGGGACGAGTCCATGGCGGAAAACACCGAGTGGATCAGCCGCCGGATCGGGCCGGAGGGACGAATGGTGCTCTGGGCCCACAACTACCACGTCTCCACCCAGCCGGAAGCGCAGGGCTGGTACTTGCGCGAGACCTTCGGCGACGACATGGTCGTCGTGGGGTTCAGTCACGAGGGTGGTCAGTTCACCGGGGTGGACCTGGAGGCGACCACCTACCGCGGTTATCCCGCGTTCGACCTCGACATCCCGATGCCGGGATCGTTCGAGGCCACCCTGGCGCGAAGCGTCTCCCCCAGATTCGTTCTTGACCTCCGCAACCGCGACACGAGTGCTCTCGGAACCTCTTGGCTTGCGGGGGAGCGGCTGTTCCGCTCCATTGGGTGCTGTTACCGGCCTTCCATGCCCGACCGCTACTGGCGCCCGGTCCCGCTTACGGAGTGGTACGACGTGCTCATTCACTTCGAGCGGACCCGGGCCACCACGGTCCTGCCCTATCGGCCCCCGGATACCTGGTGAACGACCAACGGATTCCGGGGATGCTCCGACCCCGGAAGAACCTCCCGGTTCTGACTCGTGCGCTGTGCGTCGTTGCCGTCCTGGTACTCACGGAGGGATGTCAGGAAGATGCGCCGGTCGGGACCGCGCCGCAGCTTCCGCTGCCGACTCTCCCCCCGGATCCAGTGCCGGCCTGGCTCGACGCCAATGTCCATCCCTTCGACGGCACCCACCTCTCGCTTCCCCACACGGACCTCGGGTTCTTCCGCGACATCGCGGGCGACGCGCGCGTTGTGTCCCTGGGGGAGAACACCCACGGCACCCGCGACTTCTTCGAGATGAAAGCGCGGATTCTCCGCTTCCTCGTCGAAGAGATGGGCTTCAACACCTTTGCCATCGAAGCCACCTGGCCGGAATCCCGGCGTCTCGACCACTACGTGCGCACCGGGGAAGGCGACCCCAGGACATTGCTGTCCGGACTCTATTTCTGGACCTGGAACACCGAATCCGTGCTCGAGATGATCGAATGGATGCGGGGTCACAACGAGGCCGGCGGCGACGTGGGCTTTCACGGTTTCGACATGCAGTCCCCGGGGATGGCGCTGCACAACGTTCGCGAATACGTGGACGAGGTAGATCCGGAGAATCTCGACATGGTCGCGACGCAACTCAACTGCCTCACGACCCACGCGAACGGCCCCGACGGCTCCGGAGGGGGTTACGCGCAGCGGAGTGCCAATTACCACGACACCTGCGGTACGTCGATGGAGCGGACGCGGGAGTTTCTTCTCGAACGGCGGCGGGAATATGAGGCCGTAGCGGGCGCTGACTCATTCGAGGTGGCTCTTCAGAGCCTCAGGGTGGCCTTCCAGTACCACCTGATGCACGCGAAGGGGGAGAACCGTGACGAGTTCATGGCCGAAAACACCGTGTGGATCAGCCGGCGGATCGGCCCCGAGGGCCGAATGGTGCTCTGGGCTCACAACGGTCACGTGGCCACCCGGCCGTACGCCCAGGGCTCATACCTGCGGGAGGCTTTCAGAGACGACATGGTCGTCGTCGCGTTCAGTCACGAATCCGGCAAGTTCTCCGCCGTGGACCTGCGCGCGAACGCACGGCGGGGCTACGGTCCCCATGACCTGGAGCCCCCACCAACGGGGTCGTTCGAGGTTCGCTTCGCGACCGCACGGTTTCCGAGGTTCGTCCTCGACCTCCGCAATCTCGACGCCAAACGGGCGGAAACGCGCTGGCTTGGCGAATCGCGACTGTTTCGTTCGATCGGCTGCTGTCTCTCGCCCAGGTATGGAACCTGGTTCAACACCAACCTGTCGCGCTCGTACGACGTCATCATCCACTTCAGGCAGACCGGGCCCACCACGGTCCTGCCGTTCCGGTATCCCGACTCCTGGTGAAGGACTGCCGGACCCCAGGGATGCCCGGACCCCCGGCGAACTCCCCGGTTCTGATTCGTTCGCTCTGCCTCGTAGCCGCCCTGGTACTCACCGGGGGATGTCAGGAGGATGCGCCCGTCGGTACCGTGCCGCAGCTTCCCCTGCGGCCCCTCCCCCCGGACCCGGTGCCGGCCTGGCTCGACGCGAATGTCCATCCCTTCGACGGCGCCCACCTCTCGCTGCCCCACACGGACCTCGGGTTCTTCCGCGACATCGTGGGAGACGCACGGATCGTGGCCCTCGGCGAGGGGACCCACGGCACCCGCGACTTCTTCGAGATGAAGGCGCGGATCCTCCGCTTTCTGGTCGAGGAAATGGGTTTCAACACGTTCGCGATCGAGGCCAGTTGGCCGGAGTCGCGCCGTATCGACCGCTACGTCCGCACCGGGGTGGGGGACCCGGAAGTCCTCCTGTCGGGACTCTATTTCTGGACCTGGAACACCGAGTCCGTGCTCGAGATGATCGAGTGGATGCGGGACCACAACGAGGCGGGCGGTGACGTGGGATTCCACGGCTTCGACATGCAGTTCCCGGGGATGGCGCTCCACAACGTGCGCGAGTACGTGGGCGAGGTGGATCCGGGAGGATTGGAGGAGGTCTCCGCAGAACTCGGGTGCCTCGAGGACTTCGCCAACGGCTCTCACGGCTGGTTTCCGAGCCCGTCGTACTGGGATCAGTCCGATGCGCACCGGACGGAATGCGCGTTGTCGCTGGAAAACGTCAGGGAGCGTCTCCTCGCTCACCGGGACGAGTACGTCATGGCGGGAGGAGAGGACGCCTTCGAGGTGGCGCTCCAGAGCCTGCGCATCGCCGTCCAGAGCCATCTCCTGGTGACCGGTGAACAGGGGCGTGACGAGTCCATGGCCGAAAACACGGAGTGGCTCAGCCGGCGGATCGGTCCCGATGGCAGGATGGTGCTGTGGGCTCACAACGGCCACGTTGCCAACAGGCCTGGCTTCCAGGGGTCGTTCCTTCGCGGAACCTTCGGCGACGACATGGTCATCGTGGCCTTCAGCCACGAACGCGGCCGATTGACGGCGAGACGGGAACTCGGGCGGCGCTGCGGAGAACGGACCGCTTTCGACCTCGATGCCCCGGTCTCCGGCTCCTATGAGCGCCTCTTGTCGCGAGCCGCCGCGCCCCGCTTCGTCCTCGACCTGCGCGGCGTCAACCCCGACGACCCGGGAAGCGCGTGGCTCGCCGAGACGAATCTCTTTCGCAGCATCGGCGCCTGCTATGACGACGCGAATCCGCAGTGGTACTGGTATGAGATTCCGCTCACCGCGGAATTCGACGTGCTGATTCATTTCGAATCCACCAGTCCGACCACGGTCCTGCCGTTCCGGTATCCCGACTCCTGGTAAAGGACCCGCGGTCCCCGCGTCCGGTCCACGCTCACCACGGGAGGACAGATCTACAGTATGACTTTGCTATGGCAATCCAGAAGATGACCTTCCGTCTCGACACCCTCACGGCGGCGCGCATCAACGCGCTCTCGCGCGACCTGGGCAGCACCAGGAGCGCGATCGTCCGGGAGGCAATTTCGATCTATGCCCGAACCAAGGGGAAGGTCACCGAGGAGGAGCGCATTGAGCGTGTCCGGCTGTTCCGGGAACTTGTGGCAAAGATCCCTCCGCGCCCTCGGGACGAAGTTGATGCGGAGTTGCGCGAACTTCGGCTGGCACGGCGGAGCGGTGGCTGCAGAGCCCCCGTCGAATCGTGATTCTTCTGGACCCCGTCCGCGCTGGCGCGGGAGTCAGCGCGGGAGGTACTTCTTCGGGTACATGGCCACCACCGTGTAGTGCGGGTCCACCACGTTCCCGATGCGCGCCTTGCCGACCTGCGAGAGGAGCTGCAGCGCCTCCCAGCGGTCGAGGCCGTAGTCGTCCTCGAGCCAGAAGATGATCTCGGTGTGGGCGATCCGGAAGGCGTCCATCAGCGGCCGCACCGAGCCCGCGACCATGAGGTATTCGTCGTTCTCGATCCGGGGCCAGGCGATGGACTTGCCCTTGATCAGGTCGAACTCGAAGGTCACCTCGGCGGTGGTCTCGAGCCCGGTGCCGGTGATCTCGCCCTCGCCCTGCAGGGCGTGGATGTCCCCGAAGTAGAAGTAGGCGCCCGGCTCGAAGACCGGGAGGTACACGGTCACCCCCTCGCGGATCTCCGGGGTGTCCATGTTGCCGCCGAAGTTCCCCGGCGCGGCGTTCCAGATGACCTCGCCCCGGTCCGGAGCGACCGCCATCCGCCCGATCATGGGCTCGAGCTCGACGGTCACCGGATCCTTGCCGCTCGCCGGCAGCTCGAGGGTGCCGGTGTTCGCCTCGAGGTCCAGGACCCACTCGAAACGGCGCGCGGGCACCGGCTCGTGGAGCATGGCCGTCTGGGGCGTCATGGTGAGCGCCGCGAACCCGGTCGAGGTTCCCGAATACGCCCGGTCCTCGTTGAGTTCCAGCCGCACGATCCGGATCGCGAGGGTGTCCCCGCGCTCGCTCCCTTCGATATAGATGGGCCCGACCTCCCCCGCGAGGTGCCTATCCTCCTCGGGCATGAAGGGCGCGCCCATGGATTCGCTGATCAGCGTGTCCCCGGGCGCGATCCGCAGCACCGGCTCCCGGACGGCGAAGCTCTGGTAGCCCCGCTCCGGGACGAACGTGTGGGTCCGGCCCTGCGCGGTTGCCAGGCAGGGAGCCAGCAGGAACCAGGCGAGGAGGGTGATCCCACGAGGACGGCGAGGTAGGGAAGGGGAGTCCGTGCGCATGACACCGATTCTATGGAGAACCGGCGAGGCTCGGGCGCCGTCTGCGGGAGGGGTTGGGTTTCGGCTATCGGCTGATTCCCGCGCAAGACGGTCCGCTGGCGGGCTCGTACCCTGGCTCGGCGCGCACTACGACGAAGACAGGACCCTCGCGGGATCCACCCGCGCCGCTTCTCGCGCGGGAATCCAGCACGCGATGGCCGCCACCCCGAGGATCCCGACCGCCGCCATGCCGAGCGTTCCGGCATCGGTTCCGGTGACGCCCCAGAGATACGCCTCCAGCAGGCCCGAGAGGACCACGGCGCCCGCGAGCCCGAAGCCGACCCCGATCGCCACCGGCATCAGGCCACGCACGACGATCAGTCGCAGTACCGCATCGCCGCTTGCTCCCACAGCCATGCGGATCCCGATTTCGCGGCGCCGGGCCCGAACGGCCTGGGCAAGCGTGCTGTAGACGCCGACCGCGGTCAGGATGAGCGCGAGAGCGCCGAACAGCGAGACGAGGATCATCCCGAACCGCTCCCGGGCCAGCGAGTCCGCGACCGCTTCGCTCAACGGAAAGACCCGGGGCGCGGGCAGCGTGGGATCCACGGTGCGGGTCGCCTGTCGGAATGCACGCTCGATCCGCTCCAGCGGCTGGCTGCTGCGAACCACGAACACGGGCAGCGTGGGACGGATGCCGGCGATCACGTCGGGCGCCTGCGCCTGCGGCAGGTACAGCGTGCGACGGACGGCGGTCCGGAACGAGACGTCCTGAACATCGGCGGCGACCCCGACGATCACGTTTCCCGGTCCCTTCAGGGACGGATAGCGAGTCACGTTGCCCAGCCGTCCGAGATCGATCCGCTGTCCGATTGCGTTGCCTTCCGGAAAGTACCTGCGTGCGAACGTCTCATTGACAATGGCCACCGGGACGGCGCCACGGACGTCCATCGCTGTGAAGGATCGACCGCGGATCAACGGAATGGCCAGCGTCCGGAAGTAGCCCGGGGTCACGGTGCGCAGCTCGACGGAGCCGCCGAACTCGTCCCGCCCCGTGATCGAAATCGGAAGGTTCAGGCCCCGTTCGAAGGGAAGACTGCTCGCGCCCGCGACGACGCCGACGCCCCCGGCGCGCACCGCTTCGATCACTCCCCGAGCGAACTGATCGAGTCGCTCGGAGGTGTCGTACGTGGGCGGCCGGATCGCCAGTTGCGCGGCTACGAGGGCATCGGGGTCGAACCCCGGGTCGACCCGTCTGAGGTTCGACCACGTGCCGAAGAGCAGGCCGGCTCCCACGAGGAGGATCATCGAGAGCGCCGCCTGTCCGCACAGCAGCGCCTCCTGCAACCGACCCGAGCCGGTCGTGGTCCGGGAATCCCGGCGCAGCGCCCGCCACGGTCCGCCGCGAACCCCGGGCCACGCGCCGATCAGGCCCACCGCGACGGAAGCGGCCAGCGAGATGCCGATGGCGAACGCTCCGACTCTCCAGTCGACCGCGATCGCGCCGGTGAGCGGGAGCCGGACCGGCGCCAGCGCTATGAGCACGCCCGCCCCCCGGACCGCGAGGACCGCGCCGACGGCCCCCGCGGCGGAAGCGACCACGAGGGCCTCCACCACGCCCAGTCGAAGGATCCGGCTCTCGGTGGCGCCGAGGGCGTTGTGGATCGCCAGCTCCTGGCGGCGCCGAAGCGCTCTGGCGAGGAACAGGCTCCCCACATTGGCGCAGGCGATCAGGAGGACGGCGGCGACCGCGCCCATCAGGATCCAGATCGCGTTCGCCGTTCGCCCGGCGTACAGCTCGCCGAAGGACCCGAGCATGATTCCCGGTTCCTGTTCGCCGGCCTGCTGCGGATACGCCGCCTTGAATCCGTGATTGAGCCAGACCACCTCGGTCCGGGCGTCACGCATCGCGACGCCGGCGCCAAGCCTCGCGATCGTCGTCCAGTTCTGGGCTTCGTCTTCCGGGTCGACGGACACCTCGGTGGGGACGACGATCTCCACGGGTCTCGCCACGTAGGGGAAGGTGAAGTCCTCGGGAAGCAGTCCCACGACGGCGTAGCGCTCTTCCTCAACGCTGATCGAGACGCGACCGGACACATCCACCGACGCGCCGAAGTGCCTCCGCCAGAAGTCCGGGGATACCAGCGCGACCCGGGCTCCTCCGGACCGGTGCTCGTCCTCCGTAAAGGCGCGACCCACGGTGGGTCGCATGCCGAGGACGCGGAAGAACCCATCCGTTACCCGAAGACCCTGGGCGCCGGTGATTTCGCCGGCCTCGCCCACCCGGCCGAAAAACGGTTGCCAACTCCCGATCGCTTCGAACGAGCTGGTGTGCTCCCGCCAGTACGCGAACTTGGCCGAACTCAGACTGGGGGAGACGTAGTCGCCGTGGTTCCACGCCAGACTCACGACCCGGTGGCCCTCCGGAAAAGGCACCGGCCGCAACAGCATCGCGCTCAACACGCTGAAGATCGCGATCGTGGCTCCGATCCCCAGGGCGAGAGTCGCCACGGCGACGAGGGCAAACCCGGGGTTCCTGCAGAGAGCTCTCACCGCATGGTGGGCATCCGCGAGCAACGCGCGGGTTCGGACGAACCCGGGCGCATCGCGGGCCTCCGCGCGGAAGGACTCGCGCGAACCGAACGCGATGCGGGCTCGACGCCGGGCCTCCCGGGGATCCAGCCCCTGCTCCAGGAGCTGTGCTTCGAGCAGCTCGAGGTGGAGTTCCATCTCCTGGGCGAGTTCGCGCTCCGCCCGCCGGCCACGGAGCAGCAGCCCGAGCCGGCGAACGAATGCCGGGCTCGGCAACGCCTAAACGGCGTCCAGCACTCGCTGGACCGCCGCGGCGAAGTCGATCCATTCGTCGCGTTCCGCCTCGAGCTGCCGCCGTCCGGCGGCGGTGAGCGAGTAGAACCGCGCCCTCCGTCCCGCCTCGGACACGGCCACCTTCGCACTGATCCGGCCGGCCGCTTCCAGCCGGCGCAGCGCGGGATAGATGGAACCCTGTCCGACCTCGAACACCCGGTCCGACAGGATTCCAAGCCGCTGCGCGATCGCCCAGCCGTGCATCGGGCCGCCGGCGAGCGACGAGAGGATCAGAAGGTCCAGATGGCCGTGGAGCCGATCGTTGGCCGGTGTCATCGGTGCTGATGATGATAATCGACAACAAGCCTCCCATACTTCCCGGGTGACCCGCTGACACCATGGCGACCCTCGACTGGCTGATCATCGCCGCCTACCTCGGCGTGGTGGGAGGACTCGCCGCGTGGGTCTTCTCGAAACGCCAGGACACGCCGGACGACTACTTCCTGGCCAACCGCAACCTCGGGTGGTTCATCGTCGGGGCTTCGATCTTCGCGTCCAACATCGGCTCCGAGCACCTGGTGGGTCTCGCCGGGTCGGGCGCCACCGACGGGGTCGCGCTGGCGCACTACGAGCTGCACGCGTGGTGCCTGCTCGTGCTCGCCTGGGTTTTCGTCCCGCTCTTCGTGCGGTCGCGCGTCTACACCATGCCCGAGTTCCTCGAGCGCCGGTTTTCGCCGGCCGCGCGCTGGGTGCTCTCGCTGATCTCGCTGGTGAGCTACGTGCTGACCAAGATCGCGGTGGGGATCTTCGCGGGAGGGGTGGTCTTCGCGACGCTGCTGCCGGACGTGCAACTGCAACTCGGCCCGTGGCTCCTGAACAGCTTCTGGGTGGGCTCCCTGGTCGTGATCGTGCTCACCGGGATCTACACCGTCGCCGGCGGGATGCGCGCCGTCGCGTACACCGAGGCGCTCCAGACGCTCGTGCTGGTGGTGGGCTCGGGTCTCCTCACCTGGTTCGGGTTGTCGGCCCTCGGGGGCTGGGACGGGCTCCGGGAAGCCCTCGATCCCGATCTCTTCAACCTGTGGAAGCCGATCATCCCCGAGGGGATGGACGGGACCTGGGCGCCGGTGCTGGAGCCGCACCGGATCGCCTGGTACTTCAACGGCAACTTCCCGTGGCCGGGAATGCTCCTCTGCGCGCCGATCATCGGCCTCTGGTACTGGTGCACCGACCAGTACATCGTGCAGCGCGCCCTCGGCGCCCGGAACGAGACCGAAGCCCGCCGCGGGAGCATCTTCGCCGGGATGCTCAAGCTGCTGCCGGTCTTCATCTTCATCATCCCGGGGATGATCGCGCTGGCGCTCGCGCGGACGGGGGACTACGGCGCGCTCAGCCAGATGGTGGACGCCGACGGGAACGTGATCCCCGGCGCCGCGCAGGCCGCCTTCCCGCTCCTCGTGACGACCGTGCTGCCGCCAGGGGTGCGGGGGCTGGTGGTCGCGGGGCTCCTGGCGGCGCTGATGAGTTCGCTCGCGGGCGTCTTCAACGCCTCGTCCACGCTCTTCACGATGGACCTTTACCAGAAGTGGCGGCCGCGGGCCTCGAAGCAGCGGCTGGTCTGGGTGGGGCGGGTGGCCACCTCGACGATGGTCGCCATCGGTCTGCTGTGGATCCCGGTCATCCAGGGCTCCCGGGGTCTCTACCAGTACCTGCAGGGGGTCCAGGGATACCTGGCGCCGCCGATCTTCACGGTCTTCTTCCTCGGGGTCTTCATGAAACGCGTGAACGCCCGGGGATGCCTCGCCGCGCTGGTCGTCGGGTTCCTGCTCGGGGTGTTCCGGCTGGCGGTGGACACGCCGGTGTCCATGGGGATGGCGGGCTTCGCGGCCGGGTATGCCCCGGGATCCTTACTGTGGATCGTCAACAACATCTACTTCCAGTACTACAGCCTCTTCATCTTCGCCGTTTCCGTGGTGGTCATGGTCGCCGTCAGCTACCTGACCGAGCCGCCGTCGTCCGAACGGATCTCGGGGCTGACCTACGCCACGGTGACCGGCGAGCAGCGGGCGCGGTCACGCGCGAGCTGGGACCGGCGGGACGTGGTGGGGTCCGTCCTGGTGCTGGTCATGATCCTCATGGCCTACCTGTACTTCCGGGGTTGAACGGGCGCGATGGCTCGGCGCGCCAGCGAGGACGGGTCGATTCCACGGACGGACGCCGGATCACGGAGTATCCCAGCTGAACGAATCGTCGGGTAATATCCGCGCTAAACACGGATTCTCCGACATGATTCACGACAGAAGGTCCGCCCTGTCAGCCTACGTCAGCGGTCTGCTCTCCGCGGGGCGGACGGTGTTCACCGCCGAAGAAGCCCAGGAGGCGCTCGGGATCGGACACGGTGCGTTCCTGGATGCCGCTGAGCGGTTGCAGCGTCGGGAGGCGCTCCTGAATCCGCGGCAGGGGTTCTACGTGGTCGTCCCCCCGCAATTTGCGGTCTGGGGGGCGCCGCCACCGACCTGGTACGTCGATGCGCTCATGCGGCACGAAAGGCAGGATTACTACGTCGGGCTCCTGAAGGCGGCAGAGTTCCACGGAGCGACTCATCAGGCGGTCATGGAGTTTCAGGTCGTCTCGGCGAAGCGTCTTCCGAACATCCGTGCGGGACGCAGTCTGATCGTCTTCTATTTCCGCAAGGATCTGGGGCCCGTGGCGGCTGGGGTCGAATCGCGCAAGGCGGATACCGGGGTGATGAACGTGTCCTCGGCCGCCCTGACTGCCCTCGATCTCCTGCGATATCCGCAGGCGTCCGGTGGTCTCGACAGGATCGTCACGGTTCTCGCGGAACTCGCACCGAAGATCGCTCCTGCCCAACTCGGCACCCTCTCGGAGTCGGTTGAGAGGCCGGTCGTGCAGCGCCTGGGCCACCTGTTGGAACATCTCGGCCATGGCGCCCTGACGGGGGGAATGCAGGAGGTCTTGCGGTCGCGAGGACCGCTGCCCTGGACCGAGCTCGACCGGCAGGAGGGGACCGATCCGGACTTCCAGAGTCCACCGCTGACGCGGGATCCCCGTTGGCGTGTCGTGGTACGACGGGCACCGGAGTCCGACGCGTGATTCCGGCCCAGAACATCATCGCCTGGGGCAACGTGGTGCCGTGGGCGGATCCGCGACAGGTCGAGCAGGATCTCATCATCAGCCGCGCTCTGGTAGAGATCTTCTCGGACGAACTGCTACGCGGCGCATTGCGGTTTCGAGGCGGAACGGCGCTCAACAAGCTGCACTTTCCCGAGCCGATGCGCTATTCGGAGGACATTGATCTGGTCCGCACCGCCACGGGTCCGATCGGTCCGATCCTGGATCGGTTGCGTACCGTTCTGGAACCGTGGCTGGGGCCGGCGCGGTTCGATCAGAGCTCCGTAGCGCCAAAGCTTCGGTTCCGGGTCGAGGCCGAGGACACGAGCGGCGTGCCGATCCGGCTGAAGATCGAGATCAACACCCGTGAGATCCATGCTTTCGATGAACCGACGACGCGGCCGCTGATGGTCGCGAATCCGTGGTTCCTGGGCGAAACGACCGTCCCCACGTTCTCGCGCGAGGAAATGCTGGCGACGAAGCTGCGCGCCCTGCTGCAGCGTGACAAAGGGCGCGATCTCTATGACCTCGCGCACGCGCTCGGTGTCTTTGAAGGCCTCGATGTCCATCGGATCGTCAAGATTCTCGGACAGTATCTGGCCGCTGCGGGCCAAGCCATCTCACGGGCGCAGGCCCACGAACGCATGTTCGCCAAGCTGGCGAATCCACGCTTCCTGCTCGATGTGCGCCCCTTGTTGCCCGCCGCTCAGGCCGACACCCTCGCGAGGGAGGCGAAGGGCGAACCGTTTCGCCGGGTGTTCGTAACTCTCGTCGACAACCTGCCCGGTGAACCCTGGGTGAGGACGCCGGCGATGAAGCAGAAGTTCGCTATCTCGTGGTAACGAGAGCGAACGACCCTGCGGCGCCTCAGCGCCGGAGCGAGAACGGCTGGATCCGCCAGAAGTGGGCGCGGTAGCTGAAGACCGTGAAGGCGATCCGGTCGCCGAGCGGTGACCAGGCGGGCTGGGTCTTGTGGGTCGGGTCCGACGTGACCTGTTCGGCTTCGCCGCCGCCCACCGGGACCCGGAAGATCTGGAAGAAGCCGTCCGGGGCCCGGTCCACGTAGGCCGCCCACTGGCCGTCCGGGGACACACCGATCCCGGAGTGGATCTGGTCGGAGCCGAACTCGTGGAAGCGGGCGGGCTCGCCGCCCTCCCGGGACACCGTCCAGAGGCTCTTCCGGCCGATCGCCGCCGCCGACTCGAAGAGCAGCGTCTCGCCGGCGTCCGCCCACTCCGCCTGGATCACGTCCTCCGTGAAGCCCTCGAGCGGCACCTGGACCTGCGGCACCGTGATCCCGCCGGTCTCCTGGTCCACCCCGATCACGTAGAGCCCGCCGTGCCGGGCGCCGGCCTCGTCGCGCCGGTAGCTGGTGAAGACCACGAAGCGGCCGTCCGGGGACCAGCGCGCCCAGCCGGTCTCGTGGCCGTCGACGCTGATCTGGTGGGCCCCGGTGCCGTCGGCCGCCATCAGCCAGATGTCGTCGGACTCCTCGTGGGTGTGGAAGACGATCCAGCGCCCGTTCGGGGACCACTGCATGCCCTGGTCCTCGGAGTAGGACTGCCGCACGATGCGCCGGGGCCCCGAGTGCGGCGCCTCGACGTTCACCGGGACCGTGCCGAGATGCTGGGCGATGTCCGGGTAGTGGATGTCGTCGGTCACGTGCCGCCAGCTCCCGAAGGTGAAGGCGATCTCGCTGCCGTCCGGGCTCCAGGTCGGCGTCTCCGACTGGAAGGCGGTCAGCGGTTCGGACGGGCCGCCCTCCGCCGGAGCCGTGGCGAGGAAGACGCGGTAGTCCTGGCTCTTGAAGACGACCTCTCCCCCCGCGCCCACCGACGGTGCGTAGGCGTCCCGCGCGAAGCCGGAGAGCCGGGTGCGGCGGCCGCCGCTCACCCGCCGCATCCAGAGGTCGAGGAAGCCGCCCTCGCCGGGGACGCCGTAGATCACCCACTCGCCGTCGGGTGAGAAGGCGATGCGCCCGTAGGCTTCCTGATCGTCGAAGAGCGGCTCGGGCGCCGAGCAGGGGAGATGCAGCCCCTGGCGATCGCCGGTGCGGACGAGGCAGGCGATCCGCCCGTCGGGAGACCAGGCGGGAAAGGACAGGCGGTCGCCGCTGGCCCGCGGCGCGGCGTTCGCCCCCGCGGCGTCGATGACCCACAGGGTCGAAACGCCGTCCGCGCGGGTCACGCCGGCGATGGCCGACCCGTCCGCCGACCAGCTCAGCTCGACCAGCGAGCCCGTCGGGGGCGCGGCGTCCGCGGGACGGTCGGGCCAGAGCGGCGTCCGGCTGCCGTCGGCCCGGTCGTAGATCCACCACTCCTGGCGGCTGCGGTCAAACACGTTCTCGTGCACCAGCACCCGGCGGCTGTCCGGCAGCCAGGTGAGGTAGCGGATGGACGCGGTGGCCGGGCCGATCCGCTGGACGGCGCCGCCCGCTGTCGGGGCGAAGCGGACCTGGCCGCGTTCCAGTGTCGCGAGCCAGTTCCCGTCGGGAGAAATCGCCCCCACCGGATCCCGGTAGGCGACCGGACCGGCCTGATCGGCGGTGGCGAGGTAGTGGAGCGGCGGCAGCGTGCCGCGCTCCGGGGCGTCGGAGCCACAGGCGCCCAACAGGAGAGCGGAGGCCCAACCGAGGTGACGAATCCCGCGCATGGGGGAATCGTATGAGGGACCGGCGGAGATACCCTTTTCTCCGAGGGAGGTCCTCACCATGGCGACCACCAAAGGCCAGAGTGCGGCGCAGGCGCCGCGCTCCTCCCAGTCCGCCGGCGGGCTCACCCGCCGGCAAGTGCTCGCCGGGGCCGGCGCGGCGGCGCTGGCGTCCGGCGGCCTGCGGGCCGACGCGCGGGCAGCGACAGGCGCGCCTGCAGCGCAGGCAGGCGCCGTCGTCTTCACGAACACCACCGTCGCGAACCCGGACGCCGTCCAGGACGACGTGGCGCTCGCGGTCCAGGACGGCCGGATCGCGGCGATCGGGCCCACCGATGCGGTCCTCGCCGACTCTCCCGGCGCCGAGCGGTACGACGGCCGCCACCGCGCCCTGGTACCGGGCCTCGTCAACACCCATGCCCACATGCGGGCGGTGATCGCGCGCGGCTTCAACGAGGACTTCGGCTTCCCGAACACCGCGAACCTCGCGCTTTCGCCCGCCGGCCTCCTCGAGGGCGAGGAAGGCAACCTCATGGTGCAGGTCGCGGCGCTCGAGGCCATCCGCACCGGGACCACCACCATCGTCGAGTACACCGGGAACGTCCAGCGGCAGGCCGGGGTGCTCGCCGACTCGGGACTCCGTTGCGTGCTCGCGGAAGGGATCCGCGACACCGAGAACGTGCCCGGCCCGGTGTCCACGCGGGCGATGGCCGAGGCGGTCAGCGAGACGCCCCGGTTCTCGGAGCGGCTCCTCGATGAGGGGATGCAGCGCATCAGCGACCTCTTCGACGAATGGCACGGGGCGCGGAACGGCCGGATCTCGGTGTTCCCGGCGGCGTCGCTCGCCGAAACCTCGTCCCCCCAACTGCTGCAGGCGGTGCGCGATTTCGCCGAGACCCACGACCTCGGCTACACGATCCACCTGAACCAGAGCCGCGCCGAGTACGAGTTCATGGTCCTGCACCACGGGATCCGTCCGACGACGTACCTGGACCGGCACGGCTTCCTCGGACCGCGGCTCTTCGCGGCGCACGCCCGTTACGTGAACCACGAGGAGGTCATGCTGCTCGGCCGGTCGGGGACCATCATCGCGCACCAGGCGGGGATGGCCTCGAACCGCGGCATCAGCCCCCCCATTCCGGAACTGCGGGCGGCGGGCTGCCCCATCGCGCTCGGCACCGACAACAACACGAACGACGTCTTCGAGGTGATGCGGATCGCCATGCTGACCGAGCGGATCCGGCGGAACCGCGACGGCGACGAGGTACCGGGCCTTTCGCCCCAGCCGGAGGACGTGCTCGCGGACGCGACCCAGGGGGGTGCGCAGGCCGTCAACCAGGCCGACGACCTCGGCACCCTGGAAGTCGGGAAGAAGGCCGACCTCCTGGTGGTGAACACGCTCCGGGCCCACTTGGTGCCGGCGGGGCGGTTCATCTCCGCGCTGGTGCACAGCGGCCACCCGGGCGATATCGAGTCGGTCATGGTGGACGGCCAGTTCGTCATGCGCGACCGCACGGTCCTCACCATGGACGAGGAGAACCTCCTCCGGGAGGCCGACGCGGTCGGCCGCCGGATCTGGGGTCAGGTGCTGGAAGCGAGTCCGCTCAACGTGCCCCGGCTGCCGCGGCCGGGCTGATCGGGGCGGGCGGCTGCCGCGCGCCCTTCAGGCGGGGCGGCCCGACGCGCCTTGCGGCCCTGCGGGCCGCGTACCGGTCGGAGGCCGCTACCGCGAGAACCGGCCGGCGTTCCAGGCCGGTGCGCCATGCGACGTCCCAAGCCGTCCCCTTACGGAGACATAGCCAAGCGTTCTCGCTCAGGCGGCATTCGCCCGGCGTCGCGCCTGCGCGAGATTCCATGCCGCCTGGCGTCGCATCCAGAAGTCGGCCGTGCTCCATCCCTGGCGCTCCAGGGCGAGCGCCATCGTGGCCGAGATGGCGGCGCGGCCGTTCAGGAGGCGGGAAAGGGTGGGCCGCGAACAGCCGAGCAGCCGTGCGGTGTCGGTGACGGTCAGGCCGCTCGCTTCGATGCACTCGAAGCGAACGGTTTCTCCGGGATGGGGGGGATTCACCATCGAACTCATTGTCGTTCTCCCTAGTGGTAGTCCACCAGATCAATATCCACCGCATCGCCTGCAACGAAACGGAAGACGATTCGCAGGTTACCGCTCACCCGGACGCTCCACTGTCCGGTCCGGTCCCCCTTGAGAGGGTGCAACCGGTAGCCCGGAAGGTCTAGCTCGCCCGGCCGCTGCGCGACCTCGAGATCGGCCAGTATCCGACGGATACGCGGCACGAGATCCTGCGGTAGTCCGCGCGTTCGGTCGCGCTCGGACAGCGCCCGCAGTCCCTTGTGGGCGAGTGGAGGGTGCGCGGCTGTTGCGCCATGGCAGCGGCCCTGCGGGCCGCGTGCCGGTCTGGAGGCCGCTGCCGCGAGAACCGGCCGGCGTTCCAAGCCGGTGCGCCATGCGGCGTCGCGAGCCGTTCGTGCCGCGGTGGCGGCCGGATGTCTCAGCCGCTCGGGCGGTTGGCGACGATCGCGATTCGGGCACCGTCCGGGCTCACGGCGAGGCGGGTGATGCCGTCGACACCGAGGTCCGAGAGGTCGGCGATCTCCGTCCAGTCCGGGCCCTCCACCCAGGCGAACAGGCGCGAGCCGTCGCCCATCACGATCTCGCCCTCGGGCGTCCACGCGTAGTCCTCGCGGCCCGGCAGCGTCCTGGCAAGCCGCACCGTGGTGCCCGCGGCGGGATCGAGGCGTTCGATCCACCACTCCTCGTCCGAAACCTTGCGCACGAAGGAGATCTCCTCCGTCCCCGGGATCCGGTGGATCGAGCGGCCGGGGTGCTCGGCGACGAGCCGGATCTCCCCGCTCAGCGCGTTCCCGACCTGGAGGGTCGCCGGACTGCCGAGGATGAACATCGCGACGACCTGTTCGTTGGCCCACGCGTGGTACCCCACCGGCTCGGCGGTGGCGAAGATCGGCCCCAGCGGGGCGCCGGAGAGGTCGTAGCGCCACAGGTACTGCTTGCCGCGGAGCTCGTGGATCGCGGAGAAGGCCTCCTGTCCGGGGATCTGGAGCGGCGAGAACTCGCTCGCCTCCGTGTGCGTCAACTGGACCCCGGGGCCGGGTTCCGCCCCGGAGGTCACGCCAAGGCGCATGGTTTCGGTCTGGCGCCGCTCCAGCGCCGCCGTCCAGAGGATGGCGGAGCCGTCGAGGAGGAAGCTGGGCTGGTTGTCGTAGGCGTCGCGGTCGGTTGCCTGCTCCAGACCGGAGACGGAGAGCGCGCCGCCGTCGCGGTCAAGGGTCCCCAGCCAGATGTCGGTGGCCGGCGCGCCGGCGGCCGTCGGCACGTACTCCGCGGGCGCCGGTCCGATCTCGGGCATGGGCCCGTCCGGGGGCTGGGACGGGAAGGGGAGGGTCGTTTCCGACTCTGCGGCCGCGCGCTCCTCGCCGGTCTCCGCCCCCGTTTCGTCGCGGTCACCGGCGGCGCAGCCAGCTAGCGCAATCGCGAATCCGCCGAGCAGCAGCCTGGCGCCGCCGCGGGAGAGGATTGCGCGCATGGCGGGAATCGTATGCGGGCTCCGCCGTCTGCCGGCGGGCGTGATGGCGCACCGGCTTGGAACGCCGGCCTCCGGCCGGCACAGCGGGCCTCCGGCCCGCGGACGTCGCAACCTCACCCACCCCCACGATCCGCCGGCTCGCAACGCCCGCTTCCGGAGGCGACGAAACCGCCGGGAAAGCCGTCCGGTTCTCTCGGTAGCGGCCGTCCGGACGGGCATTGCGGCCTTGCAGGGCGTGGGCAGTTCACGGCCGACCGAGCGAGGAGTCGCCGTTCAGGGATCCGGAGGGACTTCCTCCTGCGCGTCGCCGCAGAGCCCTACTTCCCGGTGGGCGTCGCTTGCGGGCCACTCCGCTTGGCCGGGAGACGCGTACGAGACCGTTCCCAGGTATTGATCCAGCGCCTCCTGCTGTTCCATCGTGAGGAACTCTCCAAAGACCGGCATCGCCAACTCGAAGATCCACACCCCTTCCTCCAGATGACCGTTCGTAAGCGTCCACAGGCCTGAGCCGAACGGAATCCGCGAATACACCGCATCCGTCCCACAGGGATCGGCCGCCACCTCCTTCACCAGCGCGACCTGTGCCTCGTACTCGTCTACCGCCGTCGGGAACCCGTCGGGCAGGTCCGCCAACGGGGCCATCGAGGCGTGGAACGCAAACGTCGCCAGGACACCCAGGCCGAAACCGGCGCCGAGTCCCGCCACGAACCGGAGGTGACCCATGCGAACGTGCATGACTTGGTCAGGAGGTGCAGGCATGTCCGAGCCCAGGCGGGTACCAAACCGTAGCGCGTTCCTGTTCGGTTGGCGATGAACCACCTGCGGCCCTGCGGGCCGCGTGCCGGCCGGAGGCCAGTTGCTGTGAAAATGCAGTTTGGCGGGTCGGCCGCGGGCCTTGGTGGCGCCGCGGGCTTGCCCCGCCGCCCTCCGGTCGGCACCGCGCTGCGCGACTGCGCAGCGCACGGCACGGCGCCGAGCTGCGGGATGGTTCTCTCCCGCGGTGCAAGCGGGCGGAAGGGACGCGCCCAGGTGTCTGTCGCCCAAGACGACGTGCGGCACGTCGCCCGCGGGCCTTCGGCCCGCGGTGCCGCCCGGAGGTCGGCGTTCCAAGCCGTGGGTGCCCCCTCCACAGGTGAGTTCCACGCCGAGGCGGGAGCCATCTCTTTCGGTTGGCGATGAACCACCTGCGGCCCTGCGGGCCGCGTGCCGACCGGAGGCCGGCGTTCCAAGCCGGCGCGCGAGGCCGGGGTTGCCTACCTGGCTACGAGGCGGGAGAGGCGGGACTTGGTGCGGGCGGCGGCGTTTCGGTGGATGACCCGGCGGCCCGCCATCCGGTCCAGCAGGGCGATGGCGCCCGGAAGCTGCTCCCGGCTCGCGTCCTTGTCGCCGGCGGCGACCGCGGCGCGGAGCCTCTTGATCGCCGTGCGCAGACGGCTCCGGTGGTGCCGGTTGCGAAGGCGCTGCTCTTCGTTCTGGCGGACGCGCTTCTTCGCGGATTTGCTGTGGGCCATACGTTTCCGAAACCTGTGTTTTTGAAAGGAACGATGTTTCGCTGTTCCGGACCGGGGATGGGCCGCGAAAGCGATTCAGTGAGTGAGTTTCGCGGCCTGCGGCCGCGATGCCGGTCTGAAGACCGGCGCTCCCAAATCCCGTAACTCACGGGGTGAACGGGCATTGTACCATCGCGCGCCCGGCCGGGGCCGGGGTGGAAGGAGAGGGCCCGGTGATCGACTGGCTGGATCGTTTCTTCGAGATCGAGGCGCGGGGCAGCACGCCCCGGCGCGAGGTGCTGGCCGGGGCCACCACCTGGCTGACCCTCGCCTACATCGTCCTGGTCAACCCGATCGTGCTCGGGGCCGCCGGGATGGACAGCGGCGCGGTGATGGTGGCCACTTGCGTGGGCGCGGCGCTCGCCACCGCGTCGGCGGGCATCTTCGCGCGGCTGCCGGTGGCCCTCGCGCCGGGGATGGGCCTGAACTTCTTCTTCGCCTTCACCCTCTGCGGGGCTGCCGCGGCGGGCGGCTTCGGACTGACGTGGCAGCAGGCGCTCGCCGCCACCTTCATCGCCGGAGTCCTCTTCCTGGCGAGCGCGCTCTTCAAGGTTCGCTCGAAGCTCATGGACCTGGTTCCGGAGCCCCTCCGGCACGGGATCGTGGCCGGGATCGGGCTGATGATCGCGGTGATCGGGCTGCGCTGGGCGGGCCTCCTCGTCGCCACGCCGAGCATCTACATCGGGCCCGGCGACATCGGGGCCCGTCCGGTGCAGGTCGCGCTCGTGGGCCTGGCGGTCACCGCCATCCTGGTGATCCGGCGGGTGCCGGGAGCCCTGCTCATCGGCGCCGGAGCGTCCGGGGTCCTCAGCCTGGCCTTCGGCCTCACCGAGTTCACCGGGGTGGTCTCGGCGCCTCCCTCGGTCCTTCCCACCCTCTTCGCGGCGGACTTCGGCGGCCTCTTCGCGGTGCCGACGTGGATCTTCGCGGTGGTGGTGCTGCTGATCGTGGACATGTTCGACACCATCGGGACGCTGCTCGGGGTCACGAGCCGCGCCGGGCTGATGAGGGAGGGCCGGCTCCCCCGGGCGGAAGCGGCCTTCGCCTCCGATGCCGGGGGCACCATGGTCGGCAGCCTGCTCGGCACCTCCACCATCACCACCTACATCGAGAGCGCCGCGGGCATCGCCGCGGGCGGCCGGACCGGACTCACGGCGCTGACCACGGCTGGCCTGCTCCTTGGTTCGATGTTCTTCTATCCGCTGCTGTCGGTCATCGGCGGGGTGCCGTTCGGGGAGGGGGTCACCCTCTATCCCGTCGCGGCGCCGATCCTGATCCTGGTCGGGATCTTCATGATGCCGGAGATCGGGAAGGTGCCCTGGGACCGCCCGGTCGCCGCCATCCCCGCGTTCTTCGTGGTCGTCGGCATGCCGCTCACCACCAGCATCACCAACGGGATCGGCGCCGGCTTCATCGCCTGGTCAGCCCTCCACCTGCTCTCCGGGAAGGGCCGGGAGGTCTCGCCGGTCACCCACGCCCTGGCGGGGCTGTTCGTGCTGCTTTTTGTCCTCGAGTAGCGCCCCGGACTAACGCTCCACGTCCCGGACGGCGGCGGCCTCCGGGGCGAGGTGGATGGAGCCGCCGAAGGTGCTGACGCTGATCTGCGGTCCGCCCGAGCCGTAGCGGCCCTCGAGGCTCCGGCCGTCGTGCTCGGTCTCGAACTCCAGTTCGCTCTGGATTTCCCCCGAGTAGGTGGTGGCCGCGACCGTGAAGCCGGAGAGGGACCCGAGTCCGAGCAGGACCGCTCCCGAGTGGGTCTGGAACTCGTACCAGCCGTCGAACTGCAGGGCGCCGGTCAGCCGGATCGGCGCCGTCAGGGTCATGAAGCTGCCGCGATGGGCCCGGACGTCCGCGAGGGTCAGGTTCCCGCTGACGGTTTCCACCCGCAGATCGTCCGCCTCGAGGTCGGTGATCTCGATGGGGCCGCTGACGCTGCGGAGCAGGAAGTCGCCGTCCGGACCGCCGATTCCGGTGATCGTGATCGGCGCGGTGAACGTCCGCACCTCGAGGGAAGCGCCGTCGGGGAGCCAGACTTCGAGATCCACCGACACGGGAGGGATGCGCTTGGGTGGCCGGACCTCCGCTACCGACGGGGGCCCTCTCCGCTCCCCCGCCGGCCGATTCCGGTCGCCGCGCGGCCGGTTGGGCCCGATGTGGATGCGCCGTCCGCGCCGCCTCAGGTCCAGGTTCACCCGTTCGAAGAGGCGTTCGGCCTCCTCGGCCGGAAGTTCCGCTTCGAGCCGCTTCACGCCGATCACCCGGAGCGTCGAGTCCTCGCCGGGGTCGGTGCCGTGCACTTCCACGTGTCCCGCGAAGTTCATGATCGAGATCCGGGCGTCACGAGGGATCTCCACCGCGTGTTCCACCCGCTCCGTCAGGGGCTGCGCCAGCGCCATCTGGGAACCGGCGAGAAACACGGCCGCCGCCGGTATGGCGCGGCGGGAAAGTCCTTGCCCGGCCAGACGCGGGGACGTCGGATTGAGGGTTGTCATCATCACAGGTTGCTCCTTGGCGGACCCATCGCCTGCTGGCGCCTCGCCGCGTGAGGATCGGACGGACCGTTCCGGAAACTCGTCTTCTTCATCGTCAGTCGGTGTCGGGGCGTCCTCGCCCCGAGATGGCGTCGATCCGATCCTGGGCCGTTTCGCTGTCCCCGCGTTCCATGTCCCGCATGAGCATCAGGGTGTTGTGGAACAGGTCCAGCTTCCGGCGCAGGCTCTCAAACAGGGTCTCCTGGGCTTCTTCGTCGTCGGGGGCGGCGGCGGCGCGCCGCCGGCTGTCCGCGATCGCGGCGTCGAGCGCCTGCCGCTCCTGCTCCATCGCCGCGTGCAGGTCCCCGAATCCCTCGGAGTCCGCCGAGCGAAGCGCCGACTCCAGATCGCCGATCGCCTCTTCGTAGAGCGCTTCGGCTTCGGTGAGCGGGTCGGCCGCCTCCGGCGGCGCCGGCGCTTCCCCGGCCCACGGCCGCAGGATCAGCAGGACTGCCGCGATCCCCAGGAGGGCTGGCCAGAGCCAACGTGCCGGCCGCATGACGCCCCGGAAGCCTAACGCCGCCGCCGGGCCGGGGACCCTCGGCGCGAGGGTCGTCGAAACACTGCCTTCGATCTACGTCCGGTTCCTATCCGGGGTTCCGCAGCCACACCACGACCCAGGTGATGACGACGGCCGCCGCGGCGAACAGCACCGTCCAGCCGATGGGGGCCCGGAAGGCGAAGCTCGCGCGCCGCCGCGGCGGGGCTCCCGGCGCCGCCAGCCGGCGCGCCGCGTTGTCCAGCCGCGTCACCGTTTCGCCGCGCAGGGTGCGGGCGACGGGGCCGACGGCCGCGAGCGCCCGGGTGGCGGCGGCGATCATCCGGGCCAGGGGGACCCGGTAGAGCCAGTCGGTATCGAGGGCGAGGCCCGGTGACGGGGTGAGCTTCTTCCGGGCCAGGTAGAAGACGAAACCGGTGGCGAGGAGCAACTGGGCGGACGAGACCACGTGGTCCAGGGTGTAGGGCGCGTAGGTCGCGAGGTACGGCAGCCGGCTGTAGAGAAGGTTCGGGAAGAGCCCGTAGAGGAGGCAGAGGGCGCCGCCGATCCCCATGGCCGCGAGCAGGTTCGTCGGCAGCGGCCGGACGGCGACCCCGCGCCGTTCCCCGAAGAACGCGAACCAGGGCAGCTTCAGGCCCACGGACAGGAACGTCCCGACCGCCGCGAGCACCAGCAGCAGCTCCGTCCAGAGCAGGTGTTCCTCGCCGGCGGCGCTGACGATCATGGACTTGCTGATGAAGCCGTTGAAGAGCGGCGCGCCGGAGATCGAGAGCGCCCCGACGGCGTACATCGCGACCGCGAAGCGCATGTGCCGGGAGATCCCTCCCAGGTCGGAGAGGCGCCGGAGGCCGGTCGCTTCGATGGCCGCTCCCGCACCCATGAACAGCAGGGCCTTGTAGAGAATGTGCGAGAACGCGTGCGACGCGGCGCCGTTCAGCGCCAGCGGGGTGCCGATGCCCACCGCCGCCACCATGTAGCCGACCTGGCTCACGATGTGGTACCCGAGAAGCCGGCGGATGTCGTTCTCGATGACCGCGAAGACCACGCCGTAGAGCGCCATCGCGGCGCCGAGCGGCACCAGGACCTCGGTTCCCGGGAAGAGCCGCAGGAGCGCGTAGACCGCGGTCTTGGTGGTGAAGGCCGAGAGGAAGACGGAGCCCGAGGTCGAGGCTTCCGGATAGGCGTCGGTCAGCCAGGCGTGGAGCGGCGGGATGGCGGCGTTGATCGCGACCGCGCCCAGGATCAGCCAGAACGGAGGCGAGCCCGAGACCAGCCCGCCGAGCGAAGTCTCGCCGCCGCCGGCCAGGTGGAGGACGATTCCGGCAAACAGCAGAGCCCCGCCCGCGCCGTGGACAAGGAGGTAGCGCATTCCCGCCCGCCGGGCGCCGGCGGTGCCTCCCTGCCAGATCAGCGCGACCGAGGAAAGCGCCATCGCCTCCCAGAAGACGAAGAAGGTGATCCAGTCTCCCGCCAGCACGGTAGCGATGGCGGAACCGGCGTAGAGCAGCGCCGCCGCCGTTTCGCCGGCGCGCATCCGGTGCGATCCGTAGAGGAAGCCGAGGAGCGCCACGATGGCGAAGACGAGCGAAAAGAGCAGACTCAGCCGGTCCGCCTGGAACCAGACGAGACGGAACCCCGCGACGGTCGTCTCGAGGCTCCCCTCCACGGCCCGCATCAGGGCGAGCACCGCTCCCAGCGCGACGATCACGCCGACCGGCATTCCGGGCATGCGCCGCCGGTTCGCGAACACGATGACGAGCCCGATGAAGAGCCAGAACGCGGGATGGAGCAGTACCAGCATCACGGGCTGCCCGCTCCGTCGTAGTAGCTCTCCGGGCGGGAGAGCAGCGGCTTCAGGACGCGGCGCGCGAACCAGGCGAGGAGTCCCGCGCCGAGCGCTCCGAGCGCCAGATCACCGAGCGGCACGCTGTTCCAGAACCCCCCGTGATGTTCCGCCCCGGACAGGAACGCCAACCCGTCCAGTCCGGCGAGCACGACGACCACCAGGCCCAGCGCGGCCGCGGCCCGCCTGCTCACGGGAGACCCCCGGTGAGGAACTCGGGAGCGTGCGCCGCGACGCTCCGCGCCGCCGACTCCGCGAGGAACCAGAAGCGGGCGCCGGCGTCCGGAGCCACCCCGAGGACGACGGCCGCCAGCGCGGCGAAGACCGGCGGCGCCACCAGCCATGCCGACGGCTCCCGGACGCGGCGGCCGTCGCCCGGTTCGAAGACCGCGACCCGGAGGACCGGCAGGAAGTAGGCCAGGTTCAGCAGTCCGCTGACCACGAGGAGCGCCACCACCCACACCTGGTGGTCGTCCAGGGCGCCGAGCGCCAGGTTCCACTTGCTGATGAACCCCGGGAGCAGGGGAACGCCCGCCATGCCGAGCGCGCCGACGCCGAAGGCGGCGAAGGTGAACGGCATCGCCCGGCCCAGTCCCCCGAGCTCGGAGATGTGTTCCCTTCCGGTGGCGGCGTAGACCGACCCGGCGCAGAAGAAGAGGGTGATCTTCAGGAAGCCGTGGGCGGCGATGTGGAAGGCGGCTCCCGCGAGCGCCAGCGGGGTGCCGATGGCGCCCCCGAGAACGATGTAGCTGAGCTGGCTGACGGTCGAGTAGGCGAGCCGGCGCTTGAAGTGGTCCTCCCCGAGCGCCCGCAGGGAAGCCATCAGGATGGTGCCCGCAGCGAGCGCGGCGAGGGGCAGGGCGAGTCCCAGGTCGTGCATCAGGTCGGGACCGAAGACCCAGCCGGTCAGGCGCAGCACCCCGAACGCCCCCGCCTTCACCACCGCGACCGCATGGAGCAGCGCGCTCACCGGGGTGGGCGCCACCATGGCGGCGGGCAGCCAGCCGTGCAGCGGAAACACCGCGGCCTTCGCGCCGACCCCGACCAGGAGGAGCACAAAGAGGACCCGCAGGGCGCCGTCGGACGCGGTGCCGGCGAGAAAGCCTCCCGGCGTGAACGGCGCGCCGGGGGCCAGCACTCCCGCCCAGACGACGGCGCCCAGCAGCAACTGACCCGCGATCATCGTGTAGGCGAGGTAGGAACGTCCGGACCCGAGCACGCCGGCCGTCCGCTTGTGGACGACCAGCGGCCACGTCGCGAGCGTGAGCACCTCGTAGCAGATCAGGAAGGTCAGCAGGTTGGCGGCGAGCGCGACCCCGGCAGCGGCGGCGACCGCGGCCGCGAACGCCGCGAAATAGCCCGTCTGGTGCTTGAGCCCCAGGCTGCGGAGATACCCCAGCGAATAGCTCGAGGTGGCGAGCCAGAGGATCGAGGAGAGCGTGAGGAACAGGAGACCCAGCGGGTCGGCCCGGAACTGGAGCGGCATTCCCGGCAGCAGGGGGAGGGCCGGGCTCACGTGGGCGGCGCCCGCGAAGGCGGCGGGGAGCATGGAAACCGCGGCGCCGAGCTGCACCGCTCCCGCCGCGAAGGTCCAGACCTCCCGGAGGGCAGGGCGCCGGCCGCTGAGGAGGATCGGCAGCACCGCGGCGAGTCCCGCCCCGACGGCGAGCAGCGGGCGGAGAGAGACGATCTCGGTCACGGAGCTTCCGCGGTGATGCGGGCGGTTCCGGACTCCCAGTCGGGGAGCACGTGGCGTTCGAACGGACGCGCGAAGATCCCGGTCAGCAGGACCAGGACGGCGAGCGCGACGACCGGCACGGCAAGCGGCCGGGGGAGGACGGGGACGGGCTGCCGGCCCGCCGAGTCTCCGGAGGCATCCGGCGCGTCACCCGGGGTGCGGAACCAGACGGCCTCCAGGACGCGCAGGAAATAGACGGTGGCCAGCAGGCTCGAAAGGATGATCGCCGCGAAGGCCGCGATGCCCGCGGGTCCTCCGGTGGTGATCGAGGCCGAGAGCAGGTAGTACTTCGAGAAGAACCCGGCGGTCGGCGGGATGCCGATCATGGAGAGCGCGGCCACGGTCAGCGCCGCCAGGGTCCAGGGAGCGCGGGCCCCGAGCCCGGCCCAACCTTCCACGTCGTCGCCGCGCCGGGAGGCGCGGATCCCGCCGGCGCCGAAGAAGAGGCATCCCTTGGCCAGGGCGTGGGCCGCCATGTGGAAGAGGGCGCCGGTGATGGCGAGGGCGGACCCCATCCCCACCCCGATCAGGATCATTCCCATCGCGGAGATGCTGGACCAGGCCAGCATGCGGGTGATCGCCCGCTGGGCCACCGCCAGGATGCCCCCGGCCACGACCCCCGCCACGCCGAGCCAGAGGGTGATGTCGAGGACCACCGCCCCCGCCGCGGTTCCGGCGAGCACTTCGCCGAGCAGCCGGAGGAGCGCGTAGGCGCTGACCTTGGCCATGACGGCGGCGATGAATCCCGCCGTGGGAGTCGGCGAATAGACGTAGGTGTCGGGGAGCCAGCCGTGGAGCGGGAAGAGGGCCGCCTTGATGGACAGTCCCACCGCGATCAGGACCACCGCGACGGTGAGCGCCGCGTCCGCTTCGACCGAAGGCAGCCGGGCGGCGAGGTCGTCCATGTTCAGCGTCCCGGTGAGCGCGTAGAGGAAACCGACGCCGAAGAGGTAGAGCGAGCCGGCGGCGGTGCCGGCCAGCAGGTAGCGGAACGCCGCCACCGTCGCCCGGCCGCCTCCCGAGGCGACCAGCGTGTAGGCGGCGAGCGACGAGATCTCGAGGAAGACGAAGAGGTTGAAGACGTCCCGCGTCGCGACGATGCCGAGCAGTCCCCCGACCAGCAGCAGCAGCGCGCCGCGCAGGAGGCCTTCCCGGAGCGGAGTCGAAGCCGGCGCCGCCTCGTCCCGCCCCGGGCCGAAGGTCTGCGCGAACGCGGCGAAGCAGGCGATCCCCGCCACCAGCACCGCGATGAGCGTGCTCAGCCCGTCGAACCACAGTTCGATGCCCCAGGGCCCGGGCCAGCCTCCGACCGCGTAGCGGATCGGTCCCGCGGCCGCCACCGACCCGAAGAGGCCGAGCGCCGCCGCCAGGATCGCGGCGTGGAGCGCGAGGGCGGGGACGCGGGTGGTGCGGCGGGAGAGCGCCGCCAGCAGGGGGACGAGGGCCGCTCCCAGCAGCGGCAGCGCGACCAGCAGGCCCGGCAGAACGTCTCGCACTGGTCTCCTGGCCGGTGGCCGCTAGCGGAGCCTGTCGAGCAGCCGCTGCTCGTTGAGCGTCCGGAAGCGGCTCCGGATGCGGACCAGCAGCCCAAGCGCGAGACCGGTCGTCGAAACCGAGACCACGATGGCGGTGAGCATCAGCGTGTGCGGCAGGGGGTTCATGAACTCCGCTGCCCGCGGCGCGCCGCCCTGACCCAGAATCGGCACGGTGGCTCCGTCCTTGAACGCGAGCGACACGAAGAAGACGATGACGGCGACCTGCATCACGTTCATCGCGAGCAGTTTGCGGAGGAGATTCGGGAGCAGCGCCATGCCGGCGATCCCGAGGGTGAAGAGCGCGGCGGCGAAGGCGTAGATGGTCACGCGGAGTCGCCGTCGCCCGGTGGGAGCGGGGCGCCGCTCTCCCGCATCCCGATGCTGATCGTGTCGAACAGGACGGCGACCGTGCCGGCGACGGTGAGGAACACCGCGGCCTCGATGCCGAGGGTGGCGAGTTCGCGCACGTGAGCCGGATCGCCTCCGAGCGGGAGGGTCCCGTAGTTCAGGAACTCGCCCCCGAACGCCATGGCGGCGAGGCCGATTCCGACGTAGGCGAGGATGCCGGCGCAGGCCAGGACCAGGGAGCCGCGGAGGCCGGGGCCGAAGGCGGGGACCGCCGGCTGGTGCGCCCTGCCTTCGTGGGCCGGGCCCCACACGAGCCGCATCATGATGAGGCCGGAGCCGAACAGGACGCCGCCCTGGAAGCCGCCTCCGGGACTGACGTGTCCGTGAATCAGGACATACACCGCGAACAGCAACACCACCGGGACCAGGATGCGGGTGGCGGCGTCGAGGACGACGCTCCCGAAGGGGTGGGACATGCCGGCGCCCGGCGGGTCGGGCCGGGCCCCCGCGGCGGCGAGGATGACCAGGCAGCCCAGTCCCGCCGCGAAGATGACCGCCGCTTCGCCGAGGGTGTCGTAGCCGCGATAGTCCGCCAGCACCGCGGTCACCATGTTGGCGGCGCCGGTCTCGGCGGCGGCGTCCTCGATGAAACGGGGCGAGAGGTGGGTGGACGCCGGGGATGCCGGATCGCCGAACTCGGGGAGCTGGGTCATTCCCACAACCAGTCCGACGAAGAGCGCCGGGAACGCTGCCGCGCCCAGCAACCGCCGCACGCGGGGCGTCCCGGGCGCCGGCGGGCGACCCGGTGGCGCGGTACCCATCAGTCGAATCTCCGGCCGGTGCGGAATGCGGTCGAGACGAACAGGATGGTCGTCAGCGCGCCGCCGACGCAGGCCTCGGTGAAGGCCACGTCCACGGCGCCCACCAGGGCGAACCAGGTGGCCGTCAGGAAACTGAACGCGCCGAAGAGCGCCGCGGCAGCCAGCAGGTCCTTCACGGCGAGCGCGCACGCCGCCGAGACCACCATCGCGGCGAGCAGGCCGATGCTGATGAGGTGGCCCTCGGCCATCACCGCTCTCCCGCCGGCCCGACCGGTTCGTCCGCCCGCCAGACCTTGACCCCGGCCCTCAAGGCGGCCCGGGCCAGCGCGTGGGTCGCCGTCGGGTTGGCGAGCGCGACCAAAACCACAACCAGCACCAGCTTGACCGTCACCGCCGGATCGCCCGCCAGCAGCGCGAGTCCGAGCAGGCTGAGCGACAGCCCGGCGGTATCGCACTTTCCCATGGCGTGGAGCCGGGTGAAGAAGTCCGGAAGGCGGAGGATGCCGATCACCGCGGCCAGGATGAAGAAGAGCCCGCCGGCGAGCAGGAGGACCGCGAACCCCTCGGTCAGGGTGAAGGCGCCCACTACGCTACCGGCCCCTCGAAGTACTTGGCGAGGACCAGAGCGCCCAGGAACCCGATGGTGGCGTACGCCAGCGCGATGTCGGTGAACATCTCGGGCCGTCCCGCGAGTTCGCCGGCGACGACCAGGAGGATCAGGCTCTTCGTCCCGATCAGGGCGACCCCGGACAGCCGGTCCCAGAGTGTCGGGCCCCGCACGACACGGAAGAGCGAACCCCCGATCGCGAGGAAGATGACGCCCGCGAACGCGGTCAGCAGCATGGACATCAGCGTGCCCGGGCGCCGAAGACCGCCCGCACCCGGTCGGCCATCGGTCCGCCATCGGCGCCGAGGCTCCCGGCGGACTCGGGGTCGATGGCGTGAACCACCATCCCCTCGTCGTCGCAGTCCACGGTCACGGTGCCGGGGGTGAGCGTTATGGAGTGGGCGAGGGTCAGGCGGGCGACGGGATGGGGCAGGTCATCCGCGATCCGCACCATCCGGGGCGCTATGGGAAGCCGGGGATGCAGGATCAGTTTCGCGACCTGAATCGCCGACCGGAAGATCTGCCAGACCAGCCAGACCGCGTAGGTGAGGAAGTGGCGCCACCGGAGGGGAGCGCGTGCGAACTCGGCCGCCGGCATCGGCCGCGGGGCCGCCCGGTAGAGCTTGCCGGTCGCGAGCGCGACCGCGGCCGCGGTGATCAGGCCGAGCGAGAGATGGAAGGCGTCCAGTTTCCCCGAGAGGGCGATCCAGAACCCGAACAGCAGCCCGGCGGCCACGGCCACCGGAAGGACCGGCCGGCGCTCATCCGACATTCAGGCCAAGTGAAGAATCCGAGTGCGGCTACTTGTAGTAGTTGACCCCGATCATCGCCTGCTGCGTGCGGAAGGAGAAGTCCTTCGAGGACCAGATGCGGTACTCCGCGCGCGCCGACAGGTAGGAGAAGACATACACCTCGAAGCCGACCGCGAGGTGGGCCGTGGGCACGTAGGTGGTGTGTTCGAGCGTGACCTCGTTTCCGATGGGGACCCGGATCCGGAAGGATCCCGACTGATCGTCGGCGCCGGGATCGGTCGTCTCGTAGATGAAGTCCTCGCGCAGCTCGTCCCGCCGCACGATGCCGCCGCCGGCGGCGAAGTACATCTGGAAGGGCTGGCGCCGTCCGAGGTGGTACACGACCGATCCGTCCAGGTGGTACCGGTTCGTCCGGAACTGGTATGCCGGTTCCGCGATGACGTCTTCCACCGCCTCGTTGGCGGCCGTGTAGCGCCGGTTGGAACGCCCGAAGAAGAGCCCGGTGGCGATGGAGATGTTCTCGGTGGCCCGAAAGGACGCGGTCCCTCCGAGCCCCGCGCCCCGGCCGGGACTCAACTCGGGACGCGCGAAGAACTGGAGGCCGGCCCCCGCGAACAGCCGGAACCTGTGGTCCTGGGCCGCCGCGGGGGTCGCCGTGACCGGCAGCAGTGCGAAGGTCGTGAGGATCAGCGCCGCAAACCGGCCGGTCCTCACGACCGGCGGGGGAATGTCTGCCGGCGCGCTCAAATCGCGACGAATGCTACTCCACGCACGGGAGGAGCGCCGGCCAGTTGCGGTGAAAATGCAACCCACCCGGTGACAGGGACGGCGAGGAGCGCCGGTCTTCAGACCGGCATCGCGGCCGCAGGCCGCGAAACTCCCGTCGCCGTCGCGCCGGGTCGCGGGAACCCGAAACGAAGAGGGCGAAGCGGAGTACGCGCCCGTGGTTGTCGCCGCGCCATTCCGTCTGGCGAGGTTGCCACGCCGCGAAATGAAGCCCGGGAGTTTCGCCCGCTGCGCGGACGATGCCGGCCTGGAGGCCGGCGCTCCTGACGACGGTGCGATGCACGGCGCGGCGTCGACCAGCGCGAAGGCGCTCTCTCCCCGCCGCCACCCCTCCGCTACTCTGTTGGCGTGCCACCCGACGGCGATCCGCGTACGTCCGGCTCCGGCGACGAGCGCCACCTGGCGCGCCGCGCGGGCTCGGTGAGTCTCGGCGTCGTCTTCTCCCGGCTCACCGGACTGGTGCGGGAGCAGACGCTCGCCTTCCTGTTTCCGACGCCGCTCCTCGACGCCTTCTACGCGGCCTACACCTTCCCGAACACCCTGCGGGAGATGCTCGCCGAGGGGGCGCTCTCCAAGGCATTCGTCGCGACCTTCGCGGCCGTGGATCAGGGCGACGGAAGGGAAGCCGCCCACCGGCTCCTGGGGCGGGTCCTCCGGGTCCTGCTTCCGGTCAGCCTGCTGGTCACGGTCGCCGGCGTGGTGTTCGCGCCGCAACTGGTGGACTTCGTGTTCTCGCGGGGAGCCTTCGACACGCCGCTGCCCGAGTCGCTGCGTTTCGGTGTCGAGACGCCGCGCGAACTGGCCGTCGGGCTGACCCGGATCATGTTCCCGTTCATCGCCTGCGCGTCGCTCGCGTCCCTCTTCATGGGCGGACTCCAGGCCCGGAACTCCTTCTTCCTGCCGGCGGTGGCGTCGTCGTTCTTCAACGTCACCACCATCGTCTTCGCGGCGCTCGGTTTCCTTGCCGCTCCCCGGTTGGGGATCCACCCGATGGCGGGACTCGCGCTCGGCGTGCCGGTGGGAGGGCTCGTCCAACTGCTCATGCAGTGGCGCTGGTTCCGCCGGGACGGTTACCGCCCGGTCCCGACCGGAGGGATGCGGGAAACGGTCTCCGATCCGGCCTTTCGGCGGGTGTGCCGCCTCTTCGCGCCGGCGGCGGCGGCGGCCGGGACACTGCAGATCAACGTCATCATCTCGCGGCACTTCGCTTCGGCGGGGACGTCGTGGCTCGCCTGGTTCACGATGGCCTACCGGCTCGTGCAGCTCCCCTCGGGGCTGATCGGAGTCGCCCTGTCGAGCGCCACGCTGCCCGCGCTCACCCGGGCCGCCGGCCGCGGCGACCGGGACGGATTCGGCCGGGTGCTCGGGCAGTCGGGCCGGCTCATGCTGCTGCTGACGCTCGCCGCCGCCGCGGGTCTCATCGGGATCGCCGTGCCGTTCGTCGCGCTCATCTACCAGCGGGGCGCCTTCAGCCCGGAGGACGCCCGGCAGGTGTCCCTCGTGCTCTCCATCTTCGCGCTCGGCCTTCCCGCGTTCGGGGCGACCAAACTCCTTTCCGACGCTTTCTTCGCCCTCGGCAGCACGCGCCCGCCGCTCCTGGTCGCGGCCATCGGCACGGTGGTGACGTGGATCGCGACCCGGAGCTTCGTGGTCGTCGCGGGTTTCGACCATCTGGGCCTGCCCCTCGCGACCGTCTCGGTGGCGTGGTTCTCCGCGGGGCTGCTGTCCGCCCTGCTGGCCGGGAGATTGGGCTCCGACGCATCCGGACGATCGCGGGCGCGGGCCCTGTTCGGGGAGGTTGCCGGAGCCGGCCTCCGCGCCCTGCCGGTGGCGGCGGCCACCGGCGGCTCGGCGTGGCTCCTCGTGCAGATCGCCAGTGGTCGGCTCGGACCGGGCGCCTGGGCGACTGCGGCGACCACCCTGCTCGCCACCGCCGCGGGGGGGCTCGCGTTCCTGTTCGCCGCGAGGTTGTTGGCGCCACGGGAATGGGACCCGATCCGGGACGCGCTCGTCGCGCTGCGGGAGCGGGTCGGCTTCGGAGGCAGGCCGGGTGGAGGACCGGGCCGATGAGCGGCGCCACCGGGGAAGGACGGACGCCCCGCCGGGATCCGGACCCGCGGGCGGAAGAGTTCCTGAACCACCTCCGGGTGGAGCGCCGCCTCTCACCGAACACGCTCGATGCCTACCGCCGGGACCTCGGCAAGCTGAGCGAGTTCAGCGGGAAGCAGCCGCTCGCCGAACTCGGCACGAACGACCTGCAGCGCTTCCTGACGCATCTCCACCGCCGTGGCCTCGCGTTCCGCTCGATCCAGCGGACGACCTCGGCGATCCGCGGCGCTTACGCCTTCTGGCAGGCCGAGGGGATCATCGAGCGGGACCCCACGGAGGGAATCACGGTTGCGCGGGCCCTCCCGGGACTCCCCCGCTACCTGTCTCCGGACGAAGTCGAACGGCTGCTCGCCGCCCCCGATGACTCGCCGCTGGGACTCCGCGACCGGGCGATGCTCGAGATGCTCTACGCCACCGGTCTGCGGGTGTCCGAACTCGTGGGCCTGCGGACCACCGACGTGGCGCCGGCCCGCAACCGTGCGCCGGGCTACGTCACCGTGATCGGCAAGGGGAACAAGGCGCGCATCGTGCCCTACGGGGACGCCGCGGCGGCAACGCTGGACACGTGGATGACACAGGGCCGCCCGCGGGTCCTGGGGGAGGGGACCCCGAAGGCCGGTTCGTCATGGTTGTTCGTCACCGCGCGCGGAGGCGCCATGACCCGTCAGCGGTTCTGGCAGATCGTCCGGACGCGCGGCGAACAGGCGGGGATCCCGCGCCGTTTCTCACCCCACGTGTTGCGGCACTCGTTCGCGACGCACCTGCTCGAGCACGGCGCGGACCTGAGGAGCCTGCAGCAGATGCTCGGCCACGCCTCGATCTCGACCACCCAGATCTACACCCACGTCACCGAGGAACGGCTGCGCCGGGTGTACGACCAGCACCACCCCCGAGCCCGGCGGGGCGGTTCCTGAGCCGCGGGATGGGCGCGCCCGGCGGCGGTGGGGGATCGCCCTTTCCCGGGGCCCTGCCGGCAGAGCAGGCGAGCGAGGTGCGCCGGCTGGCCGCGGAACTGCGGTCCGGCGCCGTGGTGGCCTTTCCGACCGAGACCTTCTACGCCCTGGGCGCGGACCCGCGCCGCGCCGACGCGGTGTCCGAGGTATTCCGGCTCAAGGGTCGCCCGGGGGACCGCCGGCTCCCCTGGATCGCCGCCAGCCGCGCGCAGGTGGAGGCGGTCGCTGTCCTCCCCGAACGGGCGTCCGTCCTCGCGGATCGGTGCTGGCCCGGTCCGGTGACCCTGGTGCTGCCCCTCCGTGCCGCCGGAGCGGACGAAGTGGCGGTTCGGGTGAGTTCGCATCCGCTCGCCAGGGCGCTCGCGGCGGCCCTCGGCCACCCGGTGATCTCGACCAGCGCCAACCCGAGCGGCGCCCCCCCGCTCACCACCGCCGCCGCGGTGCACGAGGCCTTCGCCGGCCGCGGCGCCGCGAGGCTCGGAATCCTGGACGGAGGCCGGACGCCGGGAGGGGAACCCTCGGTCATCGTGGACGTGACCGGCGAGTCGCCGCGCGTTCTGCGGGGGAACCTGGACGCCGGCCTGTTCCGCCTACTCGCCTGAGGAGCTCTCGCTGGCTTCGAAGCGACGGACGAAGTCCTTCTGTTCCGGCGTGAGGTCCCTGGGAACCGCAATCCGGATCCGAGCCACCAGGTCGCCGTGACCCCCGCCCGGACGAGGCATGCCCCGTCCGGGGACCCGGAGCGCGGCGCCGCCGGAGATCCCCGCCGGAATGCGGATTCGGACGGGGTCCCCGAGGGTCGGGACCTCGATCTCGCCGCCGAGCGCCGCTTCCGCGAAGCGGACCGGGACCTCGACCTCGAGGTTGTCTCCCTCGCGCCGGAACCGGGGGTGGCCGGCGATGCGGACGTCGAGCATCGCGTCGCCGTCCGGTGTCCGGACCTTGAGCCGCGCGCCGTCCCGGACCCCCGGGGGAATCCGGACCCGGTAGGAACCGGTCCGGCTCGTCTGGAGTTGCCGGATCGCGCCGCGGTACGCCTCCTCGAGGCTGATCTCCACGACGCCGGTCCGCCCGGCCGGATCCGCGGGCGGGCCCGGCGGCCGGTAGCGGGCCGAAGGCGGCCATCCCGGCGCCCGCCGCGTTCCTCCCTCGAGGGGGCCGAAAGGGGAGTCCGGCCCGAACAGGTGGAGGAAGAAACTGGAAAAGTCGCCAAAGGCGCGCGAATCGGGCTGTGGGCCGCCGGACGTCCCCGCTGTCCCCGGCCGCGCGCTCCGGACGTGCCGGGCCCAGTCCGGCCCGAGCTGGTCATACCGGCGGCGCCGGTCCGGATCGGAGAGGACCTCGTAGGCCTCCCCGATCTCCTTGAAGCGCTCCACGGCCTGGCGGTCGCCCGGATTCAGGTCGGGATGGTGTTTGCGCGCGAGGCGCCGGTAGGCCTGCTTGATCGCCTGCGCGTCGGCCTGCTTCCCGACTCCCAGGACGGCGTAGTAGTCGCGGTATTTCAAGGGGCGAACCGCCCGGTCACCGGGGCGGCGCTACTGAACGGGTAGCTGGTCGGGCCCGGCCGCCGCGGCGATGGTCGGTCCGGGGGCAAGGTTGGGGAAGATGATCGGGACGGTTTCCTCGAGGCTGGAAACCAGGTGGATCTGCAGGGCGTCCCGGATCTCATCGGGCACGTCCTCGATGAGGGCGCCCTCGTTCAGCCGGGGCAGGATCACTTCCCGGATTCCGTAGCGATGGGCGGCGAGCAGTTTTTCCTTGATTCCGCCGACCGGAAGCACGTGGCCGGTGAGAGTGATCTCGCCGGTCATCGCGAGTTCCGGGCGGCACACGGTGTCGGTCAGGACCGAGATCAGCGCGGCGACCAGGGTGATGCCCGCGGAGGGGCCGTCCTTCGGCGTGGAGCCTTCCGGCACGTGGAAGTGGATGTCCGACTTCCGGTAGAAACCGGTCTGGATCCCGAGCCCGGCGCCGTGCTGCCGCACCCAGGAAAGGGCGGCGGTCGCCGATTCCTTCATCACGTCGCCGAGCTGCCCGGTCAGGGTCAGCCGGGTGTTTCCCTTCATTCGGGACGCCTCGGCGAAGAGGAGGTCTCCTCCCACCGGTGTCCAGGCGAGCCCCACGGCCACGCCCGGCACGCTGACCCGCTCCACGAGTTCGCGCGAGAGCGAGGTGGGGGCGCCCAGCAGTTCGCTGACGACCTCCGGAGTGACCTGGAGCGGTCCCTCCTCGCCCTCGGCGAGCTTGCGGACCGCCTTCCGGCAGATCTTCGCGATGGACCGCTCCATGTTGCGGAGCCCGGCCTCCCGCGTGTAGTCCCGGATGATGAGCGCGAGCGATTCGCGGTCGAAGACCGGCTGGTCCTTCTCGTCGTCGAGACCGTGGTTTTCGAGCTGGCGCGGAATGAGGTGCCGGGTCGCGATCTGGATCTTCTCCTCCTCGGTGTACCCCTGCAGGTGGAGGATCTCCATCCGGTCCTTGAGCGCGGGCGGAACCGGATCCATCATGTTCGCGGTGGCGATGAACAGCACGTCCGACAGGTCGAACGCGAGGTCCAGGTAGTGGTCCCGGAAGGTGTCGTTCTGCTCGGGATCGAGGACCTCGAGGAGCGCCGAACTGGGATCGCCCCGGAAGTCCATCCCGAGCTTGTCCACCTCGTCCAGCATGAACACGGGGTTCCGGGTGCCGGCCCGCACCAGACCCTGGATGATCTGGCCGGGCAGCGCTCCGATGTAGGTGCGGCGATGTCCCCGGATCTCGGCCTCGTCGCGAATGCCGCCCAGGCTGAGGCGGACGAACTCGCGGCCGACGGCCTTGGCGATCGACCGCCCGAGGCTCGTCTTGCCGACGCCCGGCGGCCCCGCGAAGCAGAGGATGGGTCCCTTCTGGTCGGGCTTTCGCTCCCGCACCGCGAGGAACTCGAGGATCCGGTCCTTGACCTTCTCGAGGTCGTAGTGGTCCGCTTCGAGGATGTCCTTGGCCCGCGGGATGTCGTACTTGTCCTCGGTCCGCTTGTCCCAGGGGACCCGGACCAGCCAGTCGAGGTAGGTCCGCCCCACGGTGTATTCCGCGGAGGCGGGAGGAATCCGGCCGAGCCGCCGGAACTCCCGTAGGGCTTCCTTCTCGGCCTCCTCGGGCATCCCGGCCTTCTCGATCTTCTCGCGGAGCTCGTCCATCTCCTTGGTGGAGTCGTCGCCCTCCCCCAGCTCCTTCTGGATCGCCTTCATCTGCTCGCGCAGGAAGAACTCCCGCTGGGTGCGGCCCACTTCGCTCTTGACCTTGGACTCGATGCTCCGCCCGAGATCGCGCACCTGCTTCTCCCGCAGGATCGCCGCGTAGGCGAGCCCCAGCCGGTCCTCGATGGACAGCGTCTGGAGGATCTCCTGACGCATCTCGGTGTTCAGGCTCGGCAACTGCTCCGCGACGAAGTCCGCCAGTTGACCGGCGCTCCCCACCCGGGCGAGCTGCGTCTTCATGACCTCCCGGGCGCGGGGGAAGAGATCCGTCTTGATCATCTCCTGGAGTTCTTCGCGGATCTTCCGGGTCAGCGCTTCGAACTCCACGGTCTTGTTGGCGCCCACCGTCCCGTCCAGGACGCGGATGTCGGCGCGCACGTACGGCTCGGTCTGCACGATCCGCTCGACCCGGAACCGGAAGCTGCCCCGAATCACGATCCGGACGGTCCCCTCGCGCATCCGGACCTGCTTTTCGAGCCGGGCGGCGGTGCCGACCCGATAGAGATCGTCCTCGCCGGGATGGTCCACCGCATCGTCTTTCTGGGTGAGGACCGCGAGCATTACCTTGCCGGTCCCGGAGGGATCGGCCTCGGCGGCCTCGCGCGTCGCGTCGCGGAGCATCTGGATGGTGCTCTTGCGGCCGACGGAGAGCGGCAGGAAGGAGTGCGGGAAGACCACGATGTCCCGGAGCGGCAGCACCGGCACCATGCGGTGCACCTGGCCCTGCGGCGAGCCTGATTCGGTTGGGGCGCCTTTCACCGGATCGGACATCGGAGCGTTTCTCCCTCGAATGCGGTCGGGATCCGGCGAGGGCCGGGGCCCGGAGAGCACGTCCCGGCGGGCGCCGGAACGCGCCATGAGCCTAGCACACGGGGCCGATTATTGCGTGACACGTTGTCAACATCTCCATAAGTCATTGATATAACGCCTATTGGATGAGACGATCGGGGCACGAAAATATTAGTCAGGAGTTGTTATATTTCTGGTCAGCCAAAGGTGACCTCGTCCGGGAGCTCGTTCACGTCGTCGGGCTGGATGGGAAAGTGCTCGGAAAGGAAGCCTCCGATGCGGCGAACCCCGTGCTCGAGGCCGTCTCCGATGCCGTTTTCCCGGATGTGGCTGGTGATTTCAAGTGCGATCTCGTTCCAGGCCTCTTCGCCGACCTTCTCGTTGATCGCCTGGTCGGCCACGATCTCGAACCGGTGGGAGCGGACCGCCAGGAACAGCAGGACGCCCGATCCGTCCTTCGTGCGGTCCACGCCCAGCCGGAAGAACTCGCGGACCGCGCGCTTGCGGGCGTTCTCGAGGGGCAGGAGCCGTGCCACCACGTGGACCCGCAGCTCGCCGGAGGTCTCCCGTTCGGCCTCGGAGATCGCGTTGGCGATGCGGTCGAGGTCCTCCTCGGACAGGTGGGACCGGAGGGGCTTCGGAACGCGCATGGTCAGCTCGGAAGGAGTCCCGCTCGCATCACCAGCTCCCGCTGGCGCCCCCGCCGCCGAAGCCTCCGCCCCCGCCCACGAAGCCTCCCAGGCCACCCCCGAAACCACCTCCGCGGAACCCCGGGGAACCCCAGACCATGCCGCCGCCGCCCGGGACGCCCGCGTAGCCCCAGCCACTGCGGCTGCCGGCGGTCGCTCGGGTGAAGGCGGTGGCGCCGAAGCCCGAAAGGAGGCCGAGCGGCACCAGCCAGAAGAGGGAACCGACCCCGATCATCAGGAAGCCGAGGAGCGCCGCGATGCCGCCCCCGGCGGCCGCGGCTCCGGCCGGGTGAAAGGCGTTTCCGATGTAGCCCAGCAACTGGAGCAGCAGGAGGGCGCCCACCAGGACCAGGGTCGAGACCCCGCGCCGGGCGGGCCGGCGTCCCGCGGCCTGGCTCGTTCCGCCTCCGGCTCCCTGGTATTCGCCCCGGGCCGCCTGGGCGATGGCGGCCGCGGTGGCGCCGAAGCCGCCCGCGAAGTCCCCGGCGGCAAAGCGCGGCGCCAGCTCGTTGCGGATGATGCGTCCCGCCAGGCCGTCGGGAATCACCGCTTCCAGGCCGTATCCGACCTCGATCCGGACCCGGCGGTCCTCCTGCGAGACCACCACGAGGGCGCCGTTGTCCGTCTCGGACTGGCCGATCTGCCAAGCCTCGGCGAGCCGCAGGCTGAAGTCTTCGATCGCGCCGTCGATCCGCGGAACGCTGACCACGACGAGCTGGACCGAAGTCTCGGCTTCGAGACGGGCGAGAAACGCCTCCAACTGGCTCTCTTCGTCGGGAGCGAGCAGGTCCGCCTGGTCCACCACCCGGCCGGTCAATTCAGGCAGCGGCGTCTCCTGGCCGAAGGCTGCGCCATGAACGGCGAGGCAAAGGGCGACGGCGCCCGGCGCACGTCGCAGGAACCGGAGCGTCAACGGCTGAAATCGACCTCGGGCGCCGTTTCGGCGCCCTCCTCGGCCTCGAAGTAGGCCGCCTCGCCGAAGTCGAAGAAGCCGGCCACCACTCGGGTGGGGAATCCGCGCCGCCGGGTGTTGTAAGCCTGGGCCGCTTCGTTGAAGCGCCGGCGTTCGACCGCGATCCGGTTCTCGGTGCCCGCCAGTTCATCCTGCAGGCTCAGGAAGTTCTGGTTGGCCTTGATGTCCGGGTACCGCTCGACGACCACCATGAGGCGGGAGAGCGCGCTGGACAGCGCTCCCTGGGCCGCTTCGAACTGCGCCAGCGCCTGGGGATTCTGCAGGTCGCCCGCGGAAAGCTGGACGCCGGTCGCGCGGGACCGCGCCGAGATCACCGCTTCGAGGGTCTCCCGCTCGAAATCGGCGGCGCCCTGGACCGTCGCCACCAGGTTCGGCACCAGGTCGGCGCGACGCTGGTAGACGTTTTCGACCTGGGACCAACCGGCCGCCACCGCTTCATCCAGCGACACCAGGCCGTTGTAGGCCGAAGAGACGTAGAAGAACAGGATGACGGCTGCCAGGAGGATCGCGGCGAGCGCGAGCCCGCAGCCGAGGAGGACGAGTTTCTTGTTCATGGAGTGGTCGGGTTCAGGGAGCGCCGGCCCGCGCCGGGGCGCTCCTAACGGTCGTACCCGGTTACGGGTTCGGTGCCGGGGAGGAAGGCTTCGATAATCGTGTTGGGTCCGCCGCCCGAAGGCTGTCCGCTCTCGAGGTCCACCTGGACGAGCGCCACGGTGGGCGGCGCCGGGAAACCGTGCCGCGGCGGATCGGCGCGTCCGTTCCGCATGAAGTGCACCCAGGCCGGCAGCGCCACCCGGGCCCCGCTCTCCCGCTCTCCCAGCGTCTCGTTCCCGTCGTTGCCGACCCAGACGGCGGCGGCGATCTCGGGGTCGAAGCCGATGAACCAGGCATCGGTGAACTCGTTGGTGGTGCCGGTCTTGCCCGCCACCGGGCGGCCGACCTGACGCGCCCGCACCGCCGTGCCGCGGGCCACCACCCCCTCGAGCAGGTGGGTGATGACGTAGGCGAGATCGGCCGGAATCACCGAGGCGGTCTCCGGATAGAACCGCTCCAGTTCCCGGCCGTCGCGATCCGTGATCCGGGAGACGAAGTACGGCTCCATCCGGACGCCCTGGTTGGGGAACGCGCTGTAGGCGGAAGCCATCTCCAGCAGGGTGACGCCGCTCGAGCCGAGGGTGATCGAGAGCACCGGCAGCATGTCCCCCCGGATGCCCAGCCGGCGCGCCAGCGCCACGACGTTCTCCGGACCGATGTCGTGGACCATCCGGACCGCCGGCACGTTGCGGGAGCCCTCGAAGGCCCTCCGCATGGTGATCCAGCCGAAGTGTTCCCCGTCGTAGTTCTGGGGTTCGTAAGGCTTGTCGCTGACCGGATCGATCCAGGTGAACGGCTCGTCCAGAATCAGCGAAGTCGGCGCCAACCGCCCGGTGGCGAGGGCGGCCCCGTAGGCAAACGGCTTGAACGACGACCCCGGTTGCCGGCGCGCCTGGATGGCCCGGTTGAACTCGCTGCGCTCGAAGTCGAACCCTCCGACGACGGCCTGGATGGCGCCGGTGTCGATGTCGAGCGCCAGGAACGCGCCTTCGGCCAGCGGCTCCTGTTCGAGCCGCACGAAGAGGGGCTTTCCCAGGTCGAGCCGCTCCTCTTCGGCGTCTCCCGTTTCCGCTCCCGGTTCGGGGTCGTTGGCCAGAATGCGGAACCACCCGACGTCCCCGACCCGGAAGAGCTCGTCCGCGCTCCGGAAGGTCCAGGCGAGCGCCCCGTGATCCACCTCTCCCCGGTAGTCCGCGATCCGGATCTCCGGCTCTGCTCCCGCGGCGGTGACCACCCCGCGCACTACCGAGCCGATCGCGAGGGGAGCGCTCCAGGAATCGTCCTCGTACTCCACCGGTTCGACTCCTTCGTCGAGGACGTTCTTCGCGAACCCCCGGAAACCCATCCGCTTGTCGTGGGCGCGGAGCGCCAGCTCCACCGCTTCGGTCGCGGTCCGCTGCATGCGGCTGTCGAGCGTCGTGTAGACCCGGAGGCCTCCGCGGTAGGTCCTCGAGTCTCCGTAGTGGTCGCGCAGGTAGGCGCGCACCATCTCCATGAAATGCGGCGCGAAGGGGTCGGCGCCGCGCGGCCGCAGCCGGATCGGCTCGGCCCGGGCCGCCGCCGCTCGGTCGGCGTCGAGGTAGCCCTCGGCGACCATCCGCTCGATCACCATGTCCCGCCGGCGTTCCGCCGCCTCGCGATTGCGGTACGGGTTGAACCGGCCGGGGTTGGGAGCCAGGCCGGTCAGCATCGCCGCCTCTCCCACCGACAGCTCGGACGCTCCCTTGTCCAGATAGAACTGCGCCGCCGCCTCGATGCCAAAGTTGTTGTACCCCAGGAAGACCTGGTTCGCGTGGAAGGTGAGGATCTCTTCCTTGCGGTAGGCGCGTTCGATGCGGAATGCGGTGATGGCTTCCTTGATCTTCCGCTCGAGCGTCTCCTCGCGGTTCAGGAACAGTTGACGGGCAACCTGCTGGGTGATCGTGCTGGCGCCGGACACGATCCGGCCCGCCCGGAAGTTGTCCCAGATGGCCCGCGCGATTCCCAGGGGATCGAAGCCGAAGTGCTGCCAGAAGCGCTGGTCCTCGAACGCTACAAAGGCATCACGGACGTGCTGCGGCAGTTCTTCGTACTCCACCTCGATCCGGCGCTCGACGGCGAACTGTCCGATCTCGGCGCCTTCCCGGTCATAGACGATGGTCGTCGCCGTGCCCTCGTAGGCTTCGAGTTCCTCGATCAGCGGGATGTCGCTCTGGTAGGCGGCGAGCAGCCCGAGCATGGCGCCGGCGACCGCGGTCGCCGCGAACAGAAAGACCACGATCAGGACCCGGGCGAACCGGCGGCCCGCCGCCAGCCGGCGGGGCGGCACTCGGGAACGGGCCATCAGTTCCCCAGCAGGTCCATCAGCGCCGGCCCGATCTCGGGGTGCCGGAATTCGAAGCCGGAGGCGAGCAGCCGCCGGGGCACGACCCTTTGTCCGGAGAGCAGCAGCGCGCTGGCCATCTCGCCGAACGCGAGGCGCATGCCGAACCCGGGAACCGGAAGGGTGGTGGGCCTTCGGAGCGCCTTGCCCAGGGCGCTCGTGAAATCCGCGTTGGTGACCGGATGCGGCGCCGTGAGGTTGTAGACGGATTCGAGGGACCCGGCAGGGGCCTTCAGCAGGTGGACCATCGCGGCCGCGACGTCGTCGAGGTGAATCCAGGGCATCCACTGGCGCCCGCTCCCGACCCGGCCGCCCACTCCCATGCGGAAGGGGGGAAGCATGGTGGCGAGCGCTCCGCCCCGCGGCGACAGCACGACGCCGATCCGCATCGAAACGGTCTCGATCCCCGCCTGGCGGGCGCCGGCGGCGGCGTCTTCCCACTCGGTGCACACCTCGCCGAGAAAGTCGATCCCCGGGTGGGCGTCCTCATCGAGTTCCTCGTCGCCCCGCGGTCCGTAGTACCCCACGGCGGAAGCGGCGAGCAGCCGCCCGGGCCGGGTCCGGGCGGCGCGGAGGGCCGCCACCAGGGTCTTCGTGCCCCCGACCCGGCTCTCGCGAATGGCGCGTTTTCGGGCGGGGGTCCAGCGTTTCCCGACCGGTTCGCCGGCGAGGTGGACGAGAGCGTCCAGGCCTTCGAGCACGCCGACCAGTTCGGCGTCCGTTGCGTCACCACCGGGGTTCCACTGCGCCGGGCGCACTCCCGCTGGCAGACCGCCCGGCGTGCCGGCCCGCCGGGTGAGCGCCACGACCTCGTGGCCGCGGCCGGCCAGTTCCGAAGCGAGGGCACCGCCGATCAGGCCGGTCGCTCCGGTGATTCCAATGCGCATCCGCGGAAGTGCTTGCCACCGGATTCTAGTGCGGTGTCCCGGAAACGGTGCGAGTCACCGGGAGCGGCGAGGCGCCCGGCTGACAAGGCGCGTGAGGGAAGAACACCGGGTGTACCCCGACCGACACGCAACGACGAGGGCCCCGGAGCGGCCCGGTTCAGGCGGGATGCATCGCCGCCCGGATGCCGCAGGATCCCCGGGACACCACACCGGCCGGGGGACTTTGGGGCGGACGCGGTTGAAGCCAGCCGGGGCCGGACGGACAATGGGACAATCCCCGGATTGGGAGGTCCCTATGCCCCGTTTTCGTTTTCTCTTCGCTCTTTGCCTCGGCCTGCTCGTCGCGGCGCTCGCCTCGGGACAGGACAAGCGTCCCATGACGATCGTCGAGCTGATCGACGTCCCCTCGCTGGGGAGCCCGCGCCTTTCCCCCGACGGCGCCCAGATCCTCTTCACCCGGACCGACACGGACTGGAAGAAGAACGGCCGCACCACGCACATCTACCGGATCGACGCCGACGGCAGCGGCGAGGTCCAGCTCACGAACGGGGAGGACGGCGAGTCCAGCCCCCGCTGGTCCCCCGACGGGACCCGCGTCGCCTTCCTCGCGAAGCGCGGCGAGGACGAGCACACCCAGATCTACGTGATGCGGAACCGGGGCGGGGAAGCGTCCCCGCTCACCGCGCACGACAGTTCGGTGGGGTCGTTCCAGTTCTCGCCCGACGGCAGTCACATCTTCTTCGTCGCCGCCGATCCGAAAAGCGCGGAGGAGAAGAAGAAGGACAAGCTCCAGGACGACGTCTTCGCCTTCGACGAGGACTACAAGCAGCGCCACCTCTACCGGGTGGCCGCGGGCGGCGACGGGCCGCAGAAGGCCGAGCGCCTCACCGAGGGCGACTACTCGGTGATCGGCTTCCGGCTCTCCGATGACGGCATGCGCATCGCGCACCACCGGTCCGTCAGCCCGCTGGTGGACAACCGGGACGAGGGCGAGGTCTGGCTGATGGACGCGGACGGCGGCAACGCCGTGCAGTTGACCGACAACACCGTCAGCGAATTCGGCGCCCAGCTCTCTCCCGACGGCGCCCACGTGATGTTCCTCTCGGACTCCAGCGCCGACTTCGAGACCTACTTCAACGACAACATCTTCGTGCTGCCGGCCGCCGGCGGCGCGCACCGGGTGCTCTACGAGGACATGCCGCACGAGGTGAACGGCGCGCGCTGGGCCCCCGACGGCTCGATCTACTTCACGGCGAACACCGGGGTCCGCACCGAACTCTTCCACGGCGCGCTCGACGACGACGCGCCGACGGCGCTCACCGCCGGCGACCACTCGCTCACCGGGTGGAACTTCTCCGCCGCTGCCGGGAAGCACGTCTTCGGGATCAGCAACCGCGAGAACAACGGCGATCTGCACCTGCTGCCCGCGGACGGCGGGGACCCCATGAAGGTCACGAGCGTCTTCGACTACCTCGCCGAGACCTTCGAGCTGCCCGTCCAGGAGGCGATCCGCTGGAAGGGCGACGACGGCGCGGAAGTCGAGGGGCTCCTCTACTACCCGCTCGACTACCAGGAGGGGCAGCGCTATCCGGTCGTCGTCCAGACCCACGGCGGGCCGGCGGCTTCCGACAAGTTCGGGTTCGGCCGCTGGAGCAGCTACGTGCAGGTGCTCACCGCGCGCGGCTGGGCGGTGTTCAAGCCCAACTACCGGGGGAGCACCGGATACGGCGACGAAGTCCTCCGGGACATGGTGGGCCACTACTACCGCCAGTCGCACCTCGACGTGATGACGGGCGTGGACCACCTGATCGAGCTCGGGATCGTGGACGGCGACCGGATGGCCAAGATGGGCTGGAGCGGCGGCGGCCACATGACGAACAAGATCATCACCCACACCGACCGCTTCAAGGCGGCGGCCTCGGGCGCGGGCGCGGTGAACTGGATCTCGATGTACGGAACGAGCGACGTGCGGATCTACCGGACCCCGTGGTTCGGGGGAACCCCCTGGCAGGAGGACGCGCCCATCGACCTCTACTGGGGGCACTCGCCGCTCAAGGACATCTACAAGGTGACCACGCCGACGATCGTGCTCGTCGGTGAGAACGACGTCCGGGTCCCGCCGGAGCAGTCGGTGGAGCTCTACCGGGCGCTCAAGTCGAACGGCGTGGACACCCATCTCTACATCGCGCCGCGGGAGCCCCACGGCTGGCGGGAGCTCCGTCACGAACTCTTCAAGGTGAACGTGGAGATCGACTGGTTCGAGCGCCACGTCCGGGGCATCGAGTACCAGTGGGAAACGGCGCCCGGCGATGACGAAGTGGACATGGAGGCCACCACCGACGAAGAAAGCCGTTGAGGGCGCTGCGCGCGGGGAAGGAGCGCCGATGACGGGGCGCCGGCCGCCGTCCCGGTGGCTGCCCGCCGCCGGCCTGGCCGCTCTCGCGGCGGCCGTGCCGGCCCAGGACAAGCGGCCGATGACGATCGTCGAGCTCGTCGAGGTGCCGCGGGTCGGCAGCCCGCGGCTCTCGCCCGACGGGACCGAGCTCCTCTACACCCGGACGGACGCCGATTGGGAGGCGAACGGCCGCACCACCCACATTCGCCGGATCCGGAGCGACGGGACCGGCGACCTGCGGCTGACCAGCGGGGAGACCGGGGAATCGAGTCCGCGCTGGTCACCGGACGGCGCCTGGATCGCGTTCCTGGCGCGCCGGGGTGAGGGCCCTTCGAGCCAGATCCATCGCCTGCGGACTTCCGGTGGCGAAGCGTCGCCCCTCACCGAGCACGAGACGGCGGTGCAGTCGTTCGCCTTTTCGCCGGACGGCGACTTCGTGTATTTCATCGCGGCCGATCCGAAGACGGCGGAAGCGAAGCGGAAGGACGAACTCGGAGACGACGTGTTCGCCTTCGACGAGAACTACCGGCAGCGGCACCTCTTCCGGGTCAGGACGGACGGTGACGGGCCCCGTCCGGCCGAGCGGATCACCGGGGGCGACTATTCGGTCGTCGGCTTCCGCGTTGCGGACGACGGAACGCGGATCGTCCACTCGCGGGCGCCGACCCCGCTCTTCGACAACCGCGACGAGGGCGAGGTCTGGATCATGGACGCGGACGGGGGTGGCGCCTTGCAGTTGACGGACAACACCGTGAGCGAGCGCGGCGCCCAGCTCTCGCCCGACGGAACCCGGGTGCTCTTCCTCTCCGAGTCGAACGCCGGCTTCGAGACCTACTACAACGCGAACGTGTTCGTCGTTCCCGCCGCCGGGGGAGCGCACCGGCTGCTGTGGGAGGACATGCCGCACGAGGTTCACGGGGCGCGCTGGGCCCCCGACGGCTCCATCTACTTCGTCGCGAACACCGGGGTGCGTACCCAGCTCTTCCACGCCGCGGGCCCGGACGCCGCGCCGCGCCCCCTGACCGCCGGCGACCACTCGCTGGTCGGGTGGAACTTCCACGCCCCCACCGGCCGGCACGTCTTCGGGATCAGCAAGCGGGAAAGCCGAGGCGACGTCCACCTGCTGGACGGGAAGGGCGGGGGTCCCGTGAAGGTCACGAGCGTCTTCGACTATCTCGACGAGACCTTCGATCTCCCCGTCCAGGAGGCGATCCGCTGGAAGGGGCAGGACGGCGTGGAGGTCGAGGGACTCCTCTACTACCCGCTCGGCTACGAGGCGGGCCGGCGGGTTCCGCTGGTCGTCCAGACCCACGGCGGGCCGGCGGCCTCCGACCGGTTCGGGTTCGGCTACTGGGCCAACCACGTCCAGATCCTGACCGCGCGCGGCTACGCGGTCTTCAAACCCAATTACCGGGGAAGCACCGGCTACGGCGACGACTTCCTCCGGGACATGGTGGGCCACTACTTCCACCAGGCCCATCGCGACGTCATGGCCGGCGTGGACCACCTGATCGAGCTCGGGATCGCCGACGGCGAGCGGATGGCCAAGATGGGCTGGAGCGCCGGCGGCCATATGACCAACAAGATCATCACGGCCACGGACCGCTTCAAGGCGGCCTCCTCGGGCGCCGGCGCCGTGAACTGGATCTCGATGTACGGCCAGAGCGACGTCCGGACCTACCGCACGCCCTGGTTCGGAGGAACCCCGTGGCAGGAGGACGCCCCGATCGATATCTACTGGGGCAATTCACCGCTCAAGGACATCCACCGGGTGACGACGCCCACGATCGTGCTGGTCGGAGAAAACGACGTGCGGGTTCCGCCGCCCCAGTCGGTCGAGCTCTACCGGGCGCTCAGGTCGAACGGGGTGGACACCCACCTCTACATCGCGCCGCGGGAGGGACACGGCTGGCGGGAACTCCGCCACGCGCTCTTCAAGGTGAACGTGGAGATCGACTGGTTCGAGCGGCACGTGCGGGGCATCGAATACCGGTGGGAAACGGCGCCGGGCGACGGCGACGCACGCGCCGGCGCCACGAACGGCGACAATCCCTGATCCCCGACCAGATTCGTCGAAGGAGGTGCGTCATGCGCCATTCCGTGTTCACCCACTCCGCAACTGCCGGCGCCCTGGTGGCGCTGGCGGTCTCGGTCGCGTCCGCGCAGGAAAAGCGGCCGATGACGATCGTCGAGCTGATCGACGTCCCGTCGGTCGGCAGTCCGCGCCTCTCCCCGGACGGGAGCGAGCTGCTCTACACCCGGTCCGATACCGACTGGGAGAAGAACGGCCGGACCACCCACATTCACCGGATCGCCGCCGACGGCAGCGGCGACGTCCGGCTGACGAACGGCGAAAACGGGGAATCGAGTCCCCGCTGGTCGCCGGACGGAGCGTGGGTGACCTTCCTGGCCCGCCGAGGCGAGAGTCCGTTCCAGCAGATCCACCGGATGTCCAACCGGGGCGGGGAAGCCTCCCCGCTGACGCAGCACGAGAGTTCGGTGCAGTCCTACGCCTTTTCTCCGGACGGCGAACACATCTACTTCCTCGCGCCCGACCCGAAGACCGCGGAGGAGAAGCGCAAGGACGACCTCCGGGACGACTTCTTCGCCTTCGACGAGGACTACAAGCAGCGGCACCTGTTCCGCGTTGCGACATCCGGGGACGGCCCGCGGGACGCCGAGCGGATCACGGAAGGCGACTTCTCGATTCTGGAGTTCCGGCTCTCGCACGACGGAACGCGCATCGCCCACTCCCGGTCCCTCTCCCCCCTCCTCGACAACCGTGACGAGGGCGAGGTCTGGATCATGGACGCCGACGGGGGCAACGCCCTTCGGTTGACCGACAACACCGTGGGTGAGAGCGGCGCGCAGCTCTCACCGGACGGTTCGCAGGTGCTGTTCGTTTCGGCGTCCAGCGCGGACTTCGAGACCTACTTCAACAGGAACGTCTTCGTTGTTCCCGCGGCCGGCGGGCCGCACCGGGTCCTGTTCGAGGACTGGCCGTACGAAGCCAACGGCGCGACCTGGGCCGCCGACGGCTCGGTCTACTTCATCGGCAACACCGGCGTGCGCAGCCAGATCTTCCACGGGGGCGTGGATGACGCCGAACCCACCGCACTGACGGCCGGAGACCACAGCATCGTCGGCTGGAACTTCGCCGCCGGGGCCGGACAACACGTCTTCGGGATCAGCAACCGCGAGAACAACGGCGACATCCATCTGCTCCCCGCTGACGGCGGCGATCCGGTGAAGGTCACGAGCGTCTTCGACTACCTGGACGAGACGTTCGAGCTGCCGGTCCAGGAAGCCGTCCAGTGGAACGGTGAGGACGGCGTGGAGGTCGAGGGCCTCCTCTTCTACCCGCTCGACTACCAGGAGGGACAGCGCTACCCGCTGGTGGTGCAGACCCACGGCGGGCCGCGGTCATCCGACAAGTTCCGGTTCGGCCGCTGGAGCAACTACATCCACGTCCTCGCCGCCCGCGGCTACGCCGTCTTCAAGCCCAACTACCGGGGCAGCACCGGCTACGGCGACGAATTCCTCCGTGACATGGTGGGCCACTACTTCAACCAGGCCCACCTCGACGTCATGGCGGGCGTGGATTTCCTGATCGAGCGCGGCATCGCCGACGGCGACCGGATGGCCAAGATGGGCTGGAGCGCCGGCGGCCACATGACGAACAAGATCATCACCCACACCGGCCGTTTCAAGGCGGCATCCTCGGGCGCCGGCGCGGTGAACTGGATCTCCATGTACGGGCAGAGCGACGTGCGGTTTCCCCGCACTCCGTGGTTCGGGGGGACGCCGTGGCAGGAGGACGCGCCGATCGACGCCTACTGGGGCAACTCGCCGCTCAAGGACATCTACAAGGTCACCACGCCGACCATCGTCATCGTCGGGGAGAACGACGTGCGGGTGCCGCCGCCGCAGTCGGTCGAGCTCTACCGGGCGCTGCGCACGAACGGCGTGGACACCCACCTCTACATCGCCCCTCGGGAGCCGCACGGCCTCCGGGAACTCCGCCACCAGCTCTTCAAGGTGAACGTCGAACTCGAGTGGTTCGAGCGCCACGTCCGCGGGATCGACTACCAGTGGGAGACGGCCCCCGGTGAGGAGAGCGACGAAGAGCGCACCGCCACCGACAACGAAAACCCGTGATTCTCGGATCGCACCCCCAGCTTGGAACGCCGGCCTCCGGCCGGCACAGCGGGCCGCAGGCCCGCGGGCGGCGGATCCTCGTTCATCCTCACGGCACGCGTCAGCGGAAACGGGCGCGCCCGCCGAACTCGGTTGAAGTAGGCGGAACCGGGTTGATCTGATCGATGTGCGGGCGCTTCACCCAGTCCTGCTCCTGGGAGGAGACCGCCGAACTCTTCGAGCTGGAGGAGGTCCCGGAGGACCTGCCGCCCCGCTACAACGTGGCCCCGACCCAGTTGGCGGCGGTGGTGCGGCACGAAGACGTCCGCCGGCTGCGGATGCTTCGCTGGGGCCTGATTCCGGGCGGCGCCCGGGACCCCTCGATCGGGAACCGGCTCATCAACGCCCGCGTCGAGACGGCGAGCGTCCGGCCTTCGTTCCGGGATGCGTTCCGGGCCCGGAGATGCCTCGTCCCGGTGGACGGCTTCTTCGAGTGGGAGCGGCTGGGGCGCCGCCGCCAGCCCTGGCTCTTCCGCATGCGCACTGGCGGACCGTTCGCGCTCGCCGGCCTCTTCGAGCGGTGGCGGCCGCCGCCCGGAATCTCTGTCCCCTGGCTGCCCGAAGACGGGCCGTCAGCCCCCGTCGAGACCTTCACCATCCTGACCACGGACGCCAATCCGGTGGTTGCCGGGGTCCACGACCGGATGCCCGTCATCGTTCCCCCGGACGCCTTCGACCAGTGGCTCGGCGGCGGAGAGGTGCCCCTCGGCCCCTATCCGCCGGAGGCGATGACCGCCCTTCGCGTCAACCCGGTCGTGAACAGTCCGGCAACCGACGATCCGCGCTGCGTGGAGCCGCTGGCCGCGGGAGAGGACCCGGGAGCCGGAGGCCGTTCCCCGCCCGGTCTCTTCGGCTGACGCCGGTGCGGCCGTCGAGCCGCTACGGCGCCGCAGTGCCCTCGAGCGCCGCCTCGGCGAGCCGCCGGGCGGTCTCGGGCAGCCCCTCGGCGCTCTGGACGTTCGAGAAGACCGCCACCGCGACGCCCCGTTCCGGAAGGCGGAGCAGGCGGGTGGAACCTCCGGTGGCGCCTCCCGAATGCGCCACCCAGGTGCCCAGCTCATCGGTCGCTATCCGCCAGCCGAGCGCGTATTCGCTCATGGTTCCGTCGGCGAGCTGGTAGGGGGTGGTCATCCGGTCGTGCGCGTCCACCGAGAGGATCGTCCCGGCATCGATGGCGAGCGCGAAGCGAACCAGATCGGGAGCTCTCGCGATCATTCCCCCGCCGGCCCACTTGATCGAGAGGTCCGCGAACGGGGCGTTCAGGACGCCGGCGCCGTCCTCGCGCTTCACGTACTGGCGGACCCGGTTCGGGACGATCTCGCCCTGGTGCTCGAGATAGGTGGCGTCCATTTCCGCCGGTCCCCAGACGTTCTCGTGCATGTAGTCGTCGAAGCTCTGCCCGGAGACGTTCTCGACGACGCCGGCCAGGATGTTCCAGGCGTAGGAGGAGTAGCTGTACTGGGTGCCCGGCTCGAAGAGCAGCGGGTCGTCCTTGAAGATCTCGATTCCGGCTTCCACGGTGTCGAAGTGGTCCTTCATGTCCATTTCGCCCGGGTTGTAGTGCCGGATTCCCGAGGTGTGGGTCATCAGGTGCCGGACGGTGACGGGATGTTCCTTCTCGGGGAAGGCCGGGAAGTAGGTCTGCACCTCGGCATCGAGGTCGATGGCTCCCTGGTCCACGAGCTGCATGACCGCAACCCCGGCCACGGGTTTCGAGATGGAAGCGATCCGGTAAACGCTGTCCGCGGTCGCCGGGACCGCGTTCTCGATGTCGGCCAGCCCCGAAGCGCCGCTCCAGATCATCTCTCCGTTCACGGCAACGGCGGCGGAAAGGCCGGGACTGCCGGCGGCGTCGCGCGCTTCCGCGACGATCGCGGCGAAGGTCTCTTCGAGCGTCGGCTCGGCCTCGGACCCGCCACAGCCGCCGAGCAGCGCCAGGATGGCGAGGGCGGCCGGCAGCCGCGGGTCAACTCTCGTGAAAGCCAGGCGGTTCATGGTTCATCCCCTCATGGATCGTCAGTGGGCAGGTGGGCGGTGACGGCCTCCCACACCCGCTCGAAGTTGCCGCCGAGGATCGCCTCGACGTCGTCGGAGTCGAAGCCGGCTTCGGCGAGGGCCTCCGCGATGGCTTCGAAATTCGCCTCGTCGCCGAACCCTTCGCTGTAGGCCGACATTCCTCTCAGGTCGCTCCCGATGCCTGCCGCGCCCATCCCGCCGACGTCGGTGACGTGGCGGATGTGGCGGGCCATGTCGGAGACGGTAGGAAGCTGGCTCCCGTTCGGCCAGACTCCGATGACCCCGCCGTTCCTGGCGATGGCCAGGATCTCCGGATCGTGCAGGTTGCGGTCGGCCTCGCCGAGGGCGAAGGCGCCGGTGTGGCTGAAGATGACCGGAACGGTCGAGAGTTCGAGCGTGTCCCGGATGGTCTCGGGATTGGCGTGGGCGAGGTCGATCACGATCCCCAGCCGGTTGCACTCCCGCACCACCTCGCGCCCGAACTCGGTCAGCCCGCCCGGGGTGTAGGGCCACGTCTGGATGTGGCCGATCCCGTTGGGACGGAAGTGGACGAGCTGCGCCAACGCGAGACCCATCCGGTGCAGTTCGTGGAGCCGCTCGATCCTGCCCTCGAGCGAATCGGAGCCTTCGATTGCGGGAAGGATCGCGAGCGCCCCGTCGGCCCGGGCTCTCCTCGCTTCGGCCGGGGTCCGCACGAAGACCGCGTTCCCCTCGGCGACGGTGCGGGTCAACCGCTCGAAGCGGTCGAGGGTGTACTCCCAGGGTTCCGCGGGGTCCGGACGCCGGTTCCCGGATTCGATGCGGGTGCCGTCGCGCAGCACGTAGCCCCCGCGGTAGGGGGTGTCGGTGCTGATGTTGGCGACCACCGCGTCCATCCCGCGGTCCAGGTAGCGCGCGATCTCCTCGTCGCTGATCCGGGGGACGTTGGCCCGGTGGAAGCGGGAGGGGTGGGAATGGAGGTCGATGCGGAGCGGGTCCTCAGCCTGCGCCGCGGCGGGTGTACCCGCCAGGGACGACGCGGCGAGGCAGAGCGCCGCCAGCGCTGCCGGGAAGGGGTGGCGTCCCCGGCAGCGTGCTCGCCGCACGCCGGGAACGGTCACCTACTCCTGTGCGTCGGTGGTTTCCATCGGCAGCACCACCCGCGCCACGCCGTCCTCGATGTCGAACTGGGTGCCGTAGGGCTCGGAGAGCCGCACCAGGTCCTGCAGGATCTTGTCGGCGAGTTCCCCCTCGGCGAACATCGGCCGGCCGCGCACGTGGCGTGGCTGGCCGAACCCGAGGGTGATCGGGTGGAGGGTCAATTCGACGAGCTGCTGTCCGCTCCACTCGGGTACCGCGATGACCGCCTCCCAGATCTCGGGGATGGCAGGGAACCCGGTGGTGTCGTTGTTGTAGCGGGCCTCGTTGAAGTCGGCGAGGCCGTCGCTCTCGCCGAGTCCGAGCCGGTAGTAGTTCTCGTACGGCAACCGCTGCAGCGTTTCGTTCTGGAAGATGAAGTCGCCGAGGCTGTAGAGGATCGGCGCGCCCTTGTAGATCTCGATGGCGCGCAGGGCGTGCGGTCCGTGTCCCACGAAGACCGAGGCGCCGGCGTCCACCATCGCGCGGGCGAAGGTCACCAGGAACTGGGCCGGCTCCATGCGGCTGTTGGGCCCCGGGGCGCCCTCGTGGGCGTGGATCGTCACCATCACGTGGTCGGCCTGGCGGCGGGCGTTGCTGACGATCATGGCGATCTCCGCCATGTCCTCGGGGTGCGGCTCGGTGCGGACGCCGGGCGCGTCCGCGAGCTCGAACCGGCTGCGGAGGAAGTTCAGGCTGTCCCCCGACGCGGGCGGGTTCATCTTGAGGTCGCGCATCGTGGCGCGGACGCCCTCGAGCTGCTCCCGCGTGACCTCGTAGGTGGTGCGGAAGCGGAGGGGGTTCAGGCCGGGACGCGCCGGAATGTCGTCACGCGACTTTCCGGCCACCGAGTGGTCGGGATACGTCGAGGCCAGCGAGATCACGGCCACCCGGCCGTCCTTCGTCTCGATGAACTTCGCTTCGCGCGCCTCGGCGAGGCTTCGTCCGATCCCCGCGGCGACGATGCCGGCTTCCCGGATGTACTTCTCGGTGAGCAGCATTGCCGGCGGCCCGTAGTCCCCGGAGTGGTTGTTGGCCAGCGACCCGATGTCGATTCCGGCCCACACGAACTCCTGCACGAGTTCCGGCTGGGCGCGCATGTAGGTCCCGCCGCTCGAACTCATGGGATAGGACTCCCAGTCGTGGAAGAGGACCTCCACGTTGGTGAACGCCAGGTCGGCGCCCCGCAGCAGATCGATCATCCGCAGGAACTCCGGCTCCTCGTAAACGCTCAGCTTGCGGGTGATGATCGAATCGCCCGTCAGCGCCATGGTGAGGCGATCCTGGGCGACCGTCTCGGCCGCGAGCCCGGCGGTCAGGGCGCCGGCGACGAGGACGGGGAGAAGTCGGGACTTTCTGGTCGGGTTGGCCATGGACAGGATCCTCCGCAGGACATGCGAGTATGGCAGAAAGGCGATGCGAGCGTCGGTCTTCAGCGCCCCACCGGGAGGACTGGCCGTTATCGCGTGCCGGAAACCCGCTGTCGGGCGTATCTGTAGATCCTGGGCCGCGTCCCCATCTGGCGGGGCTCCGGCCAGGGGGCGTGGTAACGTCCGGCCCATGGACGCTGACCCCCGCGAGGAGTTGCGGCGCCTGGTCGCCCGCATGCCGGAGCCCATGGTCCCGGCTGCGCTCCGCGTGCTCACGGAGTTGACGGCACGGCGTGATCCATTCCTCACGCACGTTCTGGCAGCCGAAGAGGATGATGAGGAGTTGAACGAAGTGGGGCGACGGATGCTCGAAGAGGCTCGCGAGGATTCCGAGGCGGGGCGGACACACTCTCTGGAAGAGGTCGAGCGGGAGTTGGGCCTTTGAGGCCCACGCTCAGGTTCACGACCCGAGCGCTTCGCGACCTCAAACGGCTTGACCCGCCCACGCGTCTCCGCGTTGTTGGGAGGATCAAGCGCTACGTAACCGAACCTCCGGCGAGGGCGGTTCGGCTCAAGGGAGAGGGCGAGACGCTGCGTATCCGGGTCGGTGACTGGCGGGTACTGTTCGTTTTCCAATCGGCGAACAATGTGGTCGAGATCCAGCGGGTTGCGCATCGCTCCCAGGCATATCGCTAACTCCCGTCAGCGCCGGTAGTCCAGCGGCGGCGGCCGGTCGCCCACCAGCGGCTCGTACACGAAGTCCGGCCCCCGCGCGGCGTTCAGTTCCTCCAGCGCCGCGCTCAGGTGCGTCGGATCCTGGAAGAGATCGGCGCCCGTGCGCGCCAGCACCTGCGCCGCGAGATGCATGCCCTTGAGCCCGATGCTCGTCGCGCCGCAGGCGACCGCCATCCAGCTATGCGCCGGCGTGCCGGGAACCCAGGTCGCGGTCCGGAACTGGGCCGTCGGGACCACCCAGCTCACGTCGGCCACGTCGGTGGAACCGCCGGCCGGCGTCCTCCGCCACTCCATGACCTCCTCCTGCGATCCGATGGGACGCGGATGGAGCAGGTGCTTCTGGATTTCCTCGGCGAAGGCCCGTTCCTCCTCGGTGTAGGAGAAACCGCCGATCGCCTTCATGTTTTCGAAGAGCAGCCGGCCGATGTGCTCGTTCGGGAGCAGGTTGTAGAGCCCGTGGATGACCTCGTGTTCGACCTCGGTCCCGGTCCCGAGCGCCGCGGCGTCGGCGATCTTCAGGATCCGCTCCCAGTTGGCGCGGGCCGTCTCCACGGACGGATGCCGGTTGTAGTAATAGACCTCCGCGAAGTTCGGGACCACGTTCGGGGCCTCGCCGCCCCGGGTGATCACGTAGTGGATCCGGCTGCGCTCGTGGACGTGCTCGCGCATCAGGTTCACCATGAAGTTCATGGCTTCCACCCCGTCGAGCGCCGACCGTCCCTGGTCCGGAGCGCTGGCCGCGTGGGCGGACATCCCCCGGAAGCGGAACTTGGCGGACAGGTTGGCGAGCGAGTCCCCGGGGCTCGCGTCGTTCCGGTCCCCGGGATGCCAGGCGAGCACGGCGTCCACGTCGGAGAAAAGGCCCTCCCGCACCATGTACACCTTGCCGGCGCCGCCCTCTTCGGCCGGCGTGCCGTAGACCCGAATCCGGCCCGGGTTGCCCGACCGCTCGAGCCAGTCCCTGATCGCCAGTCCGGCGGCTACCGAGGCGGTCCCGAAGAGGTGATGCCCACAGGCGTGGCCGGCGCCGACGCCTTCCCGCTCCATGGGTTCCGGAACGGCCGCCTGGCTCACCCCGGGCAGGGCGTCGAACTCGGCGAGGATGCCGATCACCGGGCCCTCCGAGCCCCACTCCCCGATGAAACCGGTCGGCATGCCGGCGACCCCGGCTTCCACGGCGAAACCGCCGGCGGTGAGCTGTTCCTGGAGGAGCCCGGAGCTCTTCTCCTCCTGGTAGCCGACCTCCGCCCAGTCCCAAATGCGGAGCGCGACCTCCTCGAAGTCGGTGCGCTGGGCGTTCAGGAACTGGGTGATGACGGCGTCGGCGTCCCCGTTCTGGGCGGCGGCGGCCACGGGCGCGAGGAGCGCGGCAAGCAGCGGGATGAGCGGCAAACGGGAAGTGCGCATCACGAAGGGACCTCCAGGCTCGGCGGGTGGTGTCGGTAGCGGCTTTCGAGTGTACCCGGGGCCGCCCGCCTGGATCTGTGGTTCGGCCCGGCCGGCACGCTACAGTGCGCTCATGACGACCTACGGATTCCGGTTCGCGCTGGCGGCGCTGCTCACGCTCCTGTTTGCAGCGGCGGGGCATGCCGATGATGTGAAGAAGAAGGTGATCCGGGATGGGGAGGCGGAGGTCCGCCAGGACGCCTCCGGACCGTCCGCTGAACTGTCCGCACCCGACTTCGCGTTGCGTCTCGACGGTGCGGCCGCACTGCCGACGGCTGGCGCCCAGGGCTTTGGCGTGTCCTCCGGGAGGCAGATGGAGTTGTTCGGCCGCCTCGGGATGTCGTTCGTGAACGTCACGGCCGAGGACTCGTTCGCAATCTCGGCCGGAATGACCAGCGACATGGCCTCCCTCTCGGCCTCGAGACGGGTCTCGGAGTTCGGCTGGGGGGTGGGCGCGCGGCTCATGTCCGGAAGCTGGGGCATCGAAGGGACGTACAACGTCCTCGACAGCCTCGCGCTCTCGCCCGGGTGGCTGGTCGCAGAGGAAGCGGGGGCCGATGAGGCAGCGACCGGACTCTTCGATCTGCCGCTGGTCGCCTCCAAGGCCGATGTCCTCACGGGGCAGGTCGTCCGGGCCTTCCCGTTGTCGCGCACCATGGAGTTGTTTGTGGGCCTGGGGGCGGGCTGGATGCGGGCGACCGACTCCAGCACCGACCGGCTCCTCTCCGGGGCCGGGTTCCCGGATCCGGAAGAGATCACCGGAGAGTTGCCGCCCGACGTTCCCCCGGAGTTCGTGGCATCGCTGGTCCCGGAAATAGGGTTTACCGCCGATCGCAGCTCCGTCGTCTTTGCCGGCTCGCTCGGAGTGTCGTTGCGGACCGGACGGATCCTCCTGCGGCCGCGGCTGGACGTCATCATCGCGCGGGCGCTGACCACCGAAATGACGGTGCGCTTTCCCGGCCTCGCGGACCTGGACCTGCCCGAGACCGATGGACTGGACCTGCCGGCATTCAGCTTCACCACCAGCGTGACCCCGAGGATCTTCCTCGTCTCGGTGGACGTGGGTCTGTCGAACTGATCCATAGAGACCTGGCCGGAGCCCCCGCCGGGAGAAACGCCCACGCGTGCGTCCTCCTACGCATCCCGCCGGTCATGAAATGCCGAGGCGCCAGGAGCGGGGAGCGCCGGTCTTCAGACCGGCATCGCGGCCGCAGGCCGCGAAACTCACCAAGTCATGGCGCCCCGATGACTCGGCTTGATTCCGTGATGACACCACCCAACCCTGCCCCCCAAGGAGCGTCGCGTCGTCCTTGGTCAGATCCCGGCCATACGACGAAATGAAGCCCAGGAGTTTCGCCCGCTGCGCGGGCGATGCCGGTCTGAAGACCGGCGCTCCCGGTGCTCCTCGCCGTCCCTGTCATCGGGCGGGTTGCATTTTCACAGCAACTGCTTCCGGCCGACCGGTCGTTCGGAGACGGCGCGTGCTGCGTCTGGCGTCGCTGGGGCTGCTGCTGGGCCTTGTTCCGCTTGCCGGCGCCACCGCCGGTCCCAAGCCCGACCGGCGCCCGTCCGGCCAGCCGGCCGACGACCGTCCGACGTCCCGGCCAGTGGATGAGGAACCGTCCTGGGAGTTCCAGTTCGCGGGCCACGGCGGCGCTGCCGGATTGATCTCGCGGGGAGAGGTCCGACTCGCGCTGGCGAGCAGCCTGAGCCCCATCGACGAGACCGTGGGTTACTCGCGGGAACGGAGCTGGGGGGCGAGTCTCCGCGCCATCCGTGGCCGCTGGGGCGTCGAGATCCAGCATCACCGGGTCGCTGGCCGCGGGTTTACTCCGGCCGCGATGATGCGGGAGACCCGTTGGTTCGGAGCCCGGGAGCTGACGATCACCGAATCGGCGGACGACTTGCTGAGCGCGTTCGTCGTATGGGAAATCCCGCTGGCGCAGGAACGGGCGAGGTTTCATCTGGCGGCGGGGGGCGGTTATCTGCTGATGGGAGGGGATTCCGGCCGGCTGGCGCTGGAAGACCTTCCCGTGGGTATCTCCCGAATGGCGACCCTCGGCGGCGTGTCGCGCGAAGCCGCCATCGAGATGACCCCGGGTGACTTCCGGGCGGACCGCGGCGTCGTGGTCCTGGGCGGTTCGCTGGGGCTCACGGTCCGAATGGGACGGATGTTCCTGCGCCCGCGGCTTGACGCCTTCATCGGCGGCGCGCGTTCCACCGAGGAGAGCTGGGGCATGGACCTCCACGTTCCCGAGGTGCAGGACGAGGTCGCGGCCACGATGACCCTGAACACGACCATGCGGCCGAGGCTCTTTCTGTTCAGCGTGGAAGTGGGCTGGTCTTCGCGACCGTAGATCCCGAAAGTTCGTCGCCGGAGATCGTCCTCGCGGACCTCTTGACCCGGAAATCTCGGTGTGTCATGCCGAGATTTCCGGGTCGATGGCGGGGCTGCCCAGTGGGGCCTCCGTATGGGATGCGGGGCTCGGCCCTTCGTCCGCCGCGCGCACCCGCGCTTCACGCCGCTACCGGGTTCCACACGCGATCGAAGCCGAAGCCGGTGAAATCCTTCACGTTGGCGGTCGCAAACTCGGTGATGCCCTGGCGGCGCAGGGCGAGCGCCAGTCGGGCGTCGTAGACGCGGCGGCGGCCAAAGCTGTTGGCCTGAACCACCTCGACGGCCGCTGCCGCTGCCAGCGGTTTGACGAGGACCGCCGGTTTTGCTGCAAAGGAGCGGTCGTGCAGGCCGCCCAACGGCCGTCACGGCGCCGCCGGCTTGGAACGCCGACCTCCGGTCGGCACCCGGCCCGGAGGGCCGCAACCACGTACCGCCCCCGGGCCATATGGCGCTGGAAGTCGGGGTCGCGCCATCCCCGAGCAAGCAAGTACGCGTTCGCCCGCCTTAGGCGGGCGGTGCCGACCGGAGGTCGGCGTTCCAAGCCGCGCCGCCGCGCGGGTCAGCGGCGGGGGGTGCGGCCCCCCC
>JAJDUD010000057.1 GCA_022826825.1 Acidobacteriota bacterium | reverse complement strand
CCACGCCGAGGTGGGAACCGTGACTTCCGGGTGCGGTTGTGCCGTGCGCTGCGCGGTCGCGCAGCGCGTGCCGACCGGAGGTCGGCGTTCCAGGCCGGCGGCGCCACCGGGGTGCTTTGGCCGGCCCGTCGGGCTGCATTTTCACAGCGACTGGCCCGTGTTCCGGTGAGTGAGGCCGCATGAAAGTCGTAGCGCTCTTCGGACGGCCGAACGTGGGCAAGTCCACCCTGTTCAACCGGATCGTCGGCGGCCGCCCCGCCATCGTCCACGCTCGGCCGGGGTCCACCCGCGACGGCCGGCTGGAGCCCGCGGAGTGGCGCGGCGTCAGCTTCCGGCTCCACGACACCGGCGGGGCGGGGGCGCCGGATGCCTCGCCCTTCGCCCGGGAGATCCGGGCGCTCGCCGAGCGCACGGCGGCGCGGAGCGACGTCGTCGTGTTCCTCGCGGACGCCCGCGCGGGCCTGACGCCCGCGGACGAGGAACTCGCCGACGGGCTCCGCCGGGAAAAGGACCGGCCTCCGGTGGTGCTGGTCGCGAACAAGGCCGAGGGCGTCCACGAAGCGGCGGCCGCCGAGTTCCACGCCCTCGGGCTCGGAGATCCCTTCCCGATCTCCGCCGAGCACGGGCTCGGGATCGCCGAGGTGCTCGACCGCGTCGTCGAGATCCTCGAACCGGATCTCGGCCAGGCGCCGGCGCCCGCGGAATCCGCGGAGGACGGGGAGGCGCTCCGGGTCGCGATCGTGGGGCGCGCGAACGTGGGGAAGTCCACGCTGCTGAACCGCTTCTGCGGCTACGAGCGGGCGCTGGTCTCGGCGGTGGCGGGCACCACCCGCGACCCGGTGGACGAGCGCATCGCGGTCTCCGGCCGCGAGGTGGTGCTGGTGGACACCGCCGGGATCCGGCGCGGCGCCCGCCGCCGTTCGGTGGACGCCTTCGAGGAGGCCGACGCGCTGGCCGTGCTGATGTCGGAGAAGGCCATCCGCCGGGCCCGGGTGGCCCTGTTGATTACGGATGCGGTGAAAGGTCCCACCGCCCGGGACGCCCAGATCGCCCGGCTGATCGAGGACGCCGGCGGCGCGGTGGTGGTCCTCCTGAACCGCTGGGACCTCGTGACCTCCCGGGCGGCGCGCTGGGCGGAGCTCCGGCTCGACGTGCGGGAGCGCCTCCGGCACATCGGGCACGCGCCCATCCTCCGGATGTCGGCGATGACCGGGCAGGGCGTGGCGGCGATCTGGAAGTCGGTCTTCCGGGTGGCGGCGGAGGGGAGCCGGCGGATCCCCACGCCGGAGGTGAACCGGTTCCTGGCGCGCGCCTCGGAGCGCTTCGCCCCCCGTTCGCGCCGGGGCAAGGAGGTGAAGCTGCTCTACGGCTTCCAGTCGGGAGTGGCGCCGCCCCGATTCCGGGTGTTCACGAACTGTCCCCGCGCGGACATCCTGCCCTCCTACCCCCGCTTCCTCGTCGGCGAGCTGCGCCGCCGCTACGGCTTCCGGGGAACGCCGGTCCGGCTCACGCTGGAGTACAAGAAGAGGCTGCCCCGGTAGGGTTCGCGGCGCTGTCCTACAATTCGTGACGCCGCTCCGCTCCCCGGGAGAAGGCGCGGCGCAACGGGTGTCCACATTGAACAAGGCGGATCTGGCGGAGACCGTCCGGAGCTTCCACGGCGGCGTGAACGGGGCACAGGCCCTCCGGATCGTGGACACCATCTTCCAGAGCGCGGCGGACGGGCTGGCCACCGGCAGTGCGCTGCGGATCCGGCGGTTCGGGTCGATCGAGGTCCGCTCGCGCCGTCCCCGGCGGGGCGGCGACCCCCGCACCGGGCGGATCTTCGTCTCCGCGGCCTACCGGACGCCCTTCTTCCGCCCGGCGCGCGGACTGCTCGAGAGTCTGCAGAACTGATGGCGGCCAGGGACGGCGGGCTCCAGATCCCGAACAAGCTCTACTTCCGGATCGGCGAGGTCAGCGAGATCACCGGGGTGCAGCCGTACACGCTGCGGCACTGGGAGATGGAGTTCCCGACGCTGAGTCCGAAGAAGAACGATTCGGGGCAGCGTCTCTACCGCAAGGAGGACATCGAGATGGTGCACACCATCCAGCGTCTTCTCCACAGCGAGGGGTACACCACCGCCGGCGCCCGGCGGCTGCTCAGCGCGAAGAGCGGCAAACGCGCGCGGCCGGCGGTCCCGAAGCCGCCGCCGGCGCCCGAACCCAAGCCGGCGCCGCTCTCACCCCGGACGCTGAAGGACGTGGAGGCGGCCCTCGAGCTCATGGAGCGGAACGACAAGCTCCTCGCCAGCCTCGACGACTAGTGTGGTGTCCCGGGAATGGCGCGAGTCATCGAGGCCCCCACCGGGAGAAACGCCCATAATCGGGTCCTCCTGCACACCCCGCTTGTCATGAAAACGGCGGAAACGGCTGGGAACGCCGACCTCCGGTCGGCACAGCGGGCCGAAGGCCCGCGGACGACACGCCGCTAGTCGTCTCGGGCGACGCGGATCCGGGAGCGTCCCCTCGGCCCGGTGGCACCGAGAAAGAACCATCCCGCAGGTCGGCGCCGTGCCGTGCGCTGCGCGGTCGCGCAGCGCGTGCCGGCCAGAGGCCGGCGTTCCAAGCCGTACGTGCCGCTTACGCCCTTGAACTCCACGCCGAGGTGGGAACCGTGACTTCCGGGTGTGGTTGCGCCGTGCGCTGCGCGGTCGCGCAGCGCGTGCCGACCGGAGGTCGGCGTTCCAAGCCGGCGGCGCCATCGAGGCGCTGGGCCGACCCGCCGGACTGCATTTTCACGGTAACGGGACTCCG
>JAJDUD010000073.1 GCA_022826825.1 Acidobacteriota bacterium | reverse complement strand
TTCGCCCTTCCTGAATAGACGGCTGTGTGCCGCAGGTGTGCAGGCTCGTTCGTTAGTGTCTGTAAATCTCTGATTGGTAGTCGTTTATTACTCGGCGGCTGGGGCTGTGCCGGTCGGGACGTGCGGTGGAATCCGTTCCATTCCCGTGTAGAATACTGGAATGGATGAAGTAATCACGGCCGCGCCCAAACCCCGCAGAACCAAGCCCCGGGGCCGCCACCCCGACAAGGCCCTGTCGGCCGCCTCCCTCCGCTCCGCGCCGCCCGGCCGGCACGCCGATGGCAACGGCCTGTTCCTCTACGTCAAGCCGGAGGGCACCCGAAGCTGGATCCAGCGGCTCGTCATCCGTGGACGACGGCGGGAGCTGGGACTCGGGGCCGTGGCGCTCGTCTCGCTCGCCGAGGCCCGCGAGCTGGCGCTCGCCAACCGCAAGCTGGCGCGGTCGGGCGGCGACCCTCTGGCGGAGAAGCGGCGGGTCCAGGGCGTGCCGACGTTCGCCGAAGCGGCCCGGCGCGTCGTCGAGCAGAAGCGGGGCGGCTGGCGCGGGACGCACCACGCCCACAACTGGCTGCGGAGTCTGGAGCGGTATGCCTTCCCGCGCGTCGGCTCCCGGCCGGTCTCGGAGGTCAGCAGCGCGGACGTGCTGGAGATCCTGACGCCGATCTGGCACGAGAAGCCGGAGACGGCGCGGGCGGTTCGCCAGCGCATCCGGTCGGTGCTGGAGTGGGCCGTGGCGATGGAGATGCGTCTGGACAACCCGTGCGACCGGGTCCTGCCGGTCCTGGGTCCGCAGAACGACATCGTGGAGCACATGCGGGCGCTGCCTCACCAGGACGTGGCTGCGGCCGTCGAGGCGGTGAGGTCGTCGGGGTCGGCGTCGCGGGCCGTCCGGCTGGCGTTCGAGTTCCTGGTGCTGACCGCGGGGCGATCCGGCGAAGTGCGGCTGGCGACGTGGGACGAGATGGACGTGGCGGACCGGGTGTGGACGATATCGGCGGCGCGGATGAAGGCGAAGCGGGAGCACCGGGTTCCGCTCTGCGGTCGGGCGGTGGAGGTCCTCGCCGCGGCGCGGTCGCTCGGCGGCGGCGGTCTCGTGTTCCCGATGCGGAGCGGGAGGCCGATCGTGTCGTCGACGCTGCCGAAGATGCTCCGGTTGCACGGGATTCCCGCCGTTGCGCACGGGTTCCGCTCCAGCTTCCGGGACTGGGCGGCGGAGCGGACGGACCACCCGCGGGAGGTCATCGAGGCGGCGCTGGCGCACGTGGTGCCGAACAAGGTGGAGGCGGCGTATGCGCGGTCGGACCTGTTCGAGCGGCGGCGGCTGCTGATGGACGACTGGGGCGAGTATCTCGGCGGACCTGCGCAGGAGTCGACGCGTCGCTGATCCGGTGCCGACGCGGAGAACCGCCCTCGTCGTGCGGCCCGTCAAGCCGATGCCGGCTGCTGCGCTGGCGCTCGGCCCCTGGCGGGTGACTCGCCGCCCGCCGTCGCGGACGAGGCGATTATGGTCCGCAAGCAGACTTGCGGCCCGGCAGGGGACCGCATCGACGACGACGACGGCGAGCGGACGGGCGCGGCCGTCGCGGCGGCCGGCGACGATGGCGTGTTCGAGGTGGTCGGCGACGAGCCGAACCACTACCGGGAGCGGGATGGGCGCGACCGGTGGCGAGGGGTTCGAAGGGGAGGCGGAGCCTCCCCTCGCCAGCCCCCTTGTGTACACAAGGGGTCGGCTGGCTCCTGCCCCTCAAGGTCAGGAGTCAGCCGGTTCCGGGATCCGTGCCGGCCGTTGCTGGGGGTCGGTTCCCGGAGCCCCTGCCTGCCCGCCGTTTCTGCCATTCCGCCGGTCGGAGTTGGTCGGGGACGGTGTGGTCGCTGGTGGCCTGTGGTTCCCGGAGTTCCTGCAGAGCTACGTGTACCACAAGGGCGGGGTCGTGATCGAGGTCTTGCGGTTCCCGGCGCTCAACGCCTCGATGGTCACCGGGTCGGTCAGGTCGCCGCTGCGCGGTCTGGCGGGGCGTGGAGCGAGTTCACGAGGACCGACGTGGTGTGATGGGTGTCGTCCTGGACCGGAGTCGACCCTGCCATGCAGGGGTCGTATGGGTGGGCATCGTCCGTAAGAGCCAGCCTGAACGAGCGTGCGCGGAGCCGGCGTCAAGGGCGTGAGCCCCGCGGAGCGGGGTGTGAGCGTAGCGAGCACCCTTGACGGCGGCGAGCACACGCGCACGGTGATGGCGAGACGATGCCGACGGTGACATCCATCGGCGTTCGGAGACGGATTCCGGGGGCTTGGGGGCGTACGGCTGACGTGGTGTTCGGGGAACGAGGACGATGAGCCTGGTCGGGCAACTGCGCGGTCTTCCCAACGGGGCGGCGCCGCGCTAGACTCGTGGCGTCTGATGGATCGAGATCGACGAGGATGCTGCGCGTGGGGCGGTGTGGGCGGCGCTTGGACCGTCCAGAGCGGTGTGGTCGACGCGCCGCGTCGACTGACTCGACCCGGCCTGACGGCCCTCGCGTCTTCCACGCGGCCGGCGCGCTGCACAGGCCGTCAGGTGGTGAGTGTGAGCCTCGCGTCGGGCGGCTGAGACTTGTCGGGGACGGAGCCGGATTCGTCCGTCGCGGGCTTCCGGAGGCCGGTTGAATCCCGTTGGAAATGCGGGAATCGCAGCGGGAACGGCGGCTACCCATTCGCCAGTAAGTCGTTTCCTGAGAGTGCCTTATGGGGATCTGGCGACTCGCCCTTCCGGA
>JAJDUD010000075.1 GCA_022826825.1 Acidobacteriota bacterium | reverse complement strand
GGGCCTTCGGCCCGCTGTGCCGACCGGAGGTCGGCGTTCCAAGCCGTTTCCGCCGTTTTGATGACAAGCGGGGTGCGTAGGAGGACGCGCGCATGGGCGTTTCTCCCGGTGGGGGCCGGCGTTCCAAACCGGCGGCATCATCACGGCGCTTGGCCGACCCGCGGGACTGCATCTGCCTGATAACCGGCCGGGAAGGCGGCGCGACGGGCCAACACAAAGACGCCGCGGGCCGCTTCTCCCACCTAATGTAGGCTCCCCGGTTCCGATGAACCCGAGCAAGATCGTTTGTGTTCATCTCAACTATTCGAGCCGGGTCGAGGAGTTCGGAGCACGGCTTCCGAAAGCGCCCACCTACTTCCTGAAGCCGCCCTCCGCCCTGATCCGGAGCGGGGAGCCGGTAGTCCGCCCGCGGGGCTGCCGCTACCTGAACTTCGAGGGAGAAATCGTTGCGGTGATCGGATCGCGCTGCCGGGGAATCGAGCCCGAAGACGCCGGCCGCTTCGTAGCCGGCTACACCGTCGGCAACGACTTCGGGCTGCACGACTTCCGGGACACCGACGCCGGTTCGATGCTCCGCGTGAAGGGCGCGGACACGCTCTGCCCGGTGCTGGAGCCCGTGGTCTCCGGGTGGGATTTCCACGGGCGTGGGATCCGCACGCTCGTCAACGGCGACGTGCGGCAGTCGGGCAACACCGACGAGATGCAGTGGGATCCGCACTATCTCATCGCGGACATCTCGCGGACCCACACGCTGCTCCCGGGCGATCTGGTGTTCACCGGCACCCCGGCCGGTTCGCGTCCGGTCGAGCCTGGCGACGAGGTGGCGGTGGAGGTGGACGGACTTGGGCGCCTCGTGAATCCGGTGGTAGCCGGGGAATGGGGGATTCCCGAGGGCTACGGGGCGCAGCCCACCGAGTCGGAGGAAGTGCGCTCGACCGCGCTCGGCGGCGACTGGGAGTTTCGGGGGGTCCGCGCTCCGAGAAAGACGGCGTAGTGAGCGGGGACCGACGCCGCAGCCGGCCCCGGATCGGGCTCACCCCCTGGAAACGCCCCGTCCACACGATCGTGGGAGATCCGGAACAGCTCTTCACGCTCGCCGAGGAGTACGTGGAGAGCGTGCGCATCGCCGGGGGCATCCCGATCATCCTTCCCCCGGCGCCCCTGAGCGCGGCCCCGGAGGCAGTGGCGGCGATCGACGCCCTGGTCCTTACCGGCGGAGGCGATTTCTCGCCCTCCTCCTACACGCGGACCGACGAGGGGCGGAGCGCGGACATCGATCCCCAGGAGGACGCCTGGGACGTCGCGCTCACGCTCGCCGCCCGCGATGCGAACCTTCCGTTCTTCGGCATCTGCCGGGGCATGCAGGCGCTCAACATCGCACTCGGGGGCACGTTGCACCAGGACATCACCGACCGCGCGAACCACCCGCCCATCCCCAATGTGCCGGCGGACGCGGTGGCGTTCCGGCACCCGGTGACGATCCAGCCGGAGAGCCGCCTCGGCCAGATTCTCGGGGTCACCGACCGCAGTGTGAACAGCATCCACCACCAGGCGGTGGACCGGTTGGGGGAAGGGCTGGTCGCGGTCGCGCACGCGCCCGACGGCACGATCGAAGGCATCGAGTACAACGGGGCGTCGGCGTCCGGCCGTTGGGGGGCGCTCGCCGTGCAGTGGCACCCCGAGCGCATGGGGCACGACCTGGACCAGCGGATCTTCGACGCCCTGGTCCGCGCGGCCGGACGCCGGACCCTGGACGGGGACTAGTGTGGTGAAACTCACGCGCCATTCGACCAGCCGCTCGCGATGCGCCGCCACGACAACGGCCGGGCCATCGTGGCCATCCGGGGCGGCGCCCTCCATGTGGTCACCGAGGCGGGGGATGACGAAGGCGGGGATCAGGGTCCGCCGCGCGCCGCGGCGCGGGCTTCGCCTGCTGGCCGCGATGTCACTCGTCGCGATGTCCCCGGCCGCGACCCCGGCGCCGCTCAGCGCGCAGGACCTCGTTTCCCTCCTCCCCCCCATGGAGTGGCGCTCGATCGGTCCGGACCGGGGCGGCCGCTCGATCGCCGTGGCGGGTCATCCCGAGCGACCCTTCGAGTATTACTTCGGCGCGACCGGCGGAGGGCTCTTCAAGACGACCGACGGAGGGACTACCTGGACCCCGGTGACCGACGGCCAGGTGGCGAGCGCCTCGGTGGGCGCGGTCGCGATGGCGCCATCCGACCCCGACATCGTCTACATCGGCATGGGCGAGGTCCAGTTGCGCGCCAACGTCCTCCAGGGGGACGGTGTGTATCGCTCGGACGATGGCGGGACGAGCTGGCGCCACCTCGGCCTCACCGAAACCCACGCCATCGGACGCATCCGCATCCATCCCACCGACCCCGACCGGTTGTACGTCGCGGCGCTCGGGCATCCCTTCGGGCCCAACCCCGAGCGCGGGGTCTATCGCACCAGCGACGGGGGCGGGACCTGGGAGAAGGTGCTCTTTCGCGACGAACGCACGGGGGCCGTCGACCTGGTCATGGATCCGACCGATCCGAACGTGCTGTACGCGACGCTGTGGCAGGTGGTCCGCAGGCCCTGGCACCTCTGGAGCGGCGGCCCCGGGTCGGGGATCTTCAAGTCCACCGACGGGGGCGACACCTGGAGCGAGATCACGCGCCATCCGGGCCTCCCGGAGGGGGTGCTCGGCAAGATCACGGTCACCGTCTCCGGCGCGGATCCGAACCGGGTCTGGGCAAACCTCGAAGCCGAGCGGGGCGGGCTCTACCGGTCCGACGACGGAGGCCGTTCGTGGGAGTTCATCAACGGCCACCGCGACATCTGGCAGCGCGCCTTCTACTTTCAGCGCCTGGAGGCCGACCCGGTCGACCGCGACACGCTCTACATCCTCAACTTCCGGCTCATGCGGTCGACCGATGGCGGAAAGACGCTCGCGAGCGTGCCCGAGACCCACGCCGACCACCACGACCTGTGGATCGACCCCACGAACCCCCTGCGCATGATCAACGGGAACGACGGGGGCGGCGTGGTGACGGTCAACGGGGGGCGGACGTGGACCTCGATGCGATACCCGACGGCCCAGATTTATCGCCTGACGACAACTTCGGACTTCCCCTATCACGTCTGCGGCGCGCAGCAGGACAACTCGACGGCGTGCGTGGCGTCCGAGCCGGGGCATTTGCGCAACCCGCGCAGCCCGAGCGCGGAGTGGATGTACGCGGTGGGCGGAGGCGAAATGGGCTACATCGCGCAACACCCCGCCGATCCCGACATCTTCTACGCGGGAGCGACCAACACCCTCACCCGCTACGACCGGGGGACCGGCCTGGTCACCGATGTCCAGCCCTGGCCGCGCATCGTCATGGGCGAACCTGCCCGCGACATGCCCGAGCGATGGAACTGGACCTATCCCATCGCCGTGGCGCCCCAGCCGCCGCACGCGCTCTACGCCGGATCGCAGCACCTGTGGAGGTCGCTGGACGAGGGCAGGTCGTGGGAGAGGATGAGCCCGGACCTCACGCGTGCCGAGCCGGAGACGCTCGACGACTCCGGCGGCCCCATCGTCCTGGACCAGGACGGCCCGGAGATCTACGGCACGCTGTACGCAGTCACGCCGTCGCCGCATGACCCGGGCACGATCTGGACCGGGTCGGACGATGGCCTCGTGCACCTGTCGCGCGACGACGGCGCCAACTGGCGCAACGTGACACCCCCCGACATGCCCCCGCACACACGCGTCATGACCGTCGAGGTGTCGCCGCACCACGCCGCGGGCGCGCTCGTGGCCGGCATCCGGTACGAGATGGACGACCGCGCGCCGTACGCCTGGAGAACCGACGACTACGGCGCGACCTGGGCCCGGATCAGCGACGGCATCCCCGATGGCTCGTTCGTGCGCGTGGTGCGGGAGGATCCGGAGCGGGCGGGGCTCCTGTACGCGGGCACCGAGCACGGCGTCTTCGTGTCCTTCGATGGCGGCGCGCACTGGAGCGACCTGTCCTTCGGGCTTCCCGACACGCCGGTCACGGGGCTCGCGGTCGAGGACCGCGACCTCGTGATCAGCACGCACGGGCGTTCCTTCTGGGTGCTCGACGACATCGCGACGCTCCGGCAGGTGGAGGCGGAGTTGGCCGACGCCGACGCCCACCTCTTCCAGCCGGCCGACGCGATCCGCCGATCCGTCCCGGCAGTCATCGACTTCCGCTTGAACCGGCCCGGGGACGCGAGACTCGACATCCTCGCGGACGACGGCGGGCACGTGCGCACCCTCATCGACGAAACCGTGGCTGCGGGCGCCCACCGGACCCGCTGGAACCTCCGCTACCCCGGCGCGACGACCTTCGAGGGGATCGTCCTGGAGGGCGGCAACCCGGCGCTGGGACCGTGGGCGCCGCCGGGACGCTACCGGGCGCGACTCACCACCGGCGGCCAGTCGCGGGAGACGGCCTTCGACGTGCTCCCGGATCCGAGGCTCGGTGACATCCCCCCCGCCGCATTCACCGACCAGTTCCACCTCGCCATGGCGATCCGCGACGCGGAGAGCCGGGCGAACGAGAGCGTGCTGCTGGCGCGCGACCTCCGCTCCCAGGCCGACGCGATCCTTGCGGAGGCCGATGACGCCGACCTCAGGGACCTCGTGTCCCGCTTCGCGGCCGGGATCGAGGCGGTCGCGGGAGAGCTGTACCAGTTACGCAACCAGAGCCCGAAGGACAAGATCGCCTTCCCCATCAAACTGAACGATCGCCTGACCGGCCTGCGCAGCCACCTCGAGCGGGGCGACGGCACGCCCACAGGGGCCTACCAGGCGGTGTTCGACGAGTTGTCGGCGGAGCTGGAGGGGCGCCTGGGTGTCCTCGAGCGGATGCTCAGCGACCGCCTGCCCCGCCTGAACCGGCGGCTGGAGGAAACGGGGCTCCCGAGGATCGTCGTCAACGGAACGCGGAGATCACGGACCCTCGAAGGCGCGGCCGACCCCCCGTAAGGGCTGCATCCCTCACCGTCGCTCTCATCACCGGTGTCTTCCCGATCCCGGAAGACGAGCCGGGACTGGCGTCGCACCTCGGGGAAGCGAAGGGGCGGGGCGCGCAGCGGGCGGTCTCGCCGGAACTGCCGCTCAACCGCTGGGCGCCGGTGAGCCGGACACCGTCCGAAGCCGACGCCGAGCCTCCGGACAACGACGAGCGCCACATAGAGGCGCGGTTCAGCCGCGATGGATCACCGCTCGAATGCCGCGTGACTCTTTCCACAGGCTGCTAAGCTGCCGGGCAGCATCCAGAGGGGGCTGCGCACTCGCGTACCCCCGCCAACCTGCCCGGTCCGGGCAAGGTGGCGCCCGGAAACGGAGATGTGGCCGCACGGCAACCAAGCGGACCAGACGGGGCTTCGGGCCTCCTCGGATGTGGATCCAAGGAGAGACGCCATGCCCCATCAACAAGCACTTGCCACCGAGCTTCCCGACGGCCTGAGTCCGCCGGAGGGCTGTCCGGAGGACCGGCTCAACGACGCCGTCTCGGGCGCGTCGCTGAGCTTCGTCGCCTGCGGCGGCGCCGTCGCCGATCTCGGAGAGCTGCTCCGGGAACTACGGTTCGCGCTTCGAGTGTCTCCGCTGCGGCCTTCCGGTACGGCAGAAGAGAGTGCGGCGGCGCTCCTCGCGTTGCGGCTGGATACGGTCCGCGGCGTCCTCGACGAGACCACCGCCGCCATCGGCGGACTGCTCGGGGACTGCAATACCGCAGTTGGACGGAAATGAACGAGATCCGTCCGATCCAGTTTCACGGGTGCGGCCGTGCCTTGCGCTGCGCGGTCGCGCAGCGTGTGCCGACCGGAGGTCGGCGTTCCAAGCCGGCGGCGCCATCGAGGCGCTCGGCCGACCCGCCGGAGCGCGTTTTCACAGCAGCCGGACGGCGCCCCCGGCCGACGCCCCCGCCCTAGAGGAAGCCCAGTTTCAGCTTGGCGGCTTCGGACATGCGGTCCGGATTCCACGGCGGATCCCAGACGAGGTCCACGCGCACGTTCGAGACGCCGTCGAGGCGGCTGATCTTCGCCTCCACCTCGGGAGGCAGGGTGCCCGCGACCGGGCAGGCCGGCGAGGTGAGCGTCATGTCCACCGCCACCTTGCCCCCGTCGTCCACGTCGATCTTGTAGATGAGGCCGAGTTCGTAGATGTCCACCGGTATCTCGGGGTCGTAGCAGGTCTTGAGGACGTCCACGACCTGGTCGTGGAGCCCGTTCCCGTTCGCGGCTTCTTCGGTCATGTTCTTCCTTTCTCCGCCTGCGCGGTCACTCCGTCTTGACGGTCTCTTCCGACTGCTCGATGGCCGCCCGCAGAGTGTGCCAGGCGAGCGTCGCGCACTTGACGCGCGTCGGGTAGTCGCGCACGCCTGCGAACACGGTCAGCTTGCCGAGGGACTCGCCGTTGGGTTCGCCCTCCCCGGAGACCATGCCCCGGAACTGCTCAACGAGCTCGAGCGCCTCCTCCTCGGGGAGTCCGCGTGCGGCCTCAGTGAGCAGGGACGCCGACGCCGTGGAGATCGCGCAGCCGTCGCCGACGAAGGACGCCTGCCGGACGGCGCCGTCCTCCACCTGCAGGAACAGCCGCAGCCGGTCGCCGCAGAGCGGGTTGAAGCCGTCGGACTGCCGGTTCGCGGCATCCATCGCGCCGTAGTTGCGGGGCCGCCGGCTGTGATCGAGGATCACTTCCCGGTAGAGATCGCGGAGCGCGTCGTTCACGGGCGGAAGATCTCGAGCGCGGTGCGGAGTCCGGCCGCCAGCCGGTCCACCTCGGCTTCGGTGTTGTAGAGGCCGAAGGAAGCCCGCGCCGTCGCCGGCACCCCGAACCGCTCCATGAGCGGCTGCGTGCAGTGGTGGCCGGTGCGCACCGCGACGCCTTCCTGGTCGAGCACGGTGCCGAGGTCGTGCGGGTGGACGCCGTCCACCACGAAGGAGACCACCGCGGCTTTCTCCCGCGCCGTTCCCACCACCCGCAGCCCGGGGACCTCGGAGAGGCGCGACTCCGCGTACTCGCGAACCCGCGCCTCGTGCCCGGCGACCTCGGGGATCCCGAGGCCGTCGAGGTAGTCGGCGGCCGCCGCGAGCCCCGCCGGGCCGGCGATGTTGGGCGTCCCGGCCTCGAACTTCGCCGGCGGCTCGGCGTAGGTGGTGCGCTCGAAACTCACCGTCCGGATCATCTCGCCGCCGCCCTGGTAGGGAGGAATCGCCTCCAGCAGGCGTTTTTTCCCCCAGAGAACCCCGATGCCGGACGGGCCGTACATCTTGTGGCCGGAGAGGCAGTAGAAGTCGCACCCGAGCCTCTGCACGTCGAGCTTGAGATGCGGAGCCGCCTGGGCGCCGTCGAGCACCAGGTAGGCCCCGCGTTCCCGGGCCAACCGGGAGATCTCTTCCACCGGGTTCACGGTGCCGAGGGCGTTCGAGACGTGGACCACCGAGACGATGCGGGTCCGGTCGTTCAGGAGCGCCGCGAAGGCGTCCATGTCCAGCTCGCCCCGGTCCGTGACGGGAGCGGCCACGACCTTCGCGCCGGTCAGGTCGGCGACCATCTGCCAGGGCACGATGTTCGAGTGGTGCTCCATCCCGGTGAGCAGCACCTCGTCCCCCTCGCCGAGGGCGTAGCGGCCGAGCGAGGAAGCCACCAGGTTCAGGCCCTCGGTGGTGCCCCGGACGAAGATCACCTCATCGGCGGACTGGGCCCCGATGAACTTCGCCATCCGGCGCCGCGACCGCTCGTAGTGCTCGGTGGCCCGTTCCGAGAGGACGTGAACGCCGCGATGGATGTTCGCGTAGCCGGTCTCGTAGACGTGGTCCACGGCGTCGAGGACCGCGCGCGGCTTCTGGGAACTGGCGGCGTTGTCGAGGTAGGCGATCCGGTGGCCGCGGACCTCCTCGGACAGGATGGGGAAGTCGGCGCGGACCTTCTCGAGGTCGTAGGCGGGCGCGGAAATCATGAGGCGAAACTCCGGCTCTCCCGGACCCGGGTCAGGCCTTCCTTTGCGAGGCCGCGAACCGCCGCCACCGGCACCTTCTCGACCACCTCGCCGGCAAAGCCCCGCACCAGGATCTCGTGGGAGTCCATCCGGCCGAGCCCGCGGGAGCGCAGGTAGAAGAGGGCGTCTTCGTCCAGCTTGCCGATGGCCGCGCCGTGGGCGCACTTCACGTCGTCGGCGTTGATTTCCAGCCGGGGCCGGGTGTGCACGGCCGCCTTCCGCGAGAGCAGCAGGTTGCGGTTCGCCTGGCTGGCGTCGGTCCCGATCGCCCCCGGCGCCACCACCACCTTGCCGTCGAAGACCGCGCTCGCCTCGTCGGAGAGGACGTTCTTGAAGAGCTGGCGGCTCGTGGTGTGCCGGGCGGCGTGGATGGCGAGGGTGTGCTGGTCGGACTTTGCGGCATTCACGCCCAGGAAGAGACCCTGGAGATCCACTTCCGCGCCCTCCGCGGTGAGGATCGCGGCCGTATCCGTGCGGGATTTCCCTCCGGTGAGCGACAGCACCGTCGAACGGACGCGCGCGTTCCGGGCGAGCTGGAACGTGACCCGGCCGGTGTGCGCGATGTTTCCGGTCTCGAGTTCGACGCGCACGTAGCGGAGTTCGGCGTTCTCGCCCAGGCGGCAGAGGGTGCTCGGGTTCGTCCAGCCGGCCGTTTCCGACGCGCCGTCGTGGGCTTCCACAACGGTCAGCCGGCTGCCCGGGGCGAGTTCGACGACCGAGCGGGGGTGGAGCATGTGCGGGTGGCCGCTCTCGCGCCGGAGCGAGTAGAGAAGGACGGGCCCGGCGTCTTCGTCCCGGCCGACCCGGACCCGGAATCCGCAGTCGAAGAGCCCCGCGTTCACCATCTCGAGGGGATGGCGGAGCGGCGCGTCGAGGTCCGCCCCGGCGCCGTTCGTTTCCGCCGCGGGCGCGACGAATCCCCAGTCGTCCTCTTCTTCCTCGGCCGGCACGATCGGCAGGTCGCCGAACGCGAGTCCGTTTCCGGCCCGGAAGTCCGCGGCATTCAGGGTGCTGCCCTCCGCGAGCAGGACCCGGTGCTCGAACTCCGAGGTCCACGCCGGCAGCTCGCCCGGCTCCGGCAACCTCAGTCCGGTCAGTTCGGGATACCGCCGGTAGGCAGTGCGCCCCAGGCCGTCGAGGTCGGAAAAGCGCCAGTCTTCCTGGGTCGCGGTCGGGAAACCGCCGGCGCGGAAGAACTCCTGGACCGCCTCCCGGCGGCGGACGGCGTAGCGGTCGCCGTCCGGGAGCGGGATCTCGTCGCGGTAGTGCGACTCGACGGTGGCCGGAACCGCTTCGCCCATCGCGTCAGGCGGGAACGGCCGCCGGCTTGCCGTAGCCCTCCGCCTCCAGCCGGAGCGCGAGGTCGCCGCCGCCCGACTCGACGATCCGCCCGTCCTGGAGCACGTGCACCCGGTCGGGGACGATGTGGTTCAGGAGGCGCTGGTAGTGGGTGATCACCAGGAAGGACCGCTCGGGCGAGCGCATCCGGTTCACGCCCTCGGCGACGATCCGGAGGGCGTCGATGTCGAGCCCGGAGTCGGTCTCGTCGAGGACCGCGAGGGTGGGCTCGAGGACCGTCATCTGGAGGATCTCGTTGCGTTTCTTCTCGCCGCCCGAGAAGCCCTCGTTCACGGGCCGCTTGATGAGGTCCTCGTCGAAGTCGAGCAGCTTCACCCGGTCGCGCATCAGGCTCAGGAAGTCCACCGCGTCGAGTTCGGGCTGGCTGCGGTGCTTCCTGATCTCGTTGACCGCCGCCTTCAGGAAGTAGGTGTTGTTCACGCCGGGGATCTCGACCGGGTACTGGAACGCCAGGAAGACGCCCTTCCGGGCGCGCTCCTCGGGCTCCAGCTCCGAGACGTCCTCGCCCCCGTAGCGGATGACGCCCCTCGTGATCTCGTAGCCCTCGCGGCCCGCGATCACGTGCGCCAGGGTGCTCTTCCCCGAGCCGTTCGGCCCCATCACCGCGTGGGTCTCGCCCAGCGGGATCTCCAGATCGAGACCGCGCAGGATCTCGCGGCCCTCAACCTCGACGTGCAGGCCCGAGATCTGGAGGAGGGGCGTCATCCCACGGCTCCTTCCAGGCTCACTCCGAGCAGTTTCTGGGCCTCCACCGCGAACTCCATCGGGAGTTCGGAGAGCACGTCGCGGGCGAACCCGTTCACGATCAGCGACACGGCTTCCTCCGGGTCGATGCCGCGCTGGCGGCAGTAAAAGAGCTGGTCCTCGCCGATCCGCGAAGTGGACGCCTCGTGTTCGAGCTGGGCGTCCGGGTTCGCCACGTCGATGTAGGGGACGGTGTGCGCCCCGGAGTCGGGCCCGATGAGCAGCGAGTCGCACTGCGAGAAGTTCCGGGCGTTCCAGGCGCCCGGAAGCACCTTCACCTGGCCGCGGTAGGTGTTCTGCCCGTAGCCCGCCGAGATGCCCTTCGAGATGATCGTGCTCTTGGTGTTCTTGCCGATGTGGATCATCTTGGTCCCGGTGTCGGCCTGCTGCCGGTTCGCGGTGAGCGCCACCGAGTAGAACTCGCCGATCGAGTCGTCGCCCAGCAGGATGCAGCTCGGGTACTTCCAGGTGATGGCCGAGCCGGTCTCGACCTGGGTCCAGGAGATGTGCGAGCGGGCGCCGGCGCACTTCCCGCGCTTCGTCACGAAGTTGTAGATGCCGCCCACCCCGTTCTTGTCCCCGGGGTACCAGTTCTGGACCGTCGAGTACTTGATGCGGGCGTCCTCGAGGGCGACGAGTTCCACGACCGCGGCGTGGAGCTGGTTCTCGTCGCGCATCGGCGCGGTGCAACCTTCGAGGTAGCTGACGTAGCTGCCCTCCTCGGCGATGATCAGGGTGCGCTCGAACTGCCCGGTCTCGGAGGCGTTGATCCGGAAGTAGGTGGACAGTTCCATCGGGCAGCGAACGCCCTTCGGGACATAGACGAACGAGCCGTCGGAGAAGACCGCGGAGTTGAGGCTCGCGAAGAAGTTGTCCGTGTGCGGAACCACCGTGCCCAGGTACTTGCGGACGAGATCGGGATGCTCCTTCACCGCCTCCGAGAAGCTGCAGAAGATGACGCCGAGTTCGGCGAGCTTCTCCTTGAAGGTGGTGGCGACCGAGACGCTGTCGAAGACGGCGTCCACCGCGACGCCGGCGAGCCGCTGCTGCTCGACGAGCGGAATGCCGAGCTTCTCGTAGGTGCGGCGAAGCTCCGGGTCGATGTCGTCGAGGCTCTTGGGCCCGTCCGCGACGGCGCTCTTGGGCGCGGCGTAGTAGCTGATCTCGTCGTAGTCGATCCGGGGGTAGGAGACCTTCGCCCAGTTCGGCTCGGTCATCCCCTGCCAGATCTCGTAGGCCCTGAGCCGCCAGTCGAGGAGCCACTGCGGCTCTTCCTTCTTTTCCGAGATCAGCCGAATCACGTCCTCCGAGAGCCCCGGAGGGACACGCTCGGTCTCGATGTCGGTGACGAAGCCGTAGGCGTACTCGCGCTCGACGAGCCGTTCGACCTCGGCCGCTCCGAGGGTCCGTTGCTGTTCAGGCATGGGTGGTCACTGGAGTACCGGCAGTTCGGGTCCGCTGGTGCGCGGGCCGGAGAGATCGGCGTCGGCGACGATCTGGGCGAGGGTCAGGTTGGCAAGGGTGGCGAGGACCTGCTCGTGGACACGGGTCAGCGGGGTGCGCACGCAACAGGTCGAGATGAGGTTGCAGTTGCCGTCCTCGAGCATGCACTCCACGAGGGCGAGCGGCCCCTCCACCGACTCGATCACGTCGGTGATCGGGATCTCTTCGGGCGCCCGGGCCAGCCGGTAGCCGCCCCGGATCCCCTGCCGGGTCTCGACGATCCCGCTCTTCTTGAGCCCCTGAAGCACCTTGGCGGCGAGCTCGGGAGGCAGGTTGTGGCTCGCGGCGACCCGCCGCGCGCTCACCGTCTGCCCTTCCGGGAGGAGCGCCAGATCGGCGAGCGCCATCAGCGCGTAGTCGGTGCTCTTGGAGAGTCGGATCATCGTGGGGGTTCGTCGGACCGGCTCCGGGGAGTTCGCTCCGCTCGCGGCGGCGCGAAGAACAGGACCATGCAGTCCGTCAGGCAACCTAAATCCGACTAATTAGGTCGCATATTTTAGCACGACGCCGCCGATCCGAAAAGGGGGGAAATGCGGGGAAGTACAGGCCGGGCACATTCGGCTAGCCGTCCCGGTGAGAGGCCTTCAGACGAGCATCATGGCGCGATGGCTTGGAACGCTGACCTCCAAGTTGGCACTGCGGCCCTCTAGGATCGAGCCGTCAGATCCATTGGCGGATCCCAAGCTGGCACATACCGCCACAAGGCGGTCCGGTTGATAGCCAGCCTGCGCCAATCAGGTCGATGCCCACATGTCCGAGACCACTGCTGTCCCGGAGGGCCGTATGCGCATCCTTCCTCCACAACTTACGAAAGGCGCGAACCGTTTTCGGTAACGGATGCTGGTACATGTTTCCCACCCCATATGAATAGACGAGGTGGCTTCTCGACGGGTCCGTCGGCGCTGGGATTGACGCAAGCGTAGTCCTTCCACCGTGGTGCGGGACCATGACATAGCCGAAGCTGGCAGCGCTGGGGCAGACGTTTGCCGGTGAAGCATCTCCTGGGAGCAACACTGTGCGGCGGTTCCGCACTATCGAGAGTGCTAGCCCGCTCTCGTTCCGACTGTTTTGCTTCCCCCAGGCCCGGAAGACCGTCATGCCCGCACGCTGAGAGGTGACGGGCAGCGTCCCATAGCCCCACCAATAGATGCCTGCGCTTCTCGCCTTCAGCTTTGCGAGAAACCGGGCATGCACGGCTCCGAGATCCCCGGCCCGATCTTGAATCGGCAAGATCCAGCGCTGATTCAGTAGTCGATCGTCCCGCAGTGCCGACGACCAGTGGTCCCAATCCCAGTGCGAAAGCACAACTGGCGGATCGCCGGTCGTGCAAAACCGTTGCAACGACGCTGGGAAGCTACGCGAGTTGCCGATAGCTGATCCGCCCACATCAAAGTACAGGGTCGGTACGCCACACGATAGCAGGGCCGTCGCCGCGCCTTGGCCGACATCGTAGATTGCGACCGCCTCGACCGGCCTGATCCTGGTGAGAACCTCGTCGACATCAGACTGAGCAGTTGCCTCGATGCCTTGCCATCCCGCCAGCTTACTCAGCATCTCACCTTCAGACGCGGTGACTGGCTGCGCGCTGATCACACCCCGTTCGGCTGGATCCTGGAACAGGTTGTGGAACTGTTCCGCCACGGGGCCTCGGTGCGGATCGCCGAGTTCTAGGCGAAACCACTCTGGCAAGTCGTCGTCGTTCCTGGTGACGCCTCCGAGATGTGTGGAGGGGACGACGACCACAGAAATCCGCACATCGGCTTCGTCGAGTCGTTCGTCCGACAGATGACGGACGCGCCGCGAAACTTCCCGAAGCCAAGGCGCATCGATACAGTCGAGCAGTACCGTGGATGGTGTCCGGCCCGAGTCATCGAGGCGTGCCAACCGATCAATGCGTGCGTAAACCAACCCCGGCGGTGGCGCCTCCGGCAGCTTGCCCGTTAGATACTTGAAGAACATAGTCAGCGATGTACCCTCAAGCTAGATGTCATCGTTCGAAAGGCGTACGCTCGTCGAAATGCAAGGTGGTGGCGCGTGAATGACCTTCCCGCGAACCGAGATCCCGCCGCCCACGATGCCCTTGGCGGCGGGGAGGGAGACGTGCACCACGCACTTTTCCGCCTCGGTTCCAAGTTGTTCGGTCTTGAGTGCTTCAATGGCGAGCCCGTCCACAAACCCGTTAGTGGTCAGCACGGAGTCTTCTCAGCGCCGGTTACGCCAACCAGATCGGCGTCTCCGACTTCGGAACTCGGGTCCTCCCCGGTAAGTCGAAGGACACGACTCCGCGCTCCTTAAGTTGTCCCATTAGCACATTCAATTGGGTCTTTCGAATCGGGATATCTTCCATTACCCATGGTGCAAGCTGACCGTAATGGGTTCCATTTTCCCGCTTGAGCGAATCGATGATCGATCGTTCGGCTTTCTCAAGATTCAAGGGGCACCCCACTCCCTCAAGCTCGTGCTCCTTCGCGATCAGCTCATCATTCGAGGCGAAGAGCGTCCGAAACCCAGGGCCCCGTCTCAGGTCTGACCTTATTCCGAGCTGCAGGGTTTCTATCTTCCCTTGGGTATCTCGGAAAACCTCCACTCCCTTTGGTGAATGGGTTCCGAGAACGAGGCGCATCTGGATCCGTTCTTGTCTAGGCCTCTTGATGGCCATCACCGGAAGGTAGGTGGCAACTTTCCTCTCCTTCATCTTCGCCTTAAGCAAATGGAGGATTCTCTCTTCTTGGCTCCATTCACTTGGACACTTCGCGAAGTCCTCTTCCCACTCAGGGTCGGCAAGGAATCGCCCGAAGGATTCCGTAACTCGTGGGTACGTCGCATGTCTATTGATGGGAGCTGCCATGAAGTTCAGTAAGAACTCACCGTTTAATCGAACCAGGAAGTCAAAGATTGCGTCTGAACCAATATTCCATCCCGTAGGATCAAGAAAGGTAAACGTAAACCCATCCCTGCACCCATCTTCGATGTCCCCCAAGTTGTCCTCGAACCTTCCTTCATGCACCCTGATGCTCAGGCTACTGTTCTTCTTCGCATAGGTCCGGAGTTCATTCGCGGCACGTTTCCTTTTCTCACAGAAAAATGGGCGGACTCTTAGATGACTCATCCCCTTCGCTTCGAGGTCAGACTTAACGGCTTCTAGCCGTTGGACAGCACGGTGAAAGGAAGCGTCAGTATGTTGGCTCCCTTCTGTGAGCTGCCAGGGGCCTGCAAACGCATCCACATAGTTGAAGACAGGTGACCGTCCTTGAAGGATTTTGTAGGCGGCCGCTTGGAGGTATTCGCTAAGGAACCTGTGCTTTATGTATGAGTGCTCGCGGCCGGCATATTCGTTCGGGACACGGGACATTCCCTAGCCTCAGTCGTTACGGAGTGTGTGGAAATTCATGCCATGCCTCTCCATCAAGTAGACGACCGCCTGATTTCGGCCGAGCACCGCCCCACTGCTTGAAGAAGAAGGCCACACTGGAGGCTTGACACCTATCCCGCAGCTCGATTGCCCAGCTTTCGTCCATGGGGCGTGCTCCCGGCCCACTCTCGCCACCCACAATGGCCCAAGCGATTCCCGAGAGATCCACCGGACCGATAGGGCCCAGCAGCGGCTCAAAGGAGACAAAGCGCGATGCGGAGTTCACTTCCTTCAAGTGATCGATTCGGCCCTTATGTTCTGCGTCCTCAACTGACACACCGAGCCAAATGTGCTTTGCCACCACCCCGGACCCGTACCTCCGCCGGACGTAGTTCCGCATGAGCGAACTCCGCTTCGTCAGAACCTGATAGGTGTGCCAATCCGCCGTCTCCATCACATCGAAGACAGCATCAACGAACTCCCATTCCACTTCTTTGTGGAAAAGGTCGCTCATCGAATTTACGAAGATCCTTCGCGGCTTTTTCCATCCCAAGGGATGAGCCAACCGTGATGGCCAGAGCCGCAGATCGAATCCCTGTTCGTAGGGATGACCCGGGATGCCGCGCCATCTCTCGGCAAAACGAAGTGCGTAGCAGTTCTCGCAGCCCGGGCCGACTTGTGTGCAGCCGGTGATCGGATTCCAAGTGGAGTCGGTCCACTCGATTTCGGTGACGCTGGCCATGACTACGAGAACAGGTGCCGAGCGGACATGACTGACGGTCGAAGCGGTAATGAACTGTAAAGCACGAGTTAAACAGAGTTTCCGAACTCAGATCTAAAGCAGTCTATTAGGGTTTGCAACGAGAGTTCAACAGACCTCACCGAGTAGCACCACGGGTCTTGTCGCCCCCGTGGGGGCGACAGAGCAGGTGTGGAGAGGGTGTTCCGGGTCGGGTGCGCTGCCGGGTTGGCCGGAACTCCTGGCCCCTACCGCGTCCGGCAGCGGCCGCCGTCGTCGCAGCGCAGCGTTACCGGGGCGCAGCCGGGAACGGACGCGCGGAGCGTCAGTTCATCGAACCAGGCGAGCGAGAGGGTCTGCTCGAATCCCCCGGCCGTCTCCTCGAGATCGAGACCGTGGGCGAACATCACCGGGACCAGGTTGTAGGCCTCTCCGAGGACCCCGTACGGCAGTTGCTGATACGCGTCCACGAGGCGGAGTTCGGCGTCCGGTCCCGGGGCCCGCAGCACGCGCTCCGCCGACCGGAAGTCGCTGCCGGGATCGCCGAACCAGTTCTCGCCCAGCGCGCCCCCGTCCCCGCGGCGGATCCCTCCCCTCGGCCCCAGCGAGAGACGGCCGCAGTCGGCCTCTCCCGCCTTAGCGCGAGCCACCAGTCGAAACCGGATCGGTTCCGCCTCCAGCCGGAATGACAGCCCGAGGAACTCCGGAAGTCCCTCCGGGGGCGCTTCCAGGTGGACGGCATAAACGGCCGGCGCCACCTCGGCGGAGTCGAGCGCCCGGACTCTGAGCAGGTCGGGTTCCTGCCGGCCTTCCACCGTCAGCTCGCCCGGAACCGACAGGACGGCAGCCGGAGCGTCGGTCACGACCCGCACCGGGATTCCGGTCCAGGCGGGGTTGTCGACTGCCTCGCCCACGTCTCCGTCCACCATCACCGGAATCACGAACTCCGTTCCCGGATGGAGGGTCAGGGCCGTTCCCGGAGGGGGAAGCACCCCTCCGAAACCGACCGGAATCGCGTCCGGACCCGGTGACGGTGGTGGCGGCGGTTCGGGTGGAGGCGGCGGTGGGAGCGGAGCCGGCGTCACCGCCGTGTCCTCCCCGCATCCGGCGAGGGCCAGCACGGCGAGGAGCAGGCCTGCCCGGAACCGCTTCACGGACCCGCCTCCCGGCGGCGGTCGCGGGCGGGATGGACGGTGATGTCCGGGGCCCGGGTGATTTCGCCGCGCCGGATCGCGAACCAGCGCTGCTCGTGCTGGAGTTTGAGCGAGCCGGCGACCGCCGCGTCCGCGATGAACCAGTGAGCGAGGATCTGGTGCAGCGGGCGGATCCAGAAGTGGCGAAACCCGGGTTCGAGACCCTCGAGGAGGAACTGGCCCCAGGAGTCCGTGAACACCCCCGCTCCGAAGACCGCCCCGTCCGCCGCGTAGGGGACGCTCTGGACGTAGACGAAGGGCGCCGGCTGGCCGTTCGCGAGCACCACCCGGCCGGTGAGCGCGCCGCGGGACTCGACGAACCCCGGAGCCGGGTAGAGGAGCGAAGCCCCCACGGCGTCGTCGGGCTCCAGAACGACGGTCCGGATGGTGCCGTAGGACATCCGGGGGTGGGGCTGGAGGCTGGCGACGCCATCCGGGAAATGCCCCGGCGGCCGCTCCACGGCGCCGGGCCGGGCGAGCCAGGTCGGGTTCATGGCGCTGTGGGCGAGCCCGAGGCAGTGCCCGACCTCGTGCATCACCGTCCGCGCGAGGTAGTCCAGGAGCTCTTCGAAAGCGGTCGGGGCCTCGAGGGACCGGCCGTCGAGGTAATCCGGACCGAAATGGATGTCGCAGCCGGTCACCCGGCCGCGCGTGTACTGCACGTCGGCGGTGGCGAACGGCCCGCCGGCGACGCTATCCAGCGACGAAAAGCCGATGGTGTTGATCCCGTCGCCGACCCGGCCGCGGTCCTCGGCGACCGTCTCCGCTTCGAGCAGGATCTCCAGTTCCGCTGTCTCGATCTCCGTCCAGGCGCGGATTCCGCGTTCGGCGCTCTCGCGCCAGAGCGCGGCGTCGAATCCCGGGATGTCGGGCAGATTCCCGTTCTCGAGGAGCCGGAAGCGCAACGAAACGCCGAGGCGTCCCAGCGGACCGCACCCGCCACTTAGGCGATCCGGTGCAGGCCGCCGTGGCGCGCGAAGAACCGGTAGCCGAGCGCCGGGGTCGCCACCCAGGAGGCCGCGAGGAGCGTGAGCAGGATGCCGGTCCGGCGGCGAGGCATGGTTCCGCAGTATCGCACCGCCCCACGTAGACTCCGCCGCCGATGACGACCGATGAAGGCCCGTGGGCCCCCGGCCCGGCGGGAGAGCCCGACTGGTCCGAGGCGACCCGCCACCTGTCCGAGCGCGACCCGGTTCTCCGCGCCCTGATCGGCCGGATGGGCCCCTGCACCCTCGCCCCCCGCCCCAACGTGTTCGGGACGCTGGTGGGCGCCATCGTGGCCCAGCAAATCTCGGCGGCAGCGGCGCGGTCGATCCACAAGCGGCTCTGGGCGCTGACCCGGGGGCAGCCCCCGGGGCCCCGGGACATCCTGAAGCGGCGGGAAGCGACCCTCCGGCGTGTCGGGCTGTCCAGGCAGAAGATCGCCTATCTGCGGGACCTGGCGTCGCGCGTCGGCAGCGGGGAACTGGATCTCCGGGCGCTCGAGACCATGGAGGACGACGCGGTGCGCGCCGCGCTCACCGCGGTCAAGGGCATCGGCAACTGGACCGCGGACATGCACCTCATCTTCACGCAGAACCGGCCGGACGTCTTCGCGCCGGGGGACGCCGCGGTGCTCTTCGCGATGCGGGATCTCTACGGCCTGCCGGAGGATGCGCCCCCCGCGGAATACGTGCGGATCAGCGACGGCTGGCGGCCGTTCCGGAGCATCGGCGTCTGGTACATGTACGAGCACATCCACGCGCTGCGCGCGGCTCGGGCGGGGGCAAACTAGAGTTCGGCCATATGAAGAGTCAGGTTCGCCATTACCGGGGCAACGAGGCCTCGGTCACGTTCGACGCGCCCCGCTGCATCCACGCCGAGGTTTGCGTCCGGGGGCTTCCGCAGGTGTTCGACGCCTCGCGCCGTCCCTGGATCCTCCCGGACAAGGGTGATCCGAAACGCCTCGAGAGAGTCGTGCTGGGCTGTCCCACCGGGGCGCTCCGCATGGCGCCCGCCACCGGCCAGAAGGTCGAGAAGGGAGCCGCCGCGGCCGCGACCATCCTGCCCGAGGAGCCGCGGAAGAAGAACTCGGCCTCGATCACCCCAGATGGTCCCTACTACGTCCGCGGCAACCTCGAGATCGAGGAGACGCCGGGCGCGGAGGTCGTGAAGGACACGCGGGTCGCGTTCTGCCGGTGCGGACATTCGGAGAACAAGCCTCTCTGCGACCAGTCGCATGAGCGCGTCGGATTCCGCTGCGAGGCCGCGGTCACGCCCCGCTCCGAACCCGCGCCGCCGGTCGCCGACGAGGGAGCCCCGGTCCGTTTCACGCCCTATCCGAACGGCCCGCTCGCCTTCCAGGGCCCCCTCACCATCTCCGGCCGCGGGGGCGCGCGGTTCACGCTCGACCGGGGCAAGCTCTGCCGGTGCGGGCATTCGAAGAACAGGCCGCTCTGCGACGGCTCGCATCGGGCAGCGGGGTTCAGGGCACCTTAGCTTTGGCCACAACGCGTATGTGCAGCGCAATCACACGCAGCAAGCCATGAACATTCCTCCCCGCCTCAGCGAGATCGCCGAACAACTCAAATCCGGAGAGTCACCGCCACAAGAAACAGTCCGAACATTCATCGGCTGGTTCGGCGCCCAGAGGCGTGGTTACTGGATTGTTCTTGATATTCGCAGAGTACTTAGGAAACTGAATGTTCGGACCAAGCCGGACTTCGACTCCGCCTTCATTGACTCCAGAATCTCATTTGTCCTGGACGACCCGCCGACAGATTCGAGAAAAGAGGTGGCACCGGTCGTTACAGAGACTGATGCAAGCGCAGAGATCAAACTCGGCCCCAGTACCCCGAGTCCCAGCGACAGAAAAGACCCTACATATCGAATCGGTCGACTTGTATCTGCCAATCAGGTCCCATTGAGCGTCAAGCCAGATTCGCCAGTAACTGAGGCGATAACGTTGATGCTGATAAACGACTACTCTCAACTTCCGGTCATGACAACCGAGAGAGATGTGAAGGGGATGATCAGTTGGAAGACCATTGGCTCCCGCTTGGCTCTAGGGGAACCGGCAGCACTGGTGCGCGAATGTATGGAAGCGGCGAACATAGTCGATGCGACGGAATCTCTCTTCAGCGTTATAGAACGAATTGTGGAGTCCGAATCTGTCCTAATCCGTTCGCACGATCGAACAATTGTAGGCATTGTCACTACGAGTGACCTCAGTGTTCAGTTTCGGCAACTGTCTGAGCCGTTTCTTCTTCTCGCAGAGATCGAGAATCACATTCGAGGATTGATCGAGGGGCACTTCGATGCATCCGAGATGTCAGCTGCCAAGAAGGAATCAGATACAACTCGCGACATTAGTTCGGTCGCAGACATGACCTTTGGGGAGTACATTCGCCTCTTGGAGAATCCGAAAAACTGGGAAAGAACGGACCTCAAGCTAGATCGAAGCGTCTTCATAAAGGAACTCGGCAGAATACGTGAAATCCGCAACGATGTGATGCACTTTGACTCCGACGGCATCACTGGAGTTGAGCACGAAACACTGCGTGGATTCGTCGATTTCCTACAGCAATTGCAGGATATCGTCAGACTGAAGGACTGACGGCTACGCGAGTAGCGGAGTGCCCTCCCACGAGTGGAGGCGGCGACCATCTCGCTGCCACTGCGTGCGCAGCGCGGAGCGCCGCGCGCGCCAGTCTGGAGACCGGCGTTCCCAGCCGCCGCGCCACTGGAGGTTGCGGCTCCTACTGCTCGGGAGTCAGCGCGCGGGCGTCGAACAGGCGGTAGGCGCGTTCCACCGCGATCTGGGGGGCTCCCGGTCCGGTGACGGAGGGGAAGTGCTCCCCGTGGGCGCTGAGATCGATGCTTCCCGCCGCCTCTTCCGCGGAAACGCCCTCGGCGTGCGCGGCCTCGGCCTGGGCCCAGAAGTCGTCGAGGTAGGCGGCGAGGTACCCGAGCTTCGCCTTGTCCTCGAAGGGTGGTCCGTGGCCGGGGAGCACCAGGTCGAAGTCCAGCTCGGCGAAGCCGCGGACCGTCTCGCCCCATTCCGGGTATCCATCGCCCATGAAGGGCAGACCGAAGGTGACCAGATCGCCGGTGATGAGCACCTTCTGCTCCGGCAGGAACGTCACCACGTCCCCGGCGGTGTGGCCGAGCCCCAGGAACAGCAACTGGATCTCGTGCCCGCCGCGATGCAGGGTCATCCGGCGCTCGAGGGTGATGGTCGGCGGCACCGGCGTGATGCTCGCGGTCGCTTCCTGGTACGCCCGGGTCCTCGCCAGCGCGTCCGCGATCTCGGCGCGGTCGGCATCCGTGGCTGCCTCCAGCCGGCTCTCGAGCGTCGCGATCTGTTCCGGGAGCGTTCCCACGAACGCGTCCCAGGCGGTCCCGGAGTTCGATCCGCCGGCGGCGACCACGTCGTAGGTGGTCTCGTGCCCGAGGATTTCCACGTCGTCGCCGAAGACCTGGTTCCCGTGGATGTGGTCGAAGTGGAAGTGGGTGTTCACCACGTAGCGCACCGGCTTCGGGGTCAGCGGCGAGAGCTCCCGGAGCAGCACCCAGGCCGCCGCCGGGGTGATGTGGGAGTCCACCAGCAGCAGCGATTCACCGAGGTCCACGATCGCCGCGTTCGCGCCCACGTTCATGGCGCCGGTGCCGACCGCGTGCCAGATGCCGGGCCGCACCTCGGTGATCTCGAACGCCGCCCCTTCGTGGGCGGTGGCGCCGGGGGGCGGAGGATCCTCGGCGGGAGGCGGGGCGCCGCAGGCGGCCACGAAGGTGAACAGCGCGAGGGAAGCGAGCCGCTCCGGATTCCGATGCGTCATGGGTTCTTTCTCCGTCACGCCATCTTGCCAGAACCCGGCAACTCCTGCTCCAGCGCGTGGGCGAGCTGGAGGACCGCGAAATCGTCCCGCGGACGGCCGACGATCTGGAGGCCGACCGGTAGCCCGCCGGGAGTCCTCCCCGCCGGGACCGAGACGGCGGGGCAGCCGAGGAGCGAGACCCAGGCGCAGGACGCCATCCATTCCGTATAGGTGTTCATCGGCACTCCCGCGATCTCGGCCGGGTACTCGACCGTGACGTCGAACGGCGGCACCTGGGACACCGGCAACGCGAGGAACTCGTAACGCTCGAAGAACGTCCTCGCCCGCCGCAGGAGCGCCGTCCAGCATCTGGAGGCCTCGGCGAGGTCCGGGGCATCGAGTTCCCTGCCCCGCTCGATGTTCCAGATGACCGTGTCCTTCATGGACTCCCGGTGGCGGTCGAGGAGCGGACCCCAGTTGAGCTCGAAGTACCAGGCCCGCCAGCGGTCGAACGCGACATCGGCGCCGCTCATGTCCGGCGCGGCGTCCTCGACCTCGCAGCCGAGCCGCTCCAGCGCGCCGCACGCCGGCGCGAGCGCCGCCGGAACCCGCGGATCGAACGGGACGCCCCCGAAGTCGGTGCTCCAGGCCACCCGGACGCCCGTGAAGTCCCGGTCGAGCGGCCTGCGGAAGGTCTCCCCGGGTTCCGCCAGGGAGAGCGGCGACCGCGGGTCCGGCCCCGCGATGGCGCTCAACATCAAGGCCGCGTCGGCCGCGCTCCGCGCCATCGGCCCCTGCACCGGAACCGGGAACCAGGGGGTCTCGTCGGGCCAGACGGGCACCCGGCCGGGCGACGGGCGGAACCCCACCACCGCGCAGAAGCCGGCCGGATTGCGCAGCGAGCCGCCGTAGTCGCTGCCGTCCGCGATCGGGACCATCCCGGAGGCGAGAGCGACCGCGGCGCCCCCGCTGCTGCCGCCGCAGGTCTTCGTCTCGTCCCACGGGTTCCGGGTGGGACCGAAGACCGCGTTGAAGGTCTGCGAGCCCGCGCCGAACTCGGGCGTGTTCGTCTTGCCGATGGTGATGGCCCCCGCCGCCCGCAACCGCTCCACGATCAGCGCGTCCTCCTCGGGGACGAAGTCGGCGAAGATCGGCGACCCGAAGGTCGTCCGGATGCCCCGGGTGAGCGTCAGGTCCTTGTGCGCGACCGGCAACCCGTGCAGCGGCCCGAGCGGCTCGGCCGCAGCCACCGCCGCGTCGGCCCTCGCCGCCGCGGTGAGCAGCGCCGCTTCAGGCAGCAGGGTGACGATCGCGTTCAGGCGCGGGTTCGCCTCCTCGATCCGGGCGAGGTGCGCCCTCATCACCTCCACTGCGGAAACGTCCCGGCGCGCAATGCGGTGAGCCAGGGCGGTCGCCGAGGTGGCGCAGAGATCGGACCCGAAGTGTTCGCCGCCCGGGTCGGCGCGGCCGAGCCGCGGAGCAGGGCGTCGGCTCATTCCGGTGACGGAGGCGGCTGGGACAACTCCCGCCACTCCGGGCCGAACGCGAGGCGGCCCGCCTGTCCCACCGGATCCTGGATGCGGACGATCCGGGGATCGTCGCCCCCGACGTTCTCCACGATGTAGAGCCAGTAGGACTCGCCGCGTTCGAGCGCGAAACGCGCCTGGGTGGCAGTCAGCATGGCCGGATGGCTGTCCAGTGTGCCGCGGATCGCCTTCACCTCGCACCAGAGGACCGTCGCTCCCCGTTCATCCCGCCGGAAGAGATCGAATCCGGGGTTCTCCTGCGGGGCCCGAATCCACTCGGGCTCGCGGCTCTGGATGACGCGGACCGCCTCGTTCTCGACCTCCAGAAGGCGCCGGCGTTGTTCCGGATTCCAGGATTCCGATCCCTCGCCGGAATCCGGGCGGACCTCCACGACCGGATCGCGGGACCGGGCGGGGGGAACGCGCCCGGCCGGGGAGCCGACTCCCGAGGCCGGGAAAGCGGACCTCGACAGCAGCTCCCGCACCGCCCCCACGGTACGGATGCCCCGGCGCCCCAGGAGTCTGGCGGCTGCCGGCTCGAGGTCGCCCTTCTTCGGATCGCCGCCCGTTTCCGGCGGGCCGATCGAGAGGACGGGCCGGGCGTCGGGCGCCCAGGCGCTGCGGTTCAGGCGGCGCATCCAGGCCGCCGGAATGGACACCGTCCGGGGCGCACCCCCGGGCGGCGCCCATTCGTACTTGCCCGAACGGACGGCCAGGTCGTCGAGTTCCGGAACCCCCGCCAGTTCTCCCGCGAGCATGGAAGCCCGGCGGCCGCGTTCCGAAGCGCGCATCCGGGCAACCGCCGGGAGCAGGGCGTCGAGCCCGACCAGGGTCCAGTCCTCGATGCGCGTGAGGCCCGCTTCCGCGGGAACCGCCGGCAGCTCCGCCCGAATCCCCTGCTGCTCCTCCTCCGAGAGCGGTGCTTCTTCGCGGACCGGCTCCAGGAGCCGCCGGACGCCGGCGGTCCGCAGCAACGCGCGGGCGGCGTCGTCCAGGAGCGCGTCGTGGGAGTCGTCCACGATGCGGATGCGGGGGATCCCGCTGAAGAGTTCGCGCTGCGGTCCGGTCGCGAAGCAGGACTCCTCCGGCGTCGAAAACGTCGCGCCCCCGGTCTGGAGGTCCACGGACGGGACGAAACGGAGCGTCCGCAGTTCGTTCTCGAGCCGCCGGCGCGCCGTCCCCGAGCCGGACGCGTGGGCCAGCGCGAGCGCCCGCAAATCCGCGGCGCAATTCGGCGCTTCGGGATCCCGGGCGCGGCTGCGGTATCCGGGGACGACGGTGCGGAGCACCTCGTCCACGGGATCCGGCGGTGTCAGCCCCAGCCCGCGCAGGAACTTCCTCGCCGCCGGCGAGTCGCAGACCGAGGCTCGGACCATGGGAAGATCGGAGGGCGTCGGCCCGGGCAGAAAGGCCGCGGGTGACTCCCCGTCGTCCGGACGGACGTGGCTGCCGTCGCTCAGTCGGATCAGCGGGATCCGGCGCACCCGGGCCCGGGTCCCACCGTGTTCCGCAAGCGTCTCGTAGAACCTCCGCACCCAGTCGTCGTCCTGCGCCTCGAGGAAATCGGCATCGAGACGGGAGAGGACGGCGTCCGGCCGCACGGTCCGGACCCCCGCCTCTCCGAGGAGAACCTGGCAGAGCTCGCGGGTGCGGGCGGGAGAGACTTCCTCGCTGAGCCACCCGGCGCCCTCCCCACCGCCGAAGAGGGCAGCGAGCTGGTTCCGGTCGAAGAGTTCCCGCAGCCACCCGGGGCTCGCCAGGCACGCGTGCTCCCCGGCGACCCGGCCGCCGCCGAAGCACGGCAGCAGCGGTTCCGAGCGCAGCGCTGCGACCGAGGCGCGCCGCAGCGGCGCGAAGAGCGAGCCATCCGGAAACCGCTCGCGGCTGAGCGGCAGGCAGTCGAACGCGGGAAGGTCGAGCAGATCGTGATCCCGGAGCCAAAGGACCGCCTCGTGCAACAGTGCGCTCATCCCGGCCATCAGCGACGCGTTCCACGGGTCCCCGGCCGGGAGGTTGTCCCGCGCCAGGGTGGTGCGGAACGGCCCCTGGACCCGAAAGGGGAGCCCGGTGCGCAAGGTGGTCGGGAAGAAGGCGAAGAGGGGAGTGTCGGCCTCGGGCACCGGTTCCACGCGACCGCCCCGCAGTCGAAACGCCACCTCCACCTGACGCTCCGCGGGCGTCGCGCCGGGGACGGGCCGCGCGAACACCAGCCAGGTCTGCTCCGTCTCCCGCTGGCGATCCGCTTCACCGCTGAGCGTCACGCGGCGCGCCAGCCCATCGAGCCGTTGTTCCTCGCGCAGGTACAGACCCGAGGGTCCACTGTCCACCTTCCACTCGATGATCTCGATCTCGCGCAGGAACAGCAGGGCGCGCGGAGCGAGGCGGCGCACCGCCTGCCGGATGACGGTCCCGTCATCGGGAGACCGGAGCGGAAACGCGAACACGGTCTCGTCAGCGCCGCGGGAGGCGAGCCGGGGCGCCGCCGCCGGGAGAACGAAATTCTCGATCGCGAAGTCCTCGGCGCCCGAGTGCACCCGGGGCCGCTCGGTGAACGCATGGACCGACTTGAAGCCGATGCCGAAGCGGCCGATATCGGTCAGCCCCGGGTCCTTGGTGCTCTCCCCGATCCCGCAGATGCTGCGGACGTCGGCCTCGTCGAACGGCTGGCCGCAATGGGCGAACCGCAGTTCACCGGGGAACAGGTGAAAGAGGACCGAGCGCGCTCCGGTCCAGCTCTCGCGCCTCGCCAGCGCGTCCTCGGCGTTTTGCAACAGTTCGTAGATGAAATGGGTGCGGTCACCGTAGCGGTGCGGGAGCAGCTTGCCGCCGTACTCGCGAACCTCGGTGCCGTAACGGCGGGTGTTCTCGCGGCGGATCGCCTGATAGTCGCAGGCCATCAGCAATCGGCCAGCGTGATCAACCGCGTCGTGAGCTCTGCAAGGCCTCCGTGGCCGGACAGAGCGCCGTCGAGCCAGAGCACCCGGCGCCCGCGCCGCTTCAGTTCCTCGTAGTCGGCGGCGGCCTGGAGGCGGGCGAAGACGCCGATCGGGAGCCCGCCGAGCGCGGCCGGCAACTCGGGGCTCGGCGGAATCAGGATGTCCGGCCCGGGGTTCCAGGTGAGCATCAGGACTGCCAGGTCCGGGGGTCCGCCCTTTTCGATCTGGCCGAGCGAGTGCAGGAGCCCCGACCCGAACCCGATCGCGGGCGTCACCCGGAAGCGTCCTGCGATCTGCCGCTGGAGCGCGTGCAGCAGCCCTTCGGACATCCGGCTCCGGTGGCCGAAAGCGTTGACCGCCAGCCCGCCTTCCCTGGCCCGGGTGAGGAACTCCCGGACATCGGAGCCGGGGACTGCCGCCGGCTGCGGGGCCGATGCCGGATCCTCCGCCAGCCGGCGGGCGACAGCCTTCGGACCCTCGACGTCCGGCTGGTCGTAGGGGTCCACCCCCATGCGGAAGGCCGCGACCGCAACCGCGACCTGCCAGCGGAAGATTAAGGACAGGTGGCCGGATTCGTCCGGTGGACAATGGATCGCCGGGACTCCGGCGCGCGCGCCGGCCTCCAGCCGCTCCCGGTCCTTGCCTTCCGCCGGACCCAGGTGGATCACCAGCGTCGTGTCCGCGGAGCGCTCCGGGTGCGGCCACTCGCAGACCACCGGCAGGATCCCGGTCCCCTCCTTCCCGGTGCTCTCCGCAAAGAGCTGCTCGAGCCAGGGGAGCACCCCTCCCCATCCCGGCGCCGCGGTGAGGTGCGCATGCCAGCGTCCCTCCGCCCGCAACCGGGCGAGCAGCGCCCCCAGCCGAAAGGCGGGCTCCGCCGCCGCCCCGCCGGCGTTCAGCGCCTCGCGAACCCGGCGGACCCGCTCCAGTGCATCTCCCAGCCCACGCCCGGCAAGGGCCGCCGGCAACAACCCGAAGGAGCTCAAGGCCGAGAACCGGCCGCCCACGTCCACCTTCCCGGCGAACCGCGCCCGGTAGCCGGCCCGGTCGGCCCAGCGGTGGAGCGGCGTGCCGGGATCCGTCACGGCGAGGAATTGCCTTCCGGGGACGGCTCCCGCGCCCTGGAGCGTGCCGTAGATCACCGCCTCGAGGGCGCGCGTCTCCACCGTGGTCCCCGATTTCGAGGCCACCAGGAAGACGGTCCGGCGCTGACGGTCGGGCGGCAGGACATCCAGTACCGCTTCCGGCGCCAGACTGTCGAGGAACTCCACTTCCAGCCCGCGCCCCCGGGGAAGTCCCGAAACGAGCGCCCGCGGCGCAAGGACGGAGCCGCCCATCCCCACCACCACCAGGCGTTCGAAGCCCTCGGCGAGCAGCTCCTCGCGAAGCCGGACGTACTCCGGGATCTCCCGGCCCGCGGTGAGCGGCAGGTCCACCCACCCGAGCCGGTCCTCCCCGCCCAGGGAGCCCGTCACCCCGAGCCCTCCCGGCGCGGTCCGGTCGTTCCACGGAGCCGCTTCCCGGTCGGGAAGCGCCTCCAGCGGGCGGACCGACAGCTGCCCGTCGACGGTGTTCCAGAAGCTCCAGGTCATGTCGGGCTGCGGCTTGGGAAGGGGTAGGCGCCGGTCGGTCTCGGGATTCGGAACGCCGGGCAACGCGGCCGGCCGCAGCGGCGGCCAGTGGCGGGCTACCATTGGGGAACCGGCTCCCGCGCGTCGGCCGGGAGCCCGCGGAGCGTACCAATGAGCCATCTCGTCAAGACCTCGAAACGGATTCGATACGAAAAGAGCCCCGTTGGCGGCTCGGTCACCGACCCCAAGGTCTTCTTCAACCGCCGGGCCCTCGTGAAGGCGCTGGGGAGCGCCGCGCTCGTCGGGCCCTACGCCCTCGCCTGCGGCAGCGAAGCCGAAGGCGCGGAGATGCTGGACATCCCGTATTCGCGGCCCGATGTGTTCCCGGCAAAGAAGAACGAGTCCTATCGGATTCCCGAGATGATCGAGCGCAAGGAGCTGACGGCGCGCGAGGTCGCGGGTTCGCACAACAACTTCTACGAGTTCCTGGCCGGCCGCGGTGGCGCGGTCTGGAAGCTCGCCGGCGACTACAAGCCGCTTCCCTGGGCCGTCGAGGTGACCGGCGAGTGCAACAAGCCGCGCACCTTCGATCTCGACGACCTCCTCGGGTTCGAGCACGAGGAGCGGATCTACCACTTCCGCTGCGTGGAGCGCTGGGCGATGAACGTGCCCTGGACCGGGTTCCCGCTGTCGGCCCTCCTGGACGCGGTGGAGCCGAACTCGGGCGCCCGCTTCGTGGCGTTCACCTCCCTGAACCGGCCGGAGGAGATGCCGGGCCTCGCGTCCAGCAACTGGTACCCGTGGCCCTACCACGAGGCGCTCCGGATGGACGAGGCCATGAACCCGCTGGCGTTCGTGGTCACCGGCATCTACGGCGATCCGCTGGTCCGCCAGCACGGCGCGCCGATCCGGATGGCGATCCCCTGGAAGTACGGCTACAAGGGCGCCAAGGCGGTGGTGAAGATCGAGCTGACCCGGCGGCAGCCGCCCTTCTTCTGGGAGATGCAGCAGCACGAGTACGGGTTCCTCTCGAACATCAACCCGAACATCCCGCATCCCCGCTGGAGCCAGGCGGAGTCCTACTGGCTGGACAACCGGGCCAACTTCCCCACCCCGCTCTTCAACGGCTACGCGGACCAGGTGGCGTCGCTCTATCCCGACGAGCCGATGACCCCGCAGCAGCCGCTCCGGATGGGGCAGACGGCGCGCTGACCGCGGCTTCCGATGCTCTGGGCAGCGGTCGGCGCCGCCGCCTTGATGCTGGGCGTGGTCGCCGGCGCCTTCGGCGCCCACGGCCTGGCGTCCCAGCTTGACGCCCGGTCGCTCCAGACCTTCGAGACCGCGGTCCGCTACCACCTGATCCACGGGCTGGGGTTGCTGGCGGTCGGGGCGCTGGTGGCGCGGGACCTCGGTTCCCCCGCCTCGCTGGCCGGGGCGCTGATGGCCGCCGGGATCGTCCTGTTTTCCGGGAGCCTCTACTGGCTGGCGCTCGGCGGACCGTCGTGGCTCGGTCCGGTGACCCCGCTCGGGGGACTCTGCCTCATCGCCGCCTGGGGCTGTCTCTTCGTCGCCGTCGTCCGCCAGCTATGAGCGTGGACGACGGACGGAAGGCGTTTCAGGACTACTACCCGGCAGCGACCCAGCACTGCTACGGATGCGGCGCGCGCAACCCGGACGGCTACCGGATCCGGAGCCTCGCCGAAGATGACGAGGCGGTTTGCCGCTTCACCCCGGAACCGTTCCACACCGCGGTCCCGGGGGCGGTGTACGGCGGGCTGATCGCGTCGCTCATCGACTGCCACGGCACGGGCACGGCGGCCTGGGAGGCCTACCGCGCGGCCGGGCGGCCGATGGACAGCGACCCGCCGCTGCGCTTCGTGACGGGGTCGCTGAAGGTGAGCTACCGCAAGCCGACGCCGCTGGGGGTGGAACTCGTGCTGCGGGCGCGGGCGACCGAGGTCACCGACCGGAAGGTGCGGGTCGCGGTGCGGGTGGAGGCGGACGGGGTGGTCACCGCGGAGGGCGAGGTGGTCGCGGTGCGGATCCCGGAAGCGTGGCTCGAGAGCCTGGCATCCGGCGCGGAGACCTGAGGCAGGCCCGACCCGCCCGTTCGCCGCCGCGCCGCGAACGATGCTAGACTGGTCTGACTAGTCCAATCTTGACAATGAACCTGACCTTTTCCACATACGAGGCCAAGGCCCGCTTCTCGGAGGTCATCCGAATGGTCCGCGAGGGACGCACCGTGCACATCTCCTACCACGGCAAACCGGTAGCCGAGATCCGCCCCATCGAGGCGAAGAAGAAGACGCTCGAAGAGCACCTCGCGGAACTGGAGCGCCGGGGAGTCATCGTGCCCGCCAAGGACCCCAATGCGCCGATCGAACCGATCGCTCACCGGCCGGGAGCGTTGCAACGGTTTCTCGATGAGCGGGATTAGTCGGTGAGCGTCGCCTACGTGGACTCGTCGGCTCTCGTCGCGGTCATGTTTGGGGAGATGGAGGCGCCAGCGGTCGCGAATCGCTTCCGCTCGCAAAAGCGTCTGTACTCGTCGAACCTGCTGGAAGCCGAGGTTCGGTCCGCATGTGCAAGAGAGCAACTCGCCCTGGATCCCACGCAACTGGCCAGGATTGATTGGATCTTTCCGGACCGACCACTCGAATCCGAGATGGAAACGATTCTGCAGGCCGGATATCTCCGCGGGGCCGACCTCTGGCATTTGGCCACGGCTCTGTCGGCCACTCCGGATCCGCGCGAGATGGCGTTCATCACGCTCGATCAGCGGCAGCGGGCCGTGGCGGCCGAACTCGGCTTCCAGGTCTGACCCGGCGGCCTGCTGCTAACGCCGCGCGCCGTTCACGAACAGCACGTGGTCCAGGGTGCCGTTCGGGAAGATCACCGTCCACAGCCCGTGCTGCCGGTCCTCCACGTAGGGGCCGTGGAAGAGAACTCCCCGCGAGGACGTCAGGGTCCATTCGCCATGCCGCCTGCCCGTCACGAACGGGCCTTCCTGAACCCTCCCGTCCGGGTACCTGAGGAACCAGCGGCCGTGCCGCCGGTCGTGGACGTACGGACCCTCCTGGACGCTCCCATCCGCGAACCTCTCGGTCCAGTAGCCGTGGCGTTTCCCGGCCACCACCGGACCCTGAGCAACGCTCCCGTCCGGGTACTGCACAGTCGCGCTGCCGGCGGCCTGACCGGACGTGCGCCGTGAACCGGAAGCGATCGCGGGATCCGTCCCGGGTGACGAGGCGCATCCCGCCAGGAACACCGCTACTGCAAGCGGGAACACGGTCCGGAGCACTCGCTGGAACCGGGCTTCCGCTCGCCCAAGGGTCATCGCCACCTACTCCATCGGCGGCGCAAGGATCGGACCAGCCAACGGCCTCACCACGTCCGGGCAGGTAACGCCTGGTCCTGGCAGCCGCCTGAGAGGGGCCAAGCCGATGCCGGCCGAAGGCCGGCGCTCCCTAATCCGCCAGCACGCCGAGCGGTTTCCTCCGCAGGATGTCCACGGCCGCGAGCGCCCCCACGCCGGCGGCGCCGAGCGCCGGGAGCGCGATCGCGAACAGGATCAGGGACGGATCGGCCTCGAAGGGAAGCTGCATGATCTCCCGCACCACGAAGAACGCGGTGGCCGAGGCGCCGATCGCCGCGGCGGCGCCGGCCACCGCGCCGATGACGCCGTGCTCGAGCAGGGTGATCGCCACCACCCGGTTGCGGCCCGCGCCGAACACGCGGAGCACCGCGGTCTCGCGGCGGCGCGCCCCGATGTGGACCGCCACCGTGCCGATCAGGATCAGCAGGCCGCCGACCAGCGCGATCAGGCCCACGATGCGGATCGCGAGCGCCACGCTGTCCGCCACCTGCTGCATGGTGTCCAGCACGTCGCGGAGGTCCACCACCGAGACGTTCGGGAACTCGCCCACCACCGCGCCCTGAAACCGGGCCCGCTCGACCACGTCGTCCGGCCCCCGGACGAAACCCGCGTAGGACATCGGGAAGTGCGCCACGCTGTCGGGGTGTAAGAGGAAGGTGAAGCCGCCGTTCCGGGCGTTCCGCCACTCCACGTCGCGGATCGAGGTGACCCGCGCGTCGAGCGTCTCGCCCATGATCTCGAAGCGCATCGTGTCCCCGAGCTGGACGCCCCGGTCCTCCTGCACCCAGTTCTCGATGGACACCTCGGCGCCCTCGGCGGGCCGTTCGCCCCAGAACTCGCCCTCGGTGACGATCTCGTTGTCTTCGAGCCAGCCGCGCGAACTGACCGTGTATTCGCGCGTCAGCCCCCCGGCGCGCCGCACCGCGGCCCGGTCCTCGAGATGCACGTCGCGGCCGAAGATCCCGTGGATCCGGGTCTGGAGCACCGGGATCAGGTTCATGTCCGGGAACCCCCGCGCCGCGGCGTTCGCACGGACCCCGTCCACCTGGTCGGCCTGGATGTCCAGGAAGAAGAGATCGGGATCGTCGCTGCTCTCCTGGAAGGTGAACTCGCGCTGGACGTTGCGCTCGATGCCCACCGTGGCGAGCACCAGGAACACCCCCACCCCGAGCGCGACGAGCACCACCCGGATCTGGCGCGCGCCCCGGAGCACGGTGCGGACCGCGTGGCGCACCGCGAAGGTGCGGGCGGCGGCGAGCGGCGTCAGGCCGCGGAGGATCAGGCCGCCCAGGATCCAGAGCAGGACCGCCACCAGCACGAACCCGCCGGTGACCGCGAGGGTGATCCGCAGGGATCCCGACTGCCAGCCCGCGAACCCGAAGAACACGAGCACCGCCCCCGCCGCCACCGCTCCCTCGAGCCGCCGCGTGGCCGGGGAGCCCCGCTCGTCCAGCATGTCCCCGCTCCGCAGGAGACCGAGCGGACGGACCCGGCGGAGGGGCAGCAGCGGGAAGACGGCCGACAACAACGAGACCAGCCCGCCGGTGAGCGCGCCCTGCACCGCCGCCGCGGGGGTGAGCCGCGCCGCGACCTGCAGGCCTCCCACCTCCACCTCCGGGATGAACAGTTGGAGCGCCGCCGCTCCGGCGGCGATGCCGAAGGCGCTCGCGAGCCCCGCGAGCACCGCCATCTGCAGGAGCGCGATCAGCAGGATGGTGCGCGAAGGCACCCCGAGACAGCGCTCGATGGCCGCCGACGGCAGGCTCTGCCGGGTGAAGGCCCGCGCCACGCTGAAGACCCCGATGCCGCCGAGCAGCAGGATCACGAAGCCCGCGAGGCTGAGGTAGTCCTCGCCGCGCCGGATGCGCCGGGCGAGGCGATCTCCCGTCTGCCGGAACGTCCGCACCCGGACGGGCTGGTCCTCGAGCGCCGCCCGGAGGCCGGCCGCGAGTCCGCCGACCGCCTCCTCGTTCGCCACCGCGAACAGGACCTCCCAGCGGGCGCGCTCCGGGACGTCGAGCAGCCCGGTCGCCTGGAGGTCGGAGAGCGCCACCAGCACCCGCGGCCCGCGCCGGAAGAAGTCGATCCCCGCCCCCGGCTCCTTGAGGAGGTCGCCGCGCACCTCGAAGGGCTCGCCGCCGAGGATGATCGGGTCCCCGACCTCGAGGCCCAGCCGGACCCGGACTTCCGGCCGGACCAGCGCTCCCCGGCCGGCAAGCAACTCCGGCCCGAAGGGCGCCCCGTCCGTTTCCAGGTCGCCGTAGAGCGGGAAGGCGCCGTCCACCCCCTTCAGTTCGACCATGGCGCCCCGGAGCGGGTCGTCGGCCGAGCGCGCGAGCGTCGCGATCTGCGCCGAACGCGACACCCCGGTGAGCGGGTGGCCGGAGGCCACGTCGTCGAAGAGGACCTCCGTTTCGTCGGTGAAGCCCTCCCCGGTGGAGACCTTCACGTCGGCGGCGAGCAGGAAGCGCGACTCGCTGGTCAGCGCCGACTGCAGGCTGTCCGCCGCCGAACGGAGCACCACGATCGCCGCCACCCCGATGCCGACCGCGACGAAGAAGAGCGCGAGCCGGCGGGCGGAGGAACGGAGTTCCCGCAGCGCCATCCGGACCGCAAACCGCACGGGGTGTCCCCCTCAGACGCCGGCCAGCGCCGGCTCGGGAGCGGGTGCCGGCGCGGGCGCGTCGTCGTGGAGCCGTCCGCCGCGGAGCAGCAGCCGTCGGTCGGCGCGGGCCGCGAGTTCCGTGTCGTGGGTCGCGACGAGCACGGTGGCCCCGGTGCGGTCGCGGACTCCGACCAGCAGCTCCGCGATCCGGCCCCCGGTGTCCTCGTCGAGGTTGCCGGTGGGCTCGTCGGCGAACACCACCCGCGGCTCGTTCGAGACCGCCCGCGCGATGGCCACCCGCTGCTGCTCGCCGCCGGACATCTGGGACGGCAGGTGGTGGGCCCGTTCGCCGATCCCGAAGGAATCGAGGAGTTCGCGCGCCCGCTCGACGGCATGGACGGCGCCCGCGATCTCGAGCGGCACCGCCACGTTCTCGAGCGCCGTCAGATTGGGCAGCAGGTGGAAGGACTGGAAGACGAAGCCGATGTTCTTCGACCGGAACTGCGCGAGGCTCTCCTCGTCGAGCCCGGTGAGGTCGGTGCCGGCCACTTCCACGCTGCCCGCGGTCGGGTGGTCGAGCCCGGCGAGCAGCCCGAGCAGGGTGGACTTTCCGCACCCGGAAGGTCCCCGGACACAGACGATCTCGCCAGCGGGGACCGACAGGTCGAGTCCGCTGAGGATGGTGAGGTCGCGGTCGCCGCTCCGGACGGTCTTCTCGAGGCCGGTCGCCTGGATCATCACGACGGGTTCGAGTCCTTTCTCCTGGTCACTCGCGGATGGACAGTGGAGTGCTCTTTCAGGGAACGGCAGTCGCCGCCGGAGGTTCCGTCAGCAGGGGTTGCAAGGCGGCGAAGGCGTTGTCGGCCAGCCGGAGCGCCCCCTCGGCGGTGGGATGGATCCCGTCGCGCTGGTTCAGCTCGGCGACGCCCGCCACGCCCTCGAGCAGACTCGGCAGCAGCGGGACACCGGCGGCGCCGGCCACGTCCCGGAACGTCTCGGCGAACCCGTCCTCGTAGTCCTGGCCGAGTTCGGGGGGCGCGGGGACCCCGGCGAGCAGCACCTTGAGGCCGCGTCCTTCCGCCTCCCGGATCATGGCCCCGAGGTTGTCCATCATCACGTCCACCGGGACGCCGCGCAGCCCGTCGTTCCCGCCCAGCGCGATGACCACCAGCTCGGCGGACGGGTTCCGGTCGAGCACGAAGGGGAGGCGCCGCAGCCCGCCCGAGGTGGTCTCCCCGGACACCCCGGCGTTCACGACGCGGTACTCGAACCCCTCGGCATCGAGACGTTCCTGCAGCCGCGCCGGCCAGGCCTCGTCGAGGTCTATGCCGTAGCCGGCGGTGAGGCTGTCCCCGAAGGCGACGAGCGCCGGACGCGGGTCGTCCTCCACGGGAACGGCCGGCGGCGGGGCCGTCTCCGGCGCTCGCGCGAGCTGCTCCCGCACTTCGGGTTCGCCGCAGCCGGCGAACCCGAGGACCAGTCCGGTGATCAGGAAGGGCAGCCGGACGGCAGGAGGGAGCGCTCGTCGAAACATCGGAGAAGAGGGGGCGCCGGGCGTTTCCGCGCCCGGAGTCCCCGCCGAAAACGGGGTTCCGGGAGGGGCGCGGCACGGTCCCGGGAAGGCGCGAAGGATAGCCCCTGCCGGCCCCGGCCGGGGCGGCGCTCCCCACCCTTCCCGGCGCCCCGCCGGCGAGGTCCGTAGAATCCGCGCCGACCGTGGCCAACCGCGACCCGAGCGTCCCCCGGACCGTGGTGTTCCTCTGCGTCGCGAACTCGGCGCGCAGCCAGCTCGCCGAAGCCCTCGCCCGGCGGATCGCGCCCGCCGGCACCATCGTGCTGAGCGCCGGATCGAACCCCTGGCGGGTCCATCCGATCGCGGTGCGGGTGCTGGACGAGGTCGGCATCGACATCCGCGGGGCGCGCTCCAAGGGGATCGAGGAACTCCACATCGAGCGCGCCGACCTGGTGGTCACCCTCTGCGCCGAGGAGGTATGCCCGGTGGTGCCCGGCAGCGTCCGGCGCCTCCACTGGCCGCTCGAGGACCCGGCCGAAGCCTGGGGCGAAGAGGAGATGCTGCGGCGGTTCCGCGAGACCCGCGACCTGCTCACGGAAAAGCTCGGAGAGCTGTTCGGGGTCTCGGCCGAGATCGGGCCGGCCCGGAACGTCTGAACGTTCGCCGGGGGGCGGCGCGATCCCGGACCAAGACGATCCGTTCTCTACAGCATCGAAAAATGCACGCATCACGTTCAATTTTCAATGCTATAATGGACCCCTATGGTTCCGCGCAAGACGCACCGGCAGGCCATCGCCCGACTCCTTCGCGAGAGTCCCGCGGTGCTGTTGCTCGGCGCTCGGCAGGTGGGCAAGACCACGCTCGCGAAGGAGATTGCGGCGTCATGGCCCCGGGGAGCGCACCGGTTCGACCTTGAGGACGACCGCGACGTGGCGAGGCTCGCGGATCCGTTTCTCGCTCTGGAACCGCTTCGCGGACTCGTTGTCCTTGACGAGGTCCAGCGGCGGCCCAACCTTTTTCCCGCCCTCCGCGTGCTCGCCGACCGGCCGCGGACTCCCGCCCGCTTCCTCCTGCTGGGAAGCGCCTCCCCCTCCCTGCTGCGGCAGAGTTCGGAGACCCTCGCCGGCCGCGTCGCGCACTACGAACTCTCCGGATTCGACCTGGCCGAGGTCGGATCGCGATCGCACGATCGCCTCTGGTTTCGCGGCGGCTTTCCCCGGTCGTTCGCTGCGCGGAGCGATCCGGCGAGCTACCGCTGGCGGGACGACTTCGTCCACACCTTCCTGGCGCGGGACCTCGCCGCCCTCGGGATCTCCATTCCTGCCGCCACCATGGAGCGGTTCTGGGCGATGCTCGCCCACTACCACGGACAGGTCTGGAACGGATCGGAACTGGCCCGGGCCTTCGGCGTCTCCCACAACGTGGTGCGCCGATACCTCGCCGCGCTCGAATCCGTCTTCATGGTTCGCAGCCTGAAACCGTGGAGCGCCAATCTGAAGAAGCGCCAGGTCAGAACCCCCAAGATCTACATCCGTGATTCCGGTCTTCTCCACCGCCTGCTCGACATTCGGACGCCGCACGAGCTGGAGCGCCACCCCAAGATTGGCGCCTCCTGGGAAGGTTTCGTGATCGAGTGCTTGGTCCGGGCGCTCCGCGTCCCGCCGATGTCCTGTTATTTCTGGGCGACGCACGCCGGGGCGGAACTCGACCTGGTAATTCAGCAAGGCGGCGAACTCCGCGGCTTCGAGATCAAGCGCACCTCGGCGCCGCGGCTCACCCGCTCGATGCGCTCGGCCATGAGCGACCTGGACCTGTCGCGCCTGGACGTCATTCACGCGGGAAGCGAGACCTTTCCGCTCGCGGCCGGGGTACGGGCGGTGGCGCTCGGACGACTGCTGGACGACCTCTGAGCCCGACGGCTCAGCGGGACCCGGACCCGGGCCGGCGCGCCTTGCGGCGGCGAGCCATCCGGGAGTCGCGGATCCGCGCCATTGCTTCCCGAATCCGGTCCTCATGGATGTTCGCCGGATCGAAGGGCCCGCCGTACCAGACGAGAAGCTCCTCCCTTTCCTCGTGGAAGGGATCGGCGACCGCCTCCTTGAACTCGGCAAACCCCCTCACGCCGCCGCTGTCCTCGCGGGGCGCCGCCCAGGCGCCCTCGACGAACGCCGGCAGAGCGTAGAGGTCGTCGGCCTTGAACGTCTCCTCCAGCCGGACTTCGTGTTCCCAGTAGTCCCCGAAATCGTAGAGATAGATCATCGTTTCCACGCCCCAGGTGAGACACCGCGAGAGCGGATACCGGCGGGCGTCGGCGAACTCCCGGGAATCCGGGTACGCGTCATCCTCCGGGTCCGGCACCGCGATGCGCCAGTTTCCGACCTGGAACTCCCACAGGTGGTAGTCCCACCAGCCGAAGGCGGCCTGAATGACGTTGTGGAGCGCGGCCAGCGTGAGAGACAACGGGACGTCCACCACCCGCCGCGGCGCGGGTTCGATGTCCTTCAGGGTGATGCCGAGCCGAACCGCGTCGGCCCGTTCGGGACCGCCGTGAGGCGCACGCCGGCCGGGGCCGAGTGGGGAACGGCCGTTTCCGGGTCGGCTTCGGGTTCCGGAACTCGGGTGCAGAGCATTCCCGGCGCCGGCCTTCGGGGGGATCATCCCGCGCCTCGCAGCCGGACCAGGTCCGCCAGGGCGATCTCCCGCGCTTCCTCCAGCGGCACGACGTCGAGGCCAATCTCGGCCCCGGGCAACGCCTGGGCGAGGCGGGCGAGGTCCGGGGCGACGACGCTGCCGATCTTGGGATACCCGCCGGTAATGCCCTGGTCGGCGCCCATGACGATGGGATGGCCGCCGGGCGGCACCTGGATCGTCCCGTGGGGGTTCGCGTCCGAGACGATCTCCTTCATCCCCGCACGGTGTTCGAGAATCGGGCCGTCGAGCCGGACCCCCATCCGGTTCGAGTCGTTCGAGACCGTGAAGCGCAGCTCGGAGAGGCGGTCCACGCACTCCTCGGTGAAGCAGTCCTCCTGCGGGCCGAGGCTGATCCGGAGCCGGAGCGGCCCGGCCGCCGGCGGACGGCGCGCTTCGGGCTCGAACCGGTTCTCGCGGGCTCCCTCCGGAGCGGCGCCGACGTGGAGGCGGTCGCCGGAGCGGAGCGCCCGGCCTTCGAAGCCCCCGAAGGCGGCGGTGAGGTAGGTGGCGCGGGATCCCAGCACTTCGGGGACGTCCACGCCGCCGGCGAACGCCAGGTAGGCCCGCATCCCGTCCGGAGGACCGCCGAACCGGAGGACGCTTCCCGCCGGCGCGAGGAAGGAGGTGCCCACCGGGACCGGCCAGCGGCCGCCGCCCGGGAAGTGCAGGACCCCCCGGTGGTCGGCGCCCCCGAGGGCGGTCAGCGCCGGTCGGCGGAAGCGGAGCACCGGGCCCATCAGCGTGCACTCGAGGCCCGCGGCGCCGTCCGGGTTCCCGACCGCCCGGTTGGCGAAGACGAGCGACGCCGGGTCGGCGGCGCCCGACCAGGGGACCCCGTAGCGCTGGTAACCGGGGCGCCCGAGGTCCTGGACGGTGGTGAGGAGTCCGCCGCGCTCCACCTCGATGGCCGGCGGCCCCGCGGGCGGCGGCGGGGCGGCGGTCTCCCCGGCGGGACGCTCGGGAAGCTCCGCCACCGGCAGGAACCGCACCTGGTCGCCGGGCAGGCAGCCGCTCGGCGGGCTCTTGCCCGGATCGAAGAGGAGCGCCGGGTCCATGCGTCCGACAAGATGCCAGCCGCCCGGCGTGACCCACGGGTAGATGCCGATCTGGGCGCGGGCCATGGCCACCGCCCCAGCCGGGACCCGCACCCGGGGGACGGAGCGGCGCGGGATGTCGAGGCGGGGATCGGCCATCCCCAGGTAGGGGAACCCGGGGGTGAACCCGATGATGTACACGCGGTAGTCCCGCCCCGAGAGGATCCGGACCAGCTCCTCCACGGACACGCCGGCCTGCGCCGCCACCTCGGGAAGGTCTTCCCCGTCATAGACGCAGGGGAACTCGATGTGGCGCGGCTCGGGTTCGGGCTCCCCGCCCGCGCGGCGGGCGAGGTCGAGGGCGTGGGCCCGGACCCGTTCCGGATCGGCCTCCGGGTCGTGGAAGACCAGCACCGAGCGGAAGGTGGGGATCGCCTCCCGGTAGCCGTCGAAGGGCTCGCGCTCGAGCAGCGCGGCCAGCGCGGTGGCCCTGGCGTTCAGCTCGCGGGAGATCTCGTTCCCGAACTCGACGGAGAAGGCGGCTTCGCCGGCGTTCCGGACGAGCGGTTCCGCTCCGCCGGACACGGACGCTCTGCGAATTTCCGGCTCTAGCCGAGGGCGCGGACGGCGACGCCGGCCGCTTCGAGCCGGCGCCGGACGGTGCGGGCGTTTTCGAGGGCCGCCGGGTTGTCGCCGTGGAGGCAGAGCGTCTCGGCGGCCACCGGCACCTCGGTGCCGTCGTGGGCGATCACCGTTCCCTGCGCGATCGCCACCGCCTGCGCCGCGGCCTTTTCGGGGTCGTGGATGACCGAACCCGGGATCCGCCGCGACTGGAGCGTGCCGTCCGGGTTGTAGACCCGGTCGGCGAACGCCTCGCCGGCGAAGCGAAGCCCCTCGGCCTCGGCGGCCGCGCGCATCGTGGCGGCGGTGGCGAGGCCCACGAAGACGAGGCTCCGGTCGGCCCGGGCCACCGCGCGGGCGAGCGCCGCGGAGAGCTTCGGGTCGCCGACCGCCTGGTTGTAGAGCGCGCCGTGCGGTTTCACGTGCACCATGCGGCCGTTCCGGGAGCGGACGAAGGCAGCGAGCGCCCCCACCTGGTAGAGGACGTCGGCCTCGACCTCGTCCGGCGGCGCCTGGATGGGCCGGCGCCCGAAGCCCCGCAGGTCGTGGTGGCCGGGATGCGCCCCGACCGCGACGCCCTGCGCGATCGCCATCCCCACGGTGCGGTCCATGATCACCGGATCGCCGGCGTGGAAACCGCACGCCACGTTCGCCGAGGTGACGATCTCGAGGATCTCCTCGTCGCACCCGAGGTCGTAGTTGCCGAAGCTTTCGCCCATGTCGCAGTTGAGGTCGATACGCATGGGCCGATTGTAAGGAAGAGGCAACCCCCGGCAGGAGCGCCGGTCTTCAGACCGGCATCACCGAGCGGAGCGAGGCGAAACTCCCGATGTCGATCTCCCCCGTCGCCCCACCTGGCCAAGGACGGCGCGACACCCGCCATCCCCCTTACAACGCCGTTACAATCCTCCGCCATGGGCAAAGGCGACCGTCGAACCAAGCGCGGCAAGATCTTCCAGGGCACGACCGGGAAGCGTCGGCCGAAGCGGCGCAAGAAGTAACGAACGTGCCCGCCTCGGGCGGCGTCCTGCGCTATCTGAGGGCCAAGGGCTCGGTGGATGCGCGATCGGTGAACGTGCAGGTCCGGGAGGCGTGCGTACAGGCGCTGGCCCGGCTTCCCGCGGACCGGCCGCTGCGGGTGGTCGAGCTCGGTGGCGGCGCCGGGGGCGCGTTCCGCTACTGGATGTCCCTCGTGGCCCCGTTCCCGCGAGTGGAGTTCACCGCGGTGGAACGGGACGGCGGGCTGCTTGACGCCTACCGGGAGGAAGTCGCTTCGCTGGCCGGCGAGCTGGGACTCTCGGCGGCCGGCGATGACCTGAACCGCCTCCGCCTCGAAGGCGGCGGGCGGGTCATCGAGGTTCGTCTTCGCGAGATGGTGGCGCCGCAAGGACTCGCGCAGGAGGACGAAGGGTCGTTCGACCTCATGGTCGCCCAGTCCTTCTGGGATCTCGTGCCGCCGGGGACGGCGCTCGCTCTCGGAACGTGGCTGCTCGCTCCGGGCGGCCTCTTCTACGCCACGCTCACCTTCGCCGGCGCCACGCGCTTCGCGCCGCCGCACGAACTGGACCGGCGACTCCTGGGTTGCTACCACGCGAGCATGGGCGGAGACCGCGGCGGAGATCCCTATGCCGGGGAACGCCTCCTCGGCCAGGTTCGCATGCCGGGGTCGGGTTTTTCGGAGCTCGCCACCGGCCGCTCCGACTGGAGGGTCGTCCCGACGGACGAGGGCTACCTGGCTGACGAGAAGTTCTTCCTGCTCACGGTGCTCGGGTTCGTGGAGAAGGAACTCCTCACCTCGACGGAAGTCCGGGAGGACGAACTGGACTGGTGGATCGGAACCCGGCGGCGGCAGCTCGCGGACGGCCAGCTCTCCTACGCCGCCCGGCAGCAGGACCTCGCCGCCCGGCGCGACGGTTAGCGCTCAGTTGGCCGCGGCGCGGTCGGCGATCAGCCGGTCCACCTCGACCTTGAGCCGGCCGAGGATCCGGTCGTAGGGGTAGGCCCCGAGCGACTCCGGACCCTTCTTCAGGTTCACGAACGCGGGGCCGCACCAGAGCCCGAGGTCGGCGTCGTCGGTCTCGCCGGGGCCGTTCACCCGGCAGCCCATGACCGCGATGGTGATCGCGTGCCGCTCGGCGTAGCGGGTCATCTCCCGGACGTCCTCAGCGAGCTCGATGAACTTCTCGTTCTCGACCCGCGAGCAGGAGGGGCAGGAGATGATGTTCAGCTTGTCCTTCGGGAACTCGGGGACCGAGCGGAAACGGCCGTTCGCGATGTCGGTGAGGATCTGGTGTCCCGCCGTCACCTCTTCGGGCTTCCGGGGGTTCGGCAGGGTGAGCGAGACCCGCACGGTGTCCCCGATGCCCCGGCTGACGAGCTGCTCGAAGGCGATCCGGGTCTTGATGACCCCCTCGGGCGGCATCCCCGCCTCGGTGACCCCGAGGTGGAGGGGCACGTCGGGCCGCTCCTCGGCGAAGCGGCGGTTCCCCTCGATCACGTTCGCGGGATCGGAGTCCTTGAGGGACACCACGTAGCGGGTGAACCCCAGCCGGTCGAGCATCTCGCAGTGCTCGGCGGCGGACTGCACCATCGCGCCGACGGGATCGTCGTGGAAGCGGTCCTGGTGGGCGGGGTCCATGGAGCCGCAGTTCACCCCGATGCGGATGGCGCAGTCGTGCTCCCCGGCGACCCCGGCGAGGTACTTCACCTTGTCGGCGACCGGCCGGGAGGTCTCGTGGTGCCAGAGGTGGCCCGGGTTGTAGCGGATCTTGTCCACGTGCGGGGCGACGGTCTCGGCGAGCCGGTAGCTCTCCTGGAGGTCCACCGCGAGATTCGCGGTCGTGCGCTTCCGGATCTCGGCGAGTGCCTGGACGTCTTTCTTGCTGTCCACCGCGATGCGCACGATCCCCGCGCCCGCCTCGCGGAGCGCCTCGGCCTGGGCGGAGGTCGCCGCCACGTCCTGGGTGTGCGTGGCGCACATGCTCTGCACCACGATCGGTTGGTGGTCGCCGACCGTGACGTTCCCGACCCGGACCCGGCGGGTGGGATTCCGCTCCGTCATGGGTGGAATGTTAGGCGGGTGAGCGTAGGATTGCCGGGTTGAGCCGCCGGCGCGCCGGCGGCTGTCTCTTCCAGGGGAGCCAAGCGCCATGAAGTTCGAACCGTTCGTGATGGAACGATGCCTCTGCCGGTGGGAGAACACCGTCCGGCTGAACATCTCGGAGAGCGGGGTCCACCCGCTGACCTTCGCCGAGCTGACGGATGGTGCGGACCTCGGAGACACCCTGCTCGGCTACACCCAGTCGAACGGCACGATCCCGCTCCGGGAGCGGATCGCGGCGCTCTACCCCGGATCGACGCCGGACCAGATCCTCGTGACCACCGGCACCGCCGAGGCCAACTTCCTCTCCGCCCTGACCACCCTGTCGCCCGGCGACGAGGTCGTGGCGATGGTCCCGAACTACATGCAGATCATCGGGGCGTGCCGCTCGCTCGGCGCCCGGGTCATCCCCTTCCCGCTGGTCGAGGAGAACGGCTGGCGGCCCGACCTCGACGCGCTCGAGGCCGCGGTCAGCGACCGCACGAAGATGATCCTCGTCTGCAACCCGAACAACCCGAGCGGCGCGGTGCTCACCGAGGCCGAGATGGACCGCATCGTGGCGGCCGCCGAGCGGTGCGGCGCCTGGCTCCTCGCCGACGAGGTCTACCGGGGCGCCGAGCTCAGCGGCGAAGAGTGCCCGACCTTCTGGGGCCGGACCGACCGGATCCTCCTGAACGCCGGCCTCTCGAAGGCGTTCGGGCTGCCCGGCCTCCGGGTCGGCTGGACCGTGACCACCGAGGAGAAGGCGACCGAACTCTGGGGCCACCGCGACTACAGCAGCCTCGCGCTGAGCGCCATGTCCGACCGCCTGGCCCAGATCGCCCTCGACAAGCGGCCGCAGATCCTCGAGCGCACCCGCGGCATCATCCGCCGCCAGCTCCCCATCGTCGTGGACTGGATCCGGTCCCACGAGAGCCACCCCGTGCGCCTGACCTGGACCCCACCGGTCGCCGGCGCCATCGCCGCCGTCCGCTACGACCACCCGATCGGCTCCGAGGACCTCATCGAGCGCCTGCGCATCGAGCGCAGCCTCCTGGTCGTCCCCGCCCACCACTTCGAGCTCGACGGCTTCCTCCGCATCGGCTTCGGCGCCGAACCCGAGGTCCTCACGGAGAGCCTCGCCATCATCAGCGACATGCTCGCCACGGTCGCGCAGGAAACCGCCGTAGCGGCGTAGCAGAAACGGCTTGGAACGCCGACCTC
>JAJDUD010000077.1 GCA_022826825.1 Acidobacteriota bacterium | reverse complement strand
CGTTCCAAGCCGGCGGCGCCATCACGGCGCTTGGCCGACCCACCGGGCTGCATTTTGACAGCAACTGGCCTCCGTACGGAGGTCATCCCGCAAGTCTCCCATCTCCGTTCGGAGGGTGCCGATCTCCCGGTAGAATCCCGGCCGTTTTCACCCGGTTCCCGCGAGGGATGATGATCGAGGATGCACGAGGCTTTGACGCGGACCTCGTTGCCGGCCCTTGCACTCGCCCTGCTGGTGGGTTGCTCCGGCAGCGGCGCGCCGCCCGCGCCGGCGCCCGCCCGCGAGCCCCCCACCCCTGAGCCGACCGCGCCGGCGCCGGGTTACCGGGCGGAAATCCGCCGCACCGAATACGGCATCCCCCACGTCAGGGCCGACGACTGGGGCAGTCTCGGCTACGGCTACGGCTACGCGTACGCCCGGGACAACTTCTGCGTCGCGATGCGGGCCTTCGTCGCCGCGGCGAGCCGGTCCGCGGAGTTCTTCGGGCCGGAGCGCGGCAACCTCGCCTCCGACTTCGTGCTGCGGCTGCTGTTCGGCACCAGGGAGGAGTTCCGGGCGAACTACCTCTCCGAGCCGGCGCCGCGGGTGCTGCTGCTGAGCGAGGGCTATGCCGCGGGCATGAACCGCTACCTGCGGGAGACCGGCGCCGCCAACCTGCCCGCGGGCGACGAGGGATGCCGGGACGCCGACTGGGTGTACGAGATCGATGCCGTCGACGTCGGGATGCGCATGTTCCGGATCCTGCTCTCCGGAAGTTCGGACCAGCCCCTCGTGCGCGGCGCGATCTTCGCCGCCGCCGGGCCGGACGGCGCGGCCGCGACCGGCTTCAGCCGCTCCCAGCGCCTCGAGCTCGAGCGCGCCGTGCGCCGGAACCGCCACGCCTTCGAGACCGGCGGCCTCGGCAGCAACGCGCTGGCGGTCGGCCGCGGCCTCAGCCGGACCGGCAAGGGGCTGCTGCTCGGCAACCCGCACCGCGGCTGGAGCGGCCCGGGCGGCTTCCACCAGCTCCACCTCACCCTTCCCGGCGAATACGACGTCGCGGGCGCCGCTCTCCACGGCATGCCCTGGGTCGGGATCGGTTTCAACGGCGACCTGGCCTGGACCCACACCACCTCGTTCGCCGCGCGGTTCACGCTCTACGAGCTGCAACTGCATCCGGACGACCCGATGCGGTACCGCTACGAGGACGAGTGGCGGGACATCACCACCGAGGAAGCCACCATCCGGGTGCGGCGCGACGACGGGTCCCTCGAGGAACGGACGCACACCTTCTACCGGTCCCATTTCGGCCCGATCGTGAGCCTTGCGGAGATCACCCCGTTGCTCGGCGCCTGGCCGCTCCCGACCGGCGGTCTCCTCACCCTTCGCGACGCCAACGCCCCGCGCGGCAACGCCGCGGTCGACCAGTACCTCAGCATGGGCCAGGCGCGCACCCTGGCCGAGTTCACCGAGGCGCTCCGGGGCATCGGCGTCCCGGTCTTCCATACCCTGGCCGCCGACCGCTACGGCGACGCCTTCTACGGCGAGGTCGCCGGCGTGCCCCATGTGACCGAGCGGCAACGGGAGGTCTGCGCTACGGACCTCGGACGGCTTCTCGCCCTCGCCTCCAACCAGGCGCTGACCGTTCTGGACGGCAGTTCGCGCGCCTGCGAATGGGGTGAGGACCCGGACAGCCCTCCGGAATCGAACCTCTACGGTTACGAAGCGCGGCCCCGGCTCCTGACCACCGACTACGTCGGCAACGGCAACGACAGCTACTGGCTGAGCAACGCCGACCAGCCGCTGACCGGCTACCCCGCGGTGTTCGGCTGGCTCGGACGGGAGAACACGCAGCAGTCCCTGCGGACCCGCATCGGGCACCTGATGGTGCGGGAGCGCCGGGAGGCCAGCGACGGCCTGGACCCGGCGCCGGGGTTCACCCTGGATTCCCTGAAGGCGTTCATGTACCGCAACCGCGTCTATGCCGCCGAGATCGTCCTCGACGACGTCCTGGCGCTCTGCGAAGAACCGGGAGGCGCCGGCGCCGAAGCGGAGCGCGCCCGGCGGGCGTGTTCGGTGCTGGCCCGCTGGGACCGGAAGGTGGACCCCGACAGCCGCGGCGCCCAGGTGTTCACCGAGTTCTGGCGCGCCATCCATCGCGCCCTGGGCAGCGATTTCGCCCAGCTCATCGGATCCCGTTCCTTCTGGGAGGTGGACTTCGACCCCGCCGACCCGCTGAACACGCCCCGGGGCATCGACCGTTCGGAATCACGCAACCGGGAACTCGTGATCGAGGCGCTGAGCGGCGCGGTGCAGTCCCTCGAGGCGGCCGGCGTCGCCCTGGACGCCCCGTGGCGCGACGTCCAGTTCGTCACGAGGAACGGGATGCGCATCCCCGTGCACGGCGGCGACCCGCGCGCCGGCGTCTACGGCGCGATCTCCGCAAGCCTCGGCGGCGGGCGCTACACCCCCCGGTCCGGGAACACCTACCTGCAGGCCGTCACCTGGGACGACGAATGCCCGGTCGTGGACACCGTCCTCGCCCCGTCCCAGTCGAGCGACCCCGAGTCGCCGCACTACGCGGACCAGACCGTGCTCTACGGCCGCAAGGAGTGGATCCGTTTCCCGTATTGCGAGGCGGAGATCGAGGCGGCCCGGATCGGGGAGACGATCGTCATCGAGGAATGACGGCCGGCGAAGCAACTTCGCTCCGACTTTTCCACAAACGGCCGCCGGGTGGGAAAAAACCGCGCCAATTCTCGTCTGTACGTGGTGGAGGACTTCCCCATGCGCGAACGAACCACGAACAGAGCGGAGGCCACGGTCCCGTTGCCGGAACACCCGGGCCGCTCCTATACTGCACAAGAGAGTGAACGGGATAGAGCGATGAGAAGCGAGGCAGCGGGGCACGCCAGCGGACGCCCGCGCGTTTCCCGCGAGCCGCTCGCCCGCGCGGACCGTCTCCTGGTCACGCTGCTGGCCGGGCTGTTCGTCCTGGTGGCGGCGATGCTGGGGGCCGGCGCCCTCGCCTTCAGCACCCTCAGCGGCCAGATTCTCGGCCTCCAGGAACAGGTCGGAGATCTCCGGACGGAAATGCACGAGGAGATCGGCGGCCTCCGCGCGGAGATGCACCAGGAGATCGGTGGCCTCCGCGCGGAGATGGGCAAGCTCTCCGACCGCATGACCCGCATCGAAACGCTCATCGAGACGCACCTGGTTCCACGGTCCGCCCCGCCCGCGCCAGGTTCCTGAGGCGCCCCCCGCCCCGCGGGCGGTGGGAGCGGCGCCGAACTGGCGCCCGTCCCCGGGCGAACCCCAGCCGCCGGGGCGGCGCGCGCCGGACG
>JAJDUD010000031.1 GCA_022826825.1 Acidobacteriota bacterium | reverse complement strand
CTCCGTCCTCACGGACGGCGGCCCATGACTCGGGGTGGAAGTGGTGGCTTGCCTTCTCCTTCCTGTTGGACTTTCACCAACTGCACTCGCACCAGTTAGCCTGGCGCACTGGAGCGACGACCTGGTGGCCCGCGAGGACGCCGCGGGCATGGGTATTCTCAGCCTCGCGCACCGCGGTTGCCGGATCGCCTCGCGGGCATGCACGCCGGACGGCCATGTCGGGCATGGCTGGTCGGTGGATCTCGAGCCCAAACACTTCATGGGCCGGAGCGACGCCCACGTCCGGCACGACGACGGCGCGCCGTATCCATCCGGCGCCGCCGTGCAGTTCCAGGCCACCGAGTCCGCCGACATGATCCGCGCCGCGGTCGCCAGTGCGGCGCGCCACTACCCGCTGCCGGTCACGTTCGAAGGCGAGACGCTGGAACGCCAGGCCTTCCTCGACGGCACCATCCATGCCGAGAGCTGGAACGGCCTTACCTTCGGCGTCTACCGGGATCGCCGCCGCGGTTACCTCGAGCCCGACCTCAACTTCTTCGGCCTGACCGTGCCCGTCCAGCTGCCCACGGTCGAGACCGTTCACCGCGGCATCTGGTCCGTCCGCGCCGACGTCGTGGACTGCCCCGGCCTCGAACTGCTGCTGCCCGCGCGCCGGGAAGCCGTCGAGAACGCGTTTCTGGACGAAGTGCGCGAAGGGGCGCGCCTGGCGGTCTACCGCGCCATGGCCGCCGATTCCGATCCGCGGCCCGCCTTTGCCGACTGGAGCCGGGCCCGCGACGCAGGCATTAACCTAACACCCCCGCCGCCTATCCTCCGTCCCTGGCGGCCAGCCATCGCCGACATCGACGACTGGCGGGACCCGCCCAAGCCCGCGCCGGCCGGTCCCGATGCGCTGGTCATGGCCTGCGATCCCGATCCGCCCGAAGCGCAGGCGCTATGGCGCGCCGCGGAGCGCGCCGGCATGGCGGAGGAGCTCTTCGAGGCCGACAAGCGCCTCAACGGCTACGGCTGGTACGACCGGCTCGACCGCGTCACGGGCATCGACACCGAAGTCACCGACGGCGACGGCAGGACGTGGCCGCTCCACGAGTATCCCGTGCCCGAGCGGACGGGAGCCGCCGCCCCGCTGGCGCCGCGTCCTGACGCCATCCGCATGGCGCTTGCCGTCAAGACCGCCCGCACCCGGAGCCTCACGATCGTTCTTCCCGCCGATCTCGCCTTCGCGGGCGAGGCCTGGGACTGGGTCTGCCACTCGCTGCCGCTGGTCACCGCGGACAGCGCCCTGGAACCGCGCCGCCTGGCGGAGCTGCTGCGCTTCTCCTTCTTCTCGTTCTCCGACGACGTCGACGCCGACAGCCGCGAGACCCAGGCCGCGCGGTTCGACGAAGAGGCGATCCACATCGCCACAAGGCTCCTGTGCAGCGAGGATTCGGCGCTGGAGATCTCCATCGCCGAGACCGTCCGGCGGGAGCTCTTCTGGCTCGTTCCACGCGACCGCAAGGTGGAGATCTCCATCACCCGCCCGGACATCCGGGTCGTCCTGGGCGATCCCGCCGAAACCACAACCTGAGCCGGACGGCCGCCGCAGCGCCCGGAGCCCTGTCAACGATCACACACCGCCGTCGGATTCCCGACTCCGCCGGGACGGAAACCCGGCTCGTCACGGTCCCGGTCTTGAGGACGCCGGGATCGTCCCTGCATCGGCGGACCCCGGCCCGGGCGCCCCGGGACCGGGGTTTGCCAATGCCCCGATGCCAAAACAACCCACCCACCACTGCCCCGCTGCGACACCTGCGCCGGGAAGCGGTTCCCCGGCACTCATTTTGCACTGACTGATCCCCTGACGGGGTCAGAGGCCGGCTCGGACGACTCCGGCCGGGAAAGAGGACGCCATGGAGTTCCGGAACCCAATAGAGACATTGATCGGCGCGAACGGGACAGCCAAGGTCGCCGGCCTTTCCCTGCTCGACCTCGATTCGATGACGCTCCGGGAACTGCGCCAGCACGGACTCACCGCGGCGCAGGCCGGGAGGGTCCAGGCCGCGTTCGAGCTGGGCCGGCAACTGCTCGAAGCCGAAGCCTGCCGGCACGAAGACACTCCGTTGGTCAGCACCCCCGAGGAGGCCTACCGCTACATGCGGCCGCGGTACGTGAACGAATACCGCGAACACTTCGACGTGCTGATGATGAACAACCGCAACAGGCTGATCCGTCATCACCGGGTGTCCACCGGCAGCCTGACGGCCTCCGTGGTCCATCCCCGGGAAGTTTTCCACCCCGTCATCCGGGAGAGCGCCGCTTCGGTCATCTTCGTACACAACCACCCGTCAGGCGATCCTTCGCCTTCGCGCGAGGACGTGGACATCACCCACCGTCTCCGGCAGGTGGGCGAGGTGATGGGGGTCCGGGTCCACGACCACGTCGTTTGCGGACACGACCGTTTCTTCAGCTTCAACCGGGAAGGCCTGTTATGACCCGTCAGCGTCCCGCCGGCCCGCCGCCGGCCATGCACCCGATGGACCCGCGCCGCGGCCGGGACCTCTCGCCCATGTTCGCGGCGCTCCTTTGCTGGCTCCTGGGCCTCGAACCCAT
>JAJDUD010000069.1 GCA_022826825.1 Acidobacteriota bacterium | reverse complement strand
GGCGGCGGAGCTCAACGGCATGCCGGGTCCCGCCCACCTTCTGGAGCTCAAGGACGCGCTCGCGCTCACGCCCGGGCAGGTTGAGGCCATCACCGTGATCCACGAACGCATGCGCGAGGCGGCCATCGCCGAGGGTGAGCGCTTCATCGAAGCGGAGCGAGCCCTCGAGGACGCGTTTCGCAGCCATTCGGTCACCGAGGCGAGTCTCGAGAAGATGCTGGCCGACATCGAGCGGAGTCGAGCGCGCCTTCGCTTCATTCACCTCAAGGCGCATCTCGGCACTCCGGACCTCCTCACCGAGGCGCAGATTGCGCAATACGCGGCCCTTCGCGGCTACCATGCCCATCGAGGCGCCGCCGCTCACGCGGGACACGGAGGGCATCGCCCGAAGGGGCATTGAATCGAGAGTCGTTCCCGATCGGGCCGGTCCACCGTCGAACCGGCCGTCTTGACGTTATGGATGACAAGGAAATGAAGGTCGAACGCAGTGGCGGCGGACTCTTTCCGGGATCGGGGGCTGGCTCGAGCCCGACGCGGTCGCCGTGCCGAAGGTCTCGCGGTCACGCGGACGGCTTCTCACGTGACGGCCTGAAGCTCTTCCATCCAATGATCGAATGCGTTACATGTAGCGCAACGGTCCACCGGGAGACAGGTCATGGCTGCCCCATCCACCGGCGCACAGCGCGTCGCGAAGCGTCGAGCCGCCCTCAGAGCGCAAGGGCTGCGGCCCATCCAGATCTGGGTCCCCGACACCCGCGCGCCGGGCTTTGCCGACGAGTGCGCCCGCCAAGCCGCGCTCGCCGATGCCGCATATCGCACCGATCCGGAACTCGGCCGGTTCGAGGAGGCGGCCGCGGCGGACATCGCCGAACACCTCGACGCCCTCGAGGCCGGACACCGCGAATGAACCGAGGCGACCTCGTCACCGTCGCGCTCCAGGGCGAGCACGGCAAGCCTCGCTCCGCTCTCGTCATCCAGTCGGACCTCTTCGCGAACCTCACCTCGACCGCCACCATCGCGCCGCTGACCAGCGCCTCGCTCGACATCCCGATCTTCCGCGTACCGATCGAGCCCTCCGAGACGAACGGCCTTCGCACACGCTCATTCGTGATGGTCGACCAGACCTTTTCGGCCAGCACGCGCCGGTTCGGCGACGTCTTCGGACGCTTCGACGACGCCGACATGCTGGCCGTCAACCGAGCCCTCGCGCTGTTCCTCGGCATCGCGAACTGACGGCCCCGGCGCAACGTTCGCGAAGATGTTGGACACCGTGCTTCGGGGGGCCCGCATTGCGGGTGCGGGCGCCGATGCGCCGCTCGTGGACATCGGAATCGCGGGCGGGACGATTGTCGCCGTGGAGCCGAACCTCCGTTCCGCCGCCGCCGCCGCCGCCGCTGCCGCCGACTCCGTCGACCTCGGCGGGAAGCTGGTCTCGCCCGGCCTCGTCGAGACCCACATCCACCTCGACAAGTCGCGCATCGTGGACCGTTGCACACCCGCCGCGGGGCGCGCCCGCGACCACATGGAGCGGGTGTCCGCGGTCAAGCCCGGGTTCACCGTCGAGGACGTGTACGCCCGGGCCGCCGCGACTCTGGAGCAGTGCATCCTCAACGGCACGACGCATGTCCGAACCCACGTGGAGGTGGACCCGAACGTCGGGCTTCGGTCCTTCGAAGCGCTCCGACAGCTCGCGGCCGACTATGCCTGGGCAGTCGATCTCGAGCTTTGCGTCTTCGCGCAGGAAGGCTGGACCAACGTGCCGGAGACCGACCGGAACGTCGTCGCGGCACTCGATCGGGGTGCCTCCGTCGTGGGCGGCGCACCCGGGTACGACCCGGACGCCGCCGGTCAGATCCGGCGCATCTTCGAGCTCGCGCTCGAGTTCGACCGGGACGTGGACATCCATCTCGACGTCGGGCCCAGTGCCGACGAAATGGACATCGACCTCGTCTGCGAGCTGACCGAACGCCACGGATACGGCGGGCGGGTCGCGGTGGGGCACGGAACGAAGTACTCGCTGTTGCCGCCCGACCGGTTGCGGACGCTCGGGGAGCGTCTCGCCTCGGCCGGGGTCGCGGTGACGGTGCTGCCCGCGACCGATCTCTTCGTGACCGGCCGGCACCAGGACCATGCGGTGGTGCGTGGCGTCGCGGACGCGAACGCGCTCGTCGCGCACGGTGCGAACTGCTCGCTCTCCACCAACAACGTGCTGAACCCGTTCACGCCCTACGGCGACTGCTCGCTCATCCGCATCGCGAACCTCTACGCCAACGTCGTGCAGCGCGGCAACGAGGACGAGCTTGCGGAGTGCTTCGAGATGTTGACCCGGCGGTCGGCGCGGCTCATCCGATGCGAGGACTACGGCATCGCGGTGGGCCGCCCGGCGGATCTCGTGGTGTGGAACGCGCGTTCCGCCGCCGAGGCGGTGGCGACGATTGCGCTGCCGCTCATCGGCTTCAAGCGCGGGCGCCGGACCTTCAGCCGTGCCCTGCCGGAGCTCCATCGGCCCTGATCCGGATCGAGTCGCGTCGCGGACGCGAAACGGACTGACGTCGCCCTCCTTCCCGAGGTCCGGCGCCACCGCTTCGCATGTCCGAACGCCGCCGGCTCGGTCTTGCGCTCGTTGATGTCGTGCGGCGCACGGTGCGGGACAACGCGCTCACGCACACCAAGGCAGCCAGGCTCCCGCTGAGTGGGTGCCCGAAGTCATGCGCGCATCGCGTAATTCAGGACCACCTCCTGCCTGCCATGGTGATCCCTTCACGACACGCAAGGCGAGTTTGGTGGCTACAGGACCTCGTCCAGCTCCAGGCGGAATCCGGGCAGCACGGGGTCGGCGGATACGCTGTCCGGCTCTTCCAGGCGCTCGGCCGGTGCGCCGGGGCGGTATACGAACACTTGGCCGCCCAGGGGATCGATCAGCCAGCCGAGCTGCGCGCCGTTCTCCACGTACTCGCGCATCTTGTCCTGGAGCGCGGACAGGCTGTCCGTCGGGGAGCGCAGTTCGACGACGAAATCCGGGCAAAGGGGCAGGAACTTCGCTCGTTCCTCGTCGGTGAGGGCGGCCAGGCGGTCGTGACTGACCCAGGAGGCATCGGGTGCGAGGACCGCACCGTTCGGTAACAGGTAGCCCGCCGAAGAATCGACCGCCACGCCCGTACCGTCCCGCTTGGCCCAGAGTCCCAGTTGCATCGTGATCTCCGCGTTCTTCCGGCTGGAGTCCCACCCTGCTGGCGCCATGATCCATAGCTCTCCCTGAGCGGTGCGTTCGATACGCAGCTCCCGATTGATCTGACAGAACTCGAAGAATTGATCGTCCGTGAGATGCAGGCCCGGCGGGAGGCGGAGAAGCACCGCGGTGCTCTCCGCCGACATCGGGCCATGGAGCGGTTGGCTCGGAATGGGCTGGAGGGCCACGCTCATGTTCCCCTTCGATCCCGGTCTGTCCGATGAAACCCAGTATAGAGTGGTCAGCTCCAGCGACCGGCGTGTTCCGAAGCCGCACCGGCTCTCATTGCCGCCCGGGGAGTGGTCATCGAGTCGGCCGCGTTCCGGAAAGGAAGCGGTAGGTGAAAAGGCCTTTCGACAGTCCGGCGGCGTAGCGGGCGGACGCGTCCATGAACTCCTGGAAGCTCGGATTGGTCTCGCCGAGATTCGGGTTCAGGAACGAGATCGCGAGATACGTCCGGCGGATTTCCTCCGTCGGCGGGATCGCCTCGGCGGAGAGGTCCCGCTCCTCGATTCCCTCGAAACCCGCATCTTCAAGCGCCGCGAGTGCATCGTGCCACGGACCCATCCGCGCGAGGCGCCAGTCTCGCTCCACGGCGTCGACGAGCGCCCGCTGCTCGCCGGACAGCGGCGCGCCACTGAGAAAAGCACCGTCGAGGGCCTGCCAGCGCCCGCCGGGCTTGAGCACCCGGTAGACGCCCCGGAGATAGGCGCGCTTGTCGATCGCATGGCAGAAGGATTCCTGGTTCAGGACCGCGTCGAAACAAGCGTCCGGGAACGGCAGATCCATGAAGTCCCCGTAGTGGAACTCGACCAGGTGGCCGACCCCGCGTTCTTGCGCGCATCGCGCGGCCAATGCGACATGGGGCCTGCAGTTCGTCAATCCGGTGACCCGGACGCCATGCGTCTCCGCCAGGGCGATCGCCGTGCCGCCCACGCCGCAGCCGGCGTCCAGCACGTGCCGTCCCGGACCGAGACGGCATCCCTGCGTCAGAACGGCGGTGGCACGCTCCAGACCTTCCCGCTTGGTCTTCGTATCCGGCCCCCAGAGGCCGCGATGAAGATGCAGCGGTTCCGCGCGTCCTTTCGGCACGAGGTCGGTCAGCGCGGCGTACAGCTCGGCAACCGACCTCCGCGTTTCCGTCCCGGCCGATGAAGCCGTTCCGTCAGCGTCCATTCCCGCTCCCCCTGACGGAAGTTGGCCGCAACTCGGCACTCCGTCCGGAACCGGCCGGCCGCCGAGGTCTCCCATGGCCGTGCACCGCACCGCGCCGGAGGGTCGCGGTCAGTCCCATTCGACCGTCAGATGCTTCAGCCCGCGGAACGTGAAGGTCCGGAAGATGTCTGGCGGGCCGCCGCCCGCCAGCCGCATGCCGGGCAGGCGGCGGGTCAATTCCTCCAGGGCGATCTTCATTTCGAGCCGGGTGAGCGGCGCCCCGAGGCAGAAATGCGCGCCGTGGCCGAACGAGAGATGGTCCCGCGCATTCTCGCGCTCGATGTCCATCGTCTCGCCGTCCGGGAACACGGTCTCGTCGCGGTTGCCGGAGGCGAGAAGCAGCATGATCCAGGCCCCGGCGGGAACCTGTCGCCCGCCGATTTCGGCGTCTCGGGTCGCGAGCCGGGGGAACGCCAGCAGGGGGGTGCCGAGGCGCAGCATCTCCTCGACCGCGTTGGGGATGAGGCCGGGGTCGGCGCACAGCCGCCGCCAGGTCGCCCCCTCCGCCAGCATGGCCCGGATGCCGTGGGCCAGCGTGTGGCTCTGGTTGTCCGCCCCCGCGGTCTGCAGCAGGAACGCGATGTTGTGGAGATAGTTGTCCGTGAACAGGGACGGGTCCGCCCGGCGCATGCGCACCGCGTCGCCGAGATAGTTGTCGCCGGGATTCTCGATGGCGGCCCGGGCCAGCTTGCCGCTGAACGACCACAGCCGGGCGACCATTTCCACCAGGGAGATCTGCGCGGCTTCGGTCGCGGCTCCCAGGATTTCGACCCGCCGCATTCCCCCCGGCCAGTCGGCGAGGTCGAACTCCTCGTCGTCGCCGCCGAGAAGATGGAAGGTCATCCGGGCCGCGGCCGGCTGCAGGAACCGGGCGACGAGGTCGGCCTGTCCGTCCCCGATGAAGCCGTCGATCTGGCGCGAAACGATCGCGCGGATCTTCGGTTCGTACCGCGCGACGCTGCGCGCGGAAAGGCCGCGGCCGAAGATGCGCCGGTTCCGGCGGTGGGTGATCGGCTCCTCGTCCGCCAGGGTGGGCTCCAGCCGCACGCCGGCCGACCGGTAGACTTCCATCGCCCTGGGGCAAAGCGGCACCGGAGGTTGGCGGACATTGGCCGAAGAGAAGGTTTCCTGGTCTCGGAAAACCGCGCGGATATCGCGGTACCGGGCGACCGTCCACCAGTCGGTCTCGGGAACATGCAGAACCGGCGCCTCGGCCCTGGCCCAGGCGAAGAAGCGATAGGGGTCGGCAAAGTACCCGGCCAGCGGCAAATCGCGCGAAGTGCTGGCGTGCATGGCGATCAGCTCGTCGAACCGCGTCGCACCTCCCTTCGGCATCGTTCCCGTCAGCCCCATTCGACCGTCAGGTGCTTCAGCCCGCGGAAGCTGAAGGTTCGGAAAACCTCCGGCGGGCCGCCGTCCGCCAACCGCATATCGGGAAGGCGGCGGGTGAGCTCCTCCAGGATGATCTTCATCTCGAGCCGGGCGAGCGGCGCCCCCAGGCAGAAGTGCGCGCCATGGCCGAACGTGAGGTGCTCCCGCGCATTCTCGCGGTCGATGTCCATCGTCTCGGCATCCGGGAACATGGTCTCGTCGCGGTTGCCGGAGGCGAGCAGCAGCAGGACCCGGGCGCCGGCAGGAATCTGCCGCCCGGCGACCTCGACGTCCCGGGTCGCGAGCCGCGGGAACATCAGCGTGGGGGTGCACAGGCGCAGGATCTCCTCGACCGCGTTGGGGATGAGACCGGGGTCGGTGCAAAGGCGCGCCCATGTCTCCCCGTCCGCGAGCATGGCGCGGATGCCGTGCGCCAGCGAGTGGCTCTGGGTGTCCGACCCCGCAATCTGGAGCACGGCCACGACATTGTGGAGATAGTTGTCCGTGAACAGCGACGGGTCTGCCCGGCGCGTCCGGACGATATCGCCGAGATAGCTGTCGCCGGGTTTCTCGATGGCGGCTTCCATCAGCCTGCCGCCGAACGACCATATCCGGACGACCATGTTCACCAGGGAGATCTGGGCCGCCTCGGATGGAGCTCCCAGGATTTCGACCCGCCGTATTCCGCCCGGCCAGTCGGCGAGGTCGAAATCGTCGTCGTCGCCACCAAGGAGGTGGAACGTCATCCGGCTCGCCACCGGTTGGAGGAACCGGATGAGAAGGTCCGCCCGGCCCTCATCGACGAAGCTGTCGAGGAGGCGCGAAACGATCGTGCGGATTTTCGGCTCGTATCGTTGCACGATGCGCGCGGCCAGACCCTTGCCGAAGAGCCGCCGACTGCGGCGGTGGGCGGAGGCATCCTCGTCGATCAGCGCGGGCTCCACCCGCACGCCGGCGGAGCGGTAGATCTCCATCGCCCTGGGGCAGAGCGGCACGGGGGGCTCGCGGACATTGGCTGAAGAGAATGTTTCCGGATCCCGGAAGATCGCGCGGATATCGTCGAAACGCGAGACCGCCCACGCGTCGATTTCGTGAATGTGCAGAACGGGCGCCTCGGCCCTGGCCCAGGAGAAGAACCGGTACGGATCGGCAAAGTAGTCGGCATACCGCGAGCCGCGCAGCATGTTCGCGTGCGCGGCGAGCATCTCCTCGAACCGCGTCGCACCTTGTTCCGGCATCCGGTCCTCCGCATCGGGGTTCGCCGGGCCATTCACCGCCGGAAACGGTAACCCGCCGGCGGGCGGCGGACAAATCATGTCCGGCTCTCCGGACCCGGAGGGGCGCCGGAGAACGTCGAGGGACGGTCGGAACTCGGCTTTGCGAAAGTCGGAGACTCTGGCACCATGACACATTCTGGTATGCACTCTGCGGCGGAGGATACAAATGGCCAGAACGCTCGAGACCAGCCAGGGGGCAATGACCGCGTCCCAGCTCCGCGAGCAGCTCATCGCGCAGGCGACCGAAGACGACGAGTTCCGCGCACGGCTGCTCGGGGACGCCAAGGCGGCCCTGCGCGACGATTACGGCATCGTCTTGCCGGAGACCCTGAAACTGTGCGTCCACGAGGAGGACGCGACGACCGCCCACATCGTGTTGCCGCGTTCCAAGAAGCTCACCGACGCCGAGCTTGAGGCCGCTTCCGGTTCCGGCGGCTACTACTGATTGCGCTTCCGGAACCGGCTGCCGCCCGCGTTTCCGCGCTGCGACCCGAGCCGGGGCGCCCTTTGCGCAGGCGGGCCGGGATGGCCGGGGCCCGGCTCACCTCCGGCCCCGGCGCATCGTCCCACGACGAGGATGCGGCGAGTTTCGCCGATATCGTCGGCCTGGTCCGCTGCGTGCTGCCCGAGGGGTTGGTCGACGATCGCGGCTGGGAACGGCTGGCCGCGCGGGCCGGGCGGTTGCCGTCATCGGCCGCCGGCGCGATGTTCGGGTTCGAGTGCCGCCTCGACGATCCGGAGGCATCGGCGGATTTGCTGCTCTCCGTCCCCAGGAACACGCCCTTCGCCGGGGCGCTCGTCCGGGACGCCGCGGCCGGTGGCCCGAAGGCGGTCGCGCTTGCCCGTTTCCTGTCCGAATGGCAGCGGCCGGGCTCCGCGCTGGGGGCGACCGTCGGCCTGGTGGCGCTGGAGTACGACATCGCCGGGCGGAAGGACTTTCCGGCGCCGGGCGTCTTTCTTTGCAGCGCCGCGGAGAGCGGGTACGCGGCCCCCGGGCTGTTGACCGCGGCGCTCGCGCTCGCCGCGGGCCGGAATGAAGACAAGTCCGAACGGCGCGGGATCGAGCGCATCCTCGCCGCCCTGCCGCGGTGCGCCGCGGTGCGCTGGGCCGGCGTGTTCCCGGAACGGAAGAAGCGGGTGGTGCGGTTGCTGGTTCGCGCCCTGGGCGACGCCGGCACGGCGTTCCTGTCCCGGCTCGATTGGTCCGGCGATACGGCGGCGGTTGAAGGAATTGTCTCGGCGTTCCGCGCCAGGGGCGTGGAGAACCACGTTTTCGCCCTCGATATGGCCGAAGACCGCGTGGCGCCCGGACTTGGCCTGGAACTGTCCCGGCCGGGGCAGGTCGGGGGCGGCTGGCGCGAGGCGCTCGACATGATGACGCGCCGGGGCTGGTGCCTGCCCGCGAAGGCGGTCGGGCTCGGCCGCGTCACCCGCAGCGAGCGGATCTACTCGCCCGCCGGAGTGTGGGAGCTTCATTGCGGACTCCACCACGTCAAGCTCACGGTTCCCGCGGGGGGCGGCCGCGGCGGCCCCGCGTTCAAGGACCGTACCGCGCGGGCAAAAGGCTACATTGCCTGCGCGCTTCGCCCCGTCTCGTGATCGAGGGAGAGGCCCCTGGCCGGACCAGGCGACGGCCCGTTTCGTGAGAGCGCGCTTGCCCGCAACGCGGAGCCCGAGCCGCTGGACGACCGCGCGCAACTGACCGCTCCTCGCGAATGGGCGGTTCTCGCATGCCTGGGACTGGTCCTCGCGGCAATCGTTGCCTGGGGCGCGTTCGGCAGCGTGGAACGAACGGTACGCTCGGACGGCGTGCTGGTCCTGTCCGGGGAACGGCGCACGGTGCCGTCCAGCGTTTCGGGCGCGGTCGTCGAGGTGTTGGCGCAGGCGGGAGAACGGGTGGCCGCGGGCCAGCCGATCGCCCGCATCGCCGCCTTCGGGGCCGAGCGGGCGGCGCTCCGGGAAGGCATCGAAATCGCGAGCCCCGGCGCCGGGGTGGTCGCCGCGGTCCATGTCGCGCCCGGGAGGGCGATCCGGGCCGGCGCCCCGGTCGCCGATGTCGTGTTCGGAGACGCCCGGCGGCTCGACGCCGTCGCTTTCGTTCCACGCCGGGATTCGTGGCGGCTCGCCCCCGGCATGGCGGGCCGCGTGACCGTGGAGTCGCCGGAGGCGCTCCGCTCCTTTGCGGTCGGTCTCACCGCCGTCGCACCGCGCGCCGCAGACCCTCCGGGCTGGCTCGTGCGCATGCAGCCGAGCGCCGCAGCCGAGGGCCGGGGCCATTTTCTCCGGCTCACGTTCGCGGACCCTCCGGACCTCGCGAGCCCCGCCGGGCGCGCGTTGGCGGGAAGCCTCGAGGATGGAACGCCCTGCCGAATCGAGATCGTCCTCGAGCGCACCTCTCCATTCGGCCTGCTGCTCCGGCCGTAGCGCGCATGGTTCACCGATGTCCGCTTGCGCTCACGGCCTGAGCGATCGGTTGCGGCGCCTGTTCACGGGCCGCGTGCGCACGCCTCTGGTGCTTCAGATCGAGGCGACCGAATGCGGCGCCGCCTGTCTCGCCTCGGTGCTCCGCCATTTCGGATGCTGGGTGTCGCTGGAGGAGATGCGCGAGGCGTGCGCCGTCAGCCGCGACGGCTGTTCGGCGGCCGACGTCGCGCGCGCGGCGCGGCGGTACGGGCTCGAGACGACGGGCTGGAGGCAGGAGATCGGAGACCTCCCCGGCCTGTCTCTGCCGGCCATACTGTTCTGGGAATTCCGGCACTTCGTGGTGCTGGAGGGGATCGGAAAGGGACGCTACTTCATCAACGATCCCGGCCGCGGTCGGCGCGTGATCGGCGAAGATGGCTTCGACCGCGCCTTCACCGGCGTGGCCCTGGAGCTCGAGCCCGCCGAGTCGTTTCGCCGCAAGGCTCCGCCGCCGGGGGTGCTGCGCCGGCTGTGGCCCTGGGTGAGCGGCTTCCGATCGTCGCTCCTGTTCTCGCTCCTCGCCGGGTTGCTGCTCGCGGCGCCGGGCATCGCGGCTCCGGTGCTGCTCGGGCTGTTCGTCGATGATGTCCTCGGAAGCGGACGGGACGACTGGAGCGTCGCGTTGATCGGCGCGATGGCCGCGGCCGCCGTTGCCGTTCATGTCCTCACCTGGCTCCGCCAGCGGGCGCTGCGCCGCCTGGCGATCGCCGTCGCCGTCCGCCAGGCGGACCGCTTCGTCGGCCGCCTGTTGAGCCGATCGGCCGAGTTCTTCGCCCGGCGCATGGCCGGAGATCTGCTGTCGCGGGTGCAGTCGGTCGAGCAGGTCGTCGCCGCCGGCGTCCTTCAGCTCGTGGGCGTGACCGTCGATCTGGCGATGAGTCTCGCCTTCCTGTCGCTGATGTTCGTCTACGATGCGGGGCTCGCGGCCGTGGTGATGCTCATCGCGGCGGCGTGCGCGGCCGCGGCGCGCTTCGCCAGCCGCTACCGGACCGACGAGAGTCACCGGCTGCACCGCGAGCAGGGCCTGTGGATCGGCGTTGGCCTCGCCGGAATGCGCAACGTCGAGACGCTGCGGGCAACCGCGTCCGAGGACGATTTCTTCTCCCGCTGGGGCGGCCACCAGGCGCGCGAGCTGAACGCCCGCCAGAGGTTCGAGGAGCTCGGTCACATCACCGAAGCCGTCCCGGTCCTGTTCACCGCGCTCGCCGGCGCGGCGGTGCTCGGGATCGGCGGTTGGCGGATGATGAACGCCGAGATGGCGCTGGGCAGCCTGATGGCGTTCTACATGCTGGCCTGGGGTTTCCTCCAGCCGATCGGCGGTTCGTGCAGTTCGCCGAACGGTTGCGCACGCTGGACGCGGAGCTGGCGCGGCTCGAGGAGGTGCTCGACGCCCCGGCCGCCCGGAGCGACGCGCGACCGGCCGCCGCGCCGCGGCTTGCGACCGTCGGCGGGCGGCTGCGGCTGCGCGGACGGCTCGAGATGCGCAACGTCGCCTTCGGGTTCAGGCGCGGGCGGTCGCCATTGATCGAAGGATTCAACCTCGTCATCGAGCCCGGTCAGCGCATCGCCATCGTCGGGCCAAGCGGATCGGGCAAGTCCACCCTGTCGCTGCTGGCGGCGGGGATCCACCAGCCCTGGTCGGGCGAGATTCTGTTCGACGGGATGCGCCGCGACGAGATCCCGCGCGACGTGCTCAACGATTCGATTTCGGTCGTGGCCCAGGATACGGCGCTGATCGAGGGCTCGTTGCGCGACAATCTCACCCTGTGGAATCCGGCCGTCCCCGACGCGCAACTCATCGCGGCGGCCCGGGACGCGGCGATCCATGACGAAATCATGGCCCGGACCCACGGCTACGACGCCGAAGTCGAGGAAGGCGGGCGCAATTTCAGCGGCGGCCAGCGCCAGCGGCTGGAGATCGCCCGCGCGTTGGTCCCCGGCCCCTCGCTGCTGATTCTCGACGAGGCCACGGCGGCGCTCGACGCGATCACCGAGAACCGGATCGACGACGCCCTGCGCCGTCGCGGCTGCTCGTGCCTGGTCGTCGCCCACCGCCTGAGCACGATCCGCGACAGCGACCGGGTCGTCGTGATCGACCGCGGGCGCGTGGTCCAGGACGGCACCCACGACGATCTGATCGCCGTCGAAGACGGTCTCTACGCGGAGCTGGCTCATGCCTCCTGACCGCGAGGGCCGGCCGGAGCCGGGGGGCGGCCTGCCGGCCGTCGATCCGGATCGCCGGCGCCTTGCGGAAACGGCCGCGTCACTGGGCGAGGCGGTCGCCGCCGGCAACCGTTTCCTGCCGCTCGACGATCCCCGAAGCCTGTGGTTCGTCGAGCGCGGCGCCCTCGACGTGTTCCTCGTCGGCCTCCACGACGGCCTGGAGGAGGCGCCGTTTCGCCATGTGCTGCGACTGGAAGCCGGCCGCCTCGCCTTCGGTGCCGCCAGCGCCGAGGAATTGCGGCTTGCGGCCAAGGGCCTGCCGGACACCGTCCTGCGGCGGATACCGGCCTCCGATCTCATCGCGGGCGCGGACCGCGACGCCGACGGTTGGCGGCGCATCTTCGCCGAAGACGCCGACCATTGGATCGCCGGCATCATCGCCGCGATCGCCGCCGAGATAGAAGTTCGTCCGCGGGCCGACATGCGGCTGGGCGAGGGGACGGTGACCGAGGCCGGCGGCGTCATGACGAGCGCCGAAGGCGTGGTCTGGATCGAGGGCGCGCCGGCGGCCCTCTTCGGCACCGAGGATCCGGAAGAGGGAGAGCTCGTGCCGGTCGCGCCGGATGGCTGGGCCGAGCTTCACGGCCGCGCCGACTTGACGGTCCGGTCTTCACGGACGCTCGGCGCCGAAACGCTGCTGTCCCGGGCCCTGCCGGGCTTCCACCGCCTGGCGTTCGCGGCGCAGACGTTCAATCGCCGGATGCTGCTGGCCGACCAGGCCGGTCTTCAGATCGAACGTTCGAGGTGGCGCCGGCGCGACGAGGACGAGGCGCGGGAGGATCTGTTCGCGCTCCTCGCGCCGTCCCGCCCCGCCGCCTCCGGCGGCGGGGCGCTGATCGCGGCGCTGCGTGCGGTCGGACGCCATGACGGCATCGCCATCCACGAGCCGGGCGGCCGTGCGGACGAGCCGCCGGACCTCGCCGGCCTGCTGCACGCATCGGGCCTGCGGGCCCGGCGGGTGCGCCTGTTGCCCGAGGAACGCTGGTGGCGCGGCGACAGCGGCGCGATTCTGGCCTTCCGGCGCGACGGCGGAAGGCCCGTCGCGCTCCTGCCCGGGGCCATGGGCCGGTACCGGCTGCTCGACCCGAGAACCGGCGCCTCCTCGCGGGTCGGCCGGTCGGACGCCGCCACGCTTGCGACGGACGGCTATGTCCTCTACCGGCCGTTGCCCGACGACCGGGCCATCGGCATGAGGACGCTGCTGGCGGGCGCCGCCGGCCGGTTCGGCGCGGACTTCGCCCGGGTCGTCGCGGCCGGCCTGGCGGCCGGTGCTCTGGCTCTGGCGCCGGCGGCCGGCATCGGCGTGCTGGTCGACCGGGTGCTCCCGTCGGGCGACGGCGGCGCGCTCCTCCAGCTCGCGCTGCTGCTGGTCCTGCTCGCGCTCGCGGCGGGGCTGGTCCATGTGCTGCGCGGCACGGCGATCATGCGCATCGAGGGCCGGCTCGCCGCCCGTGCGACCGCCGCGCTCTGGGATCGTCTGCTGCGGCTGCCCACCCGGTTCTACCGCCAATACAGCTCCGGAGAGATATCCATGCGGGCGCTGGCTTTCCAGGCGCTGCGCGACCGGCTCTCCGGTGCCACCGGGACCGCGGTGCTGTCCATCCTGTTTCTCGTTCCGTCGATCGTCCTCGTGTTCCTGAGCGACGCCGCGCTCGGCTGGGTGACCCTGGGCATCGGCATCGCCGCGCTGGCGGTGACGGTCGCCTTCGGGGCAGCCCAGATGGCCCCGCATCGGCTCCGGCTTCGCGAGGAGCGCCGGCTCGCCGGACACCTGTCGCAGCTCATCGACTGCGTCCGCAAGCTGCAGGCCGCCGGAGCGGAAGGATCGGCCCGGGCGTCCTGGGCCCGGCGCTACCGGAAGCAGAAACAGGCCGAGATCCGCATCGGCGTGCTGAACGAGCATCTGAAGGCGTTCAGCGCCGCCGTGCCCCTGGCCGCGGCGGCGGCCCTGTTCGCGGTTGCCGCCGTGCGGGAAGAGGGCGCGCTCGAGGTCGGCGACTTCCTCGTCGCCTATGTCGCTTCGATGATTTTCTACGCCTCCGTCGTCGCGCTCGGCGCGGCGTTCGAGGCCATTGCTTCGGTCGGGCCGGCCTGCGAACAGGTCCGGCCCATTCTCGCCGCCACGCCCGACGCCCGGCCGAAGCCGGGTCCGCCGCCCGTGCTCGCCGGCGCACTTCGCTTCGAATCCGTGAGCTTCCGCTATGGCGAACACGGCCCGCCGGTTCTGGACCGGGTCTCCATCGAGGCCCGGCCGGGCGAATTCGTTGCCATCGTCGGCGAGTCCGGCGCCGGCAAGAGCACGCTGGTCCGCCTCGCGCTCGGCCTCGAGACGCCGACCGGCGGCGCCGTCTACTACGACGAGCGCGATCTCGCCCATCTCGACCCGGTCGCCGTGCGCCGGCAGGTCGGCGCGGTTCTCCAGGACGGGGGGACGCAGATCGGCACCGTTCTCAACAACATCATCAGCCTGGACCAGTCGCTGACCGCGGACGACGCCTGGCGCGCCGCCCGCAATGCGACGGTGGACCGCGATATCGCGGCGATGCCGATGAGGATGCACACCAGCATGGGCGAGCGCGCGGCCGTCGTGTCCGGCGGGCAGAGCCAGCGCATCCGCATCGCCCAGGCGCTGGTCCGCGACCCGCGCATCCTCTTTCTCGACGAGGCCACCAACTGGCTGGACCGCAAGAACCAGGCGGCCCTGATGGAGGGGATCCGCAACTCGACCGCCACCCGGGTCGTCATCGCCCACCGGATATCGACGATCCGCGAGGCGCACCGGATCCATGTGCTCGAGGCCGGAAGGGTCGTCCAGGTTGGGCGGTTCGACGAGCTCGCCGATACGGACGGTCCGTTCCGCGAGCTGGTGCGCCGGCAGATGTCGTGAGCCCCGCGCCGGGCCGTCACCGCGCGGCGATGCGCGCTTCGATGGCGTCGAAGGGGAGATAGCCGGCGACCGGGTAGGCCTTGGCTTCGACGACGGTCCCGCCGTCCCGCGCCTCGAAGGAAACCTTGATGTGGGCGACGCCGGTCAACAGGCCGAACGTCTTCCGCCCGCAGAATACGAGCTCGCGTCCCGGCCAGGCCATCAGCCCGTCCCTCTTCTCCGGCCGGCACAGCCCGTGTTCGCACAGCCGGGCGAGAAAGGGGCCCCACGGTCCCGCGCCCGGGTGGCGGAACGACCCCGCCTGGCCCTGGAACAGCTCCAGCCCGACGCGCGGCAGGACGCCCTCGGCGGTCACGCCGACCGCGATCCGGAGCGTGCGGAACGCCCCCTCGAACGCGGACAGGAAGGCGGTGACTGCACCGACCGGCCCGTTCCATCCCAGCTTTTCCAGAACCGGCAATGCGCGCGCGGGCTCCAATGACCGGCTGTTGACCTTGTACGCCCGCGCCGGCCGGCCCGGCATGATCCCGAGACAGTCGACCGCGACGCCGGCCGCCGACATTGCGTCGAACGTCCGGGTGAGCGCCCGGCGTTCCCGGTCTTCCAGCCGCCAGCCGACCGCGCCCGTGAGCCATTTCGCCACCGTCTCCGCGGCGGGGAATTCCGCCGCGCCGGTCCCGTCCGGATCGGACCGGATCCTCACGAACAGTCCGGGCGGCGCGCCGCGCGGGCCGGCCGCAACGTCATACTCGACCGCGAGGATCCCGGACCAGGGCGCGCCGGTTTCGATCGCGGCAAGACGATCGCCGAATTCGCCCGCCCATTCGCCGTGCCGGATGAAGTGCTCCGCGAGCGCGCCCGTGCGCGGCAGCATGACGAACACGTCCGCGCTGGCCGCCGACTCGCCGAGCCGAAGCTCGAAACCGAAACCGGTGCCGGGGTCGACGGGCAGTCCCCGAACCGTATCGCGCAGGCCATCCCAACCGACGGCGTCGATCAGCGCCGGGGAGACCGCGTGCGAGAGAGCGTCGAGGATTGCACCGAACGCGAAAGCGGCGTCTTCGGCCGACAGGACCGCCCGCGTTTCCGAACCGCCCGCACCCATGGGCGGTACCGTCCCGGTCGAGGCGCCTGGTGTCAAGCGCTGCCGGCCGCATTCCACCGTCAGACGGCGGAATACACCTTGACGGCCTGTCTGATGTTCAGTAGCCATCTTGAACACCAGGAACACACCGATTACGCACGAACCTCGTCTTCTCGCCGGGCGAGCTGTCGCCGGGCTGGAGCATGCGCCGAGCCGTCTACATCACCCACAACCTGCGCGAGGCGGTTGGGGGTGACCATCTTCGTCGACCCGCTCTTCGCGATCGTGTTCGGCGTCGTAGCCTTTCCCGATCGACGCCGGTTCGCCCACGGCATTCGGCGAAGAGGAGGACCGGCTTCGGGAGCGGATCAACCCATGGCGGCGTTCAGGTCTTCGGTCATGGCGTCCCAGATCGGCACCAGGTCCATCAGCCCGTCCCAGAACCGCTGGTCGCGCCGCTCGTCGAAGTCCGCAAGGCGCGTACCCTGCTGCTCGACCCAGGTGTAGTACCCGAGGTTGAAGATCCGTTCGCGGTCGAAGCGCGTCAGTTCGCTGACATGGTCCGTCGCCGCACCGAGGAGATGCTGACCAAAGGCCTGCGCCGCATCGACCTCGGAGAATACTCCCGAGAACCGGTTCGCCCGGGCAATCTCGATCTCCGAGTGATACATCTCGGCTCCGTCCGTCGCCACCGTCAGCACGATGTCGTCGGGACCGAGCGCCATGTACTTCGCGTACTTGATGGCGCCGAGAACGTTGGCAATCGACGAAAGACCGAGATCGCCGAGGGCCGCGAGGCTCTGCTGGCCAACGTGCCGGTGCCGCGAGAGATAGGCCCTGCCGGCGACCGTGTTGAAGACGACGCCCAGCGCATCGCTCGCCCGGTCAGAGACCCCGATCACGAAATCGGTGCCCATGACGTTGTGAATGAGCGGCACGTGCTTGTCGCCGATGCCCTGGATGTTGTGCTCGCCATAACCGTTGTAGAGAAGCGTCGGGCATTCCAGCGCTTCGACGACGCAAGTCCGGGTTCCGAGCGAGCGCTTGAGATGGTCGCCCGCGGCGAGCGTTCCGGCCGACCCCGAGGCGCACACGAACGCGCGCGCCGTCTTGCTTCCCCCCTCGCCGTGCACCGCGAAGATCCGTTCGAGCGCCGGACCGGTGACGGCCCGATGCACGATGTAGTTCCCGTACTCCGAGAACTGATTGAGGATGAGGTTCCGTTCGTCCCCGGCCAGGACATGGCAGGCGTCGTAGATCTCCTTGACGTTGCTTTCCGTGCCCGGCGTACGGTGGATGTCGCCCGGATCGACCACCCACTCCTCGAGCCAGCGGAAACGCTCCCGGCTCATGCCCTCGGGCAGGACCGCGATGGACCGGCATCCGAGGAGCCGCGCGATCGCCACGCCCCCGCGGCAGTAGTTGCCGGTCGAGGGCCAGACGGCGCGGTGACGCGTCACGTCGAACGCTCCGGACACGAGGCGCGGGACGAGGCAGCCGTATGCGGCGAGCACCTTGTGGGCGCCGATCATCGGGAACCGGTTTCCGAGCGCCACGACGATCTTCGCCCTCACCCCGGTCAGCGCTTCGGGCAGCACGATGTGCTCGGGGACCTCGACCAGCGAGGTCCTGTCCGCGCCGTTGTGCCAGTGGACGCGAAAGAGGTTGCGGGCGTCGGCACGGTCGGGATCGAGCCCGGCAATCTCCTCGGCCTTCGCCGCGAGGCGCGACGGCGGGTCGGCGAGTTGCGCAATGCGGGGGAGCTCCACGCCGAGCGCCCGCAAGTGAGCGACGTTCCGCTCGTAGCCGTCCCGGTCGACGATCCCGCGCTCGAGTCCTGGCGTCATCTCCGGCCCATGCAGGTTGCCTTACCATCGTGCCGCGAAGCGGTTCGGGCCACGAGGATACTCGGTGGCGCAAGGCTCGAGGTCATCATATCCGGACACGAGCGGCGTCGACCGGCGTCAACCGGCGCCGCGATCCGTCGTATCGCCCACCGCCGCGATCTCCTTCAGCAGTGCCCGGGCACCCGCTGCCTCGCCACCCAATGCCCGCACCCGGTCACGGAGCGCCGAGTCGGACGTGTAGACCAGGGCCGCCGCGGGATCCGGAAGGGCCCCGACCAGCTCCACGATCCGGTCGTCGGCGCCGTCCCGGCGGCTGTGCCCGGTGTGCACCACGGCAAGGTCATCGCGCGAAGGAGCCGGGGCCGGGCCGCGCGGCTCGGGTCCATCGAAGACGATCGTCCAGGCGCCGCCGCGGCTCCGCGCGAGTGGGGCGAGCTCGGCGACAAGACGGTGCGCGGCCTCGGCGCGGTTCCGCCACCAGCCGTCCGGGCGTGAGCCCATCACGTTGTTGCCGTCAACGAGCACGGCGGGCTTCGTGGGCCGGATCATGCCACTTGGGGTCGATGGTCGCGTGGCGAAGGCCGTATGGTGAGCCCGCCACGGCACCCGGGGCGAGCCTGACGGCTACAGGATCTCGTCCAGCTCCAGGCGGAATCCGGGCAGCACGGGGTCGGCGGATACGATGTCCGGCGCTTCCAGGCGCTCGACCGGCGCGCCGGAGCGGTATACGAACACCTGATCCCCCAAGGGGTCGATCAGCCAGCCGAGCTGTGCGCCGTTCTCCATGTACTCGCGCATCTTGTCCTGGAGCGCGGACACGCCGTCCGTCGGCGAGCGAAGCTCCACGACGAACTCCGGGCAGAGGGGGAGGAACTTCGCTCGCTCCTCGGCGGTGAGGGCGGCCAGGCGGTCGTGACTGACCCAGGAGGCATCCGGTGATCGGGTCGCGCCGTTCGGAAGCAGGAAACCGCCCGAGGAATCGAAGGTTCGTCCCGTTCCGTCCCGCTTGGCCCAGAGCCGCAACTGCATCGTGATCTCCGCGTTCCTGTCGCTGGTGTCTCCTCCGGCTGGCGCCATGATCACGAGTCCTCCCTGAGCGGTGCGTTCGATGCGGAGCTCCCGGTTGAGACGACAGAGCTCGTAGAACTGATCGTCCGTGAGATGCAGGTCCGGCGGGAGGCGGAGGAACACCGCGATGCTCTCCGCCGGTATCGGACTGTGGAGCGGTTCGCTCGGAATGGGATGGAGGGCCGCGCTCATTTTCCCTTTTCGATTCCGATTCGGCCGATCGGAGCCCAGTATAGAGCAGCCGCCTCCAGCGATTGACCGGATCCCGGAGCACCACCGGCTCTCGCCGCGAGCGCGTGGGCCGGGAGGGAGAGCAAGTGGCCCTGATGGCCCTTGCCGTACGCGCCCGCCCCCATGCGCTCGCGCGATGCCGGCACGAGCGGTTAACCTCACCCGTCCGGGCCATTCCCGGCGCGCGGCGGAGGCAGGTGCATCCGGCGCCGTCC
>JAJDUD010000030.1 GCA_022826825.1 Acidobacteriota bacterium | reverse complement strand
GGAGGCCGGTGGGCGTCAGCTCCCCGCATTCGCGAGGCCGGTGAGGATCAGCTCCCCGCATTCGGAGGTCCGGCGGGCGTCAGCTCCCCGCATTCGCGGGTCCGGCGGGGTTCAGCTCCCCGCATTCGGGAGGCCGGTGGGCGTCAGCTCCCCGCATTCGCGAGGCCGGTGAGGATCAGCTCCCCGCATTCGGAGGTCCGGCGGGCGTCAGCTCCCCGCATTCGCGAGTCCGGTGGGCGTCAGCTCCCCGCATTCGCGGGGCCGGCGGGCGTCAGCTCCCCGCATTCGGGGGGCCGGTGAGCATCAGCTCCCCGCATTCGCGGGGGTGGCCCAGTTTTATCTGTCGCCAGTGGACCAGTTTCAGATGTCGCTTGACACCCGGAGGGCGTCAGCTTCCCGCACTCGGGGGTCCGGCGGGCGTCAGCTTCCCGCATTCGGGGGTCCGGTGAGGGTCAGCTTCCCGCATTCGGAGGTCCGGTGGGCGTCAGCTTCCCGCACTCGGGGATCCGGTGAGGGTCAGCTTCCCGCACTCGGGGGTCCGGTGAGGGTCAGCTTCCCGCACTCGGAAATCCGGAGGGCGTCAGCTTCCCGCATTCGGAGGTCCGGCGGGAGTCAGCTTCCCACACTCGGCGGGCCGGTGGGGATCAGCTTCCCGCACTCGGGGGTCCGGAGGGCGTCAGCTTCCCGCATTCGGGGGTCCGGTGGGCGTCAGCTTCCCGCACTCGGAGGTCCGGCGGGTGTGAGCTTCCCGCTGTCAAGCGACATCTAAAACTGGGCCCCCCGGGGTGAGAGAGCTCATGTGGTGGCCTCGGCGGGGTTGGTGTTGGGCGAGCCGGGCACGGTGTCGGAGACCTCGAGTATCGACCGAAGCCTCGACGCGCTACCCGACAGGGCGCGCTCCGCGCTCGTGCTCGGACGAGCGCAGTTCCCTTCTTGAGCAGGTTTGCTCCACCGCCTGTCGGGGGCGCGCCGCCCGCGAAACGTCAGGGATCGCGCAGCCGGCGACGGGCGGCCGCTGCGCGGTTCGCGAGCCGCTTGGCGAGCTTCGTGATGGCCCCGTTGTCCCCGGCCCCTTCCAGCGCCCCCGACACGACGACCGGGAGCGCGTCGAGGACACGGCCGGCCAGTTCCCGGCACGCGGACACCGTGTCCCAGGAGAGCATGTTCTCGGTTCGGAAGCGCGCCCACTGCCGCCGGCCGATGTCGTCGAGACGGTACTTGCCGCCGATCCGGTTCGACAGCTTGAGCCGGCGCGGATCGTCCGCGTAGGGAAGGAAGCTCGCGATGTCGTAGAGGGGGGCGAGTCGGACCTGCCCTCCCGGGCCGATCAGCAGCGAGAAGTTCTTGCCGTGCGCGTCGGTGGCGCCGAGAACCCAGTTCAGCATCATCGCGCGCGACAGGGTGCGCACGTCCTCTTCCGGCAGCGCGGACTCGCCGCGGAGGACGTCCAGCATCGTGCCGACCCGGGGGCCGCCCTCGTTCTCGTACTTGCGCTCGGGGGGAAGCCCGAGCGCCTGGCAGAAATCCTCCTGATGAAGTCGCACCCTTTCGTCGCCCAGGCGGCGGCGGTCGTAGCGGGTCACTACCAGCGCGAGCTGGTGGCCGAACCGGGCGATGCGGCTCGCCGCGGCCGGAAGGCCGACCGCGGCCGCGAGCTTCAGGCAGAGGTGCTCGTTCTCGACCAGGCCCGGAAAGTGCTCGTTCTCCGGCTTCAGGATGTGGGTCGTCGGCGTCGCGCCCGTGGGCAGCCCCCAGCGAACGTCCTCGAGGAGGAGCGCGGTCTTCGGCTGGACGCCCGCGAGGGAAAACCGGCCGGGATCGTCGGGACGGCGGCCGAGCGCCGGGTCCAGTCGGAGTTCGGCGAGACGCTGCCCGACCTCCTCGGGGGTGAGCCACCCGACTTCCGGGGCCGCGGCGCGGAGCACCCGGTCGAGCCGCTCGGGCCGGACGAGCTGGACCGCGCCCGCGCAGTCCTCCCCGACCTCGGCGAGCAGACCGAAGACGTTACGGCGTGAGACCTGGAAGCGTGCGCTCCAGGCTCGGAGGACAGTCTCGTCGTCGGGGAGCAGGCCGGCGAGCCACGGTTCGAGGACGGACCGGCGGAACGGGCCGGGGCGCAGCGGAAGCGAAAGCGACAGCGGGAAGGCGTCCGGGTCCCGGAGCCAGTCGGGGTCGTAGGCGAAGGAGCGGTCGCCGTCCGGGGAACGGGTCACGACGCCGAGGAGGCGGCGGTTGGCGACGACGGCGAGTTCCGTCATTCCGGAAGCGGCGAGCGATGGGCCTCGACGACCGCGGTCGGGTCGAGCGGTGAGGGTTGCGGCTCCTCGAACTTCAGGATGACGCCGGCGCAGGCGAGGGTGCGGAGCACGCGCCCGAGTTCGGCGCCTTCGCGGCCCCGTTCGAGGCCGCTGAGCCACTGGCGGCTGACTCCCGCCCGGCGGGCAAGCTGCGCCTGGGTCAGTCCCCGACGCCGGCGTTGCTCGCGCAGCAGCATTCCAAGCGTGCGGGCGGAACGAACGAACATGGGCAAGCCTCTCGTGGAGTGTCGCTGAACGGCGACATACAGGATTTGTCGTCGTTCAGAGACATTCTAGCGTTGTCGTCGAACCACGACAAAAGGCGTCGCGCGGCCCCGGCACATGTCGCAGTAGAGGTGTCTGCCGAGGGAATGTCGAGAGACATGAACCTTTACGCAGTTTGGGAGACACCTACTTTTACGCACTGGTAGTCCTCGATAGGGGGTCTGCTTCGGGTCGGTGAGCCGTGAGGCGGAGGGAGTGGAGCGACCGGAGCTGGGAGTCTGAGACCCCGGATGCCGGCCGGACCCTTCCCGCCGCCGCATGATTCTCGCCACCGCACCGGCGCGAACAACCGCGCGCGGCCCGCATCACGCAGGTTCGAAGTGAATCCGGAGCCGCGTGCCCGTCGCCCGGGCCACCTTCTCCAGAGTCCGCATCGAGGGCCGGGTCCGGCCGCTCTCCATCCCGGCCACTGCGGACTTGGTGGTCTCCATCCGCGCGGCCCGCTCCGCCTGGGAGAAGCCGGCGCGCGTACGCGCCTCGATCAGTGCCCGGGCCACCGCGTATTCCAGCCCCAACTCCTCATACGCCTCGCGATAGTCCGCCTGCCGGCTCCAGCGCTCGTGCAGTTCATCAACCGTGCTCATTCGGATACCTCCCTGGCGCGCCGCAGCGCCAGCGCGATCTCCCGTCGGGGAGTCCGCCGGATCTGCTTGAGGAATGCCCGTACGGAGGAACCTCTCGCAGAGAGTCGCTGAGCGGCGACATACGGGATTTGCCGTCGTTCATGGACACCCTAGCGTTGTCGTCGAACTGCGACAACGCACGTCCATCCGTGGGCCAGAGTGTGTCCGGCGCGCGTCTAGCGTCGATGCTGATCTGGAAGTGACTCATTTATCGCGGCTTGGCGGGTCATTGTCGGCCGTAACGTGACACGACTTTACAATCGCGCGCCGTCGCGATGAGTCAGGCTTTCTACGAGCGCCCGATCCTCAACTCCCCCTACGAGTACCCCGGCCGGCACTGGAAGCTCGACCGGGACGGGCTTCCGACCGACGAGATCGTCGAGTCCCGCCGCACCGCCGAGTTCATCTCCCCCGTGCCGGCCCCGAAGGCCCAGACCGGGAAACCGACGCAGCTCCGGCTTGCCCTCGGAGAGAAGGAGCTTTCGACCGCCGAGCAGCAGTACAACCCGTACCAGGTCATCAACCGCATCCGGCGGGAGGTGGACCGCTGGCGAAACCTGCCCGAGCGACAGTGGAAGGTGACCCCCGAGACGGCGCGCCTGCTCCGCCACTGGCGCAGCCACCGGTTCTCGAACCTACGCCCGTTCTTCTGCCAGATCGAAGCGGCGGAGACCGCGATCTGGCTGGTCGAGGTCGCCGGAGCGCTCCGGGAGTCGGGAACGGGCCTGCCGCGGGGTCTGCGCGAGATCTGGAACCACCTCCACCGCGCGAACGAGGGCGCGAACCCGGAGCTCCTCCGCATCGCCCTGAAGATGGCCACCGGCGCCGGCAAGACCACGGTCATGGCAATGCTGATCGCGTGGCAGACGGTGAACGCGGTCCGCCGTCCCGGCCGCCGGAACTTCACGCGCGGCTTCCTGGTCGTGACGCCGGGGATCACGATCCGGGATCGCCTCCGGGTTCTGCTGCCCCAAGACCCCGACAGCTACTACAAGCACCGCGAACTCGTTCCGCGCGACATGTTGCCGGACGTGGACCGCGCGCAGGTGGTCATCACGAACTTCCACGCATTCCTGCGGCGCGAGCGCATGAAGCTGGCGAAGGGGACGCGGGCACTCCTCAAGGGCCGTGGCGAGGCGCCCAGCACCGTGGAGACCGAGGGGGAGATGCTGCGCCGGGTGATGGCGCCGCTGATGGGTCTGAAGACCGTCCTGGTGCTCAACGACGAGGGACACCACTGCTACCGCGAGAAGGCCGGCGACAGCGAGGAAGAGGACCTCAAGGGCGACGATTCCGACGAAGCGAAGAAGAACACCGAGGCGGCCCGGGTCTGGATCTCCGGTATCGAGACGGTGAAGAAGACGATCGCCGTCCCGGTGGTCTTTGACCTTTCGGCGACGCCGTTCTTCCTGCGCGGATCAGGCTACGCCGAAGGGACGCTCTTCCCCTGGACGGTCAGCGACTTCTCCCTGATGGACGCCATCGAGTCCGGGATCGTGAAGCTGCCGCGCGTCCCGGTGTCCGACAACGTGCTCCCCGGCGACATGCCCCGGCTCCGCAGCCTCTGGGAGCACATCGGGAAGCACATGCCGAAGAGGGGCCGCCGGCGCACCGGCGCTCTCGACCCGGAGCTCCTGCCGCCGTTGCTCGAGACCGCGCTGGACGCGCTCTACACCCACTACGAAAAGACCTTCGCGCAGTGGCGGGGGGCCGACATCGACACCCCGCCGGTCTTCATCGTGGTCTGCAACAACACCGCGACCTCGAAGCTGCTCTACGACTACCTCTCCGGGTACCGGCGGCCGGACGCGGACGGGTCACCGGGACCGTGGCGCGGAGGGCTCGGGCTCTTCCGCAACTACGACGAAACGGGCACCCGGCGCCCCCGGCCCCGGACGCTGCTCATCGACAGCGAGCAGATCGAGTCGGGCGACGCCCTCGACAAGACCTTCCGGGAGGCCGCGAAGGACCAGATCGAGCGTTTCCGCCGGGACATCGTGGACCGCGGCGGCAGCCGGCAGGAGGCGGAGGCGGTCACGGACTCGGACCTGCTGCGCGAGGCGATGAACACGGTCGGCAAACCCGGCCGGCTGGGCGAGGACATCCGCTGCGTGGTGTCGGTCGCCATGCTCACCGAGGGCTGGGACGCGAGCACCGTGACCCACATCCTGGGCGTCCGCGCCTTCGGGACGCAGCTCCTCTGCGAGCAGGTGGTGGGCAGGGCGCTCCGCCGGCAGTCCTACGACCTGAACCAGAAGGGGCGCTTCGATCCCGAGTACGCCGACGTCCTGGGCGTTCCGTTCGATTTCACGGCCGAACCCAAAGTGGTTCCGCCGGTAAAGCCGCGGAAGGTGACGCACGTCCACGCCGTGCGCCCCGAGCGCGACGCGCTGGAGATCCGCTTTCCGCGGGTCGGCGGTTACCGGGTGGAGCTCCCGGACGAGCGTCTCACCGCGACCTTCAGCTCGGACTCGACCTTGATCCTGACGCCGGAGGACGTGGGACCCACCCGGACCAGGAACCAGGGGATCGTCGGCCTTCCCGAGGATCTGCGTCCCGAGCGGAACCGGAACATCCGGACCGCCACGCTCGCGTTCCACCTCGCGTGGGACCTGTTGCGGCGTCATCTCCGCGACCGGAACGAGGAGCCCAAGCTGCAACTGTTCGGTCCGGTGAAGCGGATCGTCACCGCGTGGCTGGAAGGCGGATACCTCGTCTGCCGGCGCGGGACCCACCGCGGGCAGGTGCTCTACGAAGTGATCGCGGCGAGGGCGTGCGAGCGGATCTACAGCGCGATTTCGCGGCAACTCGGTGAGGGGCGGCGGGTGCTCGCGGTAACGGATCCCTACAACGAAGAGGGTTCGACCGCCGACGTGGGCTACCGGACCTCGAAGACCACGCTCTGGCGCACCGACGAGCGGAAGTGCCACGTGAACTACGCGGTCTGCGATCTGTCCTGGGAGATGGAGTTCTGCCGGGTGGCCGAGGCGGAACCGCGCGTCGAGGCGTACGTCAAGAACGCCGGTCTCGGGTTCGAGGTCCCCTACCGGTTCGGCGGGGAGTCGCACCGGTACCTGCCCGATTTCATCGTCCGCGTCCGGGACGGAGCGGGCGAGCCGGTCCACATGGTCGTCGAGATCAAGGGACAGCCGGACGAGGCGTCCAAGACGAAGTCGGAGACGACGCGCGGCCAGTGGATCCCCGGCGTGAACAACCTCGGGGACTTCGGCCGTTGGGAGTTCCTCGAGCTGCGGGACATCAACACGATGGCGGCCGATTTCCGCGCTTTCGTCAGCTCGATTGCGGCGAAGAGCGAGGCCGCGTAGCGGCGACCGGGTGCCGAGGAAACGAAAGGCCAGGAAGCCGGTTGCCGTCGAGGCGACCAAGCACCAGGCGGCCAAGCGGCTGAACATCCCCACCGCCGAGGACGAGTCCATCGTCCCGGACGACGACCGGCAGCCGCGCCCGGTGCGCTACGAGAGGAACACCGACCTCGACCCCCAGCTCGTCTGGCGCGGAAAGGATGAGCAGGACTGGTCCGACCTCGTCGTCCCCGCGCCGCCGCTCTTCATCCAGGAGAAGGTGGAGCCGAAGGCGCTCGTGGACGATCTCCTCCGCGAGACGAAGGCGCGGCGCGACGAGGAGAACCCGCCACAGCCAGGACTGTTCGGGGACTTCAACGGCCTGCCGGAGGGCGCCGAACGCACCGAGTTCTACCGGCACCAGGGCAACTGGTCGAACCGGATGATCCTCGGGGACTCGCTGCGGGTGATGGCGAGCCTTGCGGAGCGAGAGGGCCTGCGCGGCAAGGTGCAGTGCATCTACTTCGATCCGCCCTACGGCATCAAGTTCAACTCCAACTTCCAGTGGTCAACGACGAGCCGGGATGTGAAGGATGGGAAGCAGGAGCACATCAGCCGGGAGCCGGAGCAGGTCAAAGCGTTCCGGGATACATGGCGCGACGGTATCCACTCGTATCTGACGTATCTGCGGGAGCGACTAACGGTTGCACGCGATCTCCTGACCGAGAGTGGGAGCATCTTCGTCCAGATCGGGGATGAGAACGTTCACCGCGTGCGGGCGGTGATGGACGAGGTGTTCGGAGCCGATAACTGTGTAGCCAGCGTTGTCTTTCGCAAGACGACGGGGAAAGCTGGTGACTTGCTAGACAACACTTACGATGTTCTGCTTTGGTACGCCCGAAAGCGCGGAGTCGCTAAGTTCCGCGCCTTGTTCTTCCGGCGCAGCGTAGAAGGAGATACGAACTACCGCTTCAACTTTACGGAGGCGGGCGAATTGATGCCCACTACTGATGTGGGTGGCGCGGATCGGGTCGCAAGGATGAATCCGTTGACCTCGCAATCATCTGGTGCCACAACTCTGTTCCCCTTCTCACACTGTGGCGAGACATTCCGGCCCGGAAAGGGGGGATGGAAGACCTCGATGGATGGTATGCAACGACTCCGAATGGCCAGCAGGTTGACCTACTCTGGAAAGACCCTAGGATTCGTGAGGCCGTTCGGGGACTATCCGTATCAGGCGTTCAACGACATTTGGGACGACACCCGCCAGTCCGAGTTTGGCGACGAGAAACGGTACGTCGTACAGACGCCTGGAAGGGTCATTGAGCGCTGCCTACTCATGGCAACCGATCCAGGCGATCTCGTTCTTGATCCCACTTGCGGCTCCGGAACTACCGCTTTTGTCGCGGAACAGTGGGGCCGCCGGTGGATCACGATCGATACCTCGCGCGTCGCCCTCGCACTCGCTCGCTCCCGTGTCATGGGTGCGCGCCATCCTTACTACACCCTCGCCGATAGCTTGGACGGGCAACGGGAGGAAGCCCGACTCTCCGGTTCCGAACCGAAGAACGCGCCGACCTATGGCGACATCCGCCAAGGCTTCGTACACCAGCGCGTTCCCCACATCACCCTCAAGGCCATCGCGAACAACACCGAGATTGACACGATCTGGGACCGGCGCCAACCCGCCGTCGACACCGCCCTCGCCGCGCTGAACGAAGCGCTCCGCGATCACCCGATCCCATTCCCCGTTACTCGCGGGGTCCGGAAACGCCAGTCCGTAGACTTCGCGGCTCCGGTGGAAACCGTCGAACTTCCGAACGGCGATCCCGCCCCTGCGAACGGCCTCCTCGAATGGGAGGTTCCGCGTGATGCGCCTGAGGACTGGCCCGCGTCCGCACGCTCCGCGCTCGCCGAGTTTCTGGAAGCCCGCATCAACCGGCAGCGGGAGATAGACGCCTCGGTCGCGCGCAAGGCCGACTTCGAGCACCTCTACGACAAACCGGTGGAAGACAAGTCCAAGATCCGGGTCGCTGGCCCCTTTACCGTGGAGAGCCTCGCCCCCCACCGCACGCTCGCGGTGGACGAGCAAGACGAGTTGATTCCACAGGCCACCGAACCCCGCACCCCTTACGGCTCCGGCCAGTACGGCGACTTCACCTCGACCATCCTCGAGAACCTCCGCGCCGCCGGCGTCCAGCAGGCCCACCGCCAGGACCGGATCGAGTTCTCTTCCCTCTCCCCGTGGCCCGGCGACTACATCGCGGCCGAGGGGCGCTACCCCGAAGGTGACCGCGAGCGCCGCGCCGGTGTCCTCATCGGCCCCGAATTCGGCACCGTCGCCCGTTCCGACCTCGTGGGCGCCGCCAGAGAGGCCGGCGACGCCGGGTTCGATGTCCTCGTCTCCTGCGCCTTCGCCTACGACGCCCACGCCACCGAACTCCCGAAACTCGGCAAGATCCCCATCCTGAAGGCCCGCATGAACGCCGACCTCCACATGGGCGAGGACCTGAAGACCACCGGCAAGGGCAACCTCTTCGTGATCTTCGGCGAACCCGACATCGATATCGAGCCCGTCGGCGACGACGAGATCCAGGTCCGCCTCCGCGGCGTGGACGTGTTCCACCCCCAGACCGGCGAGGTCCGCAGCGACAGCGCCGACGGCATCGCCTGCTGGTTCCTCGACACCGACTACAACGGCGAGAGCTTCTTCGTCCGCCACGCCTACTTCCCCGGTGCCAGCACCGACCCCTACAAGGCCCTCAAGACCACTCTCAAGGCCGAGATCGACCAGGAAGCCTGGGAAAGCCTCCGCCGCGATGTCTCCCGCCCCTTCCCCAAGCCCGCCTCCGGCCGCATCGCCGTCAAGGTCATCAACCACCTCGGCGACGAGGTGATGAAGGTGTTCCGGGTGTAAGGCGTTGTAAGACCCCACCGGCTGTCCCCTAAACTCAACGTACCGTGTTCGTTGCTTCGTACGTTCGACCCCCACCTTGGGCAGAAGTGACCTGCGGTAGTCTTCTGATCGTTCTACAGACGTCAGGTCACCCCGTTAACCCGAACGTTCGGCCTGCCGCTGCCTAAGCGGAACGAAGCACTAGGCACCTAGAGGAAAACAGTCGTGAAGCCACTGCGCAAGCCGTTCCGCGTCAGCACTCGACTAAAGGACCTGATTGGCCGCGATCTGATCACGGACAATTTCGTCGCCGTTTTCGAACTGGTGAAGAACTCTTTCGATGCGCACGCTACAGAAGTCCACCTTTCGTTCGAAAAAGACAAACTTGTCATCGCCGACAACGGCAAAGGCATGTCCCGTGACGACATCCTCACGAAGTGGCTCTTCGTCGGATACTCAGCAAAGCGCGAAGGAACTGAGGACGCACACTACACACCACGCTCCACGCGTTCATTTGCTGGTGACAAGGGCGTAGGCCGCTTCTCCTGCGACCGTTTAGGCAGGTCGCTCACATTGGTCACTCGGTCCACCGGTCAACTTTCGCAGTGTGTACGCACTGATTGGACGCAGTTCGAACAGGACGCAGAACGCGAGTTTCGCCATGTAATGGTCGATCTTGACGAGGCTGAGATTCCTCCGGAGTCCTGGCCCCAGCTCATAGGCCCGACCGGCACCGTCTTGGAAATAGTCCACCTACGGTCTGATTGGCCCCACGGAGAATTAGTCAGATTACGACGTGGCCTAGAGAAACTCATCAGTCCCTTCGATGCGGAAGGAGCCGATTTTCGAATTGAACTAGTTGCGCCTTCAGAGAGAGCAGAGGACGAACGATTAGCCGCGATCGGTAGGCACGGTGAAGTTGTCAATGGACCGATTCGGAACACGATCCTGACGGCGATCGAACAGAGAACTACGTCGATCCATGTAAGCACTCCGGCTGGCTCTGATCTCCTCCAAACTACCATGAAAGATCGTGGTGAGACTGTCTACCAGATCCGAGAACGGCATACCTACACTGGACTGACCGATCCTCAGCTAAGAGTGGATCTCTACTATCTGAATCGAAAAGCCAAGCATGTATTTGCCCTTCGTATGGGACTGGCCAGCATTAAGTTTGGTTCCATCTTCCTGTTTCGCAACGGATTCCGTGTCTTCCCGATCGGTGAGGAGCATGACGACTTCTACGGAATAAACCGACGTAAACAACAGGGTATGCGCCGATATGTTGGAACGCGCGAACTCATAGGTCGTGTGGATGTCGTCGGCGGGAAGGGTTTCGAGGAAGCGACTAGTCGTAATCAAGGTCTGATCCGCACACCCGAAGTTACACAGCTGATCGAGTGCGTCATTCAGAAAGGCGTGCGGCGATTAGAACGGTACGTCGTCGACATAACATGGAAAGACCGCTTTGACCAGAAGATGGACGACACGTCGCGCATGCGCCTCGACACCAGTAGCGCTCTAATTGCGGAATTGGTTGCCGGGCTCGCGGACACAAAGGGTGTGGAACTCGTGAGGTACAACCCGGAACTTGTACGGCTCGTGGACGATAAATCTACAGCGTTCGAGAAATCGCTCGAGGCGTTATCGATAGTCGCCGAAAAGACAAACGACAAGGAGCTGATCCAGCGCGTTGATGTAGCACGCGCCGATATGGAGGCACTCCGGGAAGCGGAACGGCAAGCAACGGAGGCGCGACGCCGAGCTGAAGAGGCAGCAGCTGAGGCGAAGGAGGAGGCGGCGTCGGCCCGTGAAAAGTACGACCGGGAGCTAAAACGTAACCGATTCCTTATGTCCGCATCGTCTCTCGACAGTGAAACGGTGTTGAATCTACATCACCAGATCTTGATGCACGCACACGATGTCCAAGTGGGGATCAAACGGATGATGGGGAAGCTTCGACGGAGGAAGGCCGTACTTGCGTCGGACTGGCTGGGATTCCTCGAGAAGAGCGCCTTTCGTGTCAGTCAGATCATCACAGCGGCGCGTTTTGCAACAAAGGCCGGATATACAGCGAAGGCAGTCGAATCAGAACACGACCTTGTGGGATATATTCGGGATTACATTGATCTCGTAGCATCTCTATGGGCTCCGCGGGGCATCGAAATCACGTGTTCCCCCTGCAAAGAAGAACTGGTACGGCCTTTTCGTCCGATCGATGTGGGCATAGTGATCGACAATCTTGTGACGAATGCGCATAAAGCGGGCGCGGAACATATTCTCTTTGCGATGGAATTGAACAAGGCACCAAGTCCAATCTTGACGCTTCATGTGGCGGATGATGGGAGCGGATGGGCCAAGTCCTTGCAGCCTCTGAGCAGAATGTTCGAAAAAGGCGTGACTACAACCGACGGCTCTGGCCTCGGTTTGTATCACGTACGGCAAGTCGTGGAGGGCTTGCACGGAATGGTGGAGGCACACAAACAACCATTCTCGGAAGACTTGGCGGGTGCATATGTGACAGTGAGTATCGGGACATGAAGCTAGTTTTTCGCCTTTTGGTTGTAGACGACGACGCAACGGGCAGCGTGGCGAACGCCCTGGAGAGCCTGAGGGATTGGTTGGCGGATCGGGGGTTTGACCTCGAATGCTGCGAGCCGAGTGACCCGTCGAGAAAAGGGCTGAGGGCAGTTGTCCAGCAAAAGGGTAAACAGTTCGATATGGTGATGGTGGACTACGATCTGCAGCGGAGCGAAACCGGCGACGATGTTACTGCGTGGCTTCGGAGGCAGCTTCGGTATACGGAGATGGTGTTCTACTCTGGGCTGCCACCCAAAGAGCTATACAAGAAGCTGGTAGATAAGGAGGTTGAAGGTGTGTTCGTGGCGCAAAGAGGCGAGCTCGACGATGTGCTTCGGCAGCTAGCCGAAATAGTTGTAGGGAAGGCGGTCGATCTGAATCACACACGCGGTATCGCGATGGCCGAGGTTGCGGAACATGAAATCCTCATGTTGGAGACGCTGGACTTGGCGCTTAGCCGAGCGGACGGACCGCGCTGTGAAGGACTGGTGGAGCGCACTGCCGAGAAGCTCGTAGAGAGCAAAGAAGAACTAGTGGAAAGCGTGCGGAAGGCGCTGCGGGCGAAGGGGTTGCGACAGGTCATTCATGATGGACGGATGTTCACGGCGGGCGACAAGACGCGCGCGATGCGGCGAATTCTGAAAGGAGTCACGGAGGACGTCGGTGAGGCGAGGACCACCTTCGACAAGTATGACGTTGAAGTGCTCGGTAGGCGGAACGTATTGGCGCACGTGAGAGAGGAGACGGGCGCGGGCGACGAAGTTGTCTTGCGAGCCAAGAGTGCGCAGGGGCACGAGGAGATTACTGTGGACGAACGATGGATGACGGAATGCCGGACCGTTCTCAGAAAGCACCGGGAGGCGCTGGAACGGCTGTGTCAAGCTGTGAAGAACAGCGTCGGGACGAGTGCCTGCGATGAAGCGAAAGGAGGTTGAGGCCTAGCTGTTCTGCAAGCAAGGGCGGGACGGCATTTGCAACCTGTGTGAAGCGGGGAACCTGGTGTCGTCGCTCCGAGCCTCCAGTAGTGAAGTTCCCCCGGAAGGCGAACCAATCGGGAAAGGACTGCAGGCGAGCGTTTTCGCGCACTGTGAGGATACGAGGTTCGGAATAGTGGAGCAGGTCGTCGGGCAGGCTTGTGATCGTGGGGGCGGGGCGGGAAGCGTCTAGGACGCGGATCGTTGCCTTCCGGAGGTTGTAGGCACGACGAACGGCCGGAGAGAGCGTCCAGGCGCTGCGGTCACCGTTGCGGACGGTCGTGATGATCGAGGCAAATCGGCTGCGAATCTCCGGACGATGACGTGCGAGCCGGGTATCGGGTGGTACACCAGAATGCCCGTCACGCATTGCGCGTTGATATGCCGACAGCGGCCCCGTGTATCCGACTGCTTGGAAGCCAGGAGTGTCAGGGGAGGGGATCAGGCCATTCCGTTCGACCTCGAGGTCGCTGATCGCATCGTGAGCAGTTGGAGAGGGGCCGAGATCACGCTTGGCGAGAAACGTCTTGGCATCGGTGCGCAAGTCTTCAAAAAACGTCGCAAGGCCGTCCGGAGAACCGATGTCTTTCGTTGCGCAGATGAAGAAGTAGCGGGCCCGTGACTGCGGGATGCCGTGCTCCTCGGCGCGGAGCGTCGCCGTTTCCACGTGGTACTTTCCGGACAGTCGCCCGTGCAATTCGCGCGCGAAGTTCGTGACACCAGTACGGGCCGGCACCCTGAAGTCGGACTGGAAGCCGAGAACGTTCTCGAGAAGGAGGAAGCGCGGCTGGAGAACCTCGACTAGAGAGAGATAGGTCTCGAACAGGAAATTCCGTGGGTCGTCCGGGCAACGTCTGCCGACGTATGAGAAGCCTTGGCAGGGCGGGCCACCGGCGAGGAGGTCGACCGTGCCGGCGAGAGACTCGAGGGCATCACGGTGGTCAGAAAGAAGATCGTGAATGTCCCAAGCTTGGTGTGGGATGGTCTCGGGCCACCCGTACGAGAGCGGCTCCTCGTCCACGGGCAGGTTTGCGGAGAGAGTGGCGAACGCCCACGGGTCCTTTTCGATGGCGAGAATGCCACGCCAACCGGCGCGCATGAGCCCGAGACTTAGGCCGCCACAACCGGCAAAGACATCCACGAAGGTTGGCGGAGGCGTCGACGAACTACTGTCGTGCACCTCCTCCGAACGCGCTGACTCGGGCTCGTGCGCGGTCATGGTCGAACAGGCATTGGGTGGTCAGTGCGGGGCGTTCTCCAAGCTGGACGACAGCCCAGCTACTGCAGGGATGTCGGCACACGAACTGTGCTAAGCGTACCGCCACCATTAATCGGACTTACTAAATCATTGATATACCGTATCTTATGGGACGCCACGCTGGGTGCCGAATGCGCTCCATCCGGCGGGCCATGGAGCGCGAGGTCTCGCGGTGGACGGATAGGTGAACTCTTGTCTGGCTGTGGGGCTTCGTCGACGCAGCTAGACCCGCGAGCGGCAGCGTTTGCCGCGTAGAGAGCCGGGCACCCCAAGCGCCCGATTTGTTCTGCCGCCGGCTGTCCAGGCTTTGGCTTCTGGATCAGGAACATGGGGCGCGCCGCCAAGACCAGCTCCCTGTCGAGGAGTCCAGGCCGTGTGACCGAGAGATTTGGCGCTCATTTGGCGCTCAGCGGTCTGGCGCAGAGCCGATCGTTGCTCAGGCCACGATCACGAATCCAGACGGGTTCCGGCTAGGCTGGAAGGAGCGTCGTTCACGAGCCTCGTCAGCAGGCGCCGGATGTCTTCATCCTTACGTGTCTCGCACTCCCAGATCGTGAGAACCCGCCAGCCGAGATCATGCAGTGCCTTGGCGTTGCGGTCGTCGCGGGCGGTGTTCTGCGCGAATTTCTCTTTCCAGAACGCCACGCGGGATTTGGGGATGTGGGCATATTTGCAGCCCTTGTGGTGGTGCCAGAAGCAGCCATGTACGAACACGACCACGCGATGCCGCACAAACACCAGGTCCGGCCGGCCCGGCAGATCCTTCCGGTGGAGGCGAAAGCGGAGGCCCATCCGGTGAGCGACGCGCCGCACCGTGATTTCAGGCCGGGTGTCCTTTCCCCGGATCCCAGCCATAAGTTCGCTCCGTCGGCGGGGATCGACAATGTCGGCCATGATTCGGGAGTGCTGGAAAGTGTGTCGGGTCGCCCCAGCGATTTGTACAGCATCGTAATCACGGGCACTCTTGGATGCTCTTGTTCAAGAGGGTCTGGAGTCTGAGTCGGACGGCCAAGTGGTTGATAGCGATGCTTTTAGATTTAGGAGCGTTCGCGGCGCCGCGCGCCCACGGCCGTTCCGAATGCCAGATTGCGGAGATCTACCGGGTCGTTGACGAGTGGTTGATGCGGAAAAGGGGTTGTCACGGCACCGCCCGCTTCTCCGGGGCGACACTGATTTGCGCGGATCCGGAAGGGCTGCGGTCCGGAACTGCACCAAGACATGTGAGCCCAGACCGACGACCATGAGTTCCGGGCGGACGACGATCACCCGCGTCACCCTCCGGAACTACAGGAGCATCGCGGCCTGCGACGTGAAGCTCGCTCCGCTGACCGTGCTGGTCGGCCCGAATGGGTCCGGGAAGGGCAACTTCCTTGACGCGCTGCGGTTCGTGGCCGAGTCGCTGCGGTTCTCGCTGGATCACGCGCTCCGCCACCGAGGCGGGATCCAGGACGTCCGCCGGCGGTCGGGTGGTCACCCGAAGGATCTCCAGGTTCGTCTGGGTTTCCACCTCCGGGAGGTGACCGGCTGGTTCGCGTTCCGGATCGGGGCCTTGCCGGATCGTGGACATGTCCTCAAGCGGGAGGAGTGCCGCGTGTTTTCGATGGACGCCCCGCTGGACCGGCAGCACTACCGGGTGGAGGCGGGTTCGGTGGTCGAGAGTTCCCTTCGCCATCCGCCGGCGAGTTCGGGTGACCGCCTCTATCTCGTGGCGGTTTCGGGAATGAAGGCGTTTCGTCCGGTGTACGACGCGCTCGAAGGGATGGCCTTCCACAACCTGAACCCGGATCGGATCCGGGAGATGCAGCCTTCCCACCCGGGAGACCTGCTGGAGCGGGACGGCGGCAACCTGGCGAGCGTGCTGGCGCGCCTCAACGCGGCTTCGCCGGAGCGGACCGAGAGGCTCATCCGATACCTCGGCCGCATCGTGCCCGGCGTCATCGGCGTCGAGTCCCGCATGTTCGGGGACCGGCTGGCCCTGGAGTTCCGGCAGCGCGTGCGCGGCGCCGCGCATCCGTGGCGATTTCGCGGCAACAACATGTCCGACGGGACCCTGTGCGCCCTGGGAGTGCTTGTCGCCCTGTTCCAGGCTGGCGCGAACGGTTTCCCCGGCCCGCGGGTCGTGGGCGTCGAGGAGCCGGAGAGTGCGCTCCACCCAGGCGCCTCCGGGGTCCTGGTGAGCGCGTTGCGCGTCGCCTGCGAGTGGGTGCAGGTGCTGGTCACGAGCCACAGCGCGGAACTGCTGGACGAAGAACTCCCCGCCGATTCGATCCTCGCCGTGAACGCGGAGGACAACGAGACCCGCATCGGTCCCGTGGACGAGGTCGGCAGGTCCGTGCTTCACGAACGACTCTTCAGCGCCGGCGAACTGCTGCGCCTCGACCAGCTCCGCCCTGCGCCCGAAGCCGGGACGCCCGGCCGGCTGCGGGATCTGTTCCAGTCCGACCCTCGGGAATGACCCGGATCGCGGCGATCGTCAACGGGGTCGGCGAGGTCGAGGCGGTTTCGCTCCTGATTCGCCGGATCGCCCGGACCGTTGTCCCGGGCTTGGCGCTGGAGACGCCTCGAGACCAGCCCTACGACCCCGTGGACGACCAGGCGCCGCTGACCGGTGTGTTCGATCTTGACCAGGCTCGGGAGCGGTCGGCGTCGTTCCGGAAGATGTGGCGCGCGGTGAGTTCGCTGCTCACGAGCGTTGCGCCGCCCTCGTGAGGCCGAGCGCCCTGGTTCTGTCGTTCGCCCGGTTCACCCGTCAGGGTCACGGCGGTTGCCGCCTCGGGCGCGCTCCAGCTCGAGCCTGTCGGGCCTACCGCTCCGTGGGCGGTGGAGGGGTCACGTCCATCACCAGGACGGCGGCCCGACGCCTTTCTTCCGGCGTGAGGGCGTCGAGCAGCCGATTCCGGAGATCGTCCGGGGTCTGCGGACGAGGGCCTTCCGGGACCGGCGCCGTGTGCTGGGGGCCGAACCAGAGCACGAGGTAGATGCCGAGGCCCTCGGTGGCGGGGTCCGTCGTGTAGCGCGGCAGCAGTTGGTCGCGCACCCCGCGCCAGATCCGGGAGTGACGGTTCTTCTTGATCTCGACGGGGACGTTCCACTTGCCGCTCGCGATGCGGATGTCGGCGCGGCGGTTCTTGGCGTACTGCCCTTCCGGCTGGGCGTCGCATTCCTTGGGGAGTCGGTGCTGCAACAGCGGCAGCAGGGCATCCCGGCACGCGTTCTCGTCCTTCGGTTCGTTCCGTTGCTTGTCCTCGGTCCAGAACTGCCGCCAGAGGTTGGCGTTCGTGGTGCGCACTTCGTCGGCGATCCGCTCTAGCCGGTCCGTCGCCAGCGCCCTGAGATCAGCCGGGTTCCCCGGCGGTCCGTTGCGGAGTGCAGCGATGACTTGGGTTGGCAAGGGGGCCTGGTGGCTTGCGTCTCTCCGAACCACGCGCTGAGCTTCGATGGCGCGTTCCAGTTCCTCGCGCCACTTCGAGAGCCTTGCATCGGACGCGAGCGCATCGAGCGCCCGGGATGCGGTCTTGTCGGCGGAGGCTCGCAGCATCCTGATGAGTTCCTCAACCAGAGGCGGCTCCGGGCGATAGAGCTGCAAACCGAGGTCCCGATGTTCGACTGGTTCGCAGCGGGCTCCGATGGTGCGGATGAGGAACGCGAGGGCGGGGACGTCAAGATGTTCGAGCAACGCCGGAACCGGATCGTCGGGTGTCAGGAACCGGATCAGGTGTTGGATCTTCTTCTCGGAGTGGCCGATGTTGGCTTGCAGGCGTGTGAGGAAGTCGTCCGGAGCGCAACAGAGGCCGGCGGCGAGCCAGTGGATTCGCTGTACCCCGGTCATGCTGGGCCGCGCGACCCGGCTCTCGATGACCTCTCGGAATGACCGACGTTTCCCATGGCGCAGACCACTCCAGAGGAGCAGGTCCAGCTCTCCAAGTTGAGCCTGCGTTGCCCGCAGGGGGAACTTTCGCAGCAGCGGGAGCGTCGCCACTTGCGCGACCGCACGGAAATCGGCGTTGAACGCCGTGAGTTCGACCTCCGGGATCGGAGTTCTTGCCATTCTGAAGAAAGCACCGCAGACGAGCATCAGGACATCTGCGACCAAACGAGGCCGGTTGCGGGCCAGGGCGCAGTACCACTCGTAGCCATGCGAACCCGCATGGAACGTCATCCGTAAGGCAGCGGCGGAGCGCTGATTCTCTTCCGGCAGTCCGAGAACATCATCTGGCTCCTGTTCCGCCAGACCAGCAAGGACCGGAGCCGCCAGCAAGAATCTCTGGTTGTCCCGTGCCAAGTCCGCGACTTGCTCGGCCGACGGCAAATCCGATCGCTCGGGAGCCTTACGGAGCGCGGTGATGGCCAGAGTCGTCAGTTCCTCGTCGCCGCCCAGAGCGGTTTTCACGTGGTCCCGCTTGCCAGCGATTGCCAACCCCACTCCCCCCGTGAAGTAGTAGTGGGCGAGCTGATGGAGGAGAGGCAGTGTTAGCCGGTTCTCCTTGACCGCGTCCCGATTGTTCCTTACTGCTTCGATGAGGTCTGGTTCGCCCACGAACTGTCCTTGGGGGGGTGCCCGGCCGGGAGCGATATCGCGGAGATGGTCCTTCGGAAGCTCCGATACCAGCTTGGAACGAAGGAACTTCACGGCGTCCGGCCAGTCGCGCAGCCTTCGGAAGGCTGCGGCCAGGGACTCGTCCACTGCGGTGGGCCGCTCGGCCAGATCTCGGATGAACGATTCCAGGTGGAACTTCTGGACTTCCAGACTCTCGGTGGCGCATGCCTCCCGCAGATGCCAGGCGCCGATGTCGTTTGGAAGGTGTGACTTGTAAAGGAGCGATTCGAGACGGAATCGAGCGGACGGTGCGTTGGGCTTCTCGGTGTTTTCCACCCAGTAGCGAATGAGCGCCTTCTGGGTCTCCGGATGGAGCTCCAGCCACTTCCGAACCGTGCTGTTCGCCTCCGGGAATGGGCCCTTGTAGTGGTGGATGGGAGATCCCCATTGGTTCCAGCCGACCCGAAGCCAGCCAGCGAGTCTCGGGATCTCGACGCGGTCTGTGTGTCTCGCCAACCCGCGGGACAGAAGCTGGGCGGGCAAGGAACTCAAGTGGCACGTCTCGAGACGGGCGCGGAGGAAAGCGATGGAGGTTGCAAGATGGTCCAGGTGAGCCGCCAGATGTTCCGGCGGACATTCCTCTCCGAACTTCCACCAGAAGAACGCGTGCCTGCCACTCCACTTGTCGCAGTGCCCATCGAGATAACTCCAAACCTCGGCCGGAGCGATGGCGCCGGGGTACAGGGCGTCGAGGAGGATGCCGCGCAGTTCATGCCCGTCGTCCGCCACGGATCTGTCCACGATGGAATCGAGCAGGGCTCGTTGTTGTGCGGTTCGGTTCGGATGCTCGCGGAGGACATGGATCCATGAACGGAGCGCGGTTTCACGGACGTGGAAGCCGCGCGAGTTGTCTTCAACGATCTGGCGAAGCTCGTCGGCGACGTCGAATGTGTGCGGTGCCCGGCGAAGAGTGGCAATCAGGAACCTCAGGGTGGTGTCCGTCCGGCGGTTGTACGTCTTGTCACGGAGGAATTGCCGGAACGCAGGCTCCATGTCGGGTGACGGGAACCTCTCGATGATCGGACGCGACCAAGCGGACGAGCGGAGGCGCAAGGGGTCGTTCCCGAGGGCGTGGAGCAGCGCGGACTTTTCCGGGCCGGAGAACTCGTGGATGTCTCCGTAGAAGAGAACCGCGACGGGGTCGCGCGCGATGAGTTCGCGGCGTGTTGACTGCGACATCGTGGCGAGCCACGCCACGAGCCCGCGGAGATGCGTTGGAGGAACACCGTCGTGGCCGGCGAGAAGGGCCAGAATTCGGCCGCGCGGTACGGGGCCGTTGATGAGCTTGGCCAGGTACCGCGCGGCGAGGAACGCCGCAAGGCTCGCGTGGGCCGGGGCGAAGCGGCGTTCACCGACACCCGTGAAGAGCCGTGTCCCAGCGGTGCGGATTGCGTCATCGGTGTCAGTTCCGAACACCGAGATGGGCACGAAGGCATCCGTCTCCGAGGTGTCGGGCAGGGAGAAGCCAGAGGACCCGGAAAGAAGGCTCACCGCGCACATGCGGCCGGCCGCATTGAGCACCTCCTCCACCGGTGGAAGCGGGGCGGCGATTCGACGGTTGTCGTTCGGCTCTCGTGCGAGGACCCTGCAAGCCTGTGCAAACGTCTCGGTTCGGCCTGTGGGGAACTGCCCGCTATCGCCGACTGCCTGAACGAGGAGGACAAGCGTCTGGGGGTTTGCGAGGAGGCCACCGACGCCACGTTCGCCGGCTTCCGCCAAAAAAGCCTCCGCGTCGGGAATCTCGCTTTGGGCCTCGACGATCAGTTTCTGTTCGTCCACGTTCAGGGGTTCGAGTCGGAGGCTGAACAGCTCTCCCTCGGGAGCGTCTTTCACCAGGTTCGTTCGGTCGTTGTCCCCGAGCCAGTCGAGCTCCCGGCACGAGATGCGGACCCGGCGCGGCGCGAGCGCGCGGAGACATCCGCGAATCTGGTCGAACGGCCCAAGCGGGTCGCCACCGCCGGCGCGGGCTTCGTCCAGCCCGTCCACGAAGAGCGTTTCCACGCCTGCCGGTAGTCGGAATCCGTAGGACGTTCGCAGATCCCGCGCCGTGACCAACTCTGCGCCAGGGGTTTCGCGCTGCTCCCGCTCGAAAGCGGTGCTCTTGCCGGCGCCCGGGTCGCCCAGGAGCACGTACGCCGGTGCGTAGCGGTAGGTGCTGAGCGGGGCCGGCGCGCTCCATTCGCCGTTCGATTCCAGCCGTCGGACGAGACGGTCCAGATCAACGATCATCGTGCTCCAGCCAATGCGAGGCGGGCTCGGAAAGGAAGTCGGCGACCTCGACGCCACCCTCCCCGACAAGCAACGTCCGCGCCCTCGGAAACCGCGCCTGGAACGCTTCCAGTCCGAAATGTCCGCCGCGCGGCCGTCCGGACTTGACCTCGATGCCCAAGACCCGTCCCTCCGCCCGCAAGACGAAATCCACCTCGCGGCGGTCGTCGCGCCAATAACCGAGATGGACGCCGGGAGAGCGCGTCTGGTGGAGGTGCGCCCCGACCGCCGATTCCACGATCCGGCCCCAATAGCTGCGGTCGGCGCGGGCTCCCTCGAAGGTTCGGACGGCCGGTGCGGTTACGAGCGCGGTGTTCAGGACCACGAGTTTGGGAGGGGACCGCCGGATCACCGGCTCGCCGCGGTGTTTGCGGAGTCCGACGATGAGTTCTGCCGCTTCCAGCAGTTCGAGGTAGCGCGCGATCGTGCCGGCGTTTTCGCGGGAGTCGAGTTCGCCGAGGAGGGTGCGCAGGGTGACCGGCTGCGCCGAGTACGCCGCCGCGGCGTCGAACAGGTTGCGCAGCAGTGCCGGGCGGTCCACCCGACTCATCGAGGCCACGTCTCGCTCGACCGTCCTCTCGATGAGGTCAGCCACGGTCCGCCGCCAGCTTGAAAGGTCGTGGATCAGGTCGGCGGTTCCGGGATAGCCGCCGAAGAAGAGGAACTCGTCGAGTCCGAATCCGAAGGCGGCCGCCATCTCCCCGAGCGACCAGTGCGGGACCGGCAGGGGTTCCGTGCGCCCGACCAGGCTCTCGCTGAGCCCCGACTGCATGAGTAGCGGGGCGGATCCCAATACGACCACATGGAGCCGGCGCCCCTCCATCCGGTCGCGGTCCCAGAGTCCCTTGACGGGTGTGGACCACTGGGGAACCCGCTGGATCTCGTCGAGGACCAGCACGGCGCGCCCGGCTGAGTCAGCTTTGGCTCGCGCTGCTTCCCACCGGTGGACGATCCAGCGGGCGTCCAGCGATCCGTTCGGGACAACGGGCAACGAACCCGGCGTCACGATGGATGCCGTGTGGCCAGACGATGCGGTTGGCAGTCCCCCGAGTTCCGGCGAGGGTTCGTCAGCGGCGAAATACAGCCCCCGGACGCCGTCCTCCTCCCGGAGCCGCGCGAGCGCCTGCAGGACGATGGTGGTCTTGCCGGACTGACGCGGACCGGAGAGGGCAATGATCCGTCGAGGCTCTTCGCGGAGGCGGCTGAGGAGGTTTGCGACCTGGGCGCGGTGGAAGGGAGGCATGGACTTGATTACGATTCCGTACAGATTTGTACAGGATCATAATCATAGCGTCCAATCTTCGCCTTTTCTGGATCGTTCTACGTGCCTTTCTCTTACTCTAACTAATAGGTAAACCAAGAATTATCGGCCCTCACAGAAGCTTGTACAGGAGAGTAATCAAGTCCGTCGTCACGTCGGTCTCCGGTCTGAGGAGTCGGGCTCCCTGATCCCTGTTGAGACTTCGGCGATTACTCCACTGAGCAACTTTGCTCAATTGCGTAATTGCCCCGCCGGGTCGCGTGGAGAGGATTCCGTTCAGCGAACGGTTGCGGTGCGCCGGGCATGTTCGAACTCCGCGTGCTCGAACGCCGACGCCATGAGCTCCTGCTCCCGGCGTGGAATGCCGAACCGGCGCGCCTCATCGCGCCACCGGCCCACCGCCGTTGCGGCCTCGCCCGCGATCTCGCGGGCGCGCGGCGGCCGGATTCCGTAGTAGGCGGCGGTCTCGAACGCGAGCTCCAGCGAGGCGCTCGGGTCGCCTTCGACGATGGCGGTGGTCAGGGTCCGGCCGCCGAACTCGCCCGGGGTGGGGTTCAGGTCGTAGGCGGGGGAGAGGCGCCAGCCGCCGTCGCCGGGGCGCAGGAATGCGTGGTTGCGGAGGTGGTCGTCGTGGTTCGAGATCAGCACGGTGAAGACGATGCGCCGCCAGAGTTCTTCCAGGTCGCCCGCCGGGGCGGCCCCGTAGCGGCGGACGGCGTCCGCGATCTCGGGATAGGTGCGCGGCTCGCGGTCCACGGCGCCGAGCAGCGTCATCGAAGACAGGAAGGGGACGCGCCGGTCGCCCTCGCGGTCGAACCGGCGGACCACGACGACACCCCTCCCGGCAACCGGTTCGAGGCGCGCGTCGGCGGCCGTGATGCCGGCGCGCCGGGCCAGCGCCAGGCCGACGGCTTCCCAGCGAGGGACGTCCCACTCGTCGTCGGCCTTTGGGAACTTCGCCAGCGCCAGGCACCCGTCGCGGTCGCGCACCGACGCCTTGGGCCGGGCGCCGCCGAGGGCCGCCCCGGTGGCGAGAAGAAGGCGCAGGTCCTCGTCGCTCTCGGATTCGGCTGCGACGCGGTCGGCGGCGCCGAGGAGACGTGGCAGCTCCACGAGCGGCGGAACGCGCCTGGGATCGGGAGGAGCGAGGAACGGCCCTTCCGGTGTCTCCCGGAACCGCAGGGCCCCGTGGCGCGCTTCGTCGTCCACGCCGAGCAGGAAATCCGCTTCGGAGAGGGCGCGGGGGGCCCGTCCCTTCCGCTCGGCGTCCCGGCATTCGGCGCGGCGCAGGAGCATGCGGCCCCAGCGGTCGGGGGCGGAGTCATCGAAGGCCCCGAACAACTGCTTTTCGGTTTCCGTGTGGTAGGCGCCGCCGCCCAGCCCCAGTGAGGGATCCAGGGCGAAGCGGGCGGGGTGTTGCAGCCAGCCCGGGTCGTAGCGGAACGAAGCGCTGCCGCGATTCGCGCGCACGCGCAGCCAGAGGCGCCCGACGCAGCCGACGTAGTCGCCGCGGCCGGAATACACGAGCACCTGGCGGTCCATCAGGAGCCCTCCGGCTCGAAGAGGCGGTCCCGCACGTGGATGCGCGCCGGGAGCCGGTCAGCCTCGAGATCCAGCCCGACGACATCCTGTCCGGGGTCGGCCAGATCGCCGAGCCGCCGATCGAGGCCGAGCACGAAGAGCACGCGCGCGTAGTTGCCGAGCGCGACGCCCGGGTCTCCGCGCTCTATCCGGTGCAGGGTGGTGCGGCTCAGCATGGCGCGTTCGGCCATCAGCGCGGTGGGGATGCGGCGGCGCCGGCGGGCGTCGCGGAGGTCCGCGCCCAGTTTTCGGAATATGGGTAGGGTCGGGAGCGGTAGGGTGGCGTCGCGGTTCGATGGCATAGCGCATGGAATATAGAACAATGTCGCTTGTTATGTTCTGTATTCTGAACACTACAGTAACGGACCGGATGCGTCGCCCGCCGGGGGCGGGCGACGCCGGGAGGTGGCCGCCGGTCAGTTGCCCCGGTGGGGACTTGAGCCGTTCCGCGCTTCGGGCTGGATGGGTCGTGGCCGCCGCGTCGGTATGGGGCAGCGTCATCGGCGCTGGTTTCGCGCTCCCGCGCGATGCCGGTCAGAGACCGGCGTTCCAAGCCGGCAGCGCTGTCCGGGCTGATCGGATCTGTGCTGAGGGGGGTGCCGCCGGCGCTGGTTTCGCGCTGCGGTCCCTGGCGCTGGACTGCTACGGGTTGGTGGGCGGGACTTCCGGGTCGAAGGCCCGGGGCCGGAAGCCGGGGGCGTTGATGATGCTGGCGCTGTTGCCGGTCGCGCGGATGACGTAGAGCCCCCGGCGCTCGGCGTAGCGTGCGGCCTCTTCCTCGGCGCGCAGGTACGCCATTCCGCCGTAGATCCGCAGCCGGCGAAACACGGTAGGGAGGAGTTCGCGGACCTCCTCGAGCAGTTCCACGAAGCGCCGCACGTCCGCCACCTTCATGGTGGTCTTCACCTCCACCGCGACGATGTCCTCCCCGTTCGCGGCGAGCAGGTCAATCTCCCGGCGACGTGGATCGAGCGTGAGTTCGACCCGTGAGGCGACCATGGCCACGTCCACTCCGCGTTCCCGGAGCAGGCGGGCCAGGTCGCCCTCAACGAGCGACTCGACCAGCTTGCCCCAGTGGCCGGTGAACAGGAGTTCGCTGCGGCGGAGTTGCGTGTCGGTCTGGCGCTGGCGCTGCCGGAGATCCTCCATGTCGCGCTCGGCGCGTCGCTGGCTCTCCTCGAACCGGCGCCGCATCTCGCGCATCGCGATCCAGAACTCTCGCTTCGGGCTCGATGCGACTCTGCGGCGCTTCATGGTGGGCTCTCCAGGTTCGGCAGTGTAAGGGCGGGGTCGGGACCACGACATCGGATCAGGGCATGGTCGGACTGCCCCTCACATTCTTGTCGCGCAGCGTCATTGGCGCTGGTTTCGCGCTTCCGCGCGATGCCGACCAGAGGTCGGCGTTCCAAGCCGTACATGTCGTGAGGGCGGATGGCGATGAGTCGCCCGCGGCGCTGCGCGCCGCTGTGCCGACCGGAGGTCGGCGTTCCAAGCCGTACACGTCGTGAGGGCGGATGGCGGTGAGTCGCCCGCGGCGCTGGGCGCCGCTGTGCCGGCCGGAGGCCGGCGTTCCAAGCCGGTGGTGCCGCGCGGGCTTGGCGGACGGCGGTGCCTACGGACGGAGGATGAGTTTGCCCGTGGTGGCGCGGCCTTCGAGGAGGCGGTGGGCCTCGGCGGCCTGGGCGAGGGGGAGTTCCCGGTCGATGGTGAGGTGGAGCTTGGTGCTCGCCACGGCGTCGAGGACTTCGCCGGCGCGCCAGCGGAGTTCGTCGGTGGTGGCGGCGTAGTTCGCGAGGGTGGGCCGGGTGACGAAGAGGGATCCGTGCTGGGCGAGGAGCAGGGGGTCGATCGGGGGGACCGGGCCGGCGGACTGGCCGTAGAGGACGAGCATCCCGCGCGGCCGGAGCAGTTCGAGGCTCTTACGCCAGGTCGTCTCGCCCACCGAGTCGTAGGCGACCGCGAGCCCCTCGTCGCCGAGTTCTTCGCGGATCACTTCCGCGAAGTCCTGCTCGGTGTAGCGGATCACGGTGTCGGCGCCGGCGGCGAGCGCCGCTTTCGCTTTCGCCTCCGTGGAGACGGTTCCGAACACCCGGGCGCCGAGCGCCCGGCACATCTGGCAGAGCAGCAGGCCCATGCCGCCGGCCGCCGCGTGGACCAGCACCGGCATCCCGGACTGCACCCGGAAGGTCGAGCGCACCAGGTAGTGGGCGGTCATCCCCTGGAGGAGCGCGGCGGCGGCCTGGGTGGTGGTGACGCCGTCGGGAAGGTGGACCAGCTTCGCCGCCGGGCGGACCGCCGCCTCGGCGTAGCTGCCCATCTGCATCACCCAGCCGACCCGGTCGCCGGGCGCCAGGTCCGAAACGTCGGCGCCCACCGCTTCCACGACGCCCGCGCCCTCCACACCCGGAGTGAACGGGAGGGGGACCGGGTAGAGCCCGGTGCGGTGGTAGGTGTCGATGAAGTTCACCCCGGCGGCCTCCACCCGGACGAGAGCCTCTCCGGGGCCGGGGGCGGCGTCGGGCGCGGAACCGAGGCTCATCACCTCGGGGCCGCCGTGCTGCTGGATGCGGATGGCTTGGGGCATGGGGGTCCTTTCGGATAGTCAGGGGGCCGGGCATCCTACAATTCGGAAATGACGACCGGTTCCCCCACCGGTCTTGAGAACAAGATCGCCCGGCTCCCGGAGAGCGCCGGGGTCTATCTCTTCCGCTCGGCCGAGGGGAAGACGCTCTACGTGGGCAAGGCCGCCTCGGTGAAGGCGCGGGTGCTGTCGCACCTCCGCACCCCGCCGCCCGACGCCCGCAAGGGGAACCTGCTCTCCCAGATCGCCGACGTGGAGGTGGTGCTCACCGATTCCGCGCGCGAGGCGCTGCACCTCGAGAACAACCTCATCAAGACCCGGCGGCCCCGCTACAACATCCTCCTCCGGGACGACAAGAACCCGCCGCTCGTCCGGCTCACGATGAACGAGAAGTACCCGCGGGTCCACATCGTCCGGGGCGCCGGGACCGACGGCGCGGTGTACGCGGGTCCCTATTTCCCGGCGAGCCTGGCCCGCCGGAGCATGAGCCTGGTGCATCGGCTCTTCGGCATCCGGAACTGCCGCGAACAGCTCAACGGAAAACGCCCGCGTCCCTGCCTCCAGTATCAGATCCGCCGCTGCGTCGCGCCCTGCGTGGACTCGATCTGCTCGGTGGAGGAATACCGGGAGACGTCGGAGGCCGCCCGCCTGTTCCTGCTGGGGCGGACCACCGAACTCTCGACCTCGCTCACCCGGCGCATGCGCGAGGAGGCCGAAGGGGAACGCTTCGAGGAGGCCGCCCGGCTGCGCGACAGCCTGAAGCTGCTCGCCGAGCTGAACGACCGCCAGAAGATGGCCGCCGCCGAAGGCAAGGCGCGCGACGTGTTCGGCCTCTACCGGGAGGGGGACCGCGCCCAGTTGCAGGTGTTCCTGGTCCGGGGCGGCAAGGTGGTGGACCGGGACACCTTCTCGCTCTCCGGCCTGCCGCCGGTGGACGACGCGGGGCTCGTCGAAGCAGCGATGAAGCAGTTCTACGAGATGGGGCGCATGCCTCCGCCCCGCATCGAGGCGCCGCTCGACTTCCCCGAACGCGAGCTGGTGGCCGACTGGCTGGGCGAGAAACGCGGCGGGCGCGTCGAGATCCACGTTCCGGTGAAGGGCTCCCGCCGCCGCATGGTGGACCTCGTGTGCCGGAACGCGCGGCTGGCGTTCGATCTCGACTTCCGGGAGGCCGGACGGAAGGCCGCCGCCCGCGTGCGGGCGCTCAAGGAAGCTCTGCAACTCCTTGCGGAGCCTCGCCGGATCGAAGCGTTCGACATCTCCAACCTCGGCGGGCGCCAGGTGGTGGCCTCGATGGTGGTCTTCGAGCGCGGGGAACCGCTCCCCTCGGCGTACCGCAAGTTCCGCATCCGCACCGTGAAGGGAAAGCCCGACGACTACGCGTCGATGCGCGAGGTCGTGCTCCGCCGCTACCGGAGGGTGCTCACCGAGGGAGCGGAGCTTCCGGACCTGATCCTGGTGGACGGCGGGCGCGGCCAGCTCAGCTCGGCGGCCGCCGCGCTGCACGACCTCGGGCTCACCCACATTCCGCACGCGGGCCTCGCGAAGCGCGAGGAGGAGATCTTCCTGCCCGGCGCTCCGGAGCCGCTGCGGCTGCCCCGGAACTCCCCGGCGCTCCATCTGCTCGAGCGCGCCCGGGACGAGGCGCACCGTTTCGCCATCACCTTCCACCGCAAGAGCCGCCGGGCCGACACGCTCCGTTCGGCCCTCGACGGGGTGCCCGGCATCGGCCCCCGGCGGCGGCAGGCGCTGCTGACCCGCTTCGGGAGCCTGCGGCGGGTAACGGAGGCCTCCGAAGCGGAACTCGCGGAAACGGTGGGCCCCGCGCTGGCGGCGCGGCTTTACGCGCGCCTCCATCCCGGCGGGGAAGCTTCCGGCCCGTAGAATCCCGACGCTTCATGACAGACACCGGAACGACGCCGCGTAGCGGGCGCCAGCGCCTCCTCTCCGGGATGCGGCCCACCGGGTCGTCCCACCTCGGGCATTTGGTGGGGGCCTACCGCAACTGGGTGGCGATGCAGGACGAGTTCGACGCCTTCTACTGCATCGTGGACTGGCACGCGCTGACCACCGACTACAAGGACACGAGCGACCTCCGGGCGAGCACCCTCGAGATCGCCACCGACTGGCTCGCGGTGGGGCTCGATCCCCGGCGCTGCACGCTCTTCGTCCAGTCCCAGGTGCCCGAGCACGCCGAGCTCCACCTGCTGCTCTCGATGGTCGTGCCGCTCGGCTGGCTGGAGCGCGTTCCGACCTACAAGGAACTCATCAAGGAGTTGAAGGAGAAGGACCTCCACACCTACGGGTTCCTCGGGTATCCCGTGCTGCAGGCCGCCGACATCCTCATGTACGACGCGGCCGTCGTCCCGGTCGGCGAGGACCAGAAGCCGCACGTGGAACTCACCCGCGAGATCGCCCGCCGGTTCAACCAGTTCTACGGCGACGTGGTCACCGAACCCGACGTCCGGCTCACGCCGTCGCCCCGGTTGCCGGGGACCGACGGACGCAAGATGTCCAAGAGCTACGGCAACGTCATCGGCATCGCCGAAGACGAGGGCTCGGTCCGCGGGAAGCTCAAGACCATGATGACCGACCCGGCCCGGAAGCGGCTCAGGGATCCGGGCGACCCGGCGAAGTGCCCGGTGTTCGACCTCCACCGGATCTTCTCCGACGGCGAGACGCAGAACTGGGCCGCTGAGGGTTGCCGTTCGGCGGGGATCGGCTGCATCCAGTGCAAGAACGCCCTGGCCGACCACCTGGTCGCGGAGATCGCGCCGATCGGCGAGCGGCGCCGGGAATACGCGAAGCGGCCCGACGACGTGCAGGACGTGCTGGCTGCCGGCCGGCGGGAGGCGTCCGAAGCGGCGGCCCGCACCATGGAGCGGGTGCGCGCCGCGGTCCGGCTCCCCACCGCCTGACGTTCTGTGAAAGCGGTCCTCTATCAGCCGGAGACCGAACCCGGGACCCCGGTCCAGCGGTTCCACATTCGCTTCGACGCCGGCGAGGACTCCCCCGCCGGGGACGGCTTCGACGGCCCGCTGGAACTGCTCCTCCGCATGGTGCGCGAGGGGCAGGCCGATCCGCTGCGGATCGAGATCGCCTCCATCACCCGGCAGTACCTCGAGACTCTCGAACTCCTCGAAATGCTGGACCTCCGGGTCGGGTCCGAGTTCCTCAAGATGGCGACCGCGCTCCTCCGGATCAAGGCGCGCCGCCTCCTGCCGCGGCCACTCCCGGCCGCCGCGGGGGCAGAGGCGGATCCGTTGGCCGATCTGGAGGACCGCCTCCGGGACTACGCCCGTTACCGGGATGCCGCCCGCAAGCTGCGGGAGAGCCTCGAGGCGCGCCGTGCGGTGTGGGTCCGCCAGCCCGCCTTCGGGCTCGTCGAGGGTGGGGCGGCGGACGGCGACTCCCCGAGCGCCGAGCCGGAGACCCTCCTGCAGGTGGACCTCTTCGCGGTGGTCGAGGCCTTTCGGCGCGTGGTCGTCCGGGCGCGGGCGCGGCCCCAGGTGCCGATCCCCGAACGCCGCGTCTCCATGGCGGTCCTGATCGGCCGCATCGAGACCGCGGTTCCTCCCGGCGTGGAGCAGGACTTCGAGGAACTCCTGTTCGAGGTCATCGAGGGCAACGTGGACCGCGGAACCCTGGTCGCGGCGTTCCTGGCGATCCTGGAGCTGGCCCGCCGCCGCCGGATCTCGGTGGGCCAGGACGAGAACTTCGGTCCGATCCGCATCGCCGGCCTGGCGCCGCCGGAAGCCACCTGAGGACTCGCCCGTGAACCCCGAAGCCGCCCGCGCGGAGGCGTCCGGGCCGGCCGTGGACCGGGAACGGCTGGCGGCCGCGGTCGAGGCGCTGCTCTTTTCCCACGGGGCCCCGGTCACGGGGGAACGGCTGGCCGAAGTGCTCGATACGGGCCTGAAGGACGTGCACGCCGCGCTCGACGAGCTCGAGATGCGGTATGCGGCCCTCGAATCCGGACTGCGGCTGGCCCGGATCGCGGGAGGCTTTCAACTCACCACCCGGGTGGAATGGAAGGGCGCCATCGAGCGGCTCATGGCGCCGAAGCGGGAGCAGGCGCTCACCGAGGCGGCGCTCGAGGCGTTGTCGGTCATCGCCTACCGGCAGCCGATCACGCTGCCCGAACTGAACGAGATCCGTGGCGTGAACTCCCACAGCGTGGTCACCACGCTCCTGAAGCACCGCCTGGTCCGCTCCCGGGGGCGCAAGCAGGTTGTCGGGCGTCCGCTCCTCTACGGGACCACCAGGGATTTCCTGGAGCGATTCGAGCTGGACCGGCTGGAGGACCTGCCGAAGCTCCGCGAGTTCGAGGAATCCCTGGCGTCGGCCGCGCCGATTCCGGCGGGGTCAGGGTCGGGCGAGCCGGACGCCGGCGCCGACCCCGCCGAGGGTGGAGAGGCCTCCGAGTGACCGCCGAGCGGCTCCAGAAACTGATCGCGGCCGCGGGGATCGCCTCGCGGCGCAGCGCGGAGCGGATGATCGCCGAGGGCCGGGTCACCGTGGACGGGGAGGTGGTCAGCGTTCCCGGGGTGCGCGCGGACCCGGCGCTCCACGACATCCGGGTGGACGGAGCGCGGCTCCGGAAGCTCGGCAGGCCGCGGCGCTACGTGATTCTCAACAAGCCCATCGGCCACCTGACGACCCGCTCGGACCCGGGGCGCCGTTCCACGGTGATGGATCTGCTCCCGCACTCGTTCCGCTCGCTGGTTCCGGTCGGGCGGCTGGACGGCAACAGTTCGGGACTCGTGCTGCTGACCGACGACGGGGAGCTGGCGCAGCGGGTCACGCACCCCCGCTACCGGCTGCCGAAGACCTACTACGCCACCGTCCGGGGGCTTCCCGAGGAAGGCGTGCTCGAGCGGGCGCAGCGCGGCGTCCGGGTGGACGGCGAGGGGTTGCGGCTCGACCAGGTCGAGGTCATCGCCCGCTTTCCGCACCGCGCGGAGTCGAAGCGCCGCGCGCGTCTCCGGGTCACCCTCCGGGGCGGGCGCAACCGGGAGATCCGCCGGGTGCTGAGCGTCCTGGGCCATCCGGTCCTCGAACTGCACCGCACCCGGATCGGCTGCCTCGCGGATACCGGGCTCACTCCGGGAAGCTGGCGCAAGCTGGGCGCGGACGAGGTGGAGGAACTGCGGGAGCTCATCCGGCGGTGCGCGGGGGAGACGCCGGCCCCCGGCAAACCCGCCGCCTCGAAACCGCCGGATTCGTCCGCTCGGCCCGCGCTCGCCGCGTTCGTGGTGGCGATCGACGGGCCGGCGGGTTCCGGCAAGACGTCCGTGGCGCGCGCCGTCGCCGAGCGGTTCGGGTTCGCCTACTTCAACACCGGGGCGTCGGTGCGCGCGGTGGCGCTCGCGGCAATGCGGCAGGACATGGATCTCGACGAGGGCCCGTCCCTCAGGACCCTCGCCTTTCGGGTGATCCTCGATCCGGAGGGCCGCGTCTTCCTCGACGGGGAAGACGTTTCCGAGGCCGTTCGCGCGCCCGAGGTCTCCGCCGGCGCTTCCCGGGTCGCCGTCCATCCGGAACTGCGCGAGGTCCTCGTGGAACGCTGGCGGCAGTTCGCGGCGGGCGGCGGCGTCGTCGAGGGCCGGGACATCGGCACCGTGGTCTTCCCGGAGGCCCCGGTGAAGGTCTTTCTGGACGCGCGGCCGGAGATCCGGGCCCGGCGCCGCTCCTCGGACGAGGGCGACCGCGACGTGGGCGCCGTCCAGTCCGAACTCCGCCGCCGCGACCACACCGATTCCGGCCGTGCCGTGGCTCCGCTCCGCCGGGCGGGGGACGCCCACCACCTCGACACCAGCGACCTCACGCTCGAAAAGACCGTGGACCGGGTGGCGGAACTGGTGGAAGCGGCGCGGTCCCGCGTCTGAGGCGCTACCGCAGGGGAGCGCCTCGGAGCACCGGCCTCGGGCCGGCATCGCCGACCGACTGCATCCCGCGCCGCGTGGGGACGACGGGCGGCGCTGGCCACTTCTCTGGTGGCTCGGCTTCTCTCGGTTTCCCGAGGAGCAAGGTGCTCGAAGGCACAGGGACGCCGGAGGCCGAAGCCGGGGACGGACCCGCGAACGTAGCAGGTCCGGCAGAGCCGGTCCAATCCGGGAGGCCGTCGAAGTCCTCCGCGTACCGCGGTGTTGACCGACGCCTGGACCCTGGGTTCGTCCCTGGTGCCGATCAGCCCTTCGCGGCGCGCCAGGTGTCCACGCAGGACCGGTAGTTGGCGGCGATCTGCGCGATCGCGTCCGCCTCGGCGAGCTGGCCGTTCAGATACGCCCCGAGCGGTTCCCGGAAGTTGGTCCGGCCGACCGCGAAACCGATGAAGCCGTCCACCGGGGCGGCGACCCGAAGCCACTCGTGAACCTGGGCGGCATCGGAGCCCCTTCCCAGCACGATGGAGCCGACGCGTTCCCGGCCCGGCCCGCTGCGGACCGCCGCCGCGACGCGCTCCGCGTCCTCGGCCCGATCCACGCCCTCGATCTTCCAGATGTCCGGTTCGATCCCGAAGTCCTGGATCATGTGGATCGCGCGCACCATGTGGCCGGGCCGCAGGTCCCGGTCGTAGGCGGCTCCGGCTTCCTTGTCCTCGCGCGTGGTGGCCGGCACCAGCAGCTCGAACATGAACAGGCGCCGTTCGGGGCCGTGCAGGTAGTCCGAGGCGAGCTTGAGCCGCGTGAGCTGCTGCGCGGTGTCGGGAGCGGGGTCGTCGGGGTGAAGCCGGACCAGCACCTTGACGATGTCCGGCCTGTGAAAGCGGATGTGGTTCACCCAGCCGGCGCCGTACTCGAAGTCGAAGACCGACTGCCCGCTCTTTTCGATGCAGACGGCCCGCGGAATCCCCCGCGCCGCCGCGTCGGCGAGGATCTGGCTCCCGAACTGCGCGTCCACCAGGATTCCGACCTGCTCCTTCGGGACCCCGCCCTCGATGGCCTGCAGGAGGCCGCGGTAGATCAGGCTCTTGGCGGCGGCGACGGGACCGAATCCGTCGTTCCCGGGTGAGATCTCCGGCGCCCCGCGGAAGCCGAAGTAGGACTTCGTGAAGCTGCCCCGGTGGTCGAAGGGCTGGATGAAGAGCGGCTGGTCGTAGCCGATGGCGGGAGCGTTGTGCATGGGTGGGTGTGGGGCCTTTCGGGGTCGAAAGTCTATGGGCCTCGGCCCCGGCGGGCGCGAGCGGGCCACGACTAGAATGCGGCCCATGCGGGCGGTGGCGGTTCGGGAGCGGAGACGGCGGACGCCGGTTTCGGAACTCGAGTTCGTGGGCTGCGTTCCGGTTCGGCTGTCGGCGGCGGAGGTCGAAGGAGGCGAGTGGGAGGGGCGCCGGGTGGAGTACTGGCATCGGGAGACGGAAACGGCCTGGTTGGTCGAAGCGGGGGTGAGTCCCTACCACGAGGGGCCCGCCGCGCGGCTCGTGGCGCTGGTGCGGCAGATCTGCATGGCGCGGGGTTCGGGAGCGGAGTACTTCGGCGGCATGGACCTGCGGATCCGTGAGGAGGACGGCACGCTGACCGACATCATGCAGGCGGATCAGACCGTGTATCTGCACCCCGGGAGCGCGAGACTGCCTGGAGTCGCGCACCTGATCGTCGGGGAGGACGACTATCCGGACGTGGTGCTGGAAGTGGACAACACGACGGACGTTCGGCGGGGCAAGCTGGTTGCCTACGAGGAGTGGGGCTTTCCCGAGGTTTGGGTAGAGACCCCCGAGCGGAGATCGCCGAGTCGGCGGCGGAGTCTCCGTCCGGGGCTCAGGATGTACCTGCTGCAAGGGGACCGGTACGTGGAGTCGGCGTCCAGCCGGGCGTTTCCGGGCTGGCGCACCGGGGAGATCCACCGGGCGCTGAACGAGCCCGCGATTTCCTGGCAAACCGAGGCGGACCTGTGGCGCGTGGGTCGGGTGCTCGGCGAGCGGGAGGGGACGGTTCCGGAGGACGACGGCCTGATGCGGCGCATGGAGCTCCGGGGCCACGACCGGGGAGTGGCGGCGGGCCACGCCCGCGGCGTGGTCGAGACGGTGGTCTCGATTCTCCGCCGGCGGGGGATCGAGGTCTCGGCGTCCCGGGTAGCTGCGGCGCTGGCGGATGGTTCCGCGGATGCGGTCGTCGAGGCGGCTCTCGCCGCCGAGACCGAAGCCCACTTCTTCGCCCGGCTCGCCGACTGAGCGGCCGGGGCGCCCGCGGCCCCCTCCTCCTTTAGACTCCCGGGAAAGCCCATGGAGCCCGACCGCATCGTGGTGCGGGGCGCCCGGCAACACAATCTCAAGAACATCACCGTTCGCATTCCGAAGAAGCGCCTCGTCGTCCTGAGCGGGGTCTCGGGGTCGGGAAAGTCGTCGTTGGCGCTCGACACCCTCTACGCCGAAGGTCAGCGCCGCTACGTCGAGTCGCTGTCCAGCTACGCCCGGCAGTTCCTCGGGCAGATGGACAAGCCCCTCTACGACACGATCCAGGGACTCTCTCCGACCATCTCGGTGGACCAGAAGTCCGCGAGCCACAACCCGCGCTCGACGGTCGGCACCATCACGGAGATCTCCGACTACCTGCGGGTGCTCTTCGCCCGGGTCGGGGTGGCCCATTGTCCGCGGTGCGGCCGAGCGGTCAGTCCGCAGACGGCGCAGGAGATCGTGGAGGAACTGGCGCAGTTGCCGGCCGGTACCCGCTTCCTCCTGCTGGCGCCGGTCCTCGAGAACCGGCGCGGGGAGTTCCGCTCCACCCTCGAGAACATCCTGCGCCGGGGGTTCTCCCGGGCGCGCATCGACGGCGAGGTACAGCTCATCGAGGAAGTCACCGCCCTCGAGAAGCGGAAGAAGCACAACGTCCAGATCGTCGTGGACCGGCTGACCCGCAAGGACCCGGCCGGCGAGGAGTGGCGGGGGCGGGTCACCGACTCGGTGGAGACCGCGCTTCGCGAAGGCGACGGCATCGTGATCGCGGCGGTCGAGGGAGAGGACGGCGACCGCATCTTCTCGGAGAAGAACGGCTGCCCGAGCTGCGGGATCGGCTTCCCCGAGATCTCCCCGCAGCTCTTTTCCTTCAACAGTCCCCAGGGGATGTGCAAGGAATGCAACGGGCTGGGCGCCCGGAGCGAGGTGGACGAGGACCTGGTGGTCCCCGATCCCCGCCTGAGCATCAACGACGGGGCGGTGGCGTTCTGGGGCCGTTTCGCGGAGCGGGACGGCTGGGAGGCGACGGTGGTCCGGGGGGTGGCGAAACGGTTCAGCGTGGATCTCGACCGCCCGTGGGCGCGCCTCGCCGCCGGCAAGCGGAAGATCCTCCTGTGGGGGTCCGGCCGCGAGCGGATCCCCGTCAAGTACCAGCGGAGCTCCCGGGCGGTCCACTGGGAGGGAGTCCTCAACCTGCTGACCCGGCGCATGCGGGAGACGTCCTCCGACCGGGCGCGGCGCTACTACGGGCGGTTCTTCTCGAGCCGGTCCTGCCGGGCGTGCGCGGGAACCCGGCTGCGGCCGGAGGCGCTCGCCGTCATCGTGGGCGACCGGACCATCGCGGACATCTCCTCGATGTCCATCGAGGATGCGCTCGGATTCATGGGCGACCTCGAACTGGAGGGCACCGCACTCGTCATCGGGGCGGAACTGCTGAAGGAGATCCGGAACCGGCTTCGCTTCCTCGCCGACGTGGGGCTGGGCTACCTGTCGCTCGACCGGCTGGCGCCGAGCCTGTCCGGGGGGGAATCGCAGCGCATCCGGTTGGCCAGCCAGATCGGGTCCGAACTCACGGGGGTCATCTACATCCTCGACGAGCCCTCCATCGGGCTCCACCCCCGCGACAACGGGAAACTGCTGGAGGCCCTCCACCGGCTCCGGGACATCGGCAACACCGTCGTGGTGGTCGAGCACGACCGGGAGACCATCGAGTCCGCCGACCACGTCCTGGACTTCGGCCCGGGGGCCGGGGTCTACGGCGGGGAAGTCGTCGCGGAAGGGACCCCGGAGGAGATCGAGCGGGAGCCGAAGTCGCTCACGGGACGCTATCTGCGCGGGGACCTCGACATCGCCGTGCCCCCGCGCCGGCGGGCCTCCCGGCATTCGGTCCGGATCGTGGGGGCGCGCGCGAACAACCTGAAGGAAGTGGACGTCGCGATTCCCCTCGGCGCCCTCACCTGCGTCACCGGAGTCTCCGGCGCCGGAAAGAGCACGCTGGTCTACGAGGTGCTCTACCGGGCGCTCGCCCGCGCCCTCCACCGCTCCGAACGGCCGGTGGGGAAGCACTCCCACATCGAGGGGATCGAGCGGGTAGGACGGGTGGTGGACATCGACCAGTCCCCCATCGGACGCACCCCGCGGTCGAACCCGGCGACCTACACGAAGGTGTTCGACGGCATCCGTTCGCTCTTCGCGGCGCTTCCCGCGGCGCGCGCCCAGGGGTACAAGCCGGGGCGCTTTTCCTTCAACGTGCCCGGCGGGCGGTGCGAGCACTGCCAGGGCGACGGCGTGATCCGGGTGGAGATGCACTTCCTCGCGGACGTCTTCGTGACCTGCCAGGTGTGCGGCGGCCGGCGGTTCAACGACCAGACGTTGACGGTGCGCTACCAGGGCCGCTCGATCGCCGACGTGCTCGACCTCACCGTGAGCGAGGCCATTCCCGTGTTCCGGTCCCAGCCCGGCATCCTCCACATCCTCGAGACGCTCCAGGACGTGGGGCTCGGCTATATCCGGCTCGGGCAGCCTTCGCCCACGTTGTCGGGCGGCGAGGCGCAGCGGGTCAAGCTCTCGCGCGAACTGGCGAAGCGGTCCACCGGCGACACGCTGTACATCCTGGACGAACCCACCACCGGCCTGCACTTCGACGACATCGCCCGTCTGCTGCGGGTGCTCGACCGCCTGGTGGACGCCGGGAACACCGTGGTGGTGATCGAACACAACCTGGACGTGATCAAGACCGCCGACTACCTGGTGGATCTCGGCCCGGACGGCGGCGGGCGCGGCGGCGAACTCGTCGTCTGCGGGACCCCCGAGGCGGTGTCCCGGCACGCCGGGTCCTGGACCGGGCGTTATCTGCGCGACATCCTGGAACCGGCGCCGGCGGCCCGGCGCGCTTCGTAGACGGGATGTACCGAGGCTATGGGACCACGGTGGGCTTCGGGGGCGGAGCCATGCCCAGGGGCGTCAAGCAGCTCATCCTGATCACCGGCGGGGTGTATCTGGTCCAGCTTCTGGTCCCGGCGGTCACCGCGTTCTTCGGGCTCTACCCGCCCGCGGTCCTCTCGCTCCAGGTGTGGCGCCTCTTCACCTACATGTTCCTGCACGGCGGACTGTTGCACCTGCTGCTGAACATGTTCGTGCTCTACATGTTCGGGTCGCAGCTCGAACAGGTCTGGGGACGGCGCCGCTTCGTCCGCTACTACCTGCTCTGCGGCGTCGGGGCCGGGCTCTTCGCGCTGCTGCCGCTGCCGGCGTTCTTCGACGCGCTCCACATCGGCGCCTCGGGAGCGGTGTACGGGCTGCTCCTGGCCTTCGGCCTCCTGTTCCCGTCGGCGCAGGTCTACCTGCTCGGCATCCTGCCCATGAGCGCGCGCCACATGGTGATCCTCTTCGGGTTCATTTCGCTGGCGGGTTCCCTGTCCGCGACCTCCGACGGGGTGTCCCACATCGCCCATCTCGGGGGGCTCGTGGTGGGGTACGTCCTGCTGCGGCGGGACGGCCTGATTCCGCGATACCGCTCCCGGCTGGGGGTCCTGTGGAACGACCTCCGGCGCCGCCGGCGGCGCGCCCGGTTCGAGCGCTACTACGAGGATCATTCGCGGAAGCGCTCCGAGACGCTTCACTAGCGTGTCCCCTGCGGGCGATTCCGGCCATTGGGGCAGTCGGGACTGCATTCATGGAAACCCCCCTTTGACTCGGGGCGGGCGGTCTTGTTACAAAGAGCAGTGCGCCGGCCCCGGCTGGCCTGTGCGGTTCTCCCGTCCGTCGCCGTAGAGGGGCCGACCGAGGAGGCTGCCATGAGATTCCGCTTTACCCTCGCGGCTGCGGCCGCGTTCGCGCTCCTGATCGTTCCGACGGCGTTCGCCCAGGATCCTCCTGCCGAAGAGGAGGAGTTTGTAGAAGCGCACGAGATCACCCTCGACAACGTCGGGGAGGACCTGGTCGTGCGCGGACGGATCGCAAGAACCGAGAGCAATCCCGTCCAGGGCGTCACGATCCACTTCGACCGGACCCACATCGACTACCCCTTCCGGGTGTTCATTCCCCGGGAGGATCTCGGGGACTGGGAAGGAACGGATCCGGTGAAGGTCTACGCGAGGGGGCGCATCATCAAGATCACCGGCGAGATCGAGGAACAGGGCGAGTTGCCCTACATCCGCGTCTCCGAACGCAGTCAGATCGAGATCGTTCCCCGGACGCGCCGCCGGCGCCGGCGCCGGCCCGGCCCGGATCCGGCCGCGGCGATGCAAGCGGCGGCCGCCGTCGCCAGCGCTCGCGCGGTTGCTGCCGCGGGGCGCTGACGGCTCCGGTCCCAGACACCTCTCCGAACACCGTCGCCCGGCTTTAGCGGCCGGTTCGTGCAGCCCGAACCGGTACCCCGGTGAGCCGGGCAACTTGACTCGGAAACCGGCCTCTCGCTAAAACGACGGGTAAGGCGCTGGTCCCGCCGGCTCCGCGGTCTTTTTTGTCCGTCGCCGCGAAGGGACCGGCCGAGGAGGCTGCCATGAAAATCCGCAACAGGCACGCGGCCGTGGCCGCGTTCGCGTTCCTGATCGCTCCGGCGGCGTCCGCGCAGGAGCCCCCGGCCGAGGAAGAGGCTGAGGTGGTGGCGGTCCGGGACGTGACTGCGGAGCACATCGGCGAGGAGATCACCGTCGGGGGCCGGGCCGTGGAGGTGCGAATGATCCAGGGGTCCGGCTTTCACATCTCCTTCCTGTCGGGCTTCCTGGCCCTCATTCCGGAGTCCCACATGCACCTGTGGACGGGCGTGGACCCGATGAAGCGCTACAAGGGACGGAACCTGCAGATCACCGGCGAGGTCATGGAGGAGAACGACCAGTTGTTCATCGGCGTCACCGACCCGGGACAGATGAAGGTCATCCAGCGCCAGCGCCGCCGCCGGCGCTGACGCCGGCCGCTCTGTCGCCGGGAACTGCCAGGAGCGCCGGCCAGCGAGGCGACTGGGAGCGCCGGTGTTCACACCGGCATCGCGCCCGCAGAGCGGGCGAAACTCCCCCGGCTATGCGGCCGCAGGGCGCCGCGCATAGCCGGGGGTAGCGCAACGCCGTCCCCGCTCAGGTCCAGTCCACTGGGTGCGCCGGATTGGGGGAGTTTCGCAGCCTGCGGCCGCGATGCCGCTCTGAAGAGCGGCGCTCCGTCAGGTCAGCGGTTGTCCACGCTCCACTTCCCGGCGCCGGTCATCGCGATGAACAGGAACAGGAAGCAGTAGAGGACCGCCAGCTCGCCCCGGTTCTCGATCGGGAACCAGCCGAGCATCATCCCCGCATCGTCCGTCCGGAACTGGTGCGCCATGAAGTAGGCCACCGCCATCTGGCCGCTGGAGATGAAGGCAGCGATCCCGGTCATGAAGCCGACCATGAGAGCGAGTCCTCCGACGAACTCGATCACTCCCGCCAACCCCATCAGGGACAACAGTTCACGCTGCGTTCCGCCCATCACCCCGAAGAGTTTCTGGGCGCCGTGACAGAGGAAGAGGAAGCCGGACACGATGCGCAGGAGCGCGTAGGCGGTGTCCTTGTGCTGGTCGAGCATTGTTTTCATGGTGGTCTCCTTCCCCGCTCAGGCGGGTGGTTCAAAAGTCCATCAGGATCGTGTACTTGGCGATGAGCGCCCGGTCGAGGCGGTTGCCCATCGGGTCGCGCCGGTCGTTGAGCACGATGAAGAAGTCGGAAAGGGGCCGGTGGATCAGGTTGAAGCGGATGTTCGAACTCCAGTCCTCGGTGATGTTGTTGTACTGGATGAGCGCGTTCAGGAACATCGTGGTGGTGAACGTGTAGGTCACCCGGGCGGTGAGCAGGTCGGCGACGAAGGCGCCCTCGGGAAGCGAGATGTCATTCCGGCTCCAGCCGACGTAGGAGGTCAGCTTTCCGCCGATGCGGACCACGGTGCTGAGGTTCAACGCCGTCCGGTCGCCGGAGTAGAAGCCGCCCCAGTCGTAGCGGCCGTTCAGGGAGATCGGCCGGCTCGGGTCGGAGAAGAGCATGACGAACCACTCGTCGTAGGGGTGCTCGCCCGGGAGGACCGTGGTGGTCGGGTGCAAGGGGAACGGCGCGAAGGTGTTCTCGATGCTGTCGTTGTAGCCGAACTCGAAGAACGCGCCGTTCTGGTGGCGAAAACCCACGTGCCAGTTGGTGTAACGGCTCACCAGCTCGCCGTCGGAGTTCACGTAGTCGTTCCACTCGAAGTGGGGATTGATCTCCCGCAGGAAATCGCTCCACCACCCGGGGCGGTAGTGGTAGCCGACGTAGCCGAGCAGGCGGCGGACCCCGATCCGGGGGGCGAAGCCCATCTCGGGGTTGAAGTCGTCCCCGAGCCTGGTCCAGGCGCCCCGGAACTGCCAGAGCCGGCCGTCGTAGTTCGCCGCCACCCGCGCCGCCTGGTCGTCGCCGGCGCGGCCGGGCGTCGCGGTCCGCGCCCAGAAGGAGTTGACCTCCAGCTCCGGGGTGACCCGGATGTTGGCGTCGAGGCCCATCGAGCGGTTGTAGTGGTCGCTCCCGGACCCCGTTTCCCGGTTCAGGAAGACGGCGCCCACGTCCGAGTTGCCGCCGACGTTGCGGCGCACCCGGACCGCCGTGAAGTTCTCGGTCCCGGGGGCGTCCTCGTGTTCGCCGGTCTGGATGCTCATCACCCCGAGCTCGTAGGCGCCGGCCCGCCCGGTGAGCCGCCCCCCGCCGAGCACCGGGATCGGGGTGCCCGTCTGCGAGAGGCCGATGCGCCGGCTGAAGAAGAGGTACAGGTCGTCGCCCCGGCTCTGGCTGGCGCGCAGCGTGGCAGGATTGAAGGCCTGTCCGAAGTCGGCCCGGAACTGGGTGACCCGCGAATCGTTCGGGACCCCGAAGCGGAAGATGCCGGAGTTCTCGATGAAGAAATCCCGCTTCTCGGGAAAGAAGAGGTTGTAGCGGGTCAGGTTGACCTGCTGGACGTCGGCCTCGACCTGCGAGAAGTCGGTGTTCACGGTCAGGTCGAGGTTCAGCCCGGTGCCGACCAGCACCTTGGCGTCCACGCCCAGATCCGCGGAGTTCATGGTTCCCGCGTCGGAATCGGCGGCTCCCTGGCCGGTCTCGGCCCTCGCGTAGGGCGTCACCTTGTAACGGCCGCCCGACCGGAGCCCGGCGAATCCCTCGATCGTGCCGGAGTAGGAGATGCGCGCGAAGTTGAAAAAGCGCGGGATGGGCGCCCAGAACGAGTCCTCGTTCAGCCGTCGGATCCGGCGCAGGAAGTTGATCCCCCAGGTTTGTTCGGGACTCTCCCGGAACCGCAGCGTCTTGAAGGGAATGGCGATCTCCGTCTGCCAGCCGCGCTCGGTGCGCAAGGTCTCGACGTGCCAGACGCCGTCCCAGTCGCGGTTGAACTCGCGCCCCTCGTTGAAGACCTGTCCATCGAACTTCGCCCCGGCCGGGTTGGTCTCGAACATGTAGCCGTTCCGGCGGTCATGGAACGTGTCCACGATGACTCCGAAGATGTCACCGGCGCGGGTCGAGAAGTCCCGCGAGAGGTCGTTCACGATCAATCCTTCCGGTTCGTCGTGGGCGACGGCGCCGACGTAGAGGAAGTCGTCGTCGTAGAGCACCCGGACCTCGGTCACGAAGGTCGCCGGCATCCCTTCGTTGGGATTGCCCTGGGTGAAGTCGGTCGCGATGGGAGCGCCCGCCCATTCGTCCTCGTCGAGGACGCCGTCGATCCTGACCGGCCGAACCGCCCGCACGGCGGGGAGCCGCCGGTCGAGACGCGCGGTCTCGAAGTCCACTTGCCCCTGGGAAAGAGCGCTCCGAGGCGTCAGCGACGGCAAAAGGGCCGCGGCGATTCCTGGCAACAGGATGCGGGCAGCGGCCCTTCCGCGGAGCAGGGCCGCGAACATGTCCACCGGCCAATGTACCACCGCCGGGGAAGGCCGGAGACCCCGAGTTCAGAATGGAAGCGACGGCGGTCTGGCGGTTCCCGTGGACCGAAACAGCGGCAGCGCGGCGTCCAGACTGGTCCGGTCGCCGATCAGCACCACCGTGTCGCCGGCCTCATACGGCGTCTCGGCCTGCCGCTCGTGGATGGGCCGTCCGTCGCGGACCACGGCGACCTGGATGGCGCCGGTTCGCCGCCGGAGGTCGAGCGTGGACGCGGTTGCGCCGAGCGCCGCGGCGGCCGCCTCGACCTCCACCAGTTCCAGGGCGTCGTGGATGCCGAGATGCTTCAGGGCGTCGAGCCGCAGATCCGGGTGCGGCCGGTCGCGGAACACGCCGTAGTGTTCGGCCCGCACGGCCTCGAGTTCCCGCCAGATGCGGTTGATCGGGATCTCGTAGCTCTCGAGCGCCTTGGCGAACAGCTCCAGCGAGGCCTCGAACTCCTCGACGACGACGTCGGTGGCGCCGATCGCCAGCAGGTCGTCAATGGCTCGCACGTAACGGGTGCGGACCACGATGCGGACCGCCGGGTTCATCTCGCGCGCCACCGCGACTCCCCGTCGCTCGTCCGCGGGCGAGTTGATCGTGAAGAAGATCGTGCGCGCCCGGCGCAACTGCACGTGGTCGAGCACCACGGGTTGGGTGCCGTCCCCGAACAGCGCCGGGATGCCGTCGGCGCGCGCCCGGCGCACGAGCTCGGGGTTCTGGTCGACGACGATGCAGCGCAGCCCCGCCGCCTGCAGGACGCGCGCCAGGTAGCGGCCGGCGAGTCCGTAGCCGACGACGACCGTGTGATCCGCCGCCCCGTGGATCGCTTCGCTGTCCGGGTGCCGCTCGTGCGGCCGGCGCTGGTCCACCCACTCGACGATCGCGGGGCCGGCCCGGATCAGGAGCGGCGCGGCGATCATGGAGAGCACCGCGGTGCTGAGGAACAACTGGTAGTCGGAGCCCCGGAACAGGCCGAGCGGGATGCCGACCGCCGCCAGGAGGAAGGCGAACTCGCCGACGTGGCCGAGGCCCACTCCGGTAGCGAGAGCCGTGGAGAGCCGTCCGCCCGCGGCCAACACCCCCGCAGCGGCCAATACCGCCTTCACCGCCAGGGCCGCGAGTCCCAACCCGATCACGAGCAGCGGACTCCCCAACAGGACCGACGGATCGAGCAGCATTCCGATGGAGCTGAAGAACACCCCGGTGAAGAGCGCGCGAAAGGGCAGCACGTCCGATAGCGCCTGCACCCCGTACTCGGACTCCGAGAGGATGAGACCCGCGAGAAAGGCCCCGATCGCCAGCGAGAAGCCCGCCGTATGGGTGACCAGGGCGGCGCCCAGCCCGAAGAACCCGACGCAGAGCGTGAACAGTTCGCGGTCCCGGAGCAGCACGATCCGGTCGAGAACCCAGGGTGCGAGGAGGCGTCCGGCGAAGATCAGGACGGTGACGATCACCAGCCCGCGGACCAGTCCGGTGAGGGCGGCTCCGGCCGCCTCGCCCTGAAAGCCGGCCACCAGGGGCAGCAGCAGCACGAGCGGCAGGACGGAAAGGTCCTGGAAGATCAGCAGGCTGATCGAGGCCTGGCCGTGGGGAGTCTCGAGTTCCTCCCGGTCGGCGATGGTCTTGGCGACGATCGCCGTGGAAGACATGGCTCCGAGCGCCCCGTAGAAAAGGGCGTAGGGCGCGGGAACTCCGAACGCCAGCGCCGCCAGGAAGACCACGGCAATGGTCCCGCCAACCTGGACGCCGCCGCCCACGAACACCATGCGGGCCCAGTCCCGCACCTGCGACAGCGACAGCTCGAGGCCGACCGCGAACAGCAGCAGGGCGACTCCCAGTTCCGTCAGGGTCTCGATGTTCTCGGGAACGGCGATCCATCCCAGACCGGCGGGGCCGACGAGCACCCCGGCGAGCACGAATCCCAGGAGCGGCGGGGCGTTCAGGCGGTGGGCCAGCGCCACGATGGGGATCGCGAGGCCGACCAGCAGGGCCAGATCGCCCAGCAGCCCCAGGTCGGTCAGGGTGGGTCTCCGGGGGCCGTGCCGGGGAGCGATTCGCCGAGGAGCCGGGTGACGGCCCGGCGGTAGGCGGCCAGGGCCCGGAGAGTCAGTGGACCGGGCTTCCCGTCGCCGATGGTCCGGCGTGGCGCGCCGGGTGCGGCCGACCACGTCACCGGCAGCACCTCCCGCGAGGAACTGGTCAGGAAGGCCTCGTCGGCGGTGGTGAGCCGGCCGGGTCCGAGGGGCGTCTCCTCGAACGGGATCTGCAGTTCCCGGAGGACTTCGAGGACGAGACCACGGGTGATCCCGGGCAGCAGGCCGTCTTCGAGCGGAGGGGTGAGAACGACGCCGTCGTCCACGAGGAAGAGGTTCGAGGTCGCACCCTCCGTGAGGTCGCCGCCGCTGCCGCGGATCACCGCTTCGTGGGCCCCCGCCGCTTCGGCTTCCCGCACGGCCAACCGGGCCCCCAGCAGGTTCGTGCTCTTGACGTCGGCCGGGAGTCCTCCCGGCGCCGCCCGCACCCAGTCCGACAGGAAGACCCCGACGCCCTCGTGTTCCGGGTCCGCCGGAAGCGGCGGCAGGGGCCGCACCAGGATGATCAGCGAGGGCTCGCCGTCCTGCGGCCCGGCGGTGAGAATCACCCGGAGCGAGTGTTCACCCCTGACGCCGGTGGCTTCCTGCGTCGCCCGCAGACGCGCGGTGATCTCCGCGTCGGAGAGGGCGAGCGGAATCCCGAGGAACTCCGCCGAGCGCCGGAGTCGAACGAGGTGCCGGGCGAAGAGGAACGGTACGTGGCCGTAGGTGCGCAGGTTCTCGTACACCGCCTCGCCGTAGAGGAACCCGGCGTCCACGGGACTCACCCGCGCCTCGTGCGCCGGCCCGATCCAGCCGTCCACGTTGGCCCACGCGCCCGTCATGCCGGCGCCACTCTACCGGGAATCCGCCTGGCGCCGTGGCCTTCACGCCCCTGATACAGTGGCGGGCCGGAACCATGAGACGCAAGGCGGTTCTCACCATTGCACTTGGTGCGGCTCTTGGCGCGCTCGCATGCGCCCCGGGGGCGCCGGAAGAGGGGCTGATCGCGATCACCGGCGGCCTCGTGTATCCGGTCAGTTCCGAACCGATTCCCGGCGGCACGGTGGTGATCCGCGACGGGAAGATCGAGGCGGTGGGCGCCGGCGTTGCGGTTCCCGCTGGCGCCGAGGTGATCGACGCCACCGGGATGAGCGTCATTCCGGGGATCGTCGAGAGCCATTCCCATACCGGGTTCAAGGTGCTCAACATCCCGGCGACGGGAGCGAACAACAACGAGCTTTCCGTCCCGATCAACGCGCACGTGCGGGCCATCGACGGACTCGACTCCGGGGACCCCGCATTCGCCCTGGCGCTGGCCTCGGGCATCACTACCCAGAACATCACCACCGGCAGCCGGAGCCCGAACAGCGGCCAGGCGGTACTCGTCAAGTCGCGCGGCGGCACCGTCGAGGACATGTTCTTTGCCCACGCCGGCATCAAGATGGCGATCCGCGCCACGACGCCCTACCCCGGCTTCCCCGAGACCGAGCAGGAAGTCTTCGACCTGCTGAGCGGCGAACTGGAGGCGGCCCAGGCCTACCTCGACGCCATCGCCGCCCACGAAGCGGATTCGGCGAATCCGAAACCCCCGCGGAACCTGACCTACGAGGCGCTTGGCAAGCTGCTCACCCGCGAGTGGGTGCTTGGGGTCCACTCCCACACCGAACAGCAGATGCGCTACGCCATGGAACTGATGCGCCAGTTCAATCTCGACGCCTACATCCACCACGGCCAGGCGACCCTCGAACTCGCCGAGGAGCTCCACGAACTCGGCATGCCGGTGAGCTACGGCCCCATACTGCCCGGCGACAGCCGCGAGAGCGGGGAACTCCTGGGTCCGGTGAAACTCGTGGAACTCGGCGGTCTGGTCGCGTTCCATCAGGATCCCCCGGACGGCCACGCCTACTGGCTGCGCCACACCGCGGCGATGTTCGTGCGGCAGGGCATGTCGCACGCGGACGCGCTGGCCGCGCTCACCCTGAACGGCGCCCGCATCTTCCACGTGGACGACCGGATCGGCAGCCTCGAAGCGGGGAAAGACGCCGACATCGCGATCCTTGGCGGCGAGGATCCGCTCGCCTACGAGAGCCTGGTGATGCGGGTGTTCGTGGACGGGGTGGAGGTCTTCAACCGCGCGACTGGAACCAACGTCTTCGGCGACGTGGTGCCGGAGGGTTGGTGACGGTGCGCCTTCGCCGCCGGTCGATCGTCCTCGCTCTGGCGCTCGTCTGGCCGGGTCTGGCCGCCGGCCAGGTGGTGGCCATCGTGGGCGGCGAAGTCCACACCGGAAGCGGGGAAGTCCTCGCGGGCGCGACGGTGGTGATCGAAGACGGAAGGATCACCGCCGTCGGCGCCGGCGTCGAGCCTCCCGACGGCGCCGAAGTGATCGCGGCCGACGGGATGGTGGTCACCCCCGGTTTCATCGACGCCCAGACGTTCCTCGGGACCGGCCCCACCGCCGGGGGTGCGCTGATCAACTTGGCCGGCGAAGCCGGCGACGCCATCGCCCCGCAGATCCGCGCGGTGGACCGGTTCACCGAGGACCTGGCGCCCCTGTGGCTCCGGTCCGGCGTCACCGCGGTCTATCTGGCGCCGGATCCGCGGCTGCTGATCGGCGGCACGGGGGCCGTGGTGAAGCTGGCCGGCTCCGCCGACACGGCCATCGTGGCCGACGAGACGGCGGTGGCCGCCTCCTTCGGCGAAACGGCGGTCGGAGACACGGCGCCGGGAAGGGAGGCGCCGGTTGGACGCACCACGCGGCAGGGGATGATCTACGACTTCCGGAGCACCCTCATCCGCGCGGGCGAGGACGCCCTCGATGGCGAGGCCGCACGCGTCATGGGCCGCCTGCTCTCCGGCGAACTCCCGCTCCGGATGCTCGCCAACAAGCCCGACGACATCGAGACGGCGCTCCGGGTGGCCGGCGAGTTCGATGTGCGGCTGGTGCTCGACCAGGCGGCCGGCGCCGCGGCGGTGGCGTCCCGGCTCGCCGAGGCGGGCGTGCCGGTGGTGGTCGGACCTTCCGTCATCGGGATCGGGGATGGGGGCCCGATGGAACTCAAGGGCCACTCGCCCGCGACGGCGGGTGTCCTTCACGCGGCCGGCGTCAGGGTCGCGCTCTCCACCTTCGGCTCCCGGGGCCGATCAGTCGCCATGGAAGCGATCGTCGCCTGGGCCCACGGGCTGCCGCGGGAAGCCGCGCTCGGTGCGGTGACCGCGGACTCCGCCGCGATCCTGGGGGTGGACGGCCGGATCGGGAGTCTCGCCGTCGGCCTCGACGGCGATGTCGTGATCTGGGATTCCCACCCGATCGGTACCTATGCCAAGACGGCCGCCGTCCTGGTCGACGGCGCCATCGTTTTCCGCCGCTAGCGGCGCTACCAGACCATGCTCCGACAAATCTCTCTGGCGGGGGGTGTCCTCGCCGCTCTCTTCGTCACTCCGGCCGCCCGCTCTGCCGAGCACCCGGACCCGCAGGTCCAGGCCGGCATCACCATGCTCGACGAGTGGGTCCGCGCGCAGGTCGAGTACTCGGGGGTCGGACTCGTGATCGGGATCGTCCACGACCAGGACGTCGTCTTCCTGAAGGCGTACGGGCACGCGTCCCTGGATCCCGAGACGCCGATGAGCGAGGACTCGATCTTCCGGATCGCCTCCCACTCCAAGCTCTTCACCGCGATCAGCGTGCTGCGCGAGCGGGACGCCGGGACGCTGCGTCTCGACGACCCCATCACCGAGCACCTTCCCTGGTTCGACATCGAGAACCGGCATCCGGAAGCCCGCGCGGTGACCGTGCGGCACCTGCTCACCCACACCGCCGGCCTGCCGCGGGAGTCCATCCACCCGGCCTGGACCGAGTTCGAGTTCCCCGAGGCCGAGGCGGTGCGCGACACGGTCTCGGACCAGGAGACCACGTACGCCACCGAGACCAAGTGGAAGTACTCGAACCTGGGCTTCACGCTGGCCGGAATGGTGGCGGAGGCGGCCTCCGGAAAGTCCTTCGCCGAACTCGTGAACGAGGGCATCCTCGGGCCGCTCGCGATGGACTCGACGAGCGTCGGACCGATTCCGGCCGACCACGAGAGCCGCCTGGTCACCGGATACGGCCGGCGGATGGCGGACGGCAGCCGGCAGCGCATGCCCTTCGTGGACGCTCATTCCTTCGATCCCGCGACCGGGTTCTCGTCGAGCGTGCCCGACATGCTCCGGTTCCTGCAGTGGCAACTGCGGGTGCGCGACCGCAAGAGCGACCAGGTGCTGGCGACGAACACCCTGCGCGAGATGCAGCGGGTCCACTGGGTCCAGTCCTCCTGGACCGGCGGCTGGGGGCTCGGGTTCTCGGTGCGCCACACCGAGGACCGCGACCTCGTCGGCCACGGGGGCTCCTACCCCGGCTACCGCACGCAGACGCAGTTGAGTCCCGACGAGAAGGTCGGCGTGGTCGTCTTCACGAACGCCGGCGACGGAAACCCCGGCCGCTTCGTCGAGAAGGCGTTCGAGTGGGTCGCGCCGCACCTCGCGGAGGAAGAAGAAGCGAAGGCGGCGTACGACTCCGCCTGGGACATCTACATCGGCACCTATCGGAACCGGTGGGGAGACACCAGCGTTCTCCGCCTCGAGGACGAACTGGTGGTCTTCTCCCCGCTGTCCGAGAACCCGGACCGCTCGAGGGGCGTCCTCAAGCCGACCGACGAGGCGCACGTGTTCCGGTTGGAGAGCGACGGCTTCGGCGCCCACGGCGAGCTCGTGCGCTTCCAGGTGAACGACGAGGGCGCGGCGGTCCGCGTCTACGTAGGGGTCAACTACTCCGAGAAGGTCCGCTGAGGCACGGCCAAGTCAGCGTCAAACGATGTCTAGCGCGTCTCGCTGAGCTCAGATATCATTTCGATCCGAGTCTGCTCCGCACTACGCGATCTCCGCGCGCCAAACGTTTCGCTGCCTTCCCTACGGATCGCGTCACTTGATTTCTATGGATCCTGGGACGACTGTCCGGCTGCGAGGAAACCCAAGACGCTCCGGTATCGTCACGAAGCGGACACGGGCGTGGGGCGGCCGCCTTCGCCGTCAGGTTCGGTTCGATGACGGTTCTTCCGCTTTCCACCTCGATGCTGAGCTTGAGCCCGTTCCCGAATCCCCCGACCCGATTGATCTCCTCTCCGCTGGAAAGTTCGGGATTCTGCAAGACCTCCGGGGCCACATCACCTCTGCCAAGCTCCACGGGGGCCTTCGCGACGTTCTCTACAGCATGGAAACGACGGACACGGACTTCTACGCTTATCAGTACAAACCCGTCCTTAACTTCTTGGATTCTCCCGGGGACGGCATTCTGATCGCGGATGAGGTTGGCCTAGGGAAGACCATCGAAGCAGGGCTCATCTGGACTGAACTCCGCGCCCGTTTCGATGCGCACCGACTCATGGTGCTCTGCCCGGCGATGCTCCGCCAGAAGTGGCAGAACGAGCTATCTGATCGCTTCTTCGTCGACACCACCTTTGTGGGGCCGGGCGATCTCCTCAACGCTCTACCGCGCCTTCGCGCCCAGGAACGCCGACGCAACTACGCGCTGATCGGAAGCATGCAGGGGTTGCGGCCCCCGTCGCAACCGCGAGGCGCCGCCAACCCAGAGCTGCCAACTGCACGACTAGCAGAAGCACTAGAAAACGCTGCCGCCGACGAGCCGCTCTTCGATCTCCTGATCGTGGACGAGGCGCACTATATGCGCAATCGACACACCGCTACCGCCCAGTTGGGCCGGCTGCTACGGGATGTAGCACAACACGTCGTCCTCCTATCCGCTACACCGATCCACCTCAACTCCACCAACCTCTACCAACTTCTGAATCTCGTGGACCCATACACGTTCAATGAACCCACGGTCTTCGACGAAATCCTGCAGGCCAACGCTCCACTACTGAAAGCTCGTGATGCCGTCCTCGCCGGCGCAACGCCCGCCCTGGTTGGTGACGCCCTCAGTGAGGCATCTAGACATCCATTCCTGAAGTCGAGTCGTCTGCTGGCCGACCTCCGACAGCGCGTCGCCGTTGCCGATCCTCCTCCTGGCGAACCACTTACAAGTGCCCAGCGCAGCGTTCTCGCTCAAGACATCGAGCGCGTCAATCTTCTTGGCCGCGTGGTCAACCGAACGAGGAAGCGCGATGTCCAGAGAAATGTTGCGATCCGTAGGGCCAAGGCACAGAGAGTAAGCATGCATGAGGTCGAATCTCGGTTCTACGAGCGCATCACAGGACTAGTTCGGGAGTATGCAGAAGAAAACGGACTAACGGATGGCTTTCTTGTTGTCATGCCGCAACTTCAGATGTCCAGTTCGATGCCCGCAGCATTCCGCGCTTGGCAAGAATCCGCGTCGGCTGTTCCAGACGATGACCCAGATGAAGTGCACGGTGTCGTGACTGACCTGACGAATGAGCGTGATGCCCACCCCCTTCGCGAGTACATCCGCGCCCGTGCTTCTCAGCTGGCAGATTACGGCGAACTACGCGCCCGAGACACGAAATACGCGGAATTGCGAGACGAACTCACGAAGCGGTTTGCTACCGCGTCGCAGGACAAGATTCTGATTTTTGCCCAGTTCAAGGCGACTCTGCGCTACTTGTCCGAACGTCTGGCGGAAGACGGCGTCAGTAGTCTCGTTCTGACTGGCGAGACGCCCAACAGACTTGAAGTAATCCGGAACTACGCAGATCGCAACGGTCCGAACGTTCTCTTGGCGTCTGAGGTCGCAAGTGAAGGCATTGACCTTCAGTTTGGGCACATCCTAGTGAACTATGACCTTCCGTGGAACCCGATGAAGGTTGAGCAGCGAATCGGGAGACTCGACAGGATCGGACAGAAGGCATCGAGTATTGCGATTTGGAACTTTCTCCACGAAGGCACGATAGATGAGCGCATCTACGATCGCCTGCTCAAGAGGATCGGCATCTTCGAGTCCGCCCTTGGAGGCCTCGAGCCGATACTTGGTGAGCGTTTGAGAAAGATGACAACGGAGCTCTTGAGGCCGGACCTCACTGACAGGGAGATGGATGAGAAGATTGGGCGAATGGAGATGGCCATAGCCAACTACCGGGAGCACAGCGATAGACTGGAGCGCGAGGCTGACAAGCTACTAGCGCACACGGACCGAGTGGTCGCAGAGATAGCGGCGGCCCACGATACCGGGCTTTGGGTCACGGCCGAGGACCTGCGAACGTACGTATCGAGTCTTCTCGCCCGCTACCGTGGTTCGCAAATACGTCGTCTGTTGGAAAGGAGGCCGCGAACCGGTCGGACTAGGACGGGTAGTGAGGATGGTGTTTTTGACATTACCCTTTCCTCCGAGCTCCGAATGGAGTTCCAAGCGTACCTGCGGCGTCAGCCTACGGCTGTCCGAACACGGCTAACCAGTCACGGGCCAGTCCAGTGCGTTTTTCGGCCGGAACGTAGGCGCGGAGTCCGAACGAGACGAGGCAGTCTCGAGTTCATTACTCAGTTCCATCCGTTTATTCGGTTTGCTCACTACCAAACCAGTAAGGCGGGCGACGCGCATTTTCCGACGGTCGCCGTGGAAGTCGTACGCGAGCACAGGTCGACATGGCCGCCTGGCCTATATTTTTTCGTGTCCGGACTGTGGACCTTCGAGGGGATTCGGACGGTCCGCCGAGTCGTACATACCGCTGCGCGCCTTTCGAGCAAGAACCAGGGAGAGTGGGAAGATCTGGAAGCTGAGAAGGCCCAAGAGCTTGTTGTGCATGCCCTACGATTCGGGGCGGACTGGCGTGGCGCGCGTAATGTCCTCTCGAGAGAACTGCCGCAACTCAGGGAATGTGCGGTAGCGTGTATTGAGCGACAGCACATGGACTTCGACGAGGAGAATGAGGCCAGGCAGTCGGAGAACAGCGACCGGGTGGATTTCCGGATTGGAATTGTCGAACAACACTTCGCTAGGCAGGTGGAGAAGAAGAGAAGCCTCCTAGTGCGCCTTAGGACGGAAGGGAAAGACAGAATCCTTCGCGCCGTGGAGGGGCAGGTTTCTAAGCTTGTTCTGGCACAGGAGGACAAACTGCGAGAACTCGAAGGTGGCCGGCAAGTAAGTGGCACAGCGCAAGAGTTGTGTATGGGAGCGATCCGGATGCTATGACGACGCGGGCACGGAATCGCCCGGGATGCGACACGTTAACGTCGTGGATGAGGGCACCTCGTACAGCGCGTCAAACTGGGAGGGGTCTATGATGGCGCGGATTGCGTCGGTCGTCCTCTCGTGGATCTCCGAGTGGCGTCGCTGGCGCAGATGGAAGGCTGGGCAAGGTTCTGAGAGCAGTGCCCGAACTCAACCAGTCGATGTGTTGGAGGAGCGCGAGCTGGTGATGGGTTTGGACTTTGGCACGGCCTACACGAAGGTAGTCGTGGGCGATGCGGTAGAAGCGAAGCAGTTCGCGATTGCCTTTACGCGAACCGGGGCGGAGCCGGCGTCCTACTTGCCAACGTGTCTGTACATCGATAGAGCCGGGAAAATGGGACTATCAGACATGCCGTCGCATTCCACAAGTTGTCTTCGTGACCTGAAGAATAGATTGGTCGATTCGCCTGACGGATCACATGTTTTCGCCGCAGCATCGGGGAATTCAGTGACCGCGCTGGAAGTGTGTACTGGCTACTTGGCTCTTGTGATTCGGGAAGCAAAGCGCCATTTTGCTGCGCTTCGCGCTGATGTGTATCAGGGCTTGCGTTTGGTGTGGCAGTTGAACCTTGGGATACCGACAGCACACGATACGGCAGACGAAGAACTGGAAGCAACGTATCGCGTTCTTGCAATGGCGTCGTGGCGGGTGGCGATGAAATCCGAGCTGGTGTCGGTGGGCAACGTGAGGTCAACTCTGGCTGCCGTGCAGCATGGAAGCGGGGAGCGAGAGGACGATGGGGGTCTGAGTGCCGAGGATATTGAGGTGATACCGGAGGTCGTGGCAAGCGCAGTGGGGTACTCGAGGTCCGACGTTCGGGAAGATGGCCTTCACCTCTTGATCGACGTTGGAGCCCTGACCGTGGACATGGCGACGTTTCGTCTGAAGGCAGCGGATGAAGATTTGGATTCTGATGCGCCGGATGAAGATGTTGATGACAAGTACGCGATCTTGGAGAGTAAGCTCCTGTACTTGGGTGCCGAGTCTTGGCGGGACGAACAAGTAGGCAAGATTACTGGTGATTCCCTTACTGCGCGCAGAGCACGTGCGCTAATGGGACAATTCGGGATTGAAGATGCCGTCTTGCGTAAGCTGGCGCACCAAGGGTTGAACGTAGAGGCTGCAGCGACCGTTAGCATCAGTTACAGAAACCAGTGTTGCGAGTGGATCCTGCGACTGTTGGAACGCACGCTCCGAAGTCGGGACCCAGGGGCGCACTACACTCTGGAACCGATCCGCGTTGTTGTGGTTGGAGGCGGATCGACCCTGGAGCCTTACCGGATCGCGATCCGACATGCAAGGTTGAGCGAGAGAGTTACGAACGAGTGGCAACCCGTGGAGTTGGAAACGCCCTCAAGCTTGGTGCTAGAGGACGGGGCCGCATACGCGAGGCTAGCGGTAGCGCATGGCCTCGGCTATCGGAGGGACGTGATCGGGCGCATCCACATGAAGCGGGAGATAGCGGACATCAGCCTGGTGGAAAGGGATGATGATGTGAGGGACCGGTTTGTAGGTCCGGAACAGGTGTAAGCGGCGAGGATTGGAGACGCCGTTTCAGCCACCAGCGCCAACTGACGACGGTGCGCTTGGCGATTTCGCTGGATTCTTGTCAGCGTCGTCGGAATGGCCATTGCTGGGTTGGTGGCTCGACCACGTTCCTGTGTGGCGGGAGAGAAGGTCGGCGGGCTCCTAGGTAACGTGCCGGCCGAACTGGCGATCCGTACGGTGGCGGGAGGAGGGGTGCTCGGCGGCATCGCTCTCGAACAGTGGCTCTTGCTGCGGAGGCGGGTTGCGTGGGCCAACCTCTGGCCGGTGGGCTCGCGGGCGCGAACGCCGCGGCGACGGGTTTCGTCTCGCTGAAGGCGTTGTCCCTATCCGGGTATGAGGTTGTTGGCGTAGTGACCGCGCTGGTGGCCGGACTAGGAGCCTGCCTCGCGGCGCATCGGCTAGTGCTTCGGACCCGGGTGGTGCGGGCCTTCAGCTTGTCCGCCGTGAGCGCCGGCGATTTTCTGTTGGCCGCCGTCCCGACAACTGCGGAGGGGGCCGAGGGTGGAGGGCTGTTGTTCGCGACGCTGTTCGGCGCGGTCTATGGAACGGCAAACGGATGGGTTCTGAAGGTGCTCCTGCACTTGCTTCCGTCATGGCCCTCTGATCTGACCGCATCGGCCGAGGGCCGATTCGCGGCGGGGGGTGCAGAGCAGTCTTGCGGCGCGTGGCGCACCACGCTACAGTCATCGGGTGAGGATTCGGCACAGGGGGCTACGGGCACTGCACGAGCGTGACGATCCTTCGCGGCTGCCGGCGAATCTGGTGCCGCGGCTGCGGCGCATCCTCTTGCGGCTTCAGGAGGCGACGCATCCGCAGAGCGCGGCAGCGCCCGGCTTCCGGTTGCATCCCCTCAAGCGGGACCGGATCGGACAGTGGAGCGTGCGGGCGTCGGGCAACTGGCGCGTGGTGTTCCGCTTCGAGGGCGGTGAGGCCGTGGACGTGGACCTAGTGGACTATCACTGAATCAGGAGGCAACAAAGATGGACAGGCGCACCGACGAACGGGTCGGCCCGATGCTGAACCCGCCACACTTGGGCGAGTTGATCCGCGAGGGTATGGAAGAGGTCGGCTGGAATGTGACGGAGACAGCGGACCGCCTCGGCTGCGATCGCGGTACGTTGTCGCGGGTCCTGAACGGACGTGCCGGTGTCTCGGCGAATATGGCGCTGTCCCTGGAGGCGCTTGGCTGGGGCACGGCGGAACACTGGATGCGGATGCAGGCCAGCTTCGAGTTGGCGCAAGCCCGGCGGCTGCGCATGGCCGGATAGGTGTGCGGGAGGATGGACTGGCGCCCGCCGCGCTCTGCCACGTCGGGATGGCCGGGTCGCGCATAGCCGGGTAGGGTGTACGGGAGCGAGCGAGAGCATGGAGATAGGTGCTGACGAAGCCAGGACCCACCTTTCCAAGCTGCTCACACGGGTCCAGCGCGGCCAGCGCTTCATCATCACGCGGTACGGCAGGCCCGTGGCGGAACTCCTTCCGGTCGGCTCGCGCTCTCGGGACGGGACTCGATCTGTGATTTCCTGGCTCGCTGACTTTCAGACCGCGCACTCTTCTGGTTCTCCGACGGTCCGCGAATTGATCTGCGAGGCGCGCGAGGGTCGTGAGCCGCAATGTCGTTCAACCCGGATAACCTGACGGAAATCCCAGGCAACCCGATCACGCAGCCATGACGAGCCACGCGCCAACGACGAATGACGGGTGGACGGGCGCCGGCTTCCGGGTGCGCTGGATACTCGCCAGCGCGGTCGGGATGGCCGTGGCCGGGTCCGTAGCCCGGCCGCTCTCCTACTTCGTTGGGGGCCTGGCGCACGAGGGGCTGGGGACAGTGTTCGGCGAGGCGGTCGTGGGCGTGGTGGCCGGCGGCGGGACGCTCGGCGGCGTGGCGCTCGCGCAGTGGCCGCTGCTCCGGGGCCGGGTCGTCTGGGCTGGCCGCTGGCCGGCGGCGGGGACCGCCGGAGGCGCGGCGGGCGCGGCCGCCGGGTTCGCCGCGCTCGCGGGGCTGACCCTGCTGGGGGCGGAGACGCTGGGTGCGGCGGCGGTGCTGGTGTTCGGCATCGCGGCCTTCCTTCGCGCGTACTCGTTGGTCCTCGGGCGTCGCGTTCCGCGCGCCGGATGGCTTGCCGCGGGCGTCGGGGCGGCGTTCCTCGCGGCAGGACTGGTGAGCGTGATCGTGGCGTGGCTCTCGGGACTGGACGGTGGCGGCCCGGCATTCGCGGCGCTCTTCGGCGGGCTCTACGGGGTGGGCTCGGTCTGGGCGCTCGCGAGTTGGTCCCGAACCGCCGTGTAGCGCTTCCGCGAAGCACCACCCAGTTGACGGGGATCGTGACAGTGCCCGCTGGCCCAAGGAGGGTGAGGCCTTTCAACCACTAGTTCCGGGTTGCTCCTCCAGCTGTCCGAGAACGCGCCTGAGGTAGAGAATTGCTCCGTCCGCCAACCGAACCACCGTGACCAAACTCAACGCAGCCCTCGAACAGTTTGAAGCGGCTGAAGCGAATCTCGTCAAGCTCAACGCCTTGTGGGCACGCATCGAGAAACTCCTACCGAGTGGACCAGCGTTCGGTAGCCCACCGGGATACGACGACCTGCTGTTGGCGTTTCGGCGGATTCTCCCGGAACTACCCGCCATTGACGGATTTCGAGTCCAAGACCACCTGTTCGAATTCGATGAGGCAGGACATCTGCTTTTGGAGGCTCGCGAGGTAGGAGAGGTCGTGGCCGAAGTGGATGCGAGCAACACACTGTCTGAACAAGGACGTCAGCTGCGTGAGTACAGCTTCCGTCTTCAATCCGCCCGGCGGCACCTAGTTCGGGGGCGGCTTCTGGCGCTGATAGACGAGTTTGGACGGCTGATCAGACGACTGTGGCCGGAGCACAAAGGGCTAGCACACGACACGAACATAACGGCGCCAGCGTGGGGTCGCCTCAAGGAGATTGTTGCGGAAATCGACACTCTCCTCGGTGCAGGTTCTCGGCCGGCAAGGTGGAGTGCCCTCAATAGGCATCTTTCCTTCGGAATGGTGCAGGACTTGTCCGATATCTTGCGGTTGGATTGGCCAGAAGTCAGCAGCTCGATACGTGCTCAGTCATACGACAAGTACGATCCGATCCCGGTCGCAGCCGAGGATCTCGGAGACATAGTTGCGGCCGGCGCCGGGGGTTCCGCGACCTCGCAACTCGCTTGGTCAGTCCTCAGCGACGAGGACTTTGAGCGGCTGCTGTTCTCGCTTATCTCCGAAGCGCCGGGTTACGAGAATCCGCAGTGGCTGCAAAAGACCCGTGCGCCGGATCGTGGGCGGGACCTGTCGGTTGTCCGAGTAGAGGGCGATCCACTAGCCGGAGTTCGACGATACCGCACCATTATCCAGGCCAAACACTGGCTCTCGAGGAGCGTCAACAGTGACGACGTTGGCCGCGCGAGGGACCAGATGGATTCGTGGTCCCCACCGCGAGTAGACGAACTGGTAATCGCAACCACCGGACGGTTCACGGTCGATGCAGTGTCGCTCGTTGAGCGACACAACCAGGGCGATAACGCTCTGCGCATCGAAATGTGGCCAGACAGCCATTTGGAGCGGCTCCTAGTGTCATGTCACATGTGATGTGTCGTATCATGTGGTAGCCTTCTCGTCCGTCCGGCAAGGACGAGGAGGCCGCCATGAAGCGCTACGTGGTGACGCTGGAAAGGCAGGAGCGGGAGGAACTCGAGGCCATCACCCGCA
>JAJDUD010000044.1 GCA_022826825.1 Acidobacteriota bacterium | reverse complement strand
CCCCACACCGTTACCTCCCTCGCGGACGCCGCCGTCATCCTCGTCTCCGACGGGGGGGGGTACGGGTCTGGGGGCGGCCTGGGCGCGCCGGCCTCCGGCCGGAATGGCCGCCGGGTGGGCGGCGAGACTCGCGTACGGGCTCAGCGGACCAGCGTGAACGCCTTCCTTGTCTCGTAGACCTGTTCGCCGTAGAGGACCCGGATTCCCAGCTCGTAGCGGCCGGGCGCGAAGTCCTGTAGCTCGATCTCGGCGTTCGCGGCGGCCTGGCGGGTGCTGGTGGGGAGCGCCTCGGGACGGACGAAACCGGTGTCCTGTCCTTCCCGGCTCAGGGTGTATTCCGCCACGATCTCGGGCAGTTCACCGTCGTCCACGCGTTCGCCCGGGTAGAAGAAATAGAAGGCCCCGAGGGTCTCGTCCTGGCGAAAGACGCCGGTGGAGCGGGGTTCGAAGTGGGTGCGGCCGAACTGGAAGGCGCGCCCCGGCACGGTGCCGGTGTACTCCTGCATCGTGGTGTCGCCGTAGAGGACCACTGAGGAGAAGGTCGGATCCGTCTCGGGAAACCCCGGGGTCTCGATTTCGATCTGCGCTGTGCCAAAGGCGTCTGACTGCTCGTCCACCACGCCGAGCAGCAGTCGGTGCGGCCCCGGAGGCAGGATCAGGGAGGCTTCGAAGCGCGTCGGCCCCTCGGCGGCCTGGATCGCCGTGTGCGCGGTCTCGAGGCGGTAGGTCGCGGCCCCGGGGCCTTCCTCCTGGGCCGATGCCGTCTTGGCGAAAACCGAAGCCGCCACCTGACCGTCGATCCCGGGAGTGAGCGCCGCTTCCGCGGTTTCGAACAGCAGCGCCACGTACGTCGCCCGATCGTCCACCCGGAAGTAGGCGGGGGTTACCCGGAAGGGAAAACCGCCTGCCGGCGGCGTGGCGCCGCCCATCTGCGCGAGGACCTGCCGGGCGCGCTCGGATCCCCCCGCCGGGAGGTTCGGAATCACGAGGCGCCCCTCCTCGTCGCGATCGAAGCCGATCTCCGGCCGGGCGATGAGGCGCCGCCTCATCTCTTCAAGGCTCTCGTCAACGGCGGCGCGGTTTTCGAGGAAGAGCTGGCCCTCCTCGTCTCGGTAGTAGAGCGCCTCCAGCGTGTCTGCAAGGCCGTTCTCCGGATCAGGAGGAAAGGCCCAGAGGAGTCCCTCGGGGGTCTCTTCGGTGGCGGGCTGGGGTAGAGCTTGCACCGGCATGCCGAGCAGCACGAACACCCGCGCCCGGTCGTCCCCGCCGTAGCCGCCGTCCTCCGAGAAGTTGGAGTCGGCAAGCCGCACCCGCGCCAGATACAGGTCGAGGGTCTCGTTCTGGGGAGTGGACGGGTCCGGGTCCCGGCGCATCCAGAAGAGGCGCCGGAAGGCCTCGCGGTCGCCGTGGGTCATCGCCTGGATGGAAGCGCGGCGCTCTTCCTCGGTCATCAGGAAGGACTCGAGCCAGCCGAGTTCGGTGACGGAGGGGCGGTCGCCCCCCTGGGCGAGGGCAGCCGCCGGGACGGTCAACAGCAGGACGGAAAGCAAGGCAATCGGCACGACGGAAACCTAGCGCGCGAGGAAGCCGGTGAAGCCTCCTGAAAACCTGCGCCACGGACGTGCCTCGACGCTGCGCTTCGGGGTTGGACATCATGATGTTCACTCTATGAGATGCTATGATGTTTCACATGCGTACCACCCTGACTCTGGACGACGACCTCGGACGCGCTCTTCGGGAAACCGCGCGGCACAGCGGCAGGTCTTTCAAGAGTGTGGTGAATGAGGTTCTCCGGCGCGGCATTGCCGTCGGCGAGAAGCCATCGGCTCCTCGGGAACCCTTCCGAGTGGAGGCCCGGCCCCTGGGGTGGGCTCCCGGGGTCGATCCCCTCAAGCTGAACCAGTTGGTGGACGAACTCGAAGTGGACCGGTTCCTCAAGAAGGCTCGCCGGGATATCGGCGGTTCCTGAGCCTTGGTCGTTCCCGACGTCAACCTTCTGGTCTATGCCTACAACACGGATTCCCCGCAACACGAGGCTGCCCGAAGCTGGTGGGAAAAGTGCCTCTCAGGGAACGAACCAGTGGGCCTCTCCTGGATGGTCATGCTCGGTTTCGCCAGAGTGGTTTCCAACCGGCGGGCGGTCGCGATGCCCATGAGTGTCGAGGAAGCGCTCGCCGAGTGTCGGCGTTGGCTCGCGGAACCCTGCGCCCGCATCCTGAAGCCGGGACCGTCCCATCTCGATGTGCTGGAAGGGCTGCTGCGCGGCCCCGCCATCAGTTCCTCACTGGTGATGGACGCGCACCTGGCGGCACTTGCCATCGAGCACCAGGCGGAACTGCATTCGAACGACTGGGACTTCGCCCGTTTCTCGGGATTGCGCTGGCGGAATCCAGTGAGCTAACCGGGCTTCAGGTTGGATGGACCGAAAGCGATGACCTTCGTCGGGCTCGATCTTGCCGAGAAGAGGTCAGGTGCCGTGCGGCTGCTCGCTCCGGTGATTTCGCCCGCTGTTGGCGGGCGATGCCGGTCTGGAGACCGGCGCTCCCCTGTCCGTTAGTCCGTGGACGGGTGCGCGGGGCGCTCCTGGAACTCGAAGTCCTCCTGGCAGCACCAGCAGGGTCCCGGGAGGTGCGAGGTGATGTTGCAGGTGAAGCAGAAGTAGTAGGGCTCGATCGTCTTGCCGTCCTGGATCGTGTAGAGCCGGATGATCTTGCCGAGCCCGTCCTCCTGCCAGAGCGCAACCTCGATTGGATGACGGTTCACCCGCTCGTCGGTGAGAATCTCGACGCGAAGGTCCGTCGGATCCAGACGGTGGATCGTGCCGTCCGGCGTCTCGATCCCGAATTCGTCTCCGAACGAGCAATCGGCGACCGGTCCGGGTTCGCCACCCTTCAGGCAAACCGCGCGGCCGGAAACGATGACTTCGCGTCCGTCCCGGGCGGCTCTCGTGACGGCGGGAGCGGCGATCAGGAGGAGCGTCGCCCGGAGCGCATCGCGTCGTTGCATGGGACTGGGGAGATTAGCAGGGACGAGGGAGTTGATGCCCGGGCCGTGAGGCTGAGTGGGGTTGTGCCGTCCGCTCGCCTGTGGCTCGCGGTGCCGACCGGAGGTCGGCGTTCCAGGCCGGGGGTGCCATCCGGTGGTTTGGGCGATGCGTTGTCCGCTCGCCTGCGGCTCGCGGTGCCGACCGGAGGTCGGCGTTCCAAGCCTTCGCGCCACAGGCTCCAAGTCGGAGTGGGGGAGTCGCATTTGACGGGAGACCCCCGGAAGCGAGTTAATGGGCCCTCGATCCGGTCGCGTCCGCCACAAGGGCGTGCCGGAGGAGGACCACTGCAGTATGAACCGGCGCAATCCGTTCGTTGGACGGCGCGCATTGGTTCGAGCGGGTACCGCAGTCCGCCTCACGGCGGGTTCTCCGCTGCGTTCATGGACGGATCCAGTCCCGCCGGTTGACCGGTTGCGCGACTGCATTTGTCCGTAGCGCCTCGTCAGAGGCGCGTTTACCTCAAAAAGGAGAGGGATATGAGTGTCAGTAGCTGTGTCAGGGGGAAGCCCCTGGCGGTGCTGTTCGCCGCGCTGCTCGCTGGGATGGCCGCCACCGCGGCCGCCCAGGAGGCGGGTGTCTACGGGCGGGTGACCGACCCTGGCGGGGACGCGTTGCCCGGAGCGACCGTCACGGTCACGAACGCGGAGACGGGACTTCAGCGAACGGTGACCTCCGGAGGGGACGGCCTGTACCAGGTGCCCTCGCTTCCGGTCGGCACCTACTCGGTGATGGCGAGCCTGGATGGGTTCCAGACCGTCACCAACGAGGGTTTGCGACTCCAGGTCTCCCAGCAAGTGACCCTCAACATCTCGCTCGAACTGGCCGGAGTTGAGGAGGCGGTCACCGTCACCGCATCGGCCCCCCTCATCGAGTCCCGCCAGGCGGACTTCTCCACCGTCATCACCGAGGAGCAGGTGGAGGTCCTGCCGATGCAGGGCCGGAAGTGGCTCGATCTCGCGACCCTGAGTCCCGCCACCAGTCAGGACGCGATCCGCGGCGTCTACTACAACAACGTCAACATCGGCGCCGGCGTCACCTTCTATTCCAACGGCTTCTACGTGGACGGGGTGAGCAACAACTGGCAGCAACAGGGCGAGCCGCGGCAGGACTTCCCGCAGGAAGGCATCGCCGAGTTCAAGGTCCAGGCGTTCAACGCCAGCGCCGACTTCGGCTTCGCCCAGGGCGGCTACCTGAACGTGGTCACCAAGAGCGGCACGAACCGGATCAGCGGGAGCGCCTTCGAGTTCTTCCGCACCAAGGCGCTCAACTCCAAGACGGTGCTCCAGGACGAAAAGCCCGACTTCTCCCGCCACCAGTTCGGCGGATCGCTCGGTGGCCCCATCGTCGAGGACAAGGCCCACTTCTACCTTTCCGCCGAGTACACCGACGAGACCTCCTTCTTCACGGTGAACACCAGGGGCGCGTTTCCCTCGGAAGAGGGCACCTTCGAGAAGCCGGACTGGAACTTCATGGGGTTCGCGCGCCTCGACTACGCCATCAACGACGATCATCGACTGTTCGCGCGCTACGCGCACCACAACAACGAACTGACCCACCGCGGCTCCGGCGGCATCCGGGCGGCGAGCAGCGGCTTCAGCTTCGGGGCCCCGCGGCATTCGCTGGTGCTCGGCGAGACCTGGTTCCTGAGTCCGAATACCTTCAACGACTTCCGGGTCCAGGTGGCGCACGCGACCTACATCGGCTGGCCTCCCGGACACCAGAAGTGGAGCGCCTCCGGCGAGTTTCCGGCCGAGCGCGTGGATGTCGGACCGCTCATCAACCGCCCCAGTCTCCGCACCGGGAGCCAGTCCGCCTTCCTAGGGCCGGAACTCCACATCCAGGTCAAGAACGACGTCTCCCACTACGTGGGGGGCCACGAACTGAAGCTCGGCGTGGACCTCACGTTCATCGACTGGGAACCGGACAACGTCGGCGTCGCCGAAGAGTGGTGGTTCTCCTCCGACGCGCCGTACGACCCGAACGATCCCTCCACCCACCCCGACCGGTTCCGGCAGCGGCTGCTGCCCCGCTACGACGACTTCGAGAACACGGAGCACTCCATCTACATCAGCGACACCTGGATCGTGAACCCCCGGCTCACGCTGAACCTCGGTCTGCGGTACGACCTGCAGCAGGGCGTCTGGAACGAGAACCTGCTCGAGGAAACGGTGCCCGAGATCCTCGTCCGGGACCGGGTCGTGCGCCCGGCTGGCCGGCTCGATCCGTCCCTCTTCCCGTTCTACGACAACAGCACCCGCGGGGACAGCGACAACTTCGGCCCCCGGGTGGGATTCGTGTGGGACCCGAGCGGCGACGGCCGCCAGTCGGTGCGGGCCGCGTGGGGCGTCTTCTACAACCGCTACCGGGCGAACGGCGCCCCGCGCGCCGAGCGGAACCCCGAGGACCTGCTGGTGGTGATCCAGAACCCCAGCTATCCCGATCCGTATGAAGGGCAGGACCCCTTCGAGGTGGCCCGTTCCCAGCGCAACTACTCCATCCAGGGCAACGAGAACCGGACTCCCTACACCAACCAGTACAGCCTCGGTTACAGCATCCAGCTCGGGGACGATCTGAGCGTCAGCCTGGACGGCATTGCGGCCGACGGCTTCAACCAGCACACCCAGATCGACTTCAACTACCCGTTGACGGCGGGAGGGGTCCGGCCCTACGCCCCCATCGGCCGCGTCACCGCCGGCATGACGGACGGCGAGATGAAGTACCGCGCCCTGTCGGCGAGAGTGACCAAACGGCTCGCGAACAACTGGCAGATGCTCGGCTCCTACACGCTCGCCGACGTGCAGGCCGACAACGAGCGGTTCCCCGCGGACCACTTCAACCGCGGCGCCGACTACGGGCACGTGCCCGCCGACCGGCGGCACCGGCTGACGGTCAGTGGTCTGGCGATGCTCCCCGGGGGAGTCAACCTGAGCGGCATCGTCCGCTACCAGAGCAGCCTCCCGTTCGACGTGGTGGCGGGCACCGACCTGAACGGGGACGGCATCGGCGGGGACCGGCCGCCGGGAATCAATCTCCGCGACGGCTGCCGCGATCTCGATCTGAACGCGGCGAACGCGTACCGGACCGCCAACGGGTTGTCGACCGTTTCCTCGGTCGAGTGTCCTGCCTACGCCACCGTGGACGTGCTGGCGGCGAAGGAGTTCCGTTTCGGCGACAACGCCTACGTCGAGGCCATCTTCCAGGTGTTCAACCTGCTGAACCGCGCCAACTACTTCCCTCCGAACGGGAACCTCCGTTCCGGAGGCTTCGGGCAGTCGACGCAGGTGTCCGAGGCCCGGCAGATGGAGCTGGCCCTCCGGATCCGGTTCTAGGGGCAGCCCGGCCGGTGCCGCCGCCGCCGGTGGCGGCACCGGTCCGAACCGGCACTCTCGAGGGAGGGCGCCTCACGTCACCTTGTCCACAGAGCGCGGAGGCAGCAAGTCTCCGCGCAGGGGAGATTCATCATGAAGACGACCGATCGGCTGACCTTCCTCTCGTTGCTCGTGTCCGGCGCGGCGCTTGCGCTGGGCGCCTGCGCCGCGGCGCCGCCGATGGAAGAGGAGGACGAGGGAACTCTCATCACCGGGGTCTGGGCCTTCGTCTCGGAGACGAACACCGAGACCGGGGAACTCGTCCGCGACGACTCCACCTGGAGCGGCATCTGGGTCTTCACGAACGGCTACCACTGCCTCGCCCGGATGGACAACAACCGGACCGCCCGCTCGGCCGCGGAGCTCGCGGAGCTCTCACCCGAGGAGCAGGTCGCGCACTACGAGCAGCTCCTCAACTACTCCGGGACCGCCGGCACCTACCAGATCGAAGGCGACACCCTCCGGCGCCAGTGGGACGTCAGCCTGGGACCGGACATCATCGGCCTCGAGTCGGTCGCCAAGGTCCGGGTGGAGGGGGACCGGATGTTCGTGGATCTGCCGCGCCGCACCGAGGAGTCGGGTCCCGCGGTCCAGGTGATCTACCGCCGGCTCGAGTAACGGGAGGCGAGGTGCAGACGGAAGGGAACGCCGGCCTCCGGCCGGCACCGCTCCGCCGAACGGAGCGAAACCGCGCAGCGCCGCACGTCCTGACGGGACGCGGCGCGCCGAAGAAAGGAGCAACGATGAAACTCACCACCCGGCTGCTCGCCTTGACGCTCCTGCTCGCCCCGGCCGTGGCCGGGGCGCAGAACGATGTCCACGACCCGGCCACCTACCAGGCCCTCAAGTACCGCATGATCGGGCCCCACAAGGGGTCCCGGGTCACCGCGGTGGCCGGCATCGCCGAAGAGCCCTGGACCTACTTCATGGGCACGAACGGCGGCGGCCTCTGGAAGACGACCGACGCCGGCGAGAGCTGGGTGAACGTCTCGGACGGCTACTACACCTCGAGTTCCATCGGCGCCATCGACGTGGCGGACTCCGACCCGAGCATTGTCTACGTGGGAAGCGGTTCGACCGCCATCCGGGGCAACGTCTCCCCGGGGGACGGGATGTACAAGTCCACGGACGGCGGTGAGAGCTGGACCCACGTCGGACTCCGCGACGCCGGGCAGATCGGCCGGGTGATCATCCATCCGCGGAACCCGGACATCGCCCACGCGGCGGTGCTCGGCCACGCCTTCGGGCCCAACGAGATGCGCGGCGTCTTCCGGACCACCGACGGCGGCGCGAACTGGCAGAAGGTGCTCTACGTCAGCGAGCGGACCGGCGCGAACGAAATCGCCATGGACCCCTCGAACCCGGACGTGCTCTACGCCACCATGTGGACCGCGGAGCGAAAGCCCTGGACCATGATCTCGGGCAGCGAGGAAGGCGGCATCTACAAGACCGCGGACGGCGGCGACACCTGGACGGAACTCACGAACGGCCTGCCCACGGGGATGATCGGGCGGACCGGGATCTCGGTTTCCGGCGCGAACCCGAACCGGGTCTGGGCGCTCGTCGAGGCGCGGGACGGCGGCGTCTATCGCTCGGACGACGCCGGCGCCTCGTTCCAGCTCATCAACGACGACCGCGAACTCCAGAACCGGCCCTGGTACTACATGCACATCTACGCGGATCCGGTGGACGTGGACCGGGTCTACGTGGTGAGCCGCTACTTCCACCGCTCGGACGACGCCGGCGAGACCTTCGACCTCATTGCCACCCCGCACGGCGACAACCACGACCTCTGGATCAATCCGGGCAACAACCGGATCATGGTCCAGGGAAACGACGGCGGCGCGAACGTCTCCTGGAACGGGGGACGCACCTGGTCGAGCCAGCTCAACCAGCCGACCTCGGAGATGTACCGGGTCAGTGTGGACAACCAGTTCCCCTACCGGGTGTACGGCTCGGCGCAGGACACCTGGGAGGTGCTCTCGGTGCCCAGCCGGTCCGGCCACTACGGCATGCGGCTCCAACTCCAGCACTGGGACGGGGTCGGGGGCATGGAGGGCGGGGTCGCGGTGATCCGGCCCGACAACCCGAACATCGTCTTCGCCGGGAGCACGAGCGGCGCGATCACCCGCTTCGACCGCGCCACCGGCCAGATCCGCCCGATCAAGGCGTATCCAGAGGTGGGCGGGATGCCCGCGAAGCACCTCCGCTACCGGTTCCAGCGGACCGCGCCCATCATCCTCTCGCCCCACGACCCGAACGTCCTCTACCACGCCTCGCACGTGGTCCACCGCTCCTCGAACGAGGGACAGACCTGGGAGATCATCAGCCCCGACCTGACCACGGCCGATCCCGAGCGGATCGGCACCTGGGGCGGCCCCATCACCCGCGAGGTGACGAGCGAGGAGGTCTACTGCACCATCTTCGCGCTCGCCGAATCGAAGCACATTCCGGGGGTGCTCTGGGCCGGCACCGACGACGGCCTCGTCCACCTCTCGCGGGACGCCGGGGAGAACTGGACGAACATCACCCCGCCGGACATGCCGGACTCCGGGACCGTGAACATCCTGGAGGTCTCGCCGCACACGGCGGGGAGGGCCTTCCTCTCCGTCGTGCGTTTCCGCCTCGACGACTTCCGGCCCTACGTCTTCCGCACCGACGACTTCGGGCAGAGCTGGGAACTCCTGACCGACGGGACGAACGGAATCCCCGCCGACCAGTGGGTGCGGGTGGTGCGGGAGGATCCCGACCGGAAAGGGCTGCTCTACGCCGGCACCGAGTACGGGGTGTTCGTTTCCTTCGACGACGGCGCGCACTGGCAGTCGCTCCAGCTCAACTTCCCGGTGGCCCCCGTCACCGACCTGGTCGTCCACGAAAAGGACCTGGTGCTCTCGACGAAGGGCCGCTCGTTCTGGATCCTCGACGACCTGTCCCCGCTCCACCAGTTGACGGACGAGGTGGCGGCGTCGGCGGCGCACCTCTTCGCGCCCCGGGACGCCCACCGGACAAGGACCGCGGAGGAGGAAGCGGTGGACGAGTACGTGGGCGGCTGGCGGTCGGTCGCGAACCCCCGCGACCTCTACGGGGGCGCGCGCATCACCCGGGACCGGCAGGGCACCGACGCCCCGAACGGCGCCACGATCTACACGTGGTTCGCCGAGGCTCCGGAAGGCGAAGTGACCCTCGAGATCCTCGACGGGGCGGGGGAGGTCCTCCGGCGCTTTTCCAGCGAGGACGACCCCAAGGATCCTTCCGTGATCGCCCGGCCGGAGGCGCCCTTCTTCAAGGAGGAGAGCACCTTCTTCAACGCCGGCCTGAACCGCTTCGTGTGGGATCTCAGGCATCCCTCGGCGCTCGGCGGCGCGCCGCTCGGGCCGCTGGTGGTGCCGGGGACCTACCAGGTCCGCGTCTCGACCGGGAACTGGAGCGGGACCCAGCCGATCGAGGTGCTGACCGATCCACGGGTCACCACCACGGGCGAGGAGTTCCAGAGCCAGTTCGACCTGCTGCTCCGGATCCGGGACCGGATCACCGACCTCCACCGGGCGGTGGCGGAGATCCGGGAGCTGCGCGAGGGGGCGCCGGCGTCCGTCGCCGAACGGCTCACCCGGATCGAACGGGAGCTCGTGCCGCTGCCCGAGGACTACGACCGCGAGGACCAGGACTACGCTCCCAAGTTGATCCAGCAGCTCGACCTCCTCTACGGATACGTCGAGGGGGCCGACTCACGGCCGACCGATTCCGCGTTCGAGCGGTTCGATGACCTGGACCCGATCCTCGGCGGTCTGCTCGAGGAACTCCAGCGGGTCGTGGAGTCCCTGGGGAACTGACCGGCCGGCGCGCGGACCCGTTCGAAACCGCTCCCGGCGCCGCCTTTTCGGACTTGGCCGAGTGGTCAAACTGGTATAGGGTTTCAGTTTCACCCTCCGGCCGAGACCTGACCCCCAGGACGCTCCGCCGGCCCCACTTCGATGAAAGATCCGACTCGCGTACGAGGCACGTTCGCATTGCTGTGCCTTGCCGGCCTTGCGGCGACCGCCGCCGCGAACGAGTCCGGGGATGCCACGCGAAAAGAGGTCTGGCTGGGCGACCAACTCGCCGTGAGCTACGCGGCGCGGATCGAGACCGACTGGCTTATCGTCGAGGTGCGGCACGAACCGGGGTGGCACACCTACTCGATGGACAACGTGCTGCGCGCCGCCGAGGTGACGGGCAAGGACAGGCCGGACACGGAGTTGCCGACCCGCATCACGCCGTCACCCGGGATCGAGCTGGCCCCGCCCTGGCGGCAGACGGTCCCGACGGAACTCTCGCAGCCCGAGCTCCGCTGGTACACCTGGGGCTTCGAGGAGCGCTCGTTCTTCGCGGCCCGCGTCGTCCGCGCGGATCCCGGAGGCTGGATCCAGGTGGATGCGCAGGCCTGCACCGACCGGCTCTGCGCCATGGTGGACGGACTGCAGGTCCCGGTGACCCGGAGCAGCGAGCGGACCGTTGCTCCCGAGAGTCTTGCCGTCGTTCGCAGCTCCGGGCGTGACGAGGCCGCGGCCATCCGTGAACAACTCGCGGTGTTCGGCGACTGGTTCCAGCGGGCGATGGATCTCGAATGCAGCGGAAGGGCGCCGGTCGGCCGCCTGGTGGAGATCATGAATCCCGGCCGCCACCGGCCGCGGCAGATGAACTGGGTCATGGACCTGGATGTCGACGGCAACGGTTTCGTCGAGCCGGGCGAGACCGGGGCCGGTCTGTGGCAGAGCCTCGAACATCAGGTCGAGCGCCGCATGCTCGGCGACGTGGACGGCGACGGGGTGTTGAGCCCGCGGGAGTACGCGCTGTTCGTTCCCGATCCGGGCGCCGAGAGGAACGAGGACGGAATGACCCGGCTCCAGGAGGCCAGGCTCGCCAACCTGGATCGCGACGGGGACCGCCGGGTGAGCCGCATCGAGGTCGTGGACGATTTCGCGAGGCGGTACGTCACGAGGCACTGGAGCCGCATCCTGCTGTTCCATTTCCGCCGGGCCGACTCCGACGGAGACGGCGCGGTGACGCGGCGGGAACTGACCTCCGCCATCCGGGCGGCCGGCAGCGCAGCGGCGCCGGCACGGCTGCAACTGTGGTTCGACGCGGCCGGGGACGCGAGCAGGAAGAGCTCCGGGCGGCGGCTTTCGCTGGCCGAGTTGCCGGCGCTGCTCGACAAGGTCGGGGCTTCGGCGGAAGGCAGGGCGAAGTTCGAGGCGTCCCTGGGGCGACTCGTGGCTCCGGCCTGCAGCCCCACGACCGCGACCGCGTCCCCCTGACCGGCGGCCCCGGACGAGCTCCCGTCCGGCGACCATGACCAGCCCGGGTAGCCGAGGAAGCACCTGCGATCGAGGCGGTCCGGGTGGTCGTCTGCCCGATGACCGGGCCTCACCGGCGTGCGGCCAGCGAGTTCCGGGCGCGATGGCCTGTGCCTGACGCCGGGACTACGACCGGAAGCGACCGGCGGCGTCGCGAGCGTCTGCTACCGCGAGCCGGAATCGCTCCGGTCGGAATCGGAGTCGCTGCCGTCGGAGTCAGCCGGGGCGGCGTCGCCGCCGTCGGAGTCGGCCGGAGCGGCGTCGCTGCCGTCGGAGTCAGCCGGAGCAGTGTCGCCGCCGTCGGAGTCCGTTGGAGCGGCGTCGCTGCCGTCGGAGTCCGTCGGGGCCGCATCGCCGTCGCTCGAGCCGTCGGAGTCGGTCCCGGGACACGCCGTGGTCAGCGCGGCGCCCGCCACCACGGAGCCGGTGGTGATCGCCCGCCAGAGAAACGACCGCCGATCGAGTTGGCCACTGCTGATGTCTTCGTCGGTGAGGGTCAGCGGCGACTCCGCCACGTCCGTGGCGGACTCCGGGCTCGTCCGGATATCCATGAATGCCTCCTCGGCTATGAAGATGAAACCCAATGTCATAATAGTGGCGCCTGCCGCACACGTCAATCGGGAGTAGTGGGTCTGGCAGCCTGTGGAAAAAGTCACGCGGCATTCGAACGACGATCCTCAATCGCCACCCTCGCGCCCGTTGTCGCCGAGCTCTTACGCCCGGGGAGCGGAGGTCCCGCCGCTCCTGAATGGCCCGGAACCCTCCCCTCATGACGGATGACGCGACCCGACGACCGGCAAACGGCCGCGACTGGTTTGCGTGGCTGCTCGATCCGCTGCCGGCGGCGGAGTTCGAGCGCGACTACCACGAGCAGCGGCTGTGCCACATCCGGCGCGAGGCGTCCTCGTACTACGCCGAACTTCTCTCGTGGACCGATCTCGACATGGTGCTCGGGACTCACTCCGCCGGTCCTGGCGACATCAAGCTGGTGCGGAGTGACGGCGACGTACCCCACCGGGACTACAGCGCGGGCGGCAGGGTGCAGCCGCTCGAGGTCGCGAGGCACTTCGATGACGGGGCCACGGTCATCTTCAACCAGCTCCACAAGCGCGTCCCGGCGCTCGCCCGGTTGTGCGTCGGGCTGGGCCAGTGCTTCTCGTCGCGCGTCCAGACCAACGTGTACCTCACGCCGCCGGATGCGCAGGGATTCAATCCGCACTGGGACACCCACGATGTCTTCGTGCTGCAGATCAGCGGAACGAAGCGCTGGTTCATCTACGACACCAAGGTCAGGCTGCCGCTCCGGGGCCAGCGCTTCCGGCGCGGCATCGCTCCCGGCGAGGTCAGCGAGGAGTTCGAACTGGGCCCTGGCGATGTTGTCTATCTCCCGCGCGGCCTGATGCACGCGGCCCGTTCGACGAGTGAACCCTCGCTCCACGTCACCCTCGGCCTGACGGCCTTCACCTGGGCCGAGTTTCTCGTCGAGACCGTCGCCGCCGCAGCGCTCGAGGAGGAGTCGCTGCGGCGGAATCTCCCCGCCGGTTTCGCGCGCGAGGGGTTTCCGGCGGGCGAGCGGGAGCGCCTGTTCCGCGAGAAGCTGGCGTCCGTGCAGGCGCGTTTCGATCCGGAGGCCGTCTGGCGCCGGTTCGCGGGCGAGGTCCTCGCCAGTGACGTTCCGTTGTTCACCGACCTGTTCAGCCAGCGGTTTCGAAAGACCCCGTTGACCCTCGGCTCGCGGGTGCGGCGCCGCCCCGGGTTGCTGACCGAGGCCGCGGCCGAGGGCGAGACCTGCCTTCTCCGGTTTTCCGGCCGGGAACTCCAGCTACCGGTCGGCGCGTGGCCGGCGCTCCGTTTCGCGGTAGCGGCTGACGCCGAATTCGCTGTTGAGGACCTGCCGGACTGCCTGGACGCCCAGGGGAAGCTGACACTGGTAACGCGACTGGTCAAAGAGGGAGTCCTCCAGCGGAGCTGACCGCCTGTGGAAAACGTCACACGGCGATTGAGCGGCGTCGCATCCCGCCCGAACCGCGCCTCTTCGAGGCGCCCTGCCTTGCGCTCCGGTCGAAATACACTCGGTATTCCTCCCTCGCGCGACTCGTCAAGACCCATGCCCTACCGCATTCTCCGAGCGATCATCCCGATCCGGAACGAGCCCGAGGCCGGTGCGCCACTGCCCGTTCGAGCGGGACCGATTGTCCGAGCCGGCGCCGGATTGGCTCTCCTGTCGCTGTCGCTCGCCGCCCTTGCCGGCTGCGGCGGCGGCGCCAGGGAGCGCGCGGCCGTCACCACGGCCGTGATCGAGACGTACGCGGAGATCGTGCACGCCAGCTACGAAGACTCGCTCGCGAAGGTCCGTGAACTGCGGACGGCGCTCCACGACTTTGTCGACGCTCCGTCGCCGGAGACGCTCGAGAACGCGAAGGAGGCGTGGCTCGAAGCGCGGGAGCCCTACGGGCAGACGGAGGCGTATCGGTTCTACGGGGGCCCCATCGACGACGCCGACGGGCCGGAGCCCCTCATCAACGCCTGGCCCCTCGACGAGGCCTACGTGGACTATGTCGAAGGGGCGCCGGACAGCGGCATCATCAACGACCCGGAGACGCACCCGTCCATCACCCGGGATCTCCTGGTCTCGCTGAACGAGGCGGGCGCCGAGGAGAACGTCAGCACCGGGTTCCATGCCATCGAGTTCCTGCTCTGGGGCCAGGATCACAGCGCCGACGGACCGGGAACCCGTCCCCACACGGACTACCTGGAGGCCGAGTCGCCGAACGCGGCCCGGCGGGCGCAATACCTGCGCACCGCCGCCGACCTGCTGGTGGAACACCTGGAGGCACTGGTGGCGGCCTGGGCGCCCGGCGAGGCCGCGAACTACCGCGCGGAGTTCGTCGCTGCGGATCCCGATGGGGCTCTTCAGAGCATCCTGGTGGGCATCGGCGTGCTGAGCAAGTCGGAGCTGGCCGGAGAACGGATGTTCACCGCGTACGACAACCAGGACCAGGAGGACGAGCACTCCTGTTTCTCCGACAACACGCACCGCGACACCATCACCAACGCGGTCGGTATCGCGAACGTGTTCGGGGGGCGGTACGAGCGAACGGATGGTTCGGTGATCGAGGGGTCGGGCCTCGAAGACCTGCTGCTCCTCGTCGATCCGGAGCTGGCGGCCACGCTGGGCCTCCTGATGGACGAGAGCCTCGAGAAAGTGAGGCGCATCCCCGTTCCCTTCGATCGGGCCATCGTGGACCCGGACGCCCGCCCCCTCGTCCTCGAGGCCGTCTTCGCTCTGCAGGAACAGGGAGACCGGATCGCCGAAGCCGGCACCCGGCTCGGGCTCACGATCAACACCGCGCTCCCGGAATGAACGGTGCGCGTCGGCCCTGACATCCGCGACGCGGTCCGCTGGCGGCGCCCGGTTCTGTTTCTCACCGCCTTCGGCGCGCTGACCGCCGGCGGCTGCCGGGGGGAGCCGCCCCCGGTGCTCCTCGGGGGGCAGGCGTCCATCTACGACCGGACTCCCAACGCCTTTGCTCAACCCGCTCCCGGGCTCGACCGGGACCAGGAGCTGTTGTTCTTCGTGGGCAACTCGTTCTTCAACCAGAACTGGGTGACGGCGCCCGCGTCGACCCGCGCCCGGGACGGCCTCGGCCCGCTGTTCAACACCCGCTCCTGTGCGGGCTGCCACTTCCGGGACGGGCGAGGCCGTCCGCCGCGCACCGCGTCCGAGGCCGGCACCGGTCTCCTGCTGCGGCTGAGCCTGGCCCGGAGGGCCGAGGACGGGGGGTATCTTCCGGATCCGGTGTACGGGGGACAGATCCAGGACTTCTCGATCCAGGGCGTGCCGGCCGAGGCCCGGGTCACCGTGGAGAGCGAGGCGGTCTCCGGGCAGTTTCCGGACGGAACGGGGTACGCGCTCCAGGCGCCGACCTATCGGTTGCTGGACCTCGGCTACGGCGCCCTCCATCCGGAGGTTCGGCTCTCACCCCGCGTCGCCCCGCAGGTCATCGGCATGGGGCTCCTCGAAGCCATCCCCGAAGAGCAGGTCCTCGCCGGCGCGGACCCCGCCGACACGGACGGCGACGGGATTTCCGGAAGGCCGAACCGGGTCCCGGACCACGTCTCCGGAGAGACCGTCCTCGGGCGATTCGGCTGGAAGGCCGGCCAACCCACCGTGCTGCAGCAGGTGGCCGCCGCCTTCCTGCATGACATGGGGATCACGACGCACGTCTTTCCCGACCAGAACTGCGGCGCCAGCCAGACCGAATGCCTTGCCGCGCCGGCAGGGGGAGAGCCGGAAATCGCCGAGGACGACCTGCTGAAAGTCGTGCTCTACGCCAGTTCCCTCGCCGTCCCCGCGATGCGCGACCCGGACGCGCCCGAGGTGGTCCGGGGTTCGGAGATCTTCGATGCCGTCGGGTGTAACGCCTGCCATACTCGAACCTTGACGACCGGCATTCACCCCACCATCCCGGCACTCTCCAACCAGACCATCCATCCGTACACCGATCTCCTCCTTCACGATCTGGGAGAGGAACTGGCCGACGGGCGGCCGGACTTCGAGGCCACCGGAAGCGAGTGGCGCACCCCTCCGCTCTGGGGGATCGGCCTGATCGAGACGGTGAACCGCCACACGCGCTACCTCCACGACGGCCGCGCCCGGAACCTGAGCGAGGCAATCCTCTGGCACGGAGGCGAGGCGGCGGCGGCTCGCGACCGCTACCGGGAGCTGGCCGGAGAGGAGCGTGAGGCCCTGCTTCGGTTCCTGAAATCCCTCTGATGTCCGCACGTTGGCGCCGCGTCGGGCTGTTGCTGTTGGCCGGTCTCGCGACCTCCGGCTGTCTTCGTCCCGGATTCGACCGGAACGCGATGCTGGGGGCGGTGGTCGACACCGCGATCCTTCCCGCGCACCGGCAGCTCGTGGAGGAAGCCGAACAACTCGACGCGGCCGCCCGCCAATTCGCCTCGGCCCCGGCGCTCGAGGGGCTCGAATCGTTGCGGGCGGCGTGGCTCTCGATCAGCCTCGCCTGGAAAGGGGTGGAGGTCTACGAGTTGCCCGGGACGTTCCTCTTCCACAACGCGATCGAGAAGCGGCCGGCCCGGGTCGCGTTCATCGAAGAAACCATCTCGCAGACGGATCCGGCTGCGCTGGACACGCTCGATGTGGCCTTCATCGAGTCGTTGGGCTCCACCTCGAAGGGACTCGCCGCCATCGAGTACCTCATCTTCGAGTCCGCCGAAGCGGAGGCGCCCGTTCTCGACCGGTTCGCGGACCCGGCCCGGCGCGCCTTCGTCACCGCACTCACGGCGAACCTCGCCGCGAAGACGGAAGAGCTGTATCGCTTCTGGGCCCCGGAGGGCGGGGACTACGCCGGCACCTTCCGGGCGAACGGCGCGGAGGGCGCGGACATGCGGGGCTCGATCAGCCTCCTCGCCAACCAGATGATCCAGCTCGTCGAGATGGTGATGCGCACCCGCCTCGGAGTACCGATGGGAGCGGTGGACGGCGTCCCGCGGCCGGGGGAGGTCGAGTCGTACCCGAGCGGCGCATCGCTGGCGCTCATGGCCGCGAGCCTCGGGTCCATCCAGCGAACCCTCGACGCCGGACTCGATGACTACCTCGACTACCTGGATCGCTCGCCGGCGGACCGGAAGCTCTCCTCGGCGATCCGCGCCCGGCTCGAAACCGTGCTCGGCACCCTCGCCGGAGTTCCGGCTCCGCTCAGCCGGGCGGTGACCGAGTCCCCGGCAGAGGTGGAGGCCGCCTTCGAGTCCATGCGTCCGCTGCTGGTCCTCATGAAGACCGACCTGGCGGCGCTCCTCGGGATCACGGTGACCTTCAGCGACAACGACGGCGACTGATCGCCCGTTGCAAGAACACCCCGCACCATGTTCAGGACGGCACGGACGCCCCGCCCGTCGGTTTGTGCGCGTGCGGGGCGCTCTTGCAACGGGGTGATGTCCCGAATCGCCAGGCGATTCGCGCCATCGTTTTCCGTGGGGAGGAAAAACCCCTCCCCACGCCCCACCCCCGCGGCGCCTTGCGCCGCGAGGAGACGGGGGCGGGTTCTCGCCACCGCCTGCTGAACCAGGACGCCGTGACTCGGTCCGGGCCGGAGGTCCAGTCTCCGCGGATGGCGCGGCTCCAGGCCTGGCTGCACGAGGCCACCGGCCCCGCCCCGCTCGTCGCGTTCCGGATCGGCTTCGGTCTCCTGATGATGGGGGCCGCGCTGCGCTTCTGGTCGAAGGGATGGATCCGGACCCACTTCATCGAGCCGGATTTCCATTTCCGCTACTTCCTCTTCGGGTGGATCCCGGAGCTGCCCGGCGACGGGCTGTACCTGGTGTTCGCCGTGCAGATCGCCAGCGCCGCCCTGATCGCGCTCGGCTGGCGCTACCGGATCGCCGCCGTCCTGTTCTTCCTCTCGTTCACCTATGTCGAGCTGATCGACCAGGCCACCTACCTGAACCACTACTACTTCATCTCGCTGGTCTCGTTTCTGCTGATCCTCCTGCCGCTGGATCGCTGGGGCTCCCTCGACGCGAGGGCGCGGCGGCCGGGGCCGGACCCGGCCCCGCGCTGGATCGCCCTGGTGCTGCAGGCGCAGATCGCGGTCGTGTACTTCTTTGCCGGGCTGGCCAAGCTGAACCCCGACTGGCTCCTCGAAGCGCAACCGCTGGGCATCTGGCTCTCCGCCCGCTCCGGTCTGCCGGTCCTGGGCGTCCTCTTCGATCAACCGTGGTTCGCCTACCTGATGAGTTGGGGAGGCGCGGCCTTCGACCTGTGCATCCCGTTCCTGCTCCTGTGGCGGGTCACGCGCCCCGGGGCCTACGGGGCGGTGGTGGTCTTTCACCTCGCGACGGCGGTGCTCTTTCCCATTGGCGTCTTTCCCTGGGTGATGATCGCGAGCACGCTGATCTTCTTCGACGAGCGGGACTGGCGGCGGTTCGGCGGATGGCTTCCCGGAAAGCGGCGTCACCGGAGTCCGGACCGGACGACGTTGGATGCCCCCGGCGCGTCCCGGCCGCCGTCAGCGGCTGCCTGTCCGCTGGGCCGCGGACGGGGTCTGGTGCTCGGCGCCTTCTTCGCGCTTCAGGTGCTTGTGCCGCTCCGGCACCTCGCCTATCCGGGCAATGTTCTCTGGACGGAGGAAGGCTTCCGGTTCTCGTGGCGGGTCATGCTGGTCGAGAAGACCGGCGCCGTGTTCTTCGAGGTCACCGATCCGGACCGCGACCGGTCCTGGGAGGTCTTCCCCGGTGACTACCTGACGCCATTGCAGGAGCGGCAGTTCGCCTTCCAGCCGGACATGATCCTGGCGCTCGCGCATCACCTGCGGGACACGCTGCGGGACCAGGGGGTGCGGCGTCCGGAGGTCCGCGTCCGGGCCTACGTGAGCCTGAACGGCCGGCGGTCCCGGCCGCTGATCGATCCCACGGTGGACCTGGCCCGGGTGCCGCGGTCCCTCGCCCCGAAGGACTGGGTTCTGGCCCTCGACGCGCCCTGACGGCGCCGCCGCGGCGCTCGGGCTTCCGCGCGCCGATGCTCGACGTGCAGCAGCAACGCCGCCCGCGTCCGGCGAGCCACGCGCGCGAACGCGGCACGATCCCGCGGAGGGTGACACCATAGGGTGTGAAGGCAAGGGAGGGGCGCATGTTCGTCAAGACGTCCACCGCTGGAACCGCAGCAGCGCTGATCTTTGTCCTGCCGCTCTTTTCGGGCTCCACCGGAAGGGCGCAACCGGACAGCCCGGCCGCCCGCTCGCTCGCCGGGCTCGAGGACGTCTTCGCCCCCGGCGTCTTCCTCGAGGACCAAAACGGCGACGGCGTGGTGGACTTCATAGGCGCCCGGATCGTGCTGCCGGCCGATCCGGCGCCCGAGGAGGTGGCCGCCGCCGCGAACATCGCGGCCCGGCTGGGCTTCGAGTCTTCCGCCTTCACGCCCGGCCTGGCGGTGCTCGATGCGGACATCGAGCCGGGAGCGGACACGCCGCCGCTCTTCCTGGTCGGCCGGTCGAACCGCTGGGTCCGGCAACTCGAGGAGCAGGGCCGCGTCCAGCTTGACGGCCTGACCGCGGGGCAGGGGCTTTTTGCCATCGTCTCCGCCCCCTTCGGAGGCGCGGACGCGGTCGTGGTGGCGGGCGCCGATCCCGCCGGGACGCTCTACGCGGCGAACGCGGCTTCCTCCCGGCTGCCCTATCTCTGGCAGCTCCGGAGCGACACGATCTCCTCGGTGATGGACGACATCGAGGAGTTCCTCGGCGAGAGCCGGGTGGACGTGAACGGGGTCCGGGCCACCGAGGCGGTCTACGAGCAGGATCGCGAGCAGGTGAGCCGCCTCGTCATGACGCTCGACGTGGTGGACCCCGGGAACGCCGCCGAGGTGCTCGACGAGCTCGCCGCCGACCACCGGGTCGGGCAGGCGCGCTTTACCGACCGGCGGGCGGTGCGGCTCAACTACTACGGGGCGGGCGCCCTCGACTTCCAGCTTCCCGACGGGAACGGCGTGGTGGTGGACCGCTTCGGCCCGCCCTACAAGAGCCGGTTCCCGGAGAACCCCTGGCAGCCGAAGGCCGCGCCGCTGAACCTGACCGGGCTCTACACGACCGACGGGCTCCTCGGCGACTCGCGCGGCGACGACATGATCCCGGACGAATCGGAGACGGTGCTCGTCATCGGCGCCGGGGCGGGTCCGGTGCTCGGAGCGGTGGACCTCGCGGCCCGCATCGGGCTGGAGACGACGGGCCTGACCCTCCCGATCGCCTTCGTGGAGGGGGACATCGAGGATCCCTCGGTGCTTCCGAATCCGGTGCTGATCGGCTCGGGGGATCTCGCGGCGTCGCTGCCGGGCGGCCGCGCGCTCGACCCCGGCGAGGGCGTCGTGGAGATCGTCCCGGGGGCATTTGGAGACTCCCCGGCGGTGCGGGTCCGCGGCGGTGACGCCGCCGGGCTCGACGCCGCGGCGGCCTACCTGGCGGGTCGGCTGCCCTCGCTCTGGGAGACCCGCCGCGGCGAAGTGGACTTCACCGCCATCGAGGAGGACGCGCGCGCCTTCCTGCGGTCGCGATCGAGCGCCGGCCAGGCCGCGCGGGCGCTCGTCCACCTCGACGACCTGAGCCCCACGTGGTCCGGCGGCGACGTCACCTCGCTGGAGGTGGACGTATTCCTCGAGGAGGCGAGCGCGGAAGTGGGAGCCTTCCTGGAGGCGCGGCTGCGGGAGCGGACGGGGGTCCCCGAGGTTTCGGTCACCGCGGCTTCACGCTACGGACCGGTCACCGTGTTCGACGAGGAACTCGACCTCGGCTGGGAGGTGGACGAGTTGCGCGAGCGGTTCACCGCCGACGTGGTGTCGCGGGTGAGTTCGGGGGACCGGGTGGAGGTCGAGATCCTGGTCAGCGAGCCGCCCGATCTCCGGATGCGCCTCCAGGAGGAGTTCGAAGCCGCGCTCCGGGAGGCCGGCGCCGCGGAGACCCGGGTCCGGGTCATCTGCGCTTACAAGCAGGGATTCAGTTGGCTCGCCGACTACGTGCTCCCGGCGGTCCGGGACCAGGACGTCGGCCGGATCACGGTCCGGTTCCCGACCGCACACTACCCGGCGAACGAGCGCTGGTACGGGCAGGACATTCGCTGGCTCCAGGAGATCTTCCCGATCGACTGGATCCTGGCCCGCGAACTGGGCATCGACGTCGATGACACCGAGTTCGTGAAGGTGGATACGGGGCCGATGGAGTACGAGGTGGAGGTCACGGACGACGTGGGACGGGTGCTGCACGAGGACCGCTTCGCCCCGCGCTTCACCACCCGCGAGTATTTCCCCCACGTCCCGACGGCGAAGATCCACTACACGAGCGGCGGGTTCCACGCCACGGTGAACGGCGAGGAGGTCGCCGACGTGTACGTCCGCACCGACCCGGAGCGGCTCTGGGACTACTACCAGTTCGACGCCCAGCCCCGGATGTTCGAGTTCGCGCGGGAGTACACGCGCGGCGACCTGAGCCTGAAGAACCAGCCCTTCTTCCGGGATTTCTTCCTGGACATCAAGATGAGCGAGCCGGACTTCCTGCTGGATCTCGACGAGGAACGGATCTCCTCGATGGACTCGCTCCACGAGGACCTCACCTTCAACACGATCGACTTCTGGGGCATCTTCAGCGGCCAGGAGTCGGGCAGCCGCGAGGTCGCTCCCGGGAGGCTCATGCCCATGATCCATCCGACGCGGGAGGGGCCGCCCGAGGTGCGCGTCACCTTCGTCGGTAACGCGGTGCCGCACCCCGAGATCGCGATGAAGTGGACCACCCGGGCCGGCGCGACCGTGGAGCGGCGGATCGGCCTGACGGAACTGGACGTCTCGGCCCCCCGTGTCACGTCCGTGACGGTGCGGGCGGACGCCGAGGGAGCGGCGCGGCTGACCGCGAGCGTGGACGCCGGGGACTTCGAGACCGCCCGGACGGTGGGACGGATGGTCGAGGGACTGGGCGCGATGCAGGCGGCGGGAGGGCTGCGGACCGCGCTCGGCTACGCCCGGCTCGAGGAACTCGTCGTCGCCGCCCGGATCGGGAACGCGGCCATCGAGGAGGGGCTGCGGCCGGCGGATCCCGCGCTGCTCCCGCAGCCGGGCGGCATCGAGACCATCGAGCCGACCCCGGGCGAGCGGTTCGTCACCTGGGACCACGTGATCGGCCCGGACGAACTGGAGGAGGAGTTGATCCCGCGCCTCCAGACGTTCCCCGAGTTCAACGCCTACGTCGCCGGACGCACCTACCGGGGCCGGAACGTCTGGGCGATGGACGTGATGCTGCCGCACGAGGCGGAGCTCTTCTCGCAGGCGAAGGCGAGCGCCCTCAAACCCGTCCTCTTCATCACCACCCGCCAGCACTCGAACGAGGTCTCCGCGACCAGCGGGGTGATGCGCTTCATGGAACTGGTGGCGACCGACCCCGACTACCGGAAGTACCTCGAGCGGATGAACATCGTCTACCACCCGATGGAGAACCCGGACGGCGCCGCGAACCACTACGAGTTCCACAAGCTCCGGCCGACCTTCATCCTGCACGGCGGCTACTGGAGTTCGGTGGCGCGGGACGTGGGCGCCTACATCTGGGACGACGATCCCCTGCTGCCGGAGGCCCTCGTACGGCGCCAGCTCTACTACCGCTGGCTGCCGGACGTGTACATGAACCCCCACGGCTACCCGAGCCACGAGTGGGTGCACCAGTTCGCGGGCTACAAGGTGCCCTGGTTCCTCGCGTTCTGGATCCCCCGCGGCTACCACATCAACCTCCACCACATTGATGACCCGAACTACCCCGACCACAAGCCGGTGGGCGCCGAGCTGCGGGAGCGGATCATCGAGGAGGTGCAGAGCGTCGCCGACATCCGCGCCGCGAACGAGCGTCTCGTGCACCGCTTCGAGAAGTACGCCCGCCGTTACCAGCCCGACCCGTTCCGGCTCGAAATCTACGAAGGGATGAACATCCTCTTCGACCACTCCTACTCCTTCCAGGAGGGCGGCTCGTTCAGCGACGAGATCTACGTCAGTTCCATGTGGAAGCGTCCGGACCCGAACGGGAGGATGTTCATCGAGCGCCATCCGCAGATCACCGTGCTCGACCTGGGTTGCGACATGCCGGACGAGACCGCCGGTCCCGAGTGGATGGACAAGGTCGCCGCCCGCGGCCAGTTCGGCTACCTGATGTCCGTGGTGAAGCTCATGTACGAGAGCGACTGGGAGGTCCAGCGCTTCGAGGAGGACTTCACCGACGGGGTGCGGCTATCGCTCTTCCGCCCCCGGCCGGTCAAGGCCGCGCGGCGGGCGCAGTTCGCGAACCAGGGGGTAGCAGGCACGGACGAGACCGCCCGCCTCCGGCCGCGTCACGCCGACTCTTCCATAGAATCGGAGATCGTCTGCGAACGGGAGGATTGATCATGCGCTTCCCCACCCTGCTCTTCGTCCTGCTCGTCGCCGCGGCCCCGGCGGCCGCCGAAGAGAGTCCCGATTCCCCGGTCCAGGCCGGGATCACCCTGCTGGACACCTGGATCCAGGCCCAGCTGGAACACGGTGGGCTGCCGGGGCTGGTGATCGGCATCGTCCACGACCAGGAACCGGTCTGGGTGAAGGCCTACGGCCATGCCTCGCTGGATCCTCCGCTCCCGATGAGCGAGGACTCCATCTTCCGGATCGCCTCCCACTCGAAGCTGTTCACGGCGATCACGGTGATGCGCGCCCGCGACGCCGGAAAGCTCCGCCTCGACGACCCGGTCACCGAGTACCTGCCGTGGTTCGACATCCGGAACCGGCATCCGGAGGCGCGGCCGGTCACCGTCCGCCACCTGCTGACTCACACCGCGGGGCTGCCGCGCGAGTCCATCCACCCCGCCTGGACCGACTTCGAGTTCCCGGAAGTGGAGGCCCTGCGGGAAACGGTCTCGGATCAGGAGACCACCTACGCCACCGAAACCAAGTGGAAGTACTCGAACCTCGGGTTCACTCTCGCCGGCATGGTGGCCGAAGACGCCACCGGCGATTCCTTCGCCGACCTCGTGACCGACGGGATCCTGGGACCGCTGGGGATGGACTCCACCAGCGTCGGCCAGGTCCCGGCAGACCAGCGGGACCGGCTCGCGACCGGCTACGGTCGCCGGATGCCCGATGGCCCCCGCGAGGTCTTCCCTTTCGTGGACGCCCGCTCGTTCGACCCCGCGACCGGCCTCTCCTCGACGGTCCCCGACATGCTCCGTTTCCTCTCCTGGCAGATGCGGGTCCGCGACCGCCGCAGCGAGGAGATCCTCGCCAGCAACACCCTGCTGGAGATGCAGCGGGTCCACTGGCTCCAGTCCTCGTGGGACAGCGGCTGGGGCCTCGGTTTTTCGGTGCGCCACACCGAAGACCGCGACCTGATCGGCCACGGCGGTGGGTATCCCGGCTACCGGACGCAGACCCAGCTCAGCCCGGAGGAGAAGATCGGCGTCGTCGTCTTTACCAACAGCGGCGACGGCGACCCCGGCCGCTACCTGAACAAGGCCTTCGAGTGGGTCGCGCCCGCCCTTGCCGCCTCGCGCGCCGAAAAGGAAGAACCGGCGGTCTGGTCCTCCGACTGGGACATCTACCTGGGGACCTACCGGAGGCGCAACGGGGACACTGCCGTGCTTCGCCAGGAGAACGACCTGGTGATCCTGTCACCCCTCTCCGAGGACCCGAGTGGTTCGAAGGGCGTGCTGAAACCCACCGACACCCCCCATGTCTTCCGCTTGGTGAGCGACGGTTACGGCGCGCACGGGGAGTTGGTGCGCTTCGACGTGAACGACGCGGGCGAGGTGACCCAGGTATTCGTCGGGGTGAACTACTCGCGGCGGGTGCGGTAGGGCAGGGATCGGGCCGAACGCACGAGGGTCAGGCGACCGGCCGCCGGTGGGCACCGCACCGCGTGGCGCGGGGATGCCGCGACCCGGTTCCCGGGATGGGTTCGCTACCGGCATCGCGTCGGCGCCCGTAGTCCCCTCGGTAGAGCAATCCACAAGAGTCCGACAGGGAAGCACGCTGCATGCTTTCAAGACTTGACCGGTACTTCCGGCATACCAAGACCTGGCGCGCCGAAAAGCAGCGGTTGCGGGCGATCCTTCTGGACTTCCCGCTCGAGGAGGACCTGAAGTGGCGTCAGCCCTGCTACTCGTTTCAGGGCGCGAACGTGGTCATCCTCGGGGGGTTCCAGCGCACGTGCGACCTCGGTTTCTTCAAGGGCTCCCTCTTGGACAATCCACACGGTCTGCTCGTTCCGCCGGGACCGCACTCGCAGGCGTCCCGTCAGCTGCGGTTCACGAGCGTCGAGGAGATCGAGGAGAAGGAACCGATTATCAGGGCCACCATCGCGAACGCCATCGAGGTGGAACGGGCCGGCTTGAAGGTGGATTTCAAACAGAAGAACGAATTGGTCCCGGTGACGGAACTCCTCGCGAAGATGGAGTCGGACCCTGAGTTCAGGGCGGCCTTCGAGGCGCTGACCCCGGGGCGGCAGCGGGGATACAACCTCTTCTTCGGCGCGGCGAAACAGTCGAAGACCCGGGCGGCGCGGATCGAGAAGCACGCGGCGCGGATCCTTGAAGGGAAGGGCATGCACGACCGGTAATCGGTCGGGCGATGTGATCTGGCGCGCGGCTTCGATCGCTGGTTGGTTGCATGGACAGCGTCCCCGCTGCTGAGTGAGAGCAGCGTCGCGCCGTTCGCTGCGCTACCGCGCAGCGGTGCCGACCGGAGGTCGGCGTTCCCAGCCGGGGGTGTCACCTCCGCTCTTGAGTTCCACGCCGAGGTGGGAGCCATCTTTTTCGGGCGCGGTTGCGACGTGCGCGGCGCGGAGCGCCGCGCGTGCCGACCGGAGGTCGGCGTTCCAAGCCGTCGTGCTACAGGACTGGCCCGCGTTTCCTACGCTTCCGCGCGGGTCTTGAGGGCTGCTGCCAGGTCGTTGAAGCCCTGGCGGATGAGCCGGCCGAAGAGGACTGCCACCAGCGGCGTCAGCAGCCCGGTGGTCGCGTCGGTCGTCAGGTAGCGGCAGCGCGTTTCGCTCAGCGCTTCCACCCTTTGTTCCCGCAGCGCGGAGAGCAGGAAGGGGTGGCCCATCGTCGTGCCCCAGGCCAGGAGATGCGGGGGTTCGACGGTTTCGATCCGCTCGGGCTGTTTCCGCTGCAGGCGCCCGAGCCGGACGTGGAGCATGACGGGTGAGCCGATTTCGAGGCTCGCCTCGACGCGGGTGGTGAACGGGTTCCATTCCCCGTAGCGCTCGAAGTCGACGAGGATGTCCCACACCCGTTCGGCCGGCGCTTCGATCTCGACGGGGTCGGAAGCGACCCGGTACCGGAACACGGTGACTACGCGGCCGGTGGGTGTTGCGCGAGCAGCGCGGCGCTGGCTTCCCAGAGCCGCTCCCCGGCGGCCTCGTCGAGGGCGTACGGCGACGGGTCCTTCTTCTGCATGAGGTGCAGGTAGAGCCCGGTGCGCCGGCCGGTCTCCTCCGCGCAACAGGCGTAGGTGACGGGCGCCGCGGCCTTGTCGGGCGAGGCGAACGCCAGGCGCATGACCGGAAACAGCAGCGGCTTCAGGAATGCCGGCGCTTCCCGGGCGAGGTTGGAGTTGACCGCTCCCGGGCAGAGCGAGTGCACCGCGACCCGGACCTCCGGGCCCGGGTTGAGCCTCCGCGACAGTTCTTTGGCATAGGTGACGAGGTGCAGCTTGCTGAACCCGTAGTAGTAGAGGCCGTCGGTCAGCCCGTAGTCGTGGAACGCGCCGAACGCCTCGAAGTCGATCGGGCGGGCCGAGCGATGCTGTTCGGACGCCACGAACACGATCCGGGGCGCTGCGCCGGGACCGCTCGACGGCCGGATCGTCCCGTCCGCCAGCAGCCGGTCGATCAGGAGCCGATTGGCCAGGAAGTGCACGGCGAACATCAGCTCGTAGCCCTGCGCCGAGCGCCACGCCGTCCGCGGCATCACCCCGGCGTTCAGTACGGTGATGTCCACCCGGCCGGGCTCGCGCCGGAGCCGGTCGGCGAGCGCGTGCACGGACTCCAGATCGGCGAGATCGACCTTCAGCATCTCGACCGCATCGGAGCCCGAGAGTCGCCGGACGTCCTCGCCCGCTTGCGGATGGCCCCCGCGGCAGGCCATGAACACCCGGCCGCCGCGCCTCGCCAGGTCCACCGCCACCGCCTTGCCCAGCCCGCTGTTGGCCCCGGTGACGAGGCACACCCTGCCGTCGATGCGCACGCGCTCGGGCACCGGGTCCAGCGTCGGCCGCTGCGAGGCGCGGTCGCGGATCGCGCCGGACACTGCGCGGATGATCCTGCGCATCGCTAGGCATGCCCCTCGTCAGGAATTCCGTACGCCCGCCGGTAGAACCCGAACGCCTCGTCGATGGCCCGGTCGTCGAGGCCGAAGCTGGCCGCCGTATAGACGTGCCTGCCGTGGCGGTCCTTCACGTCCCGCGCGGCGACCGTCCTCGCGGCATTCTCGGCCGCTTCGGTGAAACCGATTCCGGCGGACCGGTAGACGGTGCGCATCGCGCCGATCGGATCCTCGACCAGATCGCGGTACAGGACATCGACGAACACCCCGTCCGCGCTGGTCTTCCGCACGTGCATCGAGCGCTCGATCATCCGGAGCGTCTTGCGCGTCCAGTGCGCCGCGATCTCCCGCGGGTCCACCTGGTCGCTCCACAGCCCCGTCGCGTGGGCCACCATACTGCAGAACGACGGGATCGATTTCTTCGGGTCACGGTGGGTCTGCACGATGCAGACATCCGGAAAGATGTCGAGAATGACGTCGAGGTGCTCCAGGTGGTGGGGCGTCTTCAGCACCCAGCACCGGCCCGGACGCTGCCACTGCAGGACCTTGAGCAGGGTGACCAGGTACTCGTAGGGCTTCTTGTGGTCCTGCCCTTCGAGCCAGCGCGCGTAGCGCGGGACGCGCATCGTCGCTTCCGCCGACTGGCTCATGAAGGAGGTGTCGAGCAGCAGGATGTCTTCCTCCGGCGCGTCGGGGGCGAGCGGATGCACCGCGAGAAAGTCCGGTGACAGGAACCGGATCGCCTGCACCCCCAGCTTCGCCTGCCGGAGGCGGCCCCGGGGATCGCCGGGCCGGTCGCCGGGGAGCGGCGCCGGATTGAGCGCCTCCCACGACCGGAGGGCGCGCACCCCGGGATCCGCCGCGATCAGCCGGTGGAGCGTCGTCGTGGCGGTGCGCTGCAGACCGGCGATCACGAGGACCTTGCCGAGGTCCAGGTCCCGAATCTCCGGGTTGTCCCGCAGCAGGCGTTCGGCGCGCAGCCGGGTCGCCAGGGCGACGACGATCCGGGCGCTCAGGAGGCGGACGCCCACGGGAGTCAGGGCCGCTTCGTCGTTGATCGATGCGACGAGGACCTCGAGCGGCTCGAGGAACCAGTCGTCGCCGAAGTCCGAGAGCCCGGTCTTCCGCCTTGCCGCGGCGATCAGCCGGTCGACGTTCATGCGGTCGTCGATGCCGAGCCTCCGAGCCATGTGGCCCGCCGCGTTGAAGATCGCGACGGGGAGGGGACGGTAGGGACGGCGGTAGTCGGTCGAGGTTTCGAGCGGCTTCACGGCTCCGGTGGCCTCAGCACTGTCTATCGATCTGGCGACCGCCGTTCCAGCGCGCGCAGCTCGGCCAGTTTCACCACCCGGGTCTGCGGCTCGGGATGTTCGGCCGCCCCGATCCAGCGGAAACACATGGTCCCCGAGCTGTGGCCGGCGGTCTCCAGCCAGTTCGGCAGCCCCGGGTCCTCGTGGGCCACCACGAGGAGCACGGAGCCGTCCGCCTCGGTCCGCGCCAGGTGCTTGTTCGTATGGATGGTGTGGTAGCGGTAGTCGAGCGATTCCATCCAGTAGTTGTTCACCTGGAAGTTCCAGTGTTCGCACGCGGGCGGCGTGGCCTCGATCACCAGGGCTTCGTCCGCCGCGAGGGCCCAGTGGCTGTGGTAGTAGGCGATGTTCGGGTCGCCGCCCGCCCGGAGCGAGACCTCCGGATCGAACCGGGGCAGGGAGTTCGTGTGCTTCTGGAAGCCGCGGGCCCAGTTGGCGAAGAGCAGCGACGCGCCCGCCACCAGCGTGCTGGCGGACTTGAGGCCCTCGTCGAGCGCCTCCGGCGTGAGCGGCCGCGGGCGCTTCTCGTCGTCCGAAACCCCGATCCGCTCGATGTGCAGTTCCGCCGGAGCCTCGGTGGCGCGGTCGGCGAACGTCTGGCGCACGATCAGCGTCCGGGTCTCCGCCGTCATGGGAAGCCAGTTCCCGTCGTGGGGCCGGCTGCTGACGATCAGTTCGAAGCGGCCGTCGCCGCCGATCTCGAGTTCTCCCGCCTCGACGTACCCCGTGGGGGGAAGTCCTCCGCTCTGCCCGTAGTGCCCCGCCTGGGTGCCGAAGCCGAGGTACCGGACCGTGTTGCGCCGGCCCGAGATCCGGTAGTCCCAGTCGCCGTGAATGGCGGCCGTCTGGTAGTGGTTGTCGGGATTGTCGCTGCCCAGTTTGACCGTCTCGTGGGCCACGCGATGGAGCACCGGCGCCCTGGGGTCGGCGTACTCCACGAACGCCGTCAGCCCCGCGCGGGTCAGCCGGCTCAGGTAGCGGTAGCCCTCCGCTTGGTCGAATGGGCTCCGCGGCGCACCGGGGATGTTCAGCGCGGCTCCCGCGGCCTTGAGCGAGTCGCAGAACTCGTCCCAGGCGCGGCCGCTGACCACCCGTTCGGCGGCGGCGTCCGCCGGGGTCTTCCCGCGGAGCCTGAGCGTCAGCAGCGAAACGCGCCGGAAGAGTCCCAGCAGTCCGATCACGAGTCTTCTCATGGGGCGGCCTCAGTAGATGCCCGGCACGATGCGCCAGCGCACCTGCTCACGGTACCGCTCCCACAGTGGCCCGTACTTCGCGGCGCAGCGCCGGTCGTCGTCGCGCTCGCGGGGGAGGAGCAGCGCCAGGTAGTAGAGCGGGTAGAGCCACGGGACGAGCATTCCCGGCCGTCCGAGGGCGAGCGTCAGGCCGACGCCCATCAGGATCTCGCCCAGGTAGTTGACGTGCCGCGAGAGACCCCAGAAGCCGCTGACCAGCAACCGGCGTTCGCCGTCCCCGAGGGCCCGCGGCCGGATGCCGAGAAACGCCCGTTCGGGGTCCCGCTTGAAGCGGAACTTCTGGAGGTTCGAGCCGCGCGAGAGCGTCCAGCCAGCGAAGAAGAGGGCGGCGGCGAGGACGAGGAGCCAGGCCGGCGCTTCCGGGTCGGGAAGGTCCGCCACCGACCAAAGGCCCACCGCATAGAAGTACGGATACCAGGCGAGGCATCCCCAGACCAGCTTGAAGCCGAGGCGTTCCGCGAACAGGTCGTAGGTGTACAGATGGACGCGCTCGAAGACGAGGTAGTCGCAGACGAACCAGGTGAACAGCGCCAGGTGCAGCACCACGCCCGGGGAGGGGTCCTCCGGATGGGTGAGGAAGTGGTGGGCGGCGAACGAGAGAAGGTTGAGCTCCAGAAGGACCGCGCCCGCCAGGTACAGGAACATCTTGGCGTCAGCGCGGCCGCCGAAGGGCTGCGGGTTGGCCCGGCGGCCGAGGTAGAGGTCCCGGAGCAGTTTGCCCCCGGCTCCGGGCGCGGTCAGCACCACCGCGGCGGAGACCACGAGGCCGAGGGTCATGGCGCCCGCCGCACCCGGCCAGCGGTGCTGCCAGAGCCAGTCCCACGGCATGACGCCGCTGGTTCCTGCCGCAAACCACAACCCCGCGGTGAACAGGAACACCCGCGGGCCGTTCAGGCGGTAGCGCAGCACGTTCCCGCTTCGTTCGTCCCGCACGTAGCCCGCTACCCAACGCGCCGGCAGCACGAGGTGCAGGACGAAGATCCCGGCGAACACGGCCCAGGGCGCGAAGAACCCGATCAGCGGACCGGTCATCCCAGGTGCTTCGTGCTCTTCGCGATGAGCCGGATCGCGGTCCGGCGGGGCAGGAGGCGCCGCACGAGCTGGTGCGCGAACCGGTTGATCCTTCCGGGGACGATGCGCGGGCCCTTGCCGAGCCGGTCGAGCGTCTGGCGCACCGCCTCCTCGGCAGAGAGCATGCCGGGCACCTTGCGCCCGAACCGCTCCAGGTAGCCCGGGGTGGGCACCGCGCCGGAGACGCAGGCGGCGACGTCGATACCGTGCGGGATCAACTCGTACCAGAGGGCTTCGGCGAAGATGGTGTTGAACGCCTTGCTGGCCGCGTAGACCGAGATGTGGGGCGAGCCCTGCAGCCCGGACAGCGAGGACATGAGCACTACGGCGCCCCGGCCGCGTTCCTTGAGGGCCGGCGCCAGCGCCCGCACCAGCCGGAGCGGTCCCCGCACGTTGACGTCCACCGCCGCTTCGATCGCGTCCTCGTCATTGTCGAGGAACGGCCCCATCGGCACGAACGCGGCGTTGTAGACGAGCACCCCGAGTTCGAGGTCGCGGGTGGCCTCCCTCAGGGCGCCGGGGAAGGCGGCGTCGGCCAGGTCGAGTTCGAGGCAGCGCACCGCGATCCCGTGCTCCGCGGCGAGCCGCTCCCCGATCGCTTCCAGGATGCGGCCCCGGCGCGCCACCATCACCACGTTCATGCCCCGTTCGGCGAGCGCCGCGGCGAAGGCCTCCCCGAGCCCTTCCGAAGCGCCCGCCACCACGGCCCACGTTCCGTAGCGGTCCGGGAAGGAGTCCATGGGCGGCGGGAGGTCAGCGGCTCAGCAGGATCCGCAGTCCCAGCGCACCGAGCACCGCCGCCGCGCCGCGGTCGATCCAGGTCCTGGCCCGCAGGTAGCGTCCGGCGACCGCCTCGGTGTTCAGGCAGAAGGCGAGGGCCGTGTAGAACGAGAGCTCGATGAGGAGGTGGTTCACGGCGATCACGACGCTGTTCACGGCGCCCAGCCCGCCCGGGAAGATCGCGATGAGGACCGCCGCCGCGAAGAGGACCGCCTTCGGATTGAACACGTTGATGAGGAGGCCCTGCCGGAAGGCGCGGCTTGCCGGCTCCGGCAGCGCGCCCGCGGGAGCCGAGGCGCCCCGCCACATGCGGAAGGCGACGTAGAGGAGGTAGAGCGCGCCGGCGATCCGCGCTCCGGCGTACGCCGCCGGAAACAACTCGAAGACCGCCGCGAAACCGGCGAGCGCCATCAGCGTCCACGCCGCCGCCACCAGCCCGAGGCCGCAACCGACGGCGATTCCGGCCCGCCGCCCCGAGCTCAGGTTGGTCTGGACCGCGACGAGGAGCGCCGGGCCCGGACTGAACATCGCCACCAGCAGGGTGACGTTGAAGGCGAGCAACTGCGCCAGCGTCATGGCGTTCTACGGTATCGCGGGGGCCGGGGAATCAGGACGTGGCGGTAGGCTGCGGCGATGCCGTACGAAGCCCTGACCGCCCTGCTCGACTACCACTACTGGGCCCGGGACCGGTTGCTCGACGCGGTCGCGCGGATTCCTCCCCTCGCGTTCCACCGCGACCTGGGCAACAGCTTCGGGTCCATCCGCGGCACCCTCGTCCACCTCGTCTCGGCCGAATGGATCTGGTGCTCGCGCTGGGAGGGACAGGGGCCGAGCGCGCACCTGGCGCCCGAGGATTTCGGGACCGTGCAGGACATTCGCGTTCGCTGGGAGGAAGAAGAAGCGAGGATTCGGGAGTTCGTCCAGGGGCTCGGGCCCGACGGAACCGGCCGCGAGCTCGAATACGCCCCGCTCGAGGGCGGCTCGACGCGCTCGGTCTTCTGGCAGATGCTGCAGCACGTGGTGAACCACGCGAGCTACCACCGCGGCCAGGTGACCACCATGCTGCGGCAACTCGGCGCGGAGCCGCCGCCGAGTCAGGATCTGATCACGTTCTACCGGGAGCGGGAGTAGGACCGGCGTTCCCGGCCGTCAGCCGGGTTCCGCAGAACTCCCGCTCAACTCCTGATCCGCCCGGAGCATGAGAACTCCCTCGATCCGGGCCACCGAACGTTCCAGGTTGCCGACCCTCTCTTCAAGGCGGTCCATGCGGGCCTCGATGCGATCCATGCGCGCCTCGATCCGGTCCATCCGGGCGTTCAGGTGGGCAAAGCCGAACGCGGCGATGCCCAACATCAGTGCGGCCTGCGCGACCCCGAGCGATACGAACGGGATCCACTCTTTCTTCTTCGCGATTCCTCCGGGCAATTCGTGCCCTTCGAACCCCTGCGGGTTCATCGAACTGTCAAGACTCAAGGTTCCCGTTCCTGTTGTCGGGTGGCCGGTTCCTGTCCGACCCACGCCGATGGTAGCAACACCGGGAGACGGCTGACCGAACGACAGGGCCCCCCTTGGCAGGGATATCCCCGCTATCGTTCCGCGGCCCCAACATGATGAGAAACGCGGGCGCGCCCGACATGCGGTGGCGGCACCGCTTCACGATCCTGACCGCGCTCTCCACGCTCGTCCTCATGGGCTGGGGCGCCTTCGTGACCAGCATTGAGGCGGGTCTCGCGGTCCCGGACTGGCCCTCGTCGTACGACTCCTACGACCCCTTCAATCCCTGGCCGGGATGGTGGCGGGTCACGCCGCTGCTCGCCGAGCACGGCCACCGGCTGCTCGGGATGCTGGTCGGATTCCTGACCACCATCCTCGCCGTCTGGACCTGGTTCGCCGAGTCCCGCCGCTGGCTCCGCTGGCTCGCGGTCGGCGCGCTGGCACTCGTGTCGTTCCAGGGCCTGCTGGGCGGGCTCCGGGTGGTGTGGCTGTCGCTCGACCTGGCGGTGGTCCACGCCGCGACGGCGCAACTCTTCCTCGGGCTGATCGTGGCGCTGGCGGTCTTCACGGCGAAGGCGTGGGTCACGGCGGGCGGGTCGGCCGGCGGTCCCCGCGACCGGCGCCTCTGGCGTCTGTCGCTGGCCGTCCTCGGCGCGGTCTGGCTCCAGATCATCCTCGGCGCCCTGCTCCGCCATCCCGGCACCGGCATCCATCCGGTGCTGGTGGGCGTCCACATCGGCGGCGCCGTCCTGGTCGCGGGCGTGGTGGCGGCCTTCCTGCTCCGGGTCTGGAACGGGTTTCGGGAGTCGCGGGTGCTGTACCGGGGGTCGTGGATCCTCGCCGGCCTCGTGGATGTGCAACTGATCCTGGGGCTGACCGCCTGGTTCGTCACCCTCGACGACGCCGGGATGTTGCAGCCGAGCAACCTCCAGGTGGTGGTGAACACCGCGCACGCGGTGATCGGGGCGCTCCTGATGGCGGGCGCCGTGCTGGCCGTGCTGGGTGTGTACCGGTGGGGCGGGAGGACTCGCCCGGCAGGCGGTGGACCGTGAAGCTCACGCCCTATCTCGAGCTCACGAAGCCCGAGATCGCACTGGTCGTCGCGCTGTCGGCGGGGGGAGGCTTCGTTCTCGCGCCAGCGGAGTTCTTCGGCTGGGGCCCGCTCGTCCTGCTGCTCCTCGGCGTCACGCTCGCCAGCGGGGGCGCCGGCGCGCTGAACCACTGGGTCGAAAGGGAGGAGGACGCCGGCATGCGCCGGACCAGGGGGCGTCCGCTGCCGTCGGGACGCCTTGCCCCCGCGGCGGCGCTCGGCGCCGGGATCGGGCTTGCGGCAGCGGGGACCGCGGTGCTCGCCCTGTTCCTCAACCCGCTGACCGGAGGCCTGACGCTCCTGACCGTCCTCCTCTACGTCTTCCTCTACACGCCCCTGAAGCGCCGGACGCACTGGAACACCCTGGTGGGGACGGTCCCGGGCGCCCTGCCGGCGCTCTGCGGCTGGACCGCGGCCACCGGTTCCGTCGGCTGGGGCGGCATCGCGATGTTCTCGATCCTCGTTGCCTGGCAGATGGCCCACTTCCTGCCGCTCGCCTGGATGTACCGCGAGGACTACGGGCAGGGGGGCTTCGTGATGCTCCCGGCGGTGGACCCCGAGGGACGTTCGACGGTGCGGCAGACCCTCTTCTTCACGGTGCTGCTCGCCGCGCTCAGCCTCTGGCCCGTCGCGCTGTCGCTCGCGGGCTGGATCTATTTCGTCGGCGCCGCCGCGCTGGCGATCTGGTTCATGACCGCGGCGGCCGAGTTCCGCTGGAGCCGGGGGAAGCCGGACGCGCGGCGGGTGCTGAAAGCGTCCATCGCCTACGTGCCGGCCCTGATCGCGGTGCTGGTGCTGGACCGGGTGGCGCTCGGCTGACCGAAGTCAGCCGGTTTCCGCGCTGGCGGCCTCCGCCATCTCGCCCAGCGTGAAGAAGACGAAGTCGACACGCGGCATGGTGGCGACCCTGGCGGTCGCGCCCCAACCGCCGCCCGCCGAGAGCCGCTGGCGGTCGATCCAGGCGCTCGCGAGGTCGAACCGGTTTGCCGGGACGTGGTCGTGGTGGAGGCTCTGCGCGGTGTGGAGGATCTCTTCCCGCTCCAGCCCGAAGTCCGACTTCAGGTGGTCGATCAGGTACTCGAAGTTCGCGTCCGACGGCTTGTAGGAGCCGATGTCCTCGGCTGTGTAGAAGGCGTCGAACTCGACGCCGAGCCTGCGGGCGGAGGCGACGATGCCGTCCCGGTGGACGTTCGAGAGGATCACGAGGCGGAAGTGGCGCTTCAGGACCTCGAGGGCCGCCGCGCTGTCGGGGAACGCCGGCCAGCCGGCCACGGAGTCCCCGAAGTCCGCGTCGAGTTCCGGGTCCGTCCGCAGGCCGAAGCTCCCCGCGAGGTCCCCGTGCACGCGGGCGAGGAGGTCCGGGTAGGCAAGGTCCGGAGTGGCGCGCTCGTGCTGTCCCTCGAAACGCGCGAAGGCGCGGAGGGCCTCGTCGCGCGTGAGCCCGACGGCGCCGTTCGCCCGGAGGACCGGCTGCAGCGCCTCCCAGATCCCCGCCTCCCAGTCGATCAGGGTCCCGTAGCAGTCGAAGGTGAGGACCCGGTAGTCGGTCAGGCGCGCCATGGTTTCGTCTCCGGTAGGGGGGTGCCGCCGCCGGCGCCCGGCGCCGGGGTTCCGCGACCGGCCGTGAACTCTTGGCAGACAGGCTTCGTGGTTTTCATGTCCAAGGAACGGCAGCCGTTATGGAGCACAAAACGTCGCTTCCGCGCGGAATGTTCCGTCGGGCCGGGCGACCCCCTCAGGAGACGAGCCGCCTCGGCAGCGTGGGATTCAGGTGCATGACGAGGTCGTAGACGGAGGCGCCGGAGGCCGCGCTCGCGTCCTCGGGCCGCGAACCGTCCCGCCAGTCGAAATAGGTCGCGACGTCACCCGCCTCCACGGTCTTCTCCGGCCCGATCTCCACGATCGTGTGGCTCGCGGACACGCTGGCCACGATCGGGTAGCGGGTTTCCCCGATGCGCACCCAGCCGCCTCGGGCCGCGACCCGGGGCACCCCGTCCACGTGACCCGCCGGAATCGTGGCGATCCAGACGTCCCTTTCCGCCCGGTAGGCCGCCTCGTACCCGGCGGTGTCGCCCCGCTCCAGCTTCTTGACGAGCGCCACCCGCGCCTTCAGGCTCATGGACGGCCGCAGGTCGAGCAGGTCCATCCCGCGGAACCTCTCGGTCGAGTACTGACCGAAGAGCGCCATGCCGGGCCGGACCGCATCGAGGTAGGCGGGCGGGTTGTCGAAGAGGCCGTAGCTCGAGGCCGCGTGCCGCCTGCCCATCGCGATCCCGCCCGCGGCAAGCGTCTCCTCGACCTCCCGGAACCGCCGGAGTTGCAGCTTCTCGAACTCGGGGTCTTCGTTCAGCGTGGTCATCGTCCCGGCGAGTTCCACCCCGTCACGGCCGGCGAGATCGGCGATCAGTCCGGCCGCGCGCCGGTGCGAGATCCCGACCCGGCCCATCCCGGTGTCCACGCAGACCTGGACGGGCGCCGCCGCCTGCCGCCGGGCGGCCAGCCGGTCCAGCGCGTCGCCCACCTCCGTGTAGACCATCGGGGTGACATCGCGCATCACCGCCGCTTCGAGGTCGGCGTCATCGAAGGGCCCCATCAGGAGGACCGGCTTGGCGATTCCGGCGCCGCGCAGTTCGAGGGCCTCGCTCAGCTTCACCACCGCCATGCCGATGACGGCGGTCTCCGATTCCAGGATCCGGGCCATGTTGAGGAGGCCCATCCCGTAGGCGTTGTTCTTGATGACCGCCAGGATGGGACGGCCCTCGACGAGGCGGCTGACCTCCCGGACGTTGTGCCGCACGTGGTCAGGCCGAATCTCGATCCACGGGTCGAAGCTCGAATGGCGGATGGTCGTCTGAGCCGCGCCGCGCGCGTCCGGCGCCCATCCGAGCGCCGCCGACGCGAGCGCTGACTGCAACAGGGTGCGTCGGGAGAGCCTCATGCCGGCAACTCTACGGGACCGGCCCGCGGCTCGCCGCCCGGCGAAACGCTCCCGCCCCTGTTCTCCCGCGCACCCCGCCGGGCATGAAAACGCAGATTTGGCGAGGAGCGCCGGCCAGTTCTCCCGGTGGGGGCTTCACACCGGCATCGCGGCCAGGAGCGCCGGTGTTCACACCGGCATCGCGGCCAACGGCCGCGAAACTCCCGGCGCCATCGTGCCCCATCGCGGGGACCCCCGACGAGGATAGCGAACCGACGTTCGCCCGCGACGGCCACGGTGCCAAACGCGTTCGAGGCGGCGCAACGTCGCGAAGAGACGTCGGGAGTTTCGCCCGCGGCGCGGGCGATGCCGGCCTGAAGGCCGGCGCTCCGAGCGCTCCTCGCCGCCCCCGTCAGCGGGCGGGTTCCACTTTCCCAGCAACCTGGCGAGAGCACGCAAGCGGCGGCGCCCGGATAATCCCGCCCGCCCATCCTCGGCCGGTGGACGTGACCCTTGCCTGAAAGACCCCTGAGCGATCGCCCGCGACTCCGGCCGGTCCTCGCGCCGCTTCAGGTCGGGTCGCTGGCGCTCGGCTGCGTCATCGGCTTTGGCTGTTTCATCCTCGCCGGCGACTTCCTCGAGACCGCCGGACCGCTCGGCGCGGCGCTGGGCATCGCGCTCGGCGGGCTGGCGATGGTCGTGATCGCCCGGAGCTACGGCCTCATGGTCCGCACCTTTCCGGTGGCGGGGGCCGAGTTCGCCTACGCCTACCGGGCCGCCGGCCGGCATCACGCGGTGATCTGCGGCTGGTTCCTCGCCCTCGGCTATCTGAGTATTGTGCCGCTCAACGCGACCGCGCTCGCCATCCTCGGCAGGTTCCTCGCGCCGGATCTGTTCGCCCGCGGTTCCCTCTATACGGTGGCCGGCTTCGAGGTGTTCGCCGGGGAGGTCGGCCTCGCGGCGTTCGGGGTGGTCGCCGTCGGGTTCCTGCACTCCCGGGGCGTCCAGGGGGTCGGGAGGGCGCAGGCGGTCCTGACCGGCCTCATGGTGGCGGCGGTGGCGGTGGTGGGGATCGGCGCTCTCACCGGACCCGGCGCCAACGTGGCCAACTGGGACCCCTGGTTCGCCCCCGGCCGGCCGGCGTGGACCGGGATCCTGGCGATGCTCGCGATCTCCCCCTGGCTCTACGTCGGCTTCGACACCCTGCCGCAGGCCGCCGAGGAGTTCGCGTTCCCGGCCGGCAAGGCGTTCCGGCTGATGGCGGCCGCGATCCTGGCCGGGGCCGGGATGTACGCGGTCGTGGTGCTGGCCACCGGGGTGGTCCTGCCGTGGCGCGAGGTGGTGGCCGGGGAGTCCGTCTGGGTGACGGGGGCGACGGTGCGGGCGAGCCTCGGAGCGGCGGGAGTGGCCATCCTGAGCGTCGCCGTCGTCACCGCCATCTTCACCGGCATCAACGGCTTCTTCATGGCGAGCAGCCGCCTCCTGTTCAGCATGGGGCGGGCGCGCTTGCTGCCGGCCTGGTTCGGGACCGTCGACGGGACCCGCGGCACGCCGCGGAACGCCCTGCTGTTCACCGGGGCCGTCTCGCTGCTCGCGCCCTGGTTCGGCCGCGAGGTCATCGTCTGGGTGGTGGACATGGCCGCGGTCGGCACCGCCTGCGGCTACCTGTACACCTGCCTCGCGGCGCGCTCGGTCGCGCGCCGCCGGCGGGCCCGGCTGGAAGCGGTGCTCGGCGCGCTCCTGTCGGCCGGGTTCCTGGTCCTGCTGTGCGTTCCCGGGATGCCCGGCTTCATGGCGCTGCCCTCCTGGATCGCCCTGGCCGGCTGGATCGCGCTCGGCGCGCTGTTCTACTTCAGGCGCGTCCGCGAGTTCGCGGCGATCCCCGACGCCGAGCTGGACACCTTGGTCCTGGGCGCCCAGCGTCCGGAACTTCCGTCCATTTCGTAGTCAAAATTACGTAATACGCGGTTTTTTGTAAAATATACCTATGTCCACTCCGGTTCCGCGTCCGTTCTGGGTCAACCGGATCGAGCGCGCGTGGGACTCCCGCAACATCGTCTGGCTCTCGGGAGCGCGGCGCCTTGGGAAGACCGTGCTGAGCCGGCAGGTGCCGGACGCTCGCTACTTGAACTGCGACCTGCCCTCGGTGCGGGATCGTCTCGCGGATCCCGAAGCCTTCTTCGCCCATCTTCCTCCGGGCTCCCGGGTGGTCCTGGACGAAGTGCATCGGGCCAACGATCCGGCCGGTCTGCTGAAGATCGCGGCGGACGCCTGGCCGGGCATTCGGGTGCTGGCGACCGGCTCCTCCACGCTCTACGCGAGCCGGCGATTCAGCGACTCGTTGGTGGGGAGGAAATGGCCAATTCGCTTCGCTCCGGTCCTGTGGCGCGAGTCCCCCGATTGGATCGGCGCGCCGGATCTGGAGCGGCGACTTCTGAACGGAGGTTTTCCGGACCAACTGCTGGCGCCGGCGCCGGATCCGGTCTGGTTCGAGGAGTGGATGGACAGCTTCTTCGCGCGGGACATCCTGCCGCTGTTCGACGTCCGGGGCCGGGGCGGCTTCCTCCGCGTCGTCGCCTCGGTGTTCGTCCGCAACGGCGAACTACTGGACATCTCGTCCGTCGCGCGCGACGCCGGCGTGGGCCGGCCGACCGCCGTCCAGTATCTGGACATCCTCGACGACTGTCACCTCGCGGTCCGGGTGCCGCCCTTCCACGGCGGAGGGCGCCGGGAACTGGTGCGCCGTCCCCGGGCATATGCCCTGGACACCGGCCTCGTCTGTCATCTGCGGGGGTGGACGAACCTCCGGCCGGCGGACCGTGGTCCCCTCTGGGAGAACCTGGTGCTGGACGAACTGCTGACCACCATCCCCCGGAGCCGCGTTCACTATTGGCGCGACGCAGCGGGGCACGAGGTGGATTTCGCCATCGTTGCCGGACGGGACCGGGTGGCTGCGGTGGAGGCGAAGATCTCGCCGGAGGGATTCCGCCCGAAGGCGCTGGCGAGGTTTCGCAGGGCCTATCCCGACGGCCCGAACCTGCTTTGCTGTCCCTACGTGGACGAGCCGCTCCCGCGGCGACTGGGCGGATTCGAGGTCACGCTGTGTGCTCCGGCGCAGGTGGGCGAACTGATCCGGACGTAGAAGACCGCCCGGGGCCGCTCCCGAGTCAGTTGGCGGTGTCGACCGCCTGGTAAACGAGCGCCCGGAACCTGGCGTGGTCGTCCAGGTTCCCGGAGGGGATGAGTTGCGCCAGGTACACGGCGACGAGTTCCTCCTCCGGGTCCACCCAGTAGCTCGAGTGGTAGGCCCCGCCCCACCCGTAGACGCCTTCCGAGCCGGGCGCGCCGTGCGCGCCCACGTCTTCCACCACCCGGAAGCCGAGCCCGAACCCGACCCCCCGTTCCGCGCCGAAGACGGCGCTGGCGTCGTTCAGGTCCCGGACCAGCAGCCCGCCGAGGTGATCCACGGTCATGAGCTCGACGCTCTTCGGCGAGAGGATGCGGGCGTCGCCGAGCTTGCCGCCGTTCAGCAGCATCTGGAGGAACCGCCCGTAGTCGGACGCCGTCGAGAGGAGGCCGGCCCCACCGGAGAAGCTCGTTCGCGGCCCGTCCACGTACGCCCCCTGTCCCACCATGCCGCCGGGATCGGGAGCGCGGGTGAAGCCGTCCGCGCCGGCCGAATAGACGACGGTCAGGCGGTCGCGCTTCTCGGGCGGGAGATAGAAGTGGGTGTCCGCCATCCCCAGCGGCTCGAAGAGGCGGGTCCGGAGGAACTCGTCGAGCGCCGTTCCCGAGGCGACCTCTACGACGGCGCCCAGAATGTCCGTCGCGTAGCCGTAGACCCAGGCTTCGCCCGGGTGGGTCTCGAAGGGCAGGGCAGCCATGCGGCGCACCGTTTCGCGGACCGGCTCCTCCCGGTGGGCGAAGTACCAGCCGGTGATGTCCGCTTCGACCCATTCGGCGGCGGCGGTCCCCCCGCCGTAGGTGATCCCCGCGGTGTGGGTGAGCAGGTGCCGGATAGTGATCGGCTGCCCCGCGGGGACCACGTCGTAGGTCCCGTCGGGGTTGGGGCTCGCGACGGTGGTCTCGAGGTACTCCGGCAGGTGGCGGCCGACCGGGTCCGAGATCAGCAGCCGTCCCTCCTCCTGCAGCATCATGACGGCCACGCTCACGAGCGCCTTGGTCTGCGACGCGATCCGGAAGATGTCGTCGGTCTCGAGCGGGTCTCCGGCCTCCTTGTCGCGGTAGCCGAAGGCCCTGAGGTACGCGGTCTCCCCGCGATGGGCGACGAACGCCACCGCGCCGGGCAGGGCGCCGGAGGCGACGTAGTCCTCGAGGGCGGCGTCGAGCCGGGCCAGCCGCTCCGGATTCAGTCCGGAGGAGCTGTCCTGGGGCGGAGCGACGGCGCACGCGCCGGTGAGGGCCGGCAGGATGATTGCGAAAACAGCGAGCGCCGCTCCGACCCGGTTCGCGGGGTTGTCGCGGATGACTTTCATGGCTTTCTCCCCAGGGAACGGATCATCGCACCGCCGGTGCACAGTCGTGCATCGCGGCTTCCGACATGGCGCGTCGGCCTGGAACGCCGGCCAGTTCTCCCGGAGCGAAAGCGACACCCACGGCTTGGAACGCCGGCCCCCACCGGGAGAACTGGCCTCCGGTCGGCACAGCGGGCCGAAGGCCCGCGGGCGGCGCGCCGCTATTCGCCCTGGGTGACAGAGGTCCGGGAGCGTCCCATCCGCCCGGTTGCACCGAGAGAGAACCATCCCGCAGGTCGGCGCTCCGCCGTGCGCTGCGCAGTCGCGCAGCGCGTGCCGACCAGAGGTCGGCGTTCCAAGCCGGTACGCCATCCGACGAAGCGGAGTTTGCCCGCTCTCCGCGCTCGCCCGGGTTCACGCTTCGATGAACGCCCCTGGGGGTGCTGGACATCTGCGGTATCGTCCGACGCCCTCATGCCCGGCTGGTCCAGAAGGCGGTTCCTGGAGGGTGGGTCGGTCGCCGCCGCCATCGCTGCGGTCTGGGGATGCGGTCCGGGCGAGCGGAGGAGTGCGGACGATTCCGCGTCGACCTCGGACGGGAGCCCGACCAGCTCCGCGACGCCGCTCACCGGCCCGCGCCGCGCGCTGGCGGAGCCCGGGCCGATGATCCCGCCCTGTCCGGCGATCCTGCTCACCGTGAACGGCCGGCCCGGCGACCCGGACGAGATCTCGGTGCTCTGGACGTTCGTCGTGAACGGCGACCCGCCCCAGATCGGGGTGAGCGCGGGCTTCGAGCACCAGGCGCGGGAACTCCTCGAGCTCCACGACGAGTTCGTGCTGAACGTCCCGCTGGCGTCGATGATCGAGGCGTTCGACACCGTGGACATGAACTCGAGCCGCGTCGCCGACAAGTTCGAGCTCTCGGGCCTGACCCGGGGCGCGGCGTCCGTGGTCGCCGCCCCCACCGTGGAGGAGTCCCCCGTCCACTGCGAGTGCCGCACGATCGCTTCCCTCGAGGTGCCGCCCGTCCGGAAGCTCTTCATCGCCGAGGTGGTGGCGACGACCGCGCTGGAGGGCGCGGTGGACGATGGCGGCCGCCTGATCGTGCCCGACGTGGACTTCTTCGGGATGACCGCCGGGAGCGGCGAGCACTACACGATGGGCCGCCGGGTCGGCAACATCGGGATGACGGTCGGCCGGAACGACATCAAGTACTGACGATGCGTCCGTAGCAGAGCCGGTTCCGCACGAAGAGCGCTGCGCCCCGCAGGCGCGACCCACGAAACGGCCGCCGCCCTACGGCCTGCGCCGGAGCGACGGGACGGGACCAGAGCGGTCGCCGAAAGGCGCTTCCGGAACGATTCGGCGGCAGATTCGGCATTCGTGAAACGGCAGGAATGGCGTTCTTGTAGCGGCAGAAATGGCGACACCACAGGATGACCGCCGGGAGCGACGAGCAAACCACGATGGGCCGCCGGGTCGGCAACATCGGGATGACGGTCGGCCGGAACGACATCAAGTACTGACGGCCCCGCGCGCTTCAATCCCGCCGCGGAGTCACCATTCCGGCGCGGTCGCGGTATGCGGGGCTACGGAGTCCAGGCTTCCGCCCGCTCCAGGAACACCGCGGGGTTCTCCAGCCACTCGGCGAAGCCGATGCTTCGTTCGTCGGTGAGGTAGTCCAGCTTGTCGTCGAGGCAGGCGAGCAGCGCCTCTTCGTTCTGATCCAGGGTGAAGCCGCCGAGGTCGAACTCCGTGTCGATGGCGGTCACCACGAGAGCGCCGGCCCACTTCCCTTCGATTACGCCGTTGAAGATCGAGTCTCCGGCCAGGGCGTCCACCTCCCCATTGGCGAGTGCCTCGGGCTGTTCCGTCTGGATGGAATCGGCGCCGAAGAACACGACCTCCGGAAACTCAGGCGACGGGGGTTCGAGATGCATGCGATCCGCGAGATTCGGCGAGGACCCGCTCGCCGCGATGCGGTAGGCGTCGCTGCCGTCGGCCACCACGGTCCCGGCGGGAGTGGTGACCCGGGTCCCCGCGCGCAACACCCCGTCCTCGTCAATGAGCTCGACAATCTGGAGGAAGCGGGCCTCGTTGGTGGTCTCCACCGAAACGCCAACCCGGTCGTCGCCCGTCAGGTCGCTGTATTCGGCGAGCCGCTCGGCATCGGCCGCGCGTACGAGCAGCGAATGGCCGAATTCGATGTGCCCGGACGTGAACGAGATCGCCGGCATCCCGGCGGCATCCATCGTGCGCTCCTCGAGGATCGTGATGCCGCCGCCCACGAGGTCGTACTCGGGGGTGGACGAAAGCAGCCAGATCCCGGGCCAGACGTGGATCCCGCGGCGCCGGAAGGCCAGCCCGGCCCCGTCCATGGCTTCGAGCGCGTTCAGCAGATCGGCCTCGTACCCGAGGTGTTCGTTGAAGGCTGCGGCGCCCGGGTCCGGGCTCGCGCTGTGGCTGATCGGCTCGAAATGAGCGAAGAAACCGTACTCCAGAATGCGCCCCGCCTCCGTGCAACGGGCCCCCATCGGATCTGTTGCCGGGGGCGGGGCCGGGCTCGGAGGCGGAACCGTCGGAGACGGAGAGTCGGAGCCGCCGTCGCAGCCGACGACCGCGGCAACGAGGCCCATGGCGGCAAGACGCCGGAAACGCGGCCGGCGTCCCGGGCTTTGGCGAATCAACATCCTCTTGAACCTCCCCGGATGCAGGCAGCGCCACGAGAACCCCCTCGGACCCTCCATGAACGCCGCGCCGTGAATGCAGTCTATCCGGGCCGGGAAGCCTGCTTGTCCGGGCTCGCCGACCCGGCGGATCCGGAGATCGGACGGGAAGACGCCGAGACTGACGGTCCCGCGGTTCAAGCCCGCCAGGGATTCACCAACGGGAGGTCCATGTTTTGGAAGTCCCCCGTGTTCCGGGTGGCCAGAACCAGATCGTGGCGTCGCGCGACAGCCGCGATCTGAGCGTCGAGGGCGGGCCGCGGCTGCCCGCTCTGATCGCCGGCAGCCATGATCTCGCCCCAGATAGCCGCGGCCCGATCGTCGAACGCAAGGATCCGCCCTTCGAACTGACGAGTCAGATCCCGGGTGATCCACTGCTGGTAACGCAGGGATCGATCACGATCGCCCAGTTTCAGGGCGCCCCGGACCAACTCTCCCAAGGTCACTGCCGAAAGGAAGAGATCACGCGGCGCTCGTTCACGAAACCAACGCAGCACTCGAGGTTCGGGCCGTGGCCGGACCGTCTCGCTGATGACGTTCGTGTCCAGCAGGAAACCGGTCACTCGAAGTCGACCGGCCGTCCGAAGGAGCGATCACGCTCCACTTCCAGCTCCATCTCGCGCAGGGGCGAAGCGAGGAGAAACTCGACGAGGTCGGCTCCCGTCGCCGCCGGAGCCCGCACCACTTCCGTTTCCAGAAGCTGCCGCAGGCGAGAGGCCTCCCGGTCGTCCTCGCGGAGCGTTCGGGCCAGGGATCGCAACAGCGGAGCGTCCGAGAGAGGAATCGAAACCTCGACGCGGGTGGTCCCGCGCGCGGCAGCCCGGAGGCGGTGACGGTGGACGCGCGGTGTGGAGATGCGACTTTCGGAGTCGTTGGGCATGTTGCCGGAAACGTTACCGTGATTATAGCCAAAGAACACCACGGCTCCGGGACCCAACCGCGTCCGACTGCCTACCCGGGTTCGCCGGCCCGGCGCACCCCGGGATCGGACGGGAAGAAGCCGATCGACCTCCACGAGACCAGCAGCAGCGCGGCGGCGAAGGCGGTCAGCGCGAGACCCGGCATCCATACCGCGCCGGCGGCGACCCACAGCGGCAGCGTGGTGAGGATGGCGATCTCGACCACCGCGATCGGGAGGTACGCCACGCCGTAGTCGTCGAGCGTGCCGGACTGCAACCGGGGGTCCACCACGCGGAGCAGCGCGATCCCCATCCCCACCACGCCGGTGGCGTAACCGAAGGTGAACAGGCCGCGCTCGAACCAGTAGTTGCGGAAGGTCCGGCGCGCGATCCACCAGGTGATGAGGGCGGCGTGGGCGAAGCCGAAGACGGACATCACGAGGATGGGCGCCGCGTACGCCGCCACCGTCGAGAGCGGGATCGAGGCCACCCCGAAGGCCACCAGGAAGTCCGAGACCGAGGACCCGATGCGCGCCATCGTGGCCCGGTCCACGTGCCGGCCGGCGCCCAGCCGGTTGAGCGCGCCCTGGAGCAGCGCGCCGCAGAGGACCGCGAGCGCGAACATGGGGAGGGCCGTGAAGAAGCCGCCCGCCGACCGGAGCGCCCAACTCGCGGCGTGGGCGGCCCCGTAGGCGAGCAGCACGAGTCCGAAGTGCCAGGAAAGCGTGTCGAGGGCCAGCGGGCTGACGGTCTCCTTCACGGCGTCCCGGGCGTCTTCGGGTGCGATCAGGCCCCGCCGCTGGTCTTCGGGAAGCTCGTGCGGGCTGGAGACGAGGCGGGTCCAGCCCGCCCGGGTGGCGAGGTTGATCGCGGCGACGCCGCCGAAGACGGCCGCCAGGAGTCCGATGGTCGCGAAGGTGAATCCGACGGGGAGGGCGTCGGGGTAGCCCTGTTCGGCGAGAACGGATCCGATGGCGGTGGCGGTGCCGTGACCGCCCACGAAGCCGCCGGGAAGCATCAGCGCGAAGGGCCCGCCCACCTCGGGAAACAGCGGAATCAGGACCGCGCCCGCGAACAGCAGCGCGAGGCCGAACTGGCCGACCCAGGCCGAGAGGTTGTAGAAGAACGTGTCTCCGACGTCGCGGAGCATCGCCCGGAAGCGCGGCGCGTTCGGGCGCCACCCCATGAAGAGGGTGCCGAAGAGCACCACGATCAGCTCGCCCGGGTACCGGCCCATCACCGGGGCGCCGGCCGCGTCCCGCGCGAAGGGGAGGAGATCCAGCCCCTCGGGTCCGGCGGCGAGCCCGATCAGCCCCGCCAGGATCGGCGTGGGCAGGAAGACGGCCTGGAAGAACCGAACCCACGTCCGGAGGAGGTGCGCGACGACGAGCAGCCCGGAAATGAGGGCGAAGTCGAGGAAGAACTCCGTCATCGTTCCCGTGGGAACCCCTCAGTACCCGAGCAGGTTGGGCAGGAAGAGCACGACCTCCGGAAGGAACGCGATGACCAGGGTGAGCGCCAGCATGAGCGCCAGGTAGGGCGCGAGCGGACGGGCGACCCGGGCCGGTTCGACCCCTCCCACCGAGCAGGCCACCAGCAGGCTCACCCCCACCGGGGGCAGGAACACGGAGATGCCCTGGGTCGCCACGATGACGGCGCCGAAGTGCACGGGGTCGATCCCGAGCTGGCGCGCGATGGGCAGCAGGATCGGCGTCAGCATGACCACCGCCGGCACGCCCTCGAGGATGGCGCCGAGCGGCAGGAAGACGAGGATCGTGAGAACCAGGAAGCCGGCCGCGCCGCCGCCCAGTCCCACCACCGAGGACGCGAGCGCCTGGGGCACTTCCTCGACGGCGAGGACCCAGCCCAGGAGGCGCGCGGCGCCCACCACGAAGAGCACCATCCCCGAGACCACGGCGGTCTGGACGATCTTGTCCCAGAGCTCGCGGATGGTCAGGGACCGGTAGACGAGCCCCGCCAGCAGCAGCGCGTAGGCGACGGCGACCGCGGCGGCCTCCGTCGGTGTGAACAACCCGAAGCGGATGCCGCCCAGGATGACCACGATCATGAAGAGCGGGAGTACGGCGTCGATCCCGGCGCGCCGGACTTCGGCGAAGGAGGCGCGCTCGCCGGCCGGCCATCCCTGCCGCCGCGCCTGCCAGCCAATCTGCGCCATCAGGCCCGCGGCGATCAGGAGGGCGGGCGCGATGGAGGCGACGAACAGGGCGCCGATGGAGACGCCCCCGATCACTCCGTAGATGACCATCACGATGGCCGGCGGGATCAGGATCCCCATCCCGCAGGCGGCCGAGACGATCGCGGTGGAGCGCTCCCGGCTGTATCCGTTCGCGGTGAGCTGGGGCACCATGATCCCGCCGATCGCGGCCGCGTCCGCGGAGGTGGACCCCGAGACTCCCGAGAAGAACATCTCGGCCAGGATGACCACCTGCCCGAGCCCTCCGGGGAGGTGTCCCACGAGCGACCGCGCGAGCGTCACCAGCCGGCGGCTGATCCCGCCGACGTCCATCAGGAAGCCGGCCAGGATGAAGAGCGGCACGGCGAGCATGGGGAAGGAGTCCATCCCCGCGACGATCTGCTGCGGAACGAGGACGAGCGGGAGGTCCGCCGCCACGATGGCGATGACGGCGGCGGTCGCGAGCGCGAAGCCGATGGGCACCGCGGCCAGCACCAGCGCGCCGAAGGCGCCGACGAGGAGGCCGCCCATCAGTGGGTCTCCTCGCCGCTGCCGCTCCGTCCCGCGAGCAGGTGGATCGCCATCAGCAGTCCCGACACCGGCGCCGCCGCATAGACGAGTGCGATCGGCAGGTTCAGCGCCGGCGAACGCTCACCGAGCGTGAGGTCCATCAGGGCGATTCCGGTCGCGATGAGGACCAGGGAAAAAGCAAGGACCACGGCCCAGGCGGACCGCTCCACGGCGCGCCGCGCTCGCGGGGCCAGCTTCTTCGTGACCTGGTCGAACCCGAAGTGGGCCCGGTGCTCCACCGCCAGCGACGCCCCCAGCAGCGAGACCCAGATGAAGGCGAAGCGCGAGAGCTCCTCGCTCCAGGGATTCGGCGTCGCGAAGAGGTAGCGCATCAGCACCTGGAGGAGCACCACGACGCACACCGTGATCACCAGCGCGCCGGCTGCGTACGTCTCGAGGGTGACCAGGACCTGATTGAGGCGTTTCATGGCTTATGCCATCCCTGGCCGCGGGCGGTGAGGGCGGTTGCGGTGGTGAGTTTCGCCTCGCTTCGCGCCCCCACCGGGAGAAACGCCCATGCGCGCGTCCTCCTACGCACCCCGCCGGGCATGAAAACGGCGGAAACGGCTTGGAACGCCGACCTCCGGTCGGCACGCGGCCCGGAGGGCCGCAACCACGTAACGCCCCGGGACCAGATGGCGCTGGCAGGCCGCATCGTGCGAACCCCGCGGGCAGCAGGTACAGGTTCGCCCGCCTCCGGCGGGCGGTGCCGACCGGAGGCCAGTTCTCCCGGTGGGGGCCGGCGTTCCAAGCCGTTTCTGCATTCCGGGCTGCATTTTCATAGCAACTGACCTCTGGTCGGCACGCGCTGCGCGACCGCGCAGCGCACGGCACGGCGCCGACCGGCGGGTCGGTTCCCTCTCGGTGCAACCGGCCGGAGGGGACGCTCCCGGACCTCTGTCGCCCGCGACGACTTGCGGCACGTAGCCCGCGGGCCGTCGGCCCGCTGTGCCGACCGGAGGTCGGCGTTCCCGGCCGGCGGTGCCATCGAGCCGCTCGGCCGACCCGCCGGACTGCATTTTCACCGTAGCGGGGGCGATGCCGGCCTGGAGGCCGGCGCTCCTGCCTGGAGCCGTGTCATTGGCTCCTTCCCTCCAGGGCCGGCGCTCCTTCCGCGACCAGCCGCGCGATCAGTGCCTCGCCGTCCGGCAGCCGGGCGGCCAGCTCATCCCAGATCCGGGGCCGGACGGCGGGCGCGAAGGGAGCGAGGTCGGGGCGGGAGATCTCGACGTCGTTCGCCCGCATCTCCTCGATGGCGTCCGCCTCCATGCGGCGCGCGACCTCGCTCTGGTAAGCGAGCGCATCGGCTGCCGAGCGGTCCACAAGCTCCCGGACATCCGGCGGTAGCGACCGGTAGAACGGCTCGTTCACGAGCAGCGTGATCGGGTTGTAGGTGATGGAGGTGAAGCTGTAGAACTTCGCCACCTCGTGGAGCCGGCTGCTCACGAACCCGATCGCGTTCGCCTCCCCGCCGTCGATGACGCCCTGCTGGAGGGCCGAATAGACCTCGCCGTAGTTCATCGGGGTCGCCTGGACGCCCAGCGCGGAGTAGGCCGCGAGATACGTGGCGTTCTGGAGGACCCGCAGCTTGAGGCCGGCGAGATCCGCGGGCGTCTCGACGGGTCCCCGGCGGTTGTAGACGTGGCGGAACCCGTAGTCGAGGAACCCGAGCGAGCGGACTCCGGTGCGCTCGAGGAGGAGGTCCCGCCACCAGTCCCCGATGGCGCCCTGCATCACCCGGAGCCCGTGGTCCCGGGTCTCGAAGAGGAACGGGAGGTCGAACACCTGGCTCTCCGGCACCCAGCCGGAGAGCACGGGGGTGCCCGTGATCGCCACCTGCACCGCGCCGGCCTGGATCTGCTCGAAGGCCACCCGCTCGCCGCCGAGCTGCCCCGACGGGTAGATGACGACCCGGAACCGCCCGCCGGTGCGCTCGTCCATGAGGTCCCGGAAGCGCTCCGCCATGAGGTGGAACTCCGAGCCGGTCGAGAGCACGTGGGAGAACCGGACGGTCCAGGTGGCCGGTCTGGAATCACCGTTCCCGCCGCCGCACGACGCCAGGAGAGTCGCGAGGATCGCCAGACCGATGAGCGCCCGCGCCCGCGATGGACCGCGCCCGGGGCGTCCCGGTTCAGACCCGCTCGACATCAATGGGGAGATTCGGGGCCGCCGCCAACCGGGCGTCTCCGGTCACCAGTGTCTGCCCAAGGACTTCCGCGAGCACGACATAGGCCGCGTCGTAGGCAGTCAGGTTATGTCGCCAGTGCCAGACGCCATCGAGCAGCAGCGTGTGCGTGTGCCGGTCGATGTCCAGATCGGCCAGATCCCGCAAGGCCTCGGCGCCGTGCCGTGCGTCCAGCAGCCCCGTCAGCACCAGTTTGCGCAACGCGTGCGCCACCTCGATGTCGATCAGATGAGGCGCGTGAACCGGCTCACCGGTCTCGAGCCGCCTGGCGAGCCGCACGCCGCCCGGGGTCCGCAGCACCAACTCCACCGCTGCGGACGCGTCGAGCACCATCAGCGCGCCTCGCGGCCTTCCCGAAGGATCTCGGCGAGGTCCACGTCCGGCTCGAAGACGGGTCGAGCGCGGATGCGATCCAGCACGTCCCGGCGGCTCGGCCGCTCCAGGTGCGCGTTGATCATCCGCAGCAGATAGCCCGACATGGTGAACCCCTCGGCGGCGGCCCGCGCCTTCAGGCGCCGATGGGTCGCTGGCGGGACGTTGCGGATCTGGATGTTCCGATTCATGCGATGAGCATGACAACATGCAGAACGCATGTCCAATCTCTCGCCGTCCGGGCGGCGGCTGTTCGGGTTCAGGCGCCCCAGATGGTCTGGCCGGCGTCGATGAACAGGCTGGCGCCGGTCACGAGGCGGGCCTCGTCGTTCGACGCGAGGTACACCACGGCCGCCACGAGGTCGTCGGGGACGCCGATCTCCCCGAGCGGGATGCGGGCGAGCCGGCGCTTCCGGAAGTCCTCCCGGGCGATGTCGGCCCGGTTCATGTCGGTCTCGATCAGGCCCGGGGCGATGGCGTTCACCCGGATCTTGTGCGGCGCGAGCTCGAGCGCGAGCTGCTTGGTGAGCATCTCGACGCCGGCCTTCGACACGCAGTAGTGGGTGAGGTTCGGGGCGGCCACCGCCTGTCCGGCGGAGGACACGTTGACGATGGCGCCCGGCGTCCCGTCCGCGATCATGCGGCGGGCGGCCGCCTGGCCGACCAGGAAGTAGCCCTTCAGGTTGACGTCGAGGATGGCGTCCCACTCCTCCTCCGTGATCTCGAGGAGAGGCGTCCGCTTCAGGACCCCGGCGTTGTTCACCAGGATGTCGAGGCCGCCCAGGAAGTCGTGCGCCCCGGCGACGATGCGCTCCACGTCCGCCTGGGAGTCGGTGGAGCCCTGGACGGCAGAGGCCCGCCGCCCCAGCGCCTCGATCTCGCGGACGGCGCTCTCGGCGTCCGCGCGGCTGCCGCGGTAGCCCACCGCGACGTCCGCCCCCTCGCGGGCGAGGCCGAGGGCGATGCCCCGGCCGATGCTCCGGGAGCCCCCGGTGACGAGGGCGCGCTTGCCTGCGAGACGCATGGGGGTCGGCGGTCCCACGGCATGAGACCACGAGCGGACAAACGTAAGCGGATGGGCCCCGATTTGCAATGCGGCCGGGGCGCGGCGGTCCGGATGAAGGCGCTGCGGATCCGGGGTGGCGGCCGGGAAGTTCGGGTCGCTGGGGGCGCCTGCGGAGGGGCCGTTTCCCTCCGCTTCCGGCGGCGGCCAACGCCGGGTGTCACGTTTGCGTCCAGTTTCAACATTGCATTCAAATAGTCCCGTCAATGGGTTCAATGGATTGAACCATGGGAGGCAGCAACATGAAGAGAAAGATCATCCTCCTTGCCCTGCTGGTGGCGTGGCCCGTGGCGGCGCTCGGTCAGCAGCAATATGGACGGCTCGAGGGCGCCGCGAGCGACGCGCAGGGGCTTGTCCTCCCCGGCGTGACGGTCACCCTCGAGTCCGAGGAACTCGTCGCGCCCCGGACGTTCACCACCGACGTGGACGGCTCCTACCGGTTCGCGCAGTTGGTCGGCGGCAGCTACAACCTGACCTTCGAGCTCGGCGGTTTCCAGACCGTCGTCTTCGAGGACGTCATCGTGGTCGGCGGCTCGACCTTCGAGGTGAACGCCACCATGGACATCGCGACGGTGGCCGAAACCGTCACGGTGACCGGCGAGTCCCCGGTGGTCGACGTCAAGACCACCGGCGTATCCGCGACGTTTGACACCACGCAGCTCGAGGACGTTCCCTCGGCGACCGACATGTGGGCCGTCCTGCAGCAGACCCCGGGTGTGCGCATGACGGGCTACGACGTCGGCGGTTCCCACAAGAGCCAGCAGACCGGCTACGAGACCTTCGGGGTCCGGGGACAGAACGTCATCCTCAACGACGGGGTCAACACCACCGAGGGCATCGGCTGGGCCGGCGGCTACTACGACTTCTACGCGATCGGCGAGTTCCAGGTGTCCGCGCAGGGCGCCGACGTGGAGATGAGCTCCTCCGGCGCGCAGGTGAACGCGGTGTGGAAGAGCGGCGGTAACGACTTCTCCGGGACCGAGCACTTCGCCTACGAGCCGCCGGACATGATCGCCAACAACCTGCCTTCCGAGCTGCGCGCCCGGGGCGGGACGGAGGCCCCGGTGATCGAGTTCTACGAGGCGCACATCGACCTCGGCGGCCCCATCGTGCGGGACAAGGCGTGGTTCTACGCCGCCTACAACCGGTTCGTCATCGACCGGATCATCTCGGGAGTTCCCGAGGACCAGGCCACGGACCTCGGCGACTTCGACATGTTCACGGTGAAGGCGAACTGGCAGATCACCGACCGGGACCAGTTCATCACCTTCCACCACTGGTCGCTGAAACAGAAGCCCTTCCGGGGCCTGTCGGCGGTCCGTCCGGCAGAGTCCATCCTGGCCCAGGACTCGTGGACTTGGCTCCACAAGTCCGAGTGGCAGCGGGTGTGGAACGACCGCCTCTACAGCAACATCCAGGTGAACCACTGGGGCTTCGGCTGGCCGATGACGCCGGCGGTGGATCCGGCGACGAAGCCGCCGAGGATCGACACGGGCACCGGCCAGTGGTCGGGCGCGGGCTGGCGGCCGTTCACGTTCAACCGCTGGAAGCCGCACACGACCGGCCAGTTCAACTACTACCTGCCGACCGAAGCCGGCAGCCACGACTTCAAGTTCGGCTGGGCCTGGCAGATCGACGAGGCGCAGTTCGGCTGGAACGCCAACTCGGGCGCCGTTCGCTACCTGGACAACAGCACGCTGGACCCGCCCCGGCCCCAGAACGTGAACGAGATCCAGTTCCACAGCTTCCCGAACTTCAACTACGACCGGAACACCCACCTGGACCTCTACGCCCAGGACGTGTGGACCATCAACGACCGGCTCACGGTCAGCGCCGGGGTCCGCTACGGGAGCCAGCGGATGGGCTACCTGGGCTCCAACAACGTTCCCGGCGGGCCCTGTGACGCCGCGCTCGGCTGCCTCCGCGAGATCGCCGACGTGGACCCGAACGTCCACGCCGCGCTGCCGCTGCTCTTCGGCCCGGGCGGCGAAGTGCCCGGCGAGGACAACATCATCAGCTGGTGGAACATCGCCCCGCGGCTGGGCTTCACCTACGACCTGACCGGCGAGGGCCGTTCGGTGTTCAAGGCCTACTACGGCCGCTACTACCACAACATGAACAGCGGGATGGATGCGGCGAATCCGGGCGGCAACAAGGCCGTCACCTACGAGTTCCTCGACCAGAACATGAACGGGCTGTTCGACGGGGTGAGCGAGCTCGGCACCCGGCTGGGTGGCAGCACCGGCGCGGGGCTCGGCATCGAGCGCACCGCTCCCGTGGGCGCGGACGTGGATCCGGACACCTGGCAGCCGTATGTCGACGAGATCAGCGTCTCGGCCGAGCACCAGATCGGCTCCGACATCGGCGTCCGGGCGTCGTTTGTCCACAAGCGCCAGACCGGCGACTGGGGCAACCTGAACATCGCGCGCATCGGAACCCTCACGAACGCCAAGCAGATCCCGTGTCCGGCGGCGTGCGGGCCCGGTCACGGTTTCGGCGATCCGGGTTTCGGCGGCACCACCCTGACGGTCTACGACCTTCCGGACGGGGCTTCGCTGAGCCAGAACCTCTATACGAACGCTCCGACCGACGAGACCAAGTTCAACTGGAACACCGTGTCCCTGGGCGTGAACCGCCGATTCCGGAACAACTTCTTCTGGAACGCCTACTTCGACTACCAGTGGCGTCACGAGGGCCGGACACCGGGCCAGAGCACCAGTCCGCTCTCGACGGACCCGGTCGGGGTCGGCTGGACCTACCAGTACGGCTCCATTCCGCTCATTCAGGACCTGACGAACTGGCAGTTCAAGAGCGCCGCCCGGTATGTGTTGCCCTACGATGTCGGCCTGGCCGGCACCCTGCGGTACGTCAGCGGCTTCAACTGGGCGCCGCTGGTCAGTCTGGACGTGGGCAACGTGGGCAGCCAGACGGTCTTCCTGGACAACATGAGCGCGAACCGGTCGGAGATTGTGACGATTCTCGATTTCCGGGTGGACAAGGGCGTATCGCTTGGCGACACGGCGGAAGTCCAGTTCATCCTCGACTTCTTCAACGCCCTGAATGGCGCCGCGGAGACGAACTTCTTCTTCACGGCGGGGGGCAACTACCTGAAGACGATCGAGTGGATCCAGGGCCGCACCATCGGCCTGAGCGCCCGCCTGACCTTCTAGGAGTTCCCGGCTCAAGCAACTTCAAGGCCCGCCGCCCGGGAGCGCCGGTCTTGGACCGGCATCGCCCGCCACGCTCAGCGTGGCGGGCGACACCAGCGGCGGGCCTCGCCTTTTCGGGGAGCGTCCCTCCCTACCGCGCGCCGATCGCCTCGAGCCCCGCCGCGAGCCGCCGTTCGGCCTCCTCGTCGCCGGCGAACCGGAGGAGCGCCCGGCGGAGCAGCCGTGCCGCTTCGCCGCGGTTTCCGCCCTCGCGGAAGACGCGGGCCACCAGCAGATGACGCTCCGGATCCCGGGGAACCTCGATCAGGAACCGCTGTGCGACCCGCAGCGCCAGCCCGAAGTCCCGGTTCGAGAGCGCGTGGTTCACGAACGCGGCCACCGCGGAGAAGTCGTCGGGTCGCAGCTCGGCCGCGGCGAGCAGCCGCGTGGACTCGGCGTCCACCGTGTTCCGGCGCTCGAACTCGGCGAACAGCGGGCTCGCTTCCGCTTGCCTCCCGGTCCGGGTGAGCAACTGGGCCAGGCGGAAGCGCGCCTCGTTGAGGGCGCCATCCGCCGCCAGCGCCCGGCGGAACGCTTCCTCGGCTTCCCGCCGCCGTCCGCCGTCCTGGTGGGCGCGGGCCAGCGCGAGCCGGGCCAGGGCGTTCTCCGGGGCGGCCGCGAGGATCGCCTCGAGGATCGGGAGCGCCTCCGGGGACCGCCCGAGCTTCACCAGGATCCGGGCCAGCCGCAGCGCCGCCGGTCCGCTGGGGCCGGTGGTATCCACGAGCTCGCGCAGCATCTCGAGCGCCTCGCTCCCGCGGCCGCCACTGTCCAGGAGCTCGGCCCGGAGCAGGAGCGCCGCCGGGTTCTGCGGGTCCCGGCGCAGCAGCGCGTCCGTCACCGCGGCGGCTTCGTCGAACCGGCTGGACCGGGCCAGGATCACGGCCCGCGCGTACGCTGCCCTCGGGTCCGTGGGGTGGCGTTCGAACCGGGCGAGGGCGCGCTTGTCGGCGTGCAGCTCCATGAGCAGCCAGCCGGCCTCGACATCCGCCAGGGAGTCTCCCGGCGGCCTCGTCCTCGCGCCCCGCTCGAAGGCGTCCAGCGCGTCGAGCGGTCGGAAGCCGCGCCGCAGCAGGACGCCCGCCGCGATCCAGCCGTCGGACCCGAGTTCGCCGGCGCGTTGGTAGACGGCCTCGACGACCTCGGGATGGGGCGCGGCGCGGCGGGCCAGGGCCCACAGGACCTCCCGTCCCTCGGGGGACTCCGGATCGGCGGAGAAGCTCTCGACGAGTGGCGGGACGGCCCGCGCGGCTTCCCCGGCGGCCAGCATCCGCCGCGCCTCGGGGAGCGGCTGCCCGGCTGAGGACCGCGGGCCGAGGGCGGCCCCGGCAACCAGCACCAACCCCCACGTCCTCAGCGCGCGACCCACGCTGCCAAGGCGCGCCCGACACATTTTGTTCGATGACCCGCCACAGAATACTCTCCGACGATGCGGGAGAGGCTCGGATCGTCTCAGGCGGGTCCGGCCCTCTCAAGGAGTTCGCCATGACATCTGCGGCTCGCGCGGTTGCCGCCGCCTCGCTCGTTTGCCTCTCCAGCCATGCCGGGGCCCAGGAGCAGGAGGCGGCCGGCCCGTTCTTCCCCGCGGACGACCCCGTGATCCGGGCGATCTGGGAAGAGGGCGTCGAGCGCTCGCAGGTCATGGAACTTGGCCAGGTGATGATGGACGTGATCGGGCCGCGCCTGACCGGCTCCCCGGGCATGGCCGCCGCCAACGACTGGGCGGTCGAGAAGTTCGAGGAGTGGGGCATCGAGGCGTACCAGGAGCAGTACGGCACCTGGCGGGGATGGGAGCGGGGGATCAGCCACATCGATCTCGTCTCGCCGCGGGTGCGGACGCTCGAGGGGATGGCGGCCGCCTGGAGCCCGGCCACCGGCGGGCCGGTCGAGGCGGGCGTCGTGATCCTCGCCGACGCGGACACCCCCGAGGAGTTCGCGGCGTGGCTTCCGGAAGCGCGCGGCAAGTTCGTGCTGGTGTCGCCGCCGGTGGCGAGCTGCCGCCCGCGGGACAACCTGGAGTGGTTCGCCCGGCCCGAGACGCTCGCCCGCATGGCCGGGGAGCGGGAGGCCCTGATCGAGGACTGGGGCGACCGCTACGAGAGCGCCGGTGTCGAGCGCCGCAATCTGCCGCAGGCCCTGGACGCCGCGGGAGCCGCCGGGATCCTCCGCTCGGAGTGGTCCGAGGGCTGGGGCGTCATCAAGGTCTTCGGGACCAACATGGAGCGGACCCCGGTCTTCGACCTGAGCTGCGAGGCCTACGGGCTCGTCTTCCGCCTGGCCGAAAACGGCCAGGAGCCGGTGCTGCGGGTGGACGCGGAGGCGGAGTTCCTCGGCGAGGTGCCGGTCTCCACCGCCTTCGCGAAGATCCCGGGGAGCGCGGAACCCGAGGAGTTCGTGATCCTCGGGGGTCACTACGACTCCTGGGACGGTTCGTCCGGGGCGCTCGACAACGGCACCGGCGCGGTCGCCATCATGGAGGCGATGCGCATCCTGAAGGCGGCGGTCCCGAACCCCCGCCGCACCATCCTCGGCGCGCTCTGGAACGGGGAGGAGCAGGGCCTCAACGGGTCCCGCGCCTTCGTCGAGGACCACCCCGAGATTCTCGAAGCCACCCACACCGTGTTCAACATCGATCACGGGACCGGGCCGGTCACCTTCCTCCCCATGCAGGGGTTCGCCGGCGCCGCCGGGCGCTTCGGCGAGTGGCTCGCGAAGATCCCGAGCGAGCTGTCGGATCTCGTCACCCTCGAGATTCCCGGAATGCCGGAAGCCGGCGGGACGGACCACGCGTCCTTCCTGTGCGCCGGGGTGCCCGCGTTCAGCTTCCACGTGGGGCACGGCCGCGGCGAGCACCTCCCCATGGGCACGAACCGCTGGGACACGAGCATCTACACCTGGCACACCAACCGGGACAGCTTCGACAAGATCGTCTTCGAGGACCTGCGCGACGACGCGCTGATGACGGCGCTGTTCGCCTACCTGGCGTCCGAGGATGCGGAGCCGATGCCCCGGGACCAGCGCGCGATGCCGGAGGGCGAAGCGTGGCCGGTGTGCCGCCCGCCGGAGCGGAGCTCGGAGGAAGAGCGTCGTTGAGAAGCCTCTTCTTTGTCGGCGCGGTGGCCGTTCTGGCGTCGTCCGTCGCGGCTCAGCCCGCAAGCCCGGTCCAGATCCAGGAGCACGTCCTCGACAACGGCTTCACGATCCTGCTCGCCGAGGACCACCGCCGGCCGCGGGTGGCCGCCAACCTGTGGGTTCGCGTGGGCTCCATGATCGAGCCGGTGGGGCAGCACGGCATCGTCCACTTCCTCGAGCACGTCATCCACCAGGGAACCACCACGGTCGGCACCCGCGACCTGGCCGCCGAACTGCCCATTCTGCGGGAGATCCACGACACCGAGCAGGAACTCATCGCGCTCCGCAACCGGGAGCGCAACCGGCTCCGGGAACGGGCCGTCTTCTACGACGAACTCGACTGGCCGATGACGGCCGAGATCGAGGCGCTCCGGCAGCGGCTCTACGAACTCGAGGACCGGGACGACGGGTACCGCGACTTCTGGACTTCCTACAAGTGGTACATGCAGAGCGGCGGGTACGTGCGGCACACCGACCCGGTGCCGGCCAGCACCGAGCAGGACTACATGGAGATGAACATGGCGCTCCCGCCCGAGCACCTCGAACTCTTCTTCCGGCTCGAGGCGGACCGCCTGGTGAACGCGGTCCAGCGGGGCTGGGAGTCGCAGCGCTTCACCGTGGTGGAACAGATCCTCGGGGGCAAGAGCCGGCCGCAGACCCGCTTCAACGAGTCCATCGACGGCGTCACCGCCCAGATCCACCCGGTCTTCGTCCCCGACGGCGGGCACATCCGCGACTTCGGGAACTTCACCCGGGAGGCGACGTACCGCATCTACGACGACTACTTCGTCCCCAACAACGCGACGCTCGTGCTGGTGGGCGACGCGACCATGGAGGCAGTGGCGCCGTTGGCAGAGCGCTACTTCGGAGTGCTGCCCCGCGGACCCGAGCCCCCCCTCGATCTCGATGTCGAGGCCGAGCCGGTGCCCGGCGGATCCATCCGGCTCGACTGGACGGAGCCGCTCTCGCCGCAGGTCCACCTCCGCTACCGCGTCCCGGGCATGGGCCACCCCGACCGGCCCGTGTTCGACCTCATCGCCGCGCTGCTGGGCGGGCCGCACGGGATGGCCGGGCAAGCGCTGGCGGAGCGGAGGGTTTCCGCCTCGGTCGCGGCCGACTTCCGGGTCATCCACACCTACCGCTTCGGGTCTCCCGGGGCGTTCAACCTGGTGGCGCACGCGGGAAGCGACGGTGACCTCGCGGCGCTCGAGAGCGCGCTGCTGGATGCGGTCGCCGATCTCCGGGAGGGGCGGATCGACGCCGGCGCCTTCGCGCGGGCCAGGAAGCGCCTCCGCGTCGAGTGGGCGGAGCTCCTCGAAAACACCCAGGAACTCGCCTTCCTGATCGGCCATCACCACACCATGAACCACTGGAGCGTGCTGCCCGAACTCGTCGAGGCGCGGGACGCCGCAACGCCGGCGGACGTGCAGCGGGTCGCGGCGGCCTACTTCGTGCCCTCCAACCGGGTGATCGCGACGGCCCGGGCCGAGCCGCCCGAGGGAAGCGGCCCGAGCTGGCTCGACTTCGCGTGGTCAAGGCTCCGGGGGGCGGAGCGGTGAGAGTTGGGAGCGCCGGTCTTCAGACCGGCACCGCGGTCCGAACGGGCTGCGCAGGCGCGCTTCGCCGAGAGGCCAGGACGGCAGAAACGGCTGGGAACGCCGGCCTCCGGTCGGCACGCGGACCGCAGGTCCGCGACGACGCCGCGCCACTCCGCCGCACGGCGCTTCCGTCTCGGAGCGCCGGCCTCCGGCCGGCATCGCCGCCCGAGAGGGCCGCGAAACCCGCACACCGCCATTCCAGGACGGCAGAAACGGCTTGGAACGCCGGCCTCCGGCCGGCACGCGGTGGCCGCAGGCCAGCGCACGGCGCATCGCTGTTCGTCCTTACGGTTCTGGCCTCCGCCACCCTCACCCTGGCCGCCTGCGACACCGACAACACCCTCCCCGGCCGCTCCCGCCCCATCTTCGAGCACGACTGGCCGCCCCCGAGCGAGCTCGCCGGCGGGCCCTCGACGTTCACCCCGCCCGACCCCGCCGAGGCCCTCTTCGAGGCGTCGAGCGGCGTCCGGGCCTACATCGTCCCCGCGGAAGCGGACCCGCTGGTGCGGATCACGGCGGCGCTGCCCCTCGGCCGGCTCCACGAAGCCGACGGCGAGGCCGGGGCATCGGCGCTGCTGACCCACCTCCTGACGACCCGCGGCGCCGCGGGGGCGGGCGAGCCGCTTTCGCTCCGCCTCGCCGAACTCGGAACCTCGCTGAGCGCCGTCGAGACCCTCGACGCCACCCACCTGTCCCTGAACGTGCTTCCGGAGGACTGGCGGGCGGCACTGGGACTGCTCGTGGAACTCGTCCGGAATCCCGACCTCGACGCCGCCGCGATCCGGGGATACCGGACAGGCGCCGGCTACGACATGCCGATGGCGGGGATCGTCGGCGCCGGCTATCGCCCCAAGGTCGAACTGGAGCGGTTCGTTCACGGATATCCCCTTGCGCCGCCGGCGTCCGGGACCTCGGTTTCCCCGGCCGCGGTACGGGCGCTGGCGGCCCGGAGCCTCGCGGCGGACCGCGTGGTGTTCGGGATCGGAGGCGCGGTTTCCCGCGCTGCGGTGGAAGAGGCGCTGGAGTCGGCGACCCGTGGCTGGACGCCGAGTGGGGAGCCGGCGCCGGAGGCCGCCGTGGTCGGGCCCGGCGAGCCATCGAGCCGCTTCCATACCGTGGACGTCCCGAGCCTCGAGGGCTGGATCGCCATCGGCCGGCCAGTCGGCGCCGTTCCCGAATCGGACCGGGCCCCCCTGGCCGCCCTCAGGTTCATCCTCGCCGAGCGCCTGAACATCGCCGCGCGCGAGAAGCGCGGCCTCGCCAACCGGGACGACTTCGAGGTTCCGGAGACGGCGTCCGGAACCGGCCTGCTCCTCGTGCGCACGGGCGGGCGTCCGGAGGCGGTGGGCCCCCTCGTCCGCTACAGCCTGGAGGAGATCGCGCGCATGCACGATCCGGATGCGCCGGTGACCGCCGCGGAGGTCACCCGAGCGCAGGGCTGGCTGCTCGGGGCGGTGTGGCAACGGTCGCTCGAGCTCGCGGCCGATGCGAGCCGGACCTTCGCCATCGAGGGGGTGCGCCACGGAGGCGCCGACCGGCTGATGAGCTGGCCCGAGGCCGTCCGGGCCGTGACGGCCGGGGACGTCAAGCGGGTGGCGCTGGAGTACCTGGATCCGGCCGGTTTCACGACCGTGGTGGCGGGACCGCTCGCGGAAATCAGGGCCGCGCGGCATCCGCGCTGGCCGGTGGCGCTGGACGAACTGGAGGCGGAACTGTCGGACGGGGAGTGAGGAGCCGCCCGGGGGCGGGCGGGGTTACGACGTGCGCGGCGCGGAGCGCAGCCACACATTCCTCGTAAGTCGTTGTTATAGCGATCAGTTATACGAGTCTCCCGAAAACGGATGGCACTTGGGGCGGCACATCCTGAACCGGCCGGCAGCCCCGAGTCTGATCGGGAAACGGCAGGAATCCGGCTCGCCTTCGAGCGACGTGGGCGGCAGTGTACGGCACCTTGAGCCGGACCGGGGAGAGCAGCGCCGGGAACGGACAGCACCTTTGGACCGCTGCCTGGCGCGCCGCCATCGGGACGAGCTGGCCTTCCTCGACGATCACCGCCCGTCAGCGGACCGGAAAGCGGAGCGCCGCCGACCAGGATCGCCGTGCCGCCGGGAGTTCCGGGCCAAGCGCGACACCGGCCCGATTCCCGCGAGGAACGCACGGCCGCGGGGCCATCTTCGGGGCCACGGTTGGAGTAGCGGAAGTCAACCCCCCCTTCCGCTACGACTTCCGCTACCCCGCGGTCGCCAACGTGGTTCACGGGAGCCGTTGGCGCCGTTGCGGTTGGTCGCCTGCCGGCGAATCCGCTCTCCGCCTTTGGGGCGTAGAGCGGGGCTGGGAGCGACCCCCCTCCGATCCACGGATCTACGGTCCCGAGACGCACGGTCGTGCTAGCACTTCCGCTACGGCTCGGAGGTCGCTCCCAGCCCGCGCCTGCGGCGCGACCAATCCCTGCGGGAAGGCGTCCGGCCCGCCTGCGGCGGGTCCAGGCGGGCGGCGGCGGCTCCGTAGGCGGCGCGGTCCTCGATGGGCGCCGGGAGGCCGGGCGACAGCTCGCGGAGGCCGCTCGCGGCCTCTGAGGCCCGCTCCCCGGCACTGGGGAGCCGGAGGGCCTCCGCGGCCTGGTCGAAGGCGACCTGCTCCGCCGGGGTGAGGTCAGCATTGACCACAGCGGTGCGCCGCTGCGCCGTGCGCGCACGGGCGTGGGGGTCCGGGGGCTGCGCCCCCGGTCGTCCGGTGCTCCGGCAGCGGCGCGAGAGGCCGGGGGTTCGAAGGGGGGGCGCAGCCTCCCCTCGCCAGCGCCAATGTACGCACATTGGGTCTGCTGGCTCTCCTGCCGTAGCAGGTGGGCCAGTCCACAGTGTTTGACACTGTGTATGCTGGCCTAGCTGCCTTAGCAGCTGAGCCAGCCGCCGCGCCGGTGCCCGAAGAGAGCCGGGACCGTCGGTTCGGAAAGGCGGGGTCGAGGGGCAAGACTACTGCGCCAGGAACGCGGCCCATTGCTCCATGAGCGCCCGCCGCCGCTCGAACAGGTCCGTGCGCCGATACGCCGCTTCGATGCGGTTCGAGTTCACGTGCGCCAGGGCCAGCTCGCAGACCTCCCGAGGCGCGTCGGAGCACTCCGCCGCCCAGTCACGGAAGCTCGACCGGAACCCGTGCGGCACCGCGCGGATCCCCAACTGGCGGATCATCTTCGCGATCGCCCCCGGGTTGAGCGGGCGGCCCCTCGACGTAGGGAAGACCGTCTCCGAGCCGTTGGCGAACTCTCGCGCCTCGCGGAGCACCGCGAGCGCGCGTGTGGAGAGCGGAATCCGGTGCTCCCGGCCCGTTTTCATCCGCTCGGGCGGGATGCGCCATTCCCGGCCCGCAAGGTCCATCTCCTTCCACCGCGCACCGCGCACCTCGCCGTTCCGGCACGCCGTCAGCACCAGGAACTCGAACGCCAGCACCGTTGCCGGATACGCGCCGGAGGCCCGCACGACCTCGATGGCACCGGCCACCTCGGCATAGGGAAGGGCGCGATGATGCCGCGGTCGGACGCCGTTCTTCGGCAGCGCCGCGCCGATGGCGTCCCCGGCCGGGTTGTCTTCCCGGTAGCCCTGGGCCACCGCCCAGCGCATCACCGCCGAGATCCGGCGCCGAACCCGCCGCGCCGTCTCCCGCTTCTCGTTCCAGATCGGCTGCAGGACCGCCATCACGTCCGAGGTGCGGATCCGGTTCACCGGTTGCCCACCGAGTCTCGGCATCACGTAGTCCCGCAGGCTCGAGCGCCACAGCTTCTCGGACCGGCCGCCGTCCTTCCATCCGGCCCGGTGGACCGCGAGGACCTTCTCCACGGCCTCGGCGAAGGTGGGAACGGTCCGCCGCCGGCCGGTGACCAGTTCACCGCGCTGGCGCGCCAGGAGGTTGAGGACGCACTTCTGTCGTGCCTCGGCGAGGCTGACATGGGGCCAGGAGCCGAGTCCGAGGTTGCGGGGCCGTCCGTCGACGCTGATGCGCTGTCCCCAGGACTTGGCGAGGTGGCCGCGTGCGGTGCGCTTCACCCGGAGGGACAAACCTCCGGAGCCGCGGCCGTCGCCGTACCATCCGGGTTCCTTTATGGTCTCGACGAATCTCGCGGAGAGTCGGTAGGGGCGTTCGGTCATGTTCCGGGTTCCTGCGGGCGGCAGTTTGACGGCACAAAAGGTGCGGGAACGGGGGAGTTTGCGGCGTTCCGGGAGGGAACAGTATAGCACCGTAAGCCGTTGAATAATGGCTGTGATAGCGGAACGTCAGGGCACTCTGCGGAACCCTGCGGAACCGGTATAGCGCGGAGCGGAGCGCCGCGCGTGCCGACCGGAGGTCGGCGTTCCAAGCCGGTGCGCCATGTGGGAGACCGGCGGTGCCTGAGCTAGCCCGGGACCCAGTACCAGGTGAGCTTGGCGAGAAGTTCGCGGTAGGAGGGCTCCATGGAGTCCATCCCGAAGGGTTGGCGCTCGTTGTAGACGACGTAGATGTCGCTGCCGGGGCGGTAGTTCCAGCGGAGCTGGACGTTGCCGGAGAAGTTGCCGTCGTCGTCGTTCCACTGGAGGAGGCCGCGGATGAAGGCGTCCGGCGACAGCGCCACGAGCCCGCGCAGCACGACCAGGTTCGTGTTGAAGTGGCCTTTCTCCTGCGGTAGCCGGACCTCGCTCCGCGAGTAGTTCACCTGGAGGCGCACCCGGGGATGGGGGCGGACGGCGAGGCCCGGCGAGTAGACCCGGAGCCGGCCGTCGAAGAAGCCGTTGTTCATGGCGAACAGGTTGAACGAGATCCGGCGGCTCGCCGAGGTCTCGGTCATCATCATGAAGTCGGTCGTCGTGTACTGCCCCTCCTCGATCACGACCCCGTCGCGCAGTTCGAAGGAATCGCTCAGCCCCTCGATGTTCTGCGACACGTTGAAGAAGAACTGGCTGCCGTCGTCGAAGAGGAAGAAGGGCCCGATGCTGGCGTTCTGGGTCTGGATCGAACCGTCGGGCTCGGTGATGCGGATGAAGCCCGGCCCCATGAAGATCTGCCGGATCCCGTAACGGCCGATCCGGGGGCTCCAGAGCCCCTCCAGCCGGACCTTCCGGATCCCCGTCCGGGGCACGAACCCGAGTTCCGAGCGGAAGCCCTCGCCGATGTCGGTGTAGGTCGTGAACAGGTTCCAACGGTCGTCGCCCACCTGTCCGGTCACCCCGAAGGCGCTCTCCCGTCCCTCGACGCCCGGCGTCGCGCTCCGCGCGGCGAATCCGGTGACGGTGGCGGCCTCGCTCGGCGCCCAGGAGAAGTCGGCGGCGCCGACCCGGTGCGAGTCGCCCCCGATTTCCGTCCGGTCGAGCGCCATCACCCCGATGGAACTCCGCTGCAGCACGTCCCGCCGCAGCCGCAGCGCCGTGAACCCGGTGGCGGGGGACACCCCTTCGAACGCCTGCTGGCGGATGTGGAAGGCGCCCACGTCGGTGGCGCCCAGCTTGCCGGTGACGCGCGCCCCGCCGACGATCGGGATGATCTCGCCGTCGTCGGAAAGGCCGATGCGGCGGCTGAAGAAGAGGAACATCTCCGGCGGCTCGAAGGGCCGGGTCGTCTCGCCGACCTGGAAGAGGCCGGCGTTTTCGAGGAAGAACTCGCGCTGCTCGGGGAAGAAGAGCTCGAAGCGGGTCAGGTTCACCTGTTGCTCGTCCGCCTCCACCTGGGCGAAGTCGGTGTTGACGGTGACGTCGAGGTTGAGGTTCGACCCGAGCGAGACCTTGGCGTCGAGCCCGAGATCGGCCGTCCCCGCGCGCTCCTCGCCCTCGCCGGTGATCCCAGTGACCCCGAAGGGCTTCAGCTTGACGCGGCCGCCGGGGTTCGCGTGCTCCATGCCGTGCATCACCCCGTAGGCGGAGACCCGCCACATCGCGTTGAACCCCCAGTCAACGGAGATCGGGGCCCAGAAGCTGATCTCGCGGGTGCGCGCCACCTGCCGGCCGAAGTTGACCCCGAAATCGGGGGTCCCGCGCGGGAAGCGGAGCGTCTCGAAGGGGATCACCATCTCGGTGACCCAGCCGTCCGCGGTGCGCCGCGAACCCACGCTCCAGACGCCGTCCCACTCGTTGTTGATGGCCGCTCCCTCGTTCTGGACAAGGCCGTCCTGCCGGGTCCCCACCGCGTTCGTGCTGAAGAAGACCGCGCTCCGGTGGTCGTGGTAGGTGTCGAGCACGATGAAGAAGTTGTCGTCGCTCTCGAGGTCGGCGTCGCGCCGGTACTCGCGGGCGACGATCGCCGCGGGGTCGTCGTCTTCCATGCGGGCGCCGACCAGCAGCGCGTCGCGGGTGTAGGCGATCCGCACCTCGGTGGCGTAGGTGGGCTCGGCGCCGTCCACCGGCTCGGTCTGGGTGAACCCGCCGGCGACGGCGGCGAGCGCCCAGACCTCTTCGTCGAGCCGGCCGTCGGCGACCGGGACCTCTTCCACGAGCGGCACGTCGAGCTCCTGGTCGTGCTCGTGCTCCTCCTGGGCGGAGGCGGGGCCGGCGGCCAGCAGCAGGAGTCCGAGAAGGGTTACTCCTCGAGCGCGAACTCGAAGACCATCCATGAGACGGAAACGAACGCGACCGCGGCCAGCACCAGGAAGCGGGCGGCCTCCCAGACGGGCTCGCCCGCCATCGCCGCCCGCACCCCGGACACGGCGGCGATCAGCAGCGGCGCGGAGAGCGGGAACAGCAGCAGCGGCAGCAGCACCTCGCGCACCGGGGTCGCGGCGCAGATCGCCGCCACCGTGGTGCCGAGGGCCATGAAACCGAGGGAGAAGCAAAGCAGGATCGCGCCGAAGAGCAGCAGACCACTTACGGACTGGTCACCCAGAAGGTTCGCCCGGAAGAAGAATTCGTAGAGCAGGACCACCGGAATCTCGACGGCGAGCAGCAAAAGCGTCCCCGAGGCCAGCTTCCCGAAGTAGATCGCCGAGCGGTCCACCGGGCCGAGCATCAGTCCGTGGATCGCCATCGCCTCGGTCTCGGGGGCGAAGCTGCGGTAGAGCCCCAGGGTCCCGGCGAAGAGGAAGGCCGCCTGGAGCACCCCGGGGGCGAGGTCCCGCCGGTCCGCCGAGTCGAGCCCGATGGCGAAGTGCATCACCAGCAGCACGAGCGCCGCGAACAGGAGCATCGCCGGGAACCGTTCGCGGGAGCGGGCCTCGCTCAGCAGGTCCTTCCCGGCGATGGCCGCCGCGGCCGAGAGGGTGGTCACGAGGCGTCCCCCGCCGGGAAGCCGGCGGCCGCGGTGTCGTAGGTGCGGCGGACGGTTTCGGGATCGGCCTCGGGGTCGTCGAGGACCACCCGGCCCCGCTGGAGGACCAGCGCCCGGTCGGCGAGCTCGACCGCCCGGCCCACGTCGTGGGTGGCGAAAAGGACCGCCGCGCCGCGTCCGCGCGCCGCCCGCACCATGCCGGCGAGCCGCTCGCGCGCCGCCCCGTCGAGTCCGGCGAAGGGCTCGTCGAGCAGCAGCAGGTCCGGCTCGTGGAGCAGCGCCCGGGCGAGCGTCGCCCGCTGCGCCGTGCCGCGCGAGAGGTGGCGCGCCGGAACGCCGGCGACGGCGGTGAGGCCGTGCCGCTCGAGCAGCTCGCCGATGTCGGTGCGGGCCCCGTGGAGGCGCCGGTGAAAGCGCAGGTTCTCGGCGACGGTGAGTTCCGGGTAGAGGAGCGACTGGTGCGAAGCGAAGCCGATCCAGCCGCGCGCCGCCGGGGTGGCGTTCTTCAGTTCCACCCCCCGGTAGCGGAGGGCGCCGGAGGACGGCCGGGCGAGGGTGGCGGCCATCCGGATCAGGGTGGTCTTCCCGGCGCCGTTCGGGCCGAGCAGGCCCACGATCTCGCCGGCGGCCACCGAGAGGCTCACCTCGTCCACCACCGGTACCTCCCGGTAGCGCCGGGTGACGCGCTCGGCCTCGAAGAGCGGGGTCGTCACGGTTGCGGTCCGTCGAACGGCCTGTGGTGGAGCCCGCGCGAGCGCGAAAAACCGGCTGATCTCTGCGCCGTCCGATGGCGCCTCCGGCCTGCGTAGGAGCGCCGGTCTTCAGACCGGCATCGCGGCCACCGGCCGCGAAACTCCCCCACGCCCTGCACACCCATGACTTCGCCCCATCGGTGATGACACCACGAAACCCTGCCGTCGAATGGAACGTCAGGCCGTCCTTGGTCAGGTCCGGGCCATGCGCGCGAACGACACCGGGAGTTTCGCCCGCCATGCGGGCGATGCCGGTCTGAAGACCGGCGCTCCTCGACTGCCTTGGCGCCGCAACCGGGCCGCGTGGGTTTCACCACGGGTTACGAACGGCCGCCGCCGCCGAAGGCGCGGTGGAGGAGGCCGAACCCCAGCGCGGCGGCCATCAGCAGCGCGAGCGCCCACTTCGAGGCGATCGTCGGGTCCGGGAGCCGGCCGATGGTGCCGACCGCGGACCGCTCGTCCGCGGACGGGGCGACGAGTCCGGGGAGCGGCCGGCCCCCGGGGACCCCGCCGGGAGCACCGGCCGCCGCCGGCGGCGGGGTGCCGCCGCTGAAGATCATCCCCACCGCCTCGCCGGCGGCGATATCGAACTTCCGCGCCGCGGTCAGGCGGGCCTCCTGGTCGGGCCCGAGGACCTCCCAGCCCGGGAGCGCGCCGGGCGGCAGTTCGAGGTCGATGTCGAGCGGGGAGGCGAGGAGCAGCACCTCGGGGCTCGCACGGGGCGCGATGAGCCGAGCCTCGTAGCGCTCGCCCTCGTAGGCGACCGCGTAGGAGAGGACGATCTCGGTCTCGCCCGGCTTGAAGGCGGAGCGGATGGCGTAGTCGCCCTCGTCCCCCACCGGAAAGCTGCTCTGCGGCACCGGCATCCCGGTCTCGCCGGTGGAGCTGACGGTGGGGAGTTCGAGCAGCGTTCCCTCGGGAGGCAGCCGGAAGCGCAGGGTCTCGTCGTCGTGGATGAAGGTGCGGGGCGGCTCGGTGCGGTTCTCCACCACGAAGATGTGGTCCACCCGGAGCGCGTCCTGCTCGCCCGGCAGCCGCCGGTAGAGCGCGCGCCAGGTCGAGAGGCCGATCTCCGGCTCGTTCCACTCCGCGAAGGGGTCGTAGACGACGATCGCGGCTTCGGTCGTCTCCCCGGGGGTGAGGCGGACCGGGGCGTTGTAGTTGACGCCGCGGTAGGTGGCCTGGAGCAGGAAGGGGCGGATGCCGCCGGCGGCGGACCCCTCGTCCGGGGCCTCGAGGGTCACCTGGGCGTCGGGGCTCTCGATCTGGTCCACCGGCTCCATGCCCTGGCCGAGGCGGTAGAGGGTGACGAGGTCCGCGGACGCCGGGCCCTGGGTGGTCCCGTTCACGATGGTGACGCGGACGGGCTGGGCGGCGGCCGCGAGGGGGAGGGCGACGAGGGCGGCGGCGAGACGGAATCTCACGTCTTCCTGCCCTTGCCGCGGCGCGTCTTCCGGGCGGCGGTCAGTTCATCCAGCCGGGCCACCACGGCGGCAGTGTCGGCAAGCACTGCGGCCCGGCTGGCGGCGTGCTCCTCGGGGGCGATCTTCCCGGCGTCCTTCTCGAAGTCGAGTTCCGCGAGGGTGAGGAGGAGCTGGTCCCGCTTTTCCTGGAGGCGCAGCACGTTGCGGTCGGTCTCGCGGCGGGGCGCGGTCTCGGGTCCCGAGAACACCGGCTGGAGCACGAAGGCGGTGGCGGCGGCGGCCAGCACCGCGAGCAGGAAGAGGGTCACGGCGGCGGCCCCCGGCGACCTCAGCGGATCTGCTCGACGTCGCGTTCGATGCGGGCGAGCACCTCGGGCGAAGCCTCCACGGCGGGCACGGCCGCGTCTCCACCGGCGGGGGCGGCGGCCGCCGGGCTCCGCCGGCGGCGCAGCACGGTGAAGACCACCGCCGCCCCGCCCAGCAGGAACACCCCCGGGAGGATCCACGCCGAGAGGTGGAGGCCGCTGGCCGGCGGGGCCGAGAGGATCACGAGGCCGTAGCGCTCCGCGAACATCGAGATGATGTCTTCGGCGGCTTCCCCGGCCTGGAGCCGTTCGGCGACCTCCTCCCGGATGGGCTCCGAGGAGGGGCACCGGTCCATGGCGCACTCGCCGACGATCGCGTTGCAGCCGCCGCACTGGCAGGTGAGGGCGTGGGTCACCCGCTGGTAATCGGCCGAGTTGTAGCGGTCCTGGGAGACGGCGGGTCCGGTGAGGAGCGCCGCGGCGACGAGAGCAGCCAGCACGGATCGGATCATCAGACGGCCTCCAGCGCGGCCCCGCGAGGGGCGGTTTCCGCCCGCCGCACCGGCGACCGGTCGGGGAGCAGGGTGAGCACGGTGCCGAGGAACATCACGAACGCGCCGATCCAGACCCAGCGCACCAGCGGGTTGCGGTAGACGTGGACGGTGGCCCGCCCATCCTCGGTGATGCCGGAGAAGACGAGGTAGATGTCTTCCTGGAAGGTGGCGTGCCGCCGGACCTCGGAGGTCGCCTGTCCGGTGGCCTTGTCGAGCTGGCGGCGGGGCTGGAAGATCCCGACGGGCTCGTCGTGCTTCGACAGCAGGACCTGCGCCCCGAGCCAGTTGTAGACCGGCGTCTCACCCCCCGGGAGGTCCTGGAGGGTGACCTTCCAGGGCCCGATGGCGGTGCTCTCGCCGCGGTTCAGGTCGGCGATCACGTCCTTGTTGAAGGCGTTGCCGGCGAACCCGATGAAGAGCAGCACGATCCCGAAGTGGACGATGTAGCCGCCGTAGCGGCGCGTGTTCCGCTGCACGAGATCCACGAGCGCGGTCCCGTAGCCGCCGCCCCGGTGGGCGCGGCGGGCGCGCACCCCGCGGTGGAACTCGGAGCCGATGGTCACCACCACGAAGGCGCTCATCGCGAAGCAGAGGATCGCGTAGGGGTGGCGCATCCCGAGGGCGAAGAGGAGCACGCCGGCGGCGAGCCCGGAGAGCAGGGGGACCGTGAAGTTGCGCTTGAGGCTGTCGAGCGACGAGCGCCGCCAGGCGAGGAGCGGCCCCACCCCGGTCATCAGCAGGAGCGCGAGCCCGAGCGGGACGTTCACCCGGTTGAAGAAGGGCGCGCCGACGCTGATCTGCTCGCCCTGCACCGCCTCGGAGAGAACGGGGAAGAGCGTCCCCCAGAGCACCGCGAAGCACGCGGCGAGCAGCAGCAGGTTGTTGAACAGGAAGCCCGACTCGCGTGAGACGACCGCTTCCAGTTCGTTCTCGGTGCGCAGGTCCTTGACCCGGGTGACGAGGAGCGCCGCCGATAGGATGGCCGCGGCCACGATGAAGACGAGGAAGCGCCAGGCGAACTCGGACGACGCGAAGGCGTGCACCGACGAGACGATCCCGCTCCGGGTGAGGAACGTCCCGAAGACGCAGAGCAGGTAGGTCGCGATCACGAGCCCCGCGTTCCAGATCTTCAGCATCCCCTTCCGTTCCTGGATCATCACCGAGTGGAGGAAGGCGGTGCCGGTGAGCCAGGGCATGAGCGCGGCGTTCTCCACCGGGTCCCAGCCCCAGTAGCCGCCCCAGCCGAGCTCGACGTAGGCCCAGCGGCCGCCGAGCAGGATGCCGCTGCCGAGGAAGAACCAGGCGATGAGCGTCCAGCGGCGGGTGTTCTGGATCCAGGCGGCGTCGAGCCGCCGGGTCCACAGCGCCGCCACGCAGAACGCGAACGGGATCACAAACCCCACGTAGCCGGTGTAGAGGATCGGCGGGTGGATCGCCATGATCGGGTGCTGGAGCAGCGGGTTCAGCCCGTTCCCGTCGCCGGGGGTGAAGGGGATCGGCCCGGCGGCGGTGATCTCGGCGAGCTGCCCGAAGGGGTTGCACACCCACAGGTTCATGTAGGCGAAGAACAGGATCACCCCGCCGAGGGTGGCGACCACGTGGGGCATGAGTTCGTCGCGCTTCCGGCTGATCGCGCAGGCCGCCGCGAAGACGAGCATCAGGAACGTCCAGAAGAGGAGCGATCCGTCGTTCCCGGCCCAGAGCGCCGAGACCTTGTAGTACCAGGGGAGGGCCGCCGCTGAGTAGCTCGCCACGTACTCGAAGCGGAAGTCGTCGGCGAGGAAGAGGGCGAGGAGTGCCGCCACCGAGAGCGCCGAGAAGCCGGCGGCGGCGACCAGGGCCCGGCGGGCGCTGTCCACCAGTTGGGAGGACTGCTTCCGGACCCCGAGGAGGGAGGCGACGACGGCGTAGGCGCACAGCACCACCACGGCCATCATCGAGAAGTTGCCGAGGTGGTGCACTGTCTGCCGGCGCCCTCAGCGGCTCACCGGACGGGGGTCAGCCGTCGGTCGCTTGCCGTCCCGCGGCTGGCTTTGCGGCGGGAGCGGTCTTCGTCTCTTCGTAGGCGGCGTCGTACTTGGAGGCGCACTTGGCCTGTACGTGGTTCGCTTCGAAGGACCCGTCCTGGAGGAGGTGTCCCTCGGCGACCGCCTGCGCCCGGTCCACGAGCGTGTCCGGAAGCGGCTCCCGGCCGGTGTAAAGCACCGCGAGCGTCGCTCCCTCGTGCTCGATCTCGAACCGGACCCGGCCCTCGCCCTCGGAAGCGATCGTCCCGGGAACCACGTCCCCGGCGACCCGGACCCGCCGCCCCTCGGCGCGCGGCCCCATCGCCTGCAGTTCGCCGACGGTCTGGTAGTAGGCCTTGCCCTCCTCGACCCCGGTGATCAGGAGGCCGGCCAGCGCGGCCAGGAACAGCCCGCCACCCACGAAGAACTTGGCCTTGCGCACCGCCATAACGGGCAAATCCTACCACCTGCAGCGCGGCGCGGTGGGAACGCCGGCCTCCAGGCCGGCACGCGGGCCGCAGGCCCGCAGGCGACCCACCGCCGGGCGCCGGAATGGCTCCGCACCCGGACCCGCCCCTATGATCGCGAAACCCCACGCACATCCCTGGAGATCGTCATGAAGACCACCCGCCGCGAGTTCATCGGCAGCGTTTCCGCCGCCGCCGTCATCGCCCCGCCGGGAACGGCGCGCCCGGCCGCCGCCGAGGATCCGCTCGGGGTCCGGGGCGACTTCCCGGTGGTCGAGGAGAGCGTCTATCTCAACTGCGCCTACATCGCGCCGTCTCCGGTCCCGGTGGTGGACGCCGTCCGCGGATTCCTCGACGCGAAGACCCGGAGCCCGCTGAGCCTCGGAACGATGGTGGACGAGTCCCACGCGGCGCGGCGGAAGTTCGCCCGGCTCGTCGGCGCCGGCGAGCACGAGGTCGCGTTGCTCTACTCCACGAGCGAGGGGGAGAACCTCGTGGCCCGCTCGCTCGACCTCGGCCCCGGCGACAACGTCGTGATCGACGACCTCCACTTCCAGTCCACCTACGTCCTCTACCAGCAGCTCGCCGAAACGAGAGGCGTCGAGGTCCGCGTGGTGCCGTCCCGGGGCGGCGCCATTGCGGTGGAGGCGTTCGCGGAGCACATCGACGAACGCACGCGCGTCGTCTCCGTGACGTGGGTCTCCAACCAGAACGGCTACTGCCACGACCTCAAGGCGCTCGCGGCGCTGGCCCACGAGCGGGGCGCCTACCTCTACGCCGACGCGGTGCAGGGGGTCGGCATGCTCGACCTGGACGTGAAGGAGGCCGGCATCGACTTCTTCACCACCGGGACCTACAAGTGGCTGCTCGCCGGTCACGGCGTGGCCCCGTTCTACGTCCGGGAAGAACTCCTGGACCTCGTGGCGCCGGACCGCTACGGGCATCTCCACGTCGCCGAGGACCTCGGCGACTACCGGTACCGGCTCTACGACGACGCCCGGAAGTACGAATACGCGACCCTGGCCTTCGAAGCGGTCTTCATGTTGAGCGCGGCGCTCGACTATCTGGACCGCATCGGCGTGCAGAACGTCGAGCGGCACACGGTGGGACTGGCCCACCGTCTCCACGAAGGACTCGCCGCCCAGGGATACGCCGTCCTCACCCCGCCCGGCAACCGTTCCTCCATCGTCGCCTTCGAGCACGGCCGGGACGCCGGGATGGTGCGGGGCTCCCTGAACGAGGCCCGGGTCTGGGCGAGCCTGCGGGTAGGGGACACGCAGCTCCGGGTGTCGCCGGCGCTCTTCAACAACGCCGCGGAGATCGACCGCCTGCTCGAGGTGACGGGCGGCTGGGCGTAGGGGGGCGCGCCGGCCGGGAACGCCGGTCTTCAGACCGGCACGCGCGGCGCCCCGCGCCGCGCACGTCGTAACTCCACTCCGCCTCACGGCTCACGCGGCGTGGCGCCACCTCCCGGCGCCAGCCTTCCCACATCTTGACCAGGGACGACTCCTCTTGCTATCTTGTTCCTGAAACCGAGTTTCAGTTTCATTGAATCGTCGGCAGGTGCGCCGGCCGCGCCTGAAATCCCAACCCTCCCCACGAGAGACGCCCGTCCCATGAAGCCTCGTTCTGTCCCCCCGCCGTCCGACCGTCGCCGGCGCTCGCTCATCGCTGCCGGGCTCTCCTGCCTGCTGTTCGCCGGGGCTGCCGGCTGCGCCGCCCGCAGCGGGGTCGAGGCCGCCGCCAGCGCTCGGCCGGCAGCGGCGGCGCCGGACACGGCCGCGCCCGCGATGCCGATGATGAGGATGCCGCCACCTCCGCCCCCCGTCGTCATCTCCGACGCCGCACCGGGCGACGGCGGCGACGGCGTCCTGATCATGGCGCACGGCGGCGGCGAGGCCTGGAACGAGACCGTCATCGAGGCGGCGGCAGGCGCCCGGCACGAGGGCCCGGTGGTGGTCGCGTTCGGGATGGCGCACCCCGTCTCGCTGCAGCAGGGCGTGGACGCGCTGGACGGACTCGGCGCCGGCCGGGTGTCGGTCGTGAGGCTGTTCGTCTCCGGGGAATCGTTCCGGGCCGACACCCGCTACCTGCTCGGACTTTCGGACGAGGAACCCGAGCTGCCGTGGGTCAAGGCGCCGCTCGAGCACGACCTGGAGATCGCGACCCACGACCACGGCCTGATGGGCTCTCCCGAGGTCTCCGACATCCTCCTGACCCGGGCGCTCGACCTCAGCGAGGACCCGTCCGGCGAGAGCGTCCTGCTCATCGCGCACGGCATGGGAGACGAGGGAGAGAACGACCGCGTCCTCGACAACATGCGGACCGCCGCGGACCGCATCGCCGCGGAAGGGTTCCGGGAGGTCGAGGTCGCCGCCTTGCGCGAGGACTGGGAGGAGGCGCGGGCCGCCGCCGAAGCCGGCATCCGCTCGTTCGTCGAGAGCCGGACCGACGCGGGCCGCCGGGTGCTCGTGCTGCCCTATCGGCTGTCGGGATTCGGGCCCTACGCCAAGGTGCTTGAGGGACTCGACTACGTCGCCGGCGACGGGCTGCTCCCGCACGACGCGATCTCGCGCTGGATCGAAAGCACCGCCGCCGGGGTCGCGTGCGCGAGCGGCTGGCGCCGGCACGGCTGCGACCGGTTCACGGACGGACCCCAGTAGCGGGCGTGGGCCGGTCGGCACCGGCATCTTCGCTTCGACTTTTCCACATTCGGGCCCCTGGCGGGAAAAAACCGGCCGGGTTTACGTCTGGTTCCAGTAGGGACGCGGCGCCCTTCGTTTCGCCGCCATCCGCTGGAGGAACCGCCGTGGACCGACCCGAGAACAACCCCTGGCAGCCTGTGGTGGAACTCGCGTGAGTACCGACCCCCCACCGGGAGAACTGGTGCCCGCTGGGCCCCGCTGACAAGGCGCGCGAGGGAGGAATACCGGGTGTATTCCGACAGAAGCGCAACGATGAGCGAGCCGAAGGCGAGCGGTTCAGCGGGGATTCAGCGGGTGTCGAATGCCGCGCGAGTTTCACCACAGGCTGCCTGGCTGTAACTGCCCCGGAGGTGTTGGAGCGGCCCTATACTGATCGAGTTGATGGGACGCGGGAAACGATGAACGAGGCGCGCGCGGGAGCGACTGTGACCGATCGGCGACCTTGGGTGGAACGGGCGCTGGTCCCGGCGCTCCTGGGCGGGATCTTCTCGCTCGTCGGGTTGTTCGCCGTCCACGTCTCCGCTCAGACACGCGAGCTCCGGGCGGAGGTGGGAGATGTCCGGAGCGAGTTGGGAGAGGTCAAGGGTCGGCTCGATGGGATGGACCAACGCCTGGACGGCGTGGACCAGCGGATCGACAGCCTGAGGGACGACATGAACGAGCGGTTCGGGCGGATCGAGGACCGGATGGGACGAATCGAGGCCCTGTTGATGGCACAGCGGCCTCAGCCGAACTCCGGCCCGTAGACGCTTCTCAGGCGGCGCGACGCGCCGCAGGGCGCGTAGGGCCACTGGGCGGGAGTCGCGTAACGGCTTGGAACGCCGGTCTCTGACCGGCACCCGCTGCGCGGAGCGCAGCGGAACGGCGTACCGCTCCGAGCCCTGACGGCGCACACGGCTTGGAACGCCGACCTCCAGACCAGCATGGCCCCCGACCGGGGACGAGACCGTCGCAGAGCCATTCCCCGGCTCACGCACTCGCCGGATAATGCGCTCTTGGTGAGCCTCTCCGCGACCGACGCAGCGCGTTTGGCAGAACTGATCGCCGGGGACGTCTACGGCAAGCGCCTCGACCTGTCGGCGCGAGGCATCGATCCGAGGACCTTCTGGCAGGAGTTGCCGACGGTTACCGAGGTTCGCGAGCTTCGGGCCGGCGGGGTCTCCGAGCGATCGGTGCGTTGCTTCCTGACGTTTGTCTGTGCCGTGAATCGGATGCGCAACGCCACCCGGCTGTGGCGTGACAGTGCAGCGCTCTTCAGGGAGCATCCGGAAGTCTTCGATCCCGTCGTTGCGTCCACGATGCGGTTCGACTCGCTCCGGGAATTGCTGCGCGTTCACCGCGTCAGCAAGAAGCACGGCGCGGACTCCGACGCCTGGCGCCGGATCGCGGAGAGTCTGACCGCGGGGCGGGGCGCCGTGGCCCGGCTGGTTCATGAGGGGGTCGGCGACGCTGAGGAAGTCCTCCGGGACCTGCATTACCGGCGCGAGGGTGAATCGAAGTTCCCCTTGCTGCGCGGCCGCAAGATCGGGCCGATGTGGATTCGGATCATGGTGGATCCGGGCGGGGCCCGGATCAGCCGTATGGACATCGTTCCGGTCGCGGTCGACGTGCAGGTCCGCCGGGTGACGGAGAACCTCGGGGTGACGGACACGCGGCATCTGAGCCTCCGGCGGGCCAAACCTGCCATCCAGCGCGCGTGGCGTGCCGCGGTTGCGAACGCACATATCGGCGGGGCGCCGGGAATCGAGAACACCTGCGCCGCCCTCGATCCGGCGCTGTGGTTCTTCGGTGTGCACGGATGCGGTCATTGCGACCGCAAGGGACATCGCGTGCCCATCGGCCGGGCGTGCGACTTCTGTCGGTTGCCTGCCGGGCGGAATCAGCCGATCGGGAAATAGACGCCGGTGGAGCCATCAGACTCCGAAATCGACGCCGGTGGGGATCAGCCGGCTCAGAAACAGACGCCGGTGGAGTTATCCGACTTCGAGATAGACGCCGGTGGGAATCAACCGGCTCAGGAATAGACGCCGGTGGAGTCATCCGACTCCGAAATGGACGCCGGTGGGAATCAACCGGCTCAGGAATAGACGCCCGTGGAATCAGCCGGCTCGGAAATGGACGCCGGTGGAAAGCAGCCGGCCTGGAAATAGACGCCGGCGGAAAGCAGCCGGCCTGGAAATAGACGCCGGTGGGAATCGGCCGATCCGGGAATAGACGCCGGTAGCGTGATCCGGCTCGGGAATCGATGCCGGTAGGGCACAACCGACTCGGAAATGGACGCCGGTGGGGATCAACCGACCCGGGAATGGATGCCGGTGAGAACCAGCCGGCTCGGAAATAGACGCCGGTGGGAACCAACCGATCCGGAAATGGACGCCGGTGAGAGTCAACCGATCCAGAAATAGACGCCGGTGGCAGTTCATCGACGCCGTAGCGAATCACGGCCCTCTGTCATGTGCGTATGTAAGTGACAATCGTTACGACTTGTCATGTCTAAGTACAAGACAATTCAGTAGTTTGAGTCGATTAAGCTCGTCCGGCACTGGCGATGCTCAATCTCCGTTCCCAAGAGCCGGCGATCGAACCGCGCGACGAGATCGGCCCCGACGAAACCCCTCCCGGCCTCAAGGCCATTCGCGCCTGGCTCCGGAAGCCACGGCCGTGGCTCCGCGGCGTTCGTCTTTGGATTCGTCAGTTCGCGAAGTGGTACCGGGCATTCCGGACGTGGGCAGGCGAGAACGCGGTCCCCGCGGCTCGCCGCGCGGCCGAGTTGGCAGCTCGCGGCGCCGATGTGGCCCGCGCGGTGGGGAAAGCCGGAGCCATCGCGGGAGACGTCGCGAAACACATCGGGGATGCGGGACGAGCCCTCCAGAATCGGGACGATCGCGTGGGTCAGTTCAGTCGGGCCGCGGTGACCCGCGCCGCACAAGTCCGCGAGTTCAGCGTCGGGGTGGCCCAATCCGCGAAGAGCGCCGCCGCCGCCGGGGACGCACTGGCCCGGTTGCGCACGATGCTGCCGTCCCGCCGCAAATCGGAAAACGACCCGAAGGTGGAAAAGGACGATTCGAGTCCCCCTCGGCGTTTCGTACCCGTGACCCGTCGCCGGACTCAGCGAACGGTTTCAGAGCCGTCGGAGCCCCCGCGGAAGCCAGTCTCCGAGGCTTCCGAGGCTCGGCAGCGAGCGCGCTCGAACACTCCGAGCGCCGGAACGGACGCCGCGCTTGGTCCTCAAGAGGCGTCCCGCTCCCGGCGCCGTGCGTCTCCGGCGGCCGGCGGAAGGAAAGACGAGGCCTCGCGTTCGCCGTCTCCGGAGCCCTCGCCCGCCGAGGTTCGCCGCGCCGAAGAGTTGGCCAAGCTGCCCTGGCCGCTCGCGGCCGGGATCAAGGTGCTCCGCCCCAAGACCCGCAAGGGGGTTCTCTGGCCGCTGATCGTCGACGTCATCCGCGAGCGGGGCTGGACGACGTCGGCCGAGCTGGGTCTCATTCTCGGGGTTAGCCACCGCAATCTCGCGAGACGCCACCTGCGCCCGATGGTGAAGGCCGGCCTGCTGGAACTCCGCCACCCCGACGTGGTCTCCCATCGCTATCAGGCGTACCGGGTCAGGGAAGAACCGAATGCCGAAGGGGCGTCGGGCGTTCGAGATTGACCATGTGGCCACGTGAGGCTACATTGATCCGCATGAAGACCGTCGGGGTTCGCGCACTCAAGAACCAGTTGAGCGAGTACGTGCGCATCGTCCAGAACGGGGAGCGCGTGACGGTGACCAGCCGCGGCGCCCCCGTGATGGATCTCGTGCCGCATGCGCCGCATGGACTTGATCCCGATGACGAGTTGCTCCGGCTGGCCCGCGCCGGCAAGGTGCGGCTCGGTCGCCGGACCGCCGAGGCCAGGTATACGCGGCCTCCGAAGGAGCACCGGTTACCCGACGACGTGGTGGAGGCGCTCCTGGACGAGGTTCGCGGAGACCGATGACCCTCAATGCGAACGGAAGAGGCGTTGGACCGAGTCTGGAATCGTCGTCTGCTCGAGATTTGGTGGGTGAGACACCCGTTGGGATTGACAATGTAGCCACATGGGGCTACATTGGATCGAAATGACAACTGTCGGAATTCGAACGCTGAAAAATCGCCTTAGCGAGTACTTGCGGATGGCTCAGAATGGCCAAAGCGTGGCTGTAACGAATCGCGGGATGGTCGTTGCCCGTTTGGTTCCTCCCGACGCCCCGGGTCAGACCGCCGAGGAGGCGCTCCAGCGCATGGCCCGAGCAGGGGAAATCCGGTTGGGCAAGCCCCACCGGCCCGACCTCTATCCGCCGCCGGCTGGTTTCTTGTCAGAGGAGGAGATTCAAGAGGCGCTCGATTGGACGCGCGGGGAGCGGTGACCCTCTACGCGGAGAGCAGTGCCGTCCTGTCCTGGCTTCTGGGCCAGCCGCTAGGCGACGCCGTCTGGCGGTCATTCCAGCGAGCCGCCGGCGTTTTCACCTCCGACCTGACCTTGGTCGAGGCGGACCGCACGCTCCACCGATTGGCCGCCGTGGGAGAGCTTGATCTCGGAGACGCGGCGGCAGTCCGGGCTCGGCTCGAAGACGTCGCCGCCACCTGGGTGATTCATCGAATCACGCCGAGGGTCGTGGATCGGTCACGCGGTGCTTTCCCTCGGGAGCCGATTCGGTCGCTCGATGCCATACATCTCGCCACGGCTCTGGTGATCCGAGATGTCCAACCCAACCTGAGCGTCCTCTCGCTGGACCAGCGGATTCGGGAAAACGCCGCCGCGCTGGGGTTCGAGGTGACTCCGGTCGTGAGTGAGCGGTAGACCTGCGACGGCGCTCAGCCGGAAGCCGTCACGCGGCGAAACGCCGTCAATCGGTTGATTCCTCCGGAACCAGCATCCACACCCGCTTTAGCGGCAGTTCCGCCTGGATCTCAGCCGGCAGGCTTTCGTAGTTCCGGTAGAGCGCCTGCACGAGGTCGCGACTGTCCCAAAGACGAACCACGAAGTGACTCTGCCTCGCCTCGGTGAGAACGCTCTTCTTGAAGCCTCCCCAGCACACGAGCAGCCCCTGGTCCGCCTTGAAGGTCAGCATCGTTCCCTGCAACCCCCGATACACCTCCACATCCGCCGGGCTCTGCTGTGACTTGACCTGTACACAGAGCCTAGGTGCATCCAGTCCCAGCGGTCCCCGGCCGCCGAGGACATCCACTCCTCCATCCGGGCCGGCAGGCGAGAGTTTCGTTTCCCATCCATCCGCCCGGAGCACCGCGTCGACGAGCCGAGCCAGGGCGTGTCCCGCAAACCGCGTCTGGATCCGCGCGACGATCTGGTCATGTGCCGACTGTGCCAGATCTGGCTCGTCAGTCGACGGATCCGGCTCGGGCTCTGGCGTCCCTTTCTTTTTGGTCGACGGTCCGGGGTCGGGTTTGCCGGCGAACACGGCCGCGACGCGGCGCGCAGCATCGTTCCGTGAGACGTTGCAGACCGTCATGAAGGCCCCGAACGAATGGAGCAGATCCTGTGCGAACGTTGTCCGCGGAACGTCGGGCCGTGCCCAATCCACCGCCCGGGTATGTCGAAGTTCGCCACCGATCTTGGTGTAGGCATATGGGCCCGTCACTTGGCCGATCGCGATTTGCGAGGTGAGTTTGCGGGGCAAGACGACGAAGTCGCCCGGACCCATCGTGAGTGCGAAGGCCGAGAGCTGGCGAGAGAAGTTGGTGAGGGCGCGGGGCTTTACGTCTGGAAGCGCGTCGTTCACCAGTTTCGCTATGGCTTCATAGTCCTTGGCCGCCTCCAGCGACGGCACGTCGTGGAAACCGATGATCGCAAGGTTCTGGTCTAGCGCCCGATCTTCGTCCTCGCCGTTACGGCCGGCCCGGGCGATATAGACCTTGGGGGTGTCTGTCATGGCGGAGCAAATGTACAGGCGTGACGTCGCCTCGTCAGCCCCTCGGATCCGTTGAGACGGCCGGGACGGCGTGTCGGACCCGCTACCAGACCAGGAACGACCCCCGCTCCCTCAGGTCCCGCCGCCGCCGCTCGTAGTCCGGCATGACCCGCCCGACCGCCTGCCAGTAGTCGCGGCCGTGTCCGCGGTGTCGCAGATGCACCAGTTCGTGCACGACGACGTAGTCCACGAGCCGCATCGGCGCCTGGATGATCCGCCAGTTCAGGCGGATGGTCCCGTGCTGGTTGCAACTGCCCCAGCGCTTTTGCTGGTTCGCCGCCACGACGACGCGCGGCATCGGCACTCCCACCTTCGCCCGCCAGGCCTCGATCCGTTCCGGCAGCCGTTCCGCCGCCCGCCGCCGGAACCAGGCGACGAGCTCCGCGCGGACCCGGGCCGCATCCTCCGACCCGCCCGGGGCCGGCACGTGCAGCCACCCTCCCCGCAGCTTCGCGTCACCGGTCTCCCCCGCATCCACCTTCAGCCGGTAGTGCCGGCCCAGATACAGCACGCTCTCCCCGCTGACGAACTCGCGGGGCGCCAGCGACGGCCCGTAGGTGTCCGCGCGCTGGATCCGGCGCGCAATCCACTTCGCCCGGCGGAGCACGATCGCATCCAGCCGGTCGGTGGCGACCCGCTCCGGCGCGACGACCAGGATTCCGCCCGCGGGATCCACGGTGACGGCCACCGTCTTCTTCCGGCGGGCGCTGCGGCGGATGGCGTAGGGCAGTTCCGTCCCGCCCCAGGTGATGGCCGAGGTTTCCGGGGCGTTCATCAGTCGGCCCGGACTTTGGTGAGATCCACGATGTCGGTGGCGAGCTTCTCGACGGCTTCGGACCCCAGCCCGCCGGCGCGCAGGTGACGCTTGATTCCCCGCCGCATCCGCCGCTGCACGTCGTCCTTCTCCCACCAGTCCACGATGTCCGTGAACGGGGCGACCGATTCGTCGATGAGCGATGCCAGGTCGCGGTTGGCCGCGTTGTACTCGAACTTCTTCTCCTCCACCATCAGCGGCCGGGCCTGCTCCAGCAGGCCGTAGATGGCGAAGCCACGCGCGTCCAGCCCGATGTCCTGCGCCCGGCTCTGCTCCCCCTGGATCTCGTCCTTGAGACTCGCGAACAGCTTGAGCTGCTCCGCGGCGTCGATCCGCTCCAGCCGGTGGTGCTCGATGATCTCCTCGAGCCGCTCGCGGAGTGACTGGTAGAAGACCGGGTTCTCCTCGATCCGCACGTTGATCTCGTGCCGGATGGCGTGCTCCATCTCGCTCGCCCGCGCCTCGTCGGTCCGGAGCGCCGCGACCTTCTCGTCGAATTCCGGCGAGAAGAGCTGCACCTCCTTGACCAGGATCTCGATGCCGTCGGCGGCGACGGCGTCCGCGATCAGCTTCCGCACCTTCTCGCCGCAGCCCGAGAGGTCGAGCCGGTCGTCCCGGTAGCGCGCCGCCGCCGCGCCCCGGATCTTGCCCAGCCAGAGCAGATCGCCGCGGTAGGGCAGGGCGCGCCGGTCCGGCAGCAGCATGTCCATCGACTGACTGAACCGGCGGAACGCCAGATCGAACGCCGCGCGGATGTCCTCGGGCTCCAGCACCCGCACGCAGGCGTCGAGGTCGGACGTGTCCTCGACCGACTGGAAGAAGCGCATCGCGGCGGCGTGTCGGCTCTCGAGGCGCGGCAGTTCGTCCACGTTCGGCTTGAGGGCGCCCCGGATGTCCTTCGGCGAGAACACGGCGAGCGCGTCCTGGAGTTCCGCGGAGACGCCCCAGTAGTCAACGACCAGGCCGTAGGTCTTCTCGTCCCCCTGCGGGCGGTTGACGCGCGCGATGGCCTGGAGCAGCGTGTGTTCCTTGAGCGCGGCGTCGAGATACATGACCTGCTCGACCGGGGCGTCGAAGCCGGTCAGCAGCATGTCGCAGACGACCAGGATGGACAGCGCGTCGTCCTTGTCCTTGAAGCGTTCGATGGCCGTGTCCTGTTCCTGCTTGCTCAGGTGCCAGCGAGCCAGCCGCGCTTCGTCGTTGTGGTCCGCCGACATGAGGAGTGCGGATTCGGGGGCGTTGAGCCGGTCGAGCGCTTCCTTGTAGGTCACCGCGGCGTGGCGGCTCGTCGCCACGACCTGCGCCTTGAACCCGTTGGGCTGAATGAAGTTCTTGAAGTGGTCGATCAGGTCGAGGCAGATCGCCTCGATCCGGCGGGGAGCTCCCGCGATCGCCCGTTCGGTGGCGTAGCGCTGCTTGATCGCGGCCCGTTCGTCGTCGGATCGGTCGGCGAAGACATGATCGAACACCTTGTCGAGGGTCTGGCCGATGACGTGCAGTTCGGGCAGCCGGCTCTCGTAGAAGATCGGAACGGTGGCCTTGTCCTGGACGGCCTGTTCGATGGTGTAGGTGTCGATGTAGGGGCCGAACGTCCGGAGCGTGCTGCGGTCCTTCTTGTCGATGGGGGTGCCGGTGAAGCCGAGGAAGCAGGCGTTCGGCAGGGCCTCGCGCATATTGGCGGCGAGGCTCCGGTACTGAGTGCGGTGGGCTTCGTCCACCATCACGAAGATGTTGGGGGCCTCGGACAGCGTTGGGTGGACGCGGGCGGTTCCGGGCGCCGCGCCGGGGCCGGTGATCTCCTGGAACTTCTGGATCGTGGTCATCACCGTCTTGCCGGTCGGGTGTTCGAGGATCCGCCGCAGGTGGCGGACGCTGTCGGCTCGTTCCGGGTTCGGGAACCCGCAGGCTGTGAAGACGCCGGCGACCTGCTTGTCGAGCTTGGTGCGGTCGGTGACGATGACGATGGTCGGTTGTTGCTGGGCGGCGTCGCGACGCAGCTTGAGGGCGAGCCAGAGCATCGTGAGGCTCTTTCCGGACCCCTGGGTATGCCAGACGACGCCGCCGCGCTCGCTGGGTTTGCGGGCCGTCCGGATGCGCTCGATCGCCTTGTTCACGGCGGCGAACTGCCGGTAGCGGGTCAGCTTGCGGACCGTCCGACCGCCTTCGACCTCGAACACCACGAAGTTCCGGACGATGTCGAGGAGGTTCCGCGGCTCGAGGAGTCCGTAGAGCAGGATGTCCTGCGGGGTGGGGGCGCGGCCAAGGCGGTCGGCGAGCTGCTGGACCGTGAGCGGGTAGGGGTCCTTCCACTCGAGGAAGAAGCGCGCCGGCGTGCCGACGGTGCCGTAGACGGAGCGCTCGCCGCAGGTGCCGATGAGGATCTGGGCGGTCTCGAAGAGCTTCGGCGCTCCGAGGCCTTTCCAGTTGGTGTCGGCTTCCTGGTAGCGGCGGAGCTGTTTGATCGCGTCGGCCTTCCAGGTGTCGCCGATCGTGGGGCTCTTGCACTCGATGATGGCGAGGGGGAGGCCGTTCACGAAGGCCACGACGTCCGGGATAACGTGTTTCTTCGTCCCGCGGACCTTGTACTGGCGGGTGACGACCCAGTCGTTGTTCCTCGGGTTGTCGAAGTCGAGGAAGTTGACGGTGTGGCTCTTCCGTCCGTCGCCGCGGTCCTGTTCGAGGGCGCTGCCGTAGGTGAGGGAGGTGTAGAGCTTCTCGTTGGCCTCGGCGAGGCTGGCCGCGGGGACCTGGGTGATGGTCTTGACCGCTCTCGCGACGTTCGTGTCGGAGAGCCAAGGGTTCAGGCGCTTGAGGGCGGTGGCGAGGCGGCCGGCGAGGATGGTGTCCTTGAGGCTGGCGCGTTCTTGTTCGAGGGCTCCCGGGGGGATGTAGGTGTAGCCGAGGGATTCGAGCAGTTTGACTGCGGGGTTCTCAGAGAGGTGGAGTTCGTCCCAGCCGGGGGACTTCGGGGTCATTCGGGCTCGAGGTCGGGGGGGACGCGGAGTTCGCCGGTGAGGAGTACGGACATGAGGGCGGACTTGACGTGTGAGGCTGCTGCTCTTGTTGCGTCTTCGCGGTCAAGGCGTCGGTCAATCGCCTTCAAGGCCGCCACAATCTCCGCTTGCTCATCTACCGGCGGCCTTCCCAGACTGAGCGTCTTGATTATTCCTGTGTTCAGCACGCTCATGGTGCCACCCTGTGCCGCCCCGGCTAGAGCCTTCCGTGTCTGTACACATTGCAGCCAGTAGCAAAAGAACTCGGGAAGAATCAGGAGCGGGTCTAGGGACAATCGAACGAGACGCGGATTGATGATGCCGGGCTCATGGTCCTCGGATACGACGATGGCCCTTCCGAACGTCCCGACCAGACTCATCAGAATGTCACCGCTCTTGACCGCACATGACTTGAGCGACTGAAACCGTTCCTCGTCGATGTAGTAGTTGCCCTGTGACAAGTCTCCTGCGAGCACCTGCTCTTGGCCGTAAACCCGGTATCCGGCGGATACATAGAACGACTTCTTCAGTGACGAACCGAACGGACCGGCCTTGACAGCTGGCCGACCTTCCTGACCCAAGTCACCGATCCGATCAACTGACCAGATCTTGGGAATCCTTCCGATCGATGTCCGCCTGAACTGCGTGTGCCGCCCGGGAAGGCCGCTGGTGAACAGTTCTTGCATCAGTCCGCTCTTGATGACTTGAACCTGATCGATGACCGCCTGCGTCTTCTCGATTGCGTCGTCCACCGAGGAGAGAATGGCGGAGATCTTCCGCTGCTCGACGACAGGGGGAAGAGGAATCCGAACGCGGCCGATATCAGCGGAACGCAACCCGAATCTCGTGATTCCGTTGGCGTACATCCGGAATTGTCGCTTTGCGGCACCGGTGGATAGCGCATAGCGTAGGTAGTCACCATGAAGAAGGTGCTCGTTCGGACGGAGAATGGCGAGGTGGTACCCACACACAAGATTGGCTATTGCTTCACCAACCACCGCGGGGACGCCGATATCGTCAGGTGTTTCGGAGTCTTTCGTGATGACCACATCCCCACACCGCAGTTGGCAGCGTTCAATCTCTCGCTCAGTAGCAGTGGCCTCCATGTAATGCGTCTTGGCGCGGAGAACACTGTTCTCGTATACGTCCGAATAGTTGCACAGCCGAACGGCTCTCTCTCCGGGGGTAGTCTTCTTGTCAACGCTGCTAAGACGCACCTGGACGACCGAGGCAAGCGCAGCCGGGCACCAATTCACTCTAACCGACGCCGAGTTCATCCAGAAACTGATCCATTCTTCTTGCGGCTCTCATGCGCTCGCTCTCGAGGCGCCGGAGCTCGCGGACGGCCTCCGAGACGTTGACGCGCTCTTCGGCTTCCGACGTGTCCACATACCGGCTGATGTTCAGGTTCCAGTCGTTCTGTTGGATCTCTTCAAGCGGTACCGCGCGCGAGTACTTTGCTAAGTCAGCGTAGTGACGGAAGGCGCCGGCGACGCGTTCGATGTCCTGTATCCGCAGCCGGTTCTGGTTACTCCCCTCCTCGAACTCAAACGAGGCGTCGATGAACAGTACCTTGCCCTTGTGCGTCGCTGGTTTGCCGCGGTTTAGTATCAGAATGGACGCCGGGATGCTGGTGCCGTAGAAGAGGTTCGGCGGGAGACCGATGACCGCCTCGAAGAGGTCATCCTGTAGCAATCCCTTGCGAATCCGGCCCTCCGCAGCGCCACGGAACAGCACGCCGTGGGGCATCACGACGCCCAGACGACCCGAGGCGTTCAGCACGGCCACCATGTGCTGGACGAACGCCAGATCGCCCTTGGTCTTAGGCGGTATGCCGTACCGGAACCGTCCGTGGCCGTCGTTCTCGGCCACCTCGCGGCCCCACTCGTCGAGGCTGAACGGCGGATTGGCGATCACCCTGTCGTAGAGCAGCAACTCCCCGTCCTCGACCAGTTTCGGGTCCCGGATCGTGTCGCCCTTCTCGATCTTCGTGTCGGGGAGCCCGTGAAGCAGCATGTTCATCCGGCAGATCGCCCACGTTCCCAGGTTCTTCTCCTGGCCGTGGAGCGTCATGTTTCGCGGGTCGCCGCCCTTGCGTTCCACGTAGTGGGCGCACTCGATCAACATGCCGCCCGAGCCGACCGTCGGGTCACACATCCGCATCCCCTCGGCTGGCGCCAGGAGTTCGACGATCAGCCTCACCACCATCCGCGGCGTGTAGAACTCGCCGCCCTTCTTCCCCGCGTCGTCGGCGAACTGCTCGATCAGGTACTCGTAGGCGCGCCCGAGCAGGTCTGGCTCGGCCATCCGGTCATTTCGGAGCGAGATCTGCGAGAAGTGCTGGACCAGCCGTGCGAGCACCGTATCCCGGTTCCTGGCGTCCCCCAGCTTCCGCTCGTCGTTGTAATCAACCCCGGCGAGCACGCCCTCGAGAGCGCTGTTCTCTTCTTCGAGCTGCGCACAGGCGACGTTCAGGGTCTCCCCGATGTTCGTCGCCTGAGTCTGGATCGCGGCCCACCGGGCCGGTTCCGGCACGAAAAACTGGTGTTCATCCCGGTCGGTCCAGGCGACGTTGGCGGGAAGGCCGTCCGCAATCAGCCTCTCGGTCTCCTCCTCAAACCGATCCGACAGCCGCTTCAGGAACAGCAGCCCAAAGATGAACGACTTGTAGTCGCTGCTGTCAATGGACCCCCGCAAAATGTCCGCCGCCGACCACAGATGCCGCTCAAGCTGCGCAACGCTCAGCACCTCCGGCGAGCCGCCCACCGCGGTTTCCTCAGGGCCCGACTCCTCGGCGACAGCCTCCCCGCCCTGCCGAGCGCCGGAACTGGACCCCGTGAGCCGCGCAACGAGATCAGCCTTCCTCCGCCCAGAGTTATCCAGATCGAACCCCCGACACAACTCCTTCAGTCGGTCCCGGGAAAGCCCGAGAAGGATCTCCGCGATCCGGGCCTTCCGAGACCGGGCCACCGCATCCAGAAGCTGAGTCTTTACCCTCCGATCCTCAACCTCCAAGCCGAAGCCATCAATGGCCGCCCGCAACTCGTGGCTGGTCAGTTCAGCGAGAATGGCACGCTTTGTCAGCATAACGTCTGAATCTCGAATCTGGTCCCTCTGGAGGTCGGTCCGATGGCATTGTCAACGGAACCTCGCCTAGTCCAATGTTGATTACGCTGATCGAGATGGTTCAGAGGGTACCGAAAGCCGACCGCTCAGTCAGCCCCGCGAAGCGTGTTGCTCGTTGGGTCACTCCAGAGCGAAGCCGGACAGATCGCGCGGCCGACCGTTTCGCCGCCTAGCCCGGCCAACTCTGAGCGGTCGACGGTAGACAGATTGTTCCCCGCACCACTCTGCGCGAGCGGCGTTGACGCCGAACGGAGGGCGTTTGGCCGCTGTCGGATGTCAGCCGATGTCTCCGCCCGCAGTATCGCCGATCAGATACACCACTACCCTATACCCTGGGGCTCCCCTGCCTCCTTTTCCTCCCGGCATTTCAGCGCTCCCCTGGCTGCCGACGTTGCCGAAATTGGCGGTAGGCGTCTGCCGCTGCAGTACCTCAGCCTTCTCGCTACTAGTGGCCAGCTTCAAGTACAGACTCTGTTGGCCCTTCTCGTCAACAGAAGCTGATGCATCGGGCGAACCGGCCTGAGTCCTCCCGCCGGGAGGACTTGCCGGCGGCTGCTGAAGCGTCGGACTCCAACGTTTGTTGGACCAACAAGTGTTGGTTCAACGAACCTTGGTCCAATGAATGTTGGTCCAACGAATGTTGGTCCAATGGATGTTGGTCCAACGACTTTGGAAGTGGCGGGTTCCCCGTGGCAATGCGTCCGGGGCGCCGGGTGATCAGGCTGCTGGTCTGGCGGGCTCCATCGGGAGACACGCCCAGTGCGCGTGGCGCTGTGTACCCCGCCGGGCGCGAAAGAGGCCAGAGTCTCGTTATCTGGGTGGCGGGCATCGTGCAGTTCGCCCGCCGGCGGCGGGCGGTGCCGGTCTGGATCTCACTTCGCCAAAACGAACGCATCGGGATCTGTAAGTCATTGACAGAGAGGCCGTTACAACATCGGGTGACCGCAGCCTGGCACTAGGTTTGTGGGGGCGGGCGCGGTCCTACGACGAGTGCGTCGGGGTCAGGATGGAGTTCAATGGCCACAGCATGCACCGGCACCGAAGATGCCGCCGGTCGGATGCGGCCGCGTCAAGCCCCTAATCCCCCTGCTTCCAGGGACTTGGCACTACCTCAATTCCCGCCGAACCGCTTTCCACCGGAGGGCGATTCTGGCACCCTTTCAAACGCGCTTTTTCCCACTTGTGGTCCTTTCGGAGCCCTCCCTGAGCCTATTCCGAACCTTCCTCTCCCGCTCGGTGCCTTTCATCCACCCTCCGCATCACCGAAAGTGGCGAAGTCGGTTCCAGACCGGCACCGCTGCGCGAGGCGCAGCCAAACCGCATACCCCCGCCTAGACCTAGAGGACGATCCCGTCCCGGTGCACGCTGAAATTCAGAGCATTCGGTCCCTGGCGATTCACCGGTCGACACTTCCGCCGCCCACCATTTGCGTCAGGGTCAGTTCTCTCATCGAGCAGAAAGAGAACACCTATGCCTCAAATAACCTTCGCAGAGACTCCTGAGACCCCATCTACAACGTGGAACGTAACAACAAACTCGACCCCTAGATCACATCACGTTCCCGCTGTCCGTCGAGAACAACGGATGTTGTAGCAAGAAAACTTCCGGCAGGACAACTGCGCACCCTAGTTTCATCTTGGCGTCGACCGCTTCGTACGACAACGATGTGAATTTGGCCGACGTGTACATAAAGTGGGGATCTGTTGGTGCTCGCCATACTCCAGGCACGAAGTGCCATTTGTGCAGTGGATTCTGGCATCGTTTCAAGTTGTACATCGAAATATGTTGCCACATGTTGTGAACAGCGCCACTAAACGGGACATACGCATGCTTGTAAACTGATTCCTTCCCGATCGCTCTTGCCATGTCTCGCGTTGACATGCCGGCCCATGATCCTACATTGACCACGGTTGTCAAATCCGATTGCTGACTGTTGAGCCACGCTCTACGAAACTCGATTGCGCGTTTCAAGTTTTCTGCGTCATATGGTGTGGCGTCATTTCGCAGTGCCTCCGCCATGTACTCAATGTGCAGCTTTTCTTGTCCTAAGCCATAGGCGACATACTTGTCACTTCGTTCATTCGGTTTCTCCAGAATCCATGCCAGAGTTATGTATCCATCGATCATGCATCGAAGGAAGAGAGGCGCTATGTGCGCATTCCAAGTGGATGGAGAACGCGCCATCTCAATCGTGAGAACGGCTTGCCTGGAGAGCAATCCTCCGATACATTCCTGAGTTCTATTGTCATAAATGTCCGGTGTAACTGAGGCCCATCTGCGATCAAAACCAGATCGCACATTATCCGTGTACCCCGCTATGAAGTCGTCGATACGAGAATCAATATCCGGCTTGATCGCCATTTGAGACGCCCCTTTGCCCAAGATCACATGGAGACAATTCGGAGTTGCGATTCCAGAACCGACGAGCCCAAGAGCGGTCCAAATTCGTGCGTCCGATCACCGCGATCGCCATAGAACGGATCGTTGCGGCTCCCACCTTGGCCTCCTCAGAGTCGGGAAAGTCAACGACGGCATTGAGGTCCGATAGCTTGACGTCACTAGAGACCTTGAGCCTCTTGGTAATGAGTAAGAACCTTAGAGGAGCCGCATGAAGGACGACTCCGGGAGTCTCATACTTATCGATTGTTCGACTAACACAGTCCTTCATTACCTTCACCAGTCCCTCTTGGGTAAACGTCCTAGCAGGAGGTCCCAGGAACAACAATGGGCAATTGTCGTAAAGGACGTTGAGAGGTGCCATGCATGACTGCAGCAACGCAAGGATTCCTTCTTGCTGAAATTGTTGACGAAGCGAGGCTTTCTCTCTATCACTCAACACGTCAAAAGTAGACACTAGCGCGAAATTGCGCTTCGTGTTCGCACCCATTAGCTCGTTTGTGATCCGAAACACGCTTTCCAGTATTCGTGCCGCTCGCACGTACCCGAATCGGTGATCCAATAGGCCAGTCCATATGAGCTCGGGCAGCATGTCGCGTATATAGCTGATGGATGTATCGAGTGGAGCCAACTCCATTAGCGGTGGCACAAATCGCGTGCCACGCTTCTTGTGGCCCCGGAGAAGAGGCGTCTTCTTGCGTTTCTTCTTCTTCATTTCCGCAGTTGGTCCAAGTCTAGCTCTAGCTAATTGCGGTGCGCACAACCGCGAGATCTTGTAAGCAGGTCGTTGCCTGACCATACGAAGCGCCGGCACGCCAAGGTCTACGAGCGACCCGGGTTGGCGATGGCGTTCACTGGTTCCCCGCGAATTGGAGAGCCGGGATCACTCGTCGTCCAATGACTGTGCACCCCGATGAGTTCCTGCTCGGTGTCGTGGATCTCCTGGAGGATGGGCAGTTCGGCGGACAGATCGCGGGCGCCGATGGTGGTCGTTCCTTGATGGATCACATGCTCGAGGAAGTGGGTGATGCCGTGCTGCCCCACCGGTTTGATCATGGAGCCGACCCGCACCCCCAGGTTGGCGTCCACCCGCGGCCGACGGTGGCCCTCGGCGAGCAGGATGGTGAAGCCGTTGTCGAGGACGTGCTCCTGGATCTGGAACGGGCCACTGGGCTGCGCCGCGGTGGGTGGCACCATGCGGCCACCGCGCTGGCGAAGACGAGCGGAGACCGGCGCTCCCTCCCGGTCAGATCACGTTTCCTTCGGGAGTTCCGGTTCCTCGCGCGAACCGGGCGACCGAGAATGCGGTGATGTCGAGGGTTCGGGACTCGCCGTCGGTGATTACCTCGGAGATCGCCCGGCCGACCGCGGGGGCGTGCTGCATTCCGTGGCCGGAGAAGCCGTTGGCGAGCACGAATCGGGGGAGGCCCGGGACCGGGCCGAGGATGGCGTTGTGGTCGGGGGAGACCTCGTAGAGGCCGGCGTTGAGGGTCTTCATGGACGCCTCTTCGACTCGCGGCAGGCGACGGGCGGCGTCCTCCCATACCCCGGCGAGGTAGTCGAGATCCGGGGTCTGGGAGAACCCGGGCGGCTCGTCGGGGTCCGAGTTGCCGATGAGCATTCCGCCGCTGTGGAGGTGCATATAGACGCCGGTGCCCCAATCAATGGTGAGCGGCATCTTCTCCGGCGCCCATGACAGGGGCTCGGTCGTGAAGAACTGCCGCCGCACCGGCGAGACCGGCACGTCCACCCCGAGCAGCGCGCCTACCTGACCGGCCCACGGCCCGGCAGCGTTCACGAGCCAGTCGCACTCCCAACGCTCGCCGCCGGCCACGAAGGAGAACCCGCCGCCGGTGGTCGGTGCAACCGTCGTCACCTCGCACCCGCGCCGGAGCTCCGCGCCTCCGCGCCGCGCCAGCGCCGCGTAGCCCGCCACCAGCGCCGCCGGGGTCGCCACCCCGTCCTCGCCGCAGAACGTGGCCCCCACCAGGTCGTCCGTGCGGATTCCGGGCAGGATCCGCTCCGCCTCCTCCGGGGTGATCACCTCCACCGGCGCGCCCAGCGCCCGCTGCACCACGGCCGTCTCGGAAAAGCGCCGCAGGTCCTCCTCCGAGTTCAGCAGGAACAGGTACCCGTCCTGCGCGAAGTCGGCGTCCACTCCCGTCCGCTCCCTGAAGTTGCGGATCTCCGCCATCGAATACCGGGAGAGCGCGACGTTCGCCGCCGTGGTGAACTGAAGCCGGACCCCGCCGGCGGCCTTCGCGGTCGAGCCCGTGCCGAGCAGGTCCTCGCGCTCGAAGACCACCACCCGGCCCGCCTTCCGCTCCACGAGATGCGCGGCGATGGAGGCGCCCATCACCCCGCCGCCGACGATGGCGACGTCGGCGAAGCGCTCCCCGGGCATCACGAACCGCCCTCCAAACCGTCTCGGACCGTTCTCTTTTCCAGCATCGGTTTCGGCGCGTCCTCCGCATAAAATTACGCCCCCTTGATCGAGAAGAACGGATCAGACGCTGACGGCCCTCTTGACGAGGGGGCCCTGACCCTCACCGACACCCGCACCGGGGCCGACTACCGCCTCGACATCGAACACGGCGCCGTCCGCGCCGCCGGGCTCGGCCAGGTGCGTGCGAACTCCGAGGATCCGGGCCTCGCCGCCTACGACCCGGCGTTCAAGAACACCGCCGCCTGCATCAGCCGGATCACCTACATCGACGGCGACAAGGGCATCCTCCGCTACCGCGGTTACCCCATCGAGCAGCTCGCCGAGGGCTCCAGCTACCTCGACATCGCCTGGCTGATCCTGAACGGCGAACTGCCGACGCCCGAGGAGAGCGCGCGCTGGCGGGACGAGATCACCGGCCTCCAGGCCGTCTCCGACCCGCTGCCCCGGATGCTCGACGGGTTCCACCGGGACGGGCACCCGATGGCGATGTTCATCGCGCTGCTCTCGGGGCTGGGCGCGCAGCACCCCGACTCGAAGAACGTGACCGACGCCGGGTGCCGGGCGTTCCACATCAAGCGCCTCATCGCCGCCGCGTCCACCCTCGCCGCGATGACCTACCGGCGCGCGCAGGGCCTCGCCCCGGTCGCGCCCGACGCGAGTCTCAGCTTCCCCGCGAACTTCCTCCGCATGGTGTTCGGTGAGGAGGCCGCCATCGATCCCGTCCTCGAGCGGGCGATGGACGTGCTCTTCATCCTGCACGCCGACCACGAGCAGAACTGCTCCACCTCCGCGATGCGCGGGGTGGGCAGCTCCCACGCCGATCCCTACTCCTCGGCGGCGGCTGCTTCCGCGGCGCTCTACGGCCCGCTCCACGGCGGCGCCAACGAGGCGGTGCTGAAGATGCTCACCGAGATCGGCAGCAAGGACCGCGTGAACGCCTTCCTGACGGAGGTCAAGGGGGGCGGACGCCGGCTCATGGGCTTCGGCCACCGCGTCTACAAGAGCTACGACCCCCGCGCGAAGATCATCAAGCGGACCGCCTACGAGGTCTTCGAGATCACCGGGCGGAACCCGAAGATCGACATCGCCCTCGAGCTGGAGCGGATCGCGCTCCAGGAGGACTACTTCATCCGGCGGCGGCTCTACCCGAACGTGGACTTCTACTCCGGGATCATCTACGAGGCGCTGGGCTTCCCGGTGGGGCTCTTCCCGGTGCTGTTCGCGGTGCCGCGGATGTCCGGCTGGCTGGCTCAGTGGCAGGAGATGCTGGAGGATCCGGAGCAGAAGATCGCGCGGCCGAAGCAGTTGTACCTGGGGTACGACGAGCGGCCGGTCCCGGCGGGGTAGGGGCGGGACGCCCGCGTCACCTGGTTCTGCGCTGCGCGCGTCACTGGTCGTCCGAGGAGGACTTGAGTACCAATGCCAATCAAGTACGAGCTGCCGCAGTTTCTCGAGAGGACGGAGATCAACCGCCAAAAGTACGCCGTGTGGTTGGAGCGCAAGGCGCGATCGCATGCCCGCCGCGATAGCAGGCGACGGCGAAAGAAGATATCCACGTCCGATTACAAGAAGTTCATTCATGAAGCTGTCCTGAATTCGAATGGTCTGGACTTCTACACGCGCGAGCGATTGGACTGGCCCCTCATCGGCGACTACGACAACGACAGGGCCGAGAAAGAGGGCATCAAGTACAGGAGAGATCTTGCCCTCCTTCCGACCGTGGATCACGAAGATCCAGTAGCCCAGGAACCGGTCTTTCGGATCTGTGGCATGCAAACCAACGACTGCAAGAGCAACTTGACCGTCGGGCAACTTAAGGAGTTCTGCAAGAAGTTTCTGAAGGCACAGGGCGATGAATGCGCCTACCGCAGCTCTCCATGATCTGTGGTCCGAGTTGGGTGACCCTGCGGGCGGCGTGCCGAGCGGAGGTCGGGCACTGGTCAAGCCTGCGTTCCGGGTCCGGGTGAGGTGGCAGGGTCTAGGGCCCTAAAGGGCCCTGGACCTAGCCACATCCCCTAGTGCCGTCGTTGGTGGCAAATGCTCGACAATCAGCGCCACGGCGACGAGGCTCAAGGGCGGAATGGCATCGAAAGGGCGTCGTTCTGATCGATTTGGAGACTTTGCCATGATTGCCAACGAGAGGCAGTACAGGATCACGCGAGACAGGGCGGTCGGCTTCGCCCGCGCGATTGAGCAGTTCGACGCGACATCGCACGAGCGCACCGACGTGCATCCGCGGCTGGTGCGGGCCGAACTGGAGGCCCTGAAGAGCCAACTGGTGGACTTGCGCGCCGAGCTCGGGGAGTACGAGGAGTTGAAGTCGGCGGATCGGTCGGCGATTCGGTAGCGTCGTTCGACGAACTCGCGAACGGCCTCAGATGGTCACACCGTCCAGATCCACGACGACGGGAGCGGCCTCGGTTCGGTAGTCGAGGTCCACCCAGGCATCGCGTAGGCGGTCCGCCATGGTCTTGCTGCCCAGCACCAGGTGAAGCCTCGACGTGCCTCCCTCAAGCCACTGGAACCCGAAGTTGAAGCCGTCCTTGCCGTCGGGATGCGCCTGGCGGTAGAGATCCACGAGTCCGAGTTCGCAGAGCCGGGCCAATTCCTGCTGTTCCCGTTGGCTATACGCGCTTCCGGGTCTGGGACGACGGCCGTCCGGCAGCACGTTGAAGTCCCCGCACAACAGGCTCGGCCGCTGGGCGTAGCCCTCCTCGCGAACGTGGGCGCGCAGGCATTCCAGCCAGGCCACCCGAGTGTCGATGGCCTTCTTGTTGCCGTACTTGCGCGGGTTTCCGTACGGAGCGTAGACGGACGAAAAGCGTATTTCCCCGATGTCCACCGTCAGCAGGCGGGCTCCATTCGCTTCCGGACAGGGCGGGCCCCGAAAGCGGACCTCGGGCTTCGGCAACCCCCGCCGGCTCAGTACGGCAACGCCGTAGTCGCTCTGGCAGATCGGGCCGAATGCGGCGCTGTGGTAGCCGCTGTCCTCCAGAGCTTGGGTCGGGAATGCGGCTTCGGACACGGAGATCTTCTGGAGCGCCACGATGTCGGGTTTCCTTGCCGCGAGCCAGCGCAGGACCTCGGGGAGGCGCTTTCGGATGCTTCGGACGGATGACGTTGCGATTCGCATGGGTTGTTTCCTTGGAGCGCGAAACGTACGCGGGTAGGACGCCAAATGCTGTCAGGGCAACTTGGCGGGGTAGGCGCGGGCTTCGGGCGGTTCGGCGCCGCGCGCCCTGCGGGCCTGCGGCCCGCGTGCCGACCGGAGGTCGGCGTTCCAAGCCGTTTCTGCCGTGCCGCACGGTGGAGGAGTCGCGGTTTCGCTGCGCTCGCGCGCAGCGATGCCGGCTGGAGGCCGGCGGTCCTGGGCGTGTGCGCCGTACCGCTCGGTGGGGTTACGACGTGCGCGGCGCGGAGCGCCGCGCGTGCCGACCGGAGGTCGGCGTTCCAAGCCGTTTCTGCTACGCCGCTACGGCGGTTTCCTGCGCGACCGTGGCGAGCATGTCGCTGATGATGGCGAGGCTCTCCGTGAGGACCTCGGGTTCGGCGCCGAAGCCGATGCGGAGGAAGCCGTCG
>JAJDUD010000065.1 GCA_022826825.1 Acidobacteriota bacterium | reverse complement strand
GGCGCGCCGCGGGTGCCCCCCCGTGGTGGGGTTACCCACCCGGCGGCGCCATCAGGTCGTTTGGCCGACCCGCCGGGCTGCATTTTCACAGCAACTGGTGAAGAGCGGCGCTCCCGAACGCTCCCCGGCGTTCGGCTACATGTACTGCGTCGGGTTGTTGGCGATGTGGCGGACGCTCGCGATCAGACGGTCCACCTCGTGCGGCATGTTGTAGAGGTGGGTGGAGGCCCGCACCGCGTTGAGGTTCCCGGTGCTCATCGTGCGGATGAACACCCGGTCACGGTTCAGGATCGCCTGCTGCACGTTCTCCATCGGCAGGTCGTGGACCGAGAACAGCGTGAGGCCGGCGGCGAGTTCGTCGCCCATGGAAGTCCAGAGCCTGACCCCGGGAATCTCCCGGAGACCCTCCTTGAGGCGCCGCGAGAGCATGCGCACCCGCTTCTCGATGAGTTCCTTCCCGATGACGTTCTGGAACTCGATCGATTTCACCAGCGCGTACTGACTCGGGACGTGGCGCTGCCCGGTGTTTTCGTACTTCCGGGAGTCCTCGCGGAAACGGCGCTCACCGTCCTCCCGGTAGGTGCCGGCGCCGATGAGGGGCCAGATGTCGCCCATGGTGTCCCGCCGAATGAAGGAGACGCCCGTACCGGTGCCCGCCATGAGCCACTTCTGTCCGGCCCCGGCGTAGTGGTGGCAGCCCAGGTCCTTCATGTCGAGGGCGATCATCCCGAGCGGGTGGGCGCCGTCCACGGAGAGCAGGAGATTCTTCCGGTTGCAGAGTTCGGTCAGTTCCTTCACCGGCATCACCAGGCCGGTCACGTAGGTGATGTGGCTCACCATGATGGCCCGCGTCCGGGGACCGATCGCCTTTTCGTAGATCGAGAGGATCTGGTCCCGGCTCTCCGGAGGGGACGGGACGTCCACCCACTTGATCGCTACGCCGTACCGCTCGCGGGCGTGGATGTAGGGCTCGATGCCGCCGTTGTGCTCGTGGGTGCACATGAGCACCTCGTCCCCTTCACGCCAGTCGAGACCTCGCCCGAAAATGTTCATGCCCTCGGTGGTGCTCCGGGTGTAGGTGACCTCGTCGGGCTCCGCACCAATGAAGGAGGCCAGCGTCTCCCGCTTCTCGTGCAGTTCGGCCCGCCGGTAGCCGTTCGTCGGATCCGCGGCGATCTCGGCGTAGATCCGCGCTTCCTCGTCGGCCACCACCCGCGGAGTGGGACCCAGGGTGCCGTTGTTCATGAACGCCATCCCGTCGACGACGTTGAACTGCGAGCGCACTTTCCACCAGAAGTCCTCGCCCGGGCTCGCCGGGGGCGCGAGGTCTCCGAGCGGCAGGGGAGGAACCGGCCGCTGGCCGGCCGCCGCTCGAGCCAGCACCGCGCCCGGAAGGGCGGCGCCGACGGCGGCCGCCGACGCTCCGAGAAAATGACGACGCGATACTGTCCCGTTCTTCATTGAGGGCCCCTTTCCGCCAGGAAAACCTGAACGTAACGGAACCCGATCGGGGCTTCAACCGCCGCTGGAGCCCTGCCGCCCGGAGCCATAGCCGCGACGTGAGATAATTTCAAGTTGATGATTGACCCATGCACGATCCTGGTGGTCGACGACGAACCAGATCTCGAGACGCTGATCCGCCAGAGGTTCCGGCGCCGCATCCGCAAGGACGAGATGCGCTTCGTGTTCGCGCACGACGGGGTTCAGGCGCTGGAAGCCCTCGAAGACCACCCGGAAATCGAGCTCATCATGACCGACATCAACATGCCCCGGATGGACGGTCTGACCCTGCTGAACGAGCTGCGGACCATTCGCCCGAAGTGCCGCGCGGTGGTCGTCTCCGCGTACGGCGACATGGCGAACATCCGTACCGCCATGAACCGCGGCGCTTTCGACTTCGTCACCAAGCCCATCGACTTCAAGGATCTCGAACTCACCATCGAGAAGACGATGACCCACCTCGCCATGATGCGCGAGGCGCTCAAGCATCGGGCCCAACTGCTGGCGCTCCATCAGGAACTGCGCGTCGCCCGCGACATGCAGATGTCCATCCTGCCGCAGCGATTCCCATCCACCGCGAACGCCGACACGCACGCGATCATGACTCCGGCACAGGACGTGGGTGGGGATTTCTACGACGTGTTCCACCTCCCCGGAGAAAAGCTCGGGGTGGTCATGGCGGACGTTTCGGGCAAGGGCGTACCGGCCGCTCTCTTCATGATGGTCAGCCGAACCCTCGTGAAGGGGAACGCGGTGAGCGCGCTCTCTCCCGGCGAAGCGCTGACCCAGGTGAACAATCTGCTCGGAGAGGAAAACGAGCGGGCCATGTTCGTGACCCTGTTGTTCGGGGTATTCGACACGCAGAGCGGCACCTTCACCTATGCGAACGCCGGGCACTGCGCCCCGTACCTGGTCCGTTCCGGCGAGAAGCCGCAGGAACTGCCCCTCACCCAGGGCATCGCGCTCGGGGTCATGCCCGACTTCCCCTACACCGAGGACACGGTCCAGCTCCAACCGGGAGACCGGGTGTTCCTGTACACGGACGGCGTGCCCGAGGCCGAGGCTCCCGACAAGGAGTTGTTCGAGAACCATCGCCTCGAAGAAACTCTGGAGGGCGTCGCCGACCGATCCCCCGAAGAAATCAATCGGACCGTCATCGAGGCGGTCCGGGTCTTCTCGGGCGGTGAACATCAATCGGACGACATCACCTGCCTGACGCTCGCCTATCGCGGAAACTAGCAGCCTGTGCGCGGTTCTAGGGTGGAGGGCCCGTCACCGGTGTCCGATCGCCGGTCCCGGCTCCGCTGGATTTCCATTCTCTGTCTGGCCGGGGCCCTGGCGCCGGGAAGCTCGGCTCCCGCGTTCGCTCAGGAGGAGGAACCGACCCCCGGAGTCAGCCCCGACCGCGTCCTCTTCGGACAGTCGGCGGCGCTGAGTGGCCCTGCCGCCGCCCTCGGGCAGGGCATGCGGCTCGGCATCCAGGCCGCGTTTGCCGAGATCAATCGCCGGGGAGGAGTACACGGCCGCCAGCTCGAACTGGTCTCGGTCGACGACGGCTATGAGCCCGAGGCGGCGCTCACGAACACCCGCCGGCTGCTGCAGGAAGAAAGCGTCTTTGCCCTGATCGGCCCGGTCGGAACGCCAACGTCGCGGGCGGTCGAGCCGGTGGCGGCTCAGGCCGGCGCCCCGTACATCGGCGCGTTCACGGGCGCGGAGTTCCTGCGCCAGCCGGAAGAGGCGCCCACCGCGGTCAACATCCGCGCTTCCTACTTCCAGGAAACCGACGAGATGGTCGAACGGCTGATCGAAGACCTGGGTGTTTCCCGAATCGCCGTCCTCTATCAGGACGACTCCTACGGGAATGCGGGGTTGACGGGCGTCCGGATGGCGCTCGCCACCCGGCGGCGGGAACTGAGCGGCCTGGCGGCGTACCAACGGAACACGACGGCCGTCAAGGTCGCCGTGCTCGAACTGCGCCGGGCGAATCCCGAAGCGGTGATCATCATCGGCGCCTACCGCCCGGTGGCGGAGTTCGTCCGCTGGGCCCGGCGAATCGATTTCAACCCCCTACTGATCAACATCTCCTTCGTGGGGAGCGAAGCGCTCGCCGCCGATCTCGGACCGGCCGGGGAAGGGGTGCTGATCACCCAGGTCGTTCCCTTCCCCGAAGACAACTCCCTCCGGGTGGTGCGGAACTACCGCGATGCGCTCCGGCGGCAGGAGCGGGGAGCCCCCCCCAGCTTCGTCTCCCTTGAGGGTTACATCGTGGGCCGTCTGACAGGCGAGGTTCTCGACCGGGCCGGTCCCGATCTCACCCGCGCCGGCTTCCTCGACACGCTCGCCACGATCCGGAACCTGGACTTCGGCGGTTTCTCGCTGACGTACGGACCCGGTGACACACAGGGTTCCGACCGCGTCTTCCTGACTCGAATCGAAGCGAACGGCACGCTGAGGCCCCTCACCTCGCTCAGGTAAAGGGATGACCGAGAAGGACTCCGAAGACCGGCCAGACGTCACGACGGAGCCCGAGGAGAGTCCCGCAGCCGCCGCATCGCCGTCCGGGTCGGAAGAAGAAACGGAGGAGTCGGGCGGCCTTTCGATCGTCGGCGCCCTCCGCGAAGCGCTGTCGGTGAAGAGTCCGGTTTCGGCCAGGGGAAGCGATGGCGAGGAAACCGCCAGGGAACCCGATCCGCAACCGGACGCCGGCGGCGAACCGGCGGATTCCCCCGAGCCCTCCCCGGCGGGCGGCTGGTTTCGCCGGAAGTTCGCGCTGCGCCGGAGCCTCCGGGTCCAGATCGCGGCCGGCCTCGGCGCCGCCATCCTGTTCACCCTGGTGGCGAGCATCATCGCCCTCGTTGCGTTCTTCCAGGTGGGCCGCATCCAGCGCGAAATCAATACGGAACACGTTCCCTCCCTCACCAACGCGGTGCAGATCGGACAGCTCGCCACGAACCTGGCGGCCGCTGCGCCCCGTCTGGTGGCGGAGGCCAGGAACCGCCAGTTGGGAAGCGACCCGGACGATGGAGGCTCTGCGGAGGACCCCAGCGGGCTGGACCTCCTCGAGTCCGCGGCCCGCATCATGGAGTTGTCCACCGAACTCGGCGGCGGTGAGCGAACGGCGGGGCTCCAGACCTTTTCGGCGGACCTCGCGGGCAACCTGCGGAACATCCAGGCCTCGGTGGAGGTCGGCGTCACCCTCCAGGAAGAACTCAGCCGGATTCAGGAACAGTCCGTCGAACGAACCCGGGAGCTGAACGAACTCGTGGGTCCCTTGCTGGACGACCAGGTGTTCTACATGGCCACCGGCCTCCGGGAACTCGAGGAGGATCCGGCGCCCCTCGAGGTGCGGGGCTCGGAGGAGGAAGTCATCCGCCAGCATGCGCTGAGCACCGTGGACGCCCGCGGGAACCTGGCCGGCAGCCTGATCAGCGACGTGGTGGTCCAGGACGACCTCGAACTCGTCGAGACGCTCGACGAGAGATTTCGGGCCGCCACCGCCGGCACCTTCCGGGCGCTGGACGCGCTTGGGGACCGGGCCCCCCGACAACTGCGGCAGACACTGCAAGCCATCTATGAGCTCGGGCTCGGCGACTCCGGCGCCTTTCCGGTCCGCCGACAGTACCTTGCCGAACTTCGCAACCAGCTGGCCTATCTCGAGCGGAACGAAACCATCACCGATTCGCTCGACGTGGCGGTGGGCACCCTGACGGTCGGACTGGAGCAGGAGGCGCTCGAAGCTACCGAGGAGTCGGAAGCGGCGCTCAACCTGGGCCGATCGCTGCTGGTCGCGCTGAACGTGATGGGGATCAGCAGCGCCGCGCTGATTCTCTGGCTCTTCGTCGGCCGCTTCCTGGTCGCCCGCCTTACCGCGTTGTCACGCGCCATGCGCCGGATGGCTGGCGGGGATCTGGAGACACGCATCGAAGTCCGGGGCCAGGACGAGGTCGGGCAGATGGCGCAGGCGCTCGAAGTCTTCCGGCAGCACGCCCTCGAGGTTCAGCGCCTCAACCTGGTCGAGGAACTCGCGACCCGCGTCGAGGCTCAGAACGAGGAACTGGCCAAGACCCTCGAGGACCTGGAAAAGGCGCAGGACCAGATGGTGATGCAGGAGAAGCTGGCCTCCCTCGGTCAACTGACCGCGGGCATCGCGCACGAAATCAAGAACCCGCTGAACTTCGTCAACAACTTCGCCGATGTTTCGAGCGAACTGCTCGAGGACCTCAAGGAAGAACTGGAGACCGTCAAGGAAAGCGTTCCCGAAGAGTCGGTCGCGGAGATCGACGACATCAGCAGCGACCTCTCCGGCAACCTCGAACGGATCGTTCACCACGGCAAACGAGCCAGCTCCATCGTCTACGGCATGCTGGAACATGCGCGGAAGGAAGGTGGAGAACGGCGTCCCACGGAGATCAACGCCATGCTCGAGGAGTACATCGCCCTCGCCTTCCATTCCATGCGCGCGGTGGACAGCCGTTTCCAGATGACGATTCAGAAGGACTTCGCGGACGACGTGGGCGCCATCGAGGCCGTGCCCCAGGACCTCAGCCGCGTGTTCCTGAACATCGTGACGAACGCCTGCCAGGCCACCTTCGAAAAGCAGCTTGCCGAGGACTCGGACCCCAACTACCAGCCGGAACTCGCGGTCACGAGCCGCAAGGAGAACGGCGAGATCGAGGTCCGGATCAAGGACAACGGGCCGGGCATTCCCGAGGCACACCTGAAGAAGATCTTCGAGCCGTTCTTCACCACGAAAGACACGGACAAGGGCACCGGTCTCGGCCTCTCCCTGTGCCACGACATCGTCCGGGGACACGGCGGCACCCTGGTGGTGAACTCGGAGGTCGGGAACGGCGCCGAATTCGTGATCACCTTGCCAACGGCGGCACAGACCGGTTCGGGAGCGGGGCAGGCCTGAAGCCCGAGCATCGCCAACACGAATTCAGGACCGCAAGGAGCGCCGGAGTTTCACACCGGCATCGCCCGCGCAGGAGCGCCGGCCTCCAGGCCGGCATCGCCCGCGCAGCGGGCGAAACTCCAGGGCTTCCTTTCGCCGCATGGCACCCTCGCCCAACGGGAATGGCGCGGCGACCACTGCGGGCGCTTCCTCCGCTTCGCCGTCCTTGTTTCGGGTCCCCGCGATGGGGCGCGATGGCGCGGAGAGTTTCGCGGCCTGCGGCCGCGATGCCGGTCTGAAGACCGGCGCTCCTCACCGGCGCTGCTGGTCGCCTCGGTCAGGAGCCCGGGAGCGGTCCGTGATGGATCTGGAGGAACGTCTCGATCCGCGCGACACGCTCGGAGAGTTCGCCAACTCCGCTCCGGAGCTCGCCGATCTCTTCCCTCATCTCCTCCCGGAGCCCGCCGATCTCTTCCTGCATCTCCTTCCGGAGCGCGCCGATGTCTTCGTGCATCTGGCGCTGCAACGTCAGCAGTTGACCGTTCGTCTCGCTGATCTGCCCGCTCAGCGACGTGAACCCAACCGCGCCCGCGGCGACCAGCGACGCGAACATGGTGACGAACATCGTGACGAACATCCTCTCGGTCCGGGTGAGCGGTTCGCGGGTCCGCCCGTTCCGCCGTCCGGCGAGCGGTTCCGTCGCGGCGCTCCTCATCGCTTCGCCCTGCCCGCCATGCACGGGAGTATAGGGACGCCCCCCTCGGCAGCCAGCGGGGTCCCGGGGGTCGGCGTGGTCTCGGTGGTCGGTTCGTTCATGGACGTGCCCTCCACCGTGTATAGACGTAAAACGGCCCGGTTTTTTCTCACGAACCGGCCCGTTGTGGAAAAGTCGAAGCGAAGATGCCCACCCGATGAAGAGGACGGGAGGAGCGCCGGCCTCCAGGCCGGCATCGCCCGCGCAGCGGACGAAACTCCCGACGCTATTCCGCGGCGTAGCGCGGCGCACCACGGGGGTGGCGGTACCCCGTCCCTCCTGTCCCGCCAGAACAGCCTCCCCCGAGGGCGCGCCCGGTCGGGGAGTTTCGCGGCCTGCGGCCGCGATGCCGCTTTGAAGAGCGGCGCTCCTGGCGGTACTCGCGCTCCTAGAAGCGGGCGGCGGTGAGAACCACGTCGGCCCGGCTCCAGGCCCTGAGGAAACGGCGCTGCACGCGGTTGGCCTCGTCGGTCTTCCCCTGGGCGCGCAGCGATTCGAGCAGTCCGAACAGCGACCAGCCGTTCTCGGGCCAGTCGCTGAGGTCCTCGCGGAACGCCACTTCGGCGTGGTCGGGCTGACCGGCCTCCAGCAGAACCGCCCCCAGAGTCTGCCGCATCGGCATGTACCAGGGCGGCGGCTCGGTGTAGGCGAGGTTGTCCTGAATACTGATCGCTTCCTCGAGCAGGGAGATCGCCTGCTCCGGAGTTTCGTGGCGCGAAACGATGTCGGCTTCGAGCGCGGTGGCGGCGAGGCGCAGCATGTCCTTGGCCGACACCCGCCCCATTCCGGGGAGGTTCTCGTCAGCCGCGATGGCGGCGACCTGCTTCTGGTGTTCCCGGGCCTGCTCCACGTTGCCGGTGGCCGAGTGGGCGAGCCCGCGCACGTAGTGCCAGATGGCCGTCTCGAAGAGGTACTCGGCGCGCGGCTGCGGCTCGCTCATGATGTCGTCCCAGCGGCCGAAGCGGGCCTGCGCGAACAGCGGAATGGAGAGGAAGAGCTGCGGGCGGGAGGACTCCTCGATCCGGTTGGGGCCGACCTGGACCCGGACCTTGTCGCGCAGCTTGTAGGCCTGCTGCAGCGCCACCGCGCTGCGGCCCTCGAACTGCGCCGCGGACCAGGCGAAGTGGACGTTGTGCTGATAGGAACCGACCGGATAACGGCCCTCCTGATCGGGCATTCCGATATAGAGCTCGTCCACCGCGGCCGCGTCCAAGTTGAAGTCCGCCGCCTCGTCGTAGTTGCCGGTCTGGATCAGGATGTGCGCGCCCATGTGGACGAGGTGCGCGGCGCCCGGCATGGTCCGGGGCAGGTTCCGCGCGTGGGGGACCGCGCGCGCGAGGTTGTCGGACGCCTCGACCCCGTGGATGTAGTAGTGGATGGCGCCGGGGTGGTTCGGGTCCATCTCCAGAGCGCGCTCGATCTGCTCCACCAGCCAGAGGGTGCCGTCGTTCAGGGGCTTCCCGTCATCGTCCCAGTAGTTCCACCGGGTGGTGTTCATGTAGGACGCCGCAGCGAGCACCTGCAGTTCGATGTCGTCGGGATACGCCTCCGCGAGGGCGCGGGCCTTCTCGTGCCACGCCTGATCCAGGGGCTCGCGGTCTGAGGCCGGATCCTCCGCGTAGCGGGCGGCCAGCGCCTCGATCATCGCCTGTTCCTTCTCGGTCGCCGACCCGGACAATTCGCGAGCCCGGCTGATCGCTTCCCAGGCGGTCTCGAGCTGATCCTCGGGCGGCGACCCCTGGTTCAGGTAGGGCCCGTAGGCGAGCGCCCGACCCCAGTGGGACATTGCGTTGTCGTCGAGACGCGCCGCCTCGTCGAAGGAACGGCGCGCTTCCGCCATCCAGAAGGCGTACACCAGCCGGAGGCCCTGGTCGAAGTACTGCTGGCCCAGCTCCGAAGCGCCGCTCACCGGGTAGCTGACGGTGCCGAGCTTGGCGTGCAGCGGTACGGCGAGATCGGTGGTGTTCGTTTCCTCTTCCTCCCAGGCGGGCGCCCCGGCTGCGAACAGCAGGGCCAGGACGATCAACAGCGGGGTACATCGGTTCGTTCGGGACATTTGAGGGCGTCTCCTCACTCGGACAGATTGCGGTAAAGGACACGGATGATGGCGTAGCCCTCCGCCATGTCCCCGGCTTCGAAGCGCACCGTATCCGGGGCGATTCGTTCGATTTGCGGCAGCAGCGAGGCGATCTCCGCCAGGTCGGCCCGCGTGTACTGAATCTCGATCGCGACGGGCGGACCCGGCGCCGGCAGCGGCTCCGGGATGGACTCGAGCGCCCGGGTCGCGGCTTCCCGGATCAGCCCCGCGGTGACTTCCGGATGCAGAAGTTCCGCGGTGGTCCGCCGGATGGCCCGCTTCACGGAGACGAATTCGGTGTCCGGAAGAAGCTCGCCGAGCTCCTCCGCGAACGCTTCGTCACCGGTCGCCAACGCCACCGGGACGCCGTAGTGCGCCGCCAGCAGGGCGTTCATGTCTCCCTCGCCGGCCGGCCGGCCGCCCACCCGGATCTCGCGGATGGATGCGCCCGATCCGGTATGGGCCATGAGTCCGTCGGGATTGCCGGCCCGGGCGTGGTAGCCGATGAAGAACACGGCGTCGAAGTCCGCGGAGATCCCCTGCATCATGCCGAACGGCTTCGAGTTGTGACTGATCAGCCGCGCCGGCGGAAGGAGCTGCTCGACCCGGACGTTGCGCATGCTGCCGTGGCTGTCGTTCACCAGGATCTCGGTGGCGCCGGCGTCCAGCGCCCCCTGGATGGCCGCGTTCACGTCGCTCATCATGAGATCGCGGCCGCGGCCGTATTCCGCGCCGGAAGCCGACGTCATCTCCGAATGGGCGATGCCGCTGAGGCCCTCCATGTCGGCGGAAATGAAGACCCGCAAGCCCTCGTTCCGGGCCGACGCACCGAGCGCAACCAGGGTGGCCGCCGTGAACGCCCAGAACCCGCGGCGGGCTCCGGCGCGGAGCCGGAACGCAGGCAGGCTGGCGCGTCCCATTCGTCGCCGGCCGTTACGAGCCGGGATTGCGGAGCTGGTCGAGGATCTCCTGGACCATGACCGCCTGTGCTCCGTCCGGGTCCAACTCCAGGAACCGCTCGAAGGCGGCGATCGCTCCTTCGCGGTCTTCCTCACGTGCTCTCGCCATCCCGATCTGCAGGTGTGCGGGGGCGAATTCGGGGTCGGCCTGCGCTGCCTTGGCATAGAACTCGTCCGCCAGTTCGACCTTGCCCGCGTTGCTCGCGTAGACGGCGTAGTTGAAGAGGTTCACAGCGTTCCCCTCGACGAGCTCCATCGCCCGGTCGAAGGCTGCGAGGGCCGGCTCCCACTCCCTCTGCCGACCGTGCAGGTCCCCGACCGCCATGATCGCCTCGAGCATCGACTCGTCGAGCGCGTAGGCCTGTTCGTATGCCTCGATGGCAGCCGGGAAATCCTGCGCCCGCTCGTACGCCGCGGCCAGGTTGAAGTGGGCGGGGGCCTCATTCGGGAGGAGCTCCAAAAAGCCCTGCCACTCCGTCACGGCCCGCGCGAAATCACCGTCCTGGAAAGCGTCCTGGGCCGCCGCCTGGTGCGCGTTCGCCTGGTCGGCCTGCGCCTGGCTCAGCACTCCCTCCGGGAGGGGATGCAGGGTCTCGTTGATGATGCTCTGGCCCCCGTTCGAGACGGTCACCATCGCCTGCAGCGGCTCCCAGCCCTCGAGTTCGAACGACACCCGATACATCTGCACCGGGATGCCGGCCCGGAGGAACTCTCCCTTGTCGTTGGTCTTGACCCGAATGGGCCTGCCACCGCCGTCCAGCAGCACGATGGAGACCTGGACGTCCGGTACCGGATTGCCGTCCGGATCCGTGATCTTCCCGCGAATCGCGCCCCGCTGGGCAAGCGCCGGCGCCGCGGTGAGAAGCAGCAGCGCGGCCGCCAGCACCAACAGGCCCGCTTTCCGGGCGGTCCAATGAACACTCTGCACGATCAAGTTCCCTCCTGGAGCCGCCGCGACCGGATCGATACGGCTCGGGCGGAGACGCAAGTCCGGGGCGGAGGGCGCACGATTCTAGCAACGGGACCACCCGGCGACCCGAAACGACTCGCCCAAATCCGCCATAATCCGGGCCATGGCGAAGAAGCGGGAGAACGGCGGGCTTCCCTCGCGCCGCGAACTGCTCGCGGGCGCCCTCGGCACCGCCGCCGTCGGCGCCGGAGCGGTCGCGGGCGCCCAGCAGGGGGATGCTCCGCAGCCCCGGCCCCGGGCACCCGAGGACCCCACGAAAATGCAGGGCCTGGTGCCCCGTCCGCTGGGGGAGCGCTCGGCGTTCGAGACCCCGCGCCGGCTCGTCCGGGTACTGGAGCCTTCCTCGTCGTCGCGTACGCCGCTCCAATACCTCCAGGGGATCGTGACCCCCGCCGACCTCCATTTCGAACGGCACCACGCGGGCATTCCCAACATCGACCCGGAGCGCTACGAACTGCTCATCCACGGGATGGTGGAACGCCCGCAGACGTTCACCCTGGCCGACCTGAAGCGTTTCCCCGCAGAATCGAAGCTGCGGTTCCTCGAATGCTCCGGGAACGGAGGAACGGCCTTTCAGAACCGGGGGCGCTTCCCGAACCTGAGCCCCCAGGAAATGGACGGCCTCACCAGCACCAGCGAGTGGACCGGCGTGCCGCTCAAGCTCCTGTTCCGGGAGGTGGGCGCCCGCCCCGAGGCCACCTGGTTCCTCGCCGAGGCGATGGACGCCGCGGTGATGACGCGCTCCGTCCCGATGGAGAAAGCATGGGACGACGCCATCGTCGCCTATGCCCAAAACGGCGAGCCGCTGCGGCCCGAACAGGGCTATCCCGCACGGCTGTTCCTCCCGGGCTGGGAGGGAAACGCGAGCATCAAGTGGCTGCGCCGGCTGAAACTGTCGGACCGGCCGTTCATGACCCGCGAGGAGACGTCCAAGTACACCGACCCGCTCCCTGGCGAGAAGGCGCGGATGTTCAGCTTCACGATGGACGCGAAGTCGCTGATCACCTTCCCGACCTTCCCCGAGCGCCTCGGCGGGCCGGGCTGGTGGGAGATCCGGGGTATCGCCTGGACCGGCCGGGGGCGCATCACCCGGGTGGAGATCTCGACCGACGGCGGCGACACCTGGGAAGACGCCGAACTCCAGGACCCGGTGCTTCCGAAATGCCACGTCCGATTCCGCAAGCTGTGGAACTGGACCGGGCGGAGCGCGATCCTGATGAGCCGGGCGACGGACGAGTCGGGGTACGTCCAGCCCACCCGGGCCGCACTCCTCGAGGCCCGCGGGGCCTATACCCGCTACCACTACAACCAGATCCGCTCCTGGCGCGTGGAGCCCGACGGACAGGTTTTCTTTGCGGGCTGACGGTCCGCGGAGGAAGCGCGCGGAAGTCCCCGGGGCCGACTTCATGGTTCGCAGATGGGCGGCAACAGGTCCGCTCCTCCTGGTGCTGGCCGGGTGCTCTTCCGAGTCCGGGAACGACTCCCCGAGAGCCATCACGGGGGAAGACACCGTCCCGCCGGTCCCGTCCGAAGCGGCGCCCTCGCTGCCCCGACCCGAACTCCACCCCGGGATGCCGGGGCTGCTGAACGACGCGGAGCTGGAAGCACTCGCGGCGGCTCGCCGAGACGGCCTCGCCAACATCGAGGACCTCCCCGAATTCGGCTTCGGCGAGGCCGCCAGCCCGGAACGGATCGCCGCCTGGGACATCGACATCGGACCGGACGGCGAAGGCCTGCCGCCGGGGAGCGGTTCGGTGGAACGGGGCGAAACCCTCTACCGCCTGCAGTGCGTCCAGTGTCACGGCGCGCGCGGCGAGGGCTCCCAGTTCGAGGCTCTCGCCGGCCGCGTCCCCGGAGACCGCTTCCCCTTCTCCGAGGATCGGCGCTATCGGATCACGGTGGGCAGCTACTGGCCCTACGCGACCACGCTCTTCGACTACATCCGGCGGGCGATGCCGCAGGCGGCGCCCGGCAGTCTGCCTCCCGACGACGTGTACGCCCTGACCGCGTTCATCCTCCAGTTGAACGGCTTGCTCGGCCCCGGGGATTTCCTCGACGCCGAATCGCTGCCCCGGATCCAGATGCCCGCCCGCGACCGTTTCGTCCGGGACGACCGGCGCGGAGGTCCGGAGGTCCGATGAAAGCGGTGCGCGGCAAGGAGGGCGATGGCGAAGCGGTGAAGCGACCGGGCTCCGCGCCCGGAACCGATCCGCCGCCCGACTTCATCCGGGCCATCGTCGCGGCCGACCGGGCGGCCGGGAAACACGGCGGCCGGGTCGGCACCCGCTTTCCTCCGGAGCCGAACGGCTTCCTGCACATCGGACACGCCAAGTCCATCGTCCTCAACTTCGGGGTGGCCGCCGAGAACGGCGGAACCTGCAACCTGCGCTACGACGACACGAACCCGGCGAAGGAAGAGGCCCTCTACGTCGAATCCATCGCCGCCGACGTCCGCTGGCTGGGCTACCGCTGGGAGGGTCCCCGCAAGTTCGCTTCCGACTACTTCGACCGACTCTACGAGTTCGCGGAGACGCTGATCCGCCGCGGCAAGGCGTACGTGGACAGCCTGAGCGCGGAGGAGGTCCGGCAGACCCGGGGGACGCTCGAGACCCCGGGAACCGAGAGCCCCTACCGGAACCGCGCCGTCGAAGAGAACCTCGACCTGTTCCGCCGCATGCGGGCGGGAGAGTTTCCCGACGGGACGCACGTGCTGCGGGCCAGGATCGACATGGCCTCCGGGAACCTCAACCTGCGCGACCCGACCCTCTACCGGATCCGCCGCCTGGGCCACCACCGGACCGGCGACGACTGGTGCATCTACCCGATGTACGACTTCGCGCACGCCCTGTCGGACTCCATCGAAGGAATCACGCACTCGCTCTGTACCCTGGAGTTCGAGGACCACCGGCCGCTCTACGACTGGTGCGTCGCCGAGAGCCGGGCGGAGTTCGTGCCCCGCCAGATCGAGTTCGCCCGCCTGAACGTCAGTTACACCGTGCTCAGCAAGCGCCGCCTGCTGCGGCTGGTCTCGGAAGGCCATGTCTCGGGATGGGACGATCCCCGCATGCCGACCATCGCCGGCCTGCGCCGGCGCGGCGTGCCCCCGGCAGCCATCCGGGCTTTCTGCGAGCGGGTCGGGGTGGCGAAACGGGACAGCACGGTGGACATCGCGCTCCTCGAACACGCCGTCCGGGAGGAGCTGAACCGGACGAGCCCCCGACGGATGGGAGTGCTGGATCCGGTCCGGCTGGTGGTCGAGAACTACCCGGAGGAGGACGACGAGACTCTCGACGCGGTAAACAACCCCGAGGATCCGGCGGCCGGCGCGCGGCGGGTGCCTTTTTGCCGGGAACTGCTGATCGAGCGGGCCGACTTCATGGAGGATCCGCCCCGGAAGTTCTACCGGCTCGCTCCCGGACGGGAAGTGCGGCTCCGCTATGCGTACCTGGTGACCTGCACCGGGTTCTCGAAGGACGAAAGCGGCAGGGTGGACGAGATCCGGGTCCGGCTGGACCCGGACAGCCGGGGCGGCGACGCCCCCGACGGAAGACGCGTGCGCGCCACGCTCCACTGGGTTTCGGCCCGGCACGCGGTCCCGGCGACGGTCCGCCTCTACGACCGGCTCTTCGGCGTCGAAACACCCGGACGGGACGGAGACTTCACGGACGACCTGAATCCCGATTCGATGCGGGTGAACCGCGAGGCACGCATCGAGCCGTCCGTCCGCGACCTGAACCCCGGAGACCGCATCCAGTTGGAGCGGCTCGGCTACTTCGTCGCCGACTCGGAGGATCACCTGCCGGAGAGTCCGGTCCTGAACCGGACCGTGAGCCTCCGGGACACCTGGGCCCGGATCGCGAAGCGCGCCAGGTGACCACGTAGGATTGCCCGCCCGGAGGCCCTGCTCATGCGGTTTTGTGTTGTGCTACCCCTCTCCATGTCCTTGATGATCGCGCCGCTCCTCGAAGCGGCGCCCACCGCGTCCGACCGGCCGGCAAAGGACACGAAACTCGGCCGTTCCCCGGTCCTCGCCCGGAACGGCATGATCGCCACCAGTCAGCCGCTGGCTTCGGCGGCGGGCCTGCAGGTGCTCATGGAGGGCGGAAACGCCGTGGACGCCGCGATCACCGCGGCGGCCGTGCTGAACGTGGTCGAGCCGATGATGTGCGGCATCGGCGGCGACCTCTTCGCGCTCTATTACGAGGCGGAAACGGGGACGCTCCACGGCCTGAACGCCACCGGCCGCGCCGGGGCGCGGTCGGACGCCGCGAAGCTCCGCGCCGACGGCCTCACCCGGATGCCGGGAAGCGGCCCGCTGGTGGTGACCGTGCCCGGAGCCCTCGACGGCTGGGAGGAACTGGTGAGCCGCTTCGGGACGCGCCCGCTTGGCGAGTTGCTCCAACCGGCCATCCGGCATGCCGAGGAGGGATTCCCGGTTTCCGAGGTCATCTCGGTGCAGTGGAAGCAGGCGGAGTCCAAGCTCGCCCGGCATCCGGCGACTGCGGCCACCTATCTCGTGGACGGAAAGCGCGCCCCCGAACACGGGGAGGTCTTCCGCTCGCCGGACTTCGCCGAGACCCTGCGCAAGATCGCCGAGCAGGGGACGGACGTCTTCTACCGCGGCGAGATCGCCCAAGCCATCCACGACTTCATGGAGGCGGAGGGCGGCTTCGTGACCCGGGATGACCTCGTGGCGCACGACTCGACCTGGGTGGACCCCATCAGCACCACCTACCGGGGCGTCGAGATCTTCCAGATCCCCCCGAACTCCCAGGGGTTCGTGGCCCTCGAAATGCTGAACATCCTCGAGGGATACGGCGATCTCGCGGATCTCGGCCACAACTCGGCGGCGTACCTCCACCGCCTCATCGAGGCCAAGAAGCTGGCCTTCGCCGACCGGGACGCCTATCTCGGGGACCCCGAGCACATGCGGGTCCCGGTCGAAACGCTCATCTCGAAGGAGTACGCGGCCACCCGGCGCGCCAGCATCGAACCGGAGCGGGCGGCGCGGGAAGTGGCCCCGGGGATGACCGACGACGGCGACACGATCTACCTGACGGTGGTGGACAAGGACCGGAACGCCATCTCGCTCATCTACAGCATCTTCGGCAGCTTCGGCTCCGGGCTGGTGGTGCCGGGCACCGGGATCGCCCTCCAGAACCGGGGCACCGGGTTCTCGCTCGAGGAGGGCCACCCGAACGAACTCGAGCCCGGCAAGCGCGCCCTCCACACGAACATGCCCGGGATGGCCTTCCGGGACGGCAGGCCGTGGCTCAGCTACGGGGTCATGGGGGGCGACATGCAGCCCCAGGGGCACACCCAGGTCCTGCTCAACATGATCGACTTCGGAATGCACGTGCAGAAGGCGGGAGAGATGGCGCGCTTCCGCCACAGCGCCTCGGGGGTCGGCATCGAGTCCGGGGTCGACGCGGACGACCTGGCCGCCCTCTCCCGGATGGGACACAGCCTGGTGACCCGGTTCGGGGCCTACGGGGGCTACCAGGCCATCATGATCGACTGGGAGAACGGCGTGCTGCTGGGCGGTTCCGACCCGCGGAAAGACGGCGCCGCGATGGGCTACTGAGGCGGAGCACGCGCCTCCGTTTCCCCATCCCGTACCGGTGACGGATTCCGGCTAGCCTTCCGGTCCTATGGCGCCGACAACCCGCAAGGTGAGGTGGTGGCTGGCCACGCTTGCCGCTACCTGCATGTTCGCGCCCGTTGTCCCTGCAGCTTCCGCGCAGCCGGCGGTCGAGCGGGATCACCAGTCCGACGACGAAGAATCCCGCGACGACGAGAAGAAGCCGGTTCTCCCGGTGCTCTCCGAGACGGTCGTGGTGACCGCTTCGCGCGCCGAATCCCCCCTCCTCACCGCACCCGCGGCGATCGCGGTGCGGACGGAAGAAGAACTCGCCAGCGAGGCGGCCCGCACCTTCATCGATCTCTTCGAGGGCATTCCCGGGATCTCCATCACCGGCAACGCTCGCCGGATCACCGAAGCGCCCACCATCCGGGGGTTCGCCGATCAGCAGGTCGTCGTCCGCCAGGACGGGGGGCGGCAGAACTGGGGCGCCGCGCACGGCGGGCGGTTCTTCACGGACCCGGACCTCCTGCAGCGCGTCGAAGTTCTGCGCGGGGCCAACTCGGCCGTCTTCGGCAGCGGGGCGCTGGGAGGCGTGGTGTCGCTGACCACCCGCAGCGCCCGCGACCTGCTCGAGACGGGGGAACAGTTCGGCGGCCGCTACCGGGTCGGCTACCAGTCGAACGGAGGCGACCTTATCCAGTCCTTCTCGGGATTCGCCGCGGGCGAGACCCTGGACGCCCTCGCCAACGTCGGCCTCGGAGGCACCCGCGCTCCGATCCGGGACGGCAACGGAGACACGATTCCCAACACCGAGGACGAACTGCGGAACGGCCTAGTGAAGCTCGGCTGGACCCCGGGCGCGACGACCCGCTGGGAGGTTTCGTGGCAGGGATTCGACAACCAGGCCGCGGAACCCACGAACGCGAACGACCTCACCGGCACCCTCGTGGACCGGGACACGCGCTTCGAGGCGCTCCGCGCCAGTTTCCGGACCAGGTCGCAGACCTCGGACTGGCTCGACCTCTCCGTGCTCGGGTACCGCAACCAGGTGGAGGTCGGGGAGGACATGCGCGTCCGCACCCGCCGCGACGACACCGCGTTCGAGACCCTCGGTTTCGAGGCGCACAACCGCTCGCGCTTCCGGTGGAGTGACGATGTCCGCTTCACCCTGAACCTGGGCGCCGAGACCTACCGCGACACGCAATCCGGAACCCGCGACGGGGCGCCGCGGCTCCAGTTCCCGGATGCGGAGGCCTCGTATTTCGGCGCCTTCCTCTACGGCGAGGCGGAAGTCCGCGACCGCCTCCAGCTCGCGCTCGGCCTGCGGCGCGACAACTGGCGCGTCCGGGCGGACCGCTTCCCTGCCCGCGATGAGGGACAGACATCGCCCCGCGCCACCGCCGGCTTCCGGCTGACCGACGCCGCCTTCGTCTGGGTCGGGGCCTCCCGGGGTTTCCGGGTGCCGAGCCTGACCGAGCTCTACGCCGACGGCCTCCACTTCCAGTTCCCGGTGGGATCGGGGGTTCAGGTACTGAACTACTTCCGGCCCGACCCGGAGTTGCGCGCCGAGAAAGGCGTCTCCTGGGAAGCCGGTTTCCGGGGCGGCCGGAACGCGCTCACGTTCGAGACCACCTGCTTCGACCAGACCGTGGGGGACTACGTGGACCAGATCGTCATCGTGGCCGATCCGGCCTTCGCGCTCGAGGTGGACCCGGTGACCGGCCTCACGGTTCTCCAGGGCTCCACGCTCAACGTCTCGCTCGATGCCCGGCTGCGGGGCTGTGAGGGCGCGGCGCTCTACGACCGGCCCCGGCTCCGGTTGCGGGCGAGCGGCTCGGTGCTCGACACCGAGAACGTCGAGACCGGCGAGCCCCTCGGCCGGGCGCCGGCCAACGCACTGCACTTGATGGCGAGCACCCGGATCCCCTCACTCGACCTCGAAGTCGGCGGCCGGGCGACGCTCGCCGGGAGCCGGACCCGGGGACTGGCGGCCAGCCGTTCGGCCGACGCCGGCGGGGAGGCGCCCGGTTACCGGGTGTTGGATCTATTCCTCCGTTTCGCCCCGGACAGTGGGCCGCTCGCCGGGGTGGACTGGACCCTTGCGCTGAACAACCTCACGGACGAGTACTACGCCGTCTTCCCGGCGGTGGTCCCGCAACCGGGTCGCAGCCTGCGGATTGCGGCCGCCTACCGGTTCGGGTTCTCGCGGTAGGGAGCAACACCGGAGCGCAGCGGGACGCGCCCGCGCGGCCGGGGCATACGTCAATTCCGGGGCCTCCCGGCCGGGGCATGCGTCAATTCCGGGGCCTCCCGGCGGAGGCATTCGTCCGTTTCGCGTGCCGGCGGAAGCCAGCGTTCCTATGGACGGGCGCCTTCGACGGGAAGGAAAGCGGCATCCACGCCGGCCATGCCCTGGTCGGTGAAGTAGTCGGCCCAGAAGCGCCGCAGCGCGGCTTCGTCCACCAACCCCTCGCGGCGCGGCGGAAGCTGGAGGACGGTGAGCGCCGCCCCGTTCAGGCCGCGGCTCCGGACCTCCCGGTAGAGCGAGGACGCGCGGAACTCGTCGAGTTCCGGGATTCGCCGGTAGAAGTCCACCCCGACGTTGTGCATCAGGTCCGAGATCAGGATGAGGTGTCCCTGTGCCTCCCCGGACTCCACGAACCGGCGGGCAGCGGCCTGCACCGCCTGGAGGATCGCGGAGGAACCGCTCGGGCCGGCCCGGGACACCGAGCCGAGGGCATCGCGGAGCGGGCGCAGATAGAGCGGCGCCCACTGCGCGGCGCGCTGGTCGGGATTGTCCGACCAGTGGCTCACTTCGCAGGGATGCGGCGGGCGCCCTATCCGCGCCGCCTCGCGAACCCCGCCCGGCGCTTCCGACCGGACCTCGAACAGGTGAAAGGCGGATCCGGCGGGAGCGCGTTCCGCGACGCCCCGAATCCGGGTCCAGATGTCCGCGCGCTGCGCTCCCGACAGGCCGTCCGTCGCGTCCACGACGACCGCGATGACCCGCGGCGGCAGTCCGGTCGGCCAATCGGCGCACTCGTCGCGTTCCCCGGCGCAACCGGCGGAAAGAGAGAAGGCGGACACCGCCAGCAGGGCGGCGAGGCGGCGAGGCGTCAGGAAGCGATCTCCAGACGACGATCGGACTTCGCCTCGGGGCCCGGCACCAGACGAACCTCCTTGCCGCCCGGAGGCGACGGAGGACTCCCACCGGGCGGCATCGGGGAGCGCCGCCGCGACCCGGGGATGCGCGCCGCGTGGGCCAGCCGCTCCCGCGCTTCCGCGAAGGCCGCCGCTGCCCGGTCGGCATGACCCAGGTTCGCGAGCCGAACCCGCTCGGCCGCCTGCATCACCTCGAACAACCCGGCCTCCAGGTCGCGCCCCCACACCGCGCCAGCTTCATCGCTTCTCGGCGCGGCCTCCGGCTCCCAGGGCGCACGCCAGAAGTCAGGCGCCGGGTCGTGGGAGAGCCGCCGCTGGCGATTGGCCTGGCGGAAGTCGGCGACGGCGGTCGCTCCCGCCGCCGCCGTGCGGGTCAAGAGCTCCGCCTCGTCGGCGAGGACGCGCCGCCGGGTCCCGTCGAGTTCCGTGAGACGGCTGCCGAGGGCGAGCAGTCCGGCCTCGCCCTCGCCAAGCCGTTGCCGGTGCCGGCGTTCCTCCGCGTCCAGAGCCTCGCGCGATCGCGCGTACTCGTCGCGGAGCGACCGGGACGCCCTTTCCCGAGCGCGGTGGAGCCGCGCGAAGTGCGGGATCGGCTCCCGCCCTCCGTGCCACTTCCAGGCGGCCAGCAGCAGCGCCGCAAAACCGACGCCCAGCAGGAGGATCGAGCGCCAGCCCTCGAACCTGCCCGCGAGCGGGTCTTCGGCGAGCACCAACCCGCCGCCTTCGGCCCGATAGCCGACCTCGCCCGCGGGGAGGGTGCGCACCGAGTCGAGCGAATGGTCCTCCACCGGCGCGTCCGGGGGATGCACCACCAGGTTCGTACCCGGACGCCACCAGAGGAACTGCGCCCGCAGTTCGGAGACGACCGCCTCCTCCACGCTGAGCGGTTCCGGTGGATGCGGATCGGCCGGGGCCGCCTCGGCGGCCGCTCCGGCGTCAATGTCATCGAGGTCGACAACCGCGGCGGCCCGGGCGCCGTCGAGCGCCTGCACCGCATCCCGATAGTGAGCGAACCCGAAGTGGAGGAGTACGGCGAGCGCGAGACAGGGCAGCAGGGCCGCCGCCAGCAGGCTCCGGCGCAGCGCGCCGGCGCCCAGCATCCTGCGGAAGATCAGGTCGCCGATCAGCCAGCCGAGCAGCCCGACGTTCATGGCGGTGACCAGGCCGGCGAAGAGCCAGTTGGACACCACCCCTTCGGTCGAGGCCGCGTGCAGGAGCAGGCCGTTCGCCGTGGTCTCGGCGAGCGCCACCACCACCAGCAACCAGACCCAGCCGCGGCCGGAATCCCGGGGCGTGGCGTAATCGGGAAGTCCATGTTGCCGCCGGAAGCCGGCCAGTTCCCGGTCGGCCGCCTGGGACCGGACATAGGCGGCGTCGATCCGCTGGCAGGCCGGTTCCGCGGCTGCGAGGGACGCGATGCGCTCCCGTTCGCGGACCGCCTCGGCCTCGATCCGCACGGCGCCCGTTCTCGCCTGGTGCTGCGCGGCCTGGAGCCGGCCGAGAGCTCCCTCGGCGGCACCCCGAATCCTGGTGATCGCCCCCAGGAAACGGCTCTCCACCCGGCGTTCCCCGGGCGAGGGAGCGGCAGCTTCCGGACCGGGGATTCCCTCGCGTCCTTCCGCCTCGGCCTCCTGTCTTTCCGTCGAGGTGAGGGCGGGATCGGGAACGCCGAAGGCGCCCCCGGGGAAGGGGTTGAACGCCTCGGGGGCGCCGCTGGAGCCGGATTCCTTTCCGGACTGCCCGGCGGTCTTGCCACCCGCCGCGCCTCCCTTTCGCCTCGACAACCGAACTCGAACGCTCCGGCTCATGGACCCTCCCGAGGTAAAAGCGGGCACACGAAGGCCCGGGCTTTCCTTCCTTAACGAGGGGGGAGCGGCAGCGGTTCCCGGGGACCCGGGAACGGGCGAGGACCTACTCGATACGCCGCCAGTTCCCGACGATCCGGGTCCCCTCGCCGCCCGGCGCCCAGATCACGAGCGCCCGGACCGGCCCGCCGTCCGGTGAGGTGATGTGGTTCACCTCGGAGGGCGGTCGGACGAAGCCGAGATCACCGGGGCCGAGGATCTCGGAGACCCCGTCCACCACGTGCTCGAGTTCTCCCTCCAGCACGTAGAAGACCTCGGTGGCCCCGTGCGGGTGGTCTCCGGAGTTGGCGCCCGGCGGCCAGGTGATCTCCCCGATCTGGATCTCGCTGCCCCCGAGGTTCGATTCGGAGAGCAGGAGTTCGATCTCGGCGCCGCTGGTGCTCACGAAGCGTCCGAGATCCGCGGGCTGGGCGACCGCCGACGAGCGCCCGGCCGCGAACCCGCCAGCGAGACCCAGGCACGTGGTGAGCGCGAGTGCAAGAGCGACGCGGCGGCCGGTCATGGATCCGTCTCCCGCGCCGGATCGCGCGTGTAGCGCGAGAACCAGTCCAGCATGTAGAGCTGGGTTCGGATGAAGTTCGACGGCTGCGAACTCGTACCGTGGTACTCGTCGTAGAAACGCACCAGCTCGGTGGGGACGCCCACGGCCTTGAGGGCCTGGTAGTACTCCTCGGTCTGGCTCATCGGCGTCCGCAGGTCGAGCTCGCCGGTCATCAGCAGGGTCGGGGTGGTGACCCGGTCCACGTACATGAGCGAGGAGTGCTCCAGGTACTTCTCGGCGTTGTCCCAGGGAAAGCCGTGGTACCGGCTGTAACCCCAGCGCACGATGTCGGCGGTGCCGGCGAAGCTCATCCAGTTGACCACCGGACAGCGGACGGAAGCGGCCGCGAAACGGTTCGTCTGGCCGATCACCCACGAGGAGAGCACTCCCCCACCGCTGCATCCGGTGACGTACATGCGGCTTTCGTCCACGTAGCCGCGCTCGATGGTCGCATCCACGCCCGCCATGAGGTCGTCGTAGTCCACGCTCGGGTAGCCGTTGTCGATCGCGTTCCCGAAATCGGTTCCGTAGCCGGTGCTGCCGCGGGGGTTCGTGTAGAGCAGGAGATAGTCGTTGGCGGCAAAATTCTGGAAGGCGTTGTTGAAGCCCACGTTGTACATGGCGTGGGGCCCGCCGTGGATGTGGAGGACCATCGGGTACTGCCGGGCGGGGTCGAAGCCGGGCGGCTTGATGACCCAGCCCTGCGCCCGGGTTCCGTCGGTCGAGTCGTACCAGAGTTCCTCCACCTCGCCGAGTTCGATGCCGGCGAGCACGTCGTCGTTCACCGCGGTCACCCGGGTGGTCCGGGAGGGGTCGGACACCGGGAAGACGACGACGTCCGCGGGCTCGTGGAAGGAGGTCTTCACGGCCGCGGCGACACCGGTCGCCGAGATCGTGCTCACGGTGAGCAGGTGGGTCCCCTCGGTCACCGGACTGGTCCCGCCCTCCAGCATGGCCACGTGCAGGTTCCGCGAGCCGCGGTCGTCGGCGGTGAAGTAGATGCGGTCGCTGTCAGGGCCCCAGATCGGGTTGTTGGCGTCCCGGTCGAGGCTCGCCGAAAGCGAGCGCATGGCGGAACCGTCGAAGCCGATCACCTGGAGGTCGCTCACCTTGTAGGTCTGTTCGGTCCAGTCGTAGCCGCTGAAGGCGACGTGCTTTCCGTCGGGCGAGACCACCGGGCCGGACCAGGGACCCCGCTTGTCGGTGATCTGGCGGATGGCCCCGGTCGCGAGGTCCACGAAGTGGATGTGCGACTCCCGGTAGCGGAGGTCGGCGTCCTCCTCGCGGGAAGCGTCGAAGACCAGCCCCCTGCCGTCCGGGGTCCAGTCGAGCCCGGCGCCGTAGTCGAGGCCGACCGCGCCGCGTGACCCGACGTGCCAGCCGCCCTCGGTGAGCTGGCGCGCCGCCCCGCCGTCAGCGGGAACGACGAAGAGATGGCGGTAGCCCTCCTCGAGGAACCCCACCCGGTCCTGGCGGAAGTGCATCTTGCGGACGATGCGGGGCGTCTTCGTCCACTGGGCGCCCTCCGGCGGGGACGGCAGCGAGGGGAGATCCCAGATCTCCGGAGCGGCGACCATCCGGGTGAAGGCGATCATCCCGGAGTCCGGGGACCAGTGGATGTCCCGCGGGGTCGGGCCGTCCCGGGTGATCTGCGAGGTGGCGCCCTCGGCGTCCATCCAGCGGACGAAGATCTGGCTCCCGTCGTCCCCGGCGTCCGCGAGGTAGGCGATGCGGGTGCCGTCGGGCGACCACACCGGACCCGACCCCTTGGTCAGGAACCGGTTGCGGCTGCCGTCGGCGTCCACGATCCACAGTTCCGAGGCCCACCGGTCCTTCGTCTGGTCCACGTGGCTCCGGGTGTAGATCACGACCGAGCCGTCGGGTGAGATGGCGGGGCCGCTCACCCGTTCCCAGTCGAGGATGTGCGAGGCAGTCAGCCGTCCGTCGCCGGCGGTCTCCTGGGCGACGGCGCCGCCCGCGGCGAACAACGCGGCAAGCGCGATACGAAGAGTTCTCATGGGTTTCCCTCCCGAGCCGGTCTAGTTTGGATTCTTCGTCCGGTCTTCACAACCCCGCGGGGGGAAACGGTGGCGCGGAGCGCAAGCGACCGCCGGTCTCCGGCCGGCCCGGCCACGCGTACGGCTTGGAACGCCGACCTCCGGTCGGCATCGCGCGGGAGCGCGAATCCAGCTCCAACAGCGGAGCATCATGCCGACAAGACTCTGGTAGCCGCTTCCGACCCCGATTCGCGCCGCTCACCGCGCGCAAGAGGCGAACAGAAGCACGGAACAACGACGAGAGCCGGAGCGTTTGGCTGGTCTGCCGCCTTTGCGCAACTCCCAAGGAGGAGCCCCCATGGACCGCGTTTGCCACTTCGAGATTCCCTTTGACGACAAGTCACGCGCCACCGACTTCTATAGGAAAGTGTTCGGTTGGGAAGTCTCCGACGTCCCGGGAGACATGCCCTACACCTTCGTGATCACGACCCCGATCGACGAACAGGGGAACCCGACCGCCCCCGGCGGCATCAACGGCGGGATGTACCCCCGGGGCGAGGGGGGCGGCAGCGGCTCTCCGGTGATCGTGATCGAGGTGTCCTCGTGCGAGGCGCGCGCCCGCGACGTCGAGGCGGCCGGCGGGGAGTGCGTCATGGGTCCGGCGGAGATCCCCGGAATGGGCATCTACGCCCAGGTCAAGGATCCGGAGGGCAACATCATCGGGCTCTGGCAGCCGCTCTCCTGATCCGGGCCGGACGCGCGCTGCCCGTTGCCGTCCCGGTTCCGTCAGGGCGTCCCGCCCGGACGGGAGAGGCCAAGGACGGCGTCGGGCGCCGGGTTGGATCCGTACCGGTTATCGAACGCGTCACCCTTCCGAGCCATGAACCACAACATGACCAAGCCGGGAATCAGTCCCCAGAATCCGACCCCCGGAGTCCAACCGGCCAGGTAGAGCAGAACCCACCACCCGGAGCGATTCGTGTCGTGGAGTCGCCGCACGGTCACCGCCATCTGAGGCACGACCAACAGGACCGTCACCAGGTACGCGAGAGGCCGGATCCCGGTCCCGGCCGCAGCCACGTTCACGGACACGCCGAAGACGAAAAACCACCAGTACTCGGCCCGCGACGCCCGCCCCCGAAAGTCCGCGTACTTCCGGAACAGGCACTGCCTGACGGCTTCCAGGAATCCCACTTCGTTTCAGGCGGCGGCGTCGCTCTCGAAGTACGCTCGCGAGCCCGGAGTTCGCCCGCGGCGTGTCCGCCGGTGCCGCTCGATGGCCTCGAGGTGTTTGCGTTGGGCCACTTCACCAGCCCGCAGCGCAAGCGCCAGCCGGGAGGCCGGAACCCCGCCCGCGACCGCAAGCAGCAGCCAACGGTTGAGGAAGCCGCGGATTCTGGCGCCGAATCGGGTTCCGGAAGCGGGTGACCGGGCCGGCGCGGGCCGGTTCGCGGGTCGGCGGCGTTCGGTCGGAGGGGTGAGGTTCAGCGGAATGCGGCGAACGGGAGACATCGTTCTGATTCTGTCAGGCTCGCGAGCACGACGCCGGGGACGAAAAACGTCGCCGGAGGATGCGCCGTGGAGGTGGACGGGCACGGTGTTCGCGGCCTTCGGCCGCGTTGCCGGGCCGCACCGGGAGGACGGGGGAGGCGGCGCCCACGGCTTGGAACGCCGACCTCCGGTCGGCACGCGGCCCGGAGGGCCGCCACGACGTACCGCTCCCCGGGCAAGGTGGTCCTGCCGGACGCCGTTGCGCCGTTCCCCAGGCGGGAGATACGCCGTCGCCCGCCTCCGGCGGGCGGTGCCGACCAGAGGTCGGCGTTCCAGGCAGTGGGCGCCACCTCCGCCCTTGTGCGCGCCGCCGAGGGGGGAACCACCTTTGCCGGGTGGGGTCACGACGTGCGCGGCGCGGAGCGCCGCGCGTGCCGACCCGAGGTCGGCGTTCCAAGCCGTTTCTGCTACGCCGCTACGGCGGTTTCCTGCGCGACCGTGGCGAGCATGTCGCTGATGATGGCGAGGCTCTCCGTGAGGACCTCGGGTTCGGCGCCGAAGCCGATGCGGAGGAAGCCGTCG
>JAJDUD010000001.1 GCA_022826825.1 Acidobacteriota bacterium | reverse complement strand
GCCACCCGGACATAGACGGTGGTCATGGGCGGGAGCGGCCCGACCTCGATGTGGGTCTCGGCCGTCGGCACGATCTGATCGTCCGCGCCGAACATCTCGTCCATGCTGATCTGCACCGCATAACCGATGGCGCCCTCGACTGCATTCCAGTGGTACTCGACGGAAGTTTCGGTCGTGTCGTCCACGTGGAGGCCGGTAGGCGTGGCGGGAGCCGTCGGCTCAGGTTCCGGCTCAGGCTCGGGCTCCGGCTCCGGAGCTGGCGGCGGCGGTGGCGGCGGCGCCGGTGCCGGCGTCGTTGCCGTGTCGTCGTCCCCACAACCCGAGAGCACGAGACCGGCGCCCAGGGTCACGGTAAGAAGGAGAATCAGCCCGCGCATGGGGACCGACTTCCTTGTGATCTGCGTCATTTCGCCTACCTCCTGTAGGGCGTATTGGGACAGTTCCGGCTCCCCGAGGGGAGCCAGGCGCCGTCTCGTGTGATTCTTCCTACCTCCAGTAGGACAGGGATAACCGATGCGTTCCCGCACCTGCCATCCGGGCGGCAAGTATATGCGCCTCCGGATCAAGGGGCAAGAACCCAGTTTGGAATCTCTCCGCGCGAACCCTGCCCCAGGATCGGGCATAGGTGCTCTGGGCGAACATGCGCGGTAACTCCATCACATCCAATTTGGGAATGTCAAGAAGCAAAGACAAGAGAATAGGGACACCCGCCCCGCCGCGAATCCACGGCGTGACCGCCGCAACATACATTTCGGGACGGGGTGGCGGGAGTCAAGGGAAAAGCGAACCGTCGCTGCTGGAGGACGGACGAAAGAGTGTGCGCCCGGCGGAACCGGGTTCCGTGGCCGCCCGGGACCGGGACCCGTCCGCGGGGACGGGCCGCGTCGGGGCGGCAGGATTTGAACCTGCGACCCCCTGATCCCGAACCAGGTGCTCTGCCAGACTGAGCCACGCCCCGGCGGCCGGAGGGGATTGTAGCCGGGGCGGGCGGGCCAGTCGGCTTCCGTCAGGGAGCGCGAAGACATCCCGTCATGGAGCGGACAGCAAGGCGGCATTCCGTAATTGCTGATGGGAACGAACTCCACCGCCGGGCGGTTCCGGCGTTTTCCCGCGTCCCTGCCGCGGGGCCCGTATCAGTGGAGGGGACACTGGACCATCCCGTCCAGCCGAATGTCCTCGAGTCGCAGCAACGGGCCGCTGGCAGAGACACCGGTGTTCGGAAAGGAGGTGACGGAGGTCTTCCGGGGGTCCGGCGTGTAGGGCGCCCCGCGGCCCAGCCCGACCGCGAGCCGCGCGTGGAACTGCTCGGTCTCGCTGAAGACCGAGGGAATCTCGGTCAGCAGGGGCGACATCAGGTAGTCGCCCAGGTTGAGCGCGTGGAAGAAGCCCAGCGCGTGCCCGACTTCGTGCATCGCCAGGGGAAGCAGGTCGCAGTCGTCCAGCCGGTCCGTGTTGATGAGGATCACCCCCTCCGTGCGGCCCACCCCGGCGGAGCCGCACGGCGGGCGGCCCGTCCATTGCGCATTCCCGAGAGGTACAACGTCCACCCATCCGTATTCGTCCTTCAGACGGGTCCCGGTGGTGATCCGGCCGCGGAACGGAGTGCCGGTGAGCTGCTCCACGGCGTCGTGGATCGCTTCCTCGATGGTGTCGACCTGCCGGCTGGTGAAGCGCCAGGTTCCGGACCGGGTGGCGGCCCGGGTGAGGATGTGGAAGTCGGGCGTGGCGGGAAGCACGGCGGTGATCCTCTCCTCGACGGCGCGATCGCCCCAGAGATTCCGGCACGACTCCTTCGTGAAGCCGCTCGGGCATTCGAACGCGTCGAAGACCAGCTCCCGCCACAGGGCGGGGTCGAACGGGTCGTCCACGAAGACCCCGATCCCGCCCGCCGCTTCGGTGTAGCCGTCGGCGGTGGCGGTGACGGTGATCACGGACTCGCCTCCCACGAGGCCCCGGACGGTCATCTCGCACGCCCCGATCACGCATTCCGCGGCCGCGGCGACGATGTCTCCCGGCGTTTCGATCTCGAGCTCCGGGAGGACCGGGCTGTTCAGCTCGAGTTGAACGGTCCGCTCCTCCCCGACTTCCATTTCGATCCCGTCGGGAAGGACGCTCCACTCGAGGGTCCTGAGTTCCACCGTGAGCGGAAACGAGGCGGTCGCGGTCTCGTAGCCGTCCGCCATGGCCGTGACCGTGATGGTCGTCTCTCCGGCCTCCTCACCGGTGATCCGCAGGCGGTAGGTCCCGGCGCGGGGACTCTCGCCGGCGACCGTCACGTTGGCGTTGCTGGCGGAGTGCGCGTAGTCGGCGGTGACCGCCGCGCTGAGCGACAGGGATACCTCCTTCCGCTCCCGGACCTTGATGGTCTCCGACTCGGGGACGCCAGACCACGAGAGCGGTTGCGGTGGGGGAGGAGGAGGAGGCGGCGGCGCGGGCGCGGTGGCGGCGCTTCCACCGCCGTCTCCCCCACAGGCGGCGAGGGCGAGCAGGGGCGGCAGGAGCAGGACCAGACGGGGCGCGGACACTCCCGTCCGCGGTCCACGCGTACTCATAGGCCGCCCGTTCGCGCTGTTCCCTTCGATGTGACGCGATGTTACGGCACGCCGGCACGCACGCCGCTCCGCACCGCCCATGCCGTAGCGCTACCCGGGCTCACGACGTGTACGGCCTGGAACGCCGGTCTGGATGGAGACCGGCGTTCCCTTCCGGGCGCGCCCCCATAAGTAACGATGGCAGCGAACTCGTTCGCTGCCCGCGTGTCCGGGGGGAATGTGTGAAAGGGGGCACTCCCCCTTTCACAAAAAACAACGACCAATCGGAACTCGCCGAAGCGCGCGGCAGCGCGCGAGGGAGTTCCGATTGCGGCGCGAAGCGCCGGGTGGTTCGGGAGCGGGGGCCAAACGCCAAGCG
>JAJDUD010000049.1 GCA_022826825.1 Acidobacteriota bacterium | reverse complement strand
CCGTGCCGTGCGCTGCGCGGTGGCGCCGCGCGTGCCCCCACGCGGTCGGCTTTCCTGGCCGGCGGCGCCAACCGGACGCTCGGCCGACCCGCCGGACTGCGTTTTCACGGCAACGGGCGCGCCGCGCAGGTCGCGACTCCGTTCACCCAGGGTGGCGCGTACGGCTTGGAGCGCCGGCTTGCGGGATGGTCCTCTCCTCCTTTGGAGCCCACCGGAAGCGATGGAACGCGCTTGTCCCGTTGTCCCGCAAGGGCGATCAGCGCCACGCTGCTAGTGCGCACCCGCGCCGGCGTAGTCCGCCCTCCACGTTTCCGGCGCCAGGTAGCGCCGCGGCGTGACAGGCGTTTTCGTGCAGCGGGCGGCGGGCGGCGGCATGTGGTCTCCCGGCTTCATTGGAAGCGTTGCTGTCCTTGCTGCCGGAGGCCGGACTGTGGGAGTGATGGATCCCCATCCTCCTCGTCGACGCATTCCGGACACTCGCCGACCTGGCAGACACGGGCGCTCAGCACGAGGGCGCCGGCGATGGTCAGGCTGCCGGCGGCCGAAGTCACCGTCTCGGGCAGCGGCTCGAGCCAACCGGCGAGGGAGGCCGCCCAGAGCCCGGCTCCACCCGCAAAGGTGAGGACCAGGGCCGTTTTCCTGCGGGCCGGACCCAGGCCGAGCATCGCGGCGCCGAGCAGGACGGTCCCGACCCAAAGGGCCCGCTCGGTGCTTTCCGAGAGCGCCAGCGCGGGCGCCGCCACGGCCAGGAACGGCGTGAGCGCGCAGTGCAGGGCACACCAGATTGCCGCGCCCGCCGCGAGCCGCGATCCGGAAGCCAGGACCGGGCTCGCCGGGATGATTGCGAGAGATTCCTTCATGGCGTGGGATTCCTGCCCGCCGGCACGGCCGCGGCACGCTCGGGCCGGGGAACGTGCGCCCGGGGACCGGAAAGACGGGCCTCGAGGACGCGGTCCTCGAACTCGGCCTCACGGATGGGAACGGGGAGCGCCTCGCTGGTGGCGGGGCTCTCCAGGACGGTCTGGGTTGACATCGGACTCTCCTCCCGGATGAGGGAACGCCGGCGCACCGGAGCGGCCGCGGGCGCAGGAACAGGATGGAACCACCGGCTCGGCGGCCGGCTATGGCTGTTCGAGCGTCAGGCCGGGGGCGCCCGGGAGCCGCCGCCCCCCGCGGGCGTCATGCCGTGGATGCGCGGTACGGGAACGGGGACGAGGGCCGCGCGGACGGCCGGGACCGGAGTCGCCTGGAGCCCGGCAGCGATGAAGGGTGCTTCCTGCGCGTGACAGAGGACGCAGTGCTCCCCATGCCCATCGACCTCGTCGTGCAGATGAGGGACGGCGCCGACAGCCAGCACCGCGAGCACCGCGAGCGCCGCGAGGGCGGCCCACGGGAGCTTCCGGCGCCAGTTCGACCTCATCGCGCGCATTCTTGGCCGTCCGGGCCGAAGCGTCAAGTTGGGTGACCTCGTACAGTGGGTGTCCGGACCGTCGAGCGCTGTGCTGAAGCCTTGTGATCCGATCGCGCGGACGGGGGTGTGTTCCGAGTACCGCTGGCCGGTCTGGAACTACGTCAGGCCACTGAGGGGCATACAGGACTTCGCCGCGGCCTTCGACGTCCTGGAAGCCGTGCTCTCCCGGCTCCCGCGGACGCAGGTCGTCTCCCGCGACGGCTCGTACCTCCACGCGCTCGCCCGGAGCCCCAAGGGCTACATCGACGATGTGGAGTTCCTGGCGGCCCCGGCCGAGCGCGCGATACACATGCGCTCGGCGGCCCGCTCCGGCGTCTTCGATTTCGGAGTGAACCGCCGGCGAATCCGCCGGGTCCGGCGGATGTTCCGGGCGGAAACGGCCCGCCGCGGCGGCCGCTAACGGCCGTCGCGGGTCTGCGGCAGCCTGCGTCCGAGCAGGCGGGAAGCCACCACCGTGCGCAGGACCTGCGCCGTGCCGCCGCCGATCGTGAACATGCGGGCGTCGCGGACCATGCGCTCCAGCGGCAGGTTCCGCGAGTAGCCGGCGGCGCCGAACATCTGGAGCGCGTCGTTCGTGACCCTGACGGCGGTCTCGGAGGCCAGGATCTTGGCCTGGGCCGCCTCCTTCGCGTCGGGAAAGCCCCTCTTCCCCGCGCCGGCCGCCGCCCGCCAGACCATCAGCCGCGCGGCGTCGAGCGCCGTCGCCATGTCGGCCAGCATCCACTGCAGGCCCTGGAACTCGCAGATGGGCCGCCCGAACTGCTCGCGCGTCCGGCTGTAGTCGAGCGCCAGTTCGTACGCGCCCTGCGCGATGCCGAGCGCCACCGCCGCCGCCCCGACGCGCTGGCCGTTGTAAGCCTTCATCAGGCCCCCGAAGCCGCGCTGAAGACCTCCCGGCGGCATGAGGATCATGTCGTCCGGAACTTCCAGATCTTCCAGCAGGATCTCGGTCTCGGGGAGGCCGCGGAGGCCCATGGCCGGCTCGCGGCGGCCGATCCGAAGGCCCTCCGGAGCGCCCGTCTCGGGACAGCGCACGACCACGAAACCCGCGATCCCCTGGTCCACGCCGCCGTCGAACACCCGGGCGAAGATGAGGTGGAGCCGGGAGACGCCGCCGCCGGTGATCCAGTGCTTGACCCCGTTGAGGACGTAGCGATCGCCCCGCTTGTCGGCGCGGGTCGTCATCTCGGTGGCCGCGCTCCCCGCAGCGGGCTCGGTGATGCAGATCGCGGGCTTGTCCCCCGCGAGCACCAGCCCGGCGGCGAGCTTCTTCTGCGCCTCGGAGCCGTACCGCAGGATCGCGCCGATGGCTCCCAGGTTGGCCTCCACCACGATCCGGGCGGTCGCCCCGCAGACCCGCGCCACCGCTTCGATCACCAGGACCGCGTCCAGACAGGTCAGGCCCCATCCTCTGTACTTCTTCGGGATGGTCATTCCCAGGAAGCCGGCCGCGGTGAGCGCCTCCACGTTGGCCCAGGGGTAGGCCTCGGTGCGGTCCACGTCCGCGGCGCGCGGTGCGATCTCGCGCTCGGCGAGCGTTCGCGCTTCCTCGCGAAGCCGGACCTGGGCGTCCGAGAGTTCAAACATCGGCTGTCACCCGCGCCGGTTCACCGTGGGACGCGGGTCGCCCTGAGGGTCCCGAGCGTCAGCTCCACCCCGTCCGGCTCCCACGAGAACCGCACTTCGCGTCCATCCTCCACGTCGAAGAACGTCGCGTCGCCCGACGGCCACAGCACCGACCGGTCGCCCCGCCAGGTCAGCGCCAACCCCCGTTCCTCCAGCTCGACCTCGAGCTCGATGTCCCGCTCGGCGACCACGTACGTCCCCGCGTACCGCTCCCGGACCTCGGCCGGCAGCTCCACCGGCACCCTTTCCGCCGGCCGGGGCCCGGACCAGCCGTACGCCTCCGCCACGGTCATGGCGATCGCGCTGGCCAGCGGGGAGCCGGCATCGGAGTTCGTCATCACGAAGACGCCGTCGTCCCCGTCTATGGCCGCCGCGAACGTGGAACGAAAGCCCTGGTTGGAACCCCCGTGGCGGAAACGCTCGCCGTCCTCGGAGATCCCGGGGCCGAGGCCCCAGTCGTCCTGGTCCGGCGTCAGCATCTCCCGGGCGAGCACTCCGCCGAGCACCCGCGTCGAATCCCCCCGCCACGCCCGCTGGACTTCGCCGGCATAGAGGGCAAGTTCGCTGGGGGTCGTCCACAGACCAGCCGCCGCCTGCTCCGGGTAGGTGTGCCAGCCACCCGGGACGGGGGTCCCGTCAGGGCGGTAGCCGGTCGCAATGTCGTCCTGCCGGTCCGGCGGAATCGGCTGCTCGTAGGTCGAGCGGACCATGCCGATCGGATCCAGCACACGGCGGCGCATGACCTCGGCGAACGGCGCGCCGCGAACGTCGGCCACGAGTTGCTGCATGACGGTGTAACCGCCGCCGGAGTACCGCCAGCGTTCGCCCGGCGGCAGCACGACGCGCACCGGATCGGTGTTGCCGCGGCCGTCGAGTACCCCGGCCGCATCCGGGACCGCCTCCCCGGGTCCATAGCCGGGGAATCCGGACACGCTGAGCCCCGCGCGATGCGTGAGGAGGCCGCGGAGCGTCACGGGAGCCTCGGCGGTGAACGCGTTCGCCGGCACGCGCCAGGTGGTGAGGACCTGGTTGACATCGGCGTCCAGCGCGACGCGGCCCTCCTGAACGAGTTGCAGCGCCGCGAGCGCGGCCACGGGCTTCGAGATCGAGGCGGCCTGGAAGAGGGTGCGCGGGGTGACGGGACGCCCCGATTCGAGATCGGCGGACCCGTAGCCGCGCGCCCACGCGATCTCGCCGTCGAGGAGCACGGCGACGCTGACGCCCGGCACGCCGAGCGCTTCCATGCGGTCGGCGAGCGGGGTGCGGGGCGTGGCCTCACCGCGGATGACGAAGGTCGGGAGCAGCGCCGACTCGACCTGGGCGGGGGGTGTGCCGGGCGGGGAGGCGTCGGACGCGGGTTCGCCGCAGGCCGCGAAAGCGGCGAGAGCGAGGAGGACGAACGGCCGGGGGGTGTTCATGACACGAACCAGGGCGCCACGCGAAAACCCTTCAGCGTGAAGGCGGCGTCTCCGCCGTGGACCAGCACTCCCCCGCGATTCGGGTTTCCCGGCAGCGCCGTCCACCAGGCGAGCTGGTCGGTGGCGTCCGCTGTCACGGTGCGGCCCGACTTCACCTCGACCGGGATCAATCGATCGCCGGCGTCGATCAGGATGTCGACTTCGTGACCGGCGGCGTCGCGCCAGAAGAACAGCGGCGGATCCCGCCGCAGCGCCGCGAACGCCTTGACGAGTTCCCCCACCACGAACGACTCGAACACCGCCCCGCGCAACGGATGGTGTTCCAGCGTCGCCCCGTCGCGGATGCCGAGCAGGTAGCAGACGAGCCCCGAGTCGAGGAAGTGGAGGCGCGGCCGCTTGCGGAGGCGTTTGCGAAAGTTCCGGAAGTGCGGCGGAAGGGTGGTCGCCAGATGGCCGATCTCGAGAGCGCTCAGCCAGCGGCGAGCGGTCTGCTGGGAGATCCCGGTGTCGCTCGCCAGACTGTTCAGGTTCAGCTCCGACGCGGTGCGCGCGGCGGCAAGCCGCAGGAAGTTCTCGAAGGCCCGAAGGTCGGAGACCTGCAGGATTTCGCGGAGGTCCCGCTCGACGTAGGTGCGCACGTAGCTGCCCAGCCATTCGAAAGCCGGCTCGTTCCGGTCGTGGATGGGGGGGTAGAAGCCGGTGGCGAGAGTGTCCCAGAGGCCGGCGGGAGCAATGGGCTCGGAGGACGCTTCGCGCGGGGGCGCTTCGGAGCGGTCGAGCGCCAACGGGTCGAAGGCGGGCCGGCCCTGGAGTTCGGCGATGGAGAACGGGAAGAGCCGGAGGATCGCGGTCCGTCCGGCGAGCGTCTGGGAGACCGCCTCCATCAGCAGCAGGTTCTGGGAGCCGGTAACGATGAAACGGCCCGGGCGGTTGTCCTCGTCCACGAGGCCCTGAAGGTAGGAGAGGAGTTCCGGCGCCCTCTGGATCTCGTCGAGGATCAGGTGGTCCGATGCCGCGAGCAAACCCCGGGGATCGGCGAGCGCCCGCTCTCTCACGTCGGGCGCTTCGAGGGACAGATAGCGGTGGTCGGGAAAGACCGAGCGAACGAGCGTTGTCTTGCCCGATTGGCGCGGTCCCGTGAGCGTGACGACCGGATTCGTCCGGGCCGCGCGCCGGAGAGCAGGAGTGAGATGGCGCGGAATCACATCGTGGATCTTCTACGGGCTCTCGGGTCTTGTCAATTCCTCCATCCGATCATCAAAGTGACAGAGCCCGGCTCACGGGCAGGAACGGAATCCAGGAGCAGCACCGGCTATCTCCGCTTCCCGAAGCGCTCCAGGTCTTCGGCCTCGAGCAGCGCCGACGCCTTGTCGAGATTGTGGTTGGAGAAGCGGCCGCCGGCGCCGAAGGTGACCAGTTCGAAAGGCTCTTCGTGGCTGTCGGCGGCGGGCGCCTGCAGGAAGAGGCGAACGGCCTGCTCGATGAGCCGGCTGACGGACCCTCCCGACTGGGCGGCGCGCTCCCTGAGTTGCTCCATGACCTGACTGTCCACGGTGATCGTCGTCCGCATGATGCATGAGCATGCCACTGATGCATGACCACGTCACGTCGGCAGGACGTGCCTCCATCCGATCGTCAAGGTGAACCAGGCCGGCATCGGCCAGGAGCGAGCATCCAGTCCGTCGGCCGGTCCATCCCTTCGCAGCGGGATTCTTGACACCAAACTATGCAAGTCAGATACTCTCAAGTGTCATGAAAACGGTCAACGCTCTGGAGCTTCGACAATCGCTTGGGAAGGTGCTGGACCGGCTCGAGCACGACGGGGGGCCGATCCTGGTATGCCGCCGCCGGACTCCAGCGGCGGCCCTGGTAAGCCTCAAGGACTACCGCGAACGGTTCGTCGACCGGGAGGCCGACGAGCGGCGGCGGGAAGTCGTTGCGAGGCTGCGGGGGCTCAAGTTCGAATCGCCGCGCAACGGCACCGCCCTTGACATCCTGCGCGAACTGCGTTCGTGACCGTTCTCGATGCCTCGGTCGCCATCAAGTGGTTCGTGACGGAGGAACCGCTGGTTGCGGAAGCCGAAGACGTCCTCGGCGAGATCGAGCGCGATCCGTCGTCCTTCCTCGTTCCGGAGCTCTTCATGAACGAGCTGCTCGCAGTGCTGTGCCGCCTGCCGGCAAGTCGACCGACAAAGGTCCGCGCGGCCCTTGGCCTGGTCGAGGCGCTCGGGCTGACGCGCGTCGGCAACGGGCACGAGTTGCTGTCGCTCGCCGCGGACTTTGCGGGCCGCTGGAAGCTCTCCGGTTACGAGGCCGTCTACGTGGCGCTGGCGGCGCTGTCGGAAGGCGTCTGGCTCACGGCCGACGCCCGGGCCGCACGGCGGATCGGCCGCGCCGGCCTGGTCAAGGTGCTCGGGACATAGATTCGGGCCGTTTGCTCCGGCGGCGTGCGGCCGCCGTCAGTTCTCAGGGAAGGAGCGCCGGTCTTCAGACCGGCATCGCGGCCAACGGCCGCGAAACTCCCATCATCCTGGGTGCTCGTTGCCGGGATCTGAACCGGGACGGCACAACGCCGTCCTCGTGTAGCGCTCCGCCATACGGGGAAGCGAGGAGGGGAGTTTCGCCCCGCTTCGCGGGACGACGCCGCACCCCCACCGGGAGAAACGCTCATGATCGGGTCCTCCTGCACACCGCGCCTGTCATCAAAATGGCGGAAACGGCCGGGAACGCCGACCTCCGGTCGGCACAGCGGGCCGAAGGCCCGCGGGCGACCTGCCGCTGTTCGCCTTGGGCGACAGAGATCCGGGAGCGTCCCCTCCGCTCAGTTACACCGAGAGCGAACCATCCCGCAGGTCAGCGCTGCGCAGTCGCGCAGCGCGTGCCGACCAGAGGTCGGCGTTCCCAGCCGGCGGCGCCATCAAGGCGCTCGGCCGACCCGCCGGCGGAAGCGCGAATCCAGCGCCGGCGACACGGCACCGCGCTACCGGGATATTGCAAAAACAGCTACGGATTCATTGCAAATCATGCTGCCAATGAAATGCAATGGACGCCATCAGGACTTTGCGAAACGTCCCCGCGAACCGCTGCCGAGTACCTGGATGACCTAGCCCGGCTCTTCGTAGTCGAGGGCCTTCCCCCGTTTTCGCCCCACTTGCGATCCCGCTCACGCCTGGCGGCGCAGAGTCTCCTGCGGCTTCGTCAGCGGGTGGACGTGAACCGGATCGGAGAGCCGCTGAAAATGGTCGTCCTGACGGGGACCGGGTACGGCTACGAGCGCCCGGACGGCGTCACCGTGGTTGCCGTCAGCGCGCTTCGACCGTGATGCGGCAGCGGGGAATGCCCGGATCGCAGACGAATCCGGAATGAGGCTCGGTCCCGGATCAGATCGGCACCCGATGGAAACCCCCAACCCGGCGGAGAGGGTGGGATTCGAACCCACGTGCCCGGCTCTTCACCGGACAAAGCGCTTTCGAGGCGCCCCCGTTACGGCCACTTCGGTACCTCTCCGGGCCTGGTTGGACTGGGCGCGCCGGGAGTCGGTCGGCGGGCGGCCGCCGGCTACCTCCGGTCGCGGAAGAACTTCTGCAGCAGCTCGCGTCCCTCGTCGGCCAGGACCCCCGAAACCACCGTCAGACGGTGCGGAAGTCCAAGCTCGCCCAGCGCGACTTTCGATTCTACTCCACCGAATTTGGGCTCCGGCGGCCCGTAGAGGAGCCGGCGGATCCGGGCGTGGACAAGCGCTCCGGCGCACATCAGGCAGGGTTCGACGGTGGCGTAGAGGTCGCAACCGGTGAGGCGGTAGTTGCCGACACGCTCGGCGGCGGCGCGGATGGCGAGCATCTCGGCGTGGGCGGTGGGGTCGCCGGTCTCAAGGACGCGGTTCCGGCCGGTCGCGAGGACTTCGCCGTCTCTGGCGACGACGGCGCCGATGGGGACCTCACCGGCGCTAGCGGCTTGCTGCGCTTCCGCGAGGGCGGCGCGCATGAGGATGAGGTCCTGGTCAGTGATCTCCTGGCCGCCGTCTTGGGTCACGGTGGCATCGTAGTGGTGCGGGCCGTCACGCAGGTTGCCGGTGGGCCGTGCGCGGCGCTGAGCGCCGCGCGTGCCGACCGGAGGTCGGCGTTCCAAGCCGTACCTGCCATCTGGCGACCGGCGTTCCCTGGCGCGTTCCGGTACGCTGGCGGACTTGGCTCAGGGACTGCGGCGGGAGTTGCGTCTCGGCGACGCGCTGTTCGTCAACATCGGGACGATCCTGGCGTCGGCGATCTTCGTGGTGCCCGCCTACGTGATCGCCTCGACGGGCTCGGCGGGCGGCGCGGCGCTGATCTGGGTGGGCGCCGGGGCGATTTCGCTCTGCGGCGCGTTCGCGATCGCCGAACTCGCCGCGCTCTACCCGCACGCCGGCGGGGAATACGTCTATCTGGAGCGGGCCTACCACCCGCTCGTCGGGTTCCTCTACGGCTGGAGCCTCTTCGCGGTCATCCAGACCGCTTCGATCGCGGCGGTCGCGGTCGTCTTCGTCGAGTACGGCGCCGAGTTCGTCCCGCTGAGTCCAACTGCCGCGAAGGCGGCGGTGGTGATCCTCATCCTGGGGCTCTCGCTCTGGAACTGCCGCAGCGTGCGGTCCTCCGCCGACACGCAGAACCTGACCACCATCGCCAAGCTGGTGATGGCGGGCGCCATCGTGGTGCTCTGCGTCTCCCTGGGAGACCAGTCGGTCGAAACGATCACCCGGTCCCGGCTGCCCGTCGAGGGTTCGGCGGCGGCCCGCTGGGGCGCCGCGATGGTGGCGGCGCTCTGGGCCTACGACGGCTGGATCAGCATCACGTTCGTGGGCGGCGAGGTGAAGAACCCGCAGCGCTTCCTGCCGCGCGCCATCTCGCTCAGCCTCCTGCTGCTGATCGGGATCTACCTGCTGCTCAACTTCGCCTACCTGAAGGCGCTGCCGTTCGCGGGCTTCGTCGGCACCGAGACCGTCGCCGCCGACGCCGCCGGTCTGGCCGGCGGCCACCTCGGCGGCCAGCTCGTCTCGCTCGCGGTGATGGTCTCCTGCTTCGCAGCCGCCAACGGCTTCATCTTCACCGGGGCGCGCGTCTACTACGCGATGGCCCGGGACGGGGCCTTCCTGCGCTCCTTCGCGCGGCTGAGCCCGGGCGCGGTGCCGAAGAACGCGACGCTGGTGCAGGGCCTGTGGGCCGCCGGGATCGCGCTGACGGGCACCTACGACCAGCTCTTCACCTACGTGGTGGTCGTCTCCTGGCTCTTCTACGGCCTCGGGAGCGCGGCCGTCTTCGTGCTGCGCTGGAAGCAGCCGGATCTGGAGCGGCCCTACCGCGCGTTCGGCTATCCGCTGCTCCCCGCGATCTTCACCATCTTCTCGGCCGTGCTGCTCGTGAACACCCTGATCACCGACCCGCGGGACGCCCTGATCGGCCTCGGCATCACCGCGGCCGGCATTCCCGTATACCTTTACGGAATGAGTAGTTAGGGGCTTGACTTTCTGGGCAGGGTTCGGTACTGTTCTCCATAGACGGAGGACACCGGATGAGCCTACTGACCATCTTTTCTCGGTTCCCGGACGATGCGGCCTGCATCGAGCATCTGGAAGCGATCCGCTTCGGTGATGAGCCCTACTGCCCGCTGTGCGGCAGTGTCACGGTGGCGCGCAAGGCGGACGGTCACCGGTTGGGCCGGTGGAACTGCCACGCCTGCAAGTCCTCGTTCAACGTCCTTTCCGGGACGATCTTCGAGAAGACGAAGATTCCCCTCCAGAAGTGGTTTCTCGGGATCGGCCTCGTTCTGAACGCCAAGAAAAGCCTCTCCAGTCACCAGTTGGCCCGCGACCTCGACCTGAATCAGAAAAGCGCGTGGTACGTGCAACAGCGCATCCGCGCCCAGATGGCCACGGATCAGCGCCCGCTGCTACAGGGGATCCTCGAAGCGGACGAAACCTACATCGGTGGCAAGCCCCGAAAGGCGAACCGGGCAGAGGATCGCCAGCCCTCGAAGCGGGGCCGGGGAGCCGAGAACAAGACGAAGGTTCTCGGGGTCGTGGAGCGCGGCGGGAACGTCGCCGCCATGGTCACGGAGCGCGTCCGGGGCCGCGAGATCATGCGGTTCCTGAACGAGAGCATCGAGCCGGAGGGCTCCCTGCTCGTTACCGACGAGTTCCTGGGCTACCGGGGAGCGCGGAAGATGCTCCCGCACGCGGTCGTCAAGCACGCCGAGCGGTATGTGGACGGTGAAGTCCACACGAACACCATCGAGGGCTTTTGGGCCTGCCTGAAGCGCGCCTGGTACGGCTCCCATCACAAGTACACGAAGCACTTCGCGCCCCTGTTCGTCGCGGAGGCGGCATGGAAGTACAACGAGCGCCGGAACCCGGACTCCTTCGGGTTCTTCCTTCGGGGGTGCTTCGCGTGAATCGCCTCTACTACGGCGACTGCCTCACCATCATGCAGGAACTCCCGTCCGAGGGAGTGGACCTGATCTACCTCGACCCGCCTTTCAACTCGAACCGCGCCTACAACGCGATCTACAAGGATGAGACGGGCCGCCCGTTGCCGGATCAGATCGAGGCATTCTGCGACCTCTGGACGCTGGATGAGGCGCGGGAGCGGGCCATCCGAACGATGCCGGTTCTCATGCGGGAAGCCGGGATCGCGGATGAGACGGTCGAATTCTGGCGGTTCTGGATGAACGCGCTACGCGAGACGCAACCGCGGATGCTCGCGTATCTGTCCTACATGGTCCCGAGACTGGTAGAGATGCGTCGCCTGTTGCGGCGAACCGGGAGCCTGTATCTACACTGCGATTCGACGGCCAGCCACTACATCAAGGTCATGCTCGACGGGATTTTCGGGCACGACAATTTCCGGGACGAAGTCGTATGGCAACGAGCGGCGGGACGTGCGAAGGGGAGCCAGCACGAAGCGCGGACCTTCGGGCGCGACGTTGACTACATCCTTCACTACTCGCGGGCCGAGCGTCACACGCATCACGCCGTCACGATCCCGCTCTCCGAGGACGAAGCGGCAGAGAAGTTTCCCCACGTTGACGATCAGGGGAGGCGCTACAACACGCTCGTTCCGATCTTCTGTTCGGCGAGCATGGGAGCGCGCCCGAACCTCTGCTACACGTATCGGGGAGTGACGAATCCGCATCCGTCCGGCTGGCGGGTCAGTCGGGAGCGCCTGGAGGCGATGGACGCGAACGGGGAGATCATCTGGCGGGAAGGCAAGGCGCCGCTGCGAAAGAGTTTCGCGGAGGACTACCGGGGGAAGCCTCTCGGGAGCCTGTGGACCGATATTCCGAACGTGACGGGCGGAAGCGAGAGGATGGGCTACGCCACCCAGAAGCCCATAGCGTTGATGGAGCGGATCATCACCGCCAGCAGCAAGAAGGGGGACCTTGTGTTAGACCCCTTCTGCGGCTGCGCCAGTACCCTGGAAGCAGCGCACCGGCTCGAACGCCGGTGGATGGGCATTGATATCGCGATCCACGCCGTCAAGCGCGTAGCGGCGATACGGCTTGGTGAGAGGTGCGAGCTGAAGCAGGGGGAGGACTACGAGATTCGAGGCGTCCCCCGGACTCTCGAAGGAGCCCAAGACCTTTGGAGCCGGGACAAATACCACTTCCAGAAGTGGGCTGTCGAAGAGGTGGACGGGTTCGTAACGACGAAGCGGACGGCGGACGGCGGGATAGACGGACGCATCTACTTCGACATGCCGGACTACCGCGACCTCCAGAGCATGGTCTTGGAGGTGAAGGGCGGGAAGAACGTCACCATCGCGGACCTCCGCGCCCTCCACAGCGTGCTAGAGCGCGAGGAGGCACAGATGGCCGGGCTCATCACGATGGAGCCTCTACCGGACCGGAAGCGCCAGAACTTCGGGAAACTGATGGCCGAGGCTGGCGAGGTGGAGGTCCACCATCGCCCCTACTCCCGGATGCAGATTCTCTCCGTGCCCGAGATACTGGAGGGGAAGCGTTTCGACACGCCTTGGCCGATGGGACGACAAAGCACCGTCCGCCGAAAACTGTTCAACTAGGGCTGCCTGCTGCTGTGATTCTAGCGCGTCAAGCCCCTAACTACTCATTCCGTACCTTTATTTCCGAAAACAGAACGCGGATCAGCCCGCCTGACCCCCAGTCCCGTACGGAGGACAACCCCATGCGTCTTGGAATCAGCCTTCTCCTAAGCCTCGCCCTCGGACTTCCCGCCGCGGCGCTCGCCCAGCCGGCCCCCGACGAACTCGGCGGGCTCAAGTTCCGGCATATCGGCCCGGTCGGGAACCGCACCCTCGCGGTCGTCGGCGTGCCGGGTGACCGGAACGTCTACTACGCCGGGGCCGCCACCGGCGGGATCTGGAAGACCGAGGACGCCGGACTGCAGTGGCGGCCCGTCTTCGACGACCAGGACGTCCACGCCATCGGGGCGCTGGCGGTCTCGGAATCCGACCCGAACATCGTCTGGGCGGGCACCGGCGAGACCTTCATCCGGGCGAACGTCTCCATCGGCATCGGGGTCTTCAAGTCCACCGACGCCGGCGAGACCTGGCAGCACATGGGCCTCGACGCGACGGCGCGGATCGGCCGGATCATCGTCCATCCCACGAACCCGGACATCGTCTATGCGGCGTCGCTCGGGCACGCCTACTCGCCGCAGCCCGAACGCGGGGTTTACCGCACCATGGACGGCGGCGAGACCTGGGAGAAAGTCCTCTTCGTGGACGAGGAGACCGGCGCCTCGGACATGGTCATGGACCCGAACAACCCGCGGATCCTGTTCGCCGGCATGTGGCAGCTCGCGCTGAGGACCTGGGGCCGGATGAGCGGCGGGCCGGGCAGCGGGCTCTACATGACCCGCGACGGCGGCGACACCTGGACCGAACTCGAGGGCAACGGGCTGCCGATGAGTGACGTCGGCAAGATCGCGCTCTGCATGAGCAAGTCGGACTCCCGGCGGGTGTACGCGCTCATCGAGACCAGCGACGGCGTGCCCTACTTCGGCGTGGACTCGGTGGACTGGAGCACCGGCGAGGTCGAGAGCGGCGAGCTCTGGGCCACGAGCGACGGCGGCAAGACCTGGGCGATCCAGACCCACAACCGCAACCTCTCGGGACGGAACGCCTACTACGCGCGTTGCGCCGCAGCGCCGGACGACCGCGACGAGGCCTACTTCCTGACCGCGTCGTTCGCTTCGACGCTCGATGCGGGGAAGACCCACCGGGTGCACGGGCGCGCCGAAGCCCCCGGGTGGGACCACCACGACATGTGGATCGATCACACGGACGCCGACCGCATGGCGGTGGCGCACGACGGCGGCGTCTCGATCTCGGAGAACCGGGGCAAGTCCTGGTTCAAGATCCAGCTCCCGCTCGCCCAGATGTACCACGTGACCGTGGACGACGCGATCCCCTACAACGTGCTCGGCAACCGGCAGGACGGACCCTCGACGCGGGGCCCGAGCCGGGCCTTCACCGGTGGGTTCCTGGGGGGCGGCATCCCTCGCGGCATGTGGCACGGGGTCGGCGGCGGCGAGAGCGGCTTCGCCACTCCGGACCCGGAGGACCCGAACATCGTCTGGTCGAGCGCGTCGGGCTTCGGCGCGGCCGGCGGGATCGTGGTCCGCTACAACGAGACCAACCGGCAGTTCCGCCAGGTCGAGGTCTGGCCCGAGAGCACCGTCGGCTGGCCGGCGGAAACGCTCCGCTACCGGTTCCAGTGGGTGTTCCCGCTGACCATCTCGCCGCACGACCGGAACACGGTCTACGTCGGCAGCCAGCACGTCCACCGCACCACGAACGGCGGCCAGAGCTGGGACGAGATCAGCCCGGACCTGACGTCCAACAACAAGGAACGGCAGACCGTTTCCGGCGGGCTCACGCCCGACAACATCGGCGTCGAGTACTGCTGCGTGGTGTACGCGGTGGACGAGAGCCCGGTCGAGGCGGGGGTGATCTACGCCGGCACCAACGACGGGCTGATGCACGTGACCCGCGACGGCGGGGCGAACTGGACGGACGTCACCGCCAACATCCCCGGCATGCCCGAGGAGGGCGTGGTCCGGAACATCGACGCCTCGAAGTGGGAGGCCGGGAAGGCCTACATGACCGTGGAGGCGCACCAGGTGGGGAACTTCGCGCCCTACGTCTACAAGACCGAGGACTTCGGCGCGTCGTGGGAGCTGATCGTGAACGGGGTCAAGGACAGCCCGCTCAGCTACACCCGGAACGTCCGCGAGGACCCGGCGCGGCCCGGGCTGCTCTACCTCGGCACCGAGAACTTCCTCTACGTGAGCTTCGACGACGGCGCCAACTGGCAGCGGCTCGCGAACGGCCTGCCGCCGAGCCCCATGTACTGGATCACCGTGCAGGAGCGCTTCAAGGACCTCGTGGTCGGCACCTACGGCCGCGGCTTCTGGATCATGGACGACATCTCGCCGCTCCAGCAGTGGACGGATGAGGTCGAGGCGGCCTCCGTCCATCTCTTCGAGCCGCGCTCGGTGTACCGGTTCCATGCGATCACCGCGCCGTTCTCGCAGTTCGACGACTGGTCGGCCGGGGAGAACCCGCCCTACGGCGCCCCGCTCAGCTACTGGCTCGACGACGAGACCGAAGGCGTCAAGGTGGTCGTGAAGAACGCCGCCGGCGAGACGATCCGCACGATGGACGGCAGCGGCGACGCCGGGCTCAACAGGGTCTGGTGGAACCTCCGCGAGGACCAGTCCACCGAGATGCGGCTGCGCACGCAGCCCACCGGCGCGGACTGGGTCGAGTTCGACGAGGACCGGTCCCGCTCAGCGCCCGGAGGCGCCCGGGTCGCGGTCCTCGCCCCGCCCGGCACCTACCAGGTCGAGCTGCAGGTGGGCGACGAGACGCGCCAGGCGAGTCTCGAAGTCATGAAGGACCCGCACAGCGAGGGCACCATGGAGGACATCGCCGCCCAGACGGCGCTGGTCCGGGAGCTCCGCGACGACATGGAAACGGTGGCCGGCATGGTCAACGAGATCGAGTGGCTGCGGCGGCAACTGCTCGACGTGAAGTCGCTGGCCGAGGAGACGAACCAGGTCGAGGCGATCGCCTCGGCGGTGGACGGGCTCGAAGGCTCGCTGATCGCGGTCGAGGAACGGCTCATCCCCATGGCCGTCACCGGCACCGGACAGGACCAGATCCGCTGGCCGAACATGCTCGCGGGACGGATCGGCTACCTCGCGGGCGCCGTCCAGAGCGCCGACTTCCCGCCGACCGACCAGATGCGCGAGGTCCACGGCATCCTGCGGGAGCGCCTCGCCACGCAGCAGGCGGAGTTCCAGCGGATCCTCGATAGCGAGCTGCCGGAGGCCAACCGGATGCTCGAAGGCGAGGGGGTCCCGGGGGTAGTCCGGGTTCCGCCGGGGACGGGCAGTCAGTAGAGCACCACACCTGACGGCGGCGGGCAGTGGGAGCGCCGGTCTTCAGACCGGCACCGCCGCCGTCAGGCGGCAACGCGCACGGCGCTTCGCTACCATGCTCGGAACACTGAGCAACGCCGCGATCATCCGTGCGGACGGTGCGGCCGCAACCGCCGGAGGGCTGTGAACGATGGCTGAAGAGTGGAAGGAGATCGCTCGCCTCATCTTCACCGGGGACGACTTCGAAGACGGAATCCTGGACGTGCGTGCTCTCACCGAAATCCAGTCCTTCCGGCGCATTGTCCAGGCAACTGCGAAGACGCTGTGGTTCGCGGCGCATCCCGACCGACGGCAGCTCCCCGATCACTTCGACGAGAGCATCTACCTTGGATTCAGGGGTATCCAGCCAGGAAGTGCCGTAGTTCCCATCGAGGCGCGTGTCAAGAATCCGGAGAGACTGCGTCTCTGGGACGATCAGGATCCAGTGAGCCTCGCGGCCAGGCTTACGTACGACACTTTTGACGCCGCGCGCCAGCAGAACGACCTTCCGAGACGCTTCAAACGGCGATTGCTGCCGGATTACGCGAAGCTCGGGCAAGAACTTCCTGAAGGAATGGGTTTTTGTATCGCGGTGCCGCACAGGTCGCCTGTCCCGGTACGTCAGGCTGAACGAGACTGGCTCGCCGCTCGACTTGAGCAAGACTACGAGGACTATCTCGACGTGGCGGGTCGCGTGCTGAGTGTCGATGTAGAAAAAAAGACCCTAGCCATACAAACAGACCAGGACCGCCGGATCGAAATCCGGTATGCCCCGGATCAGGAGCAGGGTGCCATCGGCGCCCTCGCCGCCTATCAGACCGCCCAGGTCCGACTACGCGGGGAGTGCGTTCGAACTCCAAGCGGAGATCTCCGCAAGGTGACCAAAATGACGGGACTGGATTTCTTCCCCGAAGGTGCGCCGCAGCGCAGTTCAAACGCTCCGAGCATTGAAGACCGGATCGCTGAAATCGCGAAGGGCGTGCCGGACGCGGAATGGGAGAAGCTTCCTAAGGATCTGAGCCAACGCTTGGACTTCTACTTGTACGGAGCCGATGATTCGTGAAGCCTGTCTTCGCCGACACGGCGTACTGGGTCGCCCTGGCAAACCCCAAGGACGGATTACACCAAGCCGCGAGATCACTCAAGGAGAGACTGAGCGGAGCGCAGCGATATACCACCGAAGAAGTACTCACCGAATTCCTGACGATGTTCTCGAGTCAGGGAACATGGCTCAGAGAAGTAGCCGTGACGATGGTTCGCGCCATTGAGGACGATCCAGACACCCTTGTCATCCCACAGTCGTCGAGCTCCTTCCATCAGGGTTTACGGCTCTACGCTGACCGGCCCGACAAAAAGTACAGCCTGCAGGACTGCGTCTCCATGAATGCGATGCGGTCCCGTGGCATCACCACGGTCCTGACCAGCGACCACCATTTCGAGCAGGAAGGTCTGTCGATTCTCTTGAAAAGAGAACGTTAGGGGGAAAGCGCCTAAACGCGGCGCTGGCCAGCGTGTCGAGCGTGAATCGCTGAGGCCATGACTCACCGCTCCATTAGGTCGCGAAACTGCACGCCACAAGACACTGCAAGACCCCATAGCGCACGACTGCTCCCGACGCCAGATGCGTCCGGGCCGTCATGACGCCTCCTGCGTTACCTATGCGCGCCGAGAATCTCGATCGCCATGAGTAGCAGATCGAAGAGACACCATTATGTACCTCGTTTCGTTCTTGAAATGTTTGTCGATCCAAATGGTCACTTGCACGTGTTCGATAGAGAGAGACAACAACTGTACAAAGGGAGCCCAAACAACGTGTTCTTTGAGAAATACCTCTACAGGTTCCTTAACCCCTTTACCGGGGAGAACACCAACATCGTTGAGACGGAGCTGAGTAGAGTCGAGACGGACGCTGCTCCGGTGATTCAAAAGATCATTCGGTCAGTTGGGGCGTTGCGCAATCCAAGACTCTCAGGCACTGATCGGCATAGATGGGCCAAGTTCTACTATACGCAGTCTCGACGTACACCCGAGAACCTAGCATCTTGTCTCGAAGATGATGAGCATCTCGATGATCGAGCTCGTGCAATAGGAATCAGTCTTCACGAGATCGACACCGCAATCAAGAAACGGGGTTTGCCATTCTTCGCGAGCGGTGCGTCCGCGGGCCTAAAGGAGGAAGAGTTCTGCAACAACGTCGGTCTAATGTCCGCGTTTGCGGTTGAGCCTACATGTGGGTTTGTCATTGGTAGCTGTGGTATTCCTCTGGGCTCAAAAGAACCTGACATGTTCCTCCGTGGATGGCTCCCCCTCTCTCCGAACGTGGCCGTCCGCGCCACAGTTTGGCCTCACAGGGAGATCCTTGTTGCCATTCCGAGCGACCCGCGAGAGGTCGTACAGAGAATCAATCTCGTCACCGCGAAGCAGAGTCGGGTCGTCGCGGCTAAGTCGGAGACCGATCTCCGAGCATTGATCAGGCGTCTTGAGTCCTAGAGACCAGAGTCTCTTCATCCTTGATCCCGCATCCGCACGAATCCGTGCGGTCCGCACGAGCGGCCATGGAGAGCGACAAGCGTCCCGCGTTTGGCTCACCTAACCAGGCTACGGTCGAGTGAGTCGATTCGAGCAGCTCGCCGCGATTGGCATCCATGAGCGATCCGAACCGTTTGAATTGTCGGCCGGTCCACCGATCCGCTCCAGGCGTTGCACAAAACGGGGAGTAAGGACGGACGTCAGGAAGTCGGACCATGATCCCGGGCCGGGCGGCGGCGGCTGTCCAGCCATTTGAGATCGCGCCATGTGCGACGGGTACGCGACGGACCTCAAAGGGGGCGCCGGCCAACGCGGCTGGGCGTCACCCGTTGATGGCCCGAAATCTGGCGTAGCGGTGTTCCAAGTGGTCGGGGTCCGGCCAATCCTGGGATCTTGACGGCAATCGCAGTTCCGCGTCCTCCAGATTCTTCAGGGACGTGAGCAACTCACCGTCTTGGCGGTGCCTGAGGCGCGGGGCGATGTGAATCCGGAAATCCGGATCAACCCCGATGAGGTGGGAATCGAAGGCTTCGTGATGGAGCGTGGACATGCAGATGCCGTTGCGGATGGAAGCCGCCCCTCCCTCCGCGTCGGGCACGATGTGGGCTCCTACCAGGAGTTCGCGGACAGGAAGGCCACTGAAGGCGCAGCGATACGCATACGCCGACTTCGTGCGGGCGCTGAACCACGCCTGATGATTCCTCGTCCTCTGCACACCGTAGGAGTACGACCGTTCTCGAACCTCCTCGATGATGACCGGAGCGTCCGGCGCCAGGCGATCAGCGGTACTCAGGCGCGCCTCCGATCCCACGATCTCGTCCACCCATACCGGGAATATCGGCTCGTAAACCGTGGGTTCCACGCCCACGAAATAGATCAGCGGCGCCCGGCCCTGCATCGCTAGCCGCAGTGCGCGGTTCGTCGGTTCTTCAGGCCCGCCGCGCGCCAAGTCGTACCGCAATCGCCCTTCCGCGTCAAAGCGCTCCGATCCGGGCGCCTGATCCTCGTACCAGACCTTCCTTCCGAGCCGGGGGACAACCGTCCTGATGCTGAGCGCGCCGCTCATCTGCCTCGGTTTGAAGATCCCCTTGGCACGGGTGGCGAAATGGATCGTCTCTCCTCGAGCGGAAAAGCCGGCATGGATGTGCCCCCACGGAACGCGGCTACCGAAGTCCCGCGCCAACTGTTCGATGGCGAGAAACGCCCGGGAGCGAATGTCCTGATCCGGGTCTTGCACGACGTGGCCGGTGATTCAGGAGTCCGACCCGAACATCGTCTGAGCGGGCACCGGGGAAACCTTCATCCGGTGTTCCAGCGTTCCCGGCTGCACCTGTGACCGCTGTCTGCGGAGCGCTGACGGGACTACTCGGGACGCAGGGGATGCTGCCACCGCAGCGAAGGGAACCGGCTGAAGTCGGAGTCGGTTGAGACCATTGTGCAACGGTGCTCGATGGCGACCGCGGCGTGCTGGGCGTCGGCAACCAGCTTGCCCGTAGCTCCGGCATCCCGGCAGAGCCGCTCGAGGATGGCGAGATGATTCGGGCCGGGACCAACGATTCGGGCCGTGGGCCTCGCCGCCAGTTCCGACACGAAAGCGAGCGCCTCGTCCAACGTCGAGGGCGGGCTGAAGATGCGCGGATTCGTCACGATCCGGATTAGCTCCGTCAGCGCCAGAACCGAGAGCACAAACGGCTACGGGCCATTCGCCTACCGAGCGAGCCACTCCGCGTAGCGAGTATGTTCGGGAGTCGAATCCGAGCGATGCGCGTACACCAGCACGTTGACGTCGGGAAGCAGCATCGGTGGCGGCGGTCCGCTCAGCGGTAGCGCTCTTCGTCCTCGCGGCTCTCGAGTTTCCGCGGACGGTCGAGGTCCACTCCCGGGCGCGGGCCTTCGCCGCCGACGGTGATCAACCGAAACGGCCTCGCCGGGGTGGGTTCCGGACGCTTCAGGGCGTCGTCCAATGTCCTGGCGATGAAGGCGCTCACGCTCAGGCCGCGGGCCACGGCTTCCCGCCGCACGTCCTCCGCGAGCCGGTCTTCCATCGAGATCGTCAATCGCATCATGCACATCATGACCCGCCCCGCGTCAATGCGTACCTGTCCGCGTCTCGGGGACGTTCCGGCCCGGTCCTGAGGAACTCCCGGAATTGGTGCTTCCGGGCGACAGTGCGGTGCGGGACGCGCAGGACTACGCCCTTCCGCCTCGCTCCGCTCGGCGGTGCCGACCAGAGGTCGGCGTTCCAAGCCGTACGTGCCATCGGACCGGTCTGACCCTTCACTCCCGCCGGGATTCCCGGGTACCTTTGTTCCTGAGACACGGCGCGGGACGCCACGGAACGGGCGAATCCGCGTCATCACCGGTTTCCATCCCGTCCGGAGGACGACTCCCATGCGTAACGCGATGCGCCCTTGCGGCGCCCTCCTGCTCAGCCTCGCCCTCGGGCTCCCCGCGGCGGCCCTCGCCCAACCGGCGCCCGACGAGCTCGGCGGCCTCAACTTCCGGCACATCGGGCCGGTCGGGAACCGCACCCTCGCGGTCGCCGGGATTCCGGGCAACCTCGACGTCTACTACGCCGGGGCGGCCACCGGCGGCATCTGGAAGACCGAGGACGGGGGCATCAAGTGGCGTCCGGTGTTCGACGACCAGGACGTCCACGCCATCGGGGCGCTGGCGGTCTCGGAGTCCGACCCGAACATCGTCTGGGCGGGCACCGGCGAGACCTTCATCCGGGCCAACGTCTCCATCGGCATCGGGGTCTTCAAGTCCACCGACGCCGGGGAGACCTGGAAGCACATGGGCCTCGACGCGACCGCGCGGATCGGCCGGATCATCATCCATCCGACGAACCCGGACATCGTCTATGCGGCGTCGCTCGGACACGCCTACACCCCGCAGCCGGAGCGCGGCGTCTACCGGACCATGGACGGGGGCGAGACCTGGGAGCAGGTCCTGTTCGTGGACGAGGACACCGGCGCCTCGGACCTGGTGATGGACCCCAACAACCCGCGGATCCTCTACGCCGGGATGTGGCACCTCGAGCTGAAGACCTGGACCCGGGTGAGCGGCGGTCCCGGCAGCGGCCTTTATGTGAGCCGGGACGGCGGCGACACCTGGACGCGGCTCGAGGGCAACGGCCTTCCGGAGCTCGAGGTGGGGAAGGTCGCGCTCTGCATGAGCAACGCGGACTCCCGCCGGGTGTACGCGCTGATCGAGACCGCGGACGGGGTCTCCTACGCCGGCGAGGAAGCCGAGAGCGGCGAGCTGTGGATGACGAGCGACGGCGCGAAGACCTGGACGCTTCAGTCGCATAACCGCAATCTCGCGGGCCGGAACGCCTACTACGCCCGCTGCGCGGTGGCGCCGGACGACCCGGACGAGGCCTATTTCCTCACCGCGTCCTACGCCGTGACCCTGGACGCGGGCAGGTCCCACGAGGTGCGGCGCTTCGACGACGCGCCGGGCTGGGACCACCACGACATGTGGATCGACCCGGGCGACGCGGACCGGATGGCGGTGGCGCACGACGGCGGGGTCTCCATCTCCCAGAACCGCGGCGTGTCCTGGTACAAGATCCAGTTGCCGATCGCGCAGATGTACCACGTCACCGTGGACAACGACGTTCCCTACAACGTGCTCGGGAACCGGCAGGACGGCCCCTCCACCCGGGGGCCCAGCCGCGCGTGGGTCGGCGGGTTCATCGGCGGCGGCCTCTCGCGGGGGATGTGGCACGGGGTCGGCGGCGGCGAGAGCGGCTTCGCGACCCCCGATCCGGAGGACCCGAACATCGTCTGGTCCACCGCTTCGGGCGCCGGCGCCGCCGGCGGGATCGTGACCCGCTACGACGAGCGCACCCGGCAGTTCCGACAGCTCGAGGTCTGGCCGGAGAGCACCCGCGGCCGGCCCGCCGAGGACCTGCGCTACCGCTTCCAGTGGGTCTTCCCGCTGCTGATCTCGCCGCACGACCGGAACACGGTCTACGTGGGCAGCCAGCACGTGCACCGGACCACCAACGGGGGCCAGAGCTGGGAAGAGGTCAGCCCCGACCTAACCACCAACGACAAGTCACGCCAGACCATCTCCGGCGGCCTCACCCCGGACAACATCGGGGTGGAGTACTGCTGCGTGGTCTACGCGATCGACGAGAGCCCGGTCACCGAGGGGGTGATCTGGGCGGGGACCAACGACGGGATGATCCACCTGACCCGGGACGGCGGCGCGACCTGGACCGACCTGACCGCGAACGTGCCCGACATGCCGGTGGACGGCGTGGTCCGCAACATCGACGCCTCGAAGTGGGACGCTGGCAAGGCGTACATGACCGTCGAGGCGCACCAGGTGGGGAACTTCGAGCCCTACGTCTACCGGACCGAGGACTTCGGTCAGTCGTGGACGAGGATCGTGAACGGCGTCGCCGACAGCCCGCTGAGCTACACGCGGAACGTGCGGGAGGACCCGGTGCGGCCCGGGCTCCTCTACCTCGGGACCGAGAACTTCCTCTACGTGAGCTTCGACGACGGCGACAACTGGCAGCGCCTCGCGAACGGGCTGCCGCCGAGCCCGATGTACTGGATCGCCGTGCAGGAGCACTTCGGCGACCTGGTGGTGGGCACCTACGGGCGCGGCTTCTGGATCATGGACGACATCTCGCCGCTCCAGCAGTGGACCGACGAGGTGGCGGCATCGAGCGTCCACCTGTTCCAGCCCCGGGGGGTCTATCGCTTCCATCCCATCACCCCGCCCTTCGCCCACTTCGACGACTGGTCCGAGGGCGACAACCCGCCCTACGGCGCCCCGATCAACTTCTGGCTCGCCGAGGCGGGCGCGGACGTTGCCATCGAGATCCGGAACGCGGCCGGCGAGACCGTCCGCACGCTGGAGGGGACAGGAGAAGAAGGCCTGAACCGGATCTATTGGGACCTCCGCGAGGAAGCCTCGACGCGGGCGGTGCTGCGGACGAAGCCCCTCTTCGCCGACTGGGTGACCCTCGACGAGGCGCGGACCCGCGACGCCCAGTTCGGGCGGATCTCGATCCTCGCTCCCCCCGGCGACTACACCGTGGCGCTGAAGGTGGGCGACACCGAGCAGACCGCGCCGCTCGAGGTGCGGAAGGACCCGAAGAGCGAGGGCACGCTCGAGGACATCGCCGCCCAGACCGCGCTCCTGCGGCTACTGCGGGCCGACCTCGAAACCGTGGTCGGCATGGTGAACGAGATCGAGTGGCTGCGCCGTCAGGTGCTCGACCTGAAGGCGGTGGCCGAGGAGTCCGGGCGGGTCGAAGCCATCGCCTCGGCGGTGGACGGGCTCGACGGCTCGCTGCTCGCGGTGGAGGAAAACCTGATCCAGTTGCTCCTCACCGGGACCGGCCAGGACCAGATCCGCTGGCCGACGCAACTCGCCGGACGGATCGTCTATCTCGCCGGCGTGGCGGCGAGCGCCGACTTCCCCCCGACCGACCAGATGCGGGAGGTCTATGACCAGCTCCACGAGCAGGTGGAGACCTACGCCGCGGAGTTCGCCGAGATCGTGGAAACCGATTTGACGGGCGTGAACGGCGCGCTCGACGCGGCCGGGATTCCGGGCCTCGTTCGGGTGGAAGGGAAGGAGTCGGGCTTGCGCTGAGGCAGGCCGCCACCCACGGTCGCCTGAAGCAGCGTTGACCCCGATCGGAACGTGGGCCGTCTCTCGTGATGCTGAAATGCTGTCACTGATGGTAAAATGCAGTCATGTCAGTCCAGATCACCGTTCGAAACGTTCCCGAGCAGGTGCGCGATGAGCTTGCCGCGCGCGCGGCGCGGAAGCGGCAGTCCATGCAGGAGTTCCTGCGTTGCGAGCTGGAGCGGATTGCGTCCTTCCCCTCCCTTGGCGAGTGGGTGGAAGGGGTCGGAGATCGCGCGGAAGCCGCTGACAACCGAGTTCCTCCATCGGTCATCCTCGCGGCCCGCGACCGGGACCGGAGGTGATCACCGTTCCCGACGCATCCACCCTGGTCGCGGCCCTCGTGGACGCCGGACCGGAGGGGCGCTGGGCCCGATCCATTCTGGCCCGCGGCACGCTGGCCGGTCCTGAACTGCTGCTCGCCGAGGCAACCAATGTGCTCCGGCGGTTGGAACAAGCCGGGCAGATCCCGGAATTCCAGGCGGCCGTCGCGCAGCGGGACGTGATGCGTCTGAACGTGGAGACCTTTCCCTACACCCCGTTCGCCGCCCGGGTTTGGGAACTCCGGAGGAACCTGACCGCCTACGACGGCTGGTACGTGGCGCTGGCCGAGGCCCTCGATTGCCCGCTGGCGACGCTGGACCGGCGTCTCGCCCGCAGTTCCGGACCGGCCTGCGAGATCATCGTTCCCGCGGGCGAAGGCTCCTGACCGGCGGAGGCATCCCCGCCCCCATCAGGCAACGAGTTGCTGTGAAAATGCAGTCTGGCGGGTCGGCCGAGCGTCCTGTTGGCGCCGCCGGCTTGGAACGCCGACCTCTGGTCGGCACGCGCTGCG
>JAJDUD010000070.1 GCA_022826825.1 Acidobacteriota bacterium | reverse complement strand
CGACGGTCACCCACAGGTCCAGGCCGTGGGCATCGGCGAAACGGCGCACCAGCTCGTACTCGAAACCAAGCTGCGCCCCGCGCCACAGGTAGTAGGTCGCCGGCGAACTGACCGTGAGCATCCGCAACTGGCCGGAGGCCTGGATGGCGGACCAGTCCCGATCTCCCGGGGACTCCTCGTACCCGGTGTGGAGTTCCGTCAGGTAGCGGTCGAGGAAGCTCCGGAGCTCCGGGTTCTCCGGCCGCAACGCCCAGCCGATCCGCCGCACGTCCGGCAGTTCGCGCAGCTTCCGGATCGCGGAACTCGTCCGGAGCGCGACGCGGGCGGCGGCCTCGTCCATGATCGTCGCCTCGAAGGCGCCGGCCTCGATGAGGTCCTGGATCGTCCGGTGGTCGGCGTCGTCCGGCACGGCCACCCGGGGCGCGTCCGGGTAGTGGGTCGCGAGGCTCTCCTCGTAGGCCCCCGGCAACACGCCGAAGACCCCCTCGGAGCGGCCGATCACCCACTCGCGGGAAACCGACAGCGGGACGGTGAACGCCACCCGGTTCCGGCGGGACTCGGTCTCGGTCAGCGTCGCCACGGCCACGTCGGCGCGGCCTTCCTCGAGCGCGAGGAACAGCCCCTCGATGTTGCGTTCGACGATCCACTCCGTCCGGAGGGCGTAGCGGTCCGCGAACCGTTCGGCCAGCAAGCGATAGCGCTCCTCGGAAAGCCCCTGTGAGGGCAACGTGTCGAACTCCTCGAAGCCGAGGCGCGCGAAACGGATGATCCCCCGTTCCCGGATCAGCGGCCAGTCATCGGTCGCCGTCGCCGGCACGGCGGAAGCGCCCGGTTCCGAGCCCGTCATCCCGCACCCCGTCGCGAGCGGCAGCAGCGCGAGGACCCAGGCCGCCGCCCCGGACGCCTTGCCCCGGGGGCGCGCCCGGGTCGACGGGGCGCTCACGACGCGCCTCGCGGACGGCCGGCGTTCCCGAGACTCCGGCGGAGAGGGCGCCGCCGCACTCGCGGCCGCAAGCGGCCGTGAAGGGCTCCCGGCGCCCCGCGGGCGGGCTGACCGCGTCCGGCCAGCCCTGGGGTGGTTGCCGTTGGGATGTTCCAAGGAGGATGAGGAACCCGAGGCGTCCCCCGGCACGACAAAGGTATTGCGATCGGGAAGGGCTGTTTGTGAGGGAGCGCCCGCGCGGCGAACCCGGCGCGGGTGCGGAGGATTCCGGGCGGGTCGTCGCCTCGACCGCCTGGGCCAAGGTTCGCCGACGCGCCACCGGAATCCGGAATGCCGAATGCTACCGGTTTCACAGTGACAGTTTCGCTGTTTGTTGTTCCCAATAGTGACATTTGCACGACAGACGGTGTCCCCGGGGCATCTCCCGGCCGTCCCTCGACCGGAGGTCTCCCGACCGTGACGCGCGGGAGGACGCGGCGCCCGCGGTCCGGCCGGGTGGGCGCCGCTACCGCGGCCGGAACACGGCGCCCGCGACGGCGAGGCCGCGGTAGTCCCCGTCGACGCCCGCCAGCGGCCGGTTCGGCCTCGATTCCGGTCCGGACGCCCTCACCGACCAGGAGCCGCCGGCGCCGGCCGCCGTGAACTCTTCGCTCCTGGCCGCCCCGGCCGGAATCGTCACGCGCGACGCGGACAGGGTGGCATTCGTGGCGCTGAGTTCGACCGGCATCTCGAACGGCGCGCCGGACACGAGTTCCACCCGCAGCGTGGCCGTCGATCCCGAACGCGAGAGCTCCTCGATCCCGAGCGGGAGTTCGAACGGGGCTCCCGGGTTCTCATCCAGCCACAACAGCCACAGCCGGGCCAACCCGACGAAGACGCCGGCGGGCAGGGCCGCCAACTCGTTGCGCTGGAGACGCAGGTACCGCAGGCGGCCAAGACCCCCGAAAACACCGGCAGGCAGGGTGGCCAGCCTGTTGCGCTCGAGATGAAGGAACTCCAAGCGGTCCAGGTCAGCGAAGACGCCGGGGGGCAGACCGGTCAGTTCGTTGCCCTGCAGGTACAACCGCCACAGCCGGCGGAGTCCGTTGAAGGCGCCCGCGGGCAGTTCGCTCAGCCGGTTCTCGGCCAGGTCCAGCTCCTGCAGGTCGGGTTGGCTGGCAAGAAGACCGGCCGGCAGGGCATTGAGGGAGTTCCCGCTGAGATTCAGGTCCGTCAACGGGAGCTGACGGAACAGGTCCGGCGGCAGCGTGTTCAGCGATGCCCGGCCCAGATCCACCCCTTGCAGCTTGTCCAGGCCGTCGAAGAAGCCCGAGGGGACGCTGCCGAGCGGGTTGCCGCCCAAGCTCAGAAACTGCAGATCGCCGAGGTCGTCGAACAGGTCTGCCGGCAACGCTCGCAGCGCGTTGTCGGCGAGGTTCAGCTCCGCCAGTGAGGCGAGTCCCGCGAAGATCCCCGCGGGAAGCGAACCGAGGCGGTTGTGTCCGAGATCGAGCCCGAACAGTGACGCGAGTCCGGTGAAATCGCCCGCTTGCAACGCCTCGATTCCCTGATTCCGCAGGTTGAGCCTGGCGGAGAGATCCTGGAGGTCCGCTGCGGTAACGGCGGCGCAATCGTTCGTGGACAGCAGCGCCAAGATCCCGTCCCGGACTTCCGGCGTCCGGTCGCAGACGGGGACCGGCGCCGGCCCCGGATCCGGAGTCGGGACGGTCGGCGGCGGACCGCCGCCGGTTGCCGGGGGCGTCGTGGGGGACTCGCCGTCACCGCAGCCGGGCGCGAGCGCCGCCCCCAGAGCGAGCACGCCCGCGCGGGCGATCCGGGCCGCAGGCCCCGCGGCGGGACCGCGACGGGCGGCCATGGATCCCGGGACCGGCCGCACGGCGTTCGACACTCGGCCGGGATGGTAGTGGATAGAATCGCGCCGCTGATGTTCGGCGGATCACGGCGCGGCGCGCGGCGCATCGGCCGCCCGGCGCGCGGGGTGCTCCTGGGGCTGACGGTCGCGCTCCTGCTGCCCGAGGGCGGCGCCGACGCCTACCGCTTCCTCGCGTACCACCGGAACAAGGACGTCCCCACGGCCCGGGACGCCCAGTTGTGGAGTTCGACCCATTGGGGCCTCGACGATTCGCTCTCCTGGGTCGTCGCCGACGATCCCGGGTGGACCGCCGGTTGGAAAGGCAGATACGGAACGAGATATGACGCCCCGTTCCGGAGCGCGGCAGACGTGCTGTCGCCGGTCGCCGCGGCGCTCGCCGTCTGGTCTCGAATCGAGAGCGCGGACATTCACTGGCAGGTCACCGGCCTCCGCCAGGACGTCCAGCTGGGGCTGGACGGGCGCAACGCGATCACCGTGGACGAGGAGATCGGGGTGGGGGCCGTTGCCGTTAGCTGGAAGCGGAACACGTACCTCAACGACTGGCCCCTGGAGGAGTGTGATATCGCATTGCATCCCGACACGGCAGTCGGGCTGGGCCGGTCCGACATTTCCATTCTGATCCACGAATTGGGCCATTGCCTCGGCCTGGACCACGCGGCCGTGGCCCCCCATTCCTTCTGGGCGGGATACCTCAACCAACCGGCCGGCGGCGGCGCACTCGGCGCATGGGGCGCCGCGCCGCAGATGTCCTACGGGGTGACTCCCCGGAACGGCCTCACGGCGGACGACGTCATCGGCGCCTCCCTGCTGCGCCCGGCGCGCGGCTGGCTGCGGACGCGGGGAGCGATCGCGGGCGAGATCACGGTCGAGGGGGCGCCGGCGCCCTTCGCCTCCGTCTGGGCGATCCGGACTTCGGACACCGCGATGGGCGCCGGGATCGGCAGTTTCGCCGACGAGGAGGGCCGCTTCCTCATCGAAGGGCTCGCGCCCGGGGTCTACCTGGTCCGGGCGGGCCCCAGAATCTTGACGAACGCCCACTTCTTTCCGGAAGACGAGCGGAGGTTCGACACGCGGGACGGGTTCGCGCTGGATCCCGTTTCGGTGTCACCCGGGCTGGTGGCGGACGGCGTCGCGGTGGATCTGCGCCGGGGACGCCTGGGGCCGAACCGGTCTTCCGCCGGCGCCCGGGGCGCCGTCACGCACGTTTCCGCCCCGGTTGCCGGCGGCGAGGCGGCATGGGTCCGCCACCGCCGGGCGGCGACCCGGAACGCGCAGGACGCGCCGTGCCCGGGCGTGAGCGTCCGCGCCGAGCCGCCGGCGCCCGCCGGCAACCCGGACCCGGACGGCCGCCGGGCCCAGCTCGTCACGACCGTCACCATCGAACGCACACCGGCGGCCGCCGGCGTCACCCTCGATCTGCTGGACCCCTACGCCTCGTTCATCTGGGACGACCCGCCGGTGTCCGCGACCCGCATCACGGCCTGGCGCACCGAGATCCTGGCGACCGTGGTGCGGCACGAGTTCGACATCGAATGGCCCCGGGAGACCCCGAACCTGCCGTTCGACCTCTCGGTCCGGAACGCCGACCTCGCCATCGGCTTCCACGGAGGCCCCTGTTCGGGATCGCCGCGCCTGACCTGCGCCGCCGCCGGCTGCCGGTTCCTCCCGTAGCGGCGCTCGGAGTCTGGGCCGCGCTTCCGCATGGTCCCGCCGGGAGAAACGCTCATGATCGGGTCCTCCTGCACACCCCGCTTGTGATGAAAATGGCCGAAACGGCTTGGAACGCCGGCCCCCACCGGGGCTGACCCGAGGTCCGGCAGGCCAGGCCGTTGCGCGCTTCCGGCTGATCGGCGAAACGTGCTCCGCGGGCCTCCGGCCCGCGTACCGGCCTGGAGGCCAGTTGCTGTGAAAAAGCAGTCCGGCGGGTCGGCCGAGCGTCCTGTTGGCACCGCCGGCTTGGAACGCCGACCTCTGGTCGGCACGCGCTGCGCGACCGCGCAGCGCACGGCACGCCGCCGACCTGCGGGATGGCTCTCTCTCGGTGCAACCGGGCGGAGGGGACGCTTCCGGACCTCTGTCGCCCAAGACGACGAGCGGCGCGTCGCCCGCGGGCCTTCGGCCCGCTGTGCCGACCGGAGGCCAGTTCTCCCGGTGGGGGCCGGCGTTCCCAGCCGGCCCGCCACGGGGCTGACCGGAGGTCCGGCGGGCCGGGCCGTTGCATGCTTCCGGCTGATCGGCGAAACGCGCTCCGCGGGCCTCCGGCCCGCGTGCCGGCCTGGACGCCGGCGTTCCCTCGGTCGCCCCGGGAAGCGATATGTTCAGCCCGCTCATGGAGCAAAGCGGAGAACCATCATGACCCGATCCCCCTACACCGTCCTGTCTTTCGCGGCGGCCCTGCTGGTGCCCGCATTCGCCGCTCCCCAGGAAGCCGAGGCCCCCGCCACCAACGAGGACCTGCTGTCCGGGCTGAAGCTGCGCGGCATCGGGCCGGCGTCGCGCTCGGGCCGGATCGCCGACGTGACGATCGACCCGAACGACAGGTCCACCTGGTACATGGCGGTCGCCTCCGGGAACGCGTTCAAGACCACGAACCGCGGGACCACGTGGGAGCCGATCTTTGAGAACTACCCGGTCTATTCGACCTCGTCGGTGGTCGTCGATCCCACCAACTCGAACGTCGTCTGGCTGGGGACCGGCGAGAACAACGGCCAGCGGTCGGTGCCCTACGGCAACGGCGTCTGGCGGAGCCGGGACGCCGGCGGCTCGTTCGAGCACATGGGCCTCGACGAGTCGGAGCACATCGGGAAGATCGTCCTCGACCCGCGGGACTCCAACACCGTCTACGTCGCCGCGCAGGGCCCGCTGTGGCGCGCCGGCGGCGACCGGGGGCTCTACAAGACCACCGACGGCGGGGCCACCTGGGAACGGGTCCTCTACATCTCGGAGGACACCGGGGTCAGCGACGTGGTCGTGGACCCGAGGCACCCCGACACCGTCTACGCCACCTCGTGGCAGCGGCGCCGGCACACCGGGATCCAGATCGCCGGTGGCCCCGAAGGCGGGATCCACAAATCCGACGATGGCGGCGCCACCTGGCGGCAGCTCACCAAGGGGCTGCCGTCGGCAAGCCGCCACGACATCGGCCGCATCGGACTCGCGATCTCGCCGCACGATCCGGACGTCGTGTACGCCCAGATCGCGGCCACCGACGGCCAGCGCGGGTTCTACCGCTCGACCGACCGCGGCGAGAGCTGGGAGAAGCGAAGCGACTACTTCCCCACCGACCCGCAGTACTACATGGAGTTCTTCCCCGATCCGCACCGGCCGGGCCGGCTCTATTCGATGGACACCTACAGCCACGTGTCCGAGGACGACGGCAAGACCTGGCGCCGGATCCAGATGGAGTGGATCCACGTGGACCACCACGACCTCGAGTTCGACCCCGACGACCCGGACTACCTGATGATCAGCACCGACGGCGGCCTCTACGAGAGCTGGGACCTCGGGCAGAACTGGAAGTACCACGCCAACCAGGCGATCACCCAGTTCTACCGGGTCGGCATCGACAACGCCTTCCCGTTCTACCGGGTCTACGGCGGCACCCAGGACAACGCCACCATGGCCGGCCCGGTGCGCACCGACAACGTGCACGGGATCCGGAACAGCGACTGGGTGGACGTGCTGGGCGGCGACGGGTTCCAGGCGCGGGTGGACCCCGAGGACCCCAACATCGTCTATGCCCAGTACCAGTACGCCGGGATCGTCCGCTTCGATCACCGCACCGGGGAACGGGTGGAGATCCAGCCCCAGCCGGAACCCGGCGACGAGCCGCTGAAGTGGAACTGGGACTCGCCCCTGATCATCTCGCCGCACGACAACAAGCGGCTCTACTTCGGGGCGAACCGGCTCTACCGGAGCGATGACGGGGCGAACACCTGGACGCCGGTGAGCGAGGACCTCACCCGGGGGATCGACCGCAACCAGCAGCCCGTGATGGGCCGTACCTGGAGCGTGGACGCCGTCTGGCGCAACCGCGCCACCTCGACCTACGGCAACATGGTGGCGCTCGACGAGTCGCGGCACGCCGAAGGCCTGCTCTACACCGGCATGGACGACGGGCGGATCCAGATCAGCGATGACGGCGGCGTGGAATGGCGCTCGGTGGACGTGATCCCCGGCGTGCCCGAGTTCACCTACGTCGCGGACCTCCACACCTCCCGCCACCGCGAAAACACCGTGTTCGCGGTCTTCAACAACCACAAGCAGGGCGACTTCAAGCCCTACGTGGTGCGGAGCGACGACCGCGGGGTGACCTGGACGGATATCACCGGCGACCTGCCGGAGGACCAGCTCGCCTGGACCATCGTGGAGGACCACGAGCGGCAGGGACTGCTCTTCCTCGGTACCGAGTTCGGCCTCTACGTCAGCCTCGACGACGGCGAACACTGGGTCCGGCTCAAGGGCGGACTGCCGACGATCGCCATCCGGGACCTCGAGATCCAGGAGCGCGAGAACGACCTGGTGCTCGCGTCCTTCGGGCGCAGCTTCTTCGTCCTCGACGACTACACGCCGCTCCGGCACCTGTCGGCGGAGATGCTGGCCGCCGAGGGCGCAGTGTTCCCGGTCAAGGACCCGTGGATGTACATCGAGGCGAACCCGCTCGGCGGGCGCGGGAAGTCACAGCGCGGCGCCTCGTTCTACACCGCGCCGAACCCGCCGTTCGGCGCCGTGGTGACCTACCACCTGAAGGAGAGCGCCGAGAGCCTCCGCGAGCAGCGGCGGGAGCGCGAACGGGCCCTGGCGGCCGCCGGCGAACCGCTGCCGTATCCGTCGTGGGACGAGTTGCGCGCCGAGGACCGCGCCGAGGATCCGGCGGTCTTCGTGGTCATCCGCGACGCCGACGGCACGGTGGTCCGCCGCATCGAGGCGCCAAAGACCAAGGGGATCCACCGGGTGGCGTGGGACCTCCGCTATCCCGACGCCGCCGGCGGCGAGCGCGGCGGGCCGCTCGTGATGCCGGCGACCTACACCGCGGAACTGGTGCGGCGCGACGGGAACGGGACGACGCGCCTCGGCGAGCCGCAATCGTTCACCCCGAAGGTGCTGGCGCGGGCCGGCGTCCCCGAGGAGGACACCGAGGCGCGCCATGCCTTCCAGCGCGAGGTCGCGACGCTCCAGCGGCAGGTCTTCGGCGCGGTGTCCGCGCTGGAGGCTTCCATCGAGCGGGTGGAGACGCTGGCCGAAGCGATCGACGAATCCGGGGCGAGCGACGAGCTGCGCTCCCAGGGGGGGGCGATCCGGGCCGGCCTCCTCGAACTACGGGTCCAGTTCCTCGGCGACGACACCGTCCGTTCGCGCTACGAAGCGATCCTCCCGGGCATCCGCCAGCGGATCCAGCGGGTGGTCGGCGCCTTCTGGGCCATGGCCGATCCCACGAACACGCACCGGCGTCAGGTCGAGATCGTGCGGGAGGAGTTCGGCCCGGCGAACGCGGAGCTCGTCAACCTCGTCGAGACGCAGCTCGCCGGTCTCGAGGCCCAGGCGGACGCGGCCGGCGTGCCCTGGACCCCGGGACGTCGCATCCCGCGGTAGTCACGCCATCCGCCGACGGGCGTCATGACGCACCGGCTGGGAACGCCGACCTCCGGTCGGCACAGCGGGCCGGAGGCCCGCGGATGTCGTGCCGCTATCCGCCGCTCGCGTTATCCGCCTGGCGCCAATGCCCGCTTGACCGCCTCCGGTTCCTTCTCGATGACGCGGAGGAGGTTCGCCGCGGGCCCGCTGATGCCACGCGTCCCCTGTTCCCATTTTCGGTAGCCGGACAGGCTCATGCCCATGAGCGGCGCCATCTGCGCCTGGGTCAGGTGCGCCCGCTCCCGCACCTCGCGGGGAGTCACCGGAGGATGGACGATGGCGGGGCCCTCACCCTTCGCATGGACGACCGCGTCCCCAAGGGACCGAATCAGGTCATCTCCGAATGTGCTCATTGTTGCTCTTGCCTCGTACTCCTGAGTTGTGTGGGGAGCCGGGAGAACAACGGAGTCTCCGCTACGGCCCCCATGGAAGATAACCCAATGGGGTAGTTCACCTCCAAGTGTTCGGGCTCGCCGCTGCCATCGAGCGGGTCGAAACACTGGCGGACTCGCCCGGTATGGCGGATTTCGCGATGACGTCTGCACTCCCCTGATCGTTCTTCCCTTAAGTTCTCTCTCCTTTGATCCGTCTACCCCGGTCACCTGCCCGCGGCCGGAGCGCCGCACGGCCATCCGGAATCCATCCGCATCGTTGAGGGGCGGCAACGTTGGACAACTCCGACCGCCGGGCGCTCCAGGAAGCGAAGGCGCTCCTCGAGAACCCAGGCCTCGCGGCGCGTCTCGTGAACGTCGTGGGCCGGCCCATCGAGCAGGGAATCCAGTACCTGCCGGAGCGCGTTCGGGACGAGATCTCGGGCCTCACCCGAAAGGCGCTCCTGGGCTCACTGAAGGTCGCGCTCTCCACGGTGAACGGCTCGTCCGGGTGGCAGTCCTCCCGCCTGACGAACAAGCTCGGCGCCGCCGCGGCGGGCGGCGTGGGCGGTTTCTTCGGAATGCCGGGGCTCGCCGTCGAATTGCCCGTCTCCACGACGATCATGATGCGGGCGATCGCCACCATCGCCCGCGAGAACGGCGAGGACACGGAATCGCCCGAAACGCGCATGGCGTGTGTCGAGGTCTTCGCCCTCGGCGGCCGGAGCGAGTCCGATGACGGGACGGAGACCGGCTACTACGCCGTCCGGGGAGCGATGGCCAAGGTCGTGGGAGACGCGGTCGCGTTTCTGGCCAGGGGAGGCGGGACGCTCGCCGGGCGGGAAGCGCCGGCGCTCCTCCGGCTGATTGCGCGCGTCGCGGAGCGCTTCTCCATCCAGGTCACCGAAAAGGCGGCGGCGCAGGCGCTGCCGGTGGTGAGCGCCGCCACCGCCGCGGCGGTGAACGTGCTGTTCATCAACCACTTCCAGGACATGGCCACGGGCCACTTCACGGTAAGGAGGCTGGAGCGGAAATACGGGCCGGCAACCGTGAAAGAGATTTACGCCGCGCTGCCGTCGAGGCCGTGAGATCGGCTCGGGCCGATTTCAGCGGTTCCGAGGATCAGCCGCGCCGCCGACTCCGGGAGCTCCGGCCATCCGCTCGGCGCGGGCAGCCAGATCGCGGCGCCACTCGTCGCGACTCGGCGCGGCGATGTCGGGGACGGCTCCGAAGGTCGCGGAAAGCGCCGCTTCCACGTCCGAAGCCCGCCGCGCACCGTCGCCACCCGCCGCTCGTTGAACGAGCTCCGGCGGAGAGGTTCCCTTGGCCCGCCGGTAACGATCCACTCGGTGTCGACGTTGGTTGGACGGGGACATCTTGATTCGGGTCGGCAGGGAGCGCCACGTTCTCTCAGGCACCGATCTCCAATGAGCATCCAGCGGAACATGTGGGCCGGGCAAGCGGCGACGCCCACCCGGACTTGGCGCGGCATCATCGGGCGTTGGTTCGGCCGCCCACGTGATTCCGGTCGGAAACCGCGGACGTCGGCGGCCCGGACCGCTGCACCCGTGGGACTCCGTAAGCAGCAATCGCCGAACGGGTAATGGACAAATTGCGGCCTGTCTAGTTGGCAATTTGAGGCCCGTCTACTTTACAAATGGCCGCACCCTTCCCGTAGTTTCCCCGCTCGCTTACCGCCGCGGTGCCGACGGCGCTAGCTGATCCCCGGTGGTTTGCGACGTGCGCGGCACGGAGCGCCGCGCGTGCCGGTCTGGAGGTCCCCACTGGGCGGACTGGCCGGCGTTCCAGGCCGGTGCGCGCTCTCGGCTTTACTCCCCCGCGGCGCGGCGGGCGGCGATGGCCTCGAGCGCGTCGGCGATGTCCGCCGCGCTCAGGTAGCGGCCGCCGGCGACGACTCCCGCGATCTCCCGTGTCGCTTCGATGTTCTCGAGCGGGTTCGCATCGAGCAGGACCAGGTCCGCCCGGTTTCCGGGGGCGATGACGCCGAAATCGGCGGCGATGCGGCCGCCCCGGGCAACGTGTTCCGCCACTTTCCGGGTGCCGGATTCCAGCACTTCGTAGGGAGTCATCCCGGCCTCGACGTACGAGACCGCCTCGCTGTGGATCGAGAAACCGGGCACGCTGAAGATCTGGGGCGAGTCGGTGCCGAGGAGGATGTTCGCGCCCGCGTCGTTCAGGGCTCCCAGGATCTGCCGCCGGAGGGCGGCGATCCGCTCGGTGTTCTCCACCCCGTAGCGCTCGAGTCCGGTGTCCACCGCCTCCGTCCAGCGGGCCACGGTCTCCTCGGGCAGATAGCGGGTCTCGGGACGCTCGGCCTTCAACTCGGACGACGGCCGGGTCGGGAGGATCCCCGACTCCCAGAGAACGATGGTGGGCACGGCCCCGACGCCGCTCGTCACGAACGCCTCGATGACCGCCGGCAGCCGCTCGAGATCCACCCGTTCCGAGAGTCCGCCGATCCCGCGGAGCGCCTCCATGTCCTCCCGGTCTTCCTCGGGAATCAGCGCCTCCACGAAGTTGTCGAGGTGGTCCACCGTGTCATGGCCGCCCTCGAGCGCCGCGAAGAGTCCCACCTCGTCGGCCACGTGCCCGGCGAACGGAATTCCAAGGCTCCGGGCTTCCGCGGCCAGCGCGGTGTAGGTCTCCGGTGACAGCCCCTCGTGGACCTTGAGGAGATCGAACCCGGCTTCGTGGTACTCCCGGACCAGCCGCACCGCCTCCTCCGGGGTCTCGACGCGCCCGCTCATCGAGGGACTGCCCACGATGAGCCGGGGACCGATCACCTCGCCGGCGTCAATACGGTCCCGGAGCGCGAGCTGGCTCTCGTGTCCCTACATCCCGCGCACGGTGGTGACGCCGTTCGCCACGTAGAGCATGAGCACGTCCTCGGTAAGGGCCGGCGGGCTGTTCGCACCGGGCAGATGGCCGTGCATCTCGGCGAGTCCGGGAATCAGGAACCGGCCTTCGCCGGTGACGACGGCGGTGCCGGGCCCGAGCGTCACCTCGGCCGCGGGCAGCACCGCCGCGATGCGGCCGTCCTTCACGACCACGGTGTGGTCGGGAAGCGTGCGCTCGCTGTCCATCGGGAGGACGGTCGCCGCGACGATCGCGAGTTCCGCGTCCGGCACCGTCGGCTCGGGGGCGCAGGCAAGCCCCGCCGGCAGCAGCAGCAGCGGCAGGGCGGCGCGCAGGATGCTCCGGATTCCGGAGCCGGATCGGTTGTTTCTCATGGGCATGGCTCCCGCCAAACGATTATGGAGGCCGGGCGGATGGGAAACCAGAAATACTCCCGAACCGTCATGGCGCTCCGCATCGAGCTGTGGGGACCACCGCTCGCCCCGCTCACCGGCGGCAACCTCTACGACCGGATCCTGGCGGAAACACTGCGGAACCGGGGCCACCAGGTGACGGTGCGGGAATTCGCCGGCGACGGGTCGGAGACGCCCGCAGCCAGCGCCGGAGCCGACGTCATCCTGCAGGACGGACTGCTGCACCGGGAGTTCCGGCGGCGAAACGTCCACTGGGAGGGCCGCCGGCCGCGCATCGTCGCGCTCGTCCACCACCCGCAAAGCTCCGAGCCCGAACGCGGAAAGGCGGAACTGGCGCGGCTGCGCGGAGAGGAACACGCCTACCTCCGGGGGGTGGACGGACTCCTCTCGCCCAGCCGGGCCAGCGTGGAAGCGGCCCGGCGGCTCGCCGGGCGGAGGCTTCCGGCCGCCGTCGTCCCGCCGGGCCGGGACCGCTTCGCGGGCGCCGCACTGCCTCCCCTCCCCGGTCCGGAGGAGATCCGGGCGCGCGCCCTCGGCCCGCTGCGGATCGCCCACGTGGGCAACGTGATTCCCCGGAAACGGCTCCTGGAATTGCTCGAAGGGCTGGCCGCGGTCCCCGAAGGGACCCTGGCGGTGGCGGGACGCGAAGACCCCGACCCTGACTACGCCGCCGCGGTGCGCCGGCGCGCCCGCGCTCCGGACCTCGTGAACCGGGTCCGCTTCCGGGGAGCGCTGGGACCGGCGGCGCTCGCCGGTCTGCTGCGGGGCAGCGCCCTGCTCGCCGTTCCCTCCACGCACGAAGGATTCGGGATCGTCTACCTGGAGGGGTTCGCCTTCGGGCTGCCCGCGCTCGCCGCCGCCTCCGGCGGCGCGGCGGAGATCGTGACCGACGGCGAAACCGGCTGGCTGATCCGCGAGGCGGAGTCAGGGAGTGCTGCGCGGCGGATCGCCGCCTGCCTCAAGACGCTCGCCGCCGATCGCGGTCGCCTGGTTGCGATGGGGCTCCGCGCCGCCGAACGTCACTGGGTGCACACCACCTGGGAGGAAAGCGCCGCCGCGGCGGAACGATTCCTGGTGCAGGCGTAGGCGCGCCGCCCTTCACGGGTTGCCGTGAAGACGCAGCCCCGCGGGCCGGCCAAGCGCCGGGACGGCGCCGCCAGCTGGGAACGCCGACCTCTGGTCGGCACGCGCTGCGCGACCGCGCAGCGCACGGTACGGCGCCGACCTGCGGGATGGTTCTCTCTCTCGGTGCAACCGGGCGGAGGGGACGCTCCCGGACCTCTGTCGCCCAAGACGACGAGCGGCGCGTCGCCCG
>JAJDUD010000036.1 GCA_022826825.1 Acidobacteriota bacterium | reverse complement strand
GCGCGACCTACTGGTGGGAGGCCGACGAAAACGCTGGCTGGGTGTACCCGCCAGAGGGCGTGACCGACACTGCGGGCAACATCTTCGCTTCCTGGGTCGCGGGCTCTCCCGGGGACGGTGTCCTGACTCTGACCGTGGGGGGAGGAGAGTCGCTCCTGACGACCGAGTTCGAGACGCGCAGCATGGCTTCCGAGCGGCCTCCGCAGGGCTCCGTCGCACTCTGGCTGAGCGACCCTGATGATCCCACTGGCTATTCGATTGACCTGACGCCCCTCACGGAACCGTACAAGACCTTTTACGCTGCCCTCGTCGTCAACGGCGAGACCCGACCCGGAGAGTCCTTCTACGGGGCTTACCTGGGGCTACAACGCGGTGGGGATCACTACGACCGGCAGCTTCAGTTTTCGGTGTGGGACGCTTCGGACGGAGGAGGCGATGCCCGGGTGATTGATCGCGGTGAAGGCGCGATCTGTAGCTCCTTTGGCAAAGAGGGGACGGGACAAAAGTGTGCATTCAACTATCCCTGGAGTGTTGGCGAGACCTATCGGTTCGAGGTGACTTGGGAGGAACTGGACGGAGGGGTCGCGATTGCGAGCCATGTCACCGAGCTGGCGACAATGAAACGCCGCTTTTTGGGAGTGCTTCGGGGCTCCCAGTCGCTACGGAGGGCAACCGCCGCGACGTTCGTGGAGGACTTTAGCGGGACGGCGCCAACCTGCCTCGCCCAGGAGGTTCGTAGCGCTGCGTTTCGGCGGGCCAGGGCGCGGACCACCGATGGCGGTTGGTACCTGATTCGCAGTGGAATGCTGACTCGTAACTCGGAGGACACCAAGAATCCCGGCACCCCCCCATGCGCCAACAACGCGGCCAGAGAGCATGCGTCGGGACTCGAAGTGGTGATCGGCGGGCGGACCGCCATGCACCCGGACATCCGCCGCGTGACAATCCCCGAATGACGGGCGGTTTTCAGGGCGGGCGGGCCGCCGGGGCACTCTCTGGCACCGGGCGGGCGCCGATCAAATGGCCCATCCTTCTGTGTCAATGTGGGTGAGCCCCATTGCCCCACCAGAGATTAGAGAGGGCGGGGAGGCCAGGAACTGGTGATGAGTGCGAAACCGCGGCGATGGCCCGCCCCGATGGCGGCGCGCCGGGCAGCGGTTCGAAGGTGCGATACGTTCCGTTCGCTGCTCCCTCCGGTGCGGCTCGCGGTCCCGGATTCTGCCGCCCGGTGCGCTCGGGAGGACACGATGTTCCCGCTGTTGCCCTCTCTGATTCGGGACTGCCGGGCGTTTCAAGAAGTGTCCCCAGACGTGATCCCCGTTTTCGGTGGACGTGTATAATCGTCTGCAATAACAATGACTTACGAGGGAGCGGCGGCGGTCCGCAGGGCCGCAAGCGCGTAGGGCTGTCCAGAACGCACGGCGCACCCAGCCGCGGACGCCATCCCGCTGGTCAGCGGCACGCGCGGAACCATGTCGCAGGTCGAGGTCGTGCCGTGCGCTGCGCTATCGCGCAGCGCGTGCCGGCTGAAGCCGGCGTTCCAAGCCGTTTCCGCCATTTTCATGACAAGCGGGGTGCGTAGTAGGACACGCGCATGGGCGTTTCTCCCGGTGGGGACCTTCGACCGGCATCGCGGCCGCAGGCCGCGAAACAGCGATCCCCTTCGGCGGCAATGCCGTGCGGCGAAAGGAATCCCTGGGAGTTGCGCCCGCTCCGCGGACGACGCCCGCGGATGGGCTATCGTGGCCGCAATGCCGTCGCGTCACGCCTTGTCACTTCTGCTCCTCGCCGCCGCGCTCGGCGGCTGCTCTTCGCGCTCCGGAACGACGGCGGCCCCCCCTCCGCCGCCCGAGCCCTGCGTGCCCACCCACGGCGGGCACTGCGTCCTGGTTCCGGAGTTCGAGGCGAGGGCGGAGGCGATGGCCGAGGAGTACGCCGTTCATCCCGGCTTCGAGAACCAGTGGGGGCTCGACGCCATCGGCGCCCACCGCGCCTACGGCCACGTGAACCTGCTCGAGGGGCCCGAGGCCGCGCCGGGCGCCGGGGTGACCATCGGGGTGATCGACAGCGGCATCGACGCGGAACACCCGATCTTCGCGGGCAAGACGATCCATCGGGGGTTCCTCTTCGGCGCGGAACCGGAGACCGGCGAGCGGTTCTCGCACGGGACGGCGGTGGCGAGCATCGCGGCGGGCGGCAGGAGCCCGGATCCGAACGCGCCCCACGGGGTCGCCTGGGGCGCGGACCTCGCGGTCTGGGCGATCCCGCTCGGCGAGCCCGACCAGGTCTACGAGCCGATTCCGCTCGCGACCCTCGCCCGGGCGGACCCCGGATTCAGCTACATGTTCGGGAAGGTGTTCGCCTGGCGGGACGAGGGGAACGACCTCGACATCCTGAACCTGAGCTTCGGCTACGACGGCCTTATCGACGGCTACAGCGAGGAGGATTTCCGCGCCAACTTCAGCGCGACGATCGCCACCCTGGCCCAGGCGGACGCCCCGGAGAAGACGATCCTCCTGTGGGCGGCGGGCAACGCGAACAACGACGCCTGCGAGGCCGGGGTCGCGAACTGCGTGAACGGCGTCGTCGATGCGGTCTCCGTCGGCGTCCTGCCGGGCCTCGTGGCCCGCATCGAGGAACTCCAGGGGCATTCGATCGCGGTGGTGGCGCTCGGCCCGGAAGGCGGGGCGATCACGGCCTTCTCGAACCGCTGCGGGCTCGCCGCCGCGTTCTGCATCGCGGCGCCCGGGGAGGACGTGGCGCTCGCCTACTTCGGGCCGCGCGAGACCGAGGTCGGCGTGCAGGGCTACGCCCGGGGCCGGGGGACGTCCTACGCCACTCCGATGGTCTCCGGGGGGCTCGCGGTCATGAAGCAGCTCTTCCGGGATCAGCTCTCGAACGAGGAGCTGGTGAGCCGGCTCTTCGCGACCGCCGACAGGACCGGCATCTACGCGGACCGGGCGATCTACGGTCAGGGCCGGATGGACCTCGGGGCGGCGACCTCCCCGGTGGGTGTGCTGGAGGTGCCGCTCGCGACGGGGATCGCGACGGCGGCGCACGCGTCGCTGGGGGCCACCGGTCTGCGGTTGGGGACGGCGTTCGGGGACGGGCTGGCTGCGGCGTTCGACGGGGACGAACTCATGGCGCTCGACGACTACGGGGCGCCGTTCTGGTACGACATGGCGGATTTCGCCGCGACCACGGACGGGCCGGCGCTGTCCGCGCGGGTCCGGGCGTTCCTGGGGCCGGGGCCGGGCGGCCTGACGGGCGGCGGCGGATCGGGCGGGATGCCGGCCGCCCTCGGGACGACGGCCGGGGTGGTGCGGATGCCGACGGCGGCCGGGAACGGCCACCTGGCGCTGGCGGAGGGGGCGTTGCAGGTGAGCGCCTTCGAGGACGGCGGCCTGTCGGCGACGGCCTTCACGACGGGACCGCTGCGCCCCGCGATGCCGGCGACCGGCGCGGCGCTGGCCTGGCGGCCGGGATCGCTTCCGGTGGGGCTCAGGGCCGGCTGGATCTCGGAGCCGGAGACGATGCTGGGGAGCCTCGGGACGGGGGCCTTCGGCGGCCTTTCGGCGGGCACGGCGTTCCTCGGCTTCGACGGGGGCGTGGACTTCGGCGGGTGGAACCTCGGGGCGTCCGGAGAGGTCGGGATGGTGAACCCGGCGGCTGCGGACGGGCTGATCCGGGAGATCTCGCCGCTCGCGACGAGCACGTTCGCGCTGCACGCGAGCCGGGGGTTCGCGCGGGCGGGATCGGTGAGCTTGTCGGTCTCGCAGCCGCTCCGGGTGGAGCGGGGCTGGGCCGCGCTGACGGTCCCGTCGGCCCGGACCAAGGGGGGTGACGTGCTCCATCGCTCGCTGCGGGCCGATCTCGCGCCCGGGGAGCGGCAGCTCGACCTCGCGGCGCAGTGGAACCGGGCGCTCCCGCTCGGCGAGTTGCGGCTGGGGGCGGTCTGGAGCCACTGGCCGGGCCACCGGGAAGTGCTGGGGGCGCAGGCGGCGGCGCTGGCGGGCTGGCGCTGGGTCTTCTGAAGCGGGCGATGGCGGCGCGCTGGAGAGGATTGGCCCGCCGGGGGGTGGCGCGGTGCGGGAGGCGTTTTGAGCGTTCCAGGGCCTCGTGCCGCGGGGCCCGGAAAACCTCCGGCGCATGACACACTGACCGCGTCGTGATCCGCTGCGTCGCGCTCCTGGCCACTACCAGCGGACTGCTTTCCTCCCTAGCCGCGGCGGCGCCGCAGCCCCCGCCCGCCGGCCCCGCGGCCGAGATCGCCGCCGCCGAGGAGGCCGGGGCGCAGTTCCTCTTCGACTACGACTTCGAGGACGCGCTCCGGACGTACCGGGAGCTGAGCGAGCGGTTCCCGGAGCATCCGGGCGGGCCCTACAACCTGGCCACCGCCACCTGGACGCGGCTCGCCCAGCGCAGCAACGCGGTCCGCGGGCCCAGCCTGCGGAACGACCGTTTCTTCTCGCAGGACGGCCGCCCGGAGCCGACCGCCGAAGAGGAGACGGCCTTCCGCACGCACCTCGACGAGGCCTACCGGCGGGCCGAGGCCCTGCTCGAACGCGATCCGGACCACCTCGAGGCGCTCTACCACCTCGGCGCCGCCGAGGCGCTCGAGGCCGGGTGGGCGGTGGTCGTGGACCGCGCCTGGTTCCGCGCCACCCGCCTGATCCGGCGCGGGGTGGGCCACCACCGGCGGCTCCAGGAACTCGACCCCGGGTTCCGGGACGCCTACGTGGTTCCGGGGACCTACGTGTACTCGATCGCGCGGCTGCCGCGCGCGCTCCGGATGATCGCCTTCGTGTTCGGGATGCGCGGTGATCTCGAAGGGGGGCTGCGCGCGATTCGCCTCACCGCGGACGAGGGGCGGCGGGCGCGCTGGGGGAGCCTGTGGACCTACGAGCTGCTGATGCAGCGCGAGGGGCGGGAGGACGAGGCGCTCGCGGCGATCCGGCGGCTCCGCGGCCGGTTTCCGAAGAACCCGGACTTCGCGCTCGACGAGATCACCGTCCTGACCGCGCTGGGCGAGTTCGAAACGACGCGGGAACTCGGGGAGGAGGCCATCGAGCGCCGCGAGGCCGGGTTCGGGAACTACCACCTCATGCTTCCGGGCCTCGCCGAAGCGGGTCTCGGGGAGGCGCTCCTGTTCGCGGAGCGCTGGGAGGAGGCCGAGGCGGTGCTGAGCCGGGGTCTCGCGGCGGAGCCGAGCCCCGAGGTCCGGGCCAACCTGCTGTTTCGGCGCGCGAACGCCCGGGACGGGGCGGGGCGGCGGCCGGACGCGCTCCGGGACTACGGCGAGGTCATCCGGATCGACGCGGACGACGTCCTGAAGGACTGGGCGAACGCGCTCCGGCAGGCGCCGTGGCCGGACGCGGCGCCGGTGGGATCGCACCCGGCGCGGGAGTAGAAGGAGCGCGTCTCGGCCCCCACCAGGACAAACGCCCATGCGCGCGTCCTCCTGCGCACCCCGCTTGTCATGAAGACGGCGGAAACGGCTTGGAACGCCGACCTCCGGTCGGCACAGCGGGCCGAAGGCCCGCGGGCGACGTGCCGCTATGCGCCGTGGGCGACCGAGGTGCGGGAACCTCCAGTCCGTTGCGTCGCACCGAGAGAAGAGGCCCGTCGGCCAGGTCAGCGTTGCGCCGTGGGCGGGGAGGGGCCCCCCCCGGGCCGGCCCGCGGGCGGCGGGCCAAGCCGGCGGCGCCCCCCCGGGGCGCGGGC
>JAJDUD010000019.1 GCA_022826825.1 Acidobacteriota bacterium | reverse complement strand
TCTCGCGTGGAGCCGGGACCGGTTCCCCGACCTGCCGCCCGGCGAACAGCTCTGGTTCGCGCTGGCCTCCTACAACGGCGGCTTCGGGCACGTCCGGGACGCCCGCCACCTCGCGCGCCGGTTGGGACTCGACGGATCGCGGTGGTTCGGCCACGTCGAGGAGGCGATGCTCAGGCTGAGCGAACCCCGGTACGCCGGCCAGGCCGCCTACGGCTACGTCCGGGGTTCCGAAGTGACGGGGTACGTGCGGGACATCCGGAACCGGTACCGCGCCTATGTGGACCACTTCCGCCAACTGGAGTCCGCGGAGCGCTGACGGCGTGTCCCTGAGGCGGAGCGCCGCCACGACACGTCGGAACACCGTGGCGGCGGGGCCACCCTCTGGGTCACTTATGCGGTAGCGGAAGACAACACCCCCTTCCGCTACCTCGTGATCGCCAACGTAATTCACGAGAGCCGTTGGCGCCGTTGCGGTTGGTCGCCTGGTGGCGAATCCACTCTCCGCCTTTAGGGCGTAGAGTGGGGCAGGGAGCGACCCACCTCCGATCCACGGATCTACGGTCCCGAGACGCGCTGCCGTGCTAGCACTTCCGCTACGGCTCGGAGGTCGCTCCCAGCCCGCGCCTACGGCGCGAGTGATCCCTGCGGGAAGGCTTCCGGCCCCGCCTGCGGCGGGTCCATGCGGAGGCAAGCAAAACCTCCGCAGGCGGCGCGGGGGTCGCTTGGGGTGAGCCGCTACGCTGCTGGATCCCGCGTCTGTTCCGCCCCGGCTGGCAGCTAGGCCGCACGGTCACGAACGCCGTGGCGGAGACGACGCACCGCCGCAACGACCGCGAGGGTGAGCGCCAGCAACAGGCAGAGCGAAACCGCATACCCCTTCGACAGGGTGAACCACGAGGCGACCGCCACCTGTCCGGCGGACACGTCCGGAAAGCCAGTCAGCATGAGGACGACCTGAACGTTCTCGCACAGATCGAGCACGCCCGCCGCCAGCGGCAGATAGGCCAGTCGCTAGAGCCGTTCCGTTGGTCGGAACCGGTAGACGAATCCGGCCAGGAAGCTGACGCAAAAGACCGGCAGCACGCATCCAGCGTGGCGCTGGACCACGCATACACCTGCCGCCCGCGCTCGCCATAGCTCTCCATCGCGGCGAGAGCCTCAGCGTAGGTGTAGCGTGCCTTCACGTCGAGCAGTTGGCCGCCGATGGGCAGAGCGGGAAACACCATCACGAGCAGCACCAGCACCGCGACCAGCGTGGCGCCGAGAACCGGCGTTCTGCTGGCGGACTCGACGTACTGCCTCATGTTCTTCGCCTCCGGTGCCGGCGGCGAGAGCGGCAACCCCTGCCGTCACCCGCAATCGGGCATCGGGCGGACGACCCTGCGCCTGCCTGCATCACTCTATCGGACCGCCGGGTCGCTTGCGGGGATACCGGGCGCGAAGCAACGCGGTACGCGTGCCGTGCGACTCGGCCGCCGCAGACGGCACATCGAGGCAAGGGGGAGCGTTCGCACCAAAGGCCAGGACCAAGGAACGGAGCGTGAAGGCGAGCGGGAGTGGAGATCGGATGGAGACGGGCGCACGGCACTGTCGCGACACGCAGGACTGCCCGCCTCTAGACTGCCCTGGACGGGCGCGAGGCGACCGGAGGCGAGGTGGAAGAGCAATGCCGAGAAACAGGTGGACGGTGCGCGACATGCCCGACCAGTCGGGGCGGGTCGCGGTCGTGACCGGCTCGAACACGGGCATCGGTCTGGAGACGGCAGCGGCACTCGCCCGACACGGCGCGCACGTCGTGATGGCCTGCCGCGATCAGGGTAAGGGGCGCGCCGCCGCGGCTCGCATCGCCGCCGGAGGCACTTCGGGAACGCTGGACGTGATGGTGCTCGACCTCGCCGAGCTTGCCTCGGTCCGTTCGTTCTGCGACGCGTTGCACGACCGGTTCGACCACCTGGACCTGCTCATCAACAATGCCGGCGTAATGTGGCCGCCAGCGTCGAAGACCGTCGACGGGTTCGAGTTGCAGTTCGGTACGAACCACCTCGGACACTTCGCGCTGACCGCCCGGCTTCTGGATGTGCTGCGACGGACGAGGAGGTCGCGCGTGGTCACCGTGTCCAGCTTGTCCCATCGGTTCGGCACGATCGACTTCGACGACCTTCAGTGGGAGTCGCGCCCGTACCACCCGAACCGGTCGTACGGGCAGAGCAAGCTGGCCAACCTGTTGTTCGCCTACGAGTTGCAACGACGACTCGCCCGGGCCGGGATCGAGACGATGTCGGTTGCGGCGCATCCCGGCTATACCGGCACGGACCTGCAACGCTCCAGCGGCATCCTGCGGCTGCTGAATCCGCTGTTGGCCATGCCACCGTGGCGCGGGGCGCTGCCGACCCTGTACGCGGCGACCGCCGACGGCGTGGAACCGGGCGGTTACTACGGACCGGGCGGCTTCGGCGAAGTTCGCGGGTATCCGGCGCCGGTCGGCTCCTCATCCGAGTCGACAGACGAAGCGGTCGCTGCGCAACTCTGGCAGGTATCCGAGGGCCTCGTCGGTCTGGAGTTCGCCCTGTAAGCCGTCCAGTCCGATTGGCGAGTCACCGGTACCGGCCTTCCCACCACCACGAACGCGGCATCGTGATGCCGTTCCGATTCTCGCTCCACGCGAAGAAATCCCGATTGTCCACGCCGTGAATGACGACCCTCCGAAAACCCTCCAGCAACCCGGCGCCCGCACCCGCGGTCTCGAGATAGTCGAGCAGGTCCTCTCCGCCCTCGAAGGGCGCCTCGCGGTCATTGACGAACGCTATGAAGTCGTCGGCGAACGGTTCGAAGTCCTGACACGAGTGGAGATAGGTCGCCTGCGGCCACTGGTGCGCCACCATGTCGCGACGCGAGTACTCGAAAGCGGTGCGGTTGAGGTCCACGCGGGTCACCAAAACCGAGCGCAAATCCTCGGACTCTGCGAACAGCCGATGGTACTGCAGCTCGGAGTGCGTCTCCTGGAACTTCTCGTGAGTCCATTCGTCGAACTGGTAGTTGCCCTGAGGCATGTCGGACGCGACGTAATAGCGGGCGTAACGGCAGAAGTTCGTCAGATCCTCGTAACCTGACTTGTTGCAGGGGCCGCCCATGTCAATCACCCCCAGAGGCCGTCCGAGCTCCGCGGTCCAGTGCGCCAGCATCTCGGCCGCGTCGTCGTAGAAGAGTTGGTATTCGAACAGGCGCCCTCCGGCAGCGCCGTGACCGTGGTAGTTCAGGTGGTGTTCCGAGTCCGGGTACCGGGACACGAGATAGCTCGCGATCTGCTCGAACGTTTCCCGGAGGAATCGGCTGAGCTCGGGGGAGGAATTCTCTCCCGGCAACGCCAGCGGCAACCCGGGAAAGGCCAACACCCGAAAGCTCTCGCGGTAAGCCGTGTATTCCTCGGCCGAGATGTCCTCGAACACTCCCAGATGGGGATCGAACGAGTTGTCGAATTCATAAAGGTGGACTGCGCGCGCTCCCTCCCAGATCGCGGCCTCGAAATACTTCAGGTTCGGGCTCTCCCGTAAAGGGAGACCGTCAGCCCAACCCCCATCGCCAAGCTCCTGGAACGAAGTCCAGGTTTCCGGCACCAGCAGCGCCCGCAACATGACGTGGTGGTTGTCGTGGGCTGGCATTGGCGTTCGGACGTCATGCGAGAGCACCACCCGGTCCTCATACCGGACCTCGATGGTCGCGACGCCCGGCCCGATGGCACGCCATTCCCAGAGGCTCCCGGTGGGCCGCATCTCCAGGACCGCGGGATTCGTCGAGATCACCTCGGCGAAGATCGGTTTGGTGCTGCCGTTCTCGCTGAGAAGAACTCCGAAGTCACCCCTCCAGCCCCAGTGCACATCTTCCGGAACGGGGGGTGAGGGGTCGAAAACGACCTGCCCTTGCTCGGGCGGCGGTGGTCGAGGCGCCGGAGCCGACGGAGCAACGGGAGCCGGTTGTTCGGTGGGGATCGTCGTCGCGGGCTCGCTCTCACATCCGAACCCGCCGACCCCGGCGGCGAAAAGTATCGCCGCCAAGAGGATCCGCCGTTCAAAGGCGGGTGTCCGAGACAGCGCCCGCTCCGCCCGTTGCGTCCCTTGCAAGGACCTCTCTTGCATCCCCGGTCTCGCTTCGCTGCAGTTTACAACCCGTCGGGCTGCTCTGCAGAAAATGTGCATCGCGATCCTCTCCGCCGAGACCGGCGACTGCACGCAACGACCGCTCGAAGGCGACGAGGCTGGCGATCACGGAGACGGCCTCCGCAGCCGAGGTGTGCATGTTGACCCATCGGGTGAGCTGGTTCAGGTTGTCGCCGACGCGGGCAACCTGCACGTTCCGCTCGCGCTCGCTCCCAGGTCCGCGACGCCGAGGCAGCTCCCCGGCAGCCCGAACACTCTCATCCGGACGCCGCCGCGCCCGATACCCGATCATGACATATCAACGCGAGCCCGTGCAGGATTGAACCGTGACGCGCCTACCGATCCCCCAGATGGGGCGGGGAAGCGTGTCAAGTATTCGTTATAGGCCCCGTTCGAGCGGAGGCCTTACGCTCCGACGTACTCCCCCCACGCGTCCATCACCGGCCTTCGCTCGTCGAACAGGTCGGTCCGCCGATAGGCGCCTTCGACCCCCTGGACGGCATGGGCCAGCGAGGCCTCTGCCAGCATCGGCGCGTTCCCCTGCTCGGCGCTCCAGTCGCTGAACGTCGAGCGGAACCCGTGAACCGTCGCGCGTTCGCCCACGCCTGCCGCCCACAGCGCGTTCGTCAGCGCCATGTCTTTCAACTCCCGGTCCCCCGAGCGTCCGGGGAACACCAGGTCGCACCCCTTCCGGCTCCCCAACCGGCGGGCGCGTTCCAGAACCGCGACCGCCTGCGAACACAAAGGAACGCGGTGCTCCTTCCCGGCCTTCATGCGCTCGCCGGGAACCGTCCAGACCCGCTTGTCCACATCGATCTCCGACCAGCGCGCGCCCCGCGCCTCGCCGCTGCGTGCCGCCGTCAGGATCAGGAACCGAAGGCAGAGGCGGACCGCCGCCCGCGACCGTGACTCCTCGACCTTCGCCAGCAGCTCGCGCACCTCGGCGTGCGGCAGGGCGCGATGGCTCTTCGCGCGGCGACGCCGCTTCGGGAGCGCTCCGTCGATCGCCTCGCCCGCCACGTTCCGCTCCACGAACTCCCGCGCCTGCGCCCAGCCCAGCACGGTGCGGACCTGCTGGCGCACCCGCTGGGCGGTGGTCGGCTTCCGGTTCCACAGGTCGTCCTCGAAGAGCACCCGGAGCACGTCGTCCCCGCGGACCGCGTCCACGCGCATTTGCCCGAGCGCGGGGAAGACATACCGCTCGAACGTCCGCTCCCACGCCCGCGCGTGCCCGTCGCCCCGCCAGTTCGCCCGGCGCTCCGCCAGCGTCCGCTCCGCCGCTTCCCTGAAGGTGGGGACGGCCCCGCGGCGGCGCTCCGCGATGGGGTCCTTGCCCTCCCACAAGGTGCGGCGGTTCTGGAGGGCGACCATGCGAGCCTCGGCGAGCGGTACCAGGTCGAAGGGTCCGATGGTGATGTCGCGGCGGACGCCGTTGACGGTCAACCGCTGGACCCATACCTTGGTGGCCCGGATGCGCAGATAGAGGCCGCCTCCGGCGCAGTAGCGCCCCGGTTCCTTGAGGGCCTTGGCCCTTGCTGCTGTCATGTTCGCCATGTTCACCGCCTTCGACGTGTAACGGCCCTCTGAATGGCCCACACAATCGACGGGAAGTGTAGCGCTTTGGCAAGCAGTGAGCGGGCGGCAAGGGAACGGAGAATGCGTCGTAAACCGCTGTCATTCTCGACGAATCGGCCCATATACGACTGCTTGGGCACACACAGGAGCAGTGCACTGGGGATGAAAGGGGGAACCCCCCTTTCACAAGAATGACTGTCCAAATCGGAACTCGCTGCCGCGACCGGTAACGCACTGAAGGCGGCTCCCGGATGTGCCAGATGCGGCAGGAGTTTCGATTTCTGGCGCGAAGCGCCAGGCGGTCCGGGAGTGGGGCGCCTACAACAAGCGCCCGGAAGGCAACGTGCTGATCCGCCGTTCGTCGCGCCCCGCTCCCGGACCGCTTGGGGTCAGAACGGCCAGCCCATCCAGAAGTCGAACTTCCATCCGTCGAGCGTCGTGGCGAAGTCGGTGCGCTTGGACCAGGCAAAGTTCAGCGGCAGCCCGAGGAAGTAGACGCGGGCGTTGAACCCGTAGGAAGCCACGAAGTCGTCAAGGCCGCCCCCTTCCGACACGCAGACCACGTTCTGGCGTGGACCGCAGAGCCGGCCGAGCCGCGACTCCCGCCGCTCGGAGGAGTAGATGTTCAACTCTTCTCCGCCGTAGGCGGCCCCTCCGGCATCAACGAAAACGCTGCCGCGGAACGGGCCGATCAGCCCCAGAGGCGTGATGGCGGCGTCGATGATCGGGAAGCGGAACTCGACGGTGGCGTGGCCGCCGCGGTTGCCCACGAAGGAATAGAGGTCGTAACCGCGAAGTTCGCCCATTCCGCCGAACCAGAAAAACGCCGGCGCATCGCCGGAGCTGTGCATCCACTTGAGGCGCGCCGCGAGCACGCTGGAGGTCGTGACCTGGAAGTACTTGCGGGCATCAAGGTTGAAGGTGGTCCTGGACAGGAAAGCCCCACCGGGGGACCACTCGAGTCCCGCATAAACCGTGCTGCCGGCCTGCGGGAACACCGCCGGTCCCAACTGGCGGAACCGGATCGTGTCCTGAACGAAGGCGACGCGCGCCGGTAGGACGTGGCCGCTCGGGAAAATCCGCGAGTAGAAGTTGTCGTACTGATCGATGAACTGCTGGGGGAACAGGGGATCCTCACCCGGTTGGAGGTAGACGTTCTCGAAACCGGCCTTCTGATAGTCGTAGCCGAGCCCCATCTCGAACCGCCGGAAGCGGCTGAGCGGATAGAGCGCCCGGGCCGAGGCCCCCGAGGAGCGGATCGTGCCGATGCTGTCCGCGCGCGACCAGAAGTTCGTGAGGTAATAGGGAAGCCCCGGATAGAAGAAGGAGGTCTGATCGTGCGCCTCCACGGCGTACTGGAGCCGTCCCGACAGGTTGGCGTACTGGGCGTTGTAGATGCGGTAGGAACGGACCGAGTACGCGGTGAACGAGAGCCGGTCGTCACCGAGCACGTCGGACAGCGAGATCGCAGTGCCCCCCAGGAAATCGAAGTCGCTGGTGAATCCTGCCGTGATCGGGGGAGGCCCGTCGAGGAACAGTTTCTCGAAGCGTCCCTTCTCGCGCTTGTTCTCACTGATGACCTGGTGATTGACGGTGGGGACGAAGTCGATGACCGGCCCCGGGGTCCGGACGATGGTGTCGGCGAAGATCTCCTTCACCGGCTCGTCCATACCGAGCGTGTGCAGGCCCCAGTTGCCCTTGTAGTAGCTCGTGAAGAGCAGCGTCTCCTGCTCCGTCTCGGGATCCCTGATGACGCTGGGCGCGAAGTTCCCGCCGAGGACATCGGTGTACTGGAGGATGTCGCCGGTCTCGGTGTCCAGCGACCGGATGTTGAAGATCCCGTCGTCTTCATCCGAGGAATAGACGAGGTCGCGGCCGTTCGGCGCGAAAATCGGGGCCACGTCGTTGAAGGTCCCGAAAGTGATCTGCTCCTTCTCGCCGGTGGCGATCCGGAGGCGGTAGAGCTTGTCGTAACCGCTGATCCGCCGGCTGTAGTAGATCCATTCGCCGTCCGGGCTGACCGTCGGGAACTTGTCGTGGAAGTCGTCCCGGGTCATGTTTTCAATCTCTTCGGTCGCGATGTTCACGCGGTACACATCGGAGATCGCGTTGTTCAGCGCCGTGAAATAGACCCACTCGCCGCCTGGCCCGACGTGCGGGAACTTCGCCCTGTCGAGCGGCATCTCGATCCGCTGGACGATCTTCGAATCCACGACATCCGCGAACAGCAGCGCCCGGCGCTTCTGGAAGCGGCCGAAGAAAGCGACCCGCGACCCGTCGGGCGTCCAGCTCAGGTTCCTGCCGATGAGCTGGTCTTCACCGGTGAGCCCCACCACATTGATGAATTCGCCCGCATATCCCGGGGTGAGGTTGCGGATGACCTCGCCGTCCCGGGCCGACAGCAGCACCACGTCGTACTCCGACTCGCGCCGGTTCCCGGCAAGGACCGCGATGACCTCGCCCGAGGGCGACTGCGCGGCGGAAATCGCCCCGACGTAGCGTCCCTCCCGCGGCGACAGATCCACGCTGTAGTCCTCCGGAATCTCCTTGTCCCGGTAGGGCTTGAACCGCTCTTTCATCCAGCGCTTGTACTCGCGGTAGAACTCTTCCGAAGGCATCCGGAAGGCCTGCTCGAACACTTCTTCGCTGACCCCGCCGGTGACTGCCCGGCGCAGCGAGAACACGAACTGCCGGACCCCTTCCTTCCCGAAACGCTCTTCCATGAAGTTGAAGATGGACGCCCCGAAGGAATACGGGGCCCGCGCGAAGGCCTGGTTCAGTTCCTGGAAGGTCGGGATCTGGTCCGCGACCGCCGCGTCGCGAATCACCATCAGGTCGAGCGGATCCCACTCGCCCTCCATGTAGGTGGCGAGGCCCTCATCGATCCAGAGCGGCACCGTCTGGCGGAAGAGCGACCGGGGAACGATGTCGAATTCGAAGATGTGGGTCAGTTCGTGGAGGAAGAGCTCCTGGAGTTCATCCGGGGGGTTGTCGATGGGGATAACCATCCGGTCCCGGGCAGACTCCGCGAACGCGCCCACGCCCTCTGGAATCTCCGACGGCGAGAGGTTCGTCTGGGCGAACTCGGAAAAGGTCTTGTAGAGGATCAGCGGAATGGCGAAGGGGATTTCGTGCTTCAGCTCGTCCGAAAGCGTCTCGTAGGCGCTCTCGGCGTAGCTCACCAGGCGCCCCAGCTCCTCCTCCATCTCGGGGTAGTAGTAGACGTCGAAGTGCGGTGACCGGTACACCTGCCAGTCGTGCTTGTCGTACTTGACCTTGTTCTTCCCGTAGAACGGGATGAAGTACTGCGCCGGCGCCACGGCCGCCGTGCCGAATGCCGCCAGCAGGACGGTGAGAACGAACGGCGCCCGGGTCCGGGAGCCGGATTTCGAAGAGTCGCGAGTCACGAGCCTTCTCCTTTCTGTTCCGGACAGCCGATCAACGCAACAGGATTCGGGTGCCTCGGAACGTCTGCGGCGTTACCACGCTCAGGAAATTCGGAAGGATGCGGTCCATCAATTCGAAGTAGGAGGAGAGTGCCGAACTCTCCTCGTCCCGCCCGAAGATGACCTCCTCGGTGAAGCGCTCGCGGTGGATGGTGCGGCCGCTCGCGCCGTCGATGAAATAGAACTCCGCGGTCAGGGTGTAGGCGCTCCGCTCCTGGAACTGGGTGCTGCGCACCAAGCGGGGCCGGTTGAAGTTGTCGCGGACGTAACGGTCGCGGCGGGAGAATCCGGAGCGTTCCTCCGCCGCGAAGCGGAGCCGGCCGCTGATGATCAGCGGCTCCTCGAACTCCTCGCCCAACTGCCGCCAGTACGACTCGTCCTCGAGGAGCTTGTCCTGCTCGAGGTCGATCCATTCCTGCCGGGAGATTTCTCCGTCGCCGATCGCGACCGCTTCGGCCGCCATGTCGTCGAACTGTTCGGCGAGCCCGCTGGCTTCGAGCGCGGCGTCGGAAAAGTCCCCGAGCGGCTCGACTTCCGCCTCGATCACCGCCAACCGTGAGTTCAGCCGCAACTGGTTCCTGAGCAAGCGCGAGGTCTCCGAGTCGAGATCCAGGTTCTCGTTGGTCTGGCTGACGAAGCTGCCAACGAGCACCCGCCCGTATTCCGAAAGGTCCAGCTTGGCGTCGATCGGGATCTCGATGGGCACCTCGACATAGGGCCCGGCCGCGCAGGCGGTGAAGCCGAGGAGGGAGAGCGCGCCTCCCGCGGCGAGCCGGCGATAGCGAGGAAAACCCATAAGCGGCTCAGCGTCTCCGGGAGCGGGCGGCATCGCGGTCCTTCCGCTTCTTTCGCTCGTAGGCCTCGCGGAACAACTCATAGTTCTGACGGATCTGTTCATTGCTGGGCGTCAGCTCAAGCGCCGTCTCGTAGGCCTTGAGCGCTTCCTCGAACTTGCCGGAGCGCTCGTAGGCGACCCCGAGATTGTTGTGGGCCTTCGGGTTCTGGGGATCGAGCTCCACGGCCTTCTCCCAGCGGTAGGCCGCCTCCTTCCAGAGGCCCTTGCTGGCCACCTCGACTCCGAAGGAGTTCTCCTGTCCGGACCGCTCGCCGCCGGCGGAAGCGGACGCATTGGGCGCCGCGGTGGGCTGGGCTGCTGCGGACCCCCCGACCAGCAGGGTCGCGGCGACGAGCAACCAGGCGGTGCGGAAGGGCGTGGGCAGCCGGCGCATCGTGAGTCTTGAATGCAATGAACAGGCCATGTCGCTGGTTCCCGGGCAACTGCCCTGGCGAAGGCTCCGGACGGGAATCCGGGCGGTCTCCGATAGTAGCGCGTGCCGGCCGGTGGGGGAAAACCCCATCGGGATGAGAAAAAAACGACGCGAATTACGTCTATACCCATTGAGAGCCTTTCAACCCGTTCCGATCCGCGGAGCGGCGGAATCGGCCTCGGGGAGAACATCCGATGACGAACCGTCCCATCCCACCCGGGCAGCCGTCTCAGGCCCGCCTTGAAGAGGCCGCGCTCGCGATCGCCCTTGCCGAGCGGCCACCGCCCCGGGAGCGCGCCCGCTGCTTCGAGAGTGGCAATCTGGAAGCAGCCGTTTCCACGTTTCGGCAGAGGTTCGGCGAGTTGCCGGCCGGGCCGCTCGAGGCAGCGCGGCGTTGGCGCAATACGGCCGCCGCTGCCGGACGCCGTCTGCTGATTCTGGGAAGACCCGGGTTTCCGCCACGGCTCGCCGAGATCGCCGTGCCACCGATCGCCCTCGAGACCGCAGGCGACGCCGACCTCGCGGCGCCGGGGGTCGCGGTGGTCGGCTCCCGGAGAGCGACCCCCTATGGAATCGCGGTCGCGGAACGACTCGCGGCCGGACTGGCCGAGGCAGGGCTCGTGGTCGTGAGCGGCCTCGCCCGGGGTGTGGATGCGGCGGCTCACCGGGCCGCGCTCGGGGCCGGGGGCAGGACCGTCGCGGTCCTCGGTTCCGCGCACGACTCGCTGTATCCCCCGGAGCATCGCGACCTGGCGCGGGCCTGCCGCGCCTCGGGAGCGGTGCTGACCGAGTTTCCCCCCGGAACGCGTCCCCTCCCCCATCACTTTCCGCGCCGGAACCGGATCATCGCCGGCCTCACGTTGGGAACGCTGGTGGTGGAAGCCGCCGAACGGAGCGGCTCCCTCGGGACGGCCCGCCACGCGGTGGACTCCGGTCGCGAGGTCTTCGTGGTCCCGGGCCCCATCGGGTCGGAAACCAGCGCGGGGTGCCACGCGCTGATCCGGCTGGGCGCCACGCTCGTCACCGGAGTGGCCGACATCCTGGAAGAACTGGGTCTCCCGTCCGATTTCGCCGGATCGGACAGCGACCCGGGAGACGCCCGGAGCCGGGAACCGGACGGCGGTTCCCCGCGACTCGGCCCCGACGCCGTCCGTCTGCTGGACGCGTTGCGGCAACGACCGTCCGGGGTGGATCTGGACACCCTTCTCGGCGCCGTCGACCTCCCCGTGCCGGTGGCGCTGGCCGCGATCTCGGAGCTGGAGCGGAGCGGGCTGGTGCGCCGGTTTCCGGGCGAGGTCATGGCAGCCTGCGGCGGAATCCGCGGGAGCGCCGAGGCCGGTGAGGCGCCCGGCTGACGAGGCGCGCGAGGGAGGAACAGCAGCGCTCTTTCGACAAAAACACAACGATGAGCGACGCGAAGCGGCGCGGTTCCGCCGGGATGGATCGCCGGCCGAGCCCCCACCGGGAGAAACGCCCATGCGCGCGTCCTCCTACGCACCCCGCTTGTCATCAAGACGGCGGAAACGGCTTGGAACGCCGACCTCCGGTCGGCGCAGCGAGCCGAAGGCCCGCGGGCGGCGCGCCGCTATTCGCCCTGGGTGACAGAGGTCCGGGAGCGTCCCATCCGCCCGGTTGCACCGAGAGACAACCATCCCGCAGACCGGCGCGCCTGGCCGTCGCCGTGATCAGGGGTGCATCTTCGCTCCGACTTTTCCACATTGGGCCCGACGGTGGGAAAAACCGGGCCGATTTGCGTCTATGGATGGTGGAGGGCATGTCCATGAACAAGCTGACCACCGAAACCACACCGACCCCCGCAACCCCGCTGGCCGCGGCGCAGGGGCGTCCCTATACTCCCGGACAGAGTGAAGCGATGAGAACCCCGGCC
>JAJDUD010000035.1 GCA_022826825.1 Acidobacteriota bacterium | reverse complement strand
GGCCGCAACCACTCACCGCCCCCGGGCAATCTGGCGCTGCACGGGGGGGTCGCGCCATCCCCGCCCAAGCAAGTCCGCGTAGCCCCGCCTTCGGCGGGGGGGGCCGACCGGTGGTCGGCGTTCCAAGCCGCTCCGCCGCTCTGGTCAGCGGCGGGGTGTGCGGCCCACCCCGAGAATGCCTGTTTCGCAGTAGCGTGTGGAACTCGACCAGCACCAGCTTGAAGTCGCAATCGTCGTCGCCGGGCGTCAACTCGTCGAGAACGCGCCGCGCGGCCTGGTGGATCGGGCCGGCCCGGCTGAAGCAGGAGAGCAGGATGTTCGCGTCAGGGGATGTCATGGCGGGTGCGCTCCGGCGTCGCGGCTCCGCGGCTGGCGGTTTCCCCGAGAGGTGGTTCCATGTCGTCCAGCGCGGCCGCGCGCACGGCCGCGTGGCTCAGTCCCCGCCAGCCGACCGCGTCGGATACCGGCGGGCGCCACGAGGCCGCTGCGCCATGGATCTGCGGATGCCGCGCCAGCAACTGTTCCGCGGCCCGGCGCAGGGTCTCCGCAAGCGACCACTCGCGGGCCGCCGCGAGGCGCTTCAGATCCCGATAGAGAGCGTCCGGAAGCCGAATCTGGATCTTGACCATGAGGACGGCATATCTACACCTCCATCAAGACAATGCCAAGTGTTGATCCAGCCCCTTTCTCACTCGGAAGGTTCCGATACCGGCGCGATGACGTCGCCGTGGATCTCGACCGAGCCCTTCATCGAACCAAGCCAACGCGACGCCGGGCTTGGGGCTGGGGGGATGATCCTGGCGATCGGTTTCCCGCGGCGGGTGATCAGGATCGGTTCCCGGGTCCGGGCTACCCGTTCCAATACCGCGAAGCAGGTGGCCTTGAACTTCGAGATCTGAATCTGCTCCATGAGTCGACTGTGTCATGGGCAATTCTGCGGACTCTTTCTGTTCGCGAACTGGCCCGGATTTCGCATGCACCACTGGCGACGATGAAGCCGGGCTGGAAGAGAACCGTCGCGTGGATCACGGCGTTCGCGACCGTGGGAGCGGCTGGATGCGCCACGGTCCCGGAGACGCGATGGGCCGTGCCTGAGGTGGAGGGCATGGAGGAAGCGGTGGCCTGCTCGGGAGCCTGCGAGGAGGAATGGCGGCGCGCCGAGGAATGGGTCAAGAAACACTCGGGGTACGCGTTTCCCGCCGAAGTCACCGTGACTCCGGACCGCATCGAGGCGTTGCGGCTACCGATTCGCGACTGCGAGTCAGTACCGCAGACGCGCCGCCGGTCACTCTGTCCGGAACTGCCGCTTGCCAGCGAGCCTCTCGGTTTCGGAGACCCCTCGGAGCCGTCCGCGAGGAGCCGTACCCCGATGATGTTCGCGGAAGGGGGTCCGCATTGGACCTTCTTCGTTCTCCGTAAAGCGGAAGACGGCGGCCGGTCGCAGATCCGACTGGTGCAGCTCTGTCACGCAGAGCGGGGGAGGGGCGCCTGCGAGGCGCCGGGGATCCGCGAGCACCGGCAGGACCGTTTCCGGCGCTTCGTGCGAACCGGCGAACTTCTGCCGCGTTAACTGTCCGGGCGCGGACAGCCTCGACGTCCGCGACACCACGACGCGTCCCGGGCGGGCGCGGAGGGTGGCTGGTCGTCTCGCCCGCCGAGTTCGAGCCGGCGGTGCTACTCTGGTTCGTGGGTAAGGGGACAGTCACGATTCGCGAATTGACGAGTTCTCGAGGCTGGCGCGCGACGCCGGGGCGTACTGCGGCGCGCCTCGCCGCCCTCGGCGTCCTGGCGGTTGTCGGGCTCGCTCCGAATCCACTGCCGGCCTACGACTTCTACCCCCCGGGAGTGGTCTCGTCGGCGGGGGCGGTCCGGTGGGAAGCGGGCGCGTTTCCGCTCCGGTTCCGGATTCTGGATACGGGAGCCTTCCCGGAGTACACCGGTCTGAACGCGGAGATCTGGCGCGGGATCGTGCTCCGCGGCATCTCCGCGTGGGTCGAGGTGGAGACGGCGGACATCTCCATCATGCTCGACGCCGGGACGCTCGCTGCCGGCGGGGCCGCCGACGACGGGATCAACACCATCGGTTTCGAGGCCCGCGAGGAATGGGGCAACGACCGGGCGAGTGCGGTGGTGACCTGGAGGGGACGGCGGATCACCGAGTGTGACGTTCTCTTCGATCCGGCGATCCTCGCTGGCTGGCCGGAGGACGATCCGCAGGTGGTCGCATGGGCCGCCCATTTTCTCGAAGATGTGGTCGTGCACGAGATAGGGCACTGCCTCGGACTGCGGCACGTGCCCGCGAACCCCGTCTGGCTTGGCCAGGGCGCCAACGCGCCGGGTTGGCCTCCGGGTTTCCTGCCGGAGCCTCTCGCCGGTCTGTCCCCCGACCCCCAGATGTCCACCGCCGCGAGCTACGGCGTCCCCCGGCTGACGCCGGACGACCGGATCGGGGTTTCCCTCCTGTATCCGGCGCCCGGTTTCCTCGAAGGACGCGGTTCCATCGGGGGACGCCTCGTGACCCCGGAGGGCGAACCGGCGGCGTTCTTGTACGTGCAGGCCGTGGACTACGCGTCCGGGAGCGCGGTGTTCGGGCCGGGCGCGTTCGCCGACGAACAGGGTCAGTTCCTCCTCGAGGGTCTGCCGGCCGGGCCGGTCCACCTCTGGGCGCGTCCGACCCTGCTGTACATGGAACGGCCCGGTTACCAGAAAGCGCAGGTGTGGGAGCTGCTGGACGAGCATCGCTGGTTTTCCGTGCGCCCCGGATTGGCGGCCATCGTGCCGGACATCACCCTGCGGGCGGGGAGGAGCCCGCCATCGTGAGAAGCCTGCCACTCGCGGCCGCCATCGGCGGCGCCTTGGCTGGCGCTGGCTGTGGCGCCGGCGACGACTCTCCGGCTCCGACGGCGCCGCCGCCCCCGCCGGATCTCCGCCCAGCCCCGGGGCGGGAGCGGATTCGGTTTGACGGGGTGTTCTACGCCCCGCATCAGATCCTCGAACTCCAGCCGGGCGCCCGGGTCGAACTTCGCGTGGTCGCCGATCCGGGGCATCCCTCGATCGAGCCGACGCCGCCCCAGTGGACCTCTTTCGTGGTGCGGACGGATGCTCCTCCGGAACTCGTCTCCGTTTCGCACGAGATCCGGAGCCGGGACGTCGACGTCATCGGACCCATGGACGAGAGCCTGACGGCGCAGACGTATTTCGGGGTCGTGACGATCGAGGCTCGCGAGCCTGCGGACGGGACAGGTGTCGGGGAGACCTACGAACTCCGCATCGTGGCTCCGGGAGACGGTTTCCCGGAGCCGCACGAGATCGAAATCGAATTGACGCCGCTCCGGCTCCGGATCGCCGCCGGCGAGGCGCCGATTCCCTGCGACGCGTTGGTGCTGGCGCCCGAGCCGGGGGGCGGTAGCGGCCCGGCGGGGCGTTTCTTCTCCCGGTTGTTCCCGGACGCTCAGGAGTTCCGCTCGGGAAGGATCACGCTTCGGTCCCCTCGGTTCGGGGTCGGGATGCGGCTGCTGGCGCCGTACCGGTTTCGTGGTGGCGAACTGATGGATACGCCGTGGGACCCCTCGGCGCAGCGGAAACAGGATGTGACTGGCCATCCCTTTCTGTTCATGGCCGGTGCCGAGCTGATCTCGGACAGTGAGGGCTTCGAGCAGACGTTCACGCTGGGATGGTTCGACGATCTGGAGTTCGTCACGTACGCGTCCGGGTGCGAACCGCGGCGGATCCACTGCGACACGCGCGGGGCCTGCTTCACGGAGTGACTCTCGGGTCGGGCATGACCCAGGTGCCCGACCGACGGCAGAAAAAGCAAAAGGGGCCGGCCCGTGAGGGCCGGCCCCTTGAAGGTGCTTGGGTAGTCGCCTAGAAGCGGAGGGTGGTCCGCAGCAGCATGGTCCGGGCGTTCTGCCGACTCCTGAGCTGCAGGAAGTTCGGGCTGTACGTCCGGTTCGCCGAGCTGTAGGTGAACTGGTTGTGGTTGTACGCGTCCATCAGGTTGAAGAACTGCACCGTCGTCTCGAGCTGCATCGCGCCGATATCGAAGATCTTGCCTGCGGAAAGGCCGATCGTGTGGATGGTCGGGGACTGCACCTGAAGATCGCCGCGATCCTGTCCGACGAAGCGGAACCGGGTCGCCAGCGGGTTCGTCTGGCCGTTGTTCGCCCGGCCGGGACCGTACTGGGTCACCTCCGGATCATCGGCTGCGAGACGGTCGAGGACCGGGCCGGACCAGGGGCCGGCGTTGCCGGTGTAGCTGACACCCGCGGTGATGTCCAACGGCAGCAGGTAGGTGAAACCGCCGCGCACGGACCACTGGCGCCAGGTCGGCGAGTAGGAACTCGACGGCAGAGTCCTCCAGTCGCGGTTGCCGCGCGGCATGTGGAGAGCCTTTGTGTTGTTGAACTTCTCGGGCGAGATGAAGCGCGCCGCATCGTGGGGGTTCCAGTCGCCGCTGTACTTCTGCCACTGGCGGTTGATGTTCAGCGTGGCCGACATCCGCTCGGTGCGCCGGGTGGTGGTGATTTCGATGGCTGTATAGACGAGGTCCACCCAGGAGTTGTTCGTCTGCTGGCGGATCTCGCCCTCATCAATGTCCACCTTTCCGAACTGGAACACGCCGAGCGGCGGCTGCGCCGGCGAGGAGGCGGGGTAGAAGCCGTTCTGCTCGAGGTACTCGTAGTTGTCGTTGTAGCGCCGGTGCACCAGGGCGACGTCCATGGCGAACTGCCCCTGGAACTGACGCCGGACTCCGAGGATCGCCTCGTTGACGAACGGCTGGCCGATGTCCGGGTCGAACAGGAAGGTCGGGTCGAGATTCGAGCGCGGCCCGTTGTACACGCTGTGGTCGGGCAGCCCGTCCCCGTCGTGGTCGTACTCGGTGTAGTTACCGATTGAGGCGCCAGCGTGACTCGAGGTCACCGCGTCGCGGCCGTTCATCTGCTCGTGCACGCGGCCGACGTTGCCCCGGAGCACGGTCCGGCCGTCCTCGGTGACCATGTAGGAGAAGCCGGCGCGCGGACCGAGCGCCAAGGTGTCCATGCGGTTGATGTCCAGGATGCCGTCGAAGCGCTTCACGAAGTCCGCACGCACGCCGAGGTTGAGCGTGAGGCGGTCCGTCGGCTTCCAGGCGTCCTGGAGGTAGAACGCGACGTCGCGGTCCTGTGCGTCGCGGGTCTGGAGTTCGCTGGCGGGCCCGTTCGCGTCGCCGTTGCGGTACCGGCGGTACCACCGGGTGCCAACCGCCTGCGCCAGGTTGTCCCGCGTCACGATGTTGCCGTTCGCGTCCACGGGAGTGTGGTTTTCGCTGTTCCAGCCGGTGGAGATGTTGTACACGGAATACTGCGGGTAGCGGTTCCAGGGAGCGGCATAGATGCCGAACCCGATCTCGTGGGAGCCGGCGACGTTGTCCAGATAGTGGGTCATGTCCGCGCGGAGCAGGAGGAGCCGGGTCGGACGCCTGGTTCCCGCTGCGTTGCTGCCGAACGCGGCAATCCGTCCACCATTCCCGATCGTTCCGCTGGCGTTCACCGTGTATCCACTGTGGATTTCGACGTAGAGCGGGGTGTCCCCGAACTGGGGCTGGTCGTCCAGATTGACCTCAGCCGCCTTGTTGTTCCAGGAGGCGAGGAACTGACCGGTGGTGTTCGCCCCGAAGACCGAAGTCAGCTTGGCGCCGAACAGGTCGCCGCCCGTCTTCACGATGTAACGGTGCGCCAGGTCATATTCGCGGTTCGAGGTGTTTTGCAACTGGTCCCGCTGGTAGTAGCCGGACAGCTCGTGGTTCGCGTTCAACTGGGCCGTCAGCTTGAGGTAGGGCTGGTGGCTCCTGGTCGTGTTCGGGAACTCGCTGTAGGTAGGAGTCGTGAACCCGCCGCTCGCGGGGAGGCCGGAGAGGGCCTGCAGGAAACCGACGTCGAGGGCGGAACGGCTGATCCGGGCCGCGAGGTCCGCCCAGCGATAGGTCGCGAAGAACCAGGCCTTGTCGCGGGCGAGAGGGCCGCCGATCGAGAAGTCGGCCTGGTGGACCTGGTGCGCGGTGGGGGTTCCGGCGCCGGCATTGGCCGTATCCGGCGGGTCGAAGACGCCCATGGCCGCGAAGTTCGCCTTCTCGGACGCGAACGGGTCGAAACCGTTCGGAAGCTCGTTGTCACCGAAGAAACCGGTGAGGCCGTCCTCGTCTCCGGTGCCCCAGTCGTACTCCTGATGGTCGTAGGACGCGGAGGTGGAGAGCTCGTTACCGCCGCTCCGGGTGATGATGTTGATGATCAGCCCGGTGCCCATCGGGTCCTTGGCTTCGGCGCCGCCGGTCTTCACCGACGCGTCCTCGATCACGTCGGCGCCCATGCCCACGTAGGTGATCTGGGCGTCGTTGTAGCCGGCTGCGGCCATGCCCTCGATCTGGATGACGTGGGAGAAGTGCTCGGTCGCGTGGCCGAAATAGACCATGCGGCCGGAGCCGTCGTCGAACGGGCGGGCGTTGACCCCCGGGGTCATCTCGAGGAAGTCGCTCCAGTTGCCGCGGGCCTGGATGGGCAGGTCGCGCTGGAACTCACCCTCGATGGTGAGGATGTTGCCGGGACGGGCGATTTCGAGCATCGGGGTCTCGGCCGTGACCGTAATGGTCTCCTCCACCCCGCTGATGGACATCACGATGTCCACGCCGATGTTCGTGCTCGCGCGGACGAGGATGCCTTCCTGGCGATAGGTGGCGAAGCCGGACAGGGATGCCTCGACCGTGAACTCGCCGACCGGCAGGTTCAGGAAGCGATAGCCGCCCTGGCTGTCGGTGACGCCGACTTCGGCAGCGATCAGCGCCGGGCTCGTAGCCGTGACGGTTACGCCCGGAAGCACCGCCCCCGAGTCGTCGGTGACCGTGCCGCGGATGCTGGAGTCGCCGCCCTGTCCGAACGCAAGGGCCGGAAGGGCGAGGGACGCTGCGAGCAGCAGCGCGAAAGTGGACTTCCGCATGGTTCCTCCTCTGTGAGGTGTCTGAGATTTCAGGGATGCGGCCCGACGGCGCCGGATCCGCGGTAGAAAGTGCAAGCGCGAAAAATAGGCAACGATTATGCCATGCTTCCGGCCCGGTACGAACAACTCAATTAAACCCGCGACTTTTGTTGGGCTTATCCCGGTTCGAGGTAGGCGCCGGACGGGTCCGGCGTCCAAGGAACCGAATCGAGCGGGTGAAATCTTGGAGCGACCGCCCCTACCGGGGTCCGGGCGAGACGCCGGCGCGCAGGGTCGCGAGCAGTTCCAGTACTTCCGGCTGCTCCGGATTCAGGCGCAGGGACTGCTCCAGGTACGGGATCGCGCGCGCTGGGTCGCCGCCGGCGGCGAGCGACCACGAGAGCGCGTTCAGGAGCGCCGGGTCCGGCGCCTGGAGGGGCAGGGACCGCTCGTAGAGTTCGGCGGCGCGCGGGTGGTTGCCGGATTCCCGATGGGCGTCTCCGAGCACCCTGAGCACCATCGGGTCGTCGGGCGCCTGGGCGAGCGCCGGCTCCAGCAGGCGGACCGCCGCCCGCGCATCTCCGTCGTCGAGCGCGAACCTCCCGAGGGCCAGCCGGACCCGGCCGAGGTTCGGGTTTTCGGTCAGCGCCGCCGCGAAGTGCCGGCGCGCCGCGTCATGGTCCCCGGCGCGCAACGACTGCTCGCCGAGGGCCGCGGCCAGGGATCCCGCCGCTCTGTCGTCGAACGAGTCGCTGAGACCCCAGGGGATCGCGGTTCGACGCCGGGCGTTCAGGTCGAAGGTGACCACACGGTCCGTTGCGTCGGTGTGGAGTGACAGCACGTAGCGGCCGGACTCCCATGACTCGGTATCCGCCGTCCACACGGCCAGGCCGTCCCGGACCGCGACCTCTTCCTCCCGGACGGGCGTCTGCGCCGTCCCCGATTCCTCAGCGGCGTTCCAGGGTGTCACCCGGAAGGTGACGGCTTCCTGTCCGACCGCCGACGCGACGGCCCGGATCGGATTTCCGACGGCTACGACGCTTCGGGCGTTCGGAAGAAGCTGGGTGTCGCCCGTCTGCCAGGCGCGAAGCTGCACATCGGCGCCGGGTACGGGCGGGGTGTGGAGCAGCCACGGGCGCGAGAGGCTTGACGCGCCGGTGGGGATGCTGAAGCTGTCCTCGAACACCGTGTACTCGGTCCGCGCGTCGTTCTTCAGGATCACCCGGAAGCGGAAGTCTCCGGGGATCAGCGGGAACATGCCGCGGTAGGTGAACGGACGGGCGCCGACGTCCTGGAGCTGGCTTTCGGTCAGTCGCAGGAACGGGCTGACGACGAAGTCGTGGACGACGTCGCCCTCCGGAGTCGTGACTTCCCCGGTGACTTCGAAGCGGGTGAAGTACTCGTTGCCGTCTTCCTCACGGGCGAGCGTGACGTGTTGCGGTTCGATCTCGATCGCATAGTGCACGAACCAGGAGTCCGAATGCGCGCCGGGAAGCACCCGGGCGATCCCCGCACTCGGCACGAAGTTGAACAGATAGTCGCTCTCGACGAGCCCTCGCCCCGCTTCCGCTCCCGTCACCCAGCCGGTGTCCAGCCGGCGGTACGGCGCCCGGTTGATGTCCTGGAGGAGCGTCTGCGTCTGGAGGATCTCCATGTCCGGCTGCAACAGGCTCGCCGCCACGCCCCGGTCGGCCCGCATCGTGATGGTCGAGTGGGCGAGCTGGGGCGAGATCTCCTGCAGGAATTCGTAGGCCTCCAGCCGCGAGTTGTCCGTCTGGAACGACTGGGCCGGCATCAGTTCTTCGGGCTGGTGGATGACGTGGTTGAACTGGATGAAGGGGCCCGCGTAGTACTCACGGAAGAACAACACGTAGAGGGGTGGGAGCAGGAGGTCTTCCTGCGCCAGATAGAACCAGAGTTCGGTCGGGTAGAGCCCCGGGACGGCCGCGAACGTCTCGCGCTCGTCCGGCTCCCCGAGCTGGATATAGACCCGCCCCCGGTCCGTCAGCCAGCCGGGAACCGAGCTCTCCCGCCCGAGAATAGTGTTCGCGTACTCGATGCGCTCGTAGTGCTCGATGCGGAACTCGTTCTCCGGGGTCAGCGGCTCGGGGTCGCGCCGCGACCAGAAGGCGGCGATGAACGCCTCGCGTTCGGACTCCGACTGGAGCCTTTCGAAAGCGTCTTTCTCCCGGTCGCTGATGATGTAGACGACCTCGTCTTGGAGCCACTTCTTGTGCTCGTCCGAAAGCGGAAAGCGGTCCTGGGGGGTGGCGAAGCTGGGGCCGGCCAGGACGAGTGTCGCCAGCAGAGCGGCGAGCGGACGGGGCGGCACGGCGGGGGCAACGCTCATGGAATCCCGTTCATTCTGACCCGAAACGACCGGAGGCGCATCCGGCGGGCTGATCGGCGGGGACATCGATTCCCGTTGCGAGGGGAGTTTCGCCGGCCGGATGGCCGGCGATGCCGGTGTGAACACCGGCGGTCCCGGCCCGTCACGCGGAAGCGTCCGTCGCCCCACAGCCGTGATGGCGCCGCCGGCTTGGAACGCCGGCCCCCACCGGGAGAACTGGCCTCCGGTCGGCACGCACGGCGCTCGGCGCCGCGCACCGCGCCGCGCACCGCGCAACCTCGACCTGCGGGATAGGCCCTTTCCTCGGCGTTCACCTGCACAGACGGGACGTTCCCGAACCTGCGGCCCCCACGGCAGATGGCGACAGGTCCGCGGGCCTCCGGCCCGCGCGTGCCGAACGAAGGTTGGCCGGTGAATCCAGATAAGTCGTTGTTTTATGGAATCTGTAGAGAGGATCCAAGATTCCGATTATCAGTTTCTCTATCACTTCCGTGTCTAGCGACGGCTCGGGATCGAAGCAGGAGCCACGGCTTGTTTTCCTGAGCCATTCTTCTATTCCAGAACTCTCCACGGGCAGGAGTCATCAGCGCATTCGATGGTCACCTGGTAGAAGCACGGGTCAACGCTGCAGCTCGCCATCGAGACCTCGACCTCGAAGACCCCCCGGCTTCTCGGCGCCGCTGACACGACCGGATAGTCGTCCGGCTCGACGTCGATATCGACCAACTCTCCCGCGATCACGTCGAACACGGCCAAATCCAGGTCTAGGCAGTCCAGGTCGCATAGGCCGGTCAACAGATACGCGCTCCCGCCCTCGAGGACGAGGAAGAAGGACTCTTCCTCCCCCTCGTCGATCGACCCGAGCGCCACGCGCTCTTGAGTGGGAGCGGCCAGCGGTGACGCCGCGATCAAGATGGCTGTGGCGAAAAACCTCATCGAGTCTCCTTACGCTTGGGCTTCCGGGTTCGCCGGATGCGACGGAAGAGGGCGCGGGCGATGGCCTCCGGCGACGGTGGCGGCCCTTTCGGGCGCGGCTGGTCTGGCGGAACTGCCGGCCCGACCCGCTTGCTCTCGACGGGGATCTTCTCAGTTACACCCCTCCGGTTTGCGAGACTGCACGTCGGGGGCAGGCCGCGGCCCATCGTTCACGAATGGCGTGCCAACGATCTCCGCAAGGCTCTTCGCTAGAACGATCGATGCAAGAAACTCTTGATCGCCCACAAAGGCCTCGTTGACGCCTCCTGCTCTAATCGCGCTTGAAGATCCGTTCGGCGGCTGCGGCCGTGTCGAGTCTGTAGGCCATTCGCGACGCAGACTCTATCCCCGGGCTTCTCGCTTCGGCTTGGGTCCGGCTGCGAGCGCTTGGCGGAGCGTTGCCACCGCTTTGGCTACCGCCTCCCCGTCATCGCCGTCGAGCGTGATGCGGGTCCCCGCGGGCACGGGGTAGGAGCCGATCTGGACCCCCGGGTAGGCCGCCACGACCCGGTCGAGGAGGGGGATCAGCTCCTCCTCGGGGCGGGGAACCAGCTCTTCGTCGGCGAAGTAGCGGGGGCCTTCCGGAAGGCACTCGGCCAGGATCTCCAGCTTGCGCTCAAAGACCGGAGGCAGGCCGGGGAGGATCCAGACGTTCCGCATCACGACGACCGGCCAGGCGCCGCTTCGCCCTTCCCGAAGTTCGGCGCCCTTGGGCACGCGGGCGAGGTCCCGGTGGCTGGTCCCGAGGCCGCGTTCCCGAAGGGATTCGAGGAAGCGGGGGTGGTGGGTCACGCCGGTCCCGAACGCGCGGGCGATCCCTTCCATGGTGACGTCGTCGTGGGTGGCGCCCACGCCGCCGGAGGTGAACAGGAAGTCGTGCGCTGCTGCGAGCTGGGCCGTCTCCGCGGCGATCACCTCGGGTTCGTCGGGGATGGTGACGACCCGCCGGAGTTCGATCCCCTTCTTTCGGAGCAGTTGGGCGAGCAGGCCGGTGTTCGTGTCCGCGACTTTGCCGGCGAGGATCTCGTTGCCGATGACGAGGAACGCGGCGGTAGGGCGACCCACCGGGGCGTATCGCGTTTTGCCGCCCTGGGGGCCCTCACCGCGCGAACCGCGGCTGATCGGGTCTTTCTGCACACCCTCGCCCGTCATGAACCGGTGCGGCTCCCAGGTTGGTAGGAAGCGGCGGCATCGGTGCTGGTTTCGCGCTCCCGCGCGATGCCGGCCAGAGGCCGGCGCTCCAAGCCGTGCGCGCGCTCCTTCTCCGCCGACGATACGCGCTTGAGAGCGATTGCACTCTCATCGCGAATGCCGCGATGCCGGTCTGGAGACCGGCGCTCCCGGGCCGTCAGGGTTCGCTCACCAGGTAGGCGATCCAGGTCTCGTCGGCGGTGCCTTCGGCGACCTCTTCGAACTCGCCGTTCCCGTCGCCGTTCTCGTCGGCCCCTTCCCAGAGCACCACCGTCCGCGAGAACCCGGCTTCTTCGAGCAGCTCGCGCAACTCGGGAAGCGACCAGAAACGCCACTGGTAGCGGAAGGCGTTCCGCAGCCGGCTGCCGTCCGGGAACTCGTAGTGGATCGCGCAGCGCATGCGTCCGCTGATGGGATCGAACGCCACCTGGTCCCAGATGAAGTCGAACCCGTCTTCCTCGCGCGCGTATTCCTTCTCCTCGTGGCAGTCGGAGCCGCCGTAGGCGTCGATGAAGAAGAGCCCGTCCGGGTTGAGGGCGCTGCGGACGCGCTCGAAGTACTCGCGCATCAGGTCGCGGGTCTCGAAGATCCAGTAGCTGAAGTTCATCGCCGCGATCAGGTCCACGCGGGGCTTGCCGATCTCCAGGACGTCGCTCTCGACCAGTTCGATCCGCTCCTGCTCCGCCCGGCTCAGGCTCGCGATGTTGTGCTGGCGTCCCCAGGCGAGCGGGTCCGGGTCGAGGTCCACCCCGATCGCCCGGCTCCCGGGATGGCGGGCGACGAACTCGCACGAGAGCGCCGCGGTGCCGCAGAAGTCCTCGCGAAACGAGCGCGCCCGCCGGGCGCGGCGGCGGTGGAACTCGTCGTCGAGGAAGGCGGCGTCGGCCGGGGCGTCCTGGACGGAGTTCTGGTAAAGCAGATAGCGGTCCGCCCGGTCGGCCATGGACGGACGCCGCCTTCTGCCCCGACTCATGACCACCAGCGCGAGAACGAATGGGGCGACGTGGGACGCAGCATCGTCAGGGGACTCCTCCCCATCGTGGCCTCAGTGCAGCGTGACCGGTTCGCTCAGCGTGAACTGCGCGATCTCGACCTTGAAGCGCTGCCCACCCGGGATCTCCATCAGGTAGGAGCCCCGCATCGAACCGAACGGAGAGCGCAGCGGACACCACGACGAGTAGTGAAAGGACTCGCCGGGAACCAGGTAGGGACGGGCGCCGACCACGCCGGGACCGCGGACCTCTTCGACCTGACCCTCGCCGTGCTCGATCACCCAGTGCCGGCTCAGCAACTGCACCAGTTCCTCCGACTCGTTGGTGATGGCGATGTCGTACTGGAACAGCCAGGCCGGGTCCGGCTCGGGACGCCGGTCCGCGAAACGCGCCTCCACGTCCACCCGAATTCCCCGGGTCGTCGCGGAAGAAGTGAAGACCTCCTGGCGCACGATTTCATCGTAGCACTAGGGTTCGCGGCGTGAGGATCCTTCCCGGCCGGATGCGACTGCTCGTGGGGGTGATCATCGCGGTCTCCACGACGCAGTCCGGTTCCGGTGCACCCTCGCCCGCGCCCCGCCTGCTGGTGCTCGCCGTGGACGGCGGCGGTTACGAGCTGGTCCAGGAGTTCCTCCGGGACGGTGGGCTTCCCCACTTCGCCCGGCTGCGCGACGAGGGCGCCTTCTCGGACGGGATGGTGACGGCATTCCCCTCCAAGACCGCCGCGTCGTTCGCCATGATCTGGACGGGGCTTCCCGGGCGGGAGACCGGGATCACCGGCAATTCGGTGCTCGCGCTGCCGGCCGATGCGCACACCCTCCTGGACACCCGGGACGGATTCTCGGCGGCGCTCCTCCGGGCCGATCCGCTTTGGACGCGGGTGGCCCGCGCGGGCCGGCAGGCCGTGGCGCTCCACACGACCCACACCTGGCCGCTCGATGCGGCGCTCGGCCGGCTCGGCCCCGGGCACGACAGCGAGCTCTTCATCCTCACCGGATACGGGGACGTGCGGCTGCCCCCGGCGACCCTCGACGAGGTGCGGAATCCCCTGCTCGCGGAGCCTCCCGCGGCTCTCGGCGCGGGGCGCACTTCTCCGCGGGTTGGTGGAAGTCCCGGGTTCTTCCGTTTCGACGTCGGCGGGTCGGGCTTCCTCGGGGTGTTCCTCGACGACCCCCTGAATCCGGAGAGCGGTTGGGACACTTTCGGGGTGCTGGGCGACCCCGGTGACGGCGATCCGCCAGCGGACGCCCCCATCTGGCTGGCGCGCGTCGGGATCGGGGCCGGCGCCGGGTTTTCCGGGCCCATCAGCGCCGAAGCGGAGGGCCGCCGGGTGGAGTTCCGCGTGCGCGCGTTCGCGGCGGCGGCCCCCGCCGCCGGGTCGCCCGCGCGCTATCGCGTCTTCCGCGGCGGCGCGGGCGAAATGGGGGCGCACCCGGAGGCGTTCTGGAAGGAGCGGCTCGGCGCGTCCGAATGGCCGCGGACCGTCGGCGCCCCGGAGTACGCGTCGGGCCGCCTCGGCCCGACCCGGGCCGAAGGGGGCGACGGGGCCGCCGAGTCGCGGCTGCTCGAGGTCGCCGGCGCGGTGGCGGACTCCGCGCTCGCCCACCTGGATGCGGCGGCATCGCTCCCGGACTGGAATCTCATCGCCCTCTATCTGCCGGTGGCCGACGAGATGGGTCACCTGCTCTACGGGCGGCTCGACGAGCGGCTCCCCAGTCATTACCCGCCGCTGGCCGAAGCACTCCGGCCGGTGCTCGCCGGAGCGTTCGCCGAAGTGGACCGGGTCCTGGGGCGGCTGTTCGCGCTGGCCGAAACCTCGGGGGCGCATCTCCTGGTGGTGAGCGACCACGGGATGTCCGGAACCGATCGGCTCCTGCACCTCAACGTGGCGCTCGAGCGGGCCGGGCTCCTCGCCTTCGCGGCCGACGGGACGGTGGACCTGTCCCGCACGCAGGCGATGCTCCTGACCACGGCCGACGGCAGCGTGGGGATCAACCGCGCGTCGCGCCCCGCGGGGATCGTGCCGCCGGGTCAGGAGGCGGCGGTGCTCGCGGCGGTCCGCTCCGCCCTCCTCGCGATCCGCGCGGACGGCGAGCCCGTCGTTACCGGATTCCTCGAACCGGCCGTCCGGGGCCGGGTGCAGCCCGGCGGCGCGACGACCGGAGATCTCTTCCCGCTGCTGCGGCCGGGTTTCCTGCCCTCGGCCCGGTCCGCGGAAGACGTCGTGATGCCGGCCCGCTCGTCGGGAAACCACGGTTTCGCGCCGACCCGCCGCGACATGCTCGCGGTGCTGGCGGCCTGGGGGCCGCGGATCCCCGCGCGGTCGGAATGGCCGCGGGCCAGCGCTCTCGACGTCGTTCCGACCGCGCTGGACCTGCTGGGTCTGCCGGCGGACCCGGCGCTGCCCGGACGCTCGCTGCTCGGTGGGGCTCCGCTCGTCCGCCCGACCGGAGGAACCCCGGCGGGCCGGCAGCGTTAGTCCTCATCGGGAACATGGCGCCGCGATGGACGTAGCCCGCGAAGGAGTCGCCGAAGGCCGCCGGCGCCGGCGCCTCGTCCTGGTTGCGCTCGGTGGCGGCGGGCTGGTGGCGCTCGTCCTCTTCGCCCTCCGCCTGGCGCCCGCCGCGCCGAGCGTGGACCGCGGCACGGTGTTCCTGGACACCGTCCGGCGGGGGGAGATGCTGCTCAGCGTGCGGGGGCCCGGCACGCTCGTGCCGGTGGAGGTCCGGCGCGTGGCGGCCGGAAGTTCCGGGAGGGTGGCCGCGGTGCATGCGCTCCCCGGGGTCCGGGTCGAGCCCGACACGGCGATCCTCACGCTCGAGAACCCGAGCCTCGTCCAGGAGCTGACGGCGGCGGAGCTCGAGCTCGCGGCTGCCGAAGCGGACCTCGACGACCGCCGCGTCCAGTTGCGCCGCCAGGTGCTGAACCAGCGGTCGGTGCTCGCTTCGGTCGAGGCGGAAGCCCGCCAGGCGGCCCTCGATGCGGAAGCGGACGCCCAGATCTACGCCGAGGGGATCATCGGCAGGATCACGCTGGAAGACAGCGAGGGCGCCGCCAGCGAACTGAAAGTGCGCGCCCGGCACGAAGCGGAACGGCTCCGGCTCGCCGAAACGGTGGCGGCCGCGGAACTCACGGCGGAGGAAGCCCGGGTGGCGCGGCTGCGGGCCGTCTTCGACCTGAAGCGCGAGCTCGTCTCCCGGCTCGAGGTTCGCGCGGGCATCGCGGGCGTTCTCCAGGAGGTGTCCGCCGAGGCCGGCCAGCAGGTCTCCGAGGGTGACAACCTCGCCCGCGTCGCCGAACCGGCGCGCCTGAAGGCGGAACTGAGGATCGCGGAGGTCCAGGCGAAGGACATCGAGGTGGGGCAGCCGGCCCGGGTGGACACCCGGAACGGGATCGTGCCCGGACGCGTCGTTCGCGTCGAGCCCGCGGTCCGCGACGGCGCGGTGACCGTGGACGTCGCCTTCACCGGGGACCTTCCCCGCGGCGCCCGCAGCGAGCTGTCCGTGGACGGCCTCGTGGAGATCGAGCGTCTCGACGAGGTGCTGCACGTCGGCCGACCGGCTTTCGGGCAGGAGGGGGACGAGGTGGACCTCTTCCGGCTGAGCGGGGGAGGCGGGCACGCGGTCCGCGTGCGGGTGCTGCTCGGCAAGGCCTCGGTCAATACCGTGGAGATCCGCGAAGGACTGGCCGAGGGCGACACCGTGATCCTCTCCGATCCGTCGGCGTGGGAGGGGCATGACCGGATCCGCCTGCGATGATGGCCGGGTTCGATACAGCAATCGCAAACCCGTCGAGATAGGGAACGTGCAGACCCGGCGACGAAAGGAGACCCCGTGTCCGACCCCGTGATCCAGTTGAGCGGCATCAGCAAGATCTTCTACACCGACGAAGTCGAAACGCACGCCCTCTCCGAGGTGAGTCTCCGCTTCGACGCCGGCGACTACGTGGCGATCGCCGGCCCTTCCGGGTGCGGCAAGTCCACGCTGCTCTCGATCCTGGGCCTGCTGGACACGCCGAACGCCGGCGAGTACCTGCTGGGCGGGCGTTCGGTGGCGAATCTGGGCCTGACCGAGCGCGCCCGGATCCGGAACCGGGAGGTCGGCTTCATCTTCCAGGCCTTCATCCTGATCGGGGACCTGACGGTGTACGAGAACGTGGAGCTGCCGCTCGTGTACCGGGGGACCCCGGGCGCCGAGCGGAAACGCCGGACGCTCGAGGCGCTCGAGCGCGTCGGGATGTCCCACCGGAGGAAACACTTCCCCTCCCAGCTCTCGGGAGGCCAGCAGCAGCGGGTGGCGGTGGCCCGGGCCGTCGTCGGTGAACCGTCGATCCTGCTCGCCGACGAGCCGACGGGCAACCTCGATTCGAAGAACGGCACCGAGGTGATGGACCTGCTGGATTCGCTCCACCAGGGAGGGGCGACGATCTGCATGGTCACCCACGATCCGCGCTATGCCGGCCGCGCCGGACGCACCATCCAGCTCTTCGACGGCCGCATCGTGCCCGATCCGGCTTAGGTCTCCCCGAACGGCCATCCGCGCCGATCGTTACCGCCTCTTACAATCCTCGCCGGTATGGGTCGGCTCGACGCACGGGCGGTTTCCGGCGAGGAACTCCGCCGGTTCGAGAAACGGCTGTTCACCGATCTCCGCAAGCTCAGCGAGATGATCGGCGAGGGCCGGATCGAGGAGGGGGTCTACCGCGTCGGGGTGGAGCAGGAGATGTTCCTGATCGGGGAGGGGAACCGTCCCGCCCCGATGGCGATGGAGGTGCTGAAGGAGCTGGACGACCCCTCGTTCACCACCGAGATCGCCCGCTTCAACCTCGAAGCGAACCTCGAACCGATGATGATGTCCGGCGACCTCCTGTCGCGGACGGAGAAACGTCTCGAGGAGGTCATGTCCGCCGCCGCGGACGCGGCGCGTCGCGTCGGGGTGGACGTCTGCCTGACCGGGATCCTCCCCACCCTGCGGCTCTCGGACATGACGCTCGACAACATGACGCCGCTGGCGCGCTACCACGTGCTCAACGAGGCCCTGAGCCGGCTCCGGGGACACGAGCCGTACCACCTGCACATGGCGGGAGCCGACGAGATCCACTCGACCCACGACAACGTGATGCCCGAGGGCTGCAACGCCAGCTTCCAGATCCACCTGCAGGTGGGCGCCTCGGAGTTCACCCGGCTCTACAACCTGGCGCAGCTCGTCACCGCGCCGATCCTCGCGTGCTCCCCCAATTCACCCCTGCTCTTCGGGCGCCGGCTCTGGCGGGAGACCCGGATCGGGCTCTTCCAGCAGAGCCTCGACACCCGGGGCGCCCGCGCCACCGAGCGCCAGCGCGCGGCGCGCGGCGCCTTCGGCCGCGACTGGGTCAGCGGAGGCGTGCTCGAGATCCTGCGGGAGAACATCACCCACCACTCGGTGCTGCTCGACGCCGGCGGAGAGGACGAGGACGAAACGGACCCGCCCCGCCTTTCCGCCCTTCAGCTCCATAACGGCACCGTCTGGCGCTGGAACCGCCCCTGCTACGGCGTCACCGACGGCAAGCCCCACCTGCGCATCGAGAGCCGCTACCTGCCGTCAGGACCCACCATTCCGGACGAGGTGGCCAACATGGCGCTCTGGCTCGGCCTGATGAGCGCGCTCTCCGGCGACGGGGTCGAGCCGCACGAGGCCATGCCCTTCGCGGACGTCTCCGAGAACTTCCTCGCCGCCAGCCGGTTGGGGCTGAAAGCGGAGCTGACCTGGCTCGACGGGAAACACTGGCCGGTGCGGGACCTCCTGCTCGAGGAACTGCTCCCCAGGGCGCGCGAGGGCCTCGAGCGGAAACAGGTGGACGCCCGCGACATCGATCACTACATCGGCATCGTCGAGGAACGGGTGCGGACCGGCCGCTCGGGAGCGCGCTGGATGCTCGAGGGCTACGAGTCGCTGCGCCCCCATGCCTCCCTCTCGGAGCGGCTGAGCGCGATCACCGGCGCCGCCCGCCGCCAGCAGGGAGCCGGCGTCCCGGTGGCGCGCTGGGAACCTCCGACGCTCAGCGATTCGGGCGGGTGGAGGCACCACTACCTGCGGGTCGAGCAGTTCATGACCCGGGACATCCTCACCGTCCATCCCGACGAATCCGTCCGCCGGGCGGCCATCCTCATGGACTGGGGCCGGATCCGGCACGTCCCCGTCGAGCAGGACGAGAAGCTGGTGGGCATCGTCTCCTACCGCACGATCATCAAGCTGGTCGCCGAGAGCGGTCTCGACGAGGACGAGTTCCTCCCGGTCCGCGAGGTGATGAAGACCGACCCGATCAGCATTCCGCCCTCCACCCCGTCCATGGCGGCGATCCGTCTCATGAACGAAAAGGGCGTCGGATCGCTTCCGGTCGTCGAGGACGGCCGGCTGGTCGGCATCGTGACCGAGCACGACTTCACGATGATCGCCCGCGGCCTCCTCGAAGAAAAACTCGCGGGCTAGCCGCGCCCAGGAGCGCTAGGAGCGCCGGTCTTCAGACCGGCATCGCCCGCGCAGCGGGCGAAACTCCTGGGCTTCATTGCGCCGCATGGCGCCCCCGTCAAAGGGAATGGCGCGACGACAACGGCGCGCGCGTACTCCGCTTTCGCCGTCTTCGTTT
>JAJDUD010000016.1 GCA_022826825.1 Acidobacteriota bacterium | reverse complement strand
GGCGGGATGCGCCATTCCCGGCCCGCAAGGTCCATCTCCTTCCACTGCGCGCCCCGCACCTCGCCGCTCCGGCACGCCGTCAGCACCAGGAACTCGAAGGCCAGCACCGTCGGTGGATACGCACCGGACCGCCGCACCACCTCGATGGCGCCAGCCACCTCGGCATACGGCAGGGCGGGATGGTGTCTGGCCCGGACGCCGTTCCGCGGCAGCGCCGCGCCGATGGCCTCACCGGCCGGGTTGTCCTCCCGGTAGCCCTGGGCCACCGCCCACCGCATCACCGCCGCGATCCGACGCCGCACCCGCTGCGCCGTCACCCGCTTCCCGTTCCAGATCGGCTGCAGGACCGCCATCACGTCCGCCGCGTGGATCCGGTTCACCGGCAACCCCCCGAGCCTCGGCATCGCGTAGTCCCTCAGGGTGGCGCGCCAGAGCTTCTCCTGCCGTCCGCCGCCCTTCCAGCCGTCCCGGTGCACCGCGATCACCTTCTCCACGGCTTCCTCGAAGGTGGGGACGGTCCGCCGGCGGCCGGTCACGAGCTCGCCGCGCTGCCGCGCCACGAGGTTGAGGGCGCACTTCTGGCGGGCTTCGGCGAGGCTGACGTGGGGCCAGGTGCCGAGTCCGAGGTTGCGCGGACGTCCGTCCACCGTGACGCGCTGGCGCCAGGACTTGGAGAGTTGGCCGCGGGCGATCCGCCTCACCCGGAGGGAGAGACCTCCGGAGCCGCGGCCGTCGCCGTAGCATCCGGGTTCCCGTATGGTCTCGACAAAGCGCGCGGAGAGTCGGTAGGGTCGTTGGGTCATGGAAATGCGTTCCTGCGGGGACCGTGTGGGGGACACGAAAGGAGCGGGAACGAGGGAGTCTGCGGCGTTCCGGTGAGGAACAGTATAGCACCGTAAGCCATTGAATAAAGGTAGCTATAGCGGAACGTCAGGGCACTCTGCGGAACCTTGTGGAACCGGCAGACTGCGGCCCGCAGGGCCGCAGGCGGCGCAACCCAGCTCCGCGGAATCACACACCCGGCTTGGAACGCCGACCTCCGGTCGGCACAGCGGGCCGAAGGCCCGCGGGCGACGCGCCGCTCGTCGTCTTGGGCGACAGAGGTCCGGGAGCGTCCCATCCGCCCGGTTGCACCGAGAGAGAACCATCCCGCAGGTCGGCGCCCCGCCGTGCGCTGCGCAGTCGCGCAGCGCGTGCCGACCAGAGGCCAGTTCTCCCGGTGGGGGCCGGCGTTCCAAGCCGGCGGCGCCATCACGGCGGTTGACCGACCCGCCGGACTGCATTTTCACAGCAACTGGGCCGCGCGGTTTCCGTTGCAGGCTGCCTGAAGTTGCCGATGGATCGCTACACTGAATAAACGTCATGGGAAACGCACTCGTCGTCGTCGAATCCGCCGCCAAGGCCAAGACCATCGAGCGGTTTCTGGGGGGCTCCTACCGGGTCATGGCCTCGGGAGGACACGTCCGGGACCTGCCGCAGCGCGGCCTCTCCGTGGACATCGCGAACGGTTTTCGCCCGCAGTTCGAAGTGGTTCCGGACCGGGCCAAGATCCTCGACAGCCTGAAGCGCGCGGCGAAAAAAGCCTCCCACATCTACCTTGCGACCGACCCGGATCGGGAAGGGGAAGCGATCAGCCACGACCTCGCGGAGGAGTTTCTCGGCGCGCTGCCGCCCGGCCGCCGGGTTCCGATCCAGCGGATCACGTTCCACGAGATCACCCCGCCGGCGGTCCGGCGTGCGCTCGAGAGCGCCTGTGAGGTGGACGGGAACAAGGTCAAGGCCCAGCAGACGCGGCGCGTACTGGACCGGATCGTCGGCTACAAGATCTCTCCCCTCCTTTCCCGCAAGGTCGCCCCGCGCCTCTCCGCCGGGCGCGTGCAATCGGTGGCCCTCCGCCTGATCTGCGCGCGCGAACGCGAGATTCGGGCCTTCAACGTCGAGGAGTACTGGACGATCGACGCGCTCCTTCTGACCGGCGACGGTGCGCCGCTGCGGGCTACCGCCGAGGTTCCGAAGAGCCTCCCGCGAGAGCCGGCCGCGCGGGACGAGGCCACCGCGACGGGAATCCAGCGCTGGCTCGAGATGTGCCGGTACCGGGTGGCGGAGGTCGAGTCGAAGGACCGCCAGGAGAAGGCTCCCCCGCCTTTCATCACCAGCACCATGCAGCGGCAGGCGGCCTCCGGATTCCGCTTCCCGGCCGCCCGGACCATGCGCGCCGCGCAGGGGCTCTACGAGGGAGTGGACCTGGGCTCCGGTGACCGCGTCGGATTGATCACCTACCTGAGGACCGACTCCACCCGGGTTTCCAAGGAGGCGCTCGGGGAGGTACGGAAGTTCATCCGAGCGCGGTTCGGAGACGACTTCCTGCCCGGGCGGCCCAACTATTTCCGCAAGCTGAAGGGGGCGCAGGACGCGCACGAAGCGATCCGGCCGACGTCCGTCGAACGGACTCCCGATCAGGTCGCTCCCTTTCTCAACGAGGATCAGCGGAAGCTGTATCGGATGATCTGGGAGCGGTTCATCGCCTCCCAGATGACCCCGGCCGTCTGGCACGACACCAGGGCCACGATCCTCGCGGAACGGACCGGCGGGGGCGAGGTCCCCGAGATTCCCCGCTTCGGCAAGGCGCCGGAGCGGCTGGTGGCGAGCGGATCGCTGCTGGCCGAACGCGGGTACCGGGTGCTCTATCGCGAGGCGGCCGAAGACGAGGCGCCATCCGCCGACAAGAAGACCGTCATCCCCCCGCTCACCGCGGGCCAACCGCTGGCCCTCAGACAGATCGTGCCGGTCCAGCACTTCACCGCTCCCCCGAAGCGCTACAGCGAGGCGAGCCTGATCCGCAAGCTGGAACAGAACGGAATCGGGAGGCCCAGCACCTACGTGCCCATCCTCCGCAAGATCAAGGATCGGGAGTACGTCCGGACGAAGCAGCGGGTCTTCGTTCCCACCGAGGTGGGCATGCTGGTGAGCGATCTCCTGGCGGGAAGTTTCGACAACCTCTTCAACGTGCGCTACACGGCGGACATGGAGGAAAACCTCGACCGGATCGAACAGGGCGAGGCCGGCTTCGAGGGGACGCTGGAGGCGTTCTACGCGGATTTCTCGCTCGACCTCGACAAGGCGGTCGTCGAGATGCCGCGGATCAAGGGACTGCCGACGGCCGAGCCCTGCGAGCGCTGCGGGCGTCCGCTCGTCCTTCGCTGGTCGGGGGGCGAGAAGTTCCTCGGTTGCGAAGGGTTCCCGGACTGCCGGGGAAGCCGTTCCCTGGGTGACCCGGGCGATGAGCAGACCGAGGAAGAGGCGCCGGTCTGCCCGGAATGCGGCGCGCCGATGTCCGAAAAGCGGGGTCGTTTCGGGACCTTCCTCGGCTGTACGCGGTATCCCGAGTGCACCAACATCATCAAGGTCCAGGGTGGCAGGCCGGTCGCCCGGCCCGCGCCGGTGCCGGTCGAGGGCGAGTGTCCGGAGTGCGGGAAACAGCTTCTCCGGCGCCAGAGCCGGCGCGGCCCCTTTGTCGGCTGCAGCGGTTTCCCGAAGTGCCGCTACATCCAGCCGAGGCCGGCGAAGAAGGGCAAGAAGGCGGCTTCCCGAAAGAACGCGGCGGGACGCCCCCGCTCCCGGACCTCGCCCCCGTGAGCCCGGGCGAGGATCCCGCGCCCAGATCGGAAACGCCGCTTCGTGGGTTGATCCGGGACTTTCTCGGAGACCTGGAGGAACGCCGGGGGGCCTCGCCCAACACGGTGCGGAGCTACGGCAGCGATCTGTCGCAGTTTGCCGCGTTCCTCGAAACGAAGCGCGCACCGGAGGAAGAGCCCGCCGATTCGGAACCCGTCGACACGGCGGTTCTCCGCGCCTACCTCGGGTCGCTGCACGAACGCGGACTGTCGAGCACCACGGTCGCGCGGAAGCTGGCCGCTCTCCGCTCGCTCTATCGGTATCTCACCCGCTCGGGAGCGGTGGGCCGGGACCCGGCGCGGGCCCTCCGGGCGCCGCGAACTCCGGCAAGGATCCCGACCCGCATGGAAATGGACGAAGTCGAGGCCCTGCTGCACGCACCGGATCCTTCCACGCCGCTCGGCTGCCGCGACCTCGCCATCCTCGAACTCCTCTACGGAACGGGACTTCGGGTTTCCGAACTAGTCAGTCTCAACCTCGCCGATGTCAACCCGAACAGCCGGATCCTGAGGGTCCTCGGCAAGGGCGGCAAGGAGCGGGTGGTCCCCTTCGGCGAGGTCGCGGCCGACGCGCTCGGTCCCTGGCTTCGCGTCCGGGCGGATGTCCAGGGAGCCGAAGGAAACGTGGAGGCGGTCTTCCTGAACGCGCGCGGCGGACGCCTCTCGGACCGATCGGTGCGTACGGTCGTGCGCCGCTATCTGGGCGAAGCGGGTCTGGCCCGGCTTGCCGGCTCGGTGTCACCCCACACGCTGCGCCACGCTTTCGCGACTCACCTGCTCGATCACGGGGCCGACCTGCGTTCCATCCAGGAGCTGCTCGGCCACACGAGCCTCGCGACCACCCAGAAGTACACCCACGTTTCGACGGCCAGGATCTTCGAGGTGTACTCGAAGGCCCATCCACGCCAGGCGGGCGGTTCGGAAGAGGATTGACCCGCCGGTGCGGCGATTCAGTATCTGGGAATGCGGGCCGGCACGGCGGGGGCGCCGAAGATGCGGCGGTAACGGCGGATCTCGGTGGGGTTCCCGGTGCTCTTCCCCGGGTTGTCGCTGAGCTTGACGAGCGGCCGGCCGTTCGCCGCCACCGGTTTCACCACCAGGGAATAGTTGGGGACCCCGCAGTCGTTCGTGAGGTTGGTTCCCCAGCCGTAGGACACCCCGATCCGTCCGGCGAACCGCGATTCCAGATCGAGGATGTCGGGGAGTTCCAAGCCGTCGCTGAAGACGAGGGACTTCTGCCGCGGGTCCACGCCGGAGTCTTCATACCAGCGGATCGCGCGCTCCCCGAAGGCGGCCGGGTCACCCGAGTCCTGCCGCACTCCGCGAAACCGACGGGCGCGCGCTTCGCCGACATCGGCAAAGAAGAACCCGGAACCCCAGGTATCCGTGAGAAAGAGCGAGAAGGGCTCGCCGTACATGTCCCACCACGCATCCAGCACGCAGCGCTGCGACGCGCGGATGGACTCGTCGGATCCATCTCCCACCGCGGCGCCCACCATGAAGATCTCATGGGCGATGGTCCCCACCGGAACCAGCCCGTGCTGGAAAGCGGAAGCCACGCAGGACGTGCCGATGAACTGGTGCGGGAGCGCGCCGGCGAGACGATCCTCCAGGGCCCACTGCCAGGCTCGGGAGAAACGCCGGCGGGTGCCAAAGGAAGCAAAGCGAACCCCGGGATGTTCGCGGAGCGCCGCGATCTTCGCCTCGAGCCGCTCCCCGCCCGCGGCTTCCGCCTGTTTCCGGGCCCCGGGGCCCGCCTCGGCGAGAGCGGCCCGGGAGAGAAGTTCGCTCAGCGCCGAGAGCATGAGCGTCTCCCAGAGGATCATCTCCGGCCACGTGGATTCGACCTCAAGGCGAAAGTCGCCGTCCCTGACTTCGAGTTCGACCGGCGGGAGACGGAGCCGTCGGAGAAAGTTCAGGTAGTCGTCGCCGAAGAGTCCTCGCGGCTCGAGCCCCTTGAGGTACTCGAGTTCGGCCGGGGCGAACGACAGCGACCGGACCGCGTCGAGAGCGTCCCGGAGCGCCTCTTCCGGCACGAGGTCCGCCAGACGGACGTCCGGCGTCCGGCAGAGGAGCTGGTACCGAACCCGTACCCCCGGGTGCCGCCGGAAGACAAACTGCCCCATCGTGAACTTGTAGAAGTCCACGTCGAGGAGGGAGGCGACCGGAGGTTCGGCCGTCAGGTGGGAAAGCCGGGCCACTCCCCGAGCGGGTCGGTGCTCCGCACCCGAGCCATTCCCGCGCGCTCGAAATCGGCGAAGGCCGAATCGGCGGCATCGGTGAAGTCGGCGCCCGGAACCACGACCGGCGACGTGGCGTCCTCCAGCAGGAAGACCCGGCGGGCGAGACCCCGGGTTCCGTCCGGGTCCCGCCGCGCGATTTCGTCCCGCAGGTCGGACACGGTCCAGGCGACGCAGTGGCTCTTGGCCTGGCCGGCGACGATCAGGGCGTCGTATTCGAGCAGATGGTCGAGCAACTGCCGATTCGGCTCCGCAATGGGGTTCCCGTCGGCGTCTTCGAGCACCTCGGGCCGCAGTACCGAGTAGTTCTCGGTGAGCGGATTCAGTCCCTTGGGCTCGAATCGGGGCTGGGCCGACCGCGCGATCGAGTGGAAGAAGACGGCCTCCTCGATGGCCGGCACGACCGCGTGCCCGGCGCCCCCGAGCATGGCGTGATACGGCCAGACGACGAGCACGTACTTTCCCTGCGACTCCAGCCGGCGGCAGTAGTGGAGCGCGTGGCGGGAGAGTTCCTCTTCGTCGAGCCCGGCAGCGCTGGCCGCATCGGGATTCACCCGGTAGCGGCCCGTTTCGAGGTCATCCGAGGTGATCGCTGTGTACGCGGCGGGTGGATTGCCCTCCCGATCGAGGAAGAAATGGGCGTGAAAGACCTGGATCGCCGTGTGGGTGTCGAGCGTCAGGACGATCTCGCTGATCCGGTCCAGGTGGCCATAGAGAAACTGGCAGAGCCGCCACGAGTCCTTCACCGCGCCCAATCCCGACCGGCCGGCGACGAAGAGTTCACCACCCGGCAGGCAAAAGGTGTTCTGGCAGTCCACCAGCAGGAGACCGACGCGCGGCGCGTCGCCGGCCGCGGGCGTGAGCCCGTGCTCCCGGGCCCAGGCGCGGGCCTCCGCGGCCCGGGTCTCGTAGGGGACCCGGTAGAGCTGACCGACGCGCTCGGAATCGAAGAAATCGGGGATCGGAAGCGTTTGTGGCATGGAAGGAAAACGGGGAGATTCACCCCCGGACACTGTCGGTTTAGGCTAACACTCGATGCTCGACCCCGACCGGATACGGCGGGACCCCGAGGGGACCGCCGAGCGCCTGCGCAACCGTGGGCACAGCGGGGACCTCTCCGCGATTCTGAGCCTGTTCGAGGAGCGGCGCCGGCTGCAGGCGGCGATCAGCGAATTGCGGGCGACCCTGAAGACGCGCAACCGGGAGGTCGGGGCCCTCTATCGGGCCGGGAAGAAGGAGGCCGCCGACCGGCTGCGCGCCGAACTCGCGCGGGCGCCGGACGAGGTGTCGGAGAAGGAAACGCGGATGCGCTCCACCGAGCAGGAACTCGAGAAGAACCTGCTGGAGCTTCCCAACCTGGCCCACGAGAGCGTGCCGGTCGGCGCTGACGAGGATGCCAACCTCGAGATCCGGCGCGTCGGATCCCCACCCTCCTTCGATTTCGAGCCGAAGGCGCATCACGAAATCGGAACCGCGCTCGGGATGCTCGATCTCCCGCGGGCGGCGAAGCTCAGCGGGTCCCGCTTCGCGGTCCTGACCGGGGCGGGTGCGCGCCTCGAACGGGCGCTCATCCAGTTCATGCTCGACGTCCAGACGAAGGAACGGGGCTATGAGGAGGTCTGGCTCCCCTTCCTCGTCGGATCGAAGGCACTCGTGGGAACCGGCCAGCTTCCCAAGTTCGCGGACGACCTCTTCAGGGCGGAAGGTCGGGACCTCTATCTGATTCCCACGGCGGAGGTGCCGCTGACCAACCTGCACGCCGGCGAAATACTGTCGGGCGACGAACTGCCGAAGCGCTACGCCGCCTACACGCCGTGCTTCCGGGCCGAGGCCGGCGCTCACGGCAAGGACACCCAGGGACTCATCCGCCAGCACCAATTCGACAAGGTGGAGCTCGTCAAGGTCACCGACGAGGAGTCCTCGTTCGAGGAGCTGGAAGGACTCACCCGGGACGCCGAACGGATTCTGGAACTGCTGGAACTGCCCTACCGGGTGGTCGTGCTTTCGACCGGAGACATGGGCTCGGCGGCCACCAAGACCTACGACATCGAGGTCTGGCTACCGTCGCAGGGGACCTACCGGGAGATCAGCTCCTGCAGCAACTGCGGCGACTACCAGGCGCGCCGCGCCGGAATCCGCTACCGGCGCGCACCGGGCGAGAAGGCGCGGTTCTGCCACACCCTGAACGGCTCGGGCCTCGCTGTCGGCCGCACCTGGCTCGCGATCCTCGAGAACTACCAGCAGCCCGACGGCACGGTCGCTGTTCCCGAGGTCCTCCGCCCCTACCTCGACGGCCTCGAAACCTGGCGCCCGTAGGGAACGCCGGTCTCCATCGAGACCGGCACGCGCGGCGCTCTGAGCCGCGCACCTCGTAACTCCCCCCGGACATGGTGGCGCTCGTCTCGGCTTGGAGCTCAACCGCGAAGGTGGCGCGTACGGCTTGGAACGCCGGTCCCCGACCGGCACCGCCGCGCGACAGCGCAGCGAAAAAGCGTGACGCCCGCCGTCAGACGCGGCGCATCCTCGCGAAAAAGTCGATGTTCGAGTTCACGATGTACTCGCGCGCCGCCGCATTGGGCTCCAGCGACCACTCCCCCCTCTCACCGGTCCCCCCGAGGATGATCCCGGAACTCCGCGGCTGCATGCTGAAGCCGCCGACGCCCGGCGGCGCCCCGGGGGCGTTCCCCGACACCACGTAGTTGATCTCGGACTGCGGAATGAGCACGGTGAGCTGGCCCTTGAGCGGCATCAGCTCGGGATCGGGGAACAACTCTCCGGATCCGAGTCCGGTGCAGTTGATCACGAGCGACTCGTCGAGTGCGAGAAGTTCCTCGGCATCGGTGAACTTGCGGATCACGATCCGCCCGCCGAAGTCCCTGAAGTCACGCACGAGCGCGTCCAGGTAGGTCGCCGGCTCGATCCGCATGTAGCTGCGCCGGGTTGCGTATCGGGTGGGGAAAGGGTGTTCCCCGGGGCCGAGCCGGAACCGGCCGCTGATCAGGTGGTCGGGAAGGAGCGGTTGCCGCCGGCGAGGCCTCCGGCTGGCGGACGGATCGCGCGGCTCGATGTCGGTGGCCGTGTAACGGTCGATCCAGTCAATTCCGTACCCCCTTCCGACCAGCCACTGGAACTCGCGAAAGGAGGTCTCGGCGGCGTCCCGGAACCGGGCGTCGAACTCGGGCGTCCGCATGTTGTCGTCGACCAGCCAGGCGGCCGGGGTGAACCCGGCCCACGCCATGTTCGACGTCGTGTTCGGGGGCACCGACATCGCATGGATCGTGACGTCGAAGCCGCGGCGCTGGAGCTGCCTCGCGGTCGCGAGTCCCACCGCTCCGCAGCCGATCACCGCGGCCTGCCGGCTCTGGTGCTCGAGCGCCATTTCGGCCACCCGGCGTCCGGTACCCCAGGAGAGCGAGATCCCCGACCCGCCGTGCCCGTAGTTGTGGATGACGGTCGTGCCGTCGAGCTTGTCGGCGCGGAGCACGAATCCCGACGGGCGGTAGGGCCGCAGCCCCACCGTGGTGCGGATGATCCGGTTCCACGCCACGTTCACGATCGGCAGGCGGAACGCCGGCTCCGGCGGCAGGATGTCGGAGCGGGCCGCGCAGGCGCCGAGACCCGCGCCCAGCAGGCCACCGCCGCCGAGTCGTAACAGCGTCCGTCGATCCATCGTCGTTGCCGCCGGCAGCGGGCGCGCAACAGTAGCAGCCCGGCTCCGCCGCCGGGGGTTCGGGTTTCCCGGTGCGCGGGGAGCGCTGGCGCAGGGGAACGCGCGTTGGGGGCAGGCCCCGCGAAACCGCTCCGGGGTTCCGAGCGATCCGGGACGGCTCGCGCAAAGCCGATCCCGCTCGCAACGGTCCGGCTCTCCGCGCCGATATCGACCGCTCAGGTTGGTACCCTCGTGGTCGTGACATCTGTAATGGACATTTGTCACGCGACATCTTTGGCGGCGGGCTCTCCCGCCAGCACGAGTTGCTCGTCGAGGGGAGAGCCCAACAATGAACCAGCTTGCGGCCGTGACGGTCTGCCTCTTTGCTCTGTTTGGGTGCGGCGGCGATGGCGCGCCCACGGCCTCATCGATCCCGGCGGCGGCGCCCGCGACTCCGGCCCCACCGACACCCCCACCACCGCCAACCCCACCACCGGCGGCGACCTGGCGCGGTCTGACCGTCGCACCGGAGGAACGCTGTGCGCCGTACGACGCAGACGACTACCGCTACCCGCAGTCCGTCGAGAACGACATCGTCCGCGACCTGGGTGGGATCTACAGCCCGTACACCTGCGAGAGCTTCGATTCGATCCGGGAAACGGACATCGAGCACATCGTGGCGCGGTCGGAAGCCCACGATTCGGGTCTTTGCCGTGCCGACGCCGACACGCGGACCCGATTCGCGCGGGACCTGCTCAATCTGACGCTCGCGTCCCCGGCCCTCAACCGCCGGGAAAAAGTGGCCCACGACGCGGCGGAATGGCTGCCGGACCAGAACCGCTGCTGGTTCGCCCAAAGGGTCGTGGACGTGCGTCTCGAGTATGGCCTGACGATCGATCAGGCTGAAGCCGATGCGCTCGACGAGATTCTCATGGGCTGCCCGTCAACCGAAATTTTCTGCGACCTCACGATGCCCCCTCCCGTGGCCGCGCATCCGCCGATCCAGGCGTATCCCAATTGCAGCGCCATGCGCGAAGCAGGCTGGACCCGCGGCGTGAATCGCGATGGCGGAACCTACCAGGCGGCATGGGATGAGGCCGAGAAGCAGACCTACGCGCTGAACACGGCGCGAGACCGCGACAACGACGGACACGCCTGCGAGTGAACGGGTTGCGGGCGATCCCGCGTAACGGGCATGCTGGCGGCGTGGCTGCCGGGACATCGTCGCTCTCCCGTCTGACGCTCGTGATCGCCGCCCTGTTGGCGACGGTGTGCGGTCCCCACGAATCCGTCGGTGAGAGCACGTTCATCCTCGCGACGGGACGGCGATTGCCGTACCTCTACGCGATCTCTCTTGACCGCGCCATCGCTCCGGCGAACGACAACACCCCGAACGCGATCGTCGGTCGCGCCAAGGTGGCGCTCGACCGGCTGGACGGTCAACTCCTCGGCGATCCCGCCAATCTGGTCGTGAGCGAGGACGGTGGCACCGTCTACGTGGTCAATCACCATGGCGCCATCGACAACGTGGAGTTCCGGCAACACGGTGGCCGGGGCATGATTGCGGTGCTGGACGTGGACGCCGTCCTCGATCCGGAGAACGACCGAACGGCCAACGCGCTCCGGCGGCACCTGGACTCCGGCGGTTTCGGGGCGCTCGGCGTCGTGCTGCTGCAGGACATGCTGATCGTCGGCAACGCCGAGAACCATCTGACCGAAGACGGCGGTAATCGCATCAGTTTCATCGATCGACGGACCGGCAGCCTGCGCGGCACAGTGGAGTTGGCGCTCGGCTCGCCCGGGTTCGCCTGCGAGGAGTACCCGGTGCCCTACGTCGCCCCCTACGGGCCGCCCCGGAATCTGGCCGTGCTCGCCCCGGGCCCCGGCCTGGGCTGTTTCCCCAATCCGAACGGGCTGGCGCTCGGTCGCGCGAGCGACGGCAGCGAGTACGTGTTTTCCGCCAATGGCGGCACGAACGACGTGTCGGTGATCTCCCTCGCCCGCGCTCTTGAAGGGGACCGGCTCGCGGAGGTCAACCGGATCCCAATGGAGGTCGGCCCCTGGGGGATCACGGCGACCCCTGAGGGGCGCCACGTCATCGTGGCCAACGGAGGAAGTCAGCGGGAGAACCGGTCGGGCAACGTGATTTCCATCATCGATGTCGATCGGGCGAGCGCCGCCGACGAAGACGCCGAGGTCGCGCGCGTCCTCGTCGGGAGCGACGATCCCCGGGAGCAGACACATCCGCTCATCCTGTCCGTGACCCCGGACGGGAGAGAGGTGATCGTCCCGAATGTCCGTGCGAACAACGTGTCGATCGTGGACCTCGATCTGGCGCTGGCCGGCGAACACGCCGAAGTCGCGCGCATTCCGCTGCGCAGGGCGGATGGGCGACCCGCCCGCCCGAAGGGTTCGGCGGTCACGTCCGATGGCCGCTACGCGGTGATCAGCGGAGGGCCGGGGTCGCAGCCGTTCTCCGAGGAGACCGGGTACGTCTATGTGATCGATCTTCGATCACGCACCGTCGTGGGCACGGTGACGGGCGTAGGAAACGATCCGTACAACCTGGCCCTCGTACGGAGGTAGCGGCGGCACGCCGGCCCCGTCCGTCGGCTGCTGAGCCGTTTCGCCCGGTTCAGACCGCCAGGACGCGCTCACCCCGATCGCCAGGCACACCACCAATGCCGGCTGCATCGGGGGGAAAGTGTGAAAGGGGGGCGCGCCCCCCTTTCACAAGAAGACAGCTCGAATCGCGAATCCCGGAGGGTTCGCGATTTCCGGCGCGCAGCGCCGGACGGCCCGCCAGGGGGGCGCTCTCACCTCTGCCAAGTCATGTCGGAATCACTACGTCGGCCAGGCGCCCCCCTTGCGGGCCGCCTGGTCGAGCGGAGGGGGAGGGATTCGAACCCCCGGACCCTTTCGGGCCAGTGGTTTTCAAGACCACCGCCTTAAGCCGCTCGGCCACCCCTCCGATACGGGATCGTGCCGCCGGGCCGGCGGCGCAACGGCTACTCCTGCTTGGGAAGAGCGTCGAGCATCGCCTGGGCCTGGGCCGCGGCGGCGCTTTCCGGCTCGACCTCGATCGCCAGCTCGAACTGCTCGGCGGCGGAGGCGAAATCTCCCTTGTTCAGGTAGACGATGCCGGCCTGGACGAACGGCTCCGCCCAGTCCGCGCGCCGGTCGGCGGCGATCATGTAGTACTCGATCGCCTTGTCCGTTTCGCCGTTCTGGAAGGAGATCTGCGCCACGTTGTAGGGGATGACCTCATCCTCGGTGGAGTCCACCGCCTGCTCCCAGAACGCGAGCGCGCCGTCCATGTCCGAGTCGGCCATCGCCATTTCGCCGAGTGACACCAGCGCCGCCGCGTTCCCGGGTTCCTGGTCCAGCACAACCTGGTAGGCGGCTCTCGCGTCATCCGGCCGGCCGAGCTCGCGGAGCACCGCGGCCCGGTTCAGGTTGATCTGGTACACCGTCGGGTCCGTCGTGAGCACCTCGTCGTACATCGCCAGGGCCTCGTCGTACCGCCCGGCCTGGTGGAGTTCCTGAGCTTCCGCCAGGAGGCCGCCGCCGGTCCCCGCAGACCGCCCCATCTGGGCGCGCTCGAGAACGAGATCCATGTCGGGGTTCTTCCCCGCCTGCCGCATCGGCGCCTGGTAGTTGTAGGGCATGAACCCCGGCGCCTGTACGGAGAAATCGTAGGCGCGGGACCGGAAGCCCAGGATGGCCCAGCGGCCGCGCTCATCGGTGGTGGCCTCGAGGACCCGTCCCGAGTCGCCGGCCTGGGCAGTAACGGTGGCCCCCTCGATGGGATTCCCTTCCTGGTCCTTCACCGTGCCGGACACCCGGCCGGTACCCATCTGGGCCATCGCCGTCTGCGCTACAAGCAGCAGGCCGAGCACAACGAGTCCGGCCTTGCGAATCGTGTTTTTTCTCATCGGAGATCTCCTTCGCCTCGGGAGGTCGGGGCTCCCTTTGGACGGACGCCCCTTCCGCCCACTTCCGGCTGGCTGGGAAGCAGGGACTCGAACCCCGATTCCACGGTCCAGAGCCGTGTGTCCTGCCATTGGACGACTTCCCAGTGGTCGCGGGAACACACGAGGATAGCAGGATTTGGCGCCGTGCGCCGTTGCCGCGCCGATCCACGATCCCCGGTGTACCATCCCTTGCCCGGCGGCGAAACCTTCGTCCAAGGCGGGCGCTGGAGAGGTGCTGGAGTGGCTGAACAGGGCTGCCTGCTAAGCAGTTGCGCGGGATACCGCGCCGAGGGTTCGAATCCCTCCCTCTCCGCCGCCGGGGGGTTCTTGGCAGTCCTTCCTGTTCCCAATAAGTCGTTGTAATACCGTTCTTTACAGCGTTTACGGTTCTTGCGCCGTTCGGTTGCTGCTCCTATAATCCCGTATCTAACGTTGGGCAAGACGTTGGGCAGACATGGGAACACTCACGGTCGCACGGGCCAAATCACTCTCTGAACCGGGCCTCTACCGCGCCGATCCGACGCTCTACCTCCGGATCGCAGCCGGCGGATCGAAGTCCTGGATCCAACGGCTGACCATCGAGGGAAGGCGCCACGACCTCGGGTTGGGCAGCTTTCCGCTGGTGACACTCGCCGAGGCGCGAGACCAGGCACACAAGAACCGACGACTCGCGCGCTCGGGAGGCGACCCGCTCGCCGCGAAGCGCCGCGCCAAGACGCCGACCTTCCAGCAGGCCGCGTCAAGGACCTGCGACGCGCTCCGGCCGCGCTGGCGGAACCGCAAGCACGCGAAGGATTGGATGGCGACCCTGGAACGCCATGCCTTCCCAGTGCTCGCCGACATGAGCGTGGATCGAATCCGCCGGGAGGACGTCCTGCGGGTGTTGACGCCGATATGGACGCAGCGTCCGGAGACGGCGCGGCGCGTGCGCCAGCGAATGCGGGCCGTGCTGCGCTGGTGCTGGGCGCACGGCTACGTGTCGGAGAACATGGCCGGGGAAGGAATCGACGGTGCACTGCCGAAGATGCCCGCCGTCAAACAACACTTCCGGGCGCTGCCGTACACCGAGGTCGCGACGGCGCTGGCAACCGTGGAGGGGTCGCGGGCGAGCGAAGCGGCGAAGCTCTGCCTCCGGTTCCTGATTCTGACGGCGGCGCGGTCCGGCGAGGCTCGTGGCGCCACGTGGGGGGAGGTTGACCCGGATGCTCGCGAATGGCGCATTCCCGGCGACCGCATGAAGGGGGGCGCGGGGCATCGCGTGCCCCTGAGCGATGCCGCCCTGGCGGTGCTCGATCAGGCGCGGGCGCTCGACGATGGGAGCGGGTTGGTGTTCCCCTCACCACTGCGGCCGGGCCGGACCCTTTCCAACATGACGCTGACGAAGATCCTACGGGGCCAGGGCCTCGCCGACCGGGCGACCGTTCACGGGTTCCGAAGCGCGTTTCGGGACTGGTGCGCCGAGACGGGAAAACCGCGGGAGATCGCCGAAGCCGCGCTCGCTCACAGCGTAAGGGGAGTCGAGGGCGCGTATTTCCGGAGCGACCTGTTCGCCCGCCGGCGAGCACTCATGGACCAGTGGGCAGCGTTCCTCACGGCGGCCGACGGCCAGGTGATACGGCTCTATGGATGACGGCTCAGAGCCGCATGGCGGAAGGCCGGTGTCCAAGGTGACGACTAAAACCCGGCCGCTCCACCGCGCCGAGGTGGGGTGGGACTACCGCAGCCCGCACTAGCCGAATGCCCGTTCCGGTGGCCTACGAGCCACGGATCCCCACCCCGTGGCCAATGCCTCACCTCGAGCACCGGACGGCCGCCATACGGGCCTTGGGATGGTCGCAGGCTGATGCGGAGTGGCTGGCCCTGGTGTGTCTTCACTCCGGGGTGTTCACCCGGCAGCAGTACCGAGCCTGGTATCACCGTGACAAGCACGCCGCGAGCCGCTTTGTGAAGCGCCTGCAGACCGCCGGCGTCGCGCGGGAGCATCCCCTCCCGCAGCGGACCACACCGGAGCGTTTCTGTCACGTCTTCGGCCGAAGCCTCTACCGCGCCCTGGGCAATGAGAACGCGTACCAGCGACGCCTCGGATCGGCGGAGCTGCTCTGGCGACGCCTGCTCACGTTGGACTGCCTGCTTGAGTATCCCGACGGGGAGTGGCTCGCCACCAGCCCGGAGAAGGCACAGTATTTCCTTGACCGCGGATACGACGACGAGGACCTCCCGCAACGCTTCCGCGGCAACCACGTCTTTCGCCACGCGGCTCTGAACCCCATCGTGGCCAGCGAGGATCGGATCGCCTTCCTGTTCCCCGACCCGGGCCATGGGACCAACCGGGCGCTCCGCTACTGGGCATCCGATCACCGCCTGCTCTGGCTCCTCCTGCGAGAGGACGGCGTCGAAGTCGAAGTCATCGTGTCGGTCCGCGACAACGTAGCGAAAGACCTCTACGAGAAGACACTGTATGGCTGGACCCCGGCCGCCTTTGCCTTGAACGAGAACGAACGCTCGTTTCTGCAGGCGATCCAGGAGGCGCGCCGGGATCCGGACCCGGACGACCTTGAAAAATGGCTCGGTCTGGAGGAGGCGAACCGGATCGAGAGCTGGCTGCTCGCGCGGCGGGACGGCTCCGTGGCGCGGATCGACCGTTACACCATCCACGTAGCGGACCGGTTGGAGGACTTCCGCTTCGACGGGGCCCTCATTGCATGAGACAAGGCACCCCGTCGCTTGTCGCGCGCTTATTTTCAGCAGCAGGCGCACCAATTGGCCGAGAGCCACCGGTATTCGGCCAGGACCCCACGGTTCAGCGGGGCCATGGGTGTTGACGGGAGCGACCCCTGTTCCTCTGTCGAAAAACTGCCCGGTAGTGGAGTGCTTGTCGCACTTTCCTCCCGGGCCGGGGGGTCGCTCCCGTCGCCGGCTAATGATCCCTGCGGGAAGGCTCTTCGAGCGCGCCGCCAGTCCACCTAGTGTCTCGTCACTCATCCAGTGTCGGATAGAGCCGTTTCAGTTTGGTGCGGGCGTCGGCCGTGGTGAACTGCCAGTTGACCTTGGCCTGGATCTGATCGCGGGCCGCCTGCCAGGCGGCGACCTCATCTTGTAGGACATCGATGGAGTCCAGGCGGCGGTTGAGGCACTGGCGAGTCAGGACATTGAGTTCGACCTCGGCGACGTTGAGCCAACTGCCGTGTTTGGGGGTGTAGACGAACTCGAAGCGGTCCCACAGCGCCTTGGCCTGCTCCGGGGGAAAGGTCTCGTAAAGGGCGCCGGGCCGGTGCGTGCTGAGGTTGTCCATCACCAGGGTGATCCGCTGGGCATCGGGATATCGCGTGACGATGTCGTGGAGGAAGAGTGCCCAGTCGGTCTTGGTCCGACGGGCGGTGACCTTGGTCATGCGCCAACCGGCCAAAGGCTCGGTGGCCATGAACACGTTGCAGGTTCCCAGGCGCCGATACTCGTAGTCCTCGCGCCGCACCCGCCCCGGGGCCGCCGGGACCGGAACCCGGGCCTCCCCGATCAACTGACGCGGCGTCTCGTCCATGCACACCACCGGGAATGCAGGATCGTAGGGACGCCGATAGACATCCAGCACGCGCTCCATCCCCGCCGCGAAGTCCGCGTTGCCTTGTGGGGGGATCACCCAGTGGACGCGCCGCCACGGCTTGATGGCGTTTTTTTTAGAACGCGCCGCACCGTCTCGTGCGACACGCTGTCGATGTGGCCGAGTTCCACGATGCGGTCCGCGAGTAACCGTAGCGACCATTGCGAGTGCCCCTCCGGCGGTTCGCTGCAACTCAGCGCGACCAGGTGCGCCTCGAACTCGCCGTCTGCCTTGCGCTGATAGCTCGGACGCCGACCCTGCCGCCCGCCCAGAGCCGCCTCCATGCCTTCCTCGACGAAGCGTCGCTTCACCCGGTCCACCTTGCGCGCACTGATCCGGAGGACTCCGGCGATCGCCTCTCCACGCGCGCGGCACCCGTTGTACTCCCCCTCATCGCAGTTAAGCAGGATCAGGGCATTGATCACCTTCTGCGACTGGTGCGAGCCCTTGCGGGTGATGGCCTCGAGTTCCTCCCGCTCCTGCCTTTCCAGCGTCACCACGTAGCGCTTCATGGCGGCCTCCTCGTCCTTGCCGGACGGACGAGAAGGCTACCACATGATACGACACATCACATGTGACATGACACTAG
>JAJDUD010000056.1 GCA_022826825.1 Acidobacteriota bacterium | reverse complement strand
CTTCCGGGTGGCCTTCTTCCGGGTCGCCTTCTTCCGGGTGGCTTTCTTCCGGGTCGCCTTCTTCCGGGTCGCCTTCTTCCGCGTTGCCTTCTTCCGGGTCGCTTTCTTCCGCGTCGCCTTCTTGCGGGTCGCTTTCTTCCGCGTCGCCTTCTTCCGGGACGCCTTCTTCCGCGTCGCCTTCTTCCGCGTCGCCTTCTTCCGGGTGGCCTTCTTCCGGGACGCCTTCTTCCGCGTCGCCTTCTTCCGGGTGGCTTTCTTCCGCGTCGCCTTCTTTCGGGTCACCTTCTTCCGCGACGTCTTCTTCCGCGTCGCCTTCTTCCGGGTGGCTTTCTTCCGGGACGTCTTCTTCCGGGTCGCTTTCTTGCGGGTCGCCTTCTTGCGCGTGGCCTTCTTTCGGGTCACTTTCTTCCGCGCCGCCTTCTTTCGGGTCACCTTCTTGCGCGTGGCTTTCTTCCGAGTGGTCTTTTTGCGCGACACCTTTTTCCGGGTGACTTTCTTGCGCGTCGCCTTGCGCGCTGTCGCTTTGCGCGTCGACCGTTTACGCGTTGCTTTCTTGCGCGAGACTTTCTTTCGGGTAGCGCTACTCCGCGACGCCACCCGCGCACCTGCTTTCTTGCGCGTTTTCTTCTTGGCCGACCGCTTGGCCTTTTTCTTCATTACAGTTTTCTTCACCCCTTGCGAGGAAACCGTTCGCCGGATAACGGGCAAACAGAACCACGTCCCGTTGGGCAGCCCGCAAGTTCAGCGTAACACTGCTCTCGAAGTTCGGTCAACCAGTGAATGTTCTCCAGGACGGACGACACCAGGCCAGTCGATGTTGGCGGTGCGCCATCGGACTGCAGCCGGTTGAGAGAATGACGGTCCACAGGCTGTTAGTCTTGCCGGCCGCGTCGCCCGGTTGCTTCAGCCGGTATGAGGAACATTGCTCCGGGACGTGTCCGATAACGTGCGAACCTCGATTGGGCATCGCCTCAAGGTTTGGGCCGACTACCTCAAGATTGAACATACGCTGTTCTCGGTTCCCCTGATCTACGCGGGCGCATTGTTGGCGGAACCTCCGCTCACCCTGCGCACCGCGGTGTTGATTCTCGTCGCGGCCACGGGGGCTCGCACGACCGCGTTGGGGCTCAACCGAATCCTCGACCGACACCTCGACGCACAGAATCCACGCACCGCGAATCGCGCCTTGCCGGCGGGCGCGATTTCCCTTCGAGGTGCGGTGGTCGTGGCCATCCTCGCGTTCATCGTCGCCCTGGCGGCGGCTTGGGCCATCTCGCCCCGCTGCCTGGCCATCGCGCCCATCCCGCTGGCGGCTTTCGTCGGCTATCCACTTCTGAAGCGAACCACCCGGTGGGCGCACCTGGGACTCGGCGTCACGCTCGCCCTGGGCCCGCTATGCGGCTTCTATGCGGTGGCTCTCGAATGGCGAGGTCTCCTGCCGATCGTGATGCTGGCCACCTTTACGGCGCTCTGGTCCGCGGGCTTCGACATTCTCTATGCGACCCTCGACGAAGAGTCGGACCGCCAGACCGGTGTCTTCTCGCTGCCTGCGGCGATCGGAAGCCGGCAGGCCGCAAGGGTTGCCGCCGGAATGCACGCTCTGGCGTTCTGTGCTCTTATGATCCTTTTCTCAACCTCGCTTCACGGCACCGTGTCCGGTCTCCTGTTCATCCTCACCGGCGGTCTCTTTCTCTTGCAACATCGACTCCGGCATCGGGTGAACTTCGCCTTCTTTCAGGTGAATGCCGTGTTGGGATGCGTCGTCTTCCTCGGCATTCTGCTGTCTCAAGCTTCCCTTCCGGCGTCATGAGAATCGTCGTCGGCATGTCGGGCTCTTCGGGAGCGGTTTACGGTGTCCGGTTCCTGAAACGCTGTCCCGGTGAGAAACACCTCATCGTGTCCCGCTGGGGAGAGGAGGTGCTGCGGCTCGAGACAGGTCTGGCGCTGGATGATCTGAAGGAACACGTCCGACGTGTGCATCGTGACTCCGATCTGGCCGCACCCTGGTCTTCGGGTTCAAACCGCTACGACGCCCTGGTTCTGATCCCGTGCAGTCTTTCGACGCTGGGCAAGGTCGCGAACGGAATCGCGGACACGCTGATTACCCGGGCAGCTCAGGTCGCCCTCAAGGAACGCATGCGCCTCGTTCTCTGCGTGCGCGAGACACCCTGGTCCACCATCACCTTGCGGAACGCCCTCGCCGTTTCCGAAGCGGGTGGGATCGTGATGCCCGTGGCGCCTCCCTGGTACCGCAACCCCGACTCGATGGCCGAAGTCGTGGACGGCTTTTGCGACAAGGTGCTCGGCGTATTGGGACTCGCCGACGCACCCGGGTGGCGGGAAGAAGAAACCCGGTAAGCCGCGGTGCTCCGGTCTTCGGACCGGCGCTCTCATGCTAGGATTTTTCGCCCCTCAATCGAGGCCTCCCGCGCCCGGGATGCCGAACGCATCCGGCCTCGTTCCCGAGCGCCTGGCTCCGGAGATTTCCCGTGCTGATTGCCGAAGGCGTCGCGTTCCGCGACCGATCCCTGGTCCCGATCTGGGAGAAGGTTCTGGCCGGAGACCGCCTCGGCTTCGACGACGGAATGACTCTGCTCTGGACCGTCGACCTGCCGGCACTCGGGCGGATGGCGGACCACACCGCCAGGGTGCGCAACGGGGACCGGGTCCAGTTCGTGGTGAACCGGCAGATCAACCCGACGAACCTGTGCGTCCTGTCCTGCGTCTTCTGCGACTTCGCCGCCAAGCCGGGCGACGCACACGCATACGAACAGACCATGGAGGAAGTCCTCGCCCAGGTGTCCGACGAACTCTCCGAGGTCCATATCGTGGGCGGGCTGCACCCCAAGTGGCCCTTCGCCCGCTATCTCGAGATCGTTCGCGAGATCCATCGGAACTTTCCGACGGTCCAGATCAAGGCGTGGACGGCCGTCGAAATCGACTGGTTCGCCCGGCTGGAGAAAACCAGCATCGAGGACATCCTGATCCAACTGAAGGAGGCGGGCCTGAGGACTCTGCCGGGGGGTGGAGCGGAGGTGTTCTCGGACCGCGTCCGCAAGGAAACGTTCAAGACCAAGATCGGTCGGGAACGCTGGTTCGAGGTGCACCGGGCGGCTCATCGGCTGGGGATCATGACGAACGCGACCCTGCTCTACGGGCACATCGAGACGCTCGCCGAACGGGTGGATCACATGATCCAGCTTCGGGAAGCGCAGGACGAACGCGATTCGTCCGATGCCGGGTTCCAGTCGTTCATTCCGCTCGCCCTGCAACCGGGCAACACCGGCCTCGCCGAGCGCCAGGCGTCGGTTCTCGAGGATCTCCGAACCGTCGCCTGCGCCCGCCTGCTCCTCGACAACGTTCCCCATGTCAAGGCTTACTGGGTGATGCTCGGCGAGGACTCGGCGGCCATGGCGCTGAACTTCGGAGCCAGCGACCTCGACGGAACCATCGGTGAAGAAAAGATCGCCCATCTCGCGCAGGCGACGAGTCCGGTCGGCGTCGCCCGGGAGCGGCTCATCCAGATGATTCAGGACGCCGGCAAGGTCCCCGTGGAGCGGGACGCGCTCTACAACGTGGTCCAGGTCTGGGAGGCTGCCTGACCGCCCGTGCCCCCTACCGGGAGAAACGCTCATGATCGGGTCCTCCTACGCACCCCGCTGGTCATGAAAACGGCGGAAACGGCTTGGAACGCCGACCTCCGGTCGGCACAGCGGGCCGAAGGCCCGCGGGCGACGCGCCGCTATTCGCCTTGGACGACAGAGATCCGGGAGCATCTCCTCGGCCCAGTCGCACCGCGAGAGAGAACCATCCCGCAGGTCAGCGCCCCGCCGTGCGCTGCGCAGTCGCGCAGCGCGTGCCGACCAGAGGTCGGCGTTCCAGGCCAGCGGCGCCACCAGGGCACTTTGACCGACCCGTCGGACCGCATTTTCACTGCAACCAGCGGCCTCGGCGCTCAACCGGGCTCCACCACAGGCCGTTAGCAATGCGCCTGCTTCTCGGGCAACTCGCCTATCTCAATACCCGGCCCTTCGAGCCCTTTCCGGGTCTGCGCGTGTTCCGCGCGTCACCGTCCGAGATCGGCCGGCTCGCGGCGACCTCGGAACTCGACGCCGGACTACTTTCGGTCGGAGACCTGATTCGCAGCGAAGCGCGGTACTCACCGCTGGGAGACGCTCGGGGCGCCTTCGGAATCGCTTGCCGCAAGAAAGCGGGAAGCGTGTTTCTCCTCTCGCGGCGCCCCGCCGAGCAACTCGGTGGAAGGACCGTCGAAATCACCAGGGAAACCTCGACGTCGGTGCTGCTGCTGCGGCTCTGGCTCGAGCAGCGGCTTGGCATCGAGCGTCCGGAGTACCGCTCGGGGGTCACGCGGGAACACGAAGCCGTCCTCCTGATCGGCGACGAGGCGCTTCGGGAACGCGAACGGCCCGATCCGCGGTTTCCCTACCGCTTCGACCTCGCGGCGCGCTGGCGTGACTGGACCGGACTGCCCTTCGTCTTCGCGATCTGGAGCGCGCGCCGGTCGTTGACTGCGGCCAAGCGGTCCGGGCTCCAGGACACGATCGCCGCCTCACTCGAGCGGGGCATCGAACGGATTCCCGAAATCGCCGACGAGGCGGCGGGACCGCTGGGGGATGGGTCAACCATTGCGAGGTATCTCCGGGACTTCACCTACCGGTTCGACGAGCCGGAGCGCCGGGGCTTCGCAACCTTCCGGCAACTGGTGAGGAAAGGAAATCTCGTTTCCTCGGCGCCGGCGATGCAGGAGAACGGGGCGGCATGTTGAAAGGCGCGATGGACCGGATCCGGCGCAAGGTGGAAAGCCGCGTGCGGCTCTCGGAAACCGACGCCGCCTGGCTGATGGACGAGGCTCCCCTGCTGTTTGTCGGAGAGCTTGCCAACCACGACCGGTTCCGCCGGCATCCGGAACGGGAAGTCACCTTCGTGGTCGATACGAATCCCAACTACACGAACGTTTGCGAAGTGGACTGCACCTTCTGCGCCTTCTATCGGCCCCCGGGACACGCGGAGGCCTATACCCATTCCGTCGAGGAAATGCTGGACCGCATCGGCAAAGCCGTCGAGGAGGGCGCTACGACCGTCCTCCTGCAGGGAGGAGTCAACGAATCGCTGCCGCTCGACTATTACCTTGATCTCGTCCGCGGAACGCGCGAACGTTTTCCGGAGGTCACCCCGCACTACTGGTCGGCGGTTGAAGTCGAAGGCATGGCCAAGGTCAGCGGGCTCAGCATTCGCGAGGTCCTGGTCAGGCTCAAGGAGGCGGGGCAGGACACGCTCCCCGGGGGCGGCGCCGAGATCCTGAGCGACCGGGTGCGGCGGAAGGTGTCCCACAAGAAGGGGGGGGCGGACGCCTGGCTCGACGTGCATCGCGAGGCTCACGCCGTCGGGTTCGTGAGTACCGCGACCATGATGTACGGCCACGTGGAAACGACGGAGGACATCGTCACCCACCTGTCGAGCATCCGCGAACTGCAGGATGAGTTCCACGGATTCACGGCGTTCGTGCCCTGGAGTTTCAAGCCCGGCAACACTCCGCTCGTCCGGAAGATTCCGCACTACGCCGGACCCAACGACTACCTCCGTGTCCTCGGTGTCTCGCGGCTGGTGCTCGACAACTTCGATCACATCCAGGCATCGTGGTTCAGCGAGGGGAAGAAGGCCGGCCAGGTCGGCCTGCATTGGGGCGCCGACGACTTCGGGGGCACGCTGCTCGAAGAGAACGTTCACGCGTGCACGGGTTTCATCAACCGCACGAGCATTGACGAGGTGCAGATTCTGATCCGGGAAGCCGGATTCACTCCGGTGCAGCGCGACACCAAGTACCGCACGTTGCGGCCGGAACCGTCGAGTCACCCGGCCAGCGGTCCGTGACCTGGGCCTTCGCGGCGGCGCTCCTCGGAGTCCTGGTCCTTTCGGCCTTCTTCTCGGGATCGGAGACCGCCTTCATGGCGGTGCGGCTGCACCGCCTGCGCGCGCTGGCGGTCCGCAGCCGGAAGGCCGCCGCCGTTGTCCGGGTGGCCGAGCATCCGGAACGTTTCCTGGGAGCGATCCTGACGGGAAACGTCTTCGCCAACGTACTCGCCGGCGTGCTGGCCACGGTCGTGCTTTCGGCGGGAGCCGAAACCACCGATGAGCGCGCCCGGGCGGCAACCCTCGCGACGCTCCTCGTCGGCGCCGCCCTGCTCGTCTTCGGCGAGATGGTGCCCAAGAGCATCGCCGCCCGTCACTCCGAGAAGTGGTCGCTGAGCATGGTGCGGCCGGTGCAGGGGTTGTTGTGGCTCCTCGGCCCGATCGCGGCCGCCCTGTCCTGGCTGGTGACCAACTTCCTGCGGGTCTTCGGCATCTCGCGCCCGGCGCGCGAGGCGACGATCAGCGCCGCCGAGATGCGGGAGAGCCTGCGTTTCGGATCGCCGGACGCCGACGCGGTGGAGAGGCAGGTCCTGGTGAAACTCGCCGACGCCACCGGGCGGCGGCTCACCGAGGTCATGACCCCCAGGCGGGCGATCGTGGCCGTCCCGTTCGGCGCCGAGGTCTCGGAGGCGATGCGGCTCTTCCGCCGGCACGGCCATACCCGGCTCCCGGTGGTGGGGAGCACCCTCGACGACGTGCGGGGCATCCTGGATCTTCGCGACGTCCTGCCGGCCGTCGAATCCGGGGCCGACTTCCGGCCGGAGAACCACCTGGCGCCGGCGCGCTTTTCTCCGGGTACCGCCACGCTCGCCCAGGCGCTCGTCCAGATGCGCGAGCAGTCCTGCCGCATGCTCATCGTGGTGGATGAACACGGCGGCGTGGAGGGTCTCGTGACCTCGAGTTCGCTCCTCGAAGCCATTCGCGGTCCCGGACCGGGCGAGAGCGCGCCGGGGCCCGGAGGGAGCTTTCTGCTCGACGGCACCCTGACCGTTTCCGAGGCCAACGCTGAACTCGCTCAGCACGGGCCCGGTTTGAGCGGCCCCGAAGCGAGGATCGAGATTCCGCCGGGGGACGACTACGACACCGTAGCGGGATTCGTGCTCGCCCGAACCGGCCACATCCCGGAAGAGGGGGAAGCCGTACAGGTTGCGGGCGCCGTGCTCCGGGTGATGGCCGTGGACGGCCACCGGATCACCCGGCTGCGCATCGAGCCGGCCCCCCGGGAGCCATCCGGCTCGAGAGCGAGAAAGGATGGACCGGGCGGCGCCTGATCCCGGGGTCTCCAGACAGCCGCCTCCGGGGAGCCAAGCGCTGCGGGGCCCCGTTCTCGCGGCGGTGCGGGAAGCCCTCGCCGCCGCCCTCGACTGGTTTCCGGACGATGCCGGGAACCGGTCCGTCCTGGTCGGGTTTTCCGGTGGCATGGACTCGACCGCCCTTCTTCACGTCCTCGGCGCCCCCGGTGGGGTGCGCGAGAGGGCCGGTGGGCCGGCGCTGCTGGCGGCGCACCTCGACCACCGGCTCCGTCCCGATTCCGGGGCGCAGGCCGGGTTCGCGAGGACCGTCGCGGCGTCGCTCGGGATCGAATGCATCACGGGCCAGCAGGACGTCCGAGGCCGCGCCCGCCGGGAGAGCCGCTCCATCGAGGAGGCCGGCAGGCTGGCGCGGCTCGATTTCTTTGCCGAAATCGCCCGGGAACGGGGCGCCGCGACAGTTCTTCTCGGGCACACCCTGACCGATCAGGCCGAGACCGTGCTGCTCCAGTTGGCTCGCGGCGCCGGCGCCCTCGGGCTCGGCGCCATGGCCCCCGTCCGGAGCGACGAGCGGGGAATCGAAATCGTCCGGCCCCTGCTTTCGGTTTCGCGGACCGAGATCGCCGAACTGGTAAACGGGGCGGGGTGGCCGTTCTACCCCGATCCATCCAACGAACTCGAGGAGTTCACCCGGAACCGGATCCGTCGCCAGGCCCTGCCGCTCCTCCGGGACTCGGTGAACCCGCGGGCGGAGGCGGCGCTCGGCCGGACCGCCGCGCTCCTGCGGGAGGATGAGGAGTGGCTGAGCGAAATCACCTCCGAACGCTTCCGGGAGGTTGCGAGCGTGGTGAAACGCGACGGTTCCACGTGCGTCCGGTTTCCGGCCGCCGCGCTCGGCGCGGCGCACCCGGCGCTCGCGCGCCGGCTCGTCCGGGAGGCGCTCCGGACCGCGCGCGGAGATCTGCGGCGCATCGGGGCCGTGCACATCGAAGCGGTGGTCCGTCTCGTCAGGACGGGCCGCGGCGGATCCTCGGTGAACCTGCCGGGAGCGACGGTACGGCTGGAGCAACGGGTGGTGACCGTCTCGCCCGCCGAAGGGGCCCCCGCCGCAAGCGCCGATGGATCCTGAAGTACACCGATGTTGCTTGCGCCACACGGACGCCGTTGCCGGTTCCCGGAACCGGTCCGGCCGGGAGATCGGGGCGCAACCTATAATTTGCCGGGACTTCCTTCGTATGGGTGACAAGAACCGAGAGCCGGTGAACAAAGTCACGCGGCCTTTCCTCTGCGGACCGTCCCGCTGAGATGAGTTCGACGATGAAGAACCTCATGTTCTGGCTGACGGCCTCGCTTGTCCTGATCCTGTTCTGGAACGTTTCGAGCCGCATCTCCGAGGAAGAGAACGAGCTGTCCTTCACCCAGTTCATGCAGCGCGTGGAAGAGGACAAGGTCACCGACGTCCGGATCAGTGGCACCGGCGCCGGCAGCGAGATCACCGGAACCGACGTGGACGGCAAGTCCTTCAAGACCTTCGCGCCGGAGATGGAGGGTCTGGTGTCCACCCTGCTGGACCGCGGAATCAACGTGGAGGCCGACGACGCCAGCCGCACTCCCTGGATCGTGACCCTGCTGAGCTGGTTGCCGATCCTTCTCATCGTCGGCCTCTTCTTCTTCCTCATTCGACAGATGCAGGCGCCGGGCAACCGCGCCATGTCGTTCGGGCGCAGCCGGGCGAAGCTGACGTCCAACCAGCAGAAGAAGCTCACCTTCAAGGACGTGGCCGGCGTTGACGAGCCGAAGGAAGAGCTTCAGGAAATCATCGATTTCCTGAAGGAGCCTCAGAAGTTCCAGCGCCTCGGGGGGCGGATTCCCAAGGGAGTGCTGCTCATGGGGCCTCCGGGAACGGGCAAGACCCTGCTGGCCCGCGCCATCTCGGGAGAGGCCAACGTTCCCTTCTTCACCATCAGCGGCTCGGACTTCGTCGAGATGTTCGTGGGCGTCGGCGCCAGCCGGGTGCGCGACCTGTTCGAACAGGGCAAGAAGAACGCGCCGTGCATCATCTTCATCGACGAGATCGACGCCGTGGGCCGCCAGCGGGGCGCGGGCCTCGGCGGCGGACACGATGAGCGGGAACAGACCCTGAACCAGTTGCTCGTCGAAATGGACGGCTTCGAGTCCAACGACGGCGTCATCCTGATCGCCTCGACGAACCGGCCCGACGTGCTGGATCCGGCGCTCCTCCGCCCCGGACGCTTCGATCGCCGGGTCGTGGTTTCCCTGCCCGACATCAAGGGCCGGGAGGGAGTCCTCAAGGTCCACAGCGCCCGCATCCCTTTCGAAGCGGACGTGGACCTCAGCATCATCGCCCGGGGCACCCCGGGCTTTTCGGGGGCGGATCTCGCCAACCTGGTGAACGAGGCGGCTCTGAACGCGGCGCGGCTCACCCAGAAGAAGGTGCGCATGGAGGACTTCGAGCAGGCGAAGGACAAGGTCCTCATGGGCGCGGAACGCCGCTCGGTCATGATGACGCCGGACGAGAAACGCACGACGGCGTATCACGAGGCCGGACACGCGCTCGTGGCGGCGCTGCTCGAAAAAGCCGATCCGCTGCACAAGGTGAGCATCATCCCGCGCGGGATGGCGATGGGGGTGACCATGCTGTTGCCGGAGGATGATCGGCGCACCCATGACCGGGACTACGTCGAGGCGATGATCGCGGTCAAGATGGGCGGCCGGCTCGCCGAGGAGATTGTCCTGGGACAGGTCACGACCGGGGCGTCCGACGACATTCAGAAGGCGACCGACCTGGCGCGCCGCATGGTCTGCGAATGGGGGATGAGCGAAACCCTCGGGCCACTCTCGTTCGACCGGTCCAACAACGAGGTGTTCCTGGGGCGTGACCTGGCGGCCCGGAAGGACTACAGCGAAAGCACCGCGAAAGCGATCGATGCGGAAGTGCATCGCATCGTGGACGACGCCTATCACCGGGCGAAGAAGCTGCTCGAGGACAACCGCGACCAACTGGCGGCCGTCGCCGAAGCACTCCTGGAGCGCGAAGTGCTGAGCTCCGAGGAAGTCCAGCTCGTCCTCGAAGGCAAGCCCCTTCCCGAGCCCGCGCCCGCTCCGGCCGCGCCCGATCCGGAGTCCGCTGACCCGGCTCCGGAGCAAGTGCCCGGACGGGTCGCCATCACGCCTCCCCTGGTGCCCGAACCCGGCGGCGCGACCTGACAATCTGTGAAGGAGGGCTCGTGGCGGCAGGGCACCTCGCCTGAACCAGATTGACCGAGACGATCCTCGACCTGGCCGAGACGCTCGCGGCGCGCCTGTCCTGGACGGATGTCCTGGACATCCTCCTGGTTGCCGGGGCGATCTACGTCCTGCTGAAGCTCATCGAGGGCCGCCGCGCCTCCCAGATGGCCTTCGGCACGGTGATCGTCGGCGGCTTGCTGGTGCTCACCGGGTCCAGCCAGCTTGGGCTCACCACCGTGCAGTGGATCGTGCGCAACACGCTGCCCTATCTGGGAATCGCGCTCATCGTCCTCTATCAGGCGGAAATCAGGACCGGTCTCGCCCAGATCGGCGGCGGCGGTTTCCTCCGCGGCCGGCGCCGGGATCCGGACCCGCAGCGCGCCACCATTGCGACGCTGGTCGAAGCCGCCACCGATCTCTCCCGGCATCGGGTCGGAGCCATCGTCGTCTGGCAGGGGAACATCGGCCTCAAGAGCTACGCCGATTCCGGCATGCCGCTGGACGCGCAGTTGAGTTCGCAACTGCTGGTCTCGCTGTTCCAGCCCACCTCCCCGCTCCATGACGGGGCCGCCATCGTCAGTGGCGATCGGATCGTCGCCGCCCGCTGCGTCCTGCCCCTCTCCCGGCACGACGCGGAAGGCGGGTTCGGGGGAACGCGGCACCGCGCCGCGCTGGGACTCACCGAGGAGACCGATGCCACGGTGCTGGTCGTCTCGGAGGAGACCGGGCAGGCGAGCGTGGTTGCCGGCGGCCGGATCATTCCGATCGCCGATCGCTCGGATCTGGAAGCGGAACTCGCCCGGTCCCGTCCGGCCCCTTCGGGCGCCGCTACGCCAGCGCCGGCGCGCCGTCTCTCGAGCCCGGAGGTCGTCCGTTGAGCAAGTTCGTCACGGGGTCCGAGTCCTTCCGCGCGGTGGAGATGTTCCGCGCCATCGTGGCGCTCGTACTGGCGTTCGGCCTCTGGTTCTTCGTCGCGGACGAGCAGGGGGCCGAGGTGTTCGTCTCCACACCGCTCGAGCTCGTCAACGTCCCGGCCGGACTGGAGGTCGTGGACCAGTCGGTCCAGGAGGTGGACGTGAGGCTTCGGGGCGCCTCCGGCCTGCTGCGCGACGCCCCCGTCCAGGGACTCCGGGCGCGGCTCGACCTGACGGGAGAAGCCCCCGGCGAGCGCACCTGGTTTCTCGGGGCCGAGGCGGTGGAAGCCCCGTCGGGCGTGCAGGTGATGCGGGTGGACCCGCCGCAGGTGCTCCTCCGTCTCGACCGCACCCTGACCAGCACCGTCCGGGTGAGCCCAAGAGTGCTCGGCCAGCCGGCGACGGGGTTCGAGATCCACAGCGTCGTGATCGAACCGCTCGAACTCGCGGTGGAAGGGCCCGAGTCGCTGCTGCGCGACACGGCGCAGATCACCACCGAACCGATCTCCGCGCAGGGGCTGCGGGAGACCTTTGCGCAGCGCCTGCAGATCGAGCTCGACCCCGCCCTTCGCCCCAGTGTCCGCTACGTCGACGTGCGCCTCGATATCGGTGAGGCGCGGGAAGCCCGCGAATTGCGGCTGGCCGTCTGGGTGACGCCGGGCGAACCAGACGAGGCTCCGTGCCAGCCGGCCGTGGGCGAAATCGTGGCCAACGTGCGCATTCCCCAGAGCATGCTGAACCAGGTGAACGAGACGAATCTCTTCGCCGTGGTCTCCTGCACGGGACTCGAGGACGGCATCTACGAAATCGTTCCCGAGCTGCTCTTCCCCGAGGCGCCCGAGGCGCCGATCGGCGTCGTCTCCTTCGATCCGGAGACGGTCACCACGGTGGTCGGTTCCCCGGAGGAAGCGACGACTCCGGCCTGGGGTGGCGCCTGATCGGGCCGTCATGACCGCTCCCGTCACGCCGCGCCCGCGTTCGTCCGCCCGCGAGTACTTCGAATCGATCTGCGCCGCGGTGATCCTCGCGCTGTTCGTGCGCACCTTCGTCTTCCAGGCGTTCAAGATCCCGACCGGCTCCATGCAGGACAACCTGCTCATCGGCGACCACCTGATGGTCAACAAGATGCTCTACCAGGACGGCGGAGCCGGAGTGCTGCCGTCGCGCGAGGTGGAACGGGGCGACGTAGTGGTGTTCAAGTTCCCGGAGGAGCCCGATCGGGACTTCATCAAACGGGTCGTGGGGCTCCCCGGTGAAACGCTCCAGATCGGCCGCCAGCAGGTCCTGATCGAAGGCGAACCCCTGCCCGAGGACTACACCCGTTTCGTCCACGGCGGACAGCCCGGAATGCGCGAGTACCGCGTCCCGGACGGACACTATTTCGTGATGGGGGACAACCGGGACAACAGCCACGACAGCCGCTACTGGGGCGCCCTTCCCGCCGAGAACATCAAGGGCAAGGGGCTCTTCATCTACTGGTCCTACGGGGCGCCGCGCGAGGAATACCTGGAGACCCGGCTTTCCCGGCGGTTCGTGGACCTGCTGCTGCTACCGGTGAGGTTCTTTTCCCGGACCCGCTGGGACCGCTTCTTCGCCCCGGTCCAGTAGGAAACCGTCGGACTCGCCGTGCTGCCGCACGGCGATGCCGGCCGGAGGCCGGCGCTCCGAGGACCAACGGCGGTTGCTTTTCGGGTCAGGCGGGCCGCGGGCCGAAGATCGCGGTTCCCACGCGGATCGTGGTCGCCCCCTCGGCGATGGCCACCTCGAAGTCGTGACTCATCCCCATCGAGAGGTCGGGGTCGCGGGGCAGGAGTCCGCCTTCCGCGAACCGGCGGCCCAGCTCCCGGAGGCGGACGAACCAGGGACGGACCGCCTCCGGATCGGGGTCGAACGGCGGCATCAGCATGAGCCCGGAGAGCCGGAGACCGGACAGTCCGGAAATCTCTTCCAGAGCGCGCGGCAAGTCGGCCTCCGGGATTCCGAACTTGGAGGCCTCGCCAGCCAGATCCACCTGCGCCAGGACCCGAATCGGGGGACCGCCCGGCGGGACGACGCCCTGGCTGACCATCGCGCTCAACCGGGTCGCCAGGGCCACGCTGTCCACCGACTGGATCACGGGAAAGAGTCCCGCGGCCTGCCGCGCCTTGTTGCGTTGGAGATGGCCGATCAGGTGCGGAGTGATCGAAGTCCGGAGGCGGGGGAGCTTCGCGGCCGCCTCCTGAATCCGGTTTTCGCCGAAGTCGGTGAGCCCGAGCGCGGCCGCCGCTTCGATGTCCGCGGCCGGCCGCGTCTTCGATACCGCCACCAGACGGACCCTTCCCTCGGCCCGGCCGGCGCGGCGGCAGCTCTCGGAGATCCGGTCGCGCACCGCGGCGATGCGCTCGGCGAGCGAAGGCTGGTTCACGAAAGGGACTCCAGGAACCCGGTCGCCTCGTCCAGCCCCGTGATCAGGGGGAAGGGCGGGAGGCTCCGCAGCAGCCGCCGGCCGTAGCCCATGCGCACGAGACGCGAGTCGAGGACCGCGGCCAAACCGACATCCTGCTGGGTCCGGATCAGCCGGCCGAGACCCTGCTTCAGGGTGAGGGCCGCCTGCGGCACCGAGTAGTTGGCGAAGCCGTCACCGGTCGCCTCCTCGGCCCGCTCGGCGCGCGCCCGGTGCAGGGGATCGGACGGCACCGGGAAGGGCAGCTTGTCGATCACCAGCAGGGTGAGCGCGTCTCCCGGAACGTCGACCCCTTCCCAGAACGAGCGCACCCCCAGCAGGACCGCGTTCGGCGTGTTCCGGAAGGAATTGAGGAGGGCGGCGTGGCCGCCGCCCCGCTGCTGCCGCAGCACCGGGAACGGACAGGCCGTCCCGAGCACCCAGCCCACGCGCTCCAGGTTCCCCCAGCTCGTGAACAGGATGAGCGCCCGGCCCCGGCTGGCGGCGACCAGGTGGAGAATCCGCTCGGCGGCGGCATCCTGAAACCCCGGGTCGCGGGGGTCCACCAGATCGCGCGGGACATAGAGCCGCGCCTGCTCCTCGAACCGGAAGGGTGAGGGAACGACCTTCCCCGAGGCCGCCGTCACCCCGAGTGCGTCCGCCGCGTAGTCGAAGCCCCCGTCGAGGGCCAGCGTCGCGGAGGTCAGGACGCAGGACTTCAGGGGATCGAAAAGCCCCTGCCGCAGTTCGCCGCCGGGATGCACCGGGGCGGTGCTGGCGAAACAGGTGGGCGCCCGGCGGGTCGCGGCCTTGCCGTTCCCTCCTTCCGGACGCGCGGTCTCTCTCCGGAACACGCTCCAGTGGACGTAGTCGGGACGCGGCGTCATCAGCGCGCCGAGCTCGATGCGGAATTCGGTAACGCGCTTCAGGAGCCTCTCGGCGCCGGTCTCGCCATCGCTCCCGTCGGGCGGCGGGTTCTCTCTCAGGGTTTCGCGGACCTTCAGCAGGTGACCTTCGAGGGCCTGGAGTTGGACGGAGGCCGCCTGCGCGTACTCCCTGGCCTCGGGGGGCAGGCTTTCGGGGTGGAACAGGCGCGGCCGGTCGTCGCGTTCGGGAGCGAGGGTCTCGAAGAGTTCCCGGTACGAGCGCCGGAGCTTGCGGATGGCCGCGGGGGACGCGAGTTCCGGGGCCGATCGCTTGAGAAAGCGCGTCAGGTCGGTCGCGAGCCGGTCCGCCGCCGCTCCGGAGAGCGTGCTCGAGAGACCGTGCGTGGCGGCGTCCTCGAGCCGGTGGGCCTCGTCCACGATCAGGTGGTCGTATTCGGGCAGCACCTCGCCGAAGTCGGTCTGGCGCAAGATCAGGTCCGCCACCAGCAGGTGGTGGTTCACGATGAGGATCTGGCTGGAATGCGCCTGCTTCCGCAGGGTCGTCAGGTGACACTCCTCGTGATGAGGACAGCGGCGGCCGATGCAGTTCTCGGAAATGGTCGAGATGCCGCGCCAGTACTCGGTCGGTCCCCGGAGTCCGCGAATCTCGTCGCGGTCTCCGGTCTTCGTCTTCTCCGCCCAGGCGGCGATCCGCCGCAGGTCGGCGCTGCGCCGGGCATCGAGCTTCAGGTCCCCTTCGGTCTGGAACTTCTGCCACTCCAGCCGGCAGAGATAGTTCTCGCGCCCCTTCATGCGGGCCACCGGCACACGGCTTCCCAGAAGGCGCTGAAGCTGGGGAAGGTCCTTCTCGAAGAGCTGGTCCTGAAGATTCTTGGTCGCCGTCGAGACCACCACCCGCTCCCCGCAGAGGAGCGCCGGGATCAGATAGGCGAACGACTTGCCGATCCCGGTTCCCGCCTCGATCATCAGCGCCCCGTCCCCGTTCAGCGTCGCCTCCACCCGCGCCGCCATTTCCACCTGCCCGGCCCGGTGTTCGAAGCCGGGCAGCGACTCGGAGAGCACCCCGTGGGGCCCGAGGAAATCGGCCGCCCGACTCATTCCCGACGCGCCCCCGCCCGCTGTCTAGACCCGGAAACCGCCGGCGGCCGGCCGGCGCCCCCGCCGTTCACGCCGCGGGCGATACGTAGAGCGGGAAGCCCGAGGCAAGTTCGGCAACCTCGGCGGCGATCCGGGCGAGCGCCGCCTCATCGCCCGCCGACCGGAGCGCCGCATCCATCAGGCGCGCGACCTCGGCCATCTCGCTCTCCCGCATTCCCCGGGTGGTGAGCGCCGCCGTCCCCAGGCGGATGCCGCTCGCGATCATCGGCTTCTCGGGATCGAACGGGATGGTGTTCTTGTTCGCGGTGATCCCCGCGGTCTCCATGGCCACTTCGGCATCGCGGCCGGTGATCCCCCGGGCCCCCACGTCCACCAGCACGAGGTGGTTGTCGGTCCCCCCGGAGACCAGCCGGAACCCCCGCTCCATGAGCGCCTCGGCCAGCGCCCTGGCGTTCGCCACGATCTGGCGCGCGTACTCGGCGAAGGACGGATCGAGCGCCTCCCGGAAACACACCGCCTTGGCGGCGATCGTGTGCATCATCGGCCCGCCCTGGATTCCAGGGAAGGTGATCCGGTTGAGGGCCCTTCCGTACGCCTTCTCGTTCCAGAGGACGAGCCCCCCGCGCGGCCCCCGCAGCGTCTTGTGGGTGGTGGTGGTGACGATGTCCGAATAGGGCACCGGACTCGGAATGGCGCCGCCCGCGACCAGACCGGCCACGTGAGCGATGTCGGTGACCACTTTCGCCCCGACTTCGTCCGCGATCTGCCGGATTTCCGCGCTCGGGTAGAGGCGCGGATACGCGCTCGCGCCCACCATGATCATCTTCGGCCGGTGTTCCCGGGCGAGCTGCGCCAACTGATCGAGATCGAGGCGTTCGTCCTCCCGCCGCACCCCGTAGGCAACGGGTTCGTAGAACTGGCCCGAGAAGTTCAGCGGGTGGCCGTGCGTGAGGTGTCCGCCCTGATCGAGGGCCATGCCGAGGAAGGCGTCGCCCGGCTCCAGGATTGCCTGGTAGGCGACCATGTTGGCCTGCGAGCCGCTGTGGGGCTGCACGTTCGCATACCGGGAACCGAAGAGTTCCTTGGCCCGGTTGCGGGCCAGCCGCTCCGCCTCGTCGACGTGGATGCAGCCTCCGTAGTACCGCCGGCCGGGATACCCCTCGGCGTACTTGTTGGTCATCACCGAACCCGTGGCCTCCATGACCGCATCGCTCGCGAAGTTCTCGGAAGCGATCAGTTCGAGACCCTCGGACTGGCGGATCTCTTCGGCATGGATGGCGGCGGCGATTTCGGGATCCCTCTCGGCGAGGTCGGGACCGAGGTGGCGGCGGGAAAACGTCTGGCTCACGGAAGCGCCAGTATAGGACCGCCACGCCCTCCGCAGGCGAAACAAGCGCCCCGGATCAGAGGACGTAAGCGGCCGCGAACCCGAGTTGGGCAACCATCATCATCAGGTACATGTGCCGCCAGGACACGTGGTTGCTGTCGGTCGCGAGTTCGTCGGGACGGCGCAGCATGAGCCACGCCGTGAAGACCCCGTAGAGCACCAGCGTGACGCCGAGCGCGTCCAGCAACACGGCGTTGCCGGTCAGCAGATCGGTGCGGACCCCCACGGGAATCAGCACGAAGGGCAGCACGAAGAAAGGTGCGATCCGCCAGGCCGCACCCCGGGGACCGTGCGCCACCGGGAGCGTCCGGCAACCTCCGGCGCGGTCTCCCGCGATGTCGGAGAAGTCCTTGGTCGTGGTGGCGCCGAGCAGAAAGAGCCCGAAGATGAGCCCGATGAACCACGGTTCGGGATCGAGCACCGTCTTGAGCGCCGACCAGCCGGCCACCTTCAGGAGCAGCCCGCGGGGAATGGCGACGGTCAGGTTCGCCAGCATCCCGAGCCGCTTCGTCCGGAGCGGCGGCGCCGAGTACATCCAGATGAAGACGCTCGCCACCACGACGATCCAGAAGCACTCGCGCCGGCCTCCGGGGCTCACGAACCACGCCGCGGCCAGCGACAGGACCCAGCACACCGCCGTGAACCACCACGCTTCCGCGATCGCCAGCCGCCCGGAAGGCAGGGGCCGGTCCGGTTTGGTGATGCGGTCGATCCCGAGGTCGCAGATCTGGTTCAGGGCGTTGCTCGCCGCGTTCAGGGTGGCGGCCATGACGGCTCCGAGGACGGGGTAGATCCAGGGGACGTTCTCCAGGGCGGGCGGGGCGCCGTAGGCGGTGACGCTTCCGCTGAGGAAACCGATCAGCGGGGGCAGCAGGGTGAACGGCCGCGAGAACTCGCGGTAGAGCGTCAGCCGCTCGGAGACCACCCGGATCATCCGGTGCCGCCACTGGTCGAAAACCATCCCCACCCGAACGCGAGGAGGCCGCCGGCAAGAACGGAGACTGCGTTGACTCCGTCATTGTCGAGAGTCCCGCGGGTTTCGAGCGGGGAGAGCAGACCCTCGAGCAGGGCGGCCAGGAATCCGGCGGCCGCCACCGGCAGGAACCACGCGGGCGGGATCAGCTCGCCCGCCGCGGCGGCGCCGCAGATCGCGAAGGAAGCCAGGAGACCCGCGGCCGACCCCGCGAAGCTGACGCCGCCGGGCGTTCCGGCCGGCGCCCGGGAGAGGCCGGGAAGCCGCCGCACGGTCCCTCCCAGGGATTTCCCCACTTCCGAGGACACCGTGTCGGCCGCCGCGGTGGCGAGCGCACCGACGAACGCGGCGGCGGCGGGCGCGCCCCACGAAGCCGGGAAGAGACCCGCGAGCAGGCAGAAGAGGACCGGGGGTCCCCCGTTCGCGGCCACCTGCGCCGGTCCCCGGGCGCCGCCCCGGGCTTCGGCGATCCCGAGAGCCCGTTTGCGGGTCCAGCCGACGCGGGTCACGAGGGCGCCGAGTGCGAAGTAGAGGAGCAGCACCAGGTAGCCGAAGCCGCCCAGGCTCCAGACGACCGCGGCGCCGACCGCGAACCCGGCGAGCGCGCCGGCGCCGGTGACGGTGCGGAGGCGCCAGCCGAGGAGGGCGAGGGCGCCGTTCAGCGCGAGCAGGGGAAACAACGCTCGTTACCCGGCGGGTAGGGAATTCGCCATCGTGATGGTTCAGGAGCGCCGGTCTTCAGACCCGCAGGTCGGCGCTCCAGGCCGTACGCGCCACCTTGGGTGAACAGAGTCACGACATGCGCGGCGCGGAGCGCCGCGCGTGCCGGTCTGGAGACCGGCGTTCCCAGCCGGCGGCGTTCGCACGGCGCTTGGCCGACCCGCGGGACTGCACTCTCACAGCAGACTCCCGGCGCCGTGACGCCCCGTCGCGGGAACCCAGCGATGGCGAAGCGGAGTCCGCGCGCCCGGTTGTCGCCGCGCCATTCCCTTTGGCGAGGGCGCCATGCGACGAAATGGATCCCTGGAGTTTCGCCCGCTGCGCGGGCGATGCCGGTCTGAAGACCGGCGCTCCTTGCGCTCCGGCATCAGTAGTAGCTGTCGCGCCCACCCGCTCCGAAGCCGAAGCTGGTGAGTCCGCCGAGGGTGACGCTGAAGTGGAAGATGTTCTCGCTCCGGCTCACGAGGTTGTAGCGAATCCACTCCACGTTCAGCCCGCAGCACTGGAACAGGAAGTCGGTGCGCAGCCGGATGTTGGACAGCCTCCGTTCGGTGATGTCGTAGTTGACGTCGAAACCGGTACGGATCACTTCGGTCGGGAAGAAGTCGGTCCCGGCGCGGAGATAGCTCTTCACGTCCACCTCTTCGCTGTCCTCGCCGCCGATCCGGCGGGCGCGCCGGGACCAGTTGAAGTTGAACCTTCGGTTGGAGAGCCGGTCCCCGACGCGCAGCCCGGTGCGGATCGAGGTGAACAGCCGCTCGTCCGGGTCCCACTCCATGGTCCAGTCGCCGTTCACGCTCTGGTCCGGCGTGAAGCGGAAATCGGAGCGGATGGGCGACTTCCGTATCTCGATTTCACTCTCCTCGAAGGAGGACGACACGTAGCGGGAGTCGTACGCTCCCGCCGTCGGATCGAAGTACCAGCTCTGCTGGATGCGCCAGGTGATGACGTCGGTCGCCGACGATTCCTCGACCCCGTCCCGGTAGCGCTTGGCGAGCAGGCGGTTCACCAACCCGAAGCTGATCTGGTTCGCCTGCGTGGAGCTGTCGTAGCGGTCGAAACGATTGACGTAGTCGGACTTGTCGTCGCTCTTCCGGTACTCCCAGTTCGCTTCCGGCTCGATCAGGTGCTTGAGGCGGGCGGCGTAGAAGTTGCCCTCGGTGTCGAAGATGCGTTCGAACTTGGGACCGGACAGTTGCAGGGCCGTTCCGTAGTACCGCCGGCTCAGCCCCAGTTCCGGATCGAAATCGTCGGTCTCGGGGTCGATCGAACCACCGTAGCGCAGATACCCCGCGTCGATCTCCGCCCGCAGTTGCAGGAACGGGATCTCGGGCAGGGAAAGACCCAGGGTCGGCCCCACGAAGAGCCGGTTCCACTCCTGAAAGTCATCGCGGCGTGAGCGGCCCACGCGCACGTAGTTGGCCTCGTAGCCGAGCTGGACGAACTGGCCCAGCAGGTTCAGGTTTCGCCGGGTGATCGAGAACTGCGGCATCGTCTGCCGGCGGCTGCTCCGGGAGGTGTACTGGGTGTCCTTGCGGTCGATCTTGAACTTGATGCGGTGACGGAAGAGCTGGCCGCTGAGATCCACCTTGGAGCGCTGAAACCGCCGGGTGGAGCGCGAAAAGGAATCCTGGAAACGGCGGCTGAAATCGAAGCTCGAGAACATGTCGCCGGCGGCGCTGAACCGGAATCGCGCCGGCAGCCGCTGCGCCACGTTGAAGCTGAGCGAATACTCGCGGTTCTCGGTGGTCTTGTCGTTGATGAGGAACCCTTCCGCTTCGCCCCGGGAGCCGCTGTTCCCGCGATAGCGGTACTCCATGCCGAGCCCGGTGCCCGCCACCGTGAAGTGGTCCACGCTGAACGTCGCGTCCATCGAGCGGTTGATGGCCCAGTAGAAACCCTGGCTGATGAGGTGTCCCCGGAGGTCCGAGCGGCTGTAGCGCGGGATGAGGAAGCCGGTCTGCCGGCCGTCCTCCTCGAGCGGGTAGTAGAGCGCCGGGAAGTAGGTCACCGGCAGCTCCTTGACCCGAAACGCGACGTTGCGCAGCCACACGTGCTTCTCCGGCCGGACAACCGCGCGGCTCGCAGTGAATTTCCAGCGCGGATTCGGCTGGGCGCAGGTGGTGAACGCTCCCCGCTCGATCGCGAACGCCCCGTCGTCCAGCTCCTCGAGGGTCTCGGCGACGAAATGAAAGTCCTGGCCGAGGATCCCCCGGGCGTTCCGGAAGACCGCCGTTCCATCCTCGAGGCTGCCTTCCATGGACTCGGCGACGATCTTCTCGTTACGTCGTTCGAAGACGACGTTGCCCTCCGCCCGCACGCTCAGCGCTTCCTCGTCGATCTCGATCCGGTCGGCCTGGATCCGGAGTCCTCCGAAGGCCACCTGCGCGTAGCCGTCGAGGACCACCTGGGAGCCCTCGCGGGTCACGTGCTCGGCGCGCGTGATCATGGTCCCGGCCGGCGGCGGGTCGTGGCTCCACGCTACCGGGGGCGCTTCCCGCTCCCGCTGGTTGCGCCGTTGACCGAACTCGGCCGCTCCGTCCTCCGCGAGGTAAAGGAACGCCACGCCCAACAGGAGAAGCGCCCTCCGGGGCCCGCCGGGAGTCACGGTGGGATTCTCATCCCGCCGGCCCTACCGAGCCGGCTCGTAGTAGGGATTCGTCCCGGCAGCGTGGTCCGTGGTGTCCAGGATGGCTCCGATCTCCGGAACCGCCCGGCGCAGGATCTTCTCGACGCCCTGGCGCAGCGTGGCGGTGGCCATCCCGCACCCCTGGCAGCCGCCTCCCATGCGAATGAAGACCTGGTTCTGCTCGACGCCGACAAGATCGATGTATCCGCCATGCGAGGCGACGGCCGGGTTGATTTCGTCGCGCAGGACGGCCTGGACGCGGTCCCGGATGTCCTCCGGCGCCGGAAGATCGGCGAGCGCCTCGGAGTCCACCGCCGGCTCGGGGCCCTCGAGAACGGACCGGATCCGCTTTCCCGCCTCGCGGCCGATCGGCATCCAATTGACCTGGTTCTCCGCGGCGGTCACCGTGATCAGGTTGTCCTGAAGGAGCACCCCCGAGACACCGGGAATGCTCAGGAGTTCCCGCGCCAGCACGGAATTCCCGGCGCGTCCGACGGAGTCGAAATAGACCGAACCGCCAGGGAACACGGGGCGATCCACCACGAACCGGCAGGTCGAGGCGTCGCGCGGCTCGGCCCGGATGCGGATCGCGGGAGCGGGCGGCGGCAGGGACATGCATGGAAGCGTAGCAGCCGGTGGATGAGGTGGCGTGAGCGCCGAGAGCGGTGAGACGCACTCGCCCGGGAATTCACGATAGACGGATTCTCCGATTCAGGACCGTGGACTCCCCAGGGCGTTTCTGAATCGAACCGGCGCACCGGATACGGCATCCAAGGCGGCGAAAACCCGGGCATCCGCGATCCCGGAGCCAACGCGCGGTCGGTACCGGGAATTCCGCAGTCGGGAGCGGTCGGACGGCGCCGGGAAACCCGGGCGCACCCCTTGCGCCTTTCTGAGGACATGCACGGCAACGCGCCGCGGCCATTCCGGGCTCCGGAAACAGCGCGAATTCAAGAAACACCGGTCCTGCCCCGGGCGCCGGGCGCGAAGCCGCAAACCCAACCCCCCAAGGAGAAAAACTTCCCATGAAACCACGCATTCCCCTGGCGCTCGCTCTCTGGGCGCTGGCCGGCTCCGCCGCCTTCGGCCAGACCGCGGGCGAGATCGAGGGCCGGGTCACCGACTCCCAGGGCCTCGCCGTACCCGGAGCGAACGTCACCCTCTCCGGCGAGGCGCTCATCACCGAACAGGCGGCGATCACCCTGAGCGACGGCTCGTACCGGTTCCGCTCGTTGCGCCGCGGCGCCTACAACCTGCGGTTCGAGATCTCCGGATTCCAGACGCTCGTGCGCGAGGGCATCATCGTCGAAGGGAACCGCACCATCACGGTGCCGGTGACCCTCGAGGTAGCGACCGTCGCGGAGACCGTGACCGTCACCGGTGAGGCGCCGGTGGTGGACGTCCGGACGACGGCGCTCTCCACCGACTTCGGGACCGAGGCCCTCCACGAGGTGCCCTCGGCGACCGATGTCTGGGCAGTACTCGCCCAGACCCCCGGCGTGCGCATGCGCGGCTACGACGTCGGCGGCAGCCACAAGAGCCAGCAGACCGGCTACGAGAGCTTCGGAATCCGCCGCCAGAACCGCATCCTCGCCGACGGCGTGGACACCACCGAGGGCGAGAGCGGCACCGGCTTCTACTTCGACTACTACTCCATCGAGGAGTTCACCACCTCGGCCGCCGGGGCGGACGTCGAGATGACCGGGCCCGGCTCCATGGTGGTGATGACCATGAAGAGCGGCGGCAACGAGTTCAGCGGCATGCTGCACGGCGACTACGAACACGAGAGCTTCGTCGGCAACAACGTGGACCGCGAGCTCGAAGCCCGCAACTTCACGGGCAATCCGAACATCCTCTTCTGGGAAGCCCACGCCGACCTCGGCGGCCCCATCGTCGAGGACCGCGCCTGGTTCTACGGCTTCTACAACCACTTCCGGATCGACAAGCAGATCTCCGGCGTCGACCCGAACCTCGCCACCGATCTCGGGGACTTCGACCAGTTCGGCGGCAAGATCACCGCGCAGCTCACGAACCAGGACCAGCTCATCGCCTACACGAACTACCAGTTGAAGGAGAAGCCGCAGCGGGGCCTCTCGAACACGGTCGGCCCGGACTCCGTGCTCGCGCAGGCCAGTTGGAGCTGGGCGCACAAGGGCGAGTGGCAGCGGGTCTGGGACGACCGGACCTTCTCGACCCTCGCCGTCAAGCACTTCGGCTTCGGCTGGCCCATGGTCCCGCAGGTGGACCCGGAGTCGAATCCGCCGCGCTTCGACCAGGCGACCGGCATCCACACCGGGGCCGGCTGGAACACCAACATCACCGGGACCCCGCCCTTCACGTTCGAGCGCTGGAAGCCGCAGGTGACGGCCACGGTCAGCCACTACGTTCCCGATTTTCTCGGGAGCCACGATTTCAAGTTCGGGTACGACTTCCAGATCGACAGCCGGAAATTCGGCGCCAACTCGAACTCGGGACACGTGCGCTACATCGACGACAGCACCCAGGGACGTCCGCACGGCGTGGACCAGATCGCGCTCTTCAGCATGCCCGCCGACGGCCAGATCAACGCCGATTCACGCAACACCCACCACGACCTGTTCGCCCAGGACACCTGGCGTCCGCATTCGCGGCTCACGCTCAACATCGGCGTGCGCTTCGGACAGCAGCGGACCCACTTCCTCGATTCGGAATCGAATCCGCTGTTCGCGGACTTCTTCCCGACCGGGGTGACCCAGGGGCAGACGCTCGTGACCTGGAACACCTGGGCCCCCCGGCTCGGCGCGACGTACGAAATCGCTCCCGGCACGGTTCTGAAGGGCCACTACGGCCGCTACTACGTGAACCTCGCCGACGCGCACCGGCGGGCGGACCCGGCGAACGTGGCCTGGGTCCGGTTCGATTTCCTCGATCAGAACGCGAACGGCCTCTATGACGGCGCGCAGGAGCTCGGCACGCTGCGAGCGGAAAGCGGCGCCACCGGCACGGCGATCCGCGCGCTCGGCACCCCCGTGAATCCGGACCTCGCGAAGGAATACGTGGACGAGTTCAGCGTCTCCTTCGAGCACGAGGTCGTCACCGACACCGCGCTCCGGGCGTCGTACGTGCGCAAGCACCTGAACGGTGACAGCGGCCAGTGGAACGTGCCGCAACAGCTCGCGCTGCTCGACGGCCGCGGGATTCCGTGCGGGACCGACTTCGACTGCCCGATCAATGCGCTGACCGGAGCCCCGATCAACGTGCAGCGGGTTCCCGACGACGTGGCGAACCTCGTGGACATCCAGACCGACACGTTCCCCGGAATCGAGGCGACCTACGACACGATCCAGTTCGCCGCCAACCGGCGCTTCGCCGGCGGCTTCTTCGTGCAGGCGAGCTTCGACTACCAATGGCGGGACGAATACCGCGCCGCTTCGGGCGAGTCGCGGAGCCCCCTGACCGCCGACCCGATCGACGTCGGCACCGACGGGCACGGCACCGTGTGGCAGAACCACAGCCTCGATGTGGACTTCCGCCAGGAGACCACGAACTGGAACGGGCGGCTGCTGGCCCGCTACTCGTTCCCCTACGGCATTGCCGTGTCCGGGAACGTGCGCTACCAGAGCGGTTGGCCGTGGGCGCCGATCCAGCGGGTGTCCATTCCCGGTTCGGGCACCCAGCCGGTGTTCCTGACGAACCTGAGCGAGAACCGGTCGGACGACGTGACCATCGCGGACTTCCGGATCGAAAAGGGCTTCGATCTCGCGAACGGAGCGCTCGTGACCGCGATGGTGGACGTGTACAACGCGTTCAACTCGAACGCGGTGTCCAACTTCAACCTGCGCACCGGATCGAACTACAACAACGTGATCGCCGCAATCGATCCGCGCGCCGCCAAAGTCGGCCTGCGACTGACCTTCTAGCGATTCCCACCCCGGTGGCCGGCGACAGCTCGCCGGCCACCGCTCGCGGCCGTCGGCGTGGAGTGCGAAACTACGTTCGTCCCAGCGCAGCGCCGATGGCCGCAGACCCCTCCACCCCCAGCCGCCGACCGGAACGGGCACCCCGCCTCGGAACGGCCGCGGTTCTCGTCGCCCTGCTCCTCGTTCCCACCGGCCTCACCGCCCAGCGCCGTGAACCCATCCCCTCACCGTTCGCGCCGCTCGGGATCCAGAGGATGTCCGAACTCGCCACCCAGGTGGTGGCGGGGACCATCGAGCGGATGGAAAGCACCTGGAATCACGACCACTCGCGGATCTACACCCGGGTCACGATGCGGATCGAGCGAGTGCTGTCCGGCCAGGCCGGCCGGCGGATCGTCTTCCGCATCCCGGGCGGCACCGTCGGGGATACGACGGTGATGGTTTCGGAGATGCCGCACTTCCGGGTGGGCGAGGACACGGTCGTCTTCCTGCGGGGAACGCGGGGGCGCCTGCCGTCGGTCCTCGGCGGGACCGAGGGAAAGATGCCGCTTTCCCGGGCCGACGACGGGAGCCTCAGCCTGTTGTTCCCGATCCAAGCCGCGCCTGCCAGCGAAGTGAGCGGGGTCACCCACGAACTCGACGACCTGGAACGCATGGTCCGCGGCCACGCCGCGCTGCGGCGCTAGGGGAAGGAGCGCCGGCCTTCAGGCCGGCATCGCGGCCAGCGGCCGCGAAACTCCCGGCGCTGTTGCGCCCCATTGCGGGGACCCGAAACAAGGACAGCGAAGCGGAGTGAGCGCGCGCGGTTGTCGCTGCGCCATTCCCTTTGGCGAGGGTGCCATGCGGCGAAAAGACGTCGGGAGTTTCGCCCGCTGCGCGGGCGATGCCGGTCTGAAGGCCCCCACCGGGAGGACTGGCCGGCGCTCCTAGCGCTCCTCGCCGTCCCCGGTCCGCCTCCGGCGGCGCGAGCTCCCAGCGGCTAACGCCGGCGCCGGTCCGGTGGGAGGTCCACCTCGCCGCGCACGTCCTCGTAGTCGATCCGGGACCTGCGGGTCCCGGTAACGGTCAGGCCGCCCTCCACGTCGCGGACGCGGACGCTGCCCGAGCCGGCGTCGCTCACGCGCACCTCACCGCCGACGCGCTCGATCTCGATACTGCCCGAGCCGTCATCCGTCACCACCACGTTCCCGGTCACCGAACGCACCTCGGCGCTCCCGGAACCGTCCTCCAGCCGGACGCTGCCCGTGACGTCGTGGACCGTGAGGTTCCCCGAGCCGTCGTCCACCGTCACGTCGCCGGTCACGTCCTCGATCCTCAGGCTGCCGGAACCGTCCTCCACGAAGACATCGCCCCGCGCTCCCGCGACGCGCAGGCCGCCCGAACGATCCTCGACGCGTACCGGCCCCGTTCGATCCAGACGCAGCGAGCCGGACCCGTCCCGAACGATCACGGCGCCGACATCCGCAACGCGGACCGATCCCGACCCGTCCTCCAGCTCGATGGCGGTCTCCGGGGGAACCCGGACCGCGAGGTGGATGCTCGCGTAGCGCTTCCGCCAGAAACCCCAGCCACCGCCCCGGCGCTCCGGGTAGGTCGTGTCGAGGCGTCCTCCCTGAAGCGACACGGCCAGGCCGTCGAGGAGTTGCTCGCTGGCGGCGCAGAGGGTGGCCGCCACCCGGAACTCCGTGAGCTCCGGCTCGCCCTCGATCTCGACGGCGCCGGCCCCGCTTTTCACTTCCAGGGTCCCGCCCGCGGGGTCGCTCAGGTTCACGGTGTTCCGGTGCTCGCAGTGTTCGGGATCCGGCTGCGCCAAGGCGGCCGGCGCCACCAGCGCCGTCATCGCAAGCAGGATCGCCGTCTTCCGGGGTTTCATCATCGGGTGCCTCCCGCGGGGAACTGCGAATCGCGTGCTGGCGCCGCTCGCCCCGCAACCGACATAACGGACGGTCGAGCCGTTCGGTTCCGCCTCGAAACCCCAGTCCGCGTCCCTATACTGACGGGGCTTTGAGCCGTCGCGCCGGGATCCTCTTTATCGCGGCTCTTGGCTTCGCCGGCGCCGGGTTCGCGTCCGCCCAGGGCTTCACCGAGGTGACGGAGGAGGCGGGCATCCGGTTCGTCCACGACGCCGGGGACGAGGGCAACTTCTCGCTTCCCGAGATCACCGGCGCCGGCGCGGGGTTCTTCGACGCGGACGGGGACGGGGACCTCGACATCTACCTGCTCCAGGGCGGACGCCCCGCCGACCCCATGGGGCCGCGGCCGGGAGCGCCGGGCAACGCGCTGTATCTCCAGGGGCCTTCGGGATCGTTCACCGACGCGAGCGCCGCTTCGGGAACCGCCGACACCGGGTACGGGATGGGCCTCGCCGCCGCGGACTTCGACGGTGACGGCCGCACCGACCTCTTCGTCACCAACTACGGGCCGGACATCCTGTACCGAAACCTCGGTGACGGGCGTTTCGAGGACGTGACCGCCGGGGCGGGAGTGGCCGGCGAGGGGTGGTCCTCGTCGGCGGCGTTTTGCGACTACGACGCCGACGGGCGCCTCGACCTCTACGTCGCCCGCTACGTGCGGAACGACCCGGGGAAGTTCTGCACCCAGCAGGACGGCAGCCGGGACTACTGCAGTCCGCAGGTCTTCCCGGGCATCCACGACTACCTCTACCGCAACGTTGGCGGCGGTCGATTCGAGGATGTCTCGCTCGCCGCGGGTCTCCGCGCCGTGCACGCGCCGGGGCTGGGCGTTGTCTGCCACGACTTCGACGGCGACCGGCGGCTCGATTTCTACGTGGCGAACGACGGCGAAGCGAACCAGCTCTGGCTGAATCAGGGCGGGGACGGTTTCGCGGACGACGCCTTCCTGGCAGGGGTCGCCCTGAACGACGCCGGACGGCCGGAGGCCGGCATGGGCATCGCGCTCGGGGACGTGGACCACGACCTCGATCTCGATCTCTTCATCACCCACGTGGCGGACGAAACCAACACGCTCTACCGGAGCGACGGCGCCGACTTCGGACTCTCGTTCGCCGACCGCACCGGTCCCTCGGGACTCGGTCCGGCGAGCATGGCCATGACCGGTTTCGGGACCGGGTTCGTGGATCTGGACCTCGACGGCGCTCTCGACCTGGTCGTGGCGAACGGCCGGGTGCAGCGGAAGCCCGCGCTTCCCGGGGCGCTCGGGAACGCCTTCTGGAAGGCGTTCGGCGAACCGAACCAGGTGTTCCGAAACGGCGGAATCGAGGGTAGCGACGCGCTCTTCGGCGACTTCGGCGGGGCCGGGGACTTCGCCGCAGTCATCGAGGTGAGCCGCGGGCTCGCGCTGGCCGACTACGACGAGGACGGCGACCTGGATCTGCTGCTGGCGAACGCCGAAGGTCCGGCGCGGCTCTACCGGAACGACTTCGGGCGGACGGGATCGCCGCTCAGGGTCAGTACGCTGGACAGCGAGGGCCGGCCTGCCTTCCCTGCGGTGGTCACCGCTGTCTTCCAGGACGGCAGCCGGTCGGTTCGGCGCGCCGATCCGGGCGGCAGCTATCTGGCGACCGGTGATCCGCGGGCCTTCTTCGCCGTTCCAAGCGGCGTCCAGGTGAGCGAGTTCGTCGTCGTGTGGCCGGACGGCGCGCGGGAGGCCTTTCCCGGGACCGAAGCCGATACCGTCAGCCTGCGGCGCGGCGCCGGCGAATTCCGCTGAAGACGATGGCCCGCTCGCGGCAGCCCCGGAAACGGCGGGGGGAGAAGGCTCGGGGAGTCCCCAGGGGATCAAGCGAGCATCGTGGACCCTCGCGCCGGGCCCCCGACCACGACGGGACCTCTCCGAAACCGGCGACCGAGGAACGTAAAGGCGCCTCCCGCTCCCTCTGGCTCGGGGCCGTCGCCGCGGTCCTGGTTGCGGCCTTCTTCCTCTTGCGGGGCGGTGGCCCGGACCTTCCCGATCCTCCGGACCCCGAGCTTTCCGAAATGGAGCCGGAGGTCGGCGAGGTGATCCGGCGCGCCCGCGGCGGTGTCCTCGACGACCCCGATTCTCCGGATCGCTGGGCGGCGCTCGGCGCCGCTTTCTTGGCTCATGAACTCCATTCCGAAGCCGCCACCGCGTACACCGCCGCGGGGGCGCTGGCCGACGACGACTACCGCTTCCCATATCTCAAGGCGCGATCGCTCTGGCGTGCGGACCCGGAACTGGCCGAAGCCGCGGCGCTCGAAGCAATCGGCCTGAACCCCGGATACGCCCCCGCCTACCTGCTCGCGGGGCAGATCGCCGAGGACCGCGCGGATCCGGAGGCCGCTAGGGGCCACTACCGGGCCGCGCTCGACCGCCTGGGAACGACCCGCTCCGCGCCGGCCAACACCGCGGCCGCGAGTTTCCGGCTCGGACGCCTGCTCGCGAGTGACGGAAACCTCGAAGCGGCATTGCCGCTCCTGGAACAGGCGGAAGCCCTCGCTCCGGAGTCCGGCGCCATCGCCGCCGCGCTGGCCCGCGTGTACCGGCGGACGGGTGACGGCGAGCGGGCGCGAGCGGCGGCGGAACGCGCCCGCAGTCTCGACCACGACCTCATGATCAGCGATCCGTTGATGGACGCGGTGAACAACGTGGCGGCCTCCGTGATCGGGAAGGAGCGCCGCGCCTTCGCCGCCGAGGGCGCCGGCCGGCCCGAGGTGGCGGAGCGCCTGTTGCGAGAAATGATCCGGTCGCGCCCGGACGCCGCCGACCTCTACTACAACCTCGGGAACAACCTCTCCCGACAGAACCGGAATGACGAGGCGCTGGCCGCCTGGGCCATCGCGCTCGAGAAGAACCCCGACCACGTCGCGGCGCTCATCAACTCGAGCATCGTCCTCGCGCAGTCCGGGAATCTCGGCGAAGCGGAGCGGCGCTGTCTCCACGCCCTCGAGATCCAGCCGAACCATCCGGGGGCGCTCTCCAGCCTCGGCAGCATCGCCGCGCTCGATGGCCGGCGGCCGGAGGCGCTGCGCTGGTTCCGGAGAGCGCTCGAACAGGAGCCCGAGCGCGCGGGGACCCATGATTCGATCGCCCAGGTGCTCGCGGCGAACCGCCAGTTCGAGGACGCGATCCGCCATTTCCGCATCGCGGTCGGCAAGGAACCGTTCCGGGGCGACTACCGGCTGGGCCTCGCCGCCACGCTGGCCTCCACCGGTGATTTCGAGGGCGCCTGGGAGGTCGCCCACGACGGTCGCCGGCTGGGGATCGACCTGCCGGCGGACTTCCTCGGGATGCTGCGCCAGGCAATGCCGGAACCCGCGTTTCGGTAGCGCGGCCGGCTCCCGGCCATTACCTGCCAGACGCGTTTGAAGTCGGCGGGAACTCCCCCGTATCATCGGTTCAATTATTTGAACGTTTCCGTGTCACATCACGATTCGAGATGCCGTCCAGCGGCTCGGTGCGCCGAGGATTCGTCTGGGCCGCGGAAGCTCTTCTTGCCTTTCCCGTAAAGGAGGGACCATGAGAAAGACTCTTCTCGCTCTTCTGCTCCTCGCGTTCGCCGTCCCGGCGGCCGCCCAGCAGCAGTACGGGCGCCTCGAAGGCGCGGCGCGCGACGCCCAGGGACTCGCTCTCCCCGGAGTGTCCGTCACCCTCTCGGGTGAGGCCATCATCGGAGGCCGGAATGCCACCACCGACGTGGACGGCTCCTACCGGTTCCAGGCGCTGCCTCCGGGCGACTACAACATCCAGTTCGAGCTCAGCGGCTTCCAGACCGTGGTATTCGAAGCCATCCGGGTCGTTACCGGCGCCACCTTCAACGTGGACGCCGACATGCAGATCGCCACGGTGGCGGAAACCGTCACCGTGACCGGCGAGTCGCCGGTGGTGGACGTGAAGTCCACGGGCGTGGCGGCGACCTTCGACAAGACCCAGCTCGACGAGGTTCCCACCGCCACCGACATGTGGGCGGTGCTCCAGCAGAGCCCGGGAGTCCGGGTCCAAGGATTCGACGTGGGCGGCTCCCACAAGAGCCAGCAGTCCATGTACGAGACCTTCGGAGTGCGCAGCCAGAACCGGGTCCTCTACGAGGGCGTGAACACCACGGAGGGCTCCGGGAGCGCGGGCGGTTACTACGACTACTACGCGATGGAGGAAATGCAGGTTTCGGCGCAGGGGGCGGACGTGGAAATGTCCACGCCGGGCGCGCAGATCCAGACAACCGTCAAGAGCGGCGGTAACGAGTTCTCGGGTCTCGAGAGCGGGGCCTGGAACCCGGCCGACTGGATCGCCGACAACTTCGACAGCCACCTCGAGTCCAACCTGGCTTCCGCGGCTCCGGTGCTCAAGTTCTACGAGTACCACCTTGACCTCGGCGGCCCCATCGTCCGGGACAAGGCGTGGTTCTACGCGGCCTACAACAACTTCTACATCGACACCGCGGTGTCCGGGCAGGCGATCGAACTCGGCACCGACATCGGCGACTTCGACATCTTCACCGCCAAGCTGAACTACCAGGTCACCGAGCGCGACCAGTTCATCGGCTTTTCGACCTGGTCGTGGAAGCGGAAGCCGAACCGCTCGATTTCAGCCACCATCCCGGCGGAATCGGTGCTCGCCCAGGACTACTGGATCTGGCTGCACAAGGCCGAGTGGCAGCGGGTCTGGAGCGACCGGCTCTACAGCAACATCATGGTCGGCCACATGGGCACCGTCTGGCCCATGACCCCGAAGGGCGATCCGATCAGCGGCAACGAGCCCCGCATCGAGGCGACCACGAACATCCGGTCGGGCGCCGGCTGGCAGCCCTTCACCTCGAAACGCTGGAAGCCGCAGAGCACGGGTCAGTTCAACTACTACGTCCCCATCGGGACCGGCAGCCACGACTTCAAGTTCGGCTGGGACTGGCAACTCGACTCACAGCTCTTCGGCTGGAACTCGAACTCGGGGGCGGTGCGCTACCTCGACGACGTCAACGAGGGACGGCCCCACAACGTGGACCGCGTCTATCTCGTCGGCGTCCCGAACCTCACGGACGACCGGAACATGCACGCGGACTTCTTCGCGCAGGATGTCTGGACGGTGAACGACCGCCTCACGGTGACCCTCGGCTTCCGGGTCGGCAGCCAGATCCTGTCCTACCTGGAATCGGACAACGCGCCGGGCAGTACCTGCCCCGAGTCGCTGCTCTGCCAGTTCGAGTTGCCGTCCAACCAGTCCCAGTACCTCGGGGAGGTCTTCGGCGCCGGCGCCACGATCCCCGGTGACCACGTGTATTCGCACTGGAACATCGCCCCCCGGGCTGGTTTCACCTACGACATCACCGGCGAGGGCACCTCGGTGTTCAAGGCGTACGCGGGCCGCTATTACTCCAATATCGGCACCGGGCTCGGTTCGGCGAACCCCGGCGGGCAGGCCAACGCCACCTACCGGTTCCTCGATCAGAACATGAACGGCGTGCTCGACGATTCATCCGAACTCGGCGAGCGCCTCGCGTTCAGCGCCGGCGCCGGGGCGGGAACGCCGATCGACCCGAACTGGTCGCTCGCCTGGGCCGACGAGGCCAGCGCTGCGATCGAGCACGAACTCACCGCGGACCTCGGGACCCGGGTTTCCTACGTGTACAAGCGCATGCGGAACACCTGGTCGAGCGGCCTGAACCAGGTTCTCTTGAACAACCGGAACACGCCGATCTCGATTGCCGCCGGCGAAGAGACGTGTCCCCACGTGGGCTGTGGGCGGTCCTTCAATCTGCTGGTGGTTCCGGAACACCTGGTCGGACAGACCGACAACATCACGATGAACCACCCGGGCGGCGAGAGCGACATGGACTTCCACACCCTGTCGCTGGCGCTCAACAAGCGGTTCCGCAACAACTTCTTCTACAACGTGTACTTCGACTACCAGTGGCGTTCCGAGCCGCGGAGTCCCGGAACCTCGTCCACCTCGTGGGCGGCGCGGAACCCGCTCTCGGCGGACCCCACCGCCCAGGGCTGGTTCATCAACTACGACCAGGACATCCCGACGGTGCAGGACACCAGCACCTATCAGTTCAAGACCTCGGCGCGCTACGTGCTGCCGTACGACATCGGGCTCGCCGGGACCTACCGGCTCATCAGCGGCTTCAACTTCGCGCCGACGCACCGGCTGAGCCTTTACGGCGGCAGCCTGAAGCCGTATGTCTGGCTGGCGCCCATGAGTGAGGATCGCTCGGACAACGTGGGGATCCTGGACTTCCGGGTGGACAAGTCGTTCGAACTCGGTGACAGGATGCGCGTCCAGGGCATCCTGGACCTGTTCAACGCCATGAACGCCAACACGATCACCAACTTCCAGTTGCTTGACACGGGTCCCTTCAACCGGGTCGTGGACTACCTGAAGGGACGAACGATCGGGCTCTCGGCGAGGTTGACCTTCTGACCTGCTGAACCGTCCGATCAGGACCTGGCCCGCCGGCTTCCGCACGGAAGCCGGCGGGCTTTTTCTTTGTCCACTGGCGCCTCCACCGTAGCGATCCGTGGATCGGAAAATTTGGATCGGACTCGAAACACCGCTCCTCCGGTCTCCCTATCTTCTTGAAAGATGGGCTTTTGTGGATTCAGAGAACCGTTTCGATCGCTGGCACACCTCTTGCCGAACTCTGGTACCGTTCTTCTACTTTTCTCCCCGAAGGAGGGACCATGAGAAAGACTCTTCTCGCTCTTCTGTTCCTGGCGTTCGCCGTCCCGGCGGTCGGCCAGCAGCAGTACGGACGCCTTGAAGGCGCGGCGCGCGACGCCCAGGGACTCGCTCTCCCCGGAGTGTCCGTCACCCTCTCGGGTGAGGCCATCATCGGAGGCCGGAATGCGACCACCGACATTGACGGCTCCTACCGGTTCCAGGCGCTGCCTCCCGGCGACTACAACATTTCGTTCGAACTGAGCGGCTTCCAGACCGTCGTGTTCGAGGCCGTCCGGGTCGTGACCGGCGCCACCTTCACGGTGGACGCCGACATGCAGATCGCCACCGTGGCGGAGACGGTCACCGTGACCGGCGAGTCACCGGTGGTGGACGTGAAGTCCACCGGCGTGGCGGCGACCTTCGACAAGACCCAGCTCGACGAGGTCCCCACCGCCACCGACATGTGGGCGGTGCTGCACCAGAGCCCGGGCATCCGGGTCCGGGGTTACGACGTGGGCGGCTCGCACAAGAGCCAGCAGTCCATGTACGAGACCTTCGGGGTGCGGAGCCAGAACCGGGTCCTCTACGAGGGCGTGAACACCACCGAGGGCTCCGGCTCCGCTGGCGGTTACTACGACTACTACGCGATGGAGGAAATGCAGGTTTCGGCGCAGGGCGCGGACGTGGAGATGTCCACTCCGGGAGCCCAAATCCAGACCACCGTGAAGAGCGGCGGCAACGAGTTCTCCGGTCTCGAGAGCGGGGCCTGGAACCCACCGGATTTGATCGCCGACAACTTCACGTCCGAGCTGGAAGCCCGGGACGGTTCCCCGTCGCCGGTACTCCAGTTCTACGAGTTCCACATCGATCTTGGCGGCCCCATCGTACGGGACAAGGCGTGGTTCTACGGCGCCTACAACAACTTCTACATTGACACGGCGATCTCGGGCGTGGACCAGAACCTGGCGACGGACGTCGGCGACTTCGACATCTTCACCGCCAAGGTCAACTACCAGATCACCGAGCGCGACCAGTTCATCGGGTTCTCGACCTGGTCGTGGAAACGGAAGCCCAACCGCGGCCTCTCCGCGACCCGCCCCGCCGAATCCATCCTCGCGCAGGACTACTGGATCTGGCTGCACAAGGCGGAGTGGCAGCGCGTCTGGAGCGACCGCTTCTTCAGCAACGTCATGATCGGCCACATGGGAACGACCTGGCCGATGGTTCCGAAGGCCGATCCCATCAACGGGAACGAGCCCAGGTTCAACCTCGCAACCAGCCACGTGTCCGGCGCCGGATGGCAGCCCTTCACCCGAAACCGGTGGAAGCCCCAGAGCACCGCTCAGTTCAACTACTACGTCCCGATCGGCAACGGCAGCCATGACTTCAAGTTCGGCTGGGACTGGCAGCTCGACAGCGAACTTCGCGGGTTCAACACGAACTCCGGCGGGATTCGCTACCGCGACGATCCGGCCCAGGGTCGCCCCCTCAACGTGCACCAGGTGGACCTCGTGGGAGTTCCGAACCTCGTGGACAACCGGAACATGCACGCGGACTTCTTCGTGCAGGACGTCTGGACGGTCAACGACCGGTTGACGCTGATGGCGGGCATCCGGGTAGGCAGCCAGCTCCTTTCCTATCTGGAAGCCGACAACTCGCCGGGCACCCCGTGTCAGGAGGTGCTCCAATGCAAGTTCGAACTCCCGGCCAACCAGAGCCAGATCCTGATGAGCGTCTTCGGCGCCGGCGGTGTGACTCCGGGAAGCGACGTGTTCGACCACTGGAACATCGCGCCCCGCGTGGGACTCACCTACGACATCACCGGCGAAGGGGCCAGCGTCTTCAAGGCCTACTTCGGGCGCTACTACTCCAACATCGGCACCGGACTCCTGTCGGCCAATCCGGGCGGTCAGCCCTCGGCACGCTACGAGTTCCTGGACCAGAACATGAATGGAGTCCTCGACGACACCTCTGAACTGGGCCAGCAGCTCTCGTTCACGGCAGGCGCCGGTTCCGGTTCCACGACCCCCATCGATCCGAACTGGTCACTCCCCTGGGCGGACGAGTTGAGCGCCTCGATCGAGCACGAGCTCACCGCTGACCTCGGCACGCGTGTTTCGTACGTGTACAAGCGGATGCGCAACACCTGGGGCAGCTTCGACCAGGCGGACCTGGGGCTGAACACCCCGATCTCGATTCCGACCTGCGACGGGTGTCCCGCGGGGTACAACCGGTCGTTCAACCTGCTCCTCTACCCCGAGGAACTGGTTGGCACGACCGACAGGCTGACCACGAACCACCCGGCCGGTGAGAGCGACATGGACTTCCACACCGTTTCGCTGGGACTCAACAAGCGGTTCCGGAGCAACTTCTTCTACAACGTGTACTTCGACTACCAGTGGCGTTCGGAGCCGCGGAGCCCGGCTGGATCGTCCAGCGGCTGGGCAACCAGCTCGCCGCTGTCTTCCGACCCCACGTCGCAGGGCTGGTTCCTCAATTACGACCAGGACATCCCGACCGTGCAGGACACCACGACGTACCAGTTGAAGGCCTCCGCGCGGTATGTCCTCCCGTACGACATCGGCGTGGCGGGAACGTATCGGTACGTGAGTGGGTTCAACTTCGCGCCGACCCACCGGAACTCGGTGTACGACGGACGCGTGACGGTCACCTCCTGGCTCGCCCCCATGAGTGAGGACCGCTCGCCCAATGTGACGCTTGTGGACTTCCGGCTCGACAAGTCCTTCGCGCTGAGCGATCGCATGAACGCACAGTTCCTCTTCGACATCTTCAACGCGCTGAACGCCAACACGATCACGAACTTCCAGTTGATCGATTCGGTGGTTCCGTATCAACGGATCGTCGAGTACCTCAAGGGACGAACCATCGGGCTTTCCGTGAGGTTGACCTTCTGATCTGAGAGGAGGCCAACCAACCGGTTCGACCGGAACAACACGGCCCGCCGGTCCCGCAAGGGGCCGGCGGGCCTTTCCTTTTGGGCGGGACTCGCCCAAAGACCGGCAACTGTTGACGTTCCGGCGGTCACACCCGCCAGCCGGGTTAACCCGGCGGCCTCGACCCGCTGCGCTCCAGCACGTGTTGCGCGAAGCTCGGGATTCCCATCTCCCACCGCCCTGGGGAGGCCTCCCACAGGATTCCGAGATCCTGCAACGTCGTCTGGAGCCGGGTCGGGTCTCCCGAACCGGCGCCGTCCACGACGGCGCGATCCAGAAAGGCGTCGAGCGCCGCATCGTCGAGCCGCGCGCCCGGTTGTTCCATCAGCGATGCAAGGGCCGGCAACGCCCGGTGGACTCCCCGCTCCCGCGCCTCGGCGAACCGCCTGCCATAGAAGCGGCTGGTTTCGGCGCGTGCGTGAGCGAGTCCGTGGCGAGCCACCTCGGCACGGATCTCCGGCGCGCGCGCTGCCGCGGCCGCATCCCAGACCGCGCTCCCGAGGAGTTGGACGAAGTACGGGTAGTCCTGTGATTCTTCGGCCAGCAACGCCAACGCGTCCGGCGCCAGTGGCCTTCCCGCGTTCACCGTCGGTTCTGCGAGGGCTTGTTTCGTGGCGGTGCGCGGTAGTCGTCCGAGCGGCAGGTTCTCGAAGGCTCGTTCCATGAACGAGCCGGCCTGCCGCAGCCGTCGCGGAGCATCGGGAGTCCCGGCCGCCACCAGGAGAAACGGAAGGTCACGCATCGCGGCGGCCTGCACCGCGTCAAAGAAGACCATGCCCGCCTCTGGACCGATGGCCTGAGCTTCGTCCAGCACAACGACGAGAGGCGAGTGGGCCGTCTCGACCCACGCCGCAAAGAGGTGGGCAACGCTGCGACTCGGCGCGGCCGGTTGCGCCGTGCCCCCGATCGGCCCGAGCTGTACTCCGGTAAGGCGGGTTTCTGTGAGGCCGGCGCGCTCCCTCAGGTCCGCAACCAGGCTGTCCTCGCTGCGAAGCGTTGGCGCGGCGAGCTGCTGGGCACGCAGCCCGAGTTCTTTCGCCCGCCGAGCAATTCGCTCGAGCAGCACCGTCTTGCCCGTTCCGCGGGGCCCGTAGAGGAGCAAGCCCTGGGGCGGCACGCTGCCGGCGGCGAGTTCTCCGAGCCGGCGTTCGGCAAGGGCCAGTTCCTGGTCACGACCGGCGAGCACCGGGGGCATCCTGCCCGTTCCCGGACGGAACGGGTTCCCACTGCCCGACGCGCCGGCCATGAACGGAGCGTAACGCACGGGCGGGTCTTTCCTTTCGGGCACAACTCGGCCAAGATGGCGGCCGTGCCGAAGTCCCGGGGAACACTCGTTTCCACCGGTCTTCTACTGGCGGCGTTATGGGGATGTGGCAGTGGCGCCGACCCACAGGAAGGACTTTCCCATCCGGCAGCTGCGACCACCGCGCCGCGCCGCCCCCTGGCGAGCCCGGCCGAAGGGGTGGGCTCGGAGACCTGCGGCGCCTGCCACGCGGACATTGCGGCGACGCAGGCGGAACATCCGATGGCCCGCACTGCGGGGGTCGTGACCGGGGAGACGCGCGACCGCTGGTTCTCCGACGAGATGCTGGCGCGGGCGGTCTCGTGGCCAGCGGGGATCGGACCGCAACCCGCCTACGAACTCGAGACCGATGGAGGTGTCCGGTTCGCTGCGCCGGGCGCCGATCCCCCGGCGGTGCCGGCGGATGCCGTCTTCGGCTCCGGACTCCGCGGCCTGACGCCCGTTTCCTTTGCGCCCGGTGGCCGGCTGCGCGAACTCCGGCTCTCCTTCTCGCACGCCCGCGACGGCTGGTTCCCGACTCCCGGGGGCGAAGAGGACGAAGACGCGCTGGGCAATCTCGACACCATCGAAGAGAGCGCGAACTGCATCGGCTGCCACGCCACCGCATTCGCCTGGGACGAGGACGGCCGATTTAACCCGCACGAAGCCGTCCTGGGCGTCTCCTGCGAGCGCTGTCACGGCTCCGGGATCGCCCATGTGGAAGCCCAGTCCACCGGAGGCGATCCGGGCCTAATCTTCCATCCGGGACGGCTCTCACCGGCGGATCAGGTCGTCTTCTGCGGGCAATGCCACCGCCAGCCCACCGACTTCGAGCCGCGGGAGATCCTGGCCCGGGACCCGTTGCTCGCACGGCACGCCGGAGCGAGCCTGATGATGAGTGCCTGTTTCCGCGAGTCCGCTGCAGAAACCACCATCACCTGCACCGAGTGTCACGACCCGCACCTCCCCGAGCCCGCCGGACCGGATCGGACCCGCGCCGTCTGCTCCCGCTGCCACGAGGACGCCCCGTCGCTCCACCGGCAGACCGTGGTCACGGCCGAGTCCGACTGCGCCGGGTGCCACCTGCCGACCCAGAGCGAGGCGTTCCACGGCACCCCGTTCACCGACCACTGGATCCGCGTTCCCGGGGACGCTCCGAGCCCTGGATCGGCCGCCGGCCGGCGCGAGCTCGGCTGGCTCGAGGAGCTCTACGAGCGGCGGATGCCCGAAGAGAACCCTCCCGCGAAAGCAGCCCGGCTTCGCACCGGCCTCGCGGAACTGCTCCACATCCGCGGCGCCCGGGCCGAGGCGCAGGCGCTGCTGAGGGAAGCCCTCGAAGGCGGTGCGGACTACGAGACCCGCGTGAAGGCGGGCGCGCTGTTCCGGGACGGCGGGCGGATATCGGACGCCTTGACCGCCTTCCGGGAAGCCGCCACCGAGAGACCCCGGACGCCCCACGCCCACTACGAACTGGGGGAAACGCTGCTCCAATCCGGGGACTTCGCCAGCGCCGTGGGACCGCTCGCCGTCGCCGCCGAACTGAGTGCGGACTCCGCGGGAGTACACGCGGCGCTCGGCGCCGCGCTGCTCGGCGCCGACCGGCCGGCGGAGGCGATCGCGGCGTTTCGCGACGCCCTGAGAATCGAGCCGGAGTTGCCCGCGGCGCTCGGCCCCCTGGCTGGAATCCTCGCCGCCCATCCACGCCGCGACCTGAGGAGCCCCGGCGAGGCGGTACGCCTCGCGGAACGCCTCGCGGGACAGTTCGCGTTCCAGGAGCCCCGCTCCCTGGATCTCTTCGGGGCTGCCCTGGCCGCGACGGGGGACTTCACCGGCGCGTTGCAGGCTGCGGAACGCGCCGCCAACCTGGCCAGGAACGCCGGCGGCACCGCCGATGCCGCAGCAATCGCACAGCGCCTCGCCCTCTATCGGGCCGGCCGCCCCTACGTGGGTCCGCTGCCTGCGACCGCCCTTCGGCCCTGACAGCGGACCGCCCCAATTCCTGCCGCGCGGCGCATCCGGCCACCCGGGTACACTGCGATGCGCGGTCAGCTCGGAGGCAGGCCGCAAACCTCTCAAGGAGCGACACGATGCGCGATGTGAAGATCCTTATGATTGCCGGCGCCCTGACGCTGGGCGCCTACGGCTGCGGCGGCGCCGCGGCCCCGGAGATGGAGGAACCGGCCGGGAGCCCCGATCTGGTGCAGCGGAACCTGCCGAATCCGAACCCGGTGGTCCTCACCCAGTGGGCCGATCTCCCGGACGGCCGGACCTGGGGTTCCACCGCCGGTGTGGACATCGGGCCCGACGGCCACGTCTGGGTCTATGACCGCTGTGGCGCGAACGCGCTCGCCGGGGGTTGCGAGGACAATCCCCACCTGAATCCCGTCCTCAAGTACGACCGGCACACGGGCGAACTCCTCGCCGAGTTCGGGGCCGGGCTCTTCGTGCTCCCGCACGGGCTGCACGTGGACGATGACGGCAACGTGTGGGTCACGGATTCCCAGGGGAACGAGGCCGGCACCAAGGGACACCAGGTCATCAAGTTCACCCCCGAGGGTGAGGAGCTGATGCGCCTCGGGATCGCCGGGCAGCCGGGCACCGGCCCCGGACAGCTCCACGAGCCCTGCGACGTCATCACCGCGCCGAACGGCGACATCTTCGTCTCCGACGGCCACAGCGGCCAGAGCCCGGACCCGCCGGAAGGGCGCACCGGACGCATCCTCAAGTACGACTCGGAAGGCAACTTCATCAAGGAGTGGGGCATCATCGGGTTCCGGCCCGGCCAGTTCCGCACCCCGCACGGCCTCGAAATGGATTCCCAGGGCCGGCTGTTCGTCGCCGACCGGGGCAACCACCGGATCCAGATCTTCGACCAGGACGGGAACCTGCTGGACACCTACTTCCAGTTCAGCCGGATCAGCGGGCTGTACATCACCGACGACGACATGCTCTACGCGATCGACTCCGAGTCCACCGAGACGAACCACTACGGCTGGCTGAACGGGGTCCGGATCGGCCACGCCAGTGAGGACAAGGTGACCGCCTTCATTCCCCCGCACTACCCGGCCGAGGGCCGCGTGCTTCAGGGCGTCGCCGGCGAGGGCGTCGCGGTGGACGAAGACGGGAACGTGTTCGTCGCCGAGGGGCCGGCCTCGCGCCCCACCGCGGGCGGCGGTCTCACCAAGTACGAGCGCGCCCAGGAATAAATTCCCTGCCGCGCGCGCGGCGCCGGGGAACGCATCTCGGAAGTGGCTTCCCGCCGTTCAGGCCTTGGCGGGCTGGTGGCGGGGACGGAGGCAACCGGAATCACGGCTCTAAATGCTACAGAACGCTACATCTGCTACAATTCGACAATGCGAACTATTACACAACGCCAGCTTCGTAACGATTCTGCGGCGATATTGCGTCAGGTGCAGACTGGCCAGCAACTGACCGTTACCCGCAACGGTACGCCGGTCGCCGAGCTGAGGCCGGTGGCGGCGCGACGGTTTGTACCCCGGAATGTGATCAAGACTGCGGCCTTGAACGCGCCCCGAATCGATGCCGAGCGATTTCGCGCGGACCTCGATGCGTTCGTGATTCCGGATGTCGACCTCTGAACCCCTTCCGGCGGTCGTGCAGATGACGGGCGCGGCTCGTGGCCTGCTCGATACGTCCGTCATTATTGACCTGGATCGGATCAAGGGCGACGACCTTCCCGACGAAACCGCGATCTCGGCAATCACGCTCGCCGAACTCGCCGCGGGGCCGCACGCCACGACGGACGAGCAGGAGCGCGGCCGTCGCCAACACCGCTTGCAGTGGGCCGCCTCAAACTGGGACCCGCTTGCGCTCGATGCGGAAGTCGCGCGCGCTTACGGTCTCGTCTACGCGACGATGCGCGGCAGCGGTCGTGCGAGCCGCCGCCGGTTCGCCGACCTCCTCATCGCTGCAACCGCCGTGGCTCACGGCTTGCCACTGTTCACGCGGAACCCCACCGACTTCGCTGGTCTGGAAGAACTCGTGCCGATCAACGTCTTGTGACTGCGGTTCGTACACGCCCGCAGGAACGGTCTCCTGAATTGCCCCGGACCGGATTCAGGAGGTGAGGGCGTTCAGCTTCCCCCGGGATACGACTTGCCGCGGAGGTGACCGCAAAGAACAGGCCCACACTTGACTTCTCGTCGCATTCCCCCGGACTCGAGACGAAGGCCGGGCAACGGCCCGCCTGCTCGTGTCCGGCCTGTGGATTCGTCCCCTGCCGTACGCTCCGTTGTTCGGCGACGGTCTTGGGCACGGGCGTCTCGATTGCACGCGGTGGGGCAATCTCGCATCTGAGGAAGGCAATTCGTTCGACAGTATCGTAGAATTCGCACGATGTGGGTGCAGCGAGAGGTCGAGGCGGTGCTCCTGGAGCGCGCCGCCACTCGCCCGGTCGTCGTCCTGACCGGGGCGCGGCAGACCGGGAAGACGAGTCTGATGCGGCGCCTTTTCCCGGACCACGCTTTCGTCACCCTGGATCTGCCCAGCGAGGCGGAACAGGCCGAGCGCGACCCCGCCTCCTTTCTCCGGCGATACCCGCCGCCGGTGATCCTCGACGAAGTTCAGTACTCCCCCCGCCTCTTTCGCTACCTGAAGGTGGCGGTGGACCGTGACCGCGGGCGTCCCGGAGCGTTTCTTCTCACGGGATCACAGCCGCTCGCCCTGATGCGTTCGGTCTCGGATGCGCTCGCCGGGCGCGCCAGCGTCAACGAGCTGGAGCCGCTCTCCTTCGCGGAGGCGCGGGGGGCCCATCCCGGGCTTACCGTCGAAGAGTTCCTGGTGCGCGGGGGTTTCCCGGAGCTGTACCAGAACCTGCGGATCGAGGTCCGCGAGTTCTACCGATCTCTGGTCCTGACCTACCTGGAGAGGGACCTGCGTCAGTTTCTGCGGGTAGCCAACCTCCGGGACCACGAACGCTTCCTGCGGGCCGCCGCGCTGCGCTCGGGCAACCTCCTCAACCGCGCCGATCTGGCTCGGGACATCGGCATCAGCGGTTCCACCGCCGGCGCCTGGCTCTCCGCACTCGAGGCGTCGCACCAGATCGTGCTGCTGGAACCGTGGTTCTCGAACCGGACGAAGGCGCTCGTCAAACAGCCAAAGCTGTACCTCCGGGACGCCGGACTTGCGGCCTTCCTGTGCGGTATCCATTCGCCTGACGATCTTCACGGATCGCCGCTCGCCGGATCGCTCTGGGAAACGCTGGTGTGCTCCGAGCTGCGCCGCGCGCAGGCGAACCGGCGGGGAGGCTGGGACTTCCACTTCTATCGGGACCGGAGCCGCGAAGCGGACTTCCTGCTCCACCGCGGGGGGCGCTTCCGGCTGGCGGACGCCAAGTGGAGCGAACACCCCGGTGCGCGCGACGCTGCCGCGCTGCGGCGGGTCGGCGGTCAGTTGCCAATCGGCTCGGTCCGGGCGATGACCATTTTCTGCCGCGCGCCCAACGAGTACCCGCTCGGCGACGGAGATGTGCGTGCGGCGCCCATTGGCGCACCCGACGTTCTCGCGGACTGGATGTAGCCGCGGTCGCCTGGATCGCCCCGCGACGGTCTCAGGAGAGCACGGCGCGCAGCTTGCCCAGCACCTCGGCGACGACTTGCCGCGGCGCCGCGGCCGCGAACTTCAGGCGGCGCGGGCGCCAATCGAGACTCCACACCTGATCGGCGAGAACGGCCCCTCCGATCACCCCGCCCGGCGGCAACTCGACTTCAAAGGGGTAGCCCTTCACGGTGGAAGTGATGGGACAGAACAGGGCGACGCTTGATTTCTCGTTGTATTCCCGCGGACTCAGCACGAGCGCCGGGCGATGGCCCGCCTGTTCGTGCCCGGCCTGCGGGTTGAAGTTCAACCAGACGAGATCACCACGTCGGGGGAACGTGCGAATCCCCTACCATGCTTCCGCACCCTCGGCGGCACCCCAGTCCATCTCACCGTGGCGATTGCCCGCGGTGATACCGGCCACCAGGTCGCTGAGGTCGTAACGCCGTTTCCGAAGGATCACCTCGTCCCGGCGCGGGACGATTTCACCGACCGCCCCTTCGCGCACGCCCCACTGCTCGGCGACGGGCTTGGGAATCCGGATGGCGAGGCTTGCGCCCCACCGGGAGAACTGCCCGACGTTCCAAGCCGGACAGGCCACTACGCGCGTCGGTGGAACGCAGACTATGGCCCTGTGGGCCGCATGTGGGCCAGAAGAGAGCGGCGTTCCAACGCAGAAGGCCCGCCGCCCCTCGGGGCGGCGGGCCTTGAAGGTGCTTGCGCTGGGAGGTCCTAGAAGGTCAGGCGGGCGCTCAGGCCGATGGTGCGGCCCTGGATCCACTCGATGGGTTCGCGGTAAGCGCTGCCCACCCGCATGTTGAAGTTCGTTTCGGTGGCGTTGTTCAGCGCGTTGAACACGTCAACCATGACCTGAATCTCCGCCCGGCCGTCGAGCGAGAAGGACTTGTCGGCCCGGAGATCGAGGATGGTCACCGTATCGGAACGGCGGTTGTCGAGGTTGTCCAGGAAGATGCGCTGCGAGCCGGCGTTCGGAACCGCGATGGACAGGATCGGGGACCAGTTGAAGCCGCTCAGGACGCGCAAGGTCGCGGCGGCGCCGATGTCGTAGGGGAACACGTAGCGGCCGGCGGTCTTGCCCTGCCAGTTCGTCAGGTCCTGGACGAGCGGGATGGGACCGTAGGAGTAGTTCCAGTCCACGTTCGTCGGATCCGTCGTCAGCGGGCTCGTGGACTCGTTGTTGCTGCGCCGCGCCTCGTGGCGCCACTGGTAGTCGAAATAGGCGTTCCAGAAGAAGTTGTCGCGGAAGCGGCGGTTGACGCCGACCGACACCGTCGTCCAGTTCCACTGGCTCTCGTCTTCCGGCGTGTTGGCGATCAGCTCCTGGCTGGTCGGGGCCCCGTCGGGCAGTCCGTTCACCGTCACCGTCGTTCCCCCGAATCCGGCCGATTCGCAGGCCGCCGGGCAGGGAACCTGCACCACGTTGGTGAGCGTCCCGACGCGAGCCACGTTCAGCGGCGCCGCGGTTCCGAGACCGTAGGCATGCCCCGTCTGCCGCTTGTGCACGACCGACGCCCGGACGCCCAGGTCGCTGCCGATCTGATGCTCGCCGGACAGGCTGAACTCGTCCACGTGAGGGACCGTCAGGTTCGGGTCCACCGCCGTCCCTACCGGGGCGGTGCGCTCGATGCCCAGCCCGGCGCCGGTGGACCCGCTGACCCGGTCCCCAAGCTCGTGCACCCCGTCGAAGAGGCCGTTCTGATTCTGATCGAGGAACTTGTACACGACGTTCTTGTTGCCGCCGGGGTTCGAGTTCGGCATGCCCGTGTTCATGTTGTTGTAGTAGCGGCCCCAGTAGCCCTTCAGGACGGAGCGGCCCTCGCCGGTGACGTCGAAGGTGAAACCGGCGCGCGGCGCGACGTTCCACCAACGGATGACGTCCGCGCCCGGCACCTGCCCGCCCTGACCGAACAGCAGGGGCAGCGCCGCCGCGACGTTCGGGTCCACGTCGGCGATCTCGCGCAGGCAGCCGAGCGCTGCGTCGCAGGGACCGCCGGGCACGTTGTTCGATTCCAGGTAGGCCATGTACTGAGAACCGATGCGCACGCCGGCGTTCAGCGTGAGCCGGTCGTTGATGGTCCACACGTCCTGCAGGTAGAAGTCGTAGTGCGTGTTCCGGTCGTAGTTGAAGTTCGGATAGCTCTCGAAGCGGATCTCGTCCACGTTCAGCGGCCGCGGCGGATCCTGGCTGCTGTTGTCCAGGTAGCGCACGGCGCCCGAATTGGCGTTCCAGCCGAACTGCCGCTCGTCAATCTGCCAGTCCCAGCCGAACTTGAAGTCGTGGCTGCCGCTCGCCGTGGGGAGGTAGTAGTTGAACTGGCCGGTCGAATGCGGTTTCCAGCGGTTGAAGGTGAAGGGCCTCCAGCCGGCGCCGGACCAGATGTTCGACCCCTCGTCGAGCCGCGGCGGGCTCGTCGCCGGATCCACCGCCGGGGTCATCGGCCAGCCGAAGCCGAAGTGGTTCACCTGGATGTTGCTGTAGAGACGGTCGCTCCACACCCGCTGCCACTCGGCCTTGTGGAGCCAGGTCCAGGAGTCCTGCGCCAGGATGGATTCCGCCGGGCGGTTCGAGGAAAGGCCCCGGAAGGGTTTCTGCTTCAGCGACCAGTGGTGGAAGGTGATGAACTGGTCCCGGTCGGTGATCTGCCAGTTCGCCTTCACGGTGAACATGTCGAAGTCGCCGAGGTCCGTGCCTTCCGATTCTGGCTGTCCGGAGATGATCCGGTCGATGACGAACCGGTTGTAGGCGGCGTAGAACCACGCCTTGTCGCGGACGATGGGGCCGCCCAGATCGAGATGGGCTTCGTAGAACTCGATCACCGGCGCCGACGTTCCGCCCCGGCTCTCGAGATCGGAGGTGATGTTGTCGTTGATCCACTCGGGCGGCTCGTAGGCGAAGTGCTCCGTGCCGGAGAAGTCGTTGCCGCCGCTCTTCCACACGGCGTTCACCTGCGCGCCGGGCGTGGACATTTCCACGTCGGCGCCCTGCGCGGACACCTGGAACTCGCCGATCGCGTAGAAGTCGTAGTAACCCCCCGCGCCGCCGGTCCCCTCGGTGGTGTTCACGCCGTCGTTGATGATCCGGTTCTGGTTGCGCACGCCGAAGGTCTCGTAGCCGGACTGCTGGCTCTTGTGGGACCCGCCCACGTCGTAGCCGCGCATCCGTACCCCCGGGCTCTGCTGGAGGACCGCCCACATGTCGGTGGCCGACGGGACGTCCTCGAGCTGGGTGGTGTCGAAGGTCGCCGAGACGCCGGTGGACTTGACGTCCACCACCGGCGACTCGCCCGTGACCGTCACGGTCTCGGCGACGGTCGCGATGTCCATCGGTGCGTTCACCTCGAAGGTCGAACCGCCGACGACGATGACTTCCTCGAAGACCACCGTCTGGAAACCGGTGAGTTCGAACGTGAGGTTGTAGCTGCCGCCGACGAGCTGCGCGAAGCGGTACGAGCCGTCCACGTCGGTGGTCGCGGTCCGCGAAGCGACGAGTTCGTCGGACTCCAGGGTGACCGTCACTCCGGGAAGGGCGAGGCCCTGCGCGTCGGTGGCGGCGCCCTCAAGGCGTCCGTAGAGCTGCTGGGACAGGGCCGCACTCGGCCATGCCACCAGCAGCGTAAAGAGAAGGGTTCTTTTCATGCCGTTGTCCTCCTTGGGGATCCGGAACATGGAAGTGGAAACATGCTGGCCGGAACAGCAACGGCGGGACCAAGGGGCGCGCACGGGGGCGCCCTGCTGGCTAAGTCCCTCTAAATGGGCGGCTTAGCTTGATTCCACTGGATGTCCGAATCCGAAGAAGCCATCTCCGGCTTCGTCCCGTTGGACAGGAACAACCGCCTGTGCCGAATGGCATCCAGAAAACAGACTCGGACTTTCGGTTTCATGGTCCGAAGAGCAGCGTTTCTTGAATTCTCAAAGACCGTTGGCGCGCTGGACCAACTGGCTTTCACGGCGATGGACGCCTCTCCCATTTGAGGCGGCGGCGCGACTGGCGGCACGGTTCGCCCGCGTGCGCGAGTGACGGCCGCTTGTACGGCCCTGATCGGCGCCGTAAAAAGCGAAAGGCCCGCCGCCCCGAAGGGCGGCGGGCCTTGAAAGGTGCTTGAGCTAGGAGATCTCTAGAAGGTCAGGCGGGCGCTGAGGCCGATGGTGCGGCCCTGGATCCACTCGATGGTCTTCAGGTAGTTGCCGCCGGCGCTCATGAAGAAGTTCGTCTCCGCGGCGCCGTTCAGCGCGTTGAAGAGGTCAAGCATGAACTCGATCTCCGCGGTGTCGCCGAGGCTGACGCCCTTGTCAACCCGGAAGTCCAGGATCACGACGTTGTCCGAACGCCGGTTGCCCATGTTGTCCAGGAAGATCGTCTGACTGCCGACGTTGCCCACCGGGACCCGAACCATGGGCGCCCAGTTGAAGCCGCTGACCAGCCGCAGGGTCGCGGCGGTGCCGACGTCATATGGCATCACGTAACGGCCGGCGCTCTTGAGCTGCCAGTTGCTCAGGTCCTGGATCAGCGGAATGGAGCCGTACTGAAGGCCCCAGCCGACGCCGACCGGATCCGTGGTGAGCGGGCTCGTGGACTGGCCCGGAGTCCGGCCCTCGTGCCGCCACTGGTAGTCGAAGTAGGCGTTCCAGAAGAAGTTGTTGCGGAACCGGCGGTTGACGCCGAACGAAAGCGTGTTCCAGTTGAACTTCGTCTCGTTCTCCGGCGCGTTCGTGTAGAGGTTCTCACTCAGGGGAGCCCCGTCCGGCAGGTCGTTGACCGTCAGCCCCGTGCCGCCGTAGCCGGGATCGGTACCGTACTCGTTCGCGCCCGGTCCGCACGATGCCGGACAGGCAATCGTCTTGCTGTTCGTCAGTCTTCCGACGCGCGCGATGTTCAGGTTGCCCCAGGCGCCCGTCTGGCGCTTGTGGACGAACGAGAACCGGACTCCGATGTCGGAACCGATCTGGTGTTCGGCCGAAGCGCTGATCTCGTCAACGTACGGCTGGACGATGCCCTGATCGATATCCGCGCCGACCGGGGCGGAACGCTCGATCCCGAGGCCGGCGCCGGTGCTTCCCGCGAGACGGGTCCCGAGCTCGTTCACGCCGTCAAACAGGCCGTTCATGTTCTGGTCCAGGAACTCGTAGCGGACGAACTTGTTGCCGCCCGGGTTCGCAGCCGGAATCCCGGTGTTCATGTTGTGGTAGTAGCGCCCGAAATAGCCCTTCAGGACGGAGCGGCCCTCGCCGGTGAGGTCATAGGTAAAGCCAACGCGCGGGGCGATGTTCCACCAACTGATGAGGTTGTCTTCGCCCGGGACTTCTCCTCCCTGGCCGAAGAGCAGCGGCAGGGCGCCGTGGACGTTCGCGTCCACGTCGGCGATCTCACGGAGGCAGCCGAGCGCTGCGTCACAAGGTCCACCCGGAGTGTTGTTGGACCCCAGATAGCCCATCCGCTGACTCCCGAAACGGAAACCGGCGTTGATCGTCAGACGGTCGTTGATCGTCCACACGTCCTGGGCGTACAGATCCAGGTGGGTGTTCCGGTCGTAGTTGAAGTTCGGGAAGCTGTGGAACTCGATCTGGTCCACGTTCATGGGACTCGGCGGGTCCTTCGTGCTGTCGTCCCGGTAACGGACGGCGCCCGAGTTGGCGTTCCAGCCGAACTGGCGCTCGTCAATCTGCCAGTCCCAGCCGAACTTCAGGTCGTGGCTGCCGCTCTCGGTCGGCAGGTAGTAGTTGAACTGACCCGTCGTGTGCGGCTTCCAGCGGTTGAAGGTGAACGGCCGCCAGCCCGCGCCCGACCACTGGCCGGTGCCGAGGTCAATCCGCGCCGGCTTCGTCGCCGGGTCCACCGCCGGGGTCATCGGCCAACCGAAGCCGAAGTGGTTCACCTGGATGTTGCTGTAGAGACGGTCGCTCCACACCCGCTGCCACTCGGCCTTGTGCAGCCAGGACCACGAGTCCTGCGCCAGGATGGACTCCGCCGGGCGGACTGCCGAGAGGCCCCGGAAGGGCTTCTGCTTCAGTGACCAGTGGTGGAAGGTGATGAACTGGTCCCGGTCGGTGATCTGCCAGTTCGCCTTCACCGTGAACATGTCGAAGTCGCCCAGGTCGGTCGCCTGATCCTCGGGAACTCCCGAGATGATCCGGTCGATGACGAACCGGTTGTAGGCGGCGTAGAACCACGCCTTGTCCCGCACGATCGGGCCGCCGAGGTCGATGTGCGCCTCGTAGAACTCGATCACCGGGGCCGTCGTCCCGCCGCGGCTCACGAGCTCCGAGGGCAGGTTGTCGGCGATCATGTCCGGCGGCTCGTAGGCGAAGTGCTCGGTCCCGGAGAAGTCGTTACCGCCGCTCTTCCACACCGCGTTCACCGTCGCGCCCGGGGTGTTCGACTCCACGTCGGCGCCCTGCGCGGACACCTGGAACTCGCCGATCGCGTAGAAGTCGTAGTACCCCCCCGCGCCGCCGGTTCCCTCGGTGGTGTTCACGCCGTCGTTGATGATCCGGTTCTGTCCCCGGACCCCGAAGGTCTCGTAGCCGGACTGCTGGCTCTTGTGGGACCCGCCCACGTCGTAGCCGCGCATCCGCACGCCCGGGCTCTGCTGGAGGACCGCCCACATGTCGGTGGCCGACGGGACGTCTTCGAGCTGGGTGGTGTCGAAGGTCGCCGACACACCGGTGGTCTTCACGTCCACCACCGGAGACTCACCGGTCACGGTGACGGTCTCGGCGACGGTCGCGATGTCCATGGTGGCGTTGATCTCGAAGGTCGAACCGCCAACCACGGTGATGTCCTCGAAGACGACGGTCTGGAAACCGCCGAGTTCGAAGGTCATGTTGTAGCTGCCGCCGACGAGCTGCGCGAACCGGTAGGAACCGTCCACGTCAGTGGTCGCGACGCGGGGTGCCACGAGTTCGACGGACTCCAGGGTCACCGTCACTCCGGGGAGGACGAGGCCCTGCGCGTCGTTCGCGGCGCCCTCGAGGCGTCCGTAGATCTGCTGGGACAGGGCCGCACTCGGCCACGCCACCAGCAGCGTAAAGAGAATGAGTTTTCTCATGCTGCTTGGTCCTCCTATGGGGTCGGGAGCATGGAAAGGAGAAAGATGTCAGCCGGAAAGAGCAACGGTCGGACCAGAAGCCGCGGCCGGGGTCTATCTCCGCCTAAGTCGTTCTAAATGGGATGATTGCTCCGGCACCTGCGAGTGCCGGAATTCAGAAACTTCGTCCCAATATTCGATTTATTGGAGCCGAACCGTCAATTCTCTTGAATCTCGTAGGGTTCTGTCAAGCCGGGGAACCTTGCATGGCTCCGCGTCAGCGCTCGTCTTCTTCCCGATGCGTAGCCGGGAGGGCGGCGATCGATGCCTCACTGTTTGCCAGAATGACAGCAAAAAACGCCGTAAAATAACGGCATGCTGTACACGCGGCTCACTAATCCACCGCAGCGCAGCTTTTTCCTGTTCGGCGTGCGGGGGGTCGGGAAGAGCACCTGGGCGCGGTCGGAACTTCCCGATGCGGCCCGCTTCGACCTCCTGGACGAGGCGCTCTTTCACGAACTGATCGGCCGCCCGGGGCGCTTCGCGGAGATGGTGGCGGGGATTCCCGACGAGAGGTGGATCGTGGTGGACGAAGTCCAGCGGGCGCCCGCGCTCCTGAACGAGGTCCACCGTCTGATCGAGGAACGCGGGCGCCGGTTCGCCCTGCTCGGTTCCAGCGCCAGGAAACTCCGGGCGGCCGGGACCAACCTGCTCGCCGGCAGGGCCGTGCGCAAGGAGATGTTCCCCCTGGTTCCGGAGGAGATGGGTCAGGACTTCGACCTCGAACGCGTCCTCCGCATCGGCTCCGTGCCACTCGTCGTCGCTTCGGAGGATCCGGCCCGGACGCTGCGCGACTACGTCGGTTTCTACCTGCGGGAAGAGATCCGCGGCGGGGCGGCGGTACGGAACCTCGGAGGATTCATCCGCTTCCTGCCGGTCGCTGCGCTGCTGCACGGGCAGACCCTGAGCGTCTCCGGTATCGCCCGGGATGCCGGCGTCGCCCGGAGTACGGTCGCCGGATACCTCGAGGTGCTGGAAGACACGCTTCTCGCATCGCGGCTCGGCGCGTTCGAGGCGAAGCTGCGGGTCCGCGAGCGCCGGCGGCCCAAGCTGTACTGGACGGACCCGGGACTCGCGCGGGCCGCGAAGGGGCTCTACGGGCCACTCGCGCCGGAGGAGCGGGGCGCCCTCTTCGAGGGCTGGGTCTTCTCGTTGCTGAGGACCTACGCCGAGGAGCGGATGATCTGCGACGACATCCATTACTGGTCGCCGGCCGAATCGCGCGTCGAGGTGGATTTCCTCCTCCGCCGCGACCGCGAGTTCCTCGCCATCGAGGCGAAGGCCGCGGAGCGCTACCAGACGGGCATGCTCCGGGGACTGCGCGCGGTGGACGGACTCCCCGGACTCACCCGCCGGCTCCTCGTGTACGGCGGTCGCCGGTCGTTCCGAACCGACGACGGGATCGAAGTCTGGCCCGCGCTCCGGTTCGCGGAAGAGCTGGCGGCCGGGTCGATCTGGCCGTAGGGGCCTCCGCCCCAGAGGGCGGAACGGGGAGAGGAGCCCCGCTCTTCACCAGATTGCTGTGAAATGCAGTCCGGCGGATCGGCCAAGCGCCCTGATGGCGCCGCCGGCTGGGAACGCCGGTCTTCAGACCGGCACGCGCGGCGGTCCGCGCCGCGCACGTCGTGACGCTGCTCACCCAAGGTGGCGCGTTCGGCTTGGAGCGCCGATCTGCAGGGTGAGGTGCAACTGGGCGGAGGGGACGCTCCCGGACCTCTGTCGCCCAGGGCGAAGAGCGGGCCGTCGCCCGCGGGCCTTCGGCCCGCTGTGCCGACCAGAGGTCGGCGTTCCAAGCCGTTTCGCCATCAGGTCGCGTGCGATTCCGCCACCGGCAAGCCTCTTCATGCACGGCGGGGCGCGCCGGAGGACGCGCCCATGGGAGTTTCGCGGCGCGGCGCGCCACGATGCCGGCCTGAAGGCCGGCGCTCCTTTCTCTGGCAGCCTGTAGACAAAGTCACGCGGCCGGGATGAGCGTTCACCCGGTCCGGACGCTCTCCGGTCCGGATCAGCCAACGATCTCGATGCGGTCCCCGTAGCGGCGGAAATCCTTCGCGTTCAGGGTGGCGAGGCGCCGCTCGCCGTGCGCCAGCATGGTGGCGACGATGTTGGCGTCGTGAACCTGCTTGCCCGCGACCGGGACCTCGCGGCACAAAACGACCAGGTGAGCGGTGACCCGCGGGCCGTCTTCAAGGATCTCGAAGCGCTCGTTGATCCACGTGACGTCCGAGAGCGCTTCCGACATGGAACGCGCGCTTCCCCAGGGTTGCGGCCGGGTCGAAGCCGCCAGGTACTCGCGAAGGACCTGCCGGCTCACGCGGAGAGGCTCCGAAGCCGTCACGGCGGCCGCCATCAGCCGACGCGCCGCCGCCGATCCCGGGGTTTCCTGGAATCGGGACGAGAGAAGGACGTTCGTGTCCAGAAACACGGCCGCTTCAGCGCCCGTCGTCTTCGTAGATCTGTTCGCGGGAACCCGTGAACCCCTCGGGCCAGGGGTTTCCGGGAAGGGCCGGCCATTCGCGGTCGAGATCAAGCCGCGGTGCCCCTGGCATCACGGCAGATTCCGCAGCGTCAGGCCGCTCGAAGACGACCGCCTCGTCATGCAATACAGGGCGAACCCGGAAACCCGCTGCCACCCAGGCCAGCGCGTGGCTGTGACGGTCGCCGTTCGACCACCAGGCCGGGTAGAGGCGGGCGGAATCGGGGAGCTCGAATCCGAGAACGTCCTCGATTTCGCGGAACGAGGCTCGCCAGGCGTCTCCGGTCAAGCCGGCGAGGCGCCGGTGGAGAGGGGCGTACTTGCCGCGGCTGGCGGCTCGACGGCGGAGTTCCGCCTGGCGCGGGTTCGCGGAAATTGCTTGCTTCATTGATTGCTTATTCTAGCCGCTTTCGGTGAAACCCCCGCGGAAACGGTCGCGGCCCTTAGACTCCGCATCCCGTGGAAGCCCCGCTCCCGTTCCGCACCGCCGGCGCCGCCCTCACCGCGAATCCCCTGCGGACCGCGCTCGCCCTGATCGGCCTGGTGATCGGCGTCGCTTCGGTCATCACCATGGCCGCGCTCGGCTCCGGCGCCCGGGCGGCCGTCGCCGACGATGTGCGTTCCGCCGGGACCAACATCATCGTCGTGCGGGCCGGCAACTACATCCGGGGCGGCGACGCGGTGAACATCCCTTCCGGTTTCGGCCGCGCGGACACGCTGACGCCGGGCGACGCCGAGGCGATCCGGGACATCACGGACGTGGCGATGGTGAGCCCGGTCGTGGAAGAGCGGACGGCCCTGCTCGCCGACACCGGCGACTCCTTCGCGCAGATTCACGGGGTTTCGGCCGAGGGACCGCAGATCTACCAGGTGCGGTTCCAGGACGGCGAGAACTTCAGCGCCGGCGACGTCGAGAACGGTCGAGCCGTCGTGCTGCTCTCTTCGCCGGTGGAGGCCGAGCTCTTCCCCGGGCGCTCCGGGGTGGGCCGCACGGTGGTGATCCGGGAGCGGGAATTCGAGGTGGTGGGGATCTACCAGTCTTCCGACCGCAAGCTCGCCGAGGCCGCGATGGTCCCTCACACGCTGCTCGCCGATCTCGTGGGGCGCGACTACCTGCAGGCCGTCGCGATCGCCACCGAGCGCGCCGGCGACGCCTCGCGGGTGGCCCGGGACGTGGCCAACCTGCTGCGCGAGCGGCACGAGCTGACCCGCGCGGCGCCACCCGCGGAAGCGACCGCGCCGCATTCCTTCCGGCGCGGCACGCGCCTGCCGGACGACTTCGTCGTCCGCACCCAGGCCACCGAGGCGCTGACGCAGGGGCTCTACACGACCGCCGCCGCGTTCGTGCTCGCCTCCATGCCCAAGCTGGACGAGGTCACCTCCGAGGAGATGGTGGGCACCCTGAGCCGCGCGACCTCGACGATGACCCTCCTGCTCGGCGCGCTCGCGGGCGTCTCCCTGATCGTGGGCGGCGTCGGGATCATGAACGTCATGCTGCTCGCGGTCACGGAGCGCACCCGGGAAATCGGGCTGCGGCTCGCGGTCGGGGCGCGGCGCCGCGACGTGATGTGGCAGTTCCTGGCCGAGGCGATCGGTCTCGCCGCGTTGGGCGGGCTCTTCGGGGTCGCGCTGGGTGGGCTTTCCTCGACGCTCGTCGAAGCCATGTTCGGGTGGCGGACCCTGATCCCGGCGGTGGCGATCGCCGGGGCCGCCGTGCTCGCGATGGGCGTCGGAGTCTTCTTCGGCTGGTATCCGGCCCGCCGCGCGTCGAGGCTGGACCCGATCGTCGCCCTGCGCTCCGAGTAGCGGGCGAGCGCCCCGGCCGACCGGCCGTTGTCTTACCGGGGCTCTTCAGCGTCCGGTGGCGGAGACGGGAGCGGCAGCCCGGTGTGCGGATCCACGGTCGGCGGCTCCATGATGAACGGAACCTCGATCTCGTACGGCGAGCCCTCGAACCGGAAGTAGACGATCGCCACCGTGTCCTCGGTTTCGATGGGATCGCTGCTCGCGATCCAGGCTTCGCCGAACTCGTCGATCCGCGGCCGCAGCGGTTCGAGTTCCTCGCCCGCCTCACCGAGGCGGCGAATGGTGACCCGCACGTCCTCGGCCACCGCGGCCGGCAGCTCGCTCCGCATGGCGTCGGAGAAATAGATGCGGTGCTCGCCTTCGGCGGTCAGCACGACCTCGAAATGGAGATCGCCGTGCATGAAGACGTAGCCCCCGTACCGGGGAGCGTGATCGCCGTGCGCCATCATCATCCCGCCCATCCCCGGCATGCCCTCCATCCCGTCGGAGGGCGGTTCTTCTTCGGGAGCTCCGCAGGCGGCGAGGGCAAGGAGCACGCAGAGGCGTGCCGGGCGCATCAGCAAGGCGTCAACCAACCATCTCAATTATGGAGAGAAGGGGAAAGGAGGTGAATGAGTTCCGCCGGACTCATGGCTTCGCGGACCGCTTTCACGATCCCGGAGAGAAGGTCGTCGGGTGAGAGCCGGGGATCGATGAGGCTCTCCAGGGCGCCGCGAAACGCGGGGTCCACGGAGGGACGGACGAGAGCGTATCCGCCGAAGCGGTCGGCATGGGCGAGGAGGCCGTGGGGATCGGGGACGAGGGCCTCGAAATCGAGCGCGCGCAGCGCCTCCAGACGGGTCAGTTCGCCGTCCAGGTACCCGGCGAGCACCCGCGCTACCACGGGCTCGAGGGCGCGGAGCGATTCGTCGGCGGGAGCGGACGGCGCAAGCCCCTCGACCATTGCCGCCAGGCCCTCGAACACCGCGGTCCGGGGACCGTAGAGCGGGACGATCCCGAGTTCGGGCCATCCGGTGGCCTGGAACTCCCGGTCGGCGACGATCGCCTGCAGGTGATGGCCGGGGATCCCTTCGTGACACGCCAGCCGGTGCAACTCCGAGGACCTGAGCGAAAGACCCAGGGGAAGCCACAGCGTGCCCGCCCCTTCCCCGGAATAGCGGTAGAACGGTGAGGGGCCGGTCGGAAGCGCCAGCGCCTCCGCCGGTTTCATCCAGCGGATGCCGAGCGGTGCAAGTTCCATCGCGGCTGATTCGCCCAGCGCGAGGCTCCGGCACGCGACCAGCGCCTCGCGCAACCGGACTTCCGCCGACTCCCCGGGCACGTCCGAGCGCTCGTAGTAGCGGCGCACGCGGACCTTGAGGGGAGCCACGCCGGCGAGCGAGCGGTCCACGCGGAAATGGAGGCGGTCGGTGTCCACCTCGAGATCCGTCCAGGAGAGCCCGAAGACCTCCCGGAGCTCCTCGGCCACCGGGCGGCGGTCCCCGAGCAACGAACGGGCGCGAAAGGCCATTGCCCGGAGCGACGCCTCGATGCGGCGAACCCGGAACTCGTCCCCGGTCCGCGCCATGTCGCGGGAGCTTTCCGCGAGGCGCGCGGCCCGCTCGGCGATCTCCCGGAGTTCGAGGTCGAGAGTCTCCGAAGGGACCTCCATGAACACGAGGTCCAGAAAGAGCGGGTCGCGCTCGTGGAGAGCGAAGGCGAGCCGCACGTACCGGCCGGCGAGTTCGTCGGCCGTCCGTGGAACGGGATCCGTCGCAGGCGGCGGCGCCGGGTCGCACGCCGCCCAGCACAGGAGCACGGCCGAAACCAGCGGCAGGCGACGGAAGCGGGCGGGGGAACGGCGGATTCGGGAAGCGTATGCGGGGCAATTCCCGGATGCATCCGCAAGGGCCTCCGGGAACGACGCCGGACGCGCGCCGCCACACCGCGCAATGGCAACGGGATTTCGCCGCGAAAATGCCGTCCGCCCTTTGACGGTCGCCGAACCGGCGCGTATCTTCCGGAGTTGGCCCGTTCGACTCATGAAGGAGACACCGATGACCCAGAAGGCAACCCGATTCGTCCTGTTCGTGATCCTCGCCGCCGGGCTCGGCGTGCTCGCCTGTGGAGCGCCCGAGATGGAGGACCCGATGGCCTCCACCACCGAGGCGCTCGGCGTCCGGGCCGACGGCGACACCGAGATCGCCCCGGACCTGTCGCAGATCCCCGAAGAACTCCAGCAGGTCTTCCAGTACATCGACGACAACGTGGACGGGCACGTGATGAACCTCCGCCGCTGGATCCAGCAGCCCAGCATCTCGAACTCCGGGGAGGGCATCCCCGAGTCCGCCCAGATGGTCAAGGGCTTCTTCGACCAGCTCGGCTGCCAGCAGTCCCAGGTCTACGAGATCCCGATGACCGAGTGGGGGCAGCCCGGCAACCCGGTGGTCTATGCGAACTGCAACTACGGCGCAGAGCGCACCCTGCTCATCTACTGGATGTACGACACCATGCCGATCACCCAGCCCGAGGCCTGGATGCTGCCGCCGTTCGACGGCGAGTTCAGCGAGTTCGGCCCGTTCAAGAAGGTGATGATCGGCCGGGGCGCCACGAACTCCAAGGGTCCCCAGATGGTGCAGTGGAACGCGTTCCATTCCATCCTGGAAGTCACCGGGACCATGCCGGTGAACCTGATCTTCGTCGCCGAGGGCGACGAGGAGCGGATGTCCATCGGCCTGCGCCAGTTCGTCCGCGAGAACCCGGATCTCTTCCGCGAGGCGGAGGCGATGTACCGCTTCGGGCGGCAGTCCCGCTCCGGCGCCGCCGGGATCGGCGGCGGCTCCGAGGGCTGCGTCTACATCGAACTGACCACCAGTGGCGCGAGCTGGGGCCGGGGCCCGGTGGCCTCCAACATCCACGGATCCCGGAAGCGTTCCGTCGACTCCCCGGCGCTGCGGCACGTGAAGATGCTCTCGTCGCTGGTCACCGACGACGGCAACCGGGTGCTGGTGCCCGGCTTCTACGACGGCGCGGACCCGTTGAACGACGCCGAGGAGGCGATGTTCCAGAGCGCCGCCGCGAACATCGACATGGCCATCGCGGCCGAGAACATCGGGGTGGCCCGTTTCATCAGCGACGATCCCCTGACCTACCTGAAGAGCGCCCGCTACGGGATTTCCTTCAACATGGACGGCGTCTGGGCCGGCAACATGTACCCGGGCGGCGCCGGCGCGATCCTGCCGAACCGGATCACCTCCAAGCACAACATGCGCTACGTCCCCAGCATGGACGGTCTGGAAATGGTGCAGAAGATCCGGGACTACTTGGACGAGCAGGGCTACGAGGACGTCGAGATGACGATCATCGGCGACGTGCCGTGGTCGAAGTCCAGCTACGACAACCGGGCGGCGCACTCCCTGCTGCGCACCTACGACATCTTCGGCATCCCTTACCGGGACCCCATCGAAGGCGAAACCATCCTCGGCGGTTACTGGCCCGCCTACCTCTTCAGCGGCCGGGACGGCGACTTCGCCGACGGAACCGATCTCTCGATGCCGATCGTCGGCGGTGCCGGCGGTCACGGAGGCGGCTCCCACGCCGCCAACGAGTTCTGGGTCATCGAGGGCGCTGGCGACGTCTACGGAATGGCCGGGGCCGAGAAGACGGTGGCGACCTTCCTCTACGCCTACGCCGGACTGCTTCCGGATACCCCGGCCGAGACCGGCATGGACGAGGAATAGCGCGGGCGTCAACAGCCTGAGGTGAAGGTCACTGGAGGGCAGAGACCCGGCTGACCTCCACTCCGCCTGATGACGCGCCGGCTTGGAACGCCGACCTCCGGTCGGCACGCGGCCCGCAGGGCCGCAAGGCGGCGCGGAACGGATCCGCCAGATGGTTCCGCCGGCTTGGCACGCCGGCCCCCACCGGGAGAACTGGCCTCCGGTCGGCACCGCCCGCCCCCGGCGGGCGATGGCGTATCGGTCTTCCTCCCGGAGGGCGGGATGGCGACGCCATCTGGCTGGATTGGCGGCGCGCCGTTGCGGCCCTGCGGGCCGCGTGCCGACCGGAGGTCGGCGTTCCAGGCCGTTTCTGCTGCTTGGGCCGCATTCTCACGGCAACTGACCGGCGCTCTTCGCCCTTTGACAGGCCGGCGCGCCGGGACATATCGTCCGGGGTTGGCCGTCCCTCGAAGCAGGGGTGCGGCCCAGGCTCCGTTCGACTCGTGAAGGAGATTTCGATGACGCGAAAGGCAACCCGATTCGGCCTGTTTCTGATCCTCGTTTCCGGGCTCGGCCTGCTCGCCTGTGGAGCGCCCGGGACGGAGGACCCCATGGCCCCCGCAACCGAGGCGCTCGGCGTCCGGGCTGACGGCGACACCGAGATCGCCCCCGACCTGTCCCAGGTTCCCGAGGAACTCCAGGAGGTGTTCCAGTACATCGACGACAACGTGGACGGACACGTGATGAACCTCCGCCGCTGGATCCAGCAGCCCAGCATCTCGAACTCCGGCGAGGGCATCCCCGAGTCCGCCCAGATGGTCAAGGGCTTCTTCGACCAGCTCGGCTGCCAACAGTCCCAGGTCTACGAGATCCCGATGACCGAGTGGGGACAGCCCGGCAACCCGGTGGTCTATGCGAACTGCAACTACGGGGCGGAACGCACGCTGCTCATCTACTGGATGTACGACACGATGCCCATCACCCAGCCCGAGGCCTGGGTGCTGCCGCCGTTCGACGGCGAGTTCACCGAGTTCGGCCCCTTCAAGAAGGTGATGATCGGCCGGGGCGCCACGAACTCCAAGGGCCCCCAGATGGTGCAGTGGAACGCGTTCCATTCCATCCTGGAAGTCACCGGGACCATGCCGGTGAACCTGATCTTCATCGCCGAGGGCGACGAGGAACGGATGTCCATCGGCCTGCGGCAGTTCGTCAGGGAGAACCCGGAGCTCTTCCGCGAGGCGGATGCGATGTACCGCTTCGGCTCCCAGTCCCGCTCCGGCGCCGCCGGGATCGGCGGCGGCTCCGAGGGCTGCGTCTACATCGAGCTCACCACCAGCGGCGCGAGCTGGGGCCGGGGACCGGTGGCCTCCAACATCCACGGCGCGCACAAGCGCTCCACCGACGCGCCGGCGCTCCGGCACGTGAAGATGCTCTCGTCACTGGTTACCGATGACGGAAACCGGGTGCTGATTCCCGGCTTCTACGACGGCGCCGACCCGTTGAACGACGCCGAGGAGGCGATGTTCCAGAGCGCCGCCGAGAACCTCGACATGTCGATCGCCGCCGAGAACATCGGCGTCGCCCGCTTCATCAGCGACGATCCGCTCACCTACCTGAAGAGCGCCCGGTACGGCATCTCCTTCAACATGGACGGCGTCTGGGCCGGCAACATGTATCCGGGCGGCGCCGGCGCGATCCTGCCGAACCGGATCACCTCCAAGCACAACATGCGCTACGTCCCCAGCATGGACGGTCTGGACATGGTCCAGAAGATCCGGGATTACCTGGACGAGCAGGGCTACGAGGACGTCGAGATGACGATCATCGGCGACGTGCCGTGGTCGAAGTCGAGCTATGACAACCGGGCGGCGCACTCCCTGCTGCGCACCTACGACATCTTCGGCATCCGCTACCGGAATCCCATCGAGGGCGAAACGATCCTCGGCGGCTACTGGCCGGCCTACCTCTTCAGCGGCCGGGACGGGGACTTCGCGGACGGAACCGACCTCTCGATGCCGATCGTCGGCGGAGCCGCCGGACACGGCGGCGGCGCGCACGCGGCCAACGAGTTCTGGGTGATCGAGGGCGCTGGCGAGGTCTACGGGATGGCCGGGGCCGAGAAGTCGATCGCGACCTTCGTCTATGCCTACGCAGGACTGCTCCCCGATGCTCCGGCCGAGACGGGGATGGACGAGGACTGAGACAACGAGAACTGCGCGCCGCGGACCCGGTTTCCCGGATGGGAGCCGGGTCCGGCGCTTCGGGCGCCGAGCGGATTCCCTGAGACGCCAGGAACCACATTCCGGAGGAGTTGCCATTGGCCGCCATCGAGGTCCGTGATCTCGTCAAGACCTACGTCCTGAGCGAGACCCACCGGGTGGAAGCCCTCCGGGGGTTGACGCTTTCGGTGAACAAGGGCGAGTTCCTGTCGGTCCTCGGCCCGTCGGGCTCCGGAAAGAGCACCCTCATGCACATCCTCGGCTGTCTCGATCAGCCGACTTCCGGCGAATACCGGCTCATGGGACGCGACGTGGCCCGGCTCGGAAACGACGAGCGCGCGCGCATCCGCAACGAGGAGATCGGGTTCGTCTTCCAGAGCTTCCACCTGCTGGCGCGGGCGAGCGCCCTCGAGAACGTGGAACTCCCCATGCTCTACGGGGCGAAGCGACCCGGCCGCGAAGAACGGCGGCAGAAGGCGGCCGAAGCGCTGGAGGCCGTCCGGCTCTCCGACCGCGCCACCCACGCGCCGAGCCAGCTCTCGGGGGGGCAGCAGCAGCGGGTCGCCATCGCCCGGGCGCTCGCCAACCGGCCGGGCCTGCTGCTGGCGGACGAACCCACCGGCAACCTCGACACCCGCACCGGACGGGAAATCCTCGATACGTTCGCCCGCCTGAATTCCGAACGCGGGCTGACCGTCATCATGATCACCCACGACCGGCAGGTGGCGCAGTACGCCTCGCGGAGCGTCGAACTGCGCGACGGACGCATTCTCACGGACGAGGCCATCTCGGGTAACGGAGCAACCCCCGGTGCTTAAGCGAATTCCCCTGAACCGCGACCAGATCCAGAACCTGGTGCGGGAGATGCCGGCCGAGCGGCGGACGGCGCTCGAAACCGCCTTCCAGAGCCTTCGCCGCTATCCGCTCCGGACCGCGCTGACGCTGCTCGGACTCGCGTTCGGGGTGGCCGCGCTGATGGCCACCATCGCCCTCGGGCGGGGCGCCCAGGGAGCGATCCGGGACCAGGTCCGCGCCGCGGGTCTCAACGTGATCGAGATCACCGCCGGGAACTACCGGACCCGCGGCGAGCGGCCGATCGGGGGCGTCGAAGCACCGACGCGCCACGGGGCGGCCCTTCCGCCAGGTGCGCTGGAGCGGCTCCTCCGGAAGATCGAGCCGGTCGCGCTGGCGCATCCCGAAAACGACCCGATGGAAAAGCACGACCACCCGACGGCCGCGGAGCGGCTCGGGGACTCGGCCGCGGGTCTCGGCGCCGCCGCCACCCTGACGAGCGACGACGCGGAGGCGATCGCGTCGCTATCGGGAGTGGCCCACGTCGCTTCGGGCATCCATGAGAGCGTCCGGGTCTTCGCCGGCGACCGCCGGTGGTTCACGCGCCTTCACGGGACCGACGTGGACCTCGTGCAGATCCGCCGTTCCTTCGCGATGCAGCACGGGAGGTTCTTCAGTTCCGGCGAACTGCGGCGCTCCTCCCAGGTGGTGGTGCTCGGCAGCGTCGCCCGGGATCAGCTCTTCGGCCAGAACGAGGATCCGGTCGGACGCGAGGTCACGATCTGGAACCAGGCCTTCGAGGTCGTCGGCGTCGTGGTGAGCACCAACTGGATGAATCCCGGCGCGCCCGGTGACGACGAGTTCGACGCCGTGTACACACCCTTCACCGCCGTCCACCGGCTGCTCAACGCCACGAACCTCAACTCCATCACCGTCACCGCGGCGTCGTCCGGAAGAGTCACCGAAGTGTCGCGGTCCATCACCGACCTGCTCCGCGAGCGGCACGGGATCGGCGAGACCCAGGCCGACGATTTCACCGTCACCACCCAGGCGTCGGAAGTGCTCGGCAAGGGGCTTCACCCGAAGGTGGCCGAGACGCTCGCCGGCAACATTCCCAACCTCGAACGCACCACCCTGCGGCAGCTCGCGGCCACCCTCGAGCGGTCCAGCCGGACCATGTCGGCGTTGCTGCTCGCCATCGCGCTCGTTTCGCTGATCGTGGGCGCGATCGGGATCTCGAACGTCATGCTGCTCTCCGTACGCGAGCGGATCCGCGAGATCGGACTCCGGATGGCGGTCGGAGCGCAGACCGGAGACGTGGGCAGTCAGTTCCTCACGGAATCGGTGCTCCTCGGCGCCGCGGGCGGTGTCCTCGGCGTCGTGATCGGAGCGGTAGCCGCCGTGGTGGTCGAGAGCTCCTTCGGGCTGGCGGTCGAGGTCTCGGTGGTGGCCGGGCTGATCTCGTTCGTGGTGGCGCTGCTCACCGGGGTGATCGCCGGCGTGAGTCCGGCCCGCCGCGCCGCACGGCTCGACCCGATCGTCGCACTCGGTTCGGAGTAGCGCGCCGCGAAGTCTTTGGCCGGCGACGGCCAAGGGCGACGGCACACCGCGGACACGCTGTGGTCCGTGCCGGCCGCGACTCCTGCGGATTGCGAAGTGGGAGGTTACACTTTACGCGGTGATTGTCCGCTTTCGGCACAAGGGCCTACGGCTTCTCTACGAGAACGACGATCCCCGACGGCTACCGCCCCAGCAGGTCGCCAAGATCGGGCGCATTCTGGCCCGACTTGAAGTGGCCACCGATCCAACCGCCATGAAGGTGCCGGGACTTCATCTGCACCAGCTCAAGGGCACGCTTGCCGGTACCTGGTCGGTTCGGGTGTCGGCCAACTGGCGGATCGTTTTTCGGTTCGACGGAGGCGATGCAACCGATGTCGATCTGACCGATTACCACTGAAGGAGAAACTTGAGATGGCGATGAAGAACCCGCCCCATCCCGGGCTTTCCGTCCGCCACGACTGCCTGGAGCCGCTCGGGCTTACCGTGACCGAAGCTGCGGCACGGCTTGGTGTCAGCCGCAAACAGCTCTCGGACGTCGTGAACGCCCGTGCCGGCATCTCGGCGGAGATGGCCATTCGGTTGGACAAGGCCTTTGGCGGCGGCGCCGAAACCTGGTACCGCCTGCAGGCCGCCTACGACATGGCCCAGGCAATGCGCCGCACCAGCGACATCAAGGTCGAACGGATAGCGCCAGCGCCCTAGCCGGCGACTTCAATCCGGCAGCGGGATGAAGGGACTGGTCAGGCCGGATGGATCCACCTGACAGGAGACCCTCTCCAGTCGCCACTGAATCCAGGCTCCAGCGCCACCGCCGCCCACGAGGAAGAACAACAGGAAGCCGATCCCGACCGCCACGTCGGGAAGCTGGCGGATTCGTTCAGCGATCATCTCCGGCCTCGCACGGGATTGACGATCCCGCGCGGCTCAGCGCTCCCGTTCCTGGCGCGGCTGGGCGCCGCGTTCGGCTTCGCCGACCCGGGTCAGCGCCTCTTCGACCTGCGGCTGTTCCGCGTCAAGCGCCAGGGAGCGCTCGAACGCCTCCCGGGCGCCGCTGAAGTCGGAGACCTGGAAGCGGGCGAGTCCCAGCAGGTTGAGGCTCCGGGTGTCCGGGTTCTCCAGCAGGATGGCTCGCGCCAGCAGGTCTTCGGCCTCCTCGTAGCGGGCCAGGTGGAAGTACGCCTCCCCGAGCACCCGGAGCAGGCCGTAGCGGTCCTGGACGTGCGCGTACACGGGCTCCAGCAGCTCCACGACCCTGGCCGGGTTGCCCGCCTCGATCTCGAGCCGGGCGAGGAGTTCGCGGGCCCGTCCGAGACGGGGCGCCATGGCGACCGCCTGCTCGACCACCGGCCGGGCTTCTTCCTTCCGTTCGAGCGCCATCAACTGCTCGGCAAGGGCGAGGCTCGTGAACCCGGGGTTCTCCGGGCCGAAGGGAAGCATGGTGCCGTGGAAGCCCGCCTCGATCAGGTTCCCGCGGGGCGAGACCGAGAACTCGGCCCGCCGGGTGGATAACACGCCGCCGGCCCGGTCGAGCAGGTCGGCCTGGAACTCGTAGCGGGCGGCGCCGATGTCGATCAGCGAGAAATCGAGCGCCACGAGACCGGTCGCCGCATCCGGCTCGGCCGACGCGTCGCTCGCATAGACCACTTCGCCATCGGTCAGCGGCTCGCGGCTCACGATCCGGAAGCGGACGGACGCCCCGTCGGGCGCGCTCTCCGGCGCCACCGCGCCGACAAAGTTCTCGCCGACGGTGTAGACCCCCTGCGGGTTCGGCACGATTCCGGAATAACCGATGCGGAACGGCCGGTACTGCGGCGGACCGGCTTCGATGCGCCGCCCCAGCACGAGGTCGCTGAGGCGCGGGGTTCCATCACGCGGGGGCACGCTGACATCGGTTTCGACGAGCGTGTAGCTCTTCGCGCAGTCGGTCTCGTCGCGGGAACCGCAGGCCCGGTTCCGGAGCACGATCCGGACGGTGTGGTCCCCCGGGATCAGCGGCAGGACTCCAGACCAGGAAAACGGCCGCTGCAGGGTTCCGCGGGCCTGTTCATCGGTCAGCGAAACGAAGGACTCCTTGCGGAACTCGGTGACGACCTGCCCGGGGTCGTCGCGGAGGACGGCTTCGACAGTGCCGATGAACGAGGTGTCATACGTGGCGCGATCCTCGTTGCGGATGAAGGAGGTGTACTGGGCGTCCACCTGGACGACCCAGTGCAGGAAGGAGGCGTTCTCCGGGCCGGGAAGGACCGCCACCGCACCGTGCCCGGGAACGTAGGTGAACAGGTAGTCGGCCTCGATGGCGCCGCGCTCGAAATCGAGCCGGTCGGCGTAGCTGTCGTCGAGGCCCCGGAACGGCACTTCGTGGATGTCCCCGAGCAGGGACAGCGAGCCGAACGGCACCGCCTGGAAGCGGGTGATGTCCTGCTCGTCGGTGCGGAACGACATGGCCGCGTTCGCGATTTCGGGGTCGAACTCGTAGAGGATCTCGTAGGCGCGCTCCACCTCGTCGCGGAAGTCCTGGCGCTCCGGCTGATAGCCGGTCAGGAGCGCCGCCGGGCCGTCCGATATGGGGTCGTAGAGCTGTAGTTCACCGACGCCGTGCCGTCTCCAGAAGAGCAGGTAGAAGAACGCCGGCAGCCCGAACCGCTTCAGTTCCGAGTTGTTGTAGAACCAGAGTTCCGTCGGGTAGATCTCGTCCCGGGCCTCGTAGTTCTGGATGGAACGGGGAGCCCCGAGCAGGATGTAGTAGCGGCCGCGGTCGGTTTGCCAACCCTGGCGAAAGGTGCTCCGCCCGAACCAGTTGTTCACGTAGTCGAGCCGCTCGTAGTGCTCGATCTGGAACTCGTTCTCCGGAGTCGAGGGGTTCAGGTCCCGTTTCCTCCAGAACGCTCCCATGAACGCGTCCCGTTGCTGCTCCGAGGTGAGCGTCAGGAACACCCGTTTCTCGCGGTCGGTGATGAGATAGGGAACCTCTTCCTCGTACCAGACGCGCCAGTGCTCCGGGAGCGCCGCGACCTTCTCCTTTTCGCTCAGTTCCTCCTGGGCTGCAGCAGGAACGGCGGCGAAGAGGCCGGCGACGAAGAGCGCCGCAAGATGCGGCGAAACTCCAGGGAACCTCGGGAACATGGCCGGTTCATGGTAGTGCCCGCGAAACCGGCGCGCAAAGCGGGCAAGGAGACTCTGCGGCCCGCCGTGCGGTCTTGCGATACTTCGGCCGCTGAATCCATGACGACCGGACGGGAAGCGCCCTGCCGCCGCCACCGCGCCACCGGCCGGGTTCACTTCGCCCTCCTCGTCTCGGTCCTCGCCGCGACCACGGGCGCCCAGACGGACCCGCTGGCGACCGCTCGGCGACTGGTCGAGGAGGGACGCATCGAGGAAGCGCTCCCGCATCTCGAGCGGGCGCGGAGCGCCGATCCGGCAGACCCGCAGGCGCTCTGGATGCTCGCGGTGGCCCGGCTGCGGCTCGGGGACCTGCCGGCAGCCGTTTCGCTCGCGGAGGAGTTCGGCCGCCTCGTGCCGGCGAGCCCCAACGGGCCGCTGCTTCGGGCAACTGCGCTCACTGCCCTGGGACAGCTCCCGGAAGCGGCCGAGTCGCTGCGCGAGGCGCTCGCGCGGGACCCGCGCCATCCGGAGGCGCGCCGGGATCTGGCCATGGTGCTCGGCCGGCTGGGGGAGCGCGAGGAAGCGGTGCGAAGGATGGAAGAACTGCGGCGGGAGTACCCCGGGCGTCCCGAGGTCCTGGCGCCTCTCGGCGTGTTGTACGTTCAGGAGGGCCGCACGCCGGAAGGCCTCGCGGCGCTGCAGCAGGCCGCGCAGACGGACCCCGATTCCTGGGAGGCCCGTCACCACCTGGGGGCGCTCTATTCCGAGTTCGGCCAGTTCGCGTTCGCTGCTCCGCACCTCGAAGCCGCGCTGGCGCTCCAACCGGGGAATCCCGGAACGCTGTTCGAGATCTGCCTGCTGCGTTCGCGCGAAGAGCGGCTGGAGGAGGCCCGGGAGGCGTGCGCCGAGGCCGCCCGGGCGGCCCCGGACAGCCCCGAAGCGCAGTTTGCGAACGGCGACGTACTCCACTACCTGCAGGACGGCGAGGCGGCCGAGCGCGCCTATCGGGAGGCCCTTCGACTCGACCCCGATCACGCCCGCGCCCGCTACCGCCTGGGTCTGCTGCTCCACGAGGCCGACCGCAGCGCCGAGGCCATCCCGGTGCTGACGCCCGCGGTCGGGGATGAGGGCTCCGCCCCGAGCCGGACGCAGTTGGCCGGTGGCCTGACGACGCTCGGCCAGGCCCTGCTCGCCACCGACGATGCGTCCGGAGCCGCCCGGCGGCTGGAAGCGGCCATCGCAGCCGCTCCCACCCTGCCCGAACCGCATCTGCATCTTGGGAACCTGCTGGTGCGGAGCGGTGATCCCGCGCAGGTCGAAAAAGGACGCGGACACCTCCAGCGTTTCGCCGAACTCAGGCGCTTCTCGGACCGGACGAACGAGCTGAAGGCGATGATCAACGCGAATCCGGGAGCCCCCGAGCCCAAGAAGGCGCTGGTCGCCCACCTCATCGTCGGCGGCGCCCCGGGGCTCGCGGTCGAGGAGTCCGGCCGGCTCCTGACCCTGGCCGCCGCGGAGCCCGTGCACCACCTGCTCTACGCCGAGTCGCTGGCCGCGAGCGGACGGACGGACGAAGCGCTCGGGGTGCTCGAGGCCGCGCTCTCCGACTGGCCGGACAACGCCGAACTCCGGGAAGCGGCGGCGCGCCTCGGCCGGAACCGGTGACGTTCGGGCAGGCGCGCGCCCGGCGGGGAGTCCCCGTCGCGCTCGCGGTCCTCGTCCTTCTGCCGGGGCCGGCCCGGTTCAGCGCCGCCGGCGGCCAGATCCGCCTCGAGGAAGTGACCGGCGCCAGCGGCATCGACTACCGGAACGTGAGCGGAGAACCGGAGAAGCGGTTCATCGTCTCGTCCCTCGGGGCAGGCGCCGGGCTCCTCGACTATGACCAGGACGGCGACCTCGACCTCTACCTCGTCAACGGCGCCCCGCTGGACGACCGGACTCCCGGTCCCGGACTGCCGAACCGGCTCTTCCGGAACGAAGGGGGTTTCCGGTTCACCGACCAGACCGACTCCGCGGGCGTCGGCGACACCGGCTGGGGGTACGGAGTCGCGGCGGCGGATGTCGACAACGACGGCTTCCCCGACCTCTACGTGACGAATCTCGGAGAGAACGTCCTCTACCGGAATCGGGGCGACGGGACGTTCGAGCGGGCGCCGGGGGCCGGAGGAGCCTCGCATCCGGGTTTCTCCGCCTCCGCGGCGTTTCTCGACGCCGACAACGACGGCGACCTGGACCTGGTGGTGCTGGGCTACACGGCGGATTCCATCGAATCGCTCCCGCTCCCGGGCGCCGCGGCGAGCTGCGTCTGGTTCGGGCTGCCGGTCTTCTGCGGTCCCTCGGGGCTGATACCGGCGGAAGACGGGTTCTTCCGCAATCGGGGAGACGGGACGTTCGAGGATTTCACCGCGGCATCGGGAATTGCCGCGGCCGAGGCCGGCTACGGGCTGGGGGTGGTGACCGGAGACCTCGACGGGGACGGGGATACCGACTTCTACGTCGCGAACGACTCGGTGCCGAACCACCTCTTCGTGAACGACGGCCAGGGACGGTTCAGCGAGCAGGCGCTCCTCGCCGGGACCGCCTACAACGTGGACGGCCTCGCCCAGGCCGGCATGGGGGTGGATGCCGGCGACTTCGACGAGGACGGCCAGCTCGATCTCTTCGTCACCAACTTCTCGCACGACACGAACACCGCCTACCGGAACGCCGGAAGCGGGTTCTTCGAAGACAGCACCACCCGGAACGAGCTGCGCATGCCGGGCTGGTTCTACCTGGGCTGGGGGACCCGCTTCGTCGATCTGGACGCCGACGGCTGGCTCGACCTTTTCGTCGCCAACGGACACGTCTATCCGGACGCCGAAGCCGCCGGGAGCGGCACGCGCTACCTGATGAAGAACCAGGTCTTCCGGAACCAGGGCGGCGGGACGTTTGTCGAAGAAGCGTGGGACGGGCCCGAACGGTCCAGCCGGGGGGTCGCCTTCGGGGACCTCGACGGCGACGGCCTGCCCGATCTGGTGGTCGTGAACGTGGATGACGCGGCCGCGGTGTTCCGAAACGCGAGCGAGGGACGCGGGGTGACGCTGCAGTTCGTGGGAGCCCGGGCGCCGCGCGACGGGACCGGGGTCAGGGTGGCGTTTTCCACCGCGGACGGAGTGCGGCGGGTCCGCGAGGCGCACCGCAGCGGGAGTTTCCTGTCGTCGAACGATCCCCGGGTGCACCTCGGGGCCGGGGGCGGAGCGGCGGTCCTGGACGTCGCGGTGCGCTGGCCGGGTGGAGAGACGGAGCGTCTCGGCGACCTCCCGGCGGACAACCGGGTGGTCACGGTGCGCGAGGGCGCCGGAGTGGTCGCGGTGCGCGAGGGCGCCGGAGTGGTCGCGCTGGCTCGCTGACAGCCTGAGGCGAACGTGGCGTGCTGGGAACGCCGGCCTTCAGGCCGGCACCGCCCGCCTCCGGCGGGCGAACGTGTACCTGCTGCGCGCCGGAATGCGGCAAGGGCGTCTGGCACCGCCATCCGGCCCGGGAGCGGTACGCCGGTGCGGCCCTGCGGGCCGCGTGCCGACCTGGAGGTCGGCGTTCCCAGCCGGCCCCGTCATCGGGCGGAACTGCACTTTCACCACAACCGGGCCAAGTGAGCTTCACCCCAGGCTGTCAACGAGCGTCGGTGCTCCACCACGCCCCCAGCCGGATCGGAGGCGACCCCCGCCGGCGCCAGAGCCGGAGCAGATTCCGGTGGCCGGCGACCACCGACCGGGGCTGGAAGTACTGGCTCTCGCCCGCGCGGCGCTCGTGGTGGCTCACCTCCACCTCGGCGAAGCGGACTCCCCGGTCGCCGAGCGCGGCGAGGAACTCCACCACGGCGGTCCCGTCGTCGAAACTCATCGAGGCCTCGATCCGCAGGTCGCGCCGGAACAGGCGGAAGTCGCAGTCCCAGTCCCGGAGCGCCGGCAGCCCGAACGTGCCCGCGATCACCCGATGGAAGCGGGGGCCGAGAAGCCGGCGGAGCGGCCCGTCCGCCCGCGTCCGGCGGAAGCCGTTCACCAACTGGAGGTCGGAAGACAGTGCCTCCAGGAGCCGGGTGAGTTCGAAAGGGTCGAACTGGCCGTCCCCGTCGGTATAGACGACCAGCGGGAAGCGGGCGGCGGCGAAGAGATCCCGGAGGGTGGCCCCGTAGCCCCGGTTCCGCGCGTGCCGGAGCGTCCTCAGCTCCGGAATCTCCCCGGCCAGGCGCTCGAGGACCTCGGCGGTCCGATCCACGCTCCCGTCATTCAGGACCAGAATCTCGAAGTCGCGGCCCGTGCCCTCGAGCGCCTCCCGGGCCCGGTGAACGACCCAGGCGATGGAACCATCGTCGTTGAAAGCCGGGAAACAGGCGCTCACCCCGGAGTCGTCGCGTTTCATTGCAGCTTCGGGAACGTCACTCGGGAGGAGTCTGTCCCGGTAATGTCGTGAGGCACCGAGAGGGTCGAGGCGCCCGGCTGACGAGGCGCGCGAGGGAGGAATAGCAGCGCTCTTTCGACCGAAGCGCAACGATGAGCGAAGCGTTCAGCCGGGATGCATCGGCCGTCGAATGCAACGAGATTACCGGGACAGGCTCCTGGGCGAAGATAGAACACCAAGTCCCGTGGAACGACTCGCGCTGCACCGGTTCGCCTCGCCCTGGCTCCGGAACCAGCACGTGGCCCGCTACCGCTGGGCGGCGGGCTACGCCGCGGGCAAGCGGGTGCTCGACCTCGCGTCCGGCGCCGGATACGGATCGGGAATCCTCAGGGCCGGAAACGCGCGCTCGGTCGTTTCCGCCGATCTCTCCCCCGAGGCGTTCCAGGAGGCGGAGCTTCCGGCTTCCGGGGCCGGCGCTCTCCGCGGGGTCCTCGCGGACGCTTCGCGCCTCCCTTTCCGGGACGCGAGCTTCGATCTCTACGCGTCCTTCGAAACGATCGAACACGTGGAGGACGACCAGGCGGTAGTTCGGGAGGCGCGGCGCGTTCTCGCTCCCGGAGGGGTCTTCCTCTGCTCGACGCCGGAACGGGAGGTGATCAGCCCGGGCCGGACGCTCACGGACCGGCCCGACAATCCGTTCCACGTCCGCGAGTACGACCGCTCCGAGTTCGAGAGCCTGTTGCGAACCGGCTTCGACCGCTTCCAGTGGTACGGCCAGACGCCGGCTTCCGACGGACACAAGCGGCGGCTGGAAGCCCTCGCGGCGCGCTCCCCAGTCCTGGCGCGCAAGCTGCACCAGGTGCGCAACATCCTCCGCCTTCCCGGCGAGGGCGAGGCGCGGCATGCCCCCTACCCGCTCGGGGCCGCCAGCGGCTGGCCGGAAGTCCTGATCGCGGTGTGCGGGCCGGTCTGAAACCAACGTCTTTTACGCTGCCTGTTTCGCCTGCCTCCGGCAGGCAGTGCCGGTCTGGAAGCCAGCGCTCCCCCGGGAAAGGAACGCCGGCCTTCAGGCCGGCATCGCGGCGCGGCGCGCCGCGAAACTCCCGTGTTGCCGGGTGCTCGTTGCCGGGACCTGGACCGGGATGGCACAACGCTGTCCTCGTGTCGTGCTCCGCCATGCGGGGAAGCAAGGAGGGGAGTTTCGTCCCGCTGCGCGGGACGATGCCGCTCTGAAGAGCGGCGCTCCTGGCTGCGGCGCAGGCTGCTACCGGGCGACGACGGTCGCCGACTCGATGACGATCGGCGTCTCCGGCACGTCGTTGTGTCCGGCGCGGCTCACCACCCGGGACGCTTCGATCTGGTCCACGGTTTCCATCCCCGAGATCACCCTGCCGAACACGGCGTAGCCCCATCCCGGCCGCGTGGGCGACGTGTGGTCCAGCATGGCGTTGTCCTTGGTGTTCACGAAGAACTGCGAGGTCGCGCTGTGCGGATCCATGGTCCGCGCCATCGAGAGCGTGCCCCTCAGGTTCATGAGACCGTTCTCCGCCTCGTTCTCGATGGGTTCGCGGGTCTCTTTTTCCACCATCTCGGCGGTGAAGCCCCCGCCCTGGATCACGAACCCGCGGACTACCCGATGAAAGATGGTGCCGTCGTAGAAGCCGTCTTCGGTGTACTGGAGGAAGTTCGCGACGGTCCGCGGCGCTTCGTTCGGGTACAGCTCGATGGTCAGATCGCCGAGGCTCGTGCGCATCAGCACCGCGGACGGACCGGGCGTGGGCAGATCGGATTCGGGAGTGGTTGGAGGCGTGGTGGTTTCCATAGGGGTCGTTTCGGCGGCGGGCTCGGTCTCGGGAGACACCGAGTCACCACCCCCTCCGCAGGCGGGGAGGAAGAGGACGAGCAACAGGGCCGCCCAGCGGTACGACCCGATTGCCGGAGCGCGAGAGATTGGGAGAGAGGTCATGTCAGTCGGTGGGGGAGAAGCGCGGGCCGGCTCAGGACGCCAGGGCGAGCCGGGCTGGGGATTCGAGGGAGAGCAGCCAGCGCTTCGCGTCGAGGCCGCCGCCGTATCCGGTCAGGTTCTTCGAGGCCCCCACGATCCGGTGGCAGGGGATGACGAGCGGCAGCGGATTCGCGCCGTTCGCGGCGCCGACCGCGCGGCAGGCCGCCGGGTTTCCGACCGCGCGGGCGATGTCCTGGTAGCTGGCCCGGGCGCCGAACGGCACGCGCGCCACGGCATCGAGAACGGCGCGCTGGAAGGGTGTGCCGGTCCGGTGGAGCGGGAACGTGAACTCACGCCGCTCGCCGGCCAGGTATTCCCGGATCTGGCGCGCGTAGCGGTCGTGCGCTCCGGGCGCGGCCGGAACCGCGGACTCGACGTTCCGCCGGCGCCAGGCGGCGGAGGCTCGGGAGCGGCGCTCGTCACAGAAAAGGATCCCGACGAGACCCTCATCCGTCGTGAGCAGTTCGAGCCGCCCGATCTCGGGAATTCCGGTCTCCATGAAGGAGGAGCGGCAGGTCGGCATCGGCGCGGATTCTACCCGTCGGGAAGGGGCGCGGAGCGGTTTCTCCGTGGGGTAGGCTCGCTCCCGCTTCCCCGTCGCATGTCCACCGTCGCCGCTGTCCTCTTCGACTGGGACGGCACCCTGGCGGACAGCTTCGCCACCACCCGCTATGCCTCCCTCTCGGTTTTCCGGCATTTCGGAATCCGTATGGACGAAGCCCGCTACCAGGCCACCTACCGGCCCGACTGGCACGAGACCTACCGGCAACTCGGGATCCCCGAGGCGCGCTGGGACGAGGCCGGCGCCGTCTGGAGCGCGAAGTACCGGGAACGCCGTCACGCGGTGAGACTGTTCCCGGATGCCCTAGGCGCGCTGGACGCCCTGTCGGAACGGGAACTGCGGCTCGGAGTGGTCACGAGCGCCGACCGGCAGCGGTTTCTCCAGGACCTCGACCGCCTGGGACTTGCGGATCGCTTCGAGGCTCTCGTGGCTTTCGAGGACGTGCGCCACAAGAAGCCCCACTCCGAGGGCCTCCTCCGGGCGCTCTCGCAACTCGGCGTGGAACCGCGGAACGCGCTCTACGTGGGCGACCGGCCGGAAGACGTCACCATGGGCAGGAGCGCCGGGACGCTGACCGCGGCCGTCGTGAGCAGTTTCAGCAGCGAGGCGATGCTCCGGTCGGCGGCCCCGGACGTGTTGCTGCCGGCGATCGGGGATCTCCCTGGCATCCTGCCGGAAGCACCCGCCGCTCCATGAACGGGTCCTCCGAAGGAGCCGCAACCTTCCGCTACCCGGACAGCCCCGTCTTCTACCGGGATCTGGAGCGCACCTACCGGCTCGCGAAACGCGCGGCCGGCGCCTGGATCGAGGGCGATGACGGGACCCGCTGGCTGGACGCCTGTGGAGGTGCGCTCACGATCAGCGTGGGGCACGGACGGCCGGAGGTTGTCCGGGCCGCCACGGACCAACTCGAAGACGTGGCGTACGTGCATGGCGCCCAGTTCACGACCGAGGCCATGGAAGAGGCCGCGGCGATGCTCATCGCGGCGCTCCCTCCGGCCTACCGGGACGCCAAGGTCTATCTCACCCCGGGAGGCGCCGAAGCCGTCGAGACCGCGATCAAGCTGGCGCGCGCCCACGCGGTCGCAACCGGGCGGCCCCAGCGGCGAAAGATCGTCTCCCAGCGGCCCGGCTACCACGGCAACACCCTGGGAGCTCTCGCCGTCTCGGGGCGGGACGCTCTCCGGGCGCCCTACCTTCCGCTGCTCACCGAGATGCCGCTCGTCGCCGCGCCCTGGTGTCCCCGCTGCCCTCTGAAGCTCCGCTATCCGGAGTGCGAAGTCGCCTGTGCGCGGGAGGTGGTCCAGGCGCTCGAGGAGGTGAGCGGAGACGTGGCGGCGGTGCTGGTCGAACCGGTGCTCGGCGCTTCCGCCGGAGGCTTCGCACCCCCCGAGGACTACCTGCGGTCCGTCCGCCGCGCGACCGACGGGCACGGCGTCCTCCTCATCGCGGACGAGGTGCTGAGCGGTTGCGGCCGGACCGGACGCTTCCTCGCTTCCGAGTACGCCGGGGTGGAGGCGGATATCGTGGTCCTCGGGAAGGGGCTCACCTCGGGCTTCGTGCCCGGGGGCGCGGTGGTCGCGCGGCGCGAGGTGGTCGAGGCGGTCGCCCCCGACTTCCGGCACGGGTTCACGTTCTCGCACCACCCGGTGGTCGCCGCGGTCATCCGCGAAGTCCTCAGGCTGATCCGGGACGAGGGGCTCGTCGGGCGGGCGGCGTCCCTGGAGGACGCGTTCCGCACCGCTCTCGAACCGCTCGGACGAGCACCGGCCGTCGAAGGCTGGTGGGCCCGCGGGCTGCTCGCGGGAATCGCGCTCCATCCGGCAAGCGCCGGAGGGATCTCCGCCCGGCAGTTCGCCGCCTCGGCGTGGGAGCGGGGCTTGCTCGTGTACCCGGTCGGCGGACCGGAGGGACAGGGAGACCTGGTCGTGCTCGCCCCTCCGCTCACGGTCAGCAGTGAGGAAATCGCCGAGATCGGAAGCCGCCTGGCCGCCGCCGCCGGGTGATTCCAGGAGCGGAGCAGTTCCAGGTGGCGGACAGGCCCCTCCGGGACCAGGTAGCCCTGGTGGCCGGCGCGACCCGCGGCGCCGGACGCGGGGTCGCGCGCATGCTCGGGGCCGCGGGGGCCACCGTCTACTGCACCGGACGCAGCGTCCGGGGGCGGCCGGCCACGCCGGGACGCACCGAGACGATCGAGGAAACCGCGGAACTGGCTACCGCGGAGGGAGGGCGGGGGATCGCCGTGCGGGTGGACCACAGCGTCGAGGAAGAGGTCGAAGCGCTCTTCGCGCGCGTCCGATCCGATGCCGGCCGCCTGGACGTCCTGGTGAACGACATCTGGGGCGGCGATCCGCTGACCGAGTGGGGAACGCCCTTCTGGGAGCTCTCCATCTCCCGGGGTCAGACCCTGCTCGAACGCGCCGTCCACACCCACATCGTCACCAGCCGCCACGGAGCACCGCTCATGGTGGAACAGGGCTCCGGACTGATCGTCGAGGTGACCGACGGCGACACCCTCGGGTATCGCGGCAATCTCTTCTACGACCTCGCGAAGAACGCGGTCATCCGGCTCGCCTACGCGATGGCGGCCGATCTGCGCGCGCAGCGGGTGACCGCGCTCGCCCTCACCCCCGGTTTTCTGCGTTCCGAGGCCGTGCTCGACCACTTCGGGGTCACCGAGGAGAACTGGCGGGACGCCATCGGGAAGGATCCCTATTTCGCCGAGTCCGAGACGCCCTGCTTCGTCGGCCGCGCGGTGGCGGCCCTGGCCGCCGATCCGAACGTCGGAGAAAAGAGCGGGGGCCTGTTCTCGAGTTGGGATCTGGCCAGGGAGTACGGCTTCACGGACCTCGACGGCCGCCAGCCGCATTGGGGCGCGTTCTTTCGCGGCCGGGTGAGCCGCATCCTCGAGCAGGAAACGCCGCCCGGCGACATGGACCGCTTCGTGGTCCAGACCCGGCTCTGGCAGACGGAACGCGACCCGGGCGCCGCCGAAGAGACGCGGCGACTCAGGGCATGGCTGGAGCGGCGCGGGTAGCGGCGCACGGATAATCCGTCAGCGAGGCGATCTCCCTGTCCGAGTCCAAGGTTCTCACCATGCGCGAGGCGGTGTCCCGCTTCGTGCGCGACGGGGACACGGTCGTGCTGGAGGGTTTCACCCACCTGATTCCCTTCGCGGCCGGCCAGGAGATCATCCGCCAGCGGCGGCGGGACCTCGCGCTCGTTCGCCTGACGCCGGACCTGCTGATGGACCAGATGGTCGCGGCCGGCACGGCCTCGAAACTCATCTTCGGCTGGCTCGGCAACCCGGGCGTCGGTTCGCTGCACGCGATCCGGCGGGCGGTCGAACGGGACTATCCGGGGCCTCTCGAAATCGAGGAGTACTCCCACTTCGGGCTGCTCTGCCGCTACAAGGCGGCCGCGTCGGGCCTTCCCTTCTTCCCGCTGCGCGGTTACCGGGGCACCGACCTGCCCCGGGTGAATCCGCACCTGAAGCAGGTCACCTGTCCCTTCACCGGGGAGATCCTCGACGCGGTTTCGGCGCTTCATCCCGACGTGGCCATCGTGAACGCCCAGCGCGCCGACTCCCGGGGAAACACCCAGATCTGGGGCCTGACGGGCGCGCAGCGGGAAGCGGCCTTCGCGGCGCGCCGGGTGATCGTGGTGGTCGAGGAGGTCGTCCCGGAGGACGTGGTGCGCGCCGATCCGAACCGCACCCAGATCCCCTCGGTCGTGGTGGACGCCGTCGTGGAGGAGCCGTGGAGCGCCCATCCGAGTTTCGTGCAGGGCTACTACGACCGGGACAACGCCGCCTACCTCGCGTGGGACCGCATCACGCGCGATCCGGCGGAACTGGAGCGGTATCTGGACGAGTGGGTGCACGGCCTGCCGGACCGGGCCGCCTACCTGGCCCGCCTCGGCGAAGAGACGCGGAACCGCCTCCGCCCGGGACCCCGCCTCGCGGGCCCGGTGGACTACGGGGACTACCGGTGACGAACGGCCCGGGCGCGCCGACGCGGGCGGAGATCATGGTGTTCGCCGCGTGCCGCGAGGTGCGGGACGGGGACTGCGTGTTCGTCGGGGTCGGACTTCCCAACCTGGCGGTCCAGCTCGCGCTCCGGCTGCACGCACCGCGCTGCCACCTCATCTACGAGTCCGGCGTCTTCGGCGCCCGGCCCGTGCGCCTGCCGATCTCGATCGGGGACCCGTGCCTGGTCAGCGGCGCGGCCCAGGTGCTCCCCATGGCGGAAACGTTCCTCTACTTCCTGCAGGGCGGGCGCACCGACCTCGGCTTTCTGGGGGCCGCCCAGATCGACCGCTACGGAAACCTCAACACGACGGTGGTGGGCCGCGACTACGACCACCCCAGGGTGCGGCTTCCCGGCGCCGGGGGGGCCCCCGACATCGCCCTGAACGCGCGCCGGACCGTGGTCATCGCGCGGCAGGACCGAAGGAAGTTCGTGGAGCGATTGGACTTCCGCACCACCGTGGGGTGGGCCGAAGGCGGGACCAGCCGCGAGGCGCTGGGGGCGCCCGGCGGCGGGCCCACCCGGGTGATTACCGACCTCGGGGTCTACGGCTTCGCCGAGGGGACGCGGGAAATGACGCTGGAGTCGGTCCATCCCGGCGTGACGCTGGAACAGGTGCGGGAGGCGACCGGCTGGGATCTCAAGGTGGATTCGCCGCTCACAGCCACGGAGGCGCCGGACGAGGCGATGCTCCGCCTGCTCCGGGAGGAACTCGACCCGGACCGGATCTACCTGAAGGGCTGACCGGCCCGAACATGTACGGCGCGGTCATCGGCGACACCGTCGGCTCGCGCTACGAGTTCGGGAACTTCCGTTCCACCCGGTTCGAATTCTTCGGTCCCGGATGCCACTTCACCGACGACACCGTCTGTACCGCCGCCGTCGCCGATATCCTGGTGAACGGACGCGATCCCGCGGCCACGATGCAGGCCTGGTGCCGCCGCTACCCGGCGTGCAGTTGGGGTGGGCGGTTCGGCCGGTGGATTCACGAGGAAACGCCGGCCCCCTACGGGAGCTACGGGAACGGAGCGGCCATGCGGGTCTCCCCCGCCGCCTTCCTGAACCGCCGCCGGCCCCTGGCCGAGGCGCTCGCCGCCGCCGACCGGGTCACGAGGATCACCCACGATCATCCCGAGGGCCTGAAGGGCGCCCGGGCCACGACCCACACGATCTGGCTGGCGTTCCGGAAAGAGACGTCCGGCTCGATCGCGGCCGCCATCGCCGGAACCTACGGATACGACCTCTCCCGGGACGTCGCGACCATCCGCGAGACCTACGAGTACAACGAGACCTGCCAGCGCACCGTGCCGGAGGCGCTCGTCTGCGCGCTCGAAGCGGCGGACTTCGAGCAGGCCGTCCGGAACGCGGTCTCCCTGGGTGGGGACGCCGACACCCTGGCCGCGATCGCCGGCTCGGTCGCGGAAGCCCTCTACGGCATTCCCCCGGAGTTCGTCTCCTTCGCCGAGACGGAGATCCTCAAGGACGCGCCGGACATTCGGGAGGTCCTCCGCGCGATGTACGCCGCCGGGAACGCACCACGGTAACCCGGCGAGTTGACGTGGCCCGCGGGCTGGAATCGAGGAACGTCCGCGAATCACCGATCAAGAGTTCCGGGAAACCAACGCCTCAGCGTCTCGATGAGTTCACCGAAGGCCGGATCCCGGCAACTGCCGAGGACGGTCGCGTCAACCTGACTCGCGAGCCGCCGGAATTTCGCTGGGGATCGGCGCGCCCGCCTTCGGACGCGAGCGACGCGCATGGCTTCTCGTGCAGCTCGTTTCGGGTCTGGAGGCTTCGGATTGTCCTCCGGCCAGAGATTGACCGATGTCAGGTGCCGGCGAAGACCCCGATAGTCGCTGCCCCAGCCCAGTTCGTCGGAGACCAGCGGTGAACCGCTCCACAGCCACGCTTCGAGCTCGGGCTCAATCACGATTGCTTTGGCGCGATCCATCCAGCCGTTGCTGAACAGTTCTTCTTCGACGCGATTCTGGATTACCTCTCTCGGGCGATCACTTCCACTTCCGTCACGGTCAAAAACAACGAGCGCGTACCCAAAACTCGACAGATAAGGCCGGAGAAGTTGGGCCGCGCGCACGCGGCACCCAGGGTCCCGATCCGGATGGCGCGCCACAGTCCAGTCGAGCGGCCGGATTCCGAGATTGCCAACCCTCGGAAGCAGGCCTCGAACAGTCTGTTCAATATCCGAGTCAGGGACGAGTACCACCAAGTCCCTGACTTCCGAAGAAGTCATCCGCCGATCACGTCGGTCGCAAAGAGGAGTTGAGTGTCCGCCCTTCCCTGCCAATCCCGGAGCAGGGGATGGCGGTCACCACGCACAATGTCGGTGGCTCCCTCGGCGTTCTTGGCAAAACAGAGGACTTCTTCGGGATCGGCGAGTTTCAGGAATGCCGGAGAATGGCTTGCCGACAAGACCTGCGAGTCATGGGCGGAGGCAAGCGCGTCGTACACGGCATCCAGGGCGAAGGGGTGAAGCCCGTTTTCGGGTTCTTCAATGAGGTAAATCCCGGACGACGGCAGGTAAGCGAGGAGTGTCAGCGCCAAGAAACGCAAGGTGCCATCGGAAGCCATCCAGGACGGCACGGTGACCCCGGTCTTGTAGCCAAGAGTGAGATAGAGATGCCGATCTTCTGCGCGCTCGACGACCGAGACGTCCTGCAAATCCTGCAGGGCTGTTCGGACATGGTCCATCCACAGGGAATAGTCATCGGCGTGCTCCTCCCTGAGCGCCTTCACCGCCCAGGGGAGGTTCGATCCGTCAGGGGCGAAACCGTTCCGACGGAGCCCCGGCGGACTGGCCGCGCGCATTCGATCGGCGTCCAGGAACAGAGACTTCACACCCTCGGCCAATGTGCGCTTTACGTGAGTCGCCGCCGGGAACTTCTCGGGGGACTCCGGCAGGTTTCCGAGGGCCGATCGATGGGGACCGAAAGAAACGCTGACCGCCCAACCCTTGCCGGACTCTGGAGACACCTCGATGTTGAAGTTGTCTCGCTTCTGGGGCGATTTGCTGAGCACGGTCCTCAGACCTGGCCTCCCACCCCCCGTGAGAATCCCACTCCGAACCGGAGGCGGTAACGGAAAGAGCGTCCGCTGTTGGGGTTGGAGGCCCTGCGATTCACGGATCAGGAGCCCCCGCTCGGAGTGAATGCGGACCTCGTTGTCTCGTTCCTCGACCGCCACCTCGTACCGGAACAGCCGGTAGCCTCGGTCCGGTGGAAGACGCTCCAAAATGTCTTCCGGGACTGCGAACTCGACCGCCAACTCAAAGCGCGGATGGTCCTTGGGGCGCCCCCAAACCAAGTCCTGGAAATTTCGGGTTCGCTCCGCGACCGCAAAATCCACGCCGCCCCGGACCATGTCGCCCAAGAAAGCGACGACATCAAACAACGTGCTTTTTCCGCTTGCATTGGGGCCGACCGCCACATGGAATCGGTCCAGTTCCAGGTCCACGTACCTCAAACAGCGATAGTTGAGGGCCTGGATTCTTCGGATCATTCGGAGTCGAGAGGGAAACGGAGAGTAACGCTGAAATCGGCCGTTCGGACAACGGCGGCTGAGATCCGCACAGGCGCGTTATCCCGCAGCCGAGCGCTGGCTCGGCCCCCCTAGGTCAAGAGGGACCGTGAAGGGTGAGCAGCGAAGCACCGTGCGCTGGCCTGCGGCCAGCGCGCGCCGGCCTGGAGGCCGGCGTTCCCGAGGAATCTGCGCCGCATTCTGCGGGGCAGACTCCTAGTGTTCCCAGGAGTCGGCGATCGTGACGTCGGCGACCAGGGGGACGCGAAGTTCGGCGACGGACTCCATTTCGCCGCGGACGAGTTCGCCGACGGCTTCCGCGTCGCCCGATTCCACCTCGATGAGCAGTTCGTCGTGGACCTGGAGCAGGACGACCCCCGAAGTGGGCCCCAGTACCCGGTCCACGCCGAGCATCGCGATCTTGATGAGGTCGGCGGCGGTGCCCTGGATCGGGGCGTTCACCGCCATGCGCTCGGCGGCCTCGCGGCGGGCGCGCTGGGTGGTGCGGATCTCGGGGATGTGCCGCTGGCGGCCGAAGAGCGTGGTGACGCGGCCGGTCGTGCGCGCTTCCTCCCGGATGGATTCGATCAGGTCCCGGACCCGGGCGTAGCGGTCGAAGTAGGCGTCGATAAAGGCCTTCGCCTCTCCCGTGGAAACGCCGATCTCCTTCGCGAGCGTGAACGCCGTCTTGCCGTAGATGACCGAGAAGTTCACGATCTTGGCCCGCCGGCGCGCTTCCGCCGGACTGAGTCCGAAGTCGCCGAAGACCTCGTTCGCGGTGCGGGCGTGGATGTCTTCCCCGGACCGGAACGCCTCGATGAGCACCGGGTCGCCGCTCAGGTGGGCCAGGATGCGCAGCTCGATCTGGGAATAGTCCGCCGACAGCAGCCGCTTTCCCGGAGCGGCGACGAACGCCGTCCGGACCTGCCGGCCGAGGTCGGAACGGACCGGAATGTTCTGAAGATTCGGGTCCGAACTCGAGAGCCGCCCGGTGGCGGCCACCGCCTGGTGCAGCCGGGTGTGCAGCCTCCCCGTCCCCGGCGCCACCAGTTCCGGCAGCGGGTCCACGTAGGTGCTCTTCAGCTTGGCGACCTCGCGGTACTCGAGCACGAGACGCGGCACCTCGTGGTGGGGCGCCAGCTCTTCGAGCACGCCGGCCCGCGTGGAGGCGCGCTTGGTCTTCTGCGTCTTCGCGGTCTGCGGGAGTTGCAGCTTGTCGAAGAGGATCTCGCCGAGCTGCTTGGGGCTCTGGATGTCGAACCGCGTTCCCGCCAGCTCGTGGATCCGCGCGGTCAACCCCTCGAGCCGGGACTGGAGATCCTTGCTGAGGTCGCGCAGGGTCGCGCTGTCGAGGCAGATGCCGCGGGTTTCGATCCGGGCGAGCACCGGCAGGAGCGGCATCTCGATCTCCCGGAAGACACCGGTGAGCTTCTCGGCTTCGAGGAGATCGTCGAGCTTGTCGGCCAGGCGGTGTTGCCAGGCCGCCGCGATGGCGATTCGGTTGTCGGGCGCGGCGGCGCCGAAGAGACTTGCCGGTGGCGCCTCCGCCTCCGGCAGCGAGAGGCCGAGGTAGTCGCGGAGCACGTCGCCGAACCCCTGCGCGCGGCGGGTGGTGTTGAGGAGCCAGGCCGCCACCTGCGAGTCATGCGCCACCACCGGCAGGTTTCCGCCCTGCTCGAGCCACCAGCGAACGAAGGGCTGTACCCCGTGCCCGGCGAGAGCCACCCCGTCGGCGAGCGCCGGGCGGAAGGCCTCCACCAGTTCCTGCTCGCCGACGCGCTGACCGACCGCCACCAGCAGGCCCTCCCCGGCCGCGGAGGCGAGCCCCAACGCGGCGAGCGGCGCCGGGTCCCGGTCGCGCGCGGGACCGAAGGTCGCATGAACCGAGAGCCGTCCCGTGTCCCGGGCGCGATCGAGGAGGCGGACGACATCCCCCAGTCCGGCGGCCTCCCCCACTTCGGGAAGCCGCGCGGGCGGGGCCGGCGACAGGTCCCGGGCGTGGGTACGGAGTTCGAGCTCTTCGAGGAGCTTGCGCGCGTCTTCCAGTTGGGGCCCGCGGTAGCGGAGTCCGTCGAGTTCCTTCCCGGCTTCGGGAACCGGCACGTCGAGGCGAAGAACGGCGAGTTCCCGGGAAATCCGCGCCGAGGCCGCGTGTTCGTCGAGCAGAGCCGCGGTCCGCTTGCGGGAGATCTCGCCCGTGCGGGCCAGGATCTCCTCCACCCCGCCGAAGGAAGCGATGAGGGTCGCCGCGGTCTTGGGGCCGATCCCCGGAACCCCGGGAATGTTGTCCACGGAGTCGCCGACGAGGCCGAGGTAGTCGGGTACAAACTCCGGCGGCACCTTCAGCTTCGCCTCCACCCCGGCGCGATCGAGCCGCTGGGCGGTGTCCGCCGGCGGCACCACGCGGATCCGGTCGTCCACGAGCTGGAGCAGGTCCTTGTCGCCGGAAACGACCAACACCCGGTACCCTCTGCCGCTTCCGGCCCGCGCCAGGGTTCCGATCACATCGTCCGCCTCCACCCCGGCGATCTCGACAACCGTCACTCCCAGCACCCGCGAAAGATCCCGCGTGAACGGCACCTGTTGCGCCAGTTCCGGCGGCATCTCCGGCCGGTTCGCCTTGTATTCGGGATAGGCCTCGTGACGGAAGGTCGGGCCCGGCGCGTCGAAGGCCACGGCGGCGTACTCGGGAGCCTCCTCGCGCAGGATCTTCCGCAGCGTCGCCACGTAGCCGTGGAGCGCCCCGTTCGGCAGCCCGTCCGAACGGGTCAGCCGGGGCATCGCGAAGAACGAACGGAACAGCAGGTTGTTGCCGTCCACCAGCAGCAGCGTCGCTTCGGCCATCGGTGGCGCGGATTCTACGGGCGGGCCGGATCGGCGCTGATCCTGGCGGCCGGCCTCGCGTGTGCGCCGGCGGCGTGGGAGGAGCACCACCGGCTCGCCCTCGACGGGTCGGGCGCCTCGGTCATCCGTCTTGCCGCGGACCTGCTTCCCGAAAGCGGCACGGAGGATGCCTCGCTCGCCCTCTCGAACGGGCTCTCCGCGGAGGGGCTGACCCTGGTCCAGACCCGCGCCGGACGGCGCGGCCAAGTCGAAGCGGAGGTCCGGTTCGACTCGGTCACGGCGCTCTGTGCGGCGCCCCTCCTCCGGCGCGACTGCACCTACCGGGAAACGCCGGACGGCGGCTTCGACCTCGCCATGACCATCGCGCCGCGGCCGGCGGCTTCTCCCCGGCCCGGCGAACACGTCGAAATCCGGGTGCGCACCGAAGGCAGGATCGTGGAGCACAACAGCGACGGTCCCCTCCAGCGGGGCAATGTCCTCTCCTGGGGCCGCCCGCTCGATCAGCTCCTCGGCGAGGGACTCGAAGTCCGCGTCCGCACGGACGGGACCAGCGTCTTCGCCGCCACCGCGCGCATCGTCCTGCGAAGCGCGCTCATCGCGTTCGCGATCGTCGGGACCGGCCTGGCGCTGCTGGTGCTGGAGGGACGGCGGCGCCTGAGGCGGGGAAGGGCGGACCCGGTCAGCGGACCGTGAACCCCTCGCGCCGCGCGGCCTCGGCGAGGCGCGCGTCGCCGCACACGAATTCGAGGAGGTCCGGATCCTCCTCGGCAGCGCGCAGCGCCGCGGCCAGTTGCAGCGCATCGGCAGCGCGAAGTGGGTGTACGCCGAGCAGGCGCACGGCCCGGCGGCGAAGACGCTCCGAGGGGGCGACCTCCCGCCAGGCCGCCGCGAGAGCCTGGAGCTGCCCGAACGACCGGAGCATCCGTGTCGCGCCCAGGCGGCGCTCCCGGTTGATGCGGTGGAACGCCGAGGCGCATTCGACCGAACTCCCCCACCAGGTCACGACCTCCGGGTCGGAGCCCAGAAGGGCGCGGCGCTCGGCGGTCGCGGCTTCCGCGATCATCAGCGAAACGAGCGCAGAGCTGTCCCAGTACTTCACCAGCCCTCGTCCCGGTCCGCGGTCACGGCGTCGCTGGCGCGAACGCCGTCGGGCAACCGGGGCAATCGGACCTTCAGGAACCCCTCGAGATCCAGTTTCTCCCGCGGAGGACTCAGAACGCCCTCGGCCTCGAGCCGCGCGATCCGTGGATCGTCCGACGCCAGGCAGGGCTCGAGGCGGGCCACGGGTTTGCCGCGGTCCGTGATGAGAACGCTCTCGCCCTGCCGCACGTGTTTCAGGAGGCCGCTGAAGCCATTTCGCGCTTCGGTAATACTGGCGTGAACCATCACGCCATTCTAGCGTGATATCCCGCAAATCCTGCGGAATTCCCGAGCCACGAGGTATGGAAGTGGCGGAAACGGCTCGGAACGCCGACCTCCGGTCGGCACGCGGCCCGCAGGGCCGCAAGGCGCGTCGAGTTGGTCCGCCAGATGGTTCCGCCGGCTTGGAACGCCGACCTCCGGTCGGCAAGCGCGGTGCTCTGCACCGCGCACGGCGCAGCGCTGACCTGCCCGACGGGACTCGTCCCTCGGTGCAGCGCGACAGACTGCAGGTTCCGGAGCCGGAGCCGCCCAAGGCGAATAGCTGTACGTCGTCCGCGGGCCTTCGGCCCGCTGTGCCGACCAGAGGTCGGCGTTCCAAGCCGGCGGCGCCATCAGGGCGCCTGGCCGACTCGTCGGCTCGTTCAGCTCACGAGTGTCGCGAAGAAGTCGGCGGCCACATCGGCCGGCTGTTCGCCGTCCACGTCCACGCGGCGGTTGAGCGCCCGCATCGTCTCGGTGCTGATCGCGCCGCCGAGGCGCTCCGCCAGGTCCGCCACCGCCGGGTGGGCGTCCGGCCGGTAGACGAGCGCCGACTCGTAGGGGGGGAACCAGCGGAGGTCGTCCTCGAGGACGAGCAGGTCCAGCTTGGCGAGTCGGCCATCGGTGGAGTTCCCCACCGCCACGTCGGCCTGACCGGCCTCCATGACCTGGAAAACCATGTCCACCTCGACCTCGATGGACTCCGGCGCCTCACGGAACCCGTAGTGGTCCATCATCCCGCGCAGCCCGTCGGCCCTTTCGAAGAACGGGTAGCCGGCGACGAAGAGGTAGTCCGAGATCCGGGCCAGATCGGAGATCGTCGTGAGGCCCCTTTCCCTTGCGAAGTCCCGCGGGACGGCGATGACGTAGTCGTTCGCAAAGCCGATCGGGGGCCCGAGCCGCAGGTCGAAGCGCTCCCGATAGAGCTCCTTCACCCGTTCGTAGATCTCCTCCGCGGTCTGTCCCGCCACGAACGTCTCGTGCATGATCGCGGAATAGGTCGTTCCGGTGTATTCGATGTAGCAGTCGAGATCGCCGTTCACGATGGCGGTGTGGAGGACGAACGTCTGCATCTGGAACCGCTCGGTGACCGCCAGGCCGGAAGCCCGGAGCAGCCGGGCCAGCAGTTCGCCCAGGATGATCTGTTCCGAATACGTCTTTGCGCCGAGGACCGCCGACGGACCGCCGGGGCCGCACCCCAAGCCCCCCAGTCCGGAAGTCAGGAGCGCCGCCGGCGCACCAAGGGTCCTGCTCAGAAAACGGCGGCGGCGCATGGCTTCGTTCATGATGCGGGCGCCCCGCGCGAGGCCACGAGCCGCGCCTCGAGCATCGCGAGCCCGGCGTCCGCGAGCAACGCGAGGATTGCCGAGGGTATCGCCCCGGCGAAGAGGAGCCGGGAATCGAGCATCGCGAGGCCCCGGAAGATCAGCGATCCGAGCCCGCCGGCGCCGACCGCGGCGGCGATCGTCACGAGGCCCACCCCGACCACCGTCGCGATACGGATCCCCGAGAAGATGGACGGCAGCGCGAGGGGCACCTCGACGAGCGTGAGCCGCTGCCAGTCGGTCATGCCCATCCCGTTCGCGGCGTCCAGGATGGCCGGGTCCACCTGGCGCACGCCGGTCACCGTGTTCCGGAGGATGGGCAGGAGCGCGTAGAGAACCAGGGCGATGATCGCGGTCCGGCTGCCGATCCCGCCGATGAGGGGCAGCGGAATCAGGAGCCCGAACAGCGCGAGCGAGGGCACGGTCTGGATAACCCCCGCGAACCCGAGCACCGGACGGCCGAGGGCGGGGATGCGGGTGATCGCCAGCCCGAGGGGCACCGCGATCAACACTCCGGCGACCGTGGAGATCACCACCAGCACCACGTGTTCCAGCGTGAGGCCGAGAATCTCGGTCCAGCGGCCGGCAAGGAACTCGAGGAAGCTCATGCGGCGCCCTCGATCAGGCCGCGCACCAGGGCGTCGGCAGGAGCGTCCGCGATCTCGCCCGGCGTCCCCACCTGGCGGATCCCGCCGTCGGCCACCACCGCGATCCGGTCGGCCAGCCGGAAGGCCTCCGTGACGTCGTGGGTCACGAAGAGCACCGTCTTCCCGAGTTCCCGGGACAGCGACCGAAACTCCTCCTGCAGGCTGCGGCGCCCGATCGGGTCCACGGCGCCGAAGGGCTCGTCCATGAGCAGCGCCTGCGGATCGGCCGCCAGGGCGCGCGCCACGCCCACGCGCTGGCGCTGTCCGCCCGAGAGCTGGTCCGGACGGCGATCCCCGTGCTCCCGGGGATCGAGGCCGACGAGCCGCAGCATCTCCGCCGCGCGTTCCCGGCGGCGCTCCGGGTTCCAGCCGAGTAGCCGGGGCACGAGGGAAACGTTGTCGCCCACGCTGAGATGGGGCAGCAGTCCCACCCCCTGGATGGCGTACCCGATCCCCCGCCGGAGTTCGACCGGGTCCCAGTCGGTCACTTCGCGGCCGCCGACGTACACCGCGCCGCCGTCGGCGTCCACCAGCCGGTTGACGAGCCGGAGGAGGGTCGTCTTGCCGCAACCGCTCCGGCCGAGCAGGACCAGGACCTCTCCGGGCGACACGTCGAGCGACACCCGGTCCAGAACGAGCTTTTCGTCGAAACTCTTGACGACCTCGCGAAACGAGATCGCGACGCCCTTCACGAAGCGGCCGCGCCCGGCGCCGGAAGCGCCTGGCCCTCGACGAGCACCTCGTCGGCCATTCCGGCGAAGAGCCCCGAATCGAGGACCCCCGGAATGTCCCGAATCTCCCGGTGCAGCGCCGCGGGATCGGCGATTTCGCCGAAGGAGGCGTTGACGAGCAGGTTCTGGTTGTCGGTGACGAACGGAGTCCCTTCGGACTCGACGCGGATCCTGGCCTCCGCCCCCATCCGCTCGAGGGCTCTTCGCACCTGGGGCGCCGCGAAGGGGATCGCCTCCACCGGGACGGACCGCTGGGCGCCGAGCCGGTGCGAGAGCTTCTCCGGACCCACCAGCACCACGAATCGGGACGCCGCGGCCGCCACCACCCGCTCCCGCACCAGGGCTCCACCGTGCCCCTTGATGAGGTTGAGGTCCGGATCCACCTCATCGGCGCCGTCCACCGCCAGGTCCACGGCGCCCACCGCATCGAACCCGATCAACGGGATTCCCAGCGAGCGGGCCAGCGACTCGGTGGCGCGGGAGGTGGGGATTCCGCGGATCTGCAACCCGTTCCGCACCCGTTCCCCGAGTTCGCGCACGAAGCCGGCCGCCGCCCGGCCGGTCCCGAGGCCGATCACCATCCCGGTTTCCGCCCACGCGGCGGCCCGCACGGCGATCTGCCAGTTGCTCAAAGCGCCCGAAAGATACCAACGGTAGAGTGGGTGGATGGCCCGCCCGGACGATCCCGTCGCGCGGCTGTTGCCCTCGCCGCGGCGGGTCGAGCGCCTGCCGGGAACGTTTCCGCTGAACAGCCGCAGCCGGCTTCTTCTCGACACCGGCTCCCCGGCGGAGGAGAGGGCGCTGGCGCTCCTGGCGGACCGGCTCGGCCAGCGCGCCGGGGTCGGGGTCTCCGTCTCCGGTACGCCGGCGACCTCGTCAGGGAACGTCGTCCTGTCGGAGACCGGCTCCGAGCCCGAGGGTTTCGAGCTTCGGGTGGATGCGGCGGGTGTTCGACTCCGAGGGGATCCCGCGGGACTCCGCTACGGGGCCGAAGCGCTGGCGCAGCTCGCCGCCCCGGACGGCCGGCTCCCCGCCGTTCACGTCCAGGACAGCCCCGCGCTCCGCCGCCGCGGCTTCCTGCTCGACATCTCGCGCGGCAAGGTGCCCCGCCCGGAGACCATCCGCTGGCTCCTCGGAGTCCTGGCCCGCCTCCGCTACAACGAGCTGTTCCTCTACACCGAGCACACCTTCCGGTTCGAGAAGCACCCCGAGATCGGCGCGGGTTCGGGGGGCTATTCGGCGGCGGAAATCCGGGAACTCGACACCTGTGCCCGCGAGTGCGGGGTCGAACTCGTCCCCTGCCTCCAGACGTTCGGGCACTTCCGCCGCATTCTGGAGAAAGCTCCGTACCGCCACCTCGCGGAATCCGATCGTCTCTGGTCCGTCTCGCCGGAGGCCCCGGGAACGTACCCGCTGCTCCGGGACATGCTGGAGGAATACCTGCCCAACTTCGGTTCGGGGTGGGCGCACCTCAACTGCGACGAACCGGTGGACCTCGGGAAGGGGCTCTCGCGCGGCCGGGTGGACCGCGAAGGACCGGCGGCGCTCTTCGCGGGACACGTGAACCGGGTTGCGGGAATGGCCCGCGAACTCGGGAAGCGCCCCATGATCTGGGCGGACGTCCTCGCCGACCACCCGGAAGCCCTCGACCTCCTCGATGCCTCCATCACACTGGCCGACTGGTGGTACGAGCCGGATCACGACTTCGACCGGGTGCGGCGCTTCCGGGACGCGGGCCGCGACTTCCTGACCGTCGCGGGCACCTCGTCCTGGACGAGCCTGTTTCCGCGCTTCGACACCTCCCTTCCCAACATCCGGGGACACGCCCGCGCCGCGAAACGCTTCGGGGCTTCCGGGTTCATCGTCACCGACTGGGGGGACGGCGGCCACTACAACCTGTTCGGCGGTTCGCTCTTCCCGATCGCGGCGGGCGCCGAAGCGGCCTGGGGAGACGAGGACCGGCCCGAGGAGGAACTCGCCGCGGCGTTCTCCGAACACGTCGCGGGGGATGTCTCCGGGTTTTCCGGAGAGTTCGCCACCCGGCTCGGAAGGCTGCACGACACCGGGTTCCCGCATTTCAACCATTCGCCGCTCAAGACCGTGTTCTTCGAGACCCGCCTGCGGAGGAGCGCGCGGGCGCCGGCGCGCGCCGCGCTGGAGTCGACGCGCGAGGCGCTCGCCGGCCTCGCCGCCGAGACGGAGGTTCGCGGCCTGCCCCCGGGGCGGTCGGGCGCGGAGTGGCGCTTGGCGCTGGACGCTTCGCTCCTCGCGGCCGAACGCGGCCTCGCCACGCTCCGCTTCCGTCAGTCGGGACGGAGCGGCTCACCGGAGGACCGCCGCCTGGCGGGGGAACTGGCGGCGCTTGCCGACCGGCAGCGCGACCTCGCCCGGCGGTTCCGGGAACTCTGGCTACGCGCGAATCGGCCCGAGGGCATCGAAACCGCGCAGAAGCTCTTCCGGGACGCGGTAACGGCGCTCCGCCGAGCGGCCCGCTCGCTCGTTCCGCGGTAGCCGGTAGCGGCGGCTCAGTCCCGGATCGAGCTGCGGAAGAAGCTGGGGAGGGCCGAGTCCTCGCCGGAATCGGTCTCGTCCGCTTCGCCGGCGCCGTCGGGTTCGGGAGGCTCCTGCCCTTCGACGGACGCGGCCGGCGCCTCCTCCGCAGCCTCGGGCTCCGGCACGGGTTCCGCCACCTCCGTCTCGGGCACGTCGTCGGGCGTCTCGGCTGGCGAAGGCTCTTCCGCGATCTCCTCGGGTGTCTCTGCGTCAGGCTCGGCCGCAACCTCGGGCGCGGGGACTTCCGGCTCGGGTTCGCCCCGCGCTGACGTGACTTCCGCGGCCTCCTCCGGGTCGGTTTCCGCCGAATCCTCCATCCCGGCGTCGGGATCTGCTGTTTCGACGGGATCCGCGGGGCTCGGGAGGGCTGGCTGCTCCGGCAGCGGAGCCGCCTCGACGGCAGGCGCGGGACCGGCGGCGCCCCGCGAGGGACGCGCGAAGCTGCGGAAGGCGCGGTCGTAGCGCGCCAGTACCGAGTCCCAGTCGTGGCGGGATTCCAGGAACGCGCGGCCGGCGGCACCCATCCGGGGGAACAGGGAGTGGTCCCGCAGGCCCAGTTCGAGAATGAGCTCGAACTCGTCGTAGTTCTGGTAGTAGAGGCCACCGCCCGAAGCGCGGCACTCCTCGGCGAGTTCCGTGGCCGAAGCGTTCACCAGAATCGGGACGCCGAGGGAAAACGGCTCCGCCGCCGTTGTCGAAAAGGCAGCGAGACGCTCGGGGATCACGGCCACCACGGCGCCGCCCACCGCGTCGAGACGTTCCCGCGGGCTCTCGGGATCGACGACCCGGATGTCCGGGCGCTTCGGGACCTTGAGCACCGCCGGCCCGATCAGGACCAGCTCGAGCGCTGTATCCGGATGGCGGTCCTTGAAGGTCGAGAAAAACCGCAGCAGTTCTTCGATGCCGCGGCCCGGCTCCAGCGGTCCGGCTGCCAGCAGATACGGCCCGGTCAACCCGGTGCGCCGCCGGAAGGCCGCCGCGTCGGCAGTGCGCGGCAGGAGCAGCGTCCCCGCGACGGTCTCCCGCATGCGGCGGTGCACCTGATAGCGCTTCAGGACCAGGATCTCCTCGGCTTCGCTTCCGAAGACGAAGGCGGCGGGGTGCTCGAAGATCTCTGAACCTCGGGAGGCATCCGCCTCCTCATCGGCGAAGGGGAGCAGGACGGTTCGTCCCGGATCCAGCCTCGCGGCCTCCGCACAGATGGAAGACGAGCCGAACAGCACGAGCAGGTCGTAGTCCCCCGGCCGCTCGCGCAGGTAGCGGAGCAGATCGGGAGACGTCAGGTCGGCGGCGCCGGCCGGGCCTTCCGGATCCGTCTCGGAGGAGCCCTGGACCGGGAAACGGACCACCCGGACTCCCTGGTCCTGGAACTCCCCTTCCCGAAACGTTTCTTCGGAATCACCGGCGGCCGTCGTGGTAACCACGGTGGTTCGCCAGCCCCCGGGCGCCCGGCCGGCCAGCTCCGCGGCGAGCCGTTCCGGCGGGGTGGCGTCTCCCGCCCCGAACCGCGGGGTCACGAAAACCAGCCGCACCTCACTTCTCTCCCGAGGCGCCGCCGTTCCCGCTTCGGCGTCCTCCGCCGCGGCTCGGGCGGGATCCCTGCCGCGAGTTCTGACGGGCCGGCGCTCCCCCCGTCTGGCGGGATCCCTGACCGGACCCCTGCCGGTCCCGGCGGCCGCCGCCTTCCCGGTCCGGGCGGCCGCCGTCACTTCGGCGCCGGTCGCCGCGTCCCCGGTCCGAACGGCCGCCCCGGCTATCGGACCGTCCCCGTCCGGACCCCCCGCTCCGCTGCGCCGTTTCGGAACTTCCGGCTGCGGAGCTGAACGAGAAATCGGCGTGGACGCCGAGCCGGCGGAGTTCCGACTTGATCACGTTGACCTCGAGCCGCGTCAGTTCGAGATCCCGATTCGTGGCCCACAGGAGCCGGCGGTGGTACTCGTTGATCTCGGCCTGGCGGGCAGCCTGTTCCACGGCGGGATGGAAGTTGACCAGCAGGCGGGTGAGCGGCGTCAGCAACCAGCGCACCATCCGCACGAGACCGAATGGGGAACTGCGAAACGCCTTCTTCGAGAGCCGGATGTTCCACCGGGACGTGTCGCGGGAACGGATCCGCTCCGCGAACTCATCGCTGAAGCCGCGCGAACCGAGCGGCAGCAGCATTCGCTTCTTGACGTCCGCCTTGAACTCGCGCTCGCTCTTCGCTCCTTCTTCCGCCCGCTCACGGGCGACCCGGCGGATGTCGGCCATGATCTTTTCGACATCCGGCTTGGGAGGGGACGGGGCCTTCTGCGAGGTCCCCTTTTCGGTCTTTTCGTTGGCTATGGAAATCGCCATTGTTCTCCTTCGCGCCCGCCCGCGGGGCGGGACTTTGTTGGGCGCGGAAGGGACTAGCGGATTCGGCGGCGGTGGGTCCCCCGGCGGGAGCCGGCGGGACGAAGCTCAGGCGCAACTCGCCCGCGAGCGATCTGGCGTCGCGGGGTTCCCGTCACCCGAATCCGATCCCTTCCGCGAGCGCGCCGCCCCGAGAGGCGACGCACGGCGAGAGCCGGAGCGCGCGGACAGGCCCCTTCAGGCGCGGTTCAGAAACAGGAGGCGATAGGAATCGACCGTTTCTCCACGTGCGCCGGGGCCTTCCGCGCCTCCCTCAGAAGCTCCCGACTGCGGAGTCTTCCGACTCGAAGGACTCGAATACGGTGGCCAGCTTCGTGATCGAAAGCAGGTCCTGCATGCGGGCCGTCAGGTTGAGCAGCTTGACGCTCCCTCCGGCCTGCACCATGCGCGTGTGGCAGCGGACCAGCTCGCCGAGTCCGGCGCTGTCCACGTGGGGGACGGCCGCCAGATTCAGCAGGAGCTTGCGGGTGCCGCCCGCGATCAGACTGCGCACCGTGTGCCTGAGGACTTCGTCGCCTTCACCGAGCAGGATCTTTCCGTTCAGATCCAGGACGGTGACATCACCTACGCTTCGTTCCGTTATCTCCATTTGCATCCTCCCTCTCCCGGGATGTCTGGGCTTCCGCAATCCCCGGAGTTGGGGATGCCGCCACGCGGGCGGGCAGGGGCCGTTTTCGGGCCGAAGTCTGCTCTTGCCGCGGAAACCGTAATGACGCCCGCTTCGAAACCCTTGTAGATCCCCGCTTCCGGGGTTTCGGATCCCGAGAATCCGGGCGCCGCTTGGGCTCGGTATCCTATCCCGTACAGAACGTAGTCCGTGCACGAGTTACCGCGGCGGCCGCGGATCGTATTCCCGGAGTCGGGAGACCGGCGTGTCGTGGAGGCGATCCAGGCGCTTCGAGACGACCCGCAACTGGAGCCGTTGCTGATTGGATGTCCAGCCGTGCGTTCGGAAGATCCGAAGGCCGGCCCCCTCGACGGCTTCCGGACGGTGGAGCCCCGGGGGGCGCCGCTCGAGCGGGCCGCCGAGCTACTCTGGACGAAGCGGCGGGCTCGCGGGATGACGCGGGCGGAGGCGCTCGAGACCGCGCGCGATCCCCTGGTCTTCGCCAACCTGCTCGTCGCTGCCGGAGAGGCGGACGGTTCCGTGGCGGGAGCCGCCACTACCACTGCCGACGTCATCCGCGCCGGCCTGCTGGCCGTCGGCATCCGGGCGGGAGTCTCCCGCGTATCCGGCGCCTTCGTGATGGAGTTTCCGGACGGCCGGACTCCGCTCGTGTTCGCGGACGGCGCCGTGATTCCCCGGCCCAGCCTCGACGAACTGGTCGAGATCGCGCTCCTGTCCGCCGAGACGGCGCGGGACCTGCTCGAAATGGAGCCCCGGCTGGCGTTCCTGTCGTTTTCCACCCGGGGCAGTGCCGACCATCCGGACGCACGGCGGATGGCGGAGGCGGCCCGGCGGGTGCGGGAGCTCCGGCCCGGGTTGGCCGTGGACGGGGAGATGCAGGCGGACGCGGCCCTCGTTCCCTCCGTCGGCGAGAGCAAGGCGCCGGAAAGTCCGGTCGCGGGAAAGGCCAACGTGCTCATCTTCCCCGACCTGGCTTCCGGGAACATCGCCTACAAACTGGTCGAGCGTCTCGCCGGCGCCTCCGCCACGGGGCCGATCCTCCAGGGATTCGCGGCCCCCGTGAACGATCTCTCGCGGGGGGCGGGCGTCCCGGACATCATCCGGCTGGCGCGGCTGACGGCCCGGGCCGCGCGAATCCGCGCCGCTCGATGACAGCGCACGGGCGCGCTTCCGGAGCGTCCGTTGACAGTGGCCGAGCCGCGCGCGTATGTTCCGAATTGCTGTCCCGGCGATGCCGGCCCCCCGGCAACCAGGGCGACGGCGAAGGAGACGAGGCAATGCGCAACCGGAATGCTTGGGGTCTGATCGCCCTGATGGCGGCGGGAACCTTCCTGGCGGCCTGCGGCGGCGGATCGGACATGGGAGAGGACCCGGTTCCGACGATCGCGGACCTCGGAATCCGCCCGCAGGGAGACACCACGCTGAGCCCGGACATGTCCCGGGTTCCCGAGGAACTCCAGCGGGTGTTCCAGCACATCGACGACAACGCCGATGAGCACGTGATGAACCTGCGCCGCTGGATCCAGCAGCCGAGCATCTCCAACTCCGGGGAGGGCATTCCGGAGTCCGCCCAGATGGTGAAGGGCTTCTTCGACCAGCTCGGGTGCCAGCACTCGCAGGTGTACGAGGTGCCGATGACGGAGTGGGGACAGCCCGGCAACCCGGTGGTGTACGCCAACTGCGACTACGGCAAGGAGCAGACCCTCCTCATCTACTGGATGTACGACACGATGCCGATCACCCAGCCGGAGGCCTGGGTCTTCCCGCCGTTCGACGGGGAGTTCACCGAGTTCGGCCCCTTCAAGAAAGTGATGATCGGGCGCGGCACCACGAACTCCAAGGGCCCCCAGATGACCATGTGGAACGGGATGCACGCGATCTACGAGGTGACGGGGTCCATGCCGGTGAACCTGATCTTCATCGCCGAGGGCGACGAGGAGCGGATGTCCATCGGCCTGCGCCAGTTCGTCCGCGAGAACCCGGAACTCTTCCGGGACGCGGACGCGATGTACCGCACCGGCCGGCAGGCGCGGAGCGGGGCGGCGGGCTTCTCCGGAGGCTCCGAGGGCTGCGTCTACATCGAGCTGACCACCAGCGGCGAGAGCTGGGGGCGGGGGCCGGTGGCGTCGAACATCCACGGCATCCACAAGCGTTCGACGGATGCGCCGCTGCTCCGCCACATGAAGATGATCGACACGCTGATCACCGATGACGGGAACCGGGTCCTGGTGCCCGGCTTCTACGACGGCGCCGCGCCGCTGTCCCCCGCGGAAGAGGAGATGTTCCGCAGTTCGGCGGAAAACCTCGACCTCGCGATCGCCGCCGAGAACATCGGGGTGGCGCGCTTCATGACCGACGATCCGCTCCAGCACCTGAAGAACGCCCGCTACGGGATCTCCTTCAACATGGACGGCATCTGGTCCGGCAACATGTATCCCGGCGGCGCGGGAGCCATCCTGCCGAACCGGGTCACGTCGAAGCACAACATGCGCTACGTCCCGAACATGGACGGGCTCGAGATGGTCCAGAAGATCCGCGACTATCTCGACGCGCAGGGCTACGAGGACGTCGAGATGACGATCATTGGCGACGTGCCCTGGTCGAAGAGCAACTACAACAACGCGCTCGCGGACTCGGTGCGGGAGATGTTCTCCATCTTCGGGGTCCGCTACCGGGATCCGGTCGCGGAGGATTCCATCCTGGGCGGCGGTTACTGGCCGGCCTACCTGTTCAGCGGCCGGGACGGCACGCTGCCCGGCGGGACCGATCTGGCGATGCCCATCGTGGGCGGGGCGGTCGGCCACGGGGGCGGGGCCCACGCCGCCAACGAGTTCTGGGTGATCGAGGGAGCCGGTGAGGTGTACGGCATGATCGGCGGCGAGAAGTCGGTCGCGACCGTGCTCTACTCCTACGCCGGGCTGCTCGACGAGTAATCCTGACCCGCCTTCCGGAATCCGACGCCATCTTGACATGGGGGGCCGCGGGGACTAGCGTTCCCGCTTCTCCCCGGGCCGGAAGCGCCCGGGTTTTCCCAATTCGATAGAGCAGACACACCGGCAGTCGCAACCGAGGATCCCTTGGCGGAAATCGTCGTCCAGGAAGGCGAAACGATCGATGTGGCCCTCCGCCGCTTCAAGCGGCGGGTCCAGGCCGAAGACATCATCAAGGAAATCAAGCGCCACTCCTTCTATGTGAAGCCCGGCGACAAGCTGCGCGCCAAGCGGGCCGCAGCGCGCAAGCGGGCCCGCAAGCGCCGGCGCCGCACCCGGTAAGTTCCCGGCACACCGGCCATGCGGGTCCTGCTGGTCGGAAGCGGCGGACGCGAACACGCGCTGGCATGGGCGATCTCGCGGAGTCCTGAACTCACGGAGCTGATCGCGGCGCCCGGCAATCCGGGAATCGGCCGGCTGGCGCGACTCGCGCCGGTAGGCGCCGAGGACGTGGGCGGGTTGACCGACCTCGCCGCCGGCGAAGGCGTGGACCTGGTCGTCGCCGGGCCGGAGGCGCCGCTCGCGGCGGGGCTGGCCGACCGGCTGGCCGAGAGGAACATTCCGTGTTTCGGGCCGCGGCAGAACGCCGCCCCCCTCGAGGCCTCGAAGGAGTTCGCCAAGGACTTCATGGGACGGCACGGGATTCCGACGGCCCGCCATACCGTGGTCCGCGACGCGGCGGCGGCGCGCCGGGCGCTCCGTTCCGGCGAATACGGCGACCAGCCGGTCATCAAGGCGAGCGGCCTCGCCGCCGGCAAGGGCGTCTTCCTGCCCGGGGACCGGGACGCAGCCGAGCGCGACGCCACGAGACTGCTCGAGGGCGGCCTCGGCGACGCCGGCAAGGCGGTGGTCATCGAGGAACGCCTGAGCGGACCGGAACTGAGCGTCTTCGCGATCAGCGACGGCACCCGGGTGGCCGCCTGCGGGACCGCCCAGGACTACAAGCGGCGCTTCGAGAACGACGAGGGGCCCAACACCGGGGGCATGGGGAGCCTGAGCCCCGGTCTGGGGGATACCGAAGCGACCATGGAGCGCGTGCGCCGCGAGGTCGTGGAGCCCGCGGTCGCCGGCCTCCGCGCCGAGGGGCGCGAGTACCGGGGTGTGCTCTACGCCGGGCTGATGCTGACCGCGGACGGACCCAGGGTGCTGGAGTTCAACGTGCGGTTCGGCGATCCGGAGGCGCAGACGCTGATGCCGCGGCTGGACTGCGACCTGCTGCCGCTCTTCTTCGGGGCCGCCGCGGGCGCGCTTCCGGAGGGGGCGGTCCGGTTCCGGCCCGAGCGGGCGGTCACCGTGATCCTGGCTTCCGACGGCTATCCGGGGGCCTACCGGAAAGGCGTCCCGATCCAGGGCCTTCCGGCCGCGGTCGAAGCCGGCGACGCCTTCGTGTTCCACGCCGGCACCCGCGCCGGCGCGGCCGGGATCGAGACCGCCGGAGGCCGCGTGATCGCGGTCACCGGAGTGGGCGCCGACTGGGGGGACGCGCGGAGCGCGGCCTACCGGGGCGCCGACTCGATCACCTGGGAGAAAAAGGCGTTCCGCCGCGACATCGCGGCAATCGCCGTCTAGAAGGAGTCAACATGAGTTCCACCGGCAACCCCAAAGTCCTCATCGTGATGGGCAGCCCCTCCGACATCGACGTGATGCGGGAGGCCAAGAAGGTCCTGCAGTCACTCGGCGTCTCGTGCCGGATGGGGATCTACTCGGCCCATCGCACGCCCGGCCGGGCCGCCGCGCTCGCGGAGAGCGCGCGCGACAGCGGGGTCGTCGCGATCATCGCCGGCGCCGGAATGGCCGCCCACCTGGCCGGGGCGATGGCCGCCCGGACCATCCTCCCGGTCATCGGCGTCCCGCTGGCGGCGTCCCTCAGCGGACTCGACGCCCTGCTCGCCACCGTCCAGATGCCCCCGGGGTTCCCGGTGGGGACCGTCGCGGTCGGCAAGGCCGGCGCCCAGAACGCCGCCCACTTCGCGGCGCAGATCGTGGCGCTCGGCGATCCCGAGGTCGCCGGGAAGATCACCGCCTGGCGCCGCGCCAAGGCCGCCGCCGCCGAGGCCGCCTCGGACGAACTCGAAGCCGAAGACTGATCAGGCAGGAGCGCAAGGAGCGCCGGTCTTCAGACCGGCATCGCCCGCGCAGCGGGCGAAACTCCTGGGCTTCCTTTCGCCGCATGGCGCCCCCGTCAAAGAGAATGGCGCGACGACAACTGCCCGCGCGTACTCCGCTTTCGCCGTCTTCGTTTCGGGTCCCCGCAATGTGGCACGATGGCGCCGGGAGTTTCGCGGCCTGCGGCCGCGATGCCGGTCTGAAGACCGGCGCTCCTGGCCCCCTGTGCCTTTTCGTGCCCGGCGGGGTGCGCAGGAGGACCCGCGCATGGGCGTTTCTCCCGGTGGGGGCCCTCAGACCGGCATCGCGCGGGAGCGCGAAACCAGCACGGATGGTGCGACCGCCAACTGCGGCGACGATTCATGATCCCTGAAGATCCGTTGTTCAATGACCGATTTTCAGGGGTAATGCCCCGGTGCTCGTCGAACGCCTGCGCCCGCTGCGCCGTATTCGGGAGACCTTCGCCGTCCATCGCGGGGTAGCGCTGCTCGGCCCGCGTCAATGCGGGAAGACCACCCTGGCGCGGATGCTGACGGACCGCGAGCCCGACCACACCTACTTCGACCTTGAGCGCGCGGTGGACCGCCGCAGCCTGGAAGCGCCGGAACGACCCTCGCACCCCTGACGGGACTGGTGGTGACTGACGAGATTCAGCGGGCCTGAAACGCTCCTTCGCCCGGATCGCAACTTCGCCCCGGTCGCGTCCTGAATCCACTACCAAACGCGCGGAAACGCGCCGCGGCAGCGTGGCGGAGCATGTGTGCCGCGAAGGTTTGACATCTCCGTTCCCGGTCCGCGCGGGGCCAAAGAACGAAACAAGGCCTGGACGGGAACGAACGACAATTCAGACGGACGCGGGCTCGGCAGCGAGTTGACCGCAGGCGGCCAGGACGTCGCGGCCGCGGCTGCGCCGCAGGGTCGCGACGAACCCCGCCCCCGAGACCGTCGCGAGGAAACGCTCGGCGTCCTCTTCGGTTCCCGGGCGGTGCGGCGGGCCGGGGGCCGGATCCTCCCAGGGATTGAAGGCGATCAGGTTGACGTGAGGACGGATCCCGGAGGCCGAAAGCCGACGCAGTCGCCGCAGGAGTTCCCGGGCGTCCTCGGGACGGTCGTTTTCGCCGCCGAGGAGGACGTATTCGATCGTGATGCGGCGGTTCGAGAGCGGCAGATTCTCCAGCGCCTCGAAGATCTCCGGCATCCGGTGCCGCCGCCCGATCGGCATGAAACGGCCGCGCGTTTCGTCGTCACCGGCGTGGAGGCTGATCGCGATGCCGACCTGGGGCGCCGCCGCGCCCAGCCGGCCGATCTCCTCCGGCAGGCCCACCGTGGACACCGTGATCCGGCGCGGCGGAAGGCCGAACCCCTCGGGGTCGGTCAGCAAGGCGAGCGAAGCGGTCACTCCGTCCGTGTTGAGCAGGGGCTCTCCCATACCCATGTAGACGACGTTCCGCCGCCCCCGGGCGGCCTCCGGGGCGGTCCGTTCCGCGAGCCACACCTGGGCGGCGATCTCGCCGGGGGTGAGATTCCGGCGGAACGGGATGGCGCCGGAGCGGCAGAAGGTGCACGCCAGGGGACAGCCGACCTGGGTGGAGACGCAGACCGTCAGGTCGGAAGCCTCGCCCCCCGCCCCCTGCGCTCTTCCCGACTTGCCCCCCGCCGCGTCCCGCCGGCTGCCGATGGCCACGGTCTCGACCAGGAGGCCGTCTTCCAGTTCGATCAGCAGCTTGACGGCGCCGTCGCCGGACTGCGACGACTCCACGACCCGGGGGTGGGCGATCCGGAAGCGCGAGGCGAGTTCTTCCCGGAGGGATGCCGGGAAGTCCGTCATCTCCCGGAAGTCGGTCTGCCCGTGCCGGTAGAGGTGACGGAAGAGCTGGCGTCCCCGGTAGGGCGGCAGGCCCTGGTCCGTCGCGAGCTGGATCAGCTCGGGGCGGGAGAGGCCGTAGAGGTTTCGCATTCGGGGCCACGATAACGCCGGGAGACGAGGTGCATGCCGTGAAGCGGGATTGGCTCGGTCCCGTCGCGCGGCGGGTATCGTCTGAGGCCGGCGCGGTCCTCCCTTCGCTTCCACAACCGGTTGTGGTGCGGGCCCCCGACAACCCCAACATGTTGGGGTTCGGGCGTTGACCCAGAGCGCGGGCGGGTGCTACGCTCGCGCCTTCCCGTCCACGGTGGCCGCCACCCCCTTCCGACCCGGTTTTCGTCATGGAAATCAGCCTGCGTGTCCTTGGCTCCGGTAGCTCCGGCAATGCGGCGCTGATCTCCGGAGGGCCCACCACCCTGCTGGTGGAAGCGGGGCTTTCCTGCCGCGAACTGGAGAAGCGGATCGCGGCGGCCGGACGCACGCCGTCCGACATCGCCGCGGTGCTCGTCTCCCACGAACACGGGGACCACTGCCGGAGCGCCACCACCTTCGCGCTGCGCCACGGGCTCCCAGTCGCCTGCACCGAGGGCACCTGGAACTGCCTCATCTCGCGGAACGGGGCCGAGATTCCCGAGTGGCTTCCCCTCGTCCCGCGCGAGAGCCGCCGCATCGGAACGATCACGGCCACCCCGTTCCGGACGCCGCACGACGCGGTGGATCCCATCGGCTTCCGGTTCGAGCGCGGCAGCGCCGTCCTCGTCCACACGACCGATTTCGGCCACCTCTCCGAGGAGATGGAGGACGCCTTCGAAGGGGCCTCCGTGTTGCTGATCGAGTCCAACTACGACGAACAGCAACTCTTCGAGAGCCGCTATCCGTTCGCCATCCGGCAGCGGATCGCGTCCACCCGGGGCCACCTCTCGAACGGCGCCCTCGCCATGTATCTCCGCAGGCGGCTCCCCCGCTCGGTGAACACGGTGGTGCTCGCCCACCTCTCGGAGAACACCAACACTCCCGAACTCGCCCTGCGGACGGCCCGCACGGCCCTCGATGCCGGCGGACGGCGTGGGGTGCGGCTGCTGGTTGCCCGGCGTCACGACCTGACCGAAGAGATCTGGGCGCGGCCGTTGCGCACCGCTCCGAAGGCCCCGGCGATGCCCCGGGTCAACCGGTTTCTGAACCCGGTACCGCTGCGAGCGCCCACGCTGTTCTGATTCGGTGCTCACCGATCGCTACGTCCGTCCCGAGATGGGGGCGATCTGGACCGACGAAGCCCTCTTCGCTTCCTGGATGGAGGTGGAGGTCGCCGCCGCCGATGCGATGGCGGCGGAGGGGATCGTCCCGGCAGACGCCGCCGCCGCCATTCGGGAGCGGGCCGGCTTCGACATCGCCCGCATCCACGAAATCGAGAAGACGGTCCAGCACGACGTGGTGGCCTTCACCCAGTCGATGGCGGAGCACGTGGGGGCCGAGGGACGCTGGATCCACTTCGGGCTCACCAGTTCCGACGTGGTGGACACCGCGCTCGCCACCCGTCTCGTCCGCTCGGCGGACCTGGTCCTGCAGCGGGTCGAGGGAGTCCGCGAAGTCCTGAAGCGCCGGGCCGAAGAGCACCGCCGGACCGTCATGGTGGGGCGGACCCACGGCGTGCACGCCGAGCCGATGACCTTCGGCATGAAGCTCGCCCTCTGGTGGGCCGAAATGGGGCGCAACCACCGCCGCCTCGCCGCGGCCCGGGATGCGGTCCGGGTGGGCAAGCTCAGCGGCGCCGTCGGCACCTTCGCCCACCTCCCGCCGAGCGTCGAAAAACGCGTCTGCGAGGCGCTGGGCCTCCGCCCCGCCGCGATCTCCACTCAGGTCGTCCAGCGCGACCGGCACGCCGAACTGGCGGCGGCGCTCGCCATCCTCGCCGGCACGCTCGAGAAGATCGCCACCGAGATCCGGAACCTGCAGCGCACCGAGATCCGCGAACTGGAAGAGCCCTTCGGCCGCGGCCAGAAGGGCTCCTCGGCGATGCCCCACAAGCGGAACCCGGTGGGCTGCGAACAGGTGTGCGGCCTCGCCCGGATCATCCGCGCCAACACCCTTCCCGCCATCGAGAACATCGCGCTCTGGAACGAACGGGACATCTCCCATTCGTCCGCGGAGCGGATGGCGATCCCGCAGAGCTTCCTGCTCGCCGACCACATCCTGCTGCGCATGACCCGGATCCTCGACGGACTGGTGGTGCGCGCGGACTCCATGCTCGCGAACCTGAACCGGATGAACGGCATGGTGTTCAGCGGCCAGGTGCTGCTCGACCTCGCCGCGAAGGGGATCTCGCGCGAGGACGCCTACCGGATGGTGCAGGGCGCGGCCATGCGGCTTTGGGAGAGCGGCGGCACGCTCCGGGAGCGGCTCGACGAGGACGACGGGATCACGTCGCTCCTGAGCCGAGAAGAACTGGACGCCGCGTTCGACCTCGACATCCAGCTCCGCCACCTCGACGCGGTCTTCGAGCGCGTATTCGCGGAAGAGGACGCATGAAGTTCCGGGTCCGGGTGCTCGTCCGCCTGCGTCCGTCGGTCTATGACCCCCAGGGGGAAGCCATCCGGAAGGCGATCGCCGCCGACTCGCGCCTGAGCGCGGAATCCGTCCGGCAGGGAAAGATGTTCGACCTCGAGGTGAAGGCCGGGTCGCCCAGCGAGGCGAAAAAGCGCGCCGAGGACATCGCGTCCCGGGTGCTCGCCAACCCGGTGCTCGAGGACTTCGGCGTCCAGGTTCTCCTCGACTGATGGCCCGCTTCGCCGTCCTCGTTTTCCCGGGGACGAACTGCGAGGGCGACGTGCTCCACGCCATCGAGGCGGTGACCGGCCAACCGGCGGAACTCGTCTGGCACAAGGAGGGCTCGCTCGACGGGTTCGACGCGGCCGTGGTGCCCGGCGGTTTCGCGCACGGCGACTACCTGCGGGCCGGCGGTCTGGCCCGCTTTTCGCCGGTCATGGAGCCGCTCATCCGGATGGCGGAGAGCGGACGGGCGGTGGTGGGGATCTGCAACGGCTTCCAGATCCTCCAGGAGGCCGGCCTCCTCCCCGGGGCCATGTTGCGCAACGAGTCGCTCTCCTACGTCTGCCGCGACGTCCGGCTGCGCGTCGAAGCGGATTCGTCGCCCCTGACCTGCGGACTCGAGCCCGGAACCACGCTGCGGATGCCGGTGGGCCATGCGGAGGGGAACTTCCGGGCCGACGACGACGTCCTCGAAGCGCTCGAGGCGGACGAGCGGGTGATCTTCCGTTACTGCGACGACGGCGGCGAGGCCAGCGAGGCGGCCAATCCCAACGGCTCCCGGAACAACATCGCCGGGGTGCGGAACGCGCGGGGCAACGTCGCCGCCCTCATGCCCCACCCCGACCGCGCCTACGAGGAGGCGCTCGGCGGCGTGGACGGACGGCGGCTCTTCGAGAGCCTCCACCGGTTCACCGAATCGTGAGCGGCGCCGCCACGCTGGAAGCGGCGCTCGCTTCCGGGCTCTCGACCGAGGAGTTCCGGCAGATCGGCGCGCTGCTCGGCAGACCCCCCAACCCGACCGAACTCGGGATGTTCTCCGCCATGTGGTCGGAGCACTGCTCCTACAAGTCCTCGCGCCGTCACCTCGCCCGCTTCCCCACCGAGTCGCCCCGGGTGATCGAGGGACCGGGGGAAAACGCCGGCGCGGTGGACATCGGCCACGGCCTCGCCGCCGTCTTCAAGGTGGAATCGCACAACCACCCCACCTTCATCGAGCCGTTCCAGGGCGCCGCGACCGGCGTGGGCGGCATCCTGCGGGACATCTTCACGATGGGCGCCCGGCCGGTGGCGCTCATGAACTCGCTCCGTTTCGGTCCGCTGAGCGTTCCGAAGAACCGGGCGCTCTTCACCGGGGCGGTCGCCGGGATCGCCAACTACGGCAACAGCATGGGGATCCCGACGGTCGGGGGCGAGGTCTTCTTCGAGGACTGCTACTCGCTGAACCCGCTGGTCAACGCCTTCGCGCTGGGCATCGCGCCGGCCGACCGCATCTTCCGCGCCCGGGCGGAGGCGCCGGGAAGCCCCATCTGGTGCGTCGGCAGCAAGACCGGCCGGGACGGCATCCACGGCGCCTCGATGGCCTCCGCGGCGTTCGACGAGGAAGCCGAGGCCAAGCGGCCCACCGTCCAGGTCGGCGACCCCTTCCTCGAGAAGCTGCTCATGGAGGCATGCCTCGAACTCATGCGGGGGGACGCGCTGATCGCGGTCCAGGACATGGGGGCCGCCGGGCTCACCTGCTCCACCTCGGAAGTGGCGTCCCGGGGCGGCGCCGGGGTGGAGATCGACCTCGACCGGGTCACCCAGCGCGAGACGGGCATGAACGCCTACGAAATCATGCTCTCGGAGTCCCAGGAGCGCATGCTCCTCGTGGTCCGGAGCGGACGCGAGGCGGAGGTGACCCGGATCTTCGACAAGTGGGACCTCGACGCGGCCCCCATCGGGAAGGTGAGCAGCGACGGCCTCCTGCGGGTCCGGCATCAGGGGCGGCTCGCCGCCGAAGTGCCCTGCCGGGCGCTCACCGACGACGCGCCGGCATTCGACCGCCCGGCCGCGCAACCGTCGTGGTGGCCCTCCCCCGAAGTCACGCCGGCCGACCTGACGGAGCCCAGGGACTGGAACGCGGTGGTCCGGGAACTGGCGGGATCCCCGGAGCTCGCGAGCCGCCGGTTCGTCTACGAGCAGTACGACCACATGGTGCGCAGCGACACGGTCGTCCGTCCGGGCGGCGACGCCGGCGTGGTCCGGATCAAGGGCAGGGAACTCGGGATCGCCATGACCCTCGACGGCAACGGCCGCTACACCGCCCGCGATCCCCGCCGGGGCGGCGCGCTGGCCGTCGCGGAAGCCTGCCGGAACCTGGCCGCGGTGGGCGCCACCCCGGTGGGCGCCACCAACTGTCTCAACTTCGGGAATCCGGAGCGGCCCGAGATCATGTGGGAGTTCACCGAGGCCATCGCCGGGATGACCGAAGCGCTCGACGCCCTGGGCGTTCCGATCACCGGCGGCAACGTCAGCTTCTACAACGAGACCGAAGGAGCGAACATCTTCCCGACCCCGGTGGTGGGCGTGGTGGGGGTGCTTCCGGAAGCGGTGAAGCGGATCCCGCAGCACCTGTCCACGCCGGGCAACCTGCTCTTCCTGGCGGGCCCCGAGGGCGGCGACGCGCTCGGGGCGAGCGCCTTCCTGAAGGAACACCACCACCGCACCGACGGGCGGCCACCGAAGCCCGATCTCGATGCCGAGGTCCGGCTCGGCGCCTTCCTCCGCGCGGCGGGGGCGGCGGGGATCGTTGCGTCGGCGCGCGATCTATCCGAGGGAGGCATCGCGGCGGCGGCGATCGAAAGCCTCTTCGCGCCGGACGGTTCGGCGATCGGGGCGGAACTGCGGCTCGAATGCCGAGGCCGCCTCGAGGGGACGCTCTTCGGCGAGGCGCCGGCGCGCGCCCTGCTGAGCGTTCGCCCCGAAAACGGCGACGCCCTTCACGAGTTCGGAGCGCGCGAGGGCGTTCCGCTCCTGCCGGTGGGCACGGCAGGAGGCGACGCGCTCCGGATCCTCGTGAATTCCGTCCCGACGGTCCGGCTCGACCTCGATGAACTCGAGGACACCTTCAAGTACAGCCTCGGCCGGTTGGCCGCCGGATAGGCCCCGCTCAGGAAACGCTGTTGCGCTGGATCCAGTCGCGGAGAGCGTCGTCGATACGTGTCTGCCAGCCGCGCCCGCCAGCCCGAAAATGGTCCATGACCTCCGGCGACAGCCGGATGGTGGTGGACACCTTCGGCCGCGCCTTCGGGGGCCTTCCCCGCCTTACGGGCGCCTTCGCAAACCGCTCGGGCCACCCGCCGGTGGAGAGGTCGGGGGCCGTATCGGGATCAAAACCTGGGGCCATAGAGTCGTCGTTCTCGTTCATTGGCTTTCCTCATGCTGATGATCCGGCTCGCGTCGCCGCGGGACGTCCGGACGAGCACCACCATCGCACCGTCCAGGAAGCCGAATCGTCGCTCGGCGTTTCGCGCCGTCGAACTCGATCAGCACAATTCATGTTACTACAACAAATGAGCGGACCGGCGCCGGGTAGGATGCACGGGTGAGCCAGATCGAGCTCCCGGTGGTCGATCACCCCGGTCCCCCCGGCAGGGACTCCACGGACCGGTTCCACGAGGAGTGCGGGGTCGTCGGGATCTGGAACCACCCGGAAGCGGCGCGCCTCGCCTATCTGGGGCTCTACGCGCTGCAGCACCGCGGGCAGGAGGCGGCCGGGATCGTGGCGACCACCCCGGACCGGAGCGGCCTCGTCGGGGTCAACGGCCCGGGGCACGTGGCGGACGTCTTCGACGTGGAAAAACTCGATGCCCTCGCCGGCCGGGCGGCGATCGGGCACACGCGCTATTCCACCGCGGGCGACAGCAGTCCCAAGAACATCCAGCCGATCCAGATCGAGTGCAAGTTCGGGCACATCGCGGTCTGCCACAACGGCAACCTGGTGAACGCCCACATCCTGCGGCACATGCTCGTCCAGCGCGGCTCGATCTTCCGCACCACGAGCGATACCGAGGTGCTCGTCCACCTGTTCGCCAAGTCGGGCCAGACCGAGGAGCTCGAAGCGGTGGCCGAAGCGGTGCGCCAGGCCGAGGGGGCGTTCTCGCTCCTGTTCCTGACCGAGGACGCGCTCTACGCGGTGCGGGACCCGCGCGGTTTCCGGCCGCTGCTGCTCGGCAGGGCCGGCGACGGCTACGTGGTCTGCTCGGAGACCTGCGCGCTCGACCTGCTGGACGGCGAGTACGTCCGCGACATCGAGGCCGGCGAGATGATCCGGATCGACGGCGACGGCGTCCACTCGCTCACGGTCTTCGACGAGGCGCCGGTCTCCCAGTGCATCTTCGAGCACGTCTACTTCGCGCGGCCCGACAGCCGCGTCTTCGGCCGGGACGTCTACAAGACCCGGATCAAGCTGGGGGAGAGCCTCGCCGAACACACCGGCGTGGACGCCGACGTGGTGGTGCCGGTCCCGGACTCCGGGCTGATCGCCGCCATCGGCTACGCGCAGGCCACCGGCATTCCGCTGGAGATGGGGCTCATCCGGAACCACTACGTGGGACGGACGTTCATCGAGCCGCGGCAGTCCATCCGGAACTTCGGGGTGCGGGTGAAGCTGAATCCCGTCCACGCGGTGCTCAAGGGACGCCGGGTCATCCTCATCGACGACTCCATCGTGCGCGGCACCACCAGCCGCAAGCTGGTGCAGATGGCGCGGAACGCGGGCGCCACCGAGGTGCACTTCCGGGTGTCGTCACCGCCGACGACCGGCCCCTGCCACTACGGCATCGACACCCCGCTGCGCTCGGAGCTGATCGCGGCGCAACAGTCCGTGGAAGAGATCCGCCGGTACCTCAACGCGGACAGCCTCGCCTACCTGCCGCTCGAGGCCCTCCGGGACTCGGTCGAGGAAGAGCGGGACCGCTACTGCACCGCGTGCTTCTCCGGCGAGTACCCGCTGGCCGTGCCGGATCCCGACCAGGCGCGCAGCCTGTTCGGCAAAGAGCGCCACTGAGAGACGTTTCGCCCGGCGCCGGAGAGACGCGCGGATCGAAAGGCAGCAAATCGATGAGCAGACGAATCCGACGGATGGTGGTCCCGGGCGCCCTGGCGGCGACCCTCGCCCTGGGAGCTCTCGCGCTTCCCCCGGGAGCCCTCGCCCAGGCCGCGCCGGCCCAGGCCCCGATCAACACCTACAACGCCATCCACCACCCGGTCGTGGGGCGGAACGGGATGGTGGCCAGCCAGAACTTCCTGGCCACCCGGATCGGCGTGGACATCCTGCGCCAGGGCGGCAACGCCATCGACGCGGGGGTGGCCGTGGGGCTGGCGCTCGCGGTGACCCTGCCGCGCGCGGGCAACGTGGGGGGCGGCGGCTTCATCCTGCTGCACCTGGCCGAGGAGAACCGCACGGTCGCGGTGGACTTCCGCGAGACCGCTCCCGCCGCCGCGCACGCCGACATGTTCTTCGGGGAGGACGGCGAGGTCGACGAAGACGAGTACCGCTTCAGCCACAAGTCGTCGGCGACTCCCGCGTCGGTGGCCGGCTTCGATCACCTGCTGCGGAACTACGGCACCATGAGCTGGCGGGAAGTGGCCGAGCCGGCCATCGAGCTGGCGCGCGACGGCGTGGAGGTGTGGGAGGACCTGGCCGTGAACCTCGCCCGCAGCAAGGCGCGGCTCAGCGCCAACCCCGCCTCGCGGGCCAAGTTCTACAAGCCCGACGGCTCGAACTACGAGGTGGGCGACGTCTTCCGGCAGCCGGATCTGGCCTGGACGCTGGAGCAGATCGCCGAGGGGGGCGCCGAAGCGTTCTACGGGGGCGAGATCGCCCGCCGCATCGCCGGCGACATGGCGAAGCACAACGGCCTGATCACGATGGAAGACCTGGCCAACTACCGCGTCGTCGAGCGCGAGCCGGTGCGCGGCACCTTCCGGGACTACGACATCGCGGCCATGTCGGCGCCCAGTTCGGGCGGGATGCACATCGTCCAGATGCTGAACATCTTCGAGAACTTCCCGCTGAAGGAGATGGGCTACGGCAGCGCCGACGCCATGCACGTCATGGCCGAGTCGATGAGGCTCGCCTACGCCGACCGCAGCAAGTACCTGGGCGACCCGGACCACCTCGATCTCCCGGTCGCCGCGCTCACGAGCAAGGACTACGCGGCGGAACTCGCGAAAGGCATCTCCCTCAGCCGCGCCCGGCCTTCGGCGGAGGTCGGCCCCGGCAACCTCGCGCCCTACGAGAGCCCGGAGACCACCCACTATTCGGTCCTCGACAGCGAGGGCAACGCGCTGGTCAACACCTACACGCTGATGTTCTCCTACGGCTCGGGGGTCGTGATCGACGGCACCGGCATCCTCATGAACAACAACCTCGGCAACTTCACGCTGAGGCCCGACATCCCCGACGCCTTCGGGCTGATGGGAAGCGCGGACAACCAGATCGCGGCGGGCCGGCGCCCGGTCAGTTCGATGACGCCGATCATCGTGCTGCGCGAGGGCCGGCCGTTCCTGCTCACCGGAAGCCCGGGCGGCAGCCGCATCATCACCACCAACCTGCAACTGCTGGTGAACGTGCTCGAGCACGGCATGAACATCGCCGACGCCACCGCGCGGCCCCGGATGCACCACCAGTGGTACCCGGACCGGCTCGAGGTGGAGAGCGGTTTCAGCCCCGACGTGATCCGCGCGCTGCGCGCCCGCGGCCACGACGTGCAGTTCAGCGCCGGCATGGGGAGCCTGCAGACGGTGATGTTCGCCGACGGGCTGTTCTACGGCTACGGCGACCCGCGCCGGCCGGGGGCGATGGCGCTCGGGTACTAGCGGCCGCCGAACCGTCGTCCTGGAGGCGCTGGTCCCGCCAATAGCTCGGCCGGTCCGTGTTTCGGGCGCAACTGCCCCGGCGCAGCATCCCGATACCGATACGCGTTGTGCTTTATCTACGGTATTCGTTCTACCCATGATACGATTTACGTAGATAACGAATGCTGATCCCCCGTTCCCGGGCCATGGCCCGGATCGCGCGTTCCTTTCGGGCGCATCCCATCGTCGCCCTGCTGGGACCTCGGCAATGCGGCAAGACCACGCTCGCCCGGCAGGTCGCCGCCGGCGAACCGGAGTGTGTGTTCTTCGACCTGGAATCGGCCGCCGGACGACGCGCGCTCGCCGCCCCGGAGCTGGAGCTGGGCCGACGGAACGGGCTGGTGGTGATCGATGAGGTCCAGCGTCAGCCGCAGCTCTTCGAGGTCCTCCGGGTGCTGGTGGACCGGCCGAGGTGGACGACCCGCTTCCTGCTGCTCGGCAGCGCCGCGCCCGAGTTGGTGCGCGGAGCCTCGGAGACGCTCGCCGGCCGGCTGGGGCTCGTGAGCCTGTCGGGTTTCGACCTTTCCGAGGTCGGGACCGATCCTGTTGGACCGGGATCGCCGCCGTGGCGGCGGCTCTGGGAACGCGGGGGCTTTCCGCGCAGCTACCTCGCCGAAGACGAGGAGGTGTCCCGGACCTGGCGCGAAGACTTCGTGTCCACCTTCCTCGAACGGGACGTTCCGCAACTCGGCATCACGACTCCGGCGGACACGCTGCGGCGTTTCTGGAGCATGGTCGCCCACTACCACGGGCAGACGTGGAACGCCGCGGAGTTCGCCCGCTCGCTGGGCTCCAACCGACCGACCGCACGCCGGTATCTGGACGTGCTCAGCGGAGCTTTCCTGGTGCGGGTACTCCCCCCCTGGATCGAAAACCTGAAGAAGCGACAGGTGAAGTCGCCAAAGATCTACCTCCGCGACAGCGGCTTGCTGCAGGCGCTGCTCGAAGTCCCTTCAGCCGACGCCTTGATCCGGCACATGAAGGTCGGCGCCTCCTTCGAGGGATTCGCCATCGAACAGATCCTGTCCTGTTCCGGAGTGCGAAACGCCTACTGCTGGGGAACGCAGGGAGGCGCGGAACTGGATCTGCTCATCACTCACCGCGGCGCGCGTCATGGCTTCGAGATCAAGTTCTCCGACGCTCCCGGAACGACCCGCTCCATGCACGCCGCCATCGAGGCCCTCGACCTTGAACACCTCTGGGTCGTGTACCCCGGCGCGGACCGTTACCGTCTCCGGGACCGGATCACCGCCCTCCCGCTCACGGAGGTCGCGACATTGTTCGCGGACGCCGCAGCAGACGACGGGTAGGCCTTCCAGCGCCCCCGTTCCGGGACCACGTTCCGGCGCGGGTGCTCCGGAAGGCAAGGTCCTTTACGAGCGCGCCCGAGCGGTGATCTTCGCGGCGATCTCCCGGCGGCGCTCGACGACCGCATCGAGCACGGCGTCTTTCTCCTTCCCGACCGGCAGGTGAATCGGCAGGCCGGCATCAGAGCGGCGCGCCCTCGGCGTCCACCCGGCGGACCGGGCCGAGCCCTTCGAGCGCCGGGCCCAGCCGGTTCTCGTCGCCCACCGCCTACCTCCCGCTCGAGGCCCTGCGGGACTCGGTCGAGGAAGAGCGGGACCGCTATTGCACCGCGTACCGCGCGTGTCTCGGGCGGGTATCCTCTACCCGTGCCCGGACCCGACCAGGCTCGCAGCCTGTTCGGGAAATAGCGGCACGGAAACTCCAGGCCAACACCGAGCGGGCCCGATGAGCTCAAGATTGCCGATCCAGCGCGATCAGGTCGCCGCGTTTTGCGAACGAAACGGTATCCGGCGCCTTTCCCTGTTCGGCTCGGTATTGCGGGACGATTTCGGCCCGGGCAGTGACGTGGACGTGCTCGTGGAATTCGCGCCCGGCGTGCGGTTCGGGTATCTCGGGCTCATGGCGATGCAGGAGGAGCTCGCCGGCGTCGTGGGACGACCGGTGGAGATCTACGCCCCTTCCTGGCTTCGGCCATGGATGAGGGAAGAAGTGGAGGCATCAGCGGAGTTGTTCTATGAGTCGTCGGAATGACCGCGGCGCTCTTCAGGACATGCGGGATTACGCCCGCGAGGCCGTGGGGATGTTCGGTGCGGCGAGCGCCGATGCGCTCGAAACCGACCGCAAGCTACAGCTCTCGCTCTGTTATCTGATCCAGATCGTGGGGGAGGCGGCGGCCCGCGTTTCCGCCGACACGCGCGAAACCTGTCCGGAGATACCGTGGAGCCGAATCGTGGGAATGCGGAACCGGATCGCCCACGGCTACGACCAGATCGTAATGGCGATCGTCCAGGATACGGTGGCGATCGAGCTACCGAAACTCATCAGGCAGTTGACGACCATCCTCGGCGAGGATCCGTGCCGGCATGGCTGACAGGATCACGGGCGGATTCCCTCGGCGATGAAGACCTGTAGCGCCATCGTCGAACGTTGCCCGGACACCGGGCTATACGTCGGGTACTTTGCCGGTTTTCCCGGCGCGCACACCCAGGCAGTAACGATCGAAGAACTGGAGGCCAACCTCAAGGAGGTCGTCGTCTTGATTCTTGAGGACGGTGCTCACGCGGCGCACGCGTAGCTCGCTCGGGAAGGACTGGCCCAGAGCTACCCGGGCGCGCTCCCGGCTTCCGCTGGGGTGCCTTGTGCATGCGTCGGCTCGGGTGGCCCCGACAGCTGTTTGGCGAAGTCCCGGCAGTCGTGGCAATGGCGCCGATAGTTGACGGCCTCGCGCCACGGCGCCCGGGCGATCAACTCCACGATGCCGGGCGCCGCGTCAGCCGTCCAGCGGGGCGCCCTCGGCGTCCACCCGGCGGACCGGGCCGAGGCCTTCGAGCGCCGGGCCGAGCCGGTTCTCGTCGCCCACCGCCACGAGGGCGCTGCCGTCGCTGCCGAGATGGCGGGCCGCGGCTTCCGCGACCTGGTCGCGGGTCACCGCCTCGATCCGGTCCGGATAGTCCTGGATATCCGATAGCGGGCCGCCCCGCTGGAGGACGGCGGTAATCACCGCGCCGACCCCGGCGAGGGTCTCGAAGCGCTGCGCGTGGGTGCGGGCGAGGGCGAGCTTCGCCTCCCGGAGTTCCCGCAGCCGGACCGGACGCTTCCCGGAGGCCAGGCCGTCCACCTCGGACAGGAGCTCGCGGATCGCGGGCGCCACCTGCTCCATGTTGAGCGAGGCGGAGGCCGAGAGGATCGACCGGCGCGGGAGTTGCCGCACGCCCGCGAAGGCCCCGTAGGTGGCCCCCATCCGCTCGCGGAGGTTCTGGTTGAGCCGGCTGGAGAACCCGCCGCCCAGAATCTGGAGCGCGAGGCGCAGGGCGAGGCGGTCGTCGGAGTCGCGCGCCGGCCCCTGCTTCCGCCAGGCGACCACCGCCTGGGGACTCTCCTTGCCGGTCGGGTGGAGCAGCACCCCGGTCTCCGCCGGGGGCGGATCGGTCGGCGGCTCGCGATCGGCCGGACGCCCGGACGTCCAGGCGCCGAAGAACTCCTCCATGACCTCCACGGCCCGGTCGGGATCCAGATCGCCGCACAGGACCATCCACGACCCGCCGGGCTGGAAGTGCGCTCGGTGAAAGTCCGTGAGATCGCCGCTCGTAACCCCCGGAAGCGTTGTCTCGTCCCCGCGCCAGCCATAGGGATGCCGGTCGGAATACGCCGTCCGGCGGACGATCCGGCGCAGCACCGAGGTCGGCTCCGCGCGGGATTCCTTCAGCGCGTCGAGCCGGATGGGCACGATCCGTCCGAGCTCCTCGTCCGGGAAGGCCGGATTCAGCAGGAGGTCGGCGGTCAGTTCGAGGGTGGGAGGAAGGTGCTCGGTGAGGCTCGCGAAGGAGACGGAGAAGAACTCGGTGCCCGCCTGCGCCCCGATGTCCGCGCCGATCCGGTCGGCCTCGGCCTCGAACTCGCGGGCGGTCCGGTTCTTCGTGCCCCGGTTCAGCATCTCCGCGGTGAGGCTTGCGAGTCCCGCCAGCTCCCGCGGTTCCTCCTGCTTCCCGCCCGGGATCATGATCGTGCCGACGACCTTGGGGAGGTCGCGGCGCGGGAGCACGTAGAGGCGCACCCCGTTCCCGAGTTCGCGCGTCTCGGGCAACGGCGGATCGAAGTGTCCCCGCCGGCCGCGCCGCGGCATCCGGGACCGGTCCGGTTCCGGGGAAAGACGTGCATCCTCGGGCGCCGGCGAGGCGGCGGGCGCCTGCCAGTCACCGGGGCCGACGGGCGCCGGAACGACCGGCGGTTCGCCTTCGGCTGCGGGGTCCCCGTAGAGCAGTTCGACGCGGGGCGCGAGCAGGTACTTCCGCGCGGCGCGCTGCAGGTCGTCCCCGGTCACGTCCCGGTAGCGGACCCAGTGCTCGGACAGCTTCCGGGGGTCTCCCACGAAAGTCGCGTAGCGCGCGAGCAGGTCGGCCTTGGTCCCGAGCCGCTCGAGCGCGCCCACGAAGGCGACCTGGGTCGCCGCCTTCACCCGCTGCAACTCCTCCCCGGTGGGTCCCTCGTCCGCCATCCGGGTGAGCTCCTCGTCCATCTGATCGCGCAGCCGGGACAGGGACACCTCGGGCCGCGCCGTCGCCACCACCCCGGTGAGGCCGCTGGACTCGAGCGAGTAGTGAAAGGCGCTGACATCGGATGCCGTCCGATCCTCGTAGACCATGCGGCGGTAGAGGCGCGAGTTCAGCCCGTCGGACAGGATCTCCGACAGCATGTCGAGGGCCGGTTCGTCCTCGTGGAAGAACGGGACCGTGGACCAGCCGCAGTAGAGGCGGGCGTGGGGCACCGCCTCCGGGACCACGATGCGGCGGTGGGAGGCCCGCTGCTCCGGCGGGAACGACGGGCGGCCGGGAACCTCGCCGGGCGGGATGGGCCCGAAGTAGCGGCGCACGAGTTCCATGGCGCGGCGCTCGTCGTAGTCGCCGGCGACCACCAGGACCGCGTTGTTCGGCGCGTACCAGGTGCGGAAGAAGTCGTGCACCTCGCCGAGGCCGGACGCGGCCAGGTGCGCCATGTCCCCGATCACGTCCCACGAATAGGGGTGTCCGGGCGGAAACAGCGCGTGGAACATCTTTTCCCACGCCGTCCCGTAGGGCACATTGTCCATGCGCTGGAAGCGCTCGTTCCGGACCACCTCGCGCTGGGTGTCCAGCCGCGCCTGGTCGAGGACGTCGAGGAGGTACGCCATCCGGTCCGATTCGGCCCAGAGCGCGACACCGAGCGCCTCGCGCGGCACCGTCTCGTAGTAGTTCGTCCGGTCGTGGCTCGTGGTGCCGTTCACCCCGCCCGCGGACAGGCTGGCGCCCGCCCGCTCCATCAGCCGGATGAAGTGGCTGTTGTTGTGGCGGGAGCCCTCGAACATGAGGTGCTCGAAGAGGTGGGCGAACCCGGTCCGCCAGGGCTGCTCGTTCTTGGACCCGACGTGGTACCAGAGCGCCACGTGCACGACCGGCAGCCGGCGGTCCTCATGGAGCAGCACCCGGAGTCCGTTCCCGAGGGTCCGCGTCTTGACGGGGACCGAGATGTCGCGGGCCATTTCGGCGGCAGCCGGCCCGCTGGAAGCTGCAGGAGATGTCGGATCAGGCACGAAGGGCCGGGAATATACTGCCCCTCCTTCTGACACCAGCGTTCCATTTCTGCGGATAGCCCGGCGCGTGAACCCTCGAAGCCTCCCGTTCAGCGGGACGGCTGTTGTCCTCGTTCTGGGCCTTGGCCTGGCGTGCGGAGCGGCCGCGCAGCCCGAGGACCTCTTCACCGCCGACCGCCCCGTCGAAGAGATGATGGGCAAGCAGGTCGTCTTCGAGACCACCCACGGGAGCTTCGTCATCGAGGTCCTGCCCGAGAAGGCCCCGAACCACGCCGCCTTCTTCCTGCTGCAGGCCGAGGAGGGCAACTACGACGGCACCGCGTTCCACCGGGTCATCGCGCGCGGGATCGTCCAGGGCGGGGACCCGCTGTCGCGAGATCCGGAGGCCGTTGAGGCCTACGGAACCGGGGGGCTGCTGCGGCTCGCCCGCGAGCCGAACGACGAACGCCACGTGCGGGGCGCCGTCTCCGCGGTCCAGGTCCCGGGGCGGCCGGACAGCGCCGGTTCCCAGTTCTTCCTGGTGGTGACCGATCAGCCGTCGCTCGACGGCGGGTACACCGTGTTCGCCCGGGTGGTCGAGGGGATCCATGAGGTCACCGTCATCTCCGAGCTCCCCGCGAACGAGCGCGGGATGCCGCTCGAGCGGGTGGAGGTGCTCCGCGCGACCGTCCGCGACCGCCCCCCGGAACTGCCGCCCCCGTTCTCCGAGGAGAGCGACGCGGAACTCGCCAACTTCCGCGTCGTCCTGGAGACCCCGCACGGGGAGATCGGGATCGAGATGCTGCCGGAGACCGCTCCCAACCACGTCCGCAACTTCCTGCGCCTGTCCGCGGTCGGGGCCTACGACGGCACCGCGTTCCACCGGGTCGTCCCCGGCTTCGTCATCCAGACCGGCTGGATGGAGACCCGCGACCCTCCGGTGCCCGAGAGCATCGAGATGCACATCACGAACCTGGCGCCGGAGTTCAGCGACATCCCCCACGAACCCGGCATCGTCTCGATGGCGCGGCTGGCGGCGCTCCACAGCGCCATGACCTCCTTCTTCATCGTGACCGGACCGGCGCCGGAACTCGACGGCGAGTACTCGGTGTTCGGACGGGTCGTTTCCGGATACGAGGTCGTGGAGACGATCGAGGCCCTGCCGGCCGGCGAGGACGAGGCGCCTTTCGAGCGCGTGGAGATCCTCCGCGCCCGGGTGGAGCCGATCGAATGAGCGCCGGCGGTGTCCTCGACGTGGCGATCGTCGGGGGAGGGCCTTCCGGACTGGCGACGGCGATCGAGTGCCAGCGCGCGGGGCTGAGCTACGAGGTCATCGAAAAGGGCAGCCTCGTGGACTCGATCCGCCGTTTTCCGGTCAACATGATCTTCTTCACCACCCCGGAGCTGCTCGAGATCGGCGGGATGCCGCTCGTCTGCCACCGCGAGAAGCCATCGCGCTACGAAGCGCTCGTCTACTACCGGAAGGTGGCGCAGCGCTACGGCCTGCAGCCGCGGCTCTTCACGCGGGTGGAGCGGGTCGAGCGCGACGGGGCCTCGGATGGAAACATCTTCACGCTCCACCTGAAGAGCGAGCGGGAGGGGATCCCCGACCCGGGTCCGGTCCGGGCGCGGAACGTGGTCCTGGCGATCGGCTACTACGAAAACCCGAACCGGCTCGACGTCCCCGGAGCGGAGCTCGACAAGGTTTCCTACCGCTACGTGGAGACCCATCCCTACTTCGGGTCGAAAGTCGCCGTCATCGGGGGCGGCAACTCGGCGGCGGAAGCGGCGCTGGAGCTCTTCCGGGCGGGGGTCGAGGTCACGCTCATCCACCGGGGCGAGACGCTCTCCTCGCACCTGAAGTACTGGGTGCGGCCGGACATCGAGAACCGCCTGGCGCGGCGCGAGATCGCCGGCTGGCTCGGCTCGGTGGTCGAGGAGATCCGGATGGACTCCCTGGTCCTGCGGGACCGCGAGGGCACGACCCACGAGATCCCGAACGACTTCGTGCTGGCGCTCCTCGGCTACCGTCCGCCCTACCGGTTCCTGGAATCGCTCGGCGTCCGGAGCGAAGGCGCGGACGGGCGGCCGGTCACCGATCCGGAGACCTTCGCCACCGAGGTGCCCGGGCTCTACCTCGCCGGCGGGGTGGTCGCGGGCCGGCGCACCAACATGGTCTTCATCGAGAACGGCCGCTTCCACGGGGAAGCCATCGTCCGCCACATCTGCGCGACTCGCTGATCCCCGCGTGCCGGACAACCCCTGGAGCGCCGTCGAGCTTGACTTCCCGGGGTTCCCTCCGGAGGAGATGGTCGAACGGGCCCGGCAGTTCGCCGAGCACATGGTCCGGCGGCGCACGGTCCGGGATTTCGACTCCCGTCCCGTCCCCGAGCGCGTGATCGAGGCGGCGCTCCGCACCGCCGCCTCGGCCCCGAGCGGGGCGAACCTGCAGCCCTGGCGGTTCGTGATCGTGCGCGACCCCGCGATCAGGGCCCGGCTGCGGACGGCGGCGGAGGCCGAGGAACGGGAGTTCTACGGCGGCCGGGCGCCAGCGGAGTGGCTCGCCGCCCTCGAGCCCCTCGGCACCGACACCAACAAGCCGTTCCTGGCCGAGGCCCCGGTGCTGATCGCCATCTTCATGCAGCGCTACATCGTCGGCGCGGACGGGAAGCGCGTCCGGAACTACTACCACGCCGAATCGGTGGGCATCGCCGCCGGGTTCCTGATCGCGGCGCTCCACCACGCCGGACTCGCCACCCTCACCCACACCCCGAGCCCGATGGGATTCCTGAACGAGCTGCTCGACCGCCCCGCGAACGAGGTGCCCTTCCTGCTCCTGGTGGCCGGCTACCCGAAGCCCGGCGCCCGGGTGCCGGACATCCAGCGCCTCCCCCTCGACAAGGTCGTCAGCACGAAGTAGCGCCTCCCGGATGGCGCACCGGCTTGGAACGCCGACCTCCGGTCGGCACGCGCGGCGCTCCGCGCCGCGCACGTCACATCACTCACGCGCCCCGATGGCACCCCCGGCTTGGAACGCCGACCTCCGGTCGGCACGCGCAGCGCTCCGCGCCGCGCACGTCGCATCACTCACGCGCCCCGATGGCACCCCCGGCTTGGAACGCCGACCTCCGGTCGGCACACGCGGCGCTCCGCTCCGCGATACATCGGTTCCGCCGGGTTCCGAACAGTGCATGAGGTTCCGTTAGTAGTGCCGTTCTTCAATGACTTACGGTGCTATACTGTTCCCTCCCGGAACGCCGCAAACTCCCCCGTTCCCGCACCTTTTGTGCCGTCGAACTGCCGCCCGCAGGAACCCGGAACATGACCGAACGCCCCTACCGACTCTCCGCGAGATTCGTCGAGACCATACGGGAACCCGGATGGTACGGCGACGGCCGCGGCTCCGGAGGTTTGTCCCTCCGGGTGAAGCGCACCGCACG
>JAJDUD010000007.1 GCA_022826825.1 Acidobacteriota bacterium | reverse complement strand
CCTTCAGGAGATCGGTCGTGTCAAACTCCTCACCCTCGAAGAGGAGATCGGTCTCGCCCGCCGGGTCGAGGAGGGCGAGGAGGCCCGGAGGACCCTCAGTGAGCGGGGGGAGGGGCTGTCTGAGCGCGATTCGCGTGCCCTGCATAGGGTGGTCGAGGATGGCGACCTGGCGAGGCGACATCTGATCGAGGCGAACCTCCGACTGGTCGTGTCGATCGCCAAGAAATACAATGGTCGCGGCATGAGTTTTTTGGACCTTATCCAGGAGGGGAATCAGGGGCTCATCCGCGCTGTAGAGAAGTTCGAGTACCGCCGCCGCTACAAGTTCTCGACCTACGCCACCTGGTGGATCCGCCAGGCCATCACCCGGGCGATCGCCGACCAGGCCCGGACGATCCGCATTCCGGTGCACATGCACGAGACCATCAACAAGCTGCACCGGACCCAGCGGAGCCTCGTGCAGGAGCTCGGCCGCGAGCCGCGCCAGGAAGAGATCGCGGACCGGATGGGCATGACCCCGTCCAAGGTCCGGAAAGTCATGAAGATCGCGCAGGAACCGATCTCGCTCGAAACCCCGATCGGCGAGGACGACGACGGGCATCTCGGCGACTTCATCAAGGACCCGAACGCCCCCTCCCCGCAGGACCTGGTCATCAACAAGCGGCTTCAGGAAACCATCGAAGCCGTCCTCAAGACGCTCACTCCCCGGGAAGAAGCCGTGCTCGAGAGCCGGTTCGGCCTCGGCGGGCTCCAGGAGAAGACCCTGGAAGAGGTGGGAAAGCAGTTCGAGGTGACCCGCGAGCGCATTCGGCAGATCGAAACCAAGTCCATCCGGAAGCTGCGTCACCCGGCGCGCGCCCGCAAACTGCGGCAGTTCTCGGAATGAGCGGCGCCGGGTCCTTCCAATCGGCCGGGCCCATAGCTCAGTGGTCAGAGCGGCCGGCTCATAACCGGTTGGTCCCAGGTTCAAGTCCTGGTGGGCCCACCGGCCGGGGTGACTCGCTCGCCGGGACGGCGGTCCGTCTCCCGCGGGTCGCGCGCACCGCGCCTCCTCCCGGGGACGCTTGAGGCGATGCTTCCCGAGCTGGCGACGCTCCGGGAAGTTCAGGGCTTCGATATACGGATCGCGGGCTGCGACCGCGAACTCGCGCGGGTGCCGGGCGCCCTCGAAGCCATCGACGCGGAGATCGAGGCGGCGAGGTCGCACGTCCAGGCGGTGGAGGGGGAACTCCGCCAGACCGAGGCGGAGCGCCGCCACGCCGAGACCGAACTCGAAGAGGCCGAGGCGAGCGTGGACAAGTACGGGGACCAGTTACTGGGGGCCCGCACCAACGAGGAATACAAGGGGCTGCAGCAGCAGATCGCCAGCACCAGGACGAGGATCGGGACGATCGAGGACCGGATTCTCGTCCTGATGGAGAGGTCCGACGAACTGGAGACCAAGCTTGCCGACCGCAAGCGGACGTTCGGCGAACGCAGCACCGTGCTGGAGGCACAAAAGACCGAGATCCGGTCCAGGGCCCGGGAGCAGGAAGAGAAACGGAATCAGCTCCGCGAGCGCCGGTCGGCATCCTTCGCGCGGCTCTCCGAGGAGATCGCGGCCCGCTACGAGCGGCTTCGGGGAGCCCGGCGGGGGATCGCCGTGGCCCCGGTGAGAGAGGACCGCTGCTCGGCGTGCAACGTGCGCCTGCGGCCCCAACTCGTCGAGGAGATCCACGCGGGACACTCCATCCACGCGTGCGAGTCCTGCGCCCGCATCGTCTTCTTTGAAGAGGAACCGGTCTCGAAGTCCGCATGAGTCGGCGAGGAGCGCCGGTCTCCAGACCGGCATCGCGGTGGGCGGCCGCGAAACTCCCGGCGCCATGGCGCCCCATCGCGGGGATCCGAAACGAGAATGGCGAAGCGACGTACGCCCGTGCAGTTGCCGCCGCGACCCTGCCCGTGGGCTGCTGCGCATGAGTCGGCTCCTCAGAGAGCGGGCCGAGAGGCGGCGCGCTCGGGAAACCTGGCTCGAGGGGCCTGATACCGGCTTCCCGACGCCCGAGGCGCCCGGCGCGGGGGGACTCCGGGTCGCCGTCGGCTACCCGAACCGCTACGCGCTCGGGATGTCCAACGTGGGCTTCCAGGCGGTGCACCGCTTCTTCCACCTCCTGCCCGACACGGCGAGCGAGCGGTTCTTCCTCCCCGACCGGGCCGAGATGGACGAGTACCGGCGGACCGGACTCTCCCTGCGAACGCTCGAGAGCGGGAGCCCGGTACGCAGCTTCGACGTGGTGGCGTTCTCGATCACCTTCGAACCCGACCTGATCCATCTGGTCGAGATGCTCCAGCTCGCCGGGATCCCCCCGCTGGCGGAAGACCGGACCGCCCGGGATCCGCTGGTGATCGCCGGCGGCCCGGTCACCTTCCTGAATCCGGAGCCGCTCGCCCCCTTCGTGGACGCCTTCGGCGTGGGCGAGGCGGAAGCGCTCCTCCCGGCCCTCACCGGTGTCCTGCGGGCCGAGACCCGCGACGCGCGGCTCCGGGGTCTCGCCGAGGAGTCCGGGTTCTACGTGCCCGCCACCCACGAGGTCGAGTACGCGCCGGACGGCCGCGTGCTCCGCCGCCGAATCCACGGCGGGCATCCGGTGGTGCGGGCCCGCATGGGCAAGGACGCCCGGTTCCCGCCTCCGGCCACCTACATCCTCACCCGGGACACCGAGATGTCGGACAAGTTCCTGGTCGAGGTGTCGCGCGGCTGCCCGACCCTGTGCCGGTTCTGCTGGGCCGGCTACAACTACCTGCCGAAGCGGTCCTTCGAGGTGGAGCGGCTGCTGGAACTCGCCCGCGCCGCCCGTCCCCACACCGACCGGATCGGGCTGGTTTCGACTGCGGTGGGAGCGCACCGGGAGATCGTGCCGCTGGTCTCGGACCTCCGCGACCAGGGATTCCGGGTCAGCGTCTCGTCGATCCGCTTCGAGGACGTGCGGGACGAGTTCGCCCGGCCGCTCGCGGAAAGCGGGGAGCGGACCGTCGCCATCGCCCCGGAGGTGGGAACGGACCGGCTGCGCCGGGCCATCCACAAGCGGGTGACCAACGACGAGATCCTCGACAAGACCGGGACCCTGCTCGAAGCGGGCGTCGAGAACCTGAAGCTCTACCTGATGGTGGGGCTGCCGGGGGAGACGGACACCGACGTGGAGGCCATCACGCCCCTGGTGCGGCGCATCCGCGACCTCGTGCGGGCGAAGCGGCGCGGGGGCCGCACCATCGCGAGCGTGAACCCCTTCATCCCGAAGCCGGGCACGCCGTTCCAGTGGCGGCCCATGGCGCCGCTGCCGGTCCTGACCTCCCGCATCCGCTATCTGCAGCGCGAGCTGGGGGCGCTTTCCGGCGTCGAGGCGCACTGCAAGTCCCCCCGCATGGAGCGGCTCCAGGCGCTGCTCGCGCTGGGCGACCGCCGCCTGGCCCCGGTAATCCTCGCGCTGGCCGAAGGGCGCGGCCTGAACCGGAGCCTCAGGGACGCCGGACTCTCGCTGGACGCCTACCTCTACCGGCAGCGGGAACTCGACGAGGAACTGCCCTGGAGCTTCATGGACACCGGAATGAAGGACAGCCTCCTCAAGGACCAGCTCGCCAAGGCCGACCGCCTGGTCGCGTAGGGAAGGGACCGCCGGCCTCCAGGCCGGCACGCGGCCCGCAGGGCCGCAACCGCGTGACGCCGCTCCGCAGGATGACGCAGCGGCTTGGAGCGCCGGCCTCCGGCCGGCACGCTGCGCGGCAGCGCAGCGACCGAACTCGCGCAGCGGCTTCGTGCTGTCGAAGGTACGATCCGGCGACTGCTGGACGTGGACCACCGCTCCCACATCGGTCAGGTCGAAGCTGCGCTGGCCAAACTGGAACAGAGTTTGGTCGTCGAAGCGTGACCGGTCAGGTCGGATCGCCAATTCCGGGAGGCGACCCGGATTCAGGCGGCTCCCTGACGGTCGAACCCGTTTCCTCCCGCCCTTCGGCGCCTCGTCGAATGGCGCGACAGCGTAAGCACCAAGCCATCCGGCTCTCTCAACGGGTGCGACGCGTCAGGCAATTGGCTCCCCCGCCACCACTACCGACCAGTTGCGACCTACCCCCGGTCCCTCACGACGGTAGGAGTGAAACGCCGGCTGGCACCGGGTGCAGAGCGCCGTGTCCTCGATCGCGGGCTCCGGCAGGCCCGCCGCGAGAAGTTGGAGGCGGTTCGCCAGCACCAGGTCGAGATGGGGGCGCCCGGCAGCCCGCGGCCGGAGGGTGAACCGTTCCACGTCGTGCCCCCGTTCGCGGAATGCGGAAACCACCTCGGGTCCGACTTCGAAGCAGCAGGCGCGGATCGCGGGGCCGATCACCGCCCGGAGCCGCGACGGGGGAGCCCCGGCCTCCGCAGCCAGCGCGCCGGCGGCCGCTTCGACCACCCGCACCAGGGTCCCGCGCCAACCTGCGTGAGCCCCGCCCACCGCTCCGGAGACGGGATCCGCCAGCAGCACCGGGACACAGTCAGCGGCCTTGATCGCGACGGCGGTTCGGGGGATGCGGGTTACCAGGGCGTCGCCGCACGGCGGATCGGCCGGCCGGGCGCCCCGCACCACGTGCACGTCGTTGCCATGAACCTGCCGCAGCGCGTGCACGGCCTGAACCCCGGCGGCGCGCTCCAGCAGGCCCAGATCGGCGGCCGATCCATCGCGGCTGCCGAGGTGCGAAGCCCAGTGCTCCCGGTGGGGGCCCGGCGGCCGGTTCCGGATTCGGCAGGTGAAGCCATGGAGGGCCGGGAAACGCGTGGATGTGAGCGCTTCCAGCGGTTCGCCGGAACCGAACGTCCGCCAGCGGAAGCCGTCGGGTGGATCGGGGAAGCGGAAGGGGGTCAACGCGGCAAACCGTGCCCGCGTTCTTCTTCAGGCCGTGCGGGTGGGCAAGGTCGCGCCGTGCGCGGCGCGCCAGTTGCCGTGAAAATGCAACCCGCCCGATGACGGGGACGGCCAGGAGCGCAAGGAGCGCCGGTCTTCAGACCGGCATCGCCCGCGCAGCGGGCGAAACTCCTGGGCTTCCTTTCGCCGCATCGCGCCCCCGTCAAAGGGAATGGCGCGACGACAACTGCGCGCGCGTACTCCGCTTTCGCCGTCTTCGTTTCGGGTCCCCGCAATGTGGCGCGATGGCGCCGGGAGTTTCGCGGCCTGCGGCCGCGATGCCGGTCTGAAGACCGGCGCTCCTCGCTCCTGGCCCCCTGTGCGTTTTCATGCCCGGCGCGGTGCGCAGGGGGACACGCGCATGGGCGTTTCTCCCGGTGGGGGGGCGCAGCGCGCGCCGCCGGAGGTCGGCGTTCCCAGCCGGCGCGTCACGAACCCCTAGCCGCGGCGCTTCAGGTACGGGGGCGTTTCGAGGTCGCCCCAGCGGTCCTCCCCCACGTCCTCCGGAGCGGACACGGGCTCATCGATCAGGAGCCGCGAGCCGGAGGCGTCGGCGCCGTTCCGCTGCGTTCCGCCCCCGTTTCCGTTCCGCTGCGTTCCGATCCCGTTTCCGTTCCCGTTCCCCTTCGCTTCCACCCGGTTCGCGTCGGATTCGGCGATCTTCGGGAGGGTGTCCAGTTTCGGGATGGTGCGGCCGACCCGCCCGGCGGCCCGCTCGGCCAACCCCGTCGGGCCGGGCCGGGCCGGAGGTCGCGCGGGGCCCCGCGGGCCGAACGTACCGGTCGCGCGGGTGGTGTAGTTCGCGAAATCGTTGGGGGTCGCGTTCGTCCGTTGCCGGTCCGGGAACCCGGTGGCGACCACCGTCACCTTGATCTGGCCGGTCTCGTCCATGCGCGGATCGAGCGCCGTCCCCAGCAGGATGTTGTCTCCCGGTTCGGGGTCCGCCGATCCGTAGATGCCGGTTCCCTCGGGAGCCACGGCGTCCCGGACGACCTCGACAGCGCGCTGCACCTCGTTCAGCGTCAGGCTCTCACCCCCCGTAACGTTGACGATGATGCTCGTCGCGCCCTGGATCGAAGTGTCCTCGAGCAGCGGCGAAGAGATGGCCGCTTCCGTGGCCTCCTCGACGCGGTGCTCGCCCGCGGCCTGCCCGATGCCCATGACGGCGTCGCCGCTGAACTGCATGGCGGCGCGCACGTCGGCAAAGTCCAGGTTGATCTCCCCCGGGACCTGGATCAGGTCCGAGATCCCCTGAACGGCCTGCCGCACCACATCGTCCGCGCGGAGGAACGCGTCCTCGACCTTGAGGTTCCCATACACCGCGACGACCCGGTCGTTCGGAACGCAGATGAGCGTGTCCACGAAGTCGCGCAGCTCGCGAATCCCTTCGTTGGCCGTCGTCTTTCGCCGCTTTCCCTCGACCGACATCGGTTTGGTCACCACGGCGATGCAGAGGGCCTTGATCTCCTGAGCGACACAGGCGATCACCGGCGCCGCGCCGGTACCGGTGCCGCCTCCCTCACCCACGGTGATGAAGACCATGTCCGCACCCTTCAGCACGTCGATGAGACGGTCCATGTCGTCCTGCGCCGCCAGCCGACCCACCTCCGGATCGCCGCCGACGCCGAGTCCTTTGGTCCTTTCGGTTCCCAACTGGACCTTCACCGGCGCCTTCGACAACTCGAGCGCCTGGGCGTCGGTGTTCGCCGCAATGAACTCGACGCCGGTCACCCCGGCCTCGATCATCCGCTTGACGGCGTTGCCCCCGCCACCCCCGACGCCCATGACCTTGATGACGGCCCGTTTCTCCGTCACCTCATCGAACGCCGCGAGCGGCGGCTTCTTCGTCGCAACGACCGGAGCGGGGGCGGCAGCGGTTTCGCGCTTCTCCGCCGGCGGCTCTTCGGCGCTCACTGCCGAAGCCTCGACGGTGGGCGCCGGTGGTACGGCCGTCGCGGCCGGTTCCTCGGCCGCTGCCGGGGGCTCCGCCGGTGCGAAGAACGCGCCTTCCAACGGGGTGGCCTCCGGAGGGTCGGACGCGGCCTTCGGGGCAGCGTCCGCCCGGGCAAAGAGCGCCGGCTGCCGGGCGGGGGCCGGCTGCGCCGCCGCTTCCGGCGGTGCGTCCCGGGATGCGGCGGCCTCTTCGGTTTCCGGAGCGCCGGCTTCGGGATCGCTGGCCTTGGGTGCTGGTTCTTCGGCAAAGAAGATCATGAGTTCACTCCTCGGGGTGGGGGTGGTAGGAGAAAAGTGGTCACTGGGCTTTCCGGAGGCGGCCGGCGACCCGCCGCAGACCGTCGCCGATGGCGCGGCCCATTTCCAGGAGCGCGGAGCGGGTTCTGGCGGCGGGGGAGCGCCGGCGATGCAGGAGGCCGTAGCGGCAAAGACCCATCGCGCAGGCGACGTCCGGGCGCGCCGCGAGATCGCGGCGGCCGGTAATCTCCTGGGGACCGCGACTCTCGACGTAGGCGCCGAAGACCAGCCGCGCCACATCGCTCAGCCCGTCAAGGTTCGCGCCGCCTCCCGTGAGCACCATCGTGCGGGGGATCTCCCGGAGCACGCTGCCCAGCTCGTCGCGGATCTTGGTGAGATCGCTCTCCGCGCGCTGCTGGAGGACGTCGGCGAGCAGCCGGCGGCGCCATTGCTTGGGGTAGCCGCCGCCCGAAACGTGGATCTCGAAGTAGTCGTCCTCGGGGACCTTTTCCACGAGAGCGACGCCGTAGCGGCGCTTGGCCTGCTCGGCGTGGGCATGGGACGTCTTCAGGCCGAGCGCGAGATCTTTCGTGTACGCCCGGCCGCCGCTCGGCATCAGGTCCGAATGACGGAGCGCCCCGTGCCGGAACACCGCGATCTCGGTCGTCATGGCTCCGATGTCGAGGAGCACGACACCCTCCTGCCGCTCTTCCCCGGTGAGGACGCCGTAGCCGGCGGCCAGCGGGGCGGCCACCAGGCGCTCGATGCGGATGCCGGCGGCGTTCACCGCCTCCTCGATGCGGTGGAGGGTGTCGCGGGGACAGCTCACCAGGTGTACGTGCGATTCGATCTTCTCGCCCGTCCAGCCCGTCGGGTTGTCGGTGGAATCGAGGTCGTCCACCCAGAACTCCTGGGGGAGCGCGTGCAGCAGTTCGAACGGAGGACGGAGCCACGCGGTACCGCCGTCTCGGGGCACCGCCGCCATGACGGCCCGGTAGACATCGGACTCCGCAATGCGGTTCCGCGGCGTCAGGATCGAAACCGCGCCGGACGAGTTGATGCTGCGCCGGGTATGACTGCCCACCGAGACGAAGGCCGATCCGACCTCTACGCCGGCGGTCTGTTCGACCTCCTCGACCGCGTGACGGACGGCGTCCGTGACCCCTCCCAGCCGGACGACCTCGCCGTGCTGGACGGAATTCCGCGACTCGGCCTGCCCGACCGCGAGCACTTCGAGCTCCATGCCCTCCTCCGCTCCGGCGGGATCCTCGGGGGCGCGGGCGAGCACGGTGCGCACCTGATCGGATCCGATGTCAATGCCGCAGAGCAGATCGGCCGGCCGCGTCATTCCGCCGGTCCTCCCTCAAACGAGGCCGGGGACTCGTCGAGGACCGCCGCCGGCTGGGTGCGGACGAGCAACCGGTCGGGAACCCGGGCGTCCACCCGCGAGAGCCGCGGCCAACGGTCGACCAGATCCGGCAGGAGCCCGGCGACGCGCTCCAGGCCTTCCAGGAAGCCCCGTTCGGTCAACAGGATCGGGAGCGCCGGCGACCTCAGGATCACCTGCACCCGGTAGGGACCGCCACTCACGTCCACCTCGGAAACCAGCCGGTCCAGCTCGGGCCGGCGCGACAGCGCCGCCGCCAGGCGGCCAGCCAGCACCGCACGCCGTTCGAGATCGGCGTGACCGCGGTCGGCCCCCCGGATGAGCACCAGATCCGCAGCGCCGGCCAATGCGAAATCGGCGGCCGTGGCCGGTCCGAGGACCGTTCCGTCGCCCGCAAGGGCGGCCGGGGGCTCCCAGTCGAGGAGTGCCACCGCCCGTTTTTCCTCGACGTCCACCAGGATTCCGCCGGGCAACAGACGCTCCACGGAGACGCGCTCGGGGATTCCCGTCGCCAGCAGTTGCTCGCGGATAGCGGCCGCATCGGCCAGCAGCCCGGCGGGCTCGAGGATCCCGGCGCCCGCGGACCGGTCCAGATGAACCGCACCGCGGATTCGAACGTCCACCGGGACGGTTTCGGGCGCCGCACCGGCGGCCTGGGCGGTGGTCAGGCGGCCGACCACGACTCCGGCCGCCAAAGCGAGACCCATGGATCCCACCGCGACGCGAGCGACCAGTCGCGGCAGCGGGGTCCGGGGCGCCGGCGGCGCCACGAGCCGCGGCTCCCGGTCCGCCGTCCGGCGCCGGGCCTCCTGGTCGGCGGGCGGCGGGAGTTCGATGGGCATCGGATCCGTCCGGGTCCCCGCGAGCCAGTCACGCCACCCGTTCACGGAGCACCTCCTGCAGCAGGTCGGGCAACTGGGTGATGCTTCCCGCTCCGAGCGTCAGAACCACGTCTCCGGCCCGAAGCTCGGGAGCGAGCCGGCGCGCCACCTCGTCGAGGCGGCCCAGGAAACGGACGTCGGGGTGCCCCGCGCCGCGGATTCCCCCGGCAAGCGCTTCGCCGGTTACTCCCGGAATCGCCTTCTCACCCGCCGGGTAGATGTCCGCGACCACGACGACGTCCGCGCCACCGAAGGCGCGGCAGAACTCGTCGTGCAGGTCCTTCACCCGGCTGTAGCGGTGCGGCTGGAAGACCGCCACCGTGCGGGCCCCGAACGCCGCCCGCGCGGCCTCGAGCGTCTCCCTGATCTCGCTCGGGTGGTGGGCGTAGTCGTCCACGATCCGCACCCCGGCTGGCGCGCCGCGCATCTGGAACCGGCGCTCGACCCCGGTGAAGGCCTCGAGGCCCTTGCGGATCGCCGGGGTTCCCAGGCCGAACTCGAGTCCGACGGCGGCGGCGGCCAGGCTGTTCAGGACCGCGGTACGGCCCGGTTGCTTCAGGTGGACGGCGCCGGCGAGGCCGCCCCGAATCCGCAGCTCGTAGCGGGTCCCGTCCTCGGAGATCGAGATCCCTTCGGCCGAGATCTCGGCATCCGGAGAGAGCCCGTAGGTGACGACCCGGCGGCGGACGCGCGGCAGCAGCGAACGCACGTTGTCGCAATCGGTACAGACGATCGCTCCCCCGTAGAACGGGGTCATGTTGATGAAACGAAGGAAGGAATCGAGCAGGTCCTCCATTCCCTCGTAGGCGTCGAGATGCTCGCGGTCGATTCCCGTGACCACCGCCAGCACGGGCATCAGCCGCAGGAAGGTGCGGTCGGATTCGTCGGCCTCCGCCACCAGGATCTCGGACTTGCCGACGCGCGCTCCGCCCCCGATGGTCGCCACCCGGCCCCCGATCACCGTGGTCGGATCGAGGCCCGCGTGATCGAGCAGCACGGAGGTCATCGACGTCGTCGTGGTCTTGCCGTGCGATCCCGCCACCGCGACCGCGAACTTCATCCGCATCAGTTCCGCGAGCATTTCCGCGCGCGGAATGATGGGGAGCTGCCGCTCCCGGGCGGCCGTCACTTCGGCGTTGTCGGCCGGAACCGCCGATGAGATGACCACCACGTTGGCGTCTTCGACCTGATCGGGCGCATGTCCCTCGAACACGATCGCGCCGAGTTCGGCCAGCCGCCGGACGCTCGCCCCGAGCTGGAGGTCGGAGCCGCTCACCGGGTAGCCGAGATTGAGCAGCACTTCCGCGATGCCGCTCATCCCGACGCCGCCGATGCCCACGAAGTGCACCCGGGTCCGTTTGGAGAACAGGAGCCCGCTGCCCGCGCCGGAGGGCGAGAGCCTCGGCGCGCGGCCGTTCACGCCGGACCTCCCGCGAGGTCGTGAAGCCGGGCGGCGAGCCGCTCCGCCGGGCGGTCGCGCACGAGCCGGCGGGCCGCGCTCGCCATGCCCTCCCGCCGGGACGGGTCGTCCAGCAGCGAGAAGAGCGCGCTGGCGAACTCCGCGCCGGAGGCGCCCTCGTCCATGGTGAGGGCCGCGCCCGCCTCGGCGAGCGCGGCGGCGTTTTGCCGCTGGTGGCCGCCCGCTACCGGCGCCGGCACCAGGATTCCCGGCCGGCCGGCGGCGGCGAGCTCGGCGCAGGTGATGGCCCCCGCCCGGCCGACCACCAGATCCGCGTCCGCCATCGCCTGGGGCATGTCGTCGAGATACGCCACCACCTGCGCGCCGAGTCCCGCGGTGCGATACGCGTCGCGCACCCGCGCCACCTCGGCGGAACCGGTCTGGTGGGTGATCCGAAGCTGGCCCCCCCACGCGCGAAGCTCCGGCAGCGAGTCCGTCACCAGCCGGTTCAGCCGGGAAGCTCCCTGGCTGCCGCCGGTGACGAGCACGGACACGGTCCCGTTCTTGCCGGGCGCCGGCGCCAACCCGAAGAACTCCGGGCGGACGGGGACTCCGGCCACCACCGCCGGGCGGCGGAAGTACCGCCGGGTGCCCTCCCAGGCAACGGCGACCTCGGTCGCGAAGGGAGCGCTCCACCGGGTCGCGAAGCCGGGCTCGGCGTTGGGCTCCAGGATCAGCGACGGAATGCCGAGGAGTTGGGCGGCGAACACCGTCACGCCGGAGACCGATCCGCCGGTTCCGAACACCGCGTCGGGGCGGAACTCCTTCAGGAGCCGGCGCATCTGGCCGAGCGAGCGGAGGAGCCGGAGCGAGGTGCGGGGCAGGGCGAGCGGCGACCGGCCCCGGATGGGCGGCACCTCCACGAGTTCGAGCGCGAACCCGTGCCGCGGCACGAGGCGCCCCTCGAGCCCGGCCGCGGTGCCCACGAAACGGATTTCGGCGGGCGCCCGATCGGCAAAGGCGCGGGCTACCGCGAGGCCCGGGTAGATATGCCCGCCGCTTCCGGCTGCCGCGATCAGGAGGCGAGCAGCAGTCATGGCACCCTCTGCGAGACCGACAGCACCAGGCCCGCCGCCACCAGCGTGGTGACGAGCGAAGAGCCTCCGGCGGAAATGAACGGGAGCGGCAGCCCGGTGGTGGGAAGGATCGCGGTCGCGACGCTGAAGTTCAGGAAGGCCTGCAGGGCGATGGTCAGCGTGGCCCCCGCTCCGAGCAGCATGCCGAAGCGATCGGGAGCCCGGCTCGAGACCAGGAGACCCCGGACGGTGAACAGGAGGAAGAAGGCCACCACCAGCCCCGCCCCCACGAAGCCCAGCTCCTCGCCGACCACCGAGAAGACGAAGTCCGAGTGGGGTTCGGGGAGGTAGAGCAGCTTCTGGCGGCTGGCGGCGAAGCCGACGCCGGTGAGGCCCCCGCTGCCGAGGGCAATGAGCGACTGGCTCAACTGGAAACCGTCGCCGAGCGGGTCGCCGAAGGGATCGAGGAAGGTGAGGATGCGGGCGATCCGGTAGTCCGCGGCCAGCACCCCGGCGGCAAACAGCGGAACCGCTACCGCCGCCATCCGGGCCAGGTGCTTGAGGGTCGCGCCGCCCAGGAAGATCACCGACGCTCCGACCAGCACCAGCAGGGTCGCGGTTCCGAGATCGGGCTGGAGGTAGATGAGCCCCGCGAGAAAACCCGTACAGACAAGCGGCAAGAGCAGGGTGCGCAGGGAATCGGCGCTGCGTACGGACAGCAGATGGGCGAGCGCCACGACCAGCCCGAGTCTCGCGGGCTCGGAGGGTTGCAGGGTGAACCCGGCGAACTGCACCCAGCGGTGCACCCCGTTGATGGCGGGCGAGAGCAGGGCGGCGAAGAGCGACACGATGACCGCCCCGTAGAGCGCCCACACCACGGCGGGCCGGTTCAGCCGCCGGTAGTCCGAGCGGGCGACGGCGATCATCGCCAGGCAGCCGAACGCCGCCCAGACCAACTGGCGTCCCAGGAAGTACGACGGGCTGCGGTCGCTCGCGTCCGCCACGATGGCGGAGGCGCTGTAGAGCATGACCAGCCCGAAGACGAGGAGTCCGAGCGTCACGACGAACAGGAGCCGGTCGGGGGCCATGCGCTGCGCCATTACCGCCCACCTCCCGCGGCCGCCCGGAGGCGCTCGACCGCGGCGCGGAAGCTGCGGCCCCGGTCCCCGTAGTTGTCGAACTGATCGAAGCTGGAACAACCGGGGGACAGCAGGACGATCCCGCCCGGACCCGAATGCGCGAGGGCTCGCTCCATGGCCGCTTCGAGCGTGCCGTGGACCTCCACCGGGACGCTCCGGATCTCGGCGGCGATGCGGTCCCTCGTCCGCCCGATCGCCTGAATCGCGTCCACCGCGCCCAGCGATCCCTCCAGATCGGCGAACCGGCCGCCCTTGAGGATGCCGCCCAGGATGAGCTGGATTCCGGCGCCCGCCTCCGGGGCAAGCGCGTCGAGGGCCGCCCGGGTCGCCTGGAGGTTCGTGGCCCGGGAGTCGTTGACGAACCGGACACCGGCCACCGACCCGGCGTCCTCGAGGGCGTGCGGGAGGCCCGAGAAGCCGGCCGCCGCCGCTTCCAGCGCGTCCCGGCCCACCCCGAGCAGGCTGCCGGCAGCCGCCGCGGCGGCGAGATTCCGCTGCTGGTGCCGGCCCGGCAGGCGGAGCGCCGAGAGGCTCGCGAGGACACTCGTGGCCGCGTGGTCGCGTCGGACGATCCGCCCGGAGTCGAGGAGCACTTCCGGATCGTGCACGCCGGCGGACGCGCCGAAGGGCAGCAGGCCGGCGCCGCTCCGGCGGGCGCCGCTCGTCGCGAGACCGGAAGCCACCGCATCATCCCCGTCGAAGACGACCCAGTCGGAAGCCGTCTGGTTTTCGAAGAGACGGGCCTTGGACCGGCGGTAGTCCGCGAGGTCCGGATGCCAGTCGAGGTGGTCCTGGCCCACCTCCAGCATCACCGCGACGCGCGCCCGGAAACGGGCGATGGTCGCCAACTGGAAACTCGAGGTCTCGACGACCGCAACCTCGCCGGGACCGAACGATCCGGCGAGCGCAGTGAGCGGTTCCCCCAGGTTCCCGCAGGCCCGGGCCGGGATGCCCTGGACGCGCAGCGCTTCCGCGAGCAGCGTCACGACGGTGGACTTGCCCTTGGTGCCGGTCACCGCCACCAGCCGGTCCGCAGGTTCTCCCAGCGCCCGGTACCCGAGCTCGAGTTCCCCCCAGACCGGAATGCGCTCTCGCCGCGCTGCTTTCAGAATGTCGGTGGCGGGCGGCACTCCCGGACTCGTCACCACGAGCGACATCCCGGCCAGCAGCGACGGGGGATGACCCCCGAAGTGAACGCGGGCGCCGAGCGACCTGAGGGCGGAGGCCGCGGGGATCTCCGGCTCCGGCCTGGAATCCGCCACCAGCACCCGCCGTCCGTGGCGGGACAGTTGGCGGGCCGCAGCCTGACCGCTCGCCCCGGCGCCCAGCACCAGAACGTCCGGTCCCGGGATTTGTGGGAGATCCGCCATCGGTCATCGCAGCTTCAGGGTGGTGAGGGTGGCGAGCGCGCAGAGGACGGCCAGGATCCAGAATCGGACGCTCACCTGCGTCTCCTTCCAGCCCGCGAGTTCGAAGTGGTGGTGGAGCGGCGCCATCCGGAAGAGCCGGCGGCCGGTGAGCTTGAAGCTGGCGACCTGCAGGATCACCGACGCCGTCTCCAGCACGAACACGCCGCCGACGATCACCAGCAGGATCTCCTGCCGGATCAGCAGCGCCTGCATGCCGACCCCCGCCCCGAGCGCGAGCGATCCCACGTCGCCCATGAAGACGCGCGCGGGATGGGCGTTGAACCACAGGAACCCGAGCGCCGCCCCGGTGATCGCCGCGCCGAAGATGGTGACCTCGGAGGCGCCGGGGACGTAGAGAATGTCGAGATACGCCGAGAACTCGGCATGCCCCGACAGGTAGGTGAGCGCGGTGTACACCGCCGCCGCCACCAGCACGCAGCCCGCCGCCAGCCCATCGAGCCCGTCGGTCAGGTTCACCGCGTTCGACGACGCGACGAGCACCAGCATGGCCGCCGGTACGAACAGCAGCCCGAGGTCGGGCTGGAATTCCTTGAAGAAAGGGAACACCACGCGGGTGGTGAACTCGCCGCCACCGGCGTACCAGAGAAGAAAACCGCCTACGAGCAACCCGAAGAGAATCTGAACGCCGAATTTCGCGCGGGCACTGAGTCCGATGCCGTCCGCGCGCCTCAGCTTTTTCCAATCGTCCACGAAGCCCAGCGTCCCGTAGCCCGCCATGGTGAGCACGGCTACCCAGACCAGCACGTTGCCCAGGTCCGCCCAGAGCAGGGTGGACAGGATCACGGTTCCCAGGATCAGGACCCCGCCCATCGTCGGCGTGCCGGCCTTGTGCTGGTGCGCCGGGCCGTCGGAGCGAATGGTCTCCCCCACCCGAAGCCGGGAGAGGCGGGCGATCACGAACGGTCCGAGTCCGAGCGAGAGAACGATCGCGGTGGCGGCCGCCATCGCGGTGCGGACGGAGACGTAGCGGAAGACGTTGAAGGCGCTGATCTCGTCCGCGAGCGAGAAGAGCAGGTCGCCGAGCATCAGGCGTCTCCTCCGCCCCGGGCCGTCCCCGCGCCGGGGGCTCCTTCCCCGCCGCGGACGGCCAGCCGGCGGAGCGCCGCATCCAGCCCGACCGCCCGGGAGGCCTTGAAGAGCACCAGGTCGTCCGGACGGAGGATCGGCTCCAGCATCGCCGCCGCCTCGCCGGGATCCTCCGCGGCGAGGGAGTTCGACCCGGGACCCGCCGCCTCGGCGAACGTCCGGCCCAGCGGACCCACCCCGACGATGAGGTCCAGCGGCAGCTTGCCCGCCAGTTGCCCGCAGGCGCGATGGAGCGGCTCGGCGTCCTCGCCGAGTTCCCGCATGTCCCCCACGACCACGATCCGCCGCGCGGCGGGGAGGGCCGCGAACTCGGCGAGCACGGCGCGCAGCGCGCGGGGACTGGAGTTGTACGTCTCGTCGAGCGCCACCGCACCACCGCGCAGCCGCACCTTCGTTCCCCGGCCCGGAAGCGGGATGAGGTCCGCCACCCCCCGGGCCGCGCGCTCGATCGGCACCTCGAGGACCGTCGCCGCGGCCAGCCCGGCGAGCACGTTGCCCGCGTTGTGACGGCCGGCGAGGCCGCACGAGACCGACACGGCGGGTCCGCCGAAGGCGTTGACCTCGAAGACAAGGCCGGAGGGACGCGCCGCGTAGCCCGAACCCCGCACGTCGACGCCCTCGGCGAAGCCGTAGGTCACGTGCCGGCCGGAAAAACGGCCGGCCTGGGCGCGGACGAGTTCGTCGTCGGCGTTCACCACGGCGGTCGCACCGGCGGGCAGGGCCTCGAAGAGCTCCCCCTTGGCGGCGGCGATGGCGTCCAGCGATCCGAAGTACTCGAGGTGCGCCTCCGCGATGGTGGTCAGGACGCCGCAGTCGGGCGCCGCGATTTCGGTGAGCGTCCGGATCTCCCCTGGAGCCGACATCCCCAGTTCCACGACGCCCACCTCCTCGTCCTTGCGGGCGAGCAGCGAGAGGGGAAGCCCCCACTGGTTGTTCAGGTTCCCGCGGGACCGGAAGACGGAGCGCTCCGCGCCGATGGCGGCGGCCGCCGCCTCCTTGGTGGTCGTCTTGCCGAGGCTTCCGGTAATCGCGACGATCCGGGCGCCGCTCCTGAGCCGCTGCTCGCGGGCGAGGGCCCCGAGCGCCTCGGTCGGGTCGGGCACCCGGATCAGGAAACCTCCGGGGACTTCTTCCTGCCGGCCGTAGGCGCTTTCGACGACCGCGCCGGCCGCTCCCGCGCGGAAGGCATCCGGAACGAAGGTGTGGCCGTCGAAGCGCGGACCCCGGATCGCGAAGAACAGATCCCCCGGAGCCAGCGTCCGCGAGTCGATGGAGACCCCGGTGAACGTCCCGGCGGGTCCTTCCGTGGGGCCGTCGAGGGCCCCTCCCATCGTCCGGGCCGCCGCCTCGCCGTGGAGTCTCACGAGAGCGAGGCCTCCAGCGCGCCAGCCACGACCTGCCGGTCGTCGAAGGGAATCCGGGTGTCCCCGAGTTGCTGATGGGTCTCGTGCCCCTTCCCCGCCACCAGCACGAGATCACGCGGCCCGGCCACGGCCACCGCCGTCTCGATGGCGCGCCGGCGGTCGGGTTCCGTCAGGACCTCGGCGCCGAGCGCGGGATTCTCCGCACCCACCCGGATCTCGGCGATGATCGCGCCGGGCTCTTCGCCGCGGGGGTTGTCGGAGGTCAGGATGACGCGGTCGGCGAGCCGGGCGGCGGCGTCTCCCATGAGCGGCCGATTACCCCGGTCGCGTTCGCCGCCGCAACCGAAGACCACGTGCAGCCGGCCGTCCCCCACGAGGCAGCGGGCGGCGGCCAGGGCGCGCGCCAGCGCGTCCGGCGTATGCGCGTAGTCCACGAGCACCGCCGGCTCCGCGCCCCGCCGGCGGCTTCCCCGCGGGGCTCCGATCCGTTCCATCCGGCCCGGAGGCGGAACGGCCCCGGAAAGGACCTCGGCGGCCCGGGCCCCGTCGAATCCGAGCGCGGTGAGCGCTCCCCACGCCGCCGCCAGGTTCAGGCCGCTGAAGTGCCCGAGCATCGGGCTGGAGATCTCGCCGGGCCCCGCCGGGCCGTTCAGCGAGACGCGCGTCCCGCCGAGGTCGGAGCGGACGGCCGAGAGGCGGATCGCCGCCCCGGGGTCGGAACCGAAACCCACGACCCTCACGTCCGGGCGCAGTTCCCGCAGCTCGCCCGCCAGCCGCACGCCGAAGGGGTCGTCCCACCCGATGACGGCGGTACCGCCCGGGCGGAGCAGGTCCGTGAACAACTCCCGCTTCGCCCGGAAGTAGGAATCGAACTCGCCGTGGAAATCGAGGTGGTCGCGGGTGAGGTTGGTAAAGACCGCCACTTCGAAGGCCGTGCCTCGGAGCCGTCCCTGCCGGAGGCCGTGCGAAGAGCACTCGACCGCGCCGAAGCGGCAGCCGGCGGCGAGCGCGAGGGCCAGCAGGGCCTGGAACTCGGGCGCCTCACGGGTGGTGAGGCCCGCCGCCGCGGGTTCGAGAAGGCGGCCGCCGGCGTGCGCCCGGTGCGCCACCGTCCCGCAGTAGAGGCCTCCGGAGGTCTCCCGCCGGAAGAACGCGTCGAGCAGCCAGGCGACCGTGGTCTTCCCGTTGGTCCCGGTCACGCCGACGAGCCGCATCGCGTCCGCGGGGCGGCCGTGGAAGGCGGCCGCCACCGGTCCGGCGGCGCGGCGGGAGTCGCGCACCCGCACGAACGGGATCCCCGGGTCCGGCGGCGGCGTCTCCCCCAGCGCGGCCGCGGCCCCGGCGGCAGCCGCGGCCGGCACGAAGTCATGGCCGTCGAAACGCTCACCGGGCACCGCGATGAACAGACTCCCGGGCTCGACGGCCCGCGAATCGCAGGTGACGCCCCGAATGGGGAGGTCGCCGGCGCCCGCCGGCAGTTCCGCTTCCAGGCCCTCGAGAAGGTCTCGAAGCCGAGGCGAGCGGCGGTCCCTGGCGTTCATCGAGGCCGGCTCCCCTGGTCTCCCACCGGCGGTTCCGGCGGGGGCCCCGTCTCCCCATCGGTGCCGGCGGCGCCGCCTTCCGCCGCCGGCCCGCCTTCCGGCGCGGACGCCCCTCCCGGGGGCGCGGGTGCACCTGACGCAAGGGATTCCGGGGCGGCGGACGGGACCAGCCGCCCGCGGGACTCTGCGGGCGTTCCCGCGGCTCCGGCAATCAGGATCGTCCCGGAAGTCGTGGGACCGGAGATGTCCGTCATCCTCACCCGCGAGGCGACGAGGTCACGCGCCGGGGTCTCCGATTCTTCCGCGGCTTGCGAACCCCACGGAGCGGACGCGGCCCGGCGGCGCGGCTGGCCGGCGAGGGGACGGACCCCGCGGCCCGAGCTGACCAGGCGTTCCGTTCCCCAGCCGGTCCGCCGGTACCGCCAGAGCACCCGATCGGCGATTCTCCCGAAGACGGCCGCGGCCCCCGTCCCGCTGTGATTGGGCTTTTGGACGTCGAGGATCACGACCCCGGTGAAGAGCGGATTGCGGGCGGGCGCAAAGCCGGCGAAGGAGGCCGTGTAGTCGGTGTCCGAGTAGCCGCCCCGCTCCGCCTTCTGGGCGGTCCCCGTCTTCCCCGCGATCGAGAAACCCTCCACGGCCGCATTGCCGCCGGTTCCCTCGAGGACGGCGTCGGCAAGCAGTTGGCTCACCCGGGCCGCCGTCATCGGGCTGATGACCTGCAGCCCGTCTTCCGGCGGCTGGCGCTCTCCCCCGATCTCCCGGATCAGGCGGAGCGGCAGGCGGACTCCCCCCGTCGCGACGGTGTTCACTCCCTGGACGAGCTGGACCGGAGTGACCGCGATTCCGTGCCCGAAGGAAACGGTCGCGAGGCGGATCGGCCGCCAGATGCCCTTCTCGGGGACGATGCCGCGACTCTCCGCGCCGAGGGGCAAACCGGTCGGCTCGCCGAAACCGAAGGCGGCCAGATACCGGTGCAGGGTCTCCGAACCGAGGCGGTCGGCGACCTGCAGGGTGCCGATGTTGGAAGACTGCTGGATGACGCCGGCGAAAGTGAGCGGCCCGAGCGGCTTCCAGTCCCGCACGATCCGTGCGCCGATGCGGTACCGGCCGTCGAAGGTGTCGAATTCCTCTTCCTCGTCCGTCACTCCCTCCTCGAGCGCCGCCGCCGCGGTGAAGATCTTGAAGACGGATCCCGGTTCATAGGGCGCCGTGATGCTCGGGTTGGTCAGGATCGCCGGCGGAAACTCGCGAGCCCGGTTGGCATCGAAAGAGGGTGCGCTGGCCATCGCCAGCACCTCGCCGGTGTAGGGCTCGACCAGGATCACCGACCCCGAGCTCGCGGGAATCTCGGCGACCGCCCGCGCGAGTTCCTCCGCGGCGACGGCCTGCAGGTAGGAATCGATCGTCAGCTCGATGTCCGCTCCGGGCCGAGACTCCCGGACCACCCGGCTTCCCCGCCCGGTTCGCCGGCCGTCGGTCCAGACGGTGCGGCGTCCCGGTTGTCCGCGCAGGACCTGGTCACGGGCGAACTCGATGCCGCCGAGCCCATCGCCGTCGGCGCCGACAAAGCCCAGTACGTGGGCGGCGAGTTCCCCACCGGGATAGAAGCGGCCGAACTCCTCGATGGTCCCGACGGGAAACCCGGTCTCGCGGGCGCACGCGACCTGCTCCGCCGCCGCCTTGCGCTTGAGCCAGGAAAAGCGCGAGTCCCGCCGCAGCCGGCGGTCCACCAGCCCCACCGGCACTTCGAGACACGCCGCCAGGCGCTCCGCCGCTGCCGGAATAGTGGCCGCGGAGTAGTCGGGAGGGACCACGTACACCGAGTCCACCGCGACCGTCAGCGCCAGCGGCCTTCCGTTACGGTCGTAGATCCTCCCCCGGAACGGCGGGATGGTGAGTTCGTGGCGGTGCTGGCTGTCGGCTCGCCGCACCATGGTCTCGTGGTCGAGGACCTGGATCTGGAGGAGTTGCCCGAGGATCAGGGCTCCCCACACGCCGATCAGGACCACTCCCACCATGACCCGCCGGCGCAGTTCCGCCCTTCCGCCATCTTCCGGCGATCCGGCGCCGCCCGCCGCCCGCGGCAGCTCGGGCGCCACCGGCGGCGCGGGTTCGCGGCGGCGCTTCGGTCGGCGCGAAGGCTCCCGGGTGGCCGTCTTGAGCAGGGGGGCCGGCAGATCGGGGAAGAGGCTGTTGGGCGGAGGCTTCCAGCCACCCGAGCGCTTTCGCGGAGGGCTCATCGCGCCGGCGAACTCCCGGTGTCGCCGCGGACGTCCGCCGCGGCCTCGGGGGTTTCGAGGATCACGCGCTCCCCCGCGGGCCGGAGTCCATACGTTTCGCGGGCGAGCCGCTCGACGGAACTCGGATCGGTGAGCTCGCCCAACTCGAGCCGGTAGCGCTCGATGTCCTTTTGGAGCTGATCCCGCTCAAGGCGGAGTTCTTCAACGCGATAACCGAGCCGAATGGCCTCGAGGTGCGGCCAGGTGGCGGCAACCGCCGCCGTCAGCGCGAAGATCCCGATCGCGAGGTAGAGAAGAAGCTGCGCGTAGCGCTTGCGGTCGAACTTCCGGTGCAGCCACTGGTTGTCCGGGCGGTAGGTGACCTCGAAATGCTCCGGACTCATCGCTCGATCTCCTCCCGGGGCGCCGCTCCCGCCCCACTCGCCTGAACGCGGCGCAGGATCCGCAGGCAGGCGCTCCGCGACCGCCGATTGGCGTCCGACTCGCCTTCGTCCGGACGGATGGGCCGCCGCGTTCCCAGTTCGAACTCGGACTGGGCGGCGAGCCGGCGGAAGGTGTGCTTCACGGGACGGTCTTCCCCGGAGTGATAGGAGATGACCGCCAGGACGCCTTGCTCGAGCAGCCGCGCGGGGGCCTCGTGGAGTGCGGCGGCGAGGGCCTGGGGCTCGCGATTCACCGCCGAGCGGACGGCGAGGAAGGTCCGGGTGGCGGGGTCGATCCGTCCCCGGCGCGGTCCGACGGCAGCGATCACGGCGGCGCGCAGGTCCCCGGTTGTCGCGAGCGGGCGGCGGGCCACGATCCGCCGGGCGATGGCGCGGGACCGCCGCTCGCCGATGCCGAACAGCAGATCGGCGATCTCCCGCTCGTCGAGCCGATCCAGCAACTCGGCCGCCGTCTCCCCCGAGCCGGGGTCGTACCGCATGTCCAGCGGGCCGTCGTGCCGGAGCGCGAAGCCGCGTTCGGCCATCTCGAGCTGCGGGCTGGAGAGGCCGAGGTCGAGGAGGATGCCGTCCACCCGGTCCCAGCCCACCTCGTCGAGGGCCGACCCGAGTTCGGCGAAATCGGCCGCCAGGAAGCGGAAGCGGGGCTCGCGGGCGGCAAGCGCGGCCGCCGCGGGCGCCGCCTCCGGATCCTTGTCGAGACCGAGGACGAGGGCCCCGGGATCGGCCGCCAGAATGGCCTCCGTGTGCCCGCCGCGCCCGAACGTGCCGTCGAGGTATCGCCCGCCGGAGCGGGGAGCCAGCCAGCGCACCACCGTGTCCCGGAGCACCGGCTGATGGACGGGCGGCTCCGGCGCCCCGGTCGCGGTCATCTCAGAGCGAGCCCCGAAGGAGAGCCGGGCGCGAAGCAACGGGAGCGGGAACCGGGGCGGCGCGGGACGGCGGGCGGGAGAGAACTGCGCGAACATTCCTTCCGGAATCCAGACTCAGATTCCCTCCTGGGCCAAGGTGGCCAGTTCGTCGTCGCTCAGCGGCTTGGCCTTGATTTCGGCTTCCAGGGGCTCGTGATCCCACGCCTCGAGGTAGCGCCCCTGCCCCAGCACGTCCACCTTTCCCACGGTGTTGGCGCTGGTACGGGTCTGCTGCGGGAGCAACAGCCGGTTCTGAGCGTCCAGCTCGGCCACCTGCCCGTAGAAGCTCGTGACCTTCAGGAACTTCCGCCGGATCGGGTCCAGTTCGCCGCGGGCCCGCATCCGCGATTCGATCTCTTCCCAGACCGGCATGGGGAAGATGGCGACGCAGTCGCCCTTGAGACTGGTCACGAAGACCCGCGTGCCGAACTGCTTCAGCGACTCGAGAAAAGCAGCCGGAACCTTCAACCTACCCTTGGCGTCCACGGTGGCGGGATGATTGCCGCGAAACACGAGTTCGGAGGGGGCTGGGACTGGGTGGTGGCGGCCTCCCAGCCCACTCCGGGACCTAACGCTGGATTTGATCGCTGAATGAGAAGGAAGGGTTTCCTATTTTTACCACTTTCAACCACAAATAGCCACCTCCAAGATCGCACTCTCCACCCACCGCGAAAGCACGATGTCCGGGAACCCCGGCCTCCGGCCGCATCGCGGCCCGAGAGGGCTGCGAAGCGCACCACGTCATGTACCGGGATGGCACGCCCGGCTTGGAACGCCGGCCTCCGGCCGGCACGCTGGGCAAAGCCCAGCTACGGCTCAAACCCCGCTCGCCCTCAGGGCACCTGCCGCAGCGCAGCGCGGCGGACCACACGCCGGATCGCTTCCGGCGCGCTTCAGCCCACGTTGAACCGGATCAGCAGCACGTCGCCGTCCTGCACCGGATAGTCCTTCCCCTCGAGGCGCAGCGCTCCCTGCTTCCGCGCCGCGTCCCAGGAGCCGGCTTCCACCAGGGCATCGTAGGCGACCACCTCCGCCCGGATGAAACCCCGCGCCATGTCGGTGTGGATGTCACCGGCGACGTCTCGAGCGCGCGTGTGGCGGCGGAACAGCCAGGCGCGGGCCTCGTTCTCGGCGGCCGTGTAGAAGGTGGCCTGGTCCATCAGCTCGAAGATGGCCCGGATGACCCGGTCGGCGGCGCCGGCCTCGACTCCCAGGTCCCGCCGGAACTCCACCGCGTCGTCCTCGGGCAGCTCCGCGATCTCGGCCTCGATCCGGGCCGAGATGGTGGTGAGCTTCGTTTCGGGCCGCGCGGCCAGGGTTTCGAGCCCCGGCCAGCTACCCGGGTCCCGGCCCGCTTCCTCCTCGCCGACGTTCACCACCACGAGGTGCGGCTTGGCGCTCATCAGCCCGTAGCCCGCGAGGCGTTTCCGCTCGTCCCGGGAGAGCGCCTCCCGCAGCGGCGCCTCCCGCTCCACTTCCCGCCGCGCCCGGTCCAGCAGATCGCGCTCGCCCCGGACGGCCTCCGGCTTTCCCCGGGCCCGGTCGTAGTCGAGCCGGGCGATCCGCTTCTCGAGGACCGCGAGATCGGTGAGAAGCAGTTCCAGTTCCAGGTTCACCGCATCCCGCGCCGGGTCCACCGAGTCGAAGGGAGACGGAACGGTCGGGTCATCGAAGGCGCGGGCCACGTGCACGATGGCGTCCACATCGCGGAGCGCCGCCAGGTTCTCGGTCTGGCCCCGGGCGCCGCGCCGGAGAGCGGGGATGAGCACCACTTCGACGGTGGCGGGGACGATCGTCCGGGAGTGGTGGAGCCGCGCGACGACCTCCAGCCGCTCGTCGGGGACCGCGAGCACCCCCCGCTTCGCACCCGCCGCGTAGCCGGCCTGGGCCGCCTGGGTCAGGAGCGAAAAGAGGGTCTTCTTGCCGGAAGCGGCGAAGCCGACGATTCCGGCGCGCACGGGCGGGGATGGTACGGGCATACGGCCCGCTTACGTGAGAGGCATAAGGCCGCGACGCGGTCGATCCGGTCGGCAGCCTTCGCGGGCGCACCGGTTTGGCGCGACCCCGGGTCCGGTCGCTGCGAGAATGTGGCTCCAGGGGAACGTCGGGAACCCGTGTCGCACGCGGGCTCGGGAACGCCGACCTACGGCGCGTCCTCCCGGCGGGGACGGGTCGGTCCGGGAGTGCTTGCCGGCGCCCTCTCTCCAGATCCGGCGCATCCGGAACCGGGGTGTCACCAGCGTTCGCGCTCCGCCTGCCGTACCGGCTTGGGACGCGCGAGCAACGAGAACCGCAACCGGAAAGCACGGGTGGCAGTTTCTGGCGTCCATGTTTCCCAGAATGTGCAGAGCACTCGGAGGCGCAGGAATGAAGAACCCGGCACAGCGGACCGACCGCATCAGCCGCCGGCAGTTCGTTCAGGTCGGTGTTGTAGGTGTCGGCGTGTTCAAGGCCGAGACGGGAACGCATGCCGCTCAGCTTTCAGATCCAGAACCCCGCAGTCGCCGATCGCATCTCTTGGACAGGGACTGGATGGGGCGAGCTTCTCCAGAAGAGATCGCAGAGAAGCTGGACCGAGGCGCGGCCATCAGCGCCCACGACAGCCGCCTCCAGACTCCGCTTCATCACGCGGCGCGCTGGAACCCCGATCCCGACGTAGTCGCTCTACTCCTCGACCGGGGCGCCGACATCAACGCCCGCGACGACCGGCGGAGACCCCCGCTCCATCACGCGGTGAGGGGTAACGCCGATCCCGACACAGTTGCTCTGCTCATCGACCGGGGCGCCGACCCCAACGCCCGCGACGACCGACGGAGATCCCCGCTACATCACGCAGCGCGCCCTGAGATCAATCCCGCTATCGCTGCTCTGCTCCTCGACCGGGGCGCCGAGATCGACGCGAGAGACGACCGACGGCGGACCCCGCTGCTTTGCGCACAACGCCATCGAGACTCCGATAACGTGCTCGCTGTACTCATTGACCGAGGCGCCGACATTGATGCTCGGAACGATCGTGGCAGGACGGCCCTCATCCGCGCAGCATCGGCCTTTCGGACGGTACAGCTCAGGGAGCTCATGGATCGCGGCGCCGATGTCAGTGCCCGCGACGAATATGGTGGAACCGCTCTGCATGCCGCGTCCTGGCATCCGGAGTGTGTCGCGGTCCTCGTCAATGCAGGAGCCGACGTCAATGCCCGAGACAACAGTGGCGTGACCCCTCTTCATCTGGCGGCAGAATGTCCGCACAATCAGCACATACTGCCGCGGCTCCTCGATCACGGCGCTTGCATCGACGCCCGCGATGAACAAGGGAGGACCCCTCTCCATTGGGCAGCGCGCGCGTCTTGGTCGGATGATGGCGGTCTCGCCCTCCTGCTTGATCGCGGCGCGGACGCTTCACTTCGCGACGCAACGGGACAGACACCCGCCGATGTCGTTGAAACAGTCGAGTGGCGCGCGGAGATCAAACGGCGGTTGCAGGATTCAGCGAACCGGCGCTGACGGCGCGGGCGGCAATCGTGATGACCACCCCGGAAGACTTGCTCTGTGGCATTGACATCGGGTCCGATACGGTGCGCGCGGTGCTTGCGCGGGCGCCGGAATCGTCCTGCGAGACGGAGGGAACGCCGCTACTCGAGGTTCTTGCCGTCGGAAGCGCGGAGTCCCGGAACTTCGTCCAGTACGGCGAGGCGGTCCGCCCGGGCGGGGTCACCGACGCGGTGCGGCAGGCGGTCAGGGAAGTCGAGCAGGCGGCCGGGGTGGAAGTGGGCTCCGCCTTCGTCTCGGTGGGGAGCCGGACCCGGCGGAGCATCAACTCGGCGGGGACCGTTTCCGTCCGCGGACCAGGTCACCACATCGTTGAGTCCGATGTCCATCGGGCGGTGATGGCGGCCGTGCGCGACGGGGACACGGTCTGGCGTCGTCCTCCGTACGAAATCCTGCACGCGGTGCCGCAGGAGTTCTGGGTAGACGACCTCGATTTGACCGACGACCCAATCGGCTGGACCGGACAAAAGGTCGAGGCACACGTCCATCTGGTGAGCTGCCCTCGCGCCGCCCTGCAGCGCTTCAAGGAGGCGGTAAGCGGGGCCGGCATCCGCATCGAGCGCCTGGTGGCCGCCCCCCTCGCCAACGGCTACGGCGTCCTCACCGGGGAAGAGCGGCAGGAGGGCGTGGTGCTCCTCGACATCGGAGCCATGACGACCGAGATCGCGGTGTTTCGGAATGGGGCGCTGCGGCATTCGGACCTGATGCCAAGCGGCGGCAGGGCGTACACGAAAGATCTCGCCCTCGGACTGAAGATGTCCCACGCCCGCGCGGAGCAGGCGAAGCGCCGCTACGGCGTCGCACTCGTGGAAGAGGTCCCCGAGGATGATTACTTCAAGATCCAGACCTCGGGCGGCTACCCGAAGCGGTGGCGCCGCCGTCTGCTCGCCGATGTCCTGCGGCAGCGAGCGGAGAGCGATCTCACCAAGATCCGCGACGAGTTGGGCAGCGTGCTCCGAGAGATCCCCCGAACCATCGTGCTCACGGGGGGCGGGGCAAACCTCAACGGCCTGAGCGAGATCGCCCGGTTGGTGTTCGGCGCGGAGGCCGAGAGGCGTGGTCCTCGCGGACTGGTCAGTCAGCCCAGTGTGGCAACCGGCCCCGCGCTTGCCACCGCCGTCGGTCTGTGCCGCTACGGGGCACTTTGGCGCGGGGGTGAGCTCGACCCGGACTTACCGAGCTGCACACCCGAGTCGGGAGTAACCGCATGAGCAACGCCAAACTGACACCAGGCTTGGCCGAGTGGGTCTTCGAACCGATCGCCGAGCAGTTCAGCGACTACCAGGATCCCCTGGCCGGCTTTGCCGCGGAACGGGGGTCGTGTTACCGGGGAGAACTAATGGTTGTAGGGCGCGCCACCCATGGCGGTTGGGACAGCGATCTTCGGCAGTTGTCCGATGCGGGCGAACGGAAGGAGCTGGCCCGCAGGCTGAGTGAGGAGTCCATGTCCTGGGTTATCCGCCAGTGGCACAGCCGGGACGACTACAACCCCGCCAGGTCCGCCTTCTGGCGGGTAATCCGTCGAGTGACGTTGTCGCTCGTGGACGGCGCGAGCGAAGACGACTGGTCGAACCACATCGTTTGGTCGAACCTCTACAAGGTGTCCCGGTCCGAACCCCCGCGCGGAATGAACCCACCGGCTCCTGTCATGCGCGCTCAGCGTCGCGGCTGCGAGAAGCTGCTGAAACTGGAACTCGAGATCTTCCGCCCCAAGAGGGTTCTGTTCCTCACAGGATGCGACTGGGCGGAGGAAATCATCGACGTGCCGCCCGAAGCACAACAGCCAGTGGGCGCCCGGTTCGTTGAGCGAGTCTGGAGCGAACTGGTTTCGTCAGAATCCCGGGCTCCGGTCAGCCGTTTCGTCGTAGCCGGCCATCCGCAGGGAAAGGGCGACGACCTTTGTACCCACGAGGTGCTGGTGGCGTTCGATTCGTAGTTGGCGGGAGCGGAGTCGTATTTCCGGTCGGAGATAGGCACCATGCCCTCGCGAGCCCCGGCCCCGCCTCGCGCTCTACAGATCCAGCGGAGCGGGGTCGAGGGCGCCGTCCCGGATCAGCCGGGTGCGTCGATTCGCAGCGCCGTGTGGCGCGCCAACACCTTGAAGTCCCGGTCGTGGTGGAGGATGGTGACCTCGGCGCGGATCGCGACCGCGGCGATCAGGCAGTCGGTCAGACTGCGGACGGTCTCCCCGCGACGCCGGCAGAGGCGGTAGAGGGCGGCGGCTTCCTCATGGTCCACGGGTACCGTCGGAAGGACGGTGGCGCGGGCCAGAAGTCTTCGGAGGCCGGCAAGATGCCACTCGTCTCGGGCGCCGGCGAGGACCTCCATGCGGATGGGGTCGCAGGTTGCGATGTCCTTCTCCAGCACCGCTTCCACGCGGTCGCAGACGGACGATCCCGTGTCCCGGAGGAATTCGACCCACGCCGAGGTGTCGATGAGGATCACTCGGGGCGATGGGAACGCATGGTGTCGAGGTCGCCTTCCCAGCCGGCGCCGCGCATTTGCCGCGCGCGGTCGATGTCGAAGGGCTCCGCGGCGACGATGCGGAGCGCGAGATTGACCGCGTCGCGCTTCGTTCGCAGTTGGTAGCGGCGCATGACTTCCGCGCAGGCCTTTTCGTCGATGTTCACGTTGGTGCGTGCCATACACCAAGAATACACCGACCGTGCGCTGCGGGCAGGCCGATGGTGCGATCCGTACACGCGCTTCGCGCAGAGCATTGGTTCGCATTCCGCGGACCTGTGGCCCGCGTCGCGTGCCGACCGGAGGTCGGCGTTCCAAGCCGGCGGCGCCACTACGCTGAGTGGAGGCTGGTGGTCCAGGCAGTACACGCGCTCTACGCAGAGCGGCGGTTCGCACTCCGCGGGCCTGCGGCCCGCGTCGCGTGCCGACCGGAGGTCGGCGTTCCAAGCCGGCGCGCCGCCGGGTGCCTAGAGGTCCAGCGCGGCGGGGTCGGGGGCGCCGTCGCGGATGAGGAGGCGGCGTTCGGCGGGGTCTTTTCCCATCAGGTTGACGATGAAGTTTTCCGCCGCGGGCCGGTCGGGGATCTCGACGCGGAGGAGGCTCCGGGTCTCGGGGTTCAGGGTCGTGTCCCAGAGCACCTTGGGCTGCATCTCGCCGAGTCCCTTGAAGCGGGTGATCGTCGGGGACTTCCCGCCGGCTGACTGGCGCAGGATGGCTTCCTTGTCGGCCTCGTCCCGCGCCCAGTGGGACTTGCCGCCCAGGTCCACCCGGTAGAGCGGCGGCTGGGCGACGAAGACCCGGCCCGCTTCCAGCAGCTTCCACATGAACTTCACGAAGTAGGCGAGCAGCAGGGTGGTGATGTGGTGGCCGTCGGCATCGGCGTCCGCGAGCAGCACCACCCGGCGGTAGCGGAGTTTCTCCGGATCGCAGTCGTCGCCGGTGCCGCAGCCGAGCGCCAGTGTGATGTCCCGGAGTTCCGCGTTCTCGGCGACCTTGGCGCGGGTGGCCTGCGCCGCGTTCAGGATCTTGCCCCGCAGCGGCAGCACCGCCTGGCGCATCCGGTCCCGTCCCTGCTTTGCGGACCCGCCCGCCGAGTCGCCCTCCACGATGAAGATCTCGGTCTCGTCGGCGTTCCTCGAGGCGCAGTCGCTGAGCTTGCCCGGCAGCACGCTGCGGGTCCGGGTCTCGGTCTTCCGGGAGACCGCCGCCGAGGCGGCGCGGGACGCCTCGCGGGCCCGGGCGGCGAGCACCACCCGGTTCGCGATGCGCTCCGCCGCGGTCGGTGACTGGTTCAGCCAGCGCTCGAGTTCGATCCGGACGGCGCTGTCCACCGGCGCCCGCACCTCCGGGTTGTTGAGCCGGTCCTTGGTCTGTCCCTGGAACTGCGGGTTCTCGAGGAACACGCTCAGGATCGCGAGCACACCTTCGCGGATGTCTTCCGCGGCGATCGTCAGGCCCCGCGGGATCAGCGAATGCGTTTCGAGGTAGTTCCGGACCGCTTTCGCCAGCCCGTCGCGAAGACCCGTCTCGTGCGACCCCCCGGACCCGGTCGGGATTCCGTTGACGTAGCTGCGGAACTCCTCGCGCGGCGCCTCGGTCCAGCCGAGCACCATCTCGAGGCGGCCGTCGCCGTTCAGCGGACCGCGCGAGAGTTCGAAGGCGGCCTCGTGCGAGAGCGCCAGTTTGCGATCCCGGATCACCGCGTCGAAGTAGTCCGGCAGGCCGCGCGCCTGCTTCCACTCCTCCCGTTTTCCGGACGCTTCGTCCGTGAACGTCAGTTGCAGACCCTTGTGGAGATAGCTGGTCTCGATCATCCGGGCGGCGATCCGCTCGGCATCCAGTTTCGGCTCCGGAAAGATCTGCGGGTCGGGCTGAAAGGTGATCTCCGTCCCGTTCCCCTTGCCGGACCCCGTTTCCTTCATCTTCCCGAGCGGCTTGCCGCGCCGGAAACGCATCTCCCACTGCCGGCGGTTGCGCCGGACTTGCGCCGTGAGCGAGGAACTGAGCGCGTTCACCACCGACGCCCCGACGCCGTGCAGCCCGCCGGAGGCGTGGTAGGCGCCCCGATCGAACTTCCCGCCGGCGTGCAGCGTCGTGAGGATCACTTCCAGCGCCGGCTTGCCGGAAGGCTTGTGGATGTCCACGGGGATCCCGCGGCCGTTGTCCCTGACGGTGACCGAGCCGTCGCGCCTCAGCGTCACGTCGATCCGCGACGCATGCCCGTTCATGGCCTCGTCCACGCTGTTGTCGAGGATTTCCCAGACGAGGTGGTGGAGGCCCTCCAGATCGGTTCCCCCGATGTACATGGCCGGGCGTTTCCGCACCGGCGCCAGTCCCTCGAGGACGGTGATGTCGCGGGCGGTGTACTTCTGCCCGTTGCTCACGGCGGCCCCTTCAGCGGCTGGGGTGGCAGCACCTCGTGCTTCACCGCCTCGAAGCCAGCCTTGTTTACGAGTTGTCCCCGGCGGCCGCGGGCGCCGACCTTGAATCTGTCTCCGCGGGCGACCAGCCGGGTTCCCCCACCCTTCGTGAGTACGACGAGCGGTTCCTTCCTCCTGGCGACGCGGAACCCGATCACCTGGTCCCCGGGCCCGAGGTTGATCGCCTTCACGCCGAGCCCGGCGCCCGACAGCACGTTGATCTCCTCGACGTCGCAAAGGAGCGCCCGGCCGTCGCGGGTCGCCAGGATGAGCGTGTCCTCGCCGGTGGTGAGCACGGCCCCGATGATCTCATCGCCCTCCTTCAGCCGCGCGAAGCGCCGGCCGGTCCGTTTCGAGGGCTGGAGGAAGTCCTCGAGGCTGAACCGGAGGGCGTAGCCGCTCTTCGTGAGCGCAATGGCGTGCCGTTCCGGCAGGCCGCCCTCAGGAGCGGCAACCTTCCCGTCGAGACTGCGTGAGTCGAGGCCGAGCAGGCTGACGATCCGCTCGCCGTCCCGGAGCGCGAACATCTTCTGCACCGGGTCTCCGTACCCGGTGGTCGCCGGCGCGTCGGTGATCCGGGCAGTAAATGCGGTGCCCAGCGACGAAAAGAGGATGAACGGCGCGCGCGTGCTGCCGGGCTCGAGGGCGAGCACCTCGTCCCCTTCCCGAAGCCGCAGCTTGTCCAGTTCCCTGACCTCCCGCTGGCGCTTGATCCAGCCGTCGCGGGTGAGGACCAGGGTGGTGTCCTCGGCCAGGATGAAGTCCTCTTCGGCGAACTCGGCCACCTCAACCGACTCGGGGAATCTTGTCCGGCGCTCCTGCTCGATCCAGGGGCGGTCGCGGATTTCGGCGAGTTCCTCGCGGATCAGGCCCGTGATGGCCTCCTCGCTGCGCAGAAGGCGCTTCACCTCGCGAAGCCGCTTCTTCCGCTCCTTCGCCTCCTCGAGGATCACCTGGATCTCGAGGCGGGCCAGGCGGTAGATCTTCAGCTCCAGCACCGCATCGGTCTGCTCCCGGTCGAGCGGCAGCTCGGCCATGATCTTCCCGGCCGCGTCGGCCTTGCCGTCGGAAGCGCGCACGATCTTCAGGATCCGGTCGAGGGCGTCGAAGACCCGCGCGAATCCTGCGAGGATGTGGAGCCTGCCGTCCAGCTTGCGGCGCTCGTCCTCGAGCCGGCGGCGCACCACGTCGCGCCGGAAGTCGAGGAAGTCCTGAAGCAGGGTGCGCAGGCCGACCCGTTCCGGGATCCCTCCCTCGGAGCGGTCGAAACGGAGACACGTCAGGTCCACGGACACCGAGGACTGGAGCGGGGTACGCTTGTAGAGGAAGGCGAGGACCTTGTCCTTGTCGACATCCTTCCTGACCTCCAGCCGGATCTGGACGTCGTCCGTCGAGAGATCGCTGACGTCCAGCAGCGCCGGGAGCGAGCGGTCGGCCACGATCTCGCCGAGGCGCTGGACGAGCTGCGCCTTGTTCACACCGTAGGGAACCGAGGTGATGAACAGCGTGCGGAGGTGGCGCCGCGTCCCGTGGTCCTCGACCGTGCCGCGAATGCGGATGGACCCCTTCCCCTCCTCGTAGATCTCGGCGAGCCGCTCGGGCGGATCGAGGATCTCGCCACCGGTCGGGAAGTCCGGTCCCTTCACCGTCTCCGCCAGCTCGCGGGAGCCGAGCGACGGATCGTCCAGCAGCCGGATGAGCGCCTCCACGACCTCGAAGAGATTGTGGGGCGGAATGTTGGTGGCGACGCCGACCGCGATCCCGGTGGATCCGTTCACGAGCAGCAGCGGCAGCCGGGTGGGCAGGACGACCGGTTCGTTCCGGGTCCCGTCGTAGGTCGGACGATGGGGGACGGTGTCCAGTCCGATCTCCCCGAGCACGTCCTCCGCGGCCTCCGCGAGCCGGCACTCGGTGTACCGCATCGCCGCCGCCGGATCGCCGTCGAGCGATCCAAAATTGCCGGCGCCCTCAATCAAGGGCAACCGGGACGCGAAGGGCTGCGACATCCGCACCAGCGCCTCGTAGATGGCGGCGTCGCCATGCGGGTGGTAGCCGCCCATGACGTCGCCCACCACTTTGGCGCACTTGCGGAAACGGCCGTCGGCGCGGAGCCCCTGGCGCCACATGGTGGTCAGGATCCGCCGCTGCACGGGCTTCAGACCGTCCCGCACGTCCGGTAGCGCCCGGCTGCCGATGACCGAGAGCGCGTAGGTCCGGTAGCGGTCCTGGACGACCTCTCCGAGAGCGGCCGGAACGCCGTTCGTCCCGTTATCCGTTCCGAGCGGCAGTTGACGCTTCGGGGGGCGCTTTGTTGATCGCGCCACGGGTCAGCGGCCGTCCGGGTGGCAAACGGGTTTGGAAGGGAGACAATGGACGCCGTGCGCAGCGAACGGCATCAGGGTTTGGCGCTCCTCGCGCTGTCACTGATCAGCCTGGGAGGCTCCGCCCTGCTCCGGGACCTGGCTCCGGACGTCAACCTCTGCGGCGTCAAGGCCCTCTTCGGGCTGCCCTGCCCCTTCTGCGGCGGGGTCCGCGCCACTGCGGCGCTCGGGCAAGGGTCGTTGCTGGAGGCGTTGGCCTGGAATCCCGCGGTCACGCTGCTCCACGCCGGGATGCTCACCAGCGGGGCCGCGCTGGTCCTGGGCAGAACGCCTCCGTGGCTCACTCCGGAGCGCCAGCGGTTCGTGTTCCGCGCGGTGGTCGTCATCCTGGTCGCGAACTGGTCGTACCTGGTGGCCGTGGGGCGCTGACGGTTCCCGGCCGGATCAGACCCGGCTCGGGACGCGCGCCGGTCAGGGCACGTCTTCCACATAGACCCGTACCTTGAGCCGCGTGGCGCCCCGCGAGCCGTTGGACCGGATGGTCAGCCAGCGTTCGAGCACGCCCCGGTAGCGCCGGGTCTCGAGAGTGACCCGGAGCGTCGCCGCTTCCCCAGGGGGGATGACGGTACGGTCGGTCACCGCGGCGGCGCAGGCGCACGCGGACGCGATCCGGCCGATCTCCAGGTCCTGGCTCCCGGTGTTGTTCAGCGCGAACTCGTGGACCAGCACTTCCCCGGGGGCCGCCCGTCCGAAATCCCACTCGCCGGGCTCGATTTCGAGCCTCGGCCCCCGCTGGGCCCCATTCCCGGACGCCGTGGAAAGCCCCCCGAGGAGGATCGCGGCGATGAGGCTCATTGGAGCAAGACCTGGCTTCAATCGATCAGTCCTCCTGCTCCGGGGTTTCGACCATCCTGAGAAACGCCGCCAACCGCTCGTTCTCGTAGCGCACGACGTTCAGGAACAGACTTTCTATCAGGTAACTGCGCCGCTCGCCGGGATCCATCTCGTCCACCAGGTGGCTGATCTCGCGGGTCATGGCCTCGTAAGTGTTGCGGAACTCGCTCCGCACCGAGACCTCCCGGTAGAGCGCCTCCAGAATCGCGAGCAGATCGCCGTCCAACTCGATTTCGCGACCGCCCCGCATTCGAATGGATCGCATCATTCGTTCCCCCCTGAGCTTGCCGCGAGCGCGCGCACCGCCTCCCCCGACGATCCGTAGATTGGAATGAACTCGTGGGCGCCCGTCATCCGGAGCATCCGCTCCACGCGTTCCAGGACCCCGGCAAGGGCGATCCGGCCCCGCTTTGCGGAGGCGCGCCGGAAGAGGTCCATGAGGCACCCGATCGCGGCGGAATCCAGATAGTTCACCGGGGAAAGATCGAAGACCACCGCGGGCCGGTCCACTTCGAGGTAGGGACCGACCTGATCCACGAAGGAATCAAGGGTGGCATAGACAAGACGTGCGACTTCGACGCGGACCACTACGGCCCCGTCGTCCGTACGAGTGCTGACCTTCATGACATGGCTCTCCGCCCGGCGCTCGAACCGGGTGGCCGGCCGGGGTTGTCCCGGGCGGCGACGAGGAGGCGCTTCAACTCGGCGCGCCCCCGGTGAATGCGGCTCTTGACGGTGCCCTCGGGGACACCGAGGCGTTCACAGATCTCCTCGTAGGGCAACTCCTGAAAGAACCGGAGCTGCACCACTTCGCGGAGCTTGGGGGAAAGGCCGTCGAGCGCCCGAAGCAGGGCGGCCCGCGCCTCCCGCTGCTCCAGCAAACGGTCCGGGCCGAGCCGCGGGCTCCCCGGCGTCCGCTCGAACGGGGCTTCCTCGGGGAGGAGCCGCTGACGCTCGCGGACCTTCGTCCGGTAGTGGTCGATGCAGTAGTTGCGGGCGACCGAGTTGAGCCACACGGCGAAGTGCGCCCGCGGATCGAAGCGGTCCAGTTGCCGGTAGACGCGGACGATGATCTCCTGGGTGAGTTCTTCGGCTTCCTGGTACTGGCCGGTGAAGCGGTACGCGAGGGAGAAGAGCCTCCGGCGATGCCGGCCGATGAGGTCGGCCCACGCGGTGTCGGGATCCAGCTCACCGGCCCGCAGCGCCTGTATGGTCGCGATGTCCTGCGAATTACGAACGTCATCCCCTTCGCGTCCATGGTGGGCGACGACAGGGGTTGGCGGCGCGACGTTCGTGGTGAACTCGGTCAGGACGGGCTCTGGAGAACCTAGGTTTCGGGAACCTCGGGGCGTCCCGCCGCCACCCAGGCGGTGTACCAGAGGCTCGCGGTGTCGCGCGCCGCGTCGGTCATCAGCGCCCCGGTCAACCCGCCAAGCTCGTTCCACATGCCGTCCATGTAGAAGCGGTCGTAACCGGCAACGCCGCGGCGCGACATGGAGTCGGTGAAGTTGATGTTGTCCACCCAGATGTGCGCCTTGAGCGGCAGGGACCGGATGAACTCGTGCGGCCGGTCGAGATACACCGCGGCCGAATCGCGGACCCGCAGCTCGTCGGCGAAGATCTCGATGAGCTGGGTGTCGTAACGGCGGGCCAGACCGTCCTGCTGGGTGGCCTGTCCATCACCGGCCGCCGACGTGTTGGGCGGCACCCCGACTTCGCCGACCAGCCAGGCAACGTCGCTGGCGCGCTCCAGCACCAGATCGAAGTCGGCCTCCTCGAACGCCTCGACCAGCGCGTCGTACGCCTCGAGGAGCCGCCAGAGGCCATCCCCGTTCTCCGCGATCTCTTCCTCGGAGAAGCGCCTCAGCGCCAGTTCTCGCGTCGCCGGCACGTCCCAGAACGGGAATTCGTCGTAGCGCTCCAGAAAGAAGTGCGCCGTATTCCGGCTGCGCGCCGGGTCGTCGAGCAACTCGTAGAAGGTCTCCTCGCGGTCCTCGAAGAAGTCCTTCAGCGGATCGCGCAGGGAGTCGATCGCCTTCTCGCCGATCTCCCGGTGTCCTTCGGGTCCCCAGGACAGCGCGGGAGCGGTCCAAAGCGCCAGGCAGGCAAGGACCGCCAGCCCAAGCACCTGGCGCCGCGTGGTTTCCATAGCAGTGAGGCTGACAGTCCCGTGGACGGCCGCGCGGATTCTAGCGAGGGGCGCGGGCCACGGTCAGAACGTCCACCGGCCCGGCGCCGGAGCGGATGAGCGCCCGCACCGCCGCTTCCACGGTGCTGCCGGTCGTGAACACGTCGTCCACCAGCAGGAGCGGCCGGCCGACCAGCCGCTCGGACAGCCGCCCCGTGCGGAACGCTCCGCTGACGTTGCGGCGGCGGGCACTCGGGCTTACCAGCGTCTGCGGTGGCCGGGACCGCCGCCGCAGCAGGCCGCGAACCAGTGGGATCCCGAACTCCCGGGCGACCGGCCGGGCCAGGAGCTCGGCCTGGTTGAAACCGCGGCGCCTTCCCCGCCAGAAGGGAACCGGAACCGCGACCACCGCGGCCGGGAAGGCACCCGCGGTCCCGGCGCCATCGTCGCGGGGCGCACGGCGGAAGGCCGAGATTGCGGGCCCGGCCAGGAGCTCGGCGAGCACCTCCCGCCGCCGGAACTTGAGTTCCAGGAGGGCGCGCTGGAACACACCCTCGTACGGCGCGGCGGCCACCGCCATCCGGAAGGGCCGCCGGCGCACCCGGCATTCGCCGCAGAGGCCCGGCACTGCGGAGGGCGCCAGGAACAGGCCGCACCGGGGACAAGCGGGGGCCGCCAGCGGACGCAACTGATCCTTGCACTCCGGACAGACGGGGCTGGACAGGGGATCCGCGAGCGTCCGCTCGCAGAGGCAACAGCCCTGCGGGAAGACGAGCTGGCCGAAGGCGCGCCTCCATTGGGAGGTGAAGTGGTCCCGCACGAAAACGGGCCGGCGTCTCGCGGGGAATCTTGAGCTCAGAACTCTGACGCGAAGGGTGTTGCGGCTTCAGGCAGGCCGGCAGCGCGGACGCAGCCGGGCTAGAGAATCCGGATGTCCGTCACGACCCCGGTGGCGCACAGCCGGACGTAGAGGTCGGTGACCATCACCCAGACCAGACTGGCCCACGCAAAGTTCATGTGGCGCAGGTTGAACCAGCCGGTGCACTCGTAGGCGCACCGGTGGAGCGGCCGTCCGGAGAGCCGGTTCAGGAACCCGCCGGCCAGGTGGCGCAGGGAATGGCATCCGAAGGTGTAGCCCGCGAGCAGCACGGTGTTCAGCGCCATCACCAGCGTCCCCACCCCGATTCCGAAGGAGACCTCTCCGGTGGCGGCATCGGCGAACCGGGTCGCTCCCCACGTGTAGTAGCCGTGGAGCCCGATCCAGACCAGCGCGATGTAGAGGAAATAGCGATGGACGTTCTGGAGGATGAGCGGGAAGCTGTTCTCGCCCCGGTAGGTGTTCCACGGTTTGCCCACCGTGCAGGAGGCCGGACTCGCCCAGAAGGCCTTGTAGTACGAGCCCCGGTAGTAGTAGCAGGTGAGCCGGAGCCCCGCCGGAGCCCAGAAGAGGAAAACCCCGGGCGCCCAGGGCAACATGGCCGGCCACGATGCGGGCTGCGGCCCGAACCAGGCGAGGGCGGTGTCTCCGAAGAGCACCGGCACGTGAATCGGGGACACGTAGTTCCCGAATTCCGCGCCGTGATGCGCGAAGACGGCCCAGGTCGAATAGACGACGAAGGCGCCAAGGCCAACAAAAGTGGCGGTCGGCGTGATCCACCAGGGATCCCGGCGTCTCGTGATCCCGAAGCTCTGCGGAGCGGGCAGGACACCGCCGAGCTGGGGGAGGGATCGAGCCACGCAGGCCGGAATTCTACTGGAGGAGCGCCGGTCGGTCCTCCCGGTGGGGCCTCCAGACCGGCATAGCGGCCAAGGGCCAAGAAACTCCCGCCCGCTCCCATGACACCGCCCGAGACCGGGACGGCGCAGCTCAGACGACCGGTGCGGACGCGTCCCCGCCCACCGGTACGGGACGAACCTCCTCCACGTCGAGGCTGATCTCGCCGTAGGTTCCGCACTCCGCGCAACTGTCGCCCCAGTCCGGGTGCCGCTTGCCGCACGCGGAGCAGCAGTACTCGGCGGACAGGGATGGAGCGGCGGAAATCACCTCGCGGGCCCGGATCACGGCTTCGGCGAGGTCGCCGCGGCCCTCGAGGATGCGTGAGAGTCGCGCGCCCAGCGCCGGGGCCGCGGTCCGGGGCAGGTTGGCGAACGTCTTGAGGGCGTCGTCCAGCATGTAGAGACGGTCGTAGAGCTTTCCCAGCAGGTACTGGCTCTCGACGGGGTTCTCGGCGGTTCCGATCGCCCGCTTCCAGACCGAGATCGCGTCCTCCGGACAGGTCCGGTCGAGGTAGTAGTCCTGAAGCGCCGAGAGCGGCGCCGTGGCGCCGGTCTGCTCGAAAGCCTTCTGCCAGGTGTCGACGGCCGCCCTTTCGTTGCCGCCCGAGAGATAGGCCTCCCCGAGACGTACCCAGGCGGGCACCGCTCCCGGATCCTCCTCGAGGATGGCCCGGAACACCCGCGCCGCCTCGGCGGGCTCGCCCTCTTCGAGAAGCTCCTTGCCGTATCCATGACGGAGCGACAGGGTCCGCGCCTCTTCGGCAGCGCGGGCCGAGGGGGCTACGTGAGAGACGAGCTGCTGCTGGACGGAGAGGGCGGCGCGGTTCTCACCCGCCTCCACCAGGATGTCGCGAAGCCGGGCGAGGGCCGCAGTCGGAGCTTCGGGGTCCTCGGAGATGGTCTTTTCGAGCAGCGCCCGAGCCTGCTCACGCTCTCCCATCGCTTGCCGGGCCTCCGCCAACGCGTAGGACGCCTCGTGGTTCCCACGATCCTCGGCCAGCGCCTGCTCCAGCGCCTCGGCCGCTTCTTCGGGCCGGTCGAGCCGCATCAGGCATTCGGCCTTGCGGCGCAGCGTCTTGAGATCGGCTCCCGCGTACTCCTGCGCCGCTTCGAAGCTGAGGAGCGCCTGCGGCCACCGGCCGGAGGCCATCTCGTCGAGCCCGTCGAGGTACAGCCGTTCACCCTCCTCGAGATCCTGGCGTCCGCGCCGGAGACGGCGCTCGCGAACCAGGCGCCGGACCCGGCCCGCCAGATCGAAAGCCAGGGCAATGGCGGCCCCGAGGCCGACGCCGGCGAACATGACCTTCCACAGTTCCACCCGGACAGGAAGGAAGAACGGCAGGGTGACGGTCACGAACTGCGCGTTGGACGCGACGACCACCAGCAGCAGGCCCGCCGTCAGCAGGACGGCGGCTACGAACAACAGGGTGCGAATGCCCATCGGGAATGCCTTGCTGGCGAGAGCCCGATTCTAAGGTGAACCGGAGGTTTCGGCGGCTCCGGCCCCGGCCGGCGGCTCCGGGTACCAGCGGGCGGCGTCGCCCCAGAGCCTCTCGAGTTGATACAGCTCGCGGCTCTCCGGAGAGAAGACATGGACCACGAAGTCCACGTAGTCGGCCAGCAGCCAGCCGGCCGCCGGATACCCCTCGAGATGAATGGGCTTGCGGCCGACCCGCTCCCGGACGCGGCGTTCCACGGCGTCCACGATGGTGGTGCGGCGCCGCTCGCTGCCGGCGGTCGCGATCACGAAGAAATCGGTGAACCCGGCGAGACCGCGCAGGTCGAGCACCACGACGTCTTCGGCCTTCTCGAACTGCGCCACCTCGGCGGAGAAGCGGGCGCAGGACTCGGCGGAGGCGTTCGGCACGGCGTCGCTAACAGCCTGTGGTGGAACTCACGTGAGCACCGACCCCCCACCGGGAGAACTGGTGCCCGCTGGGCGTCGCTGACAAGGCGCGCGAGGGGGAAACACCGAGTGTATTTCGACTGAAGCGCAACGATGAGCGAGCCGAAGGCGAGTGGCTCAGCGGGGATTCAGCGGGTGTCGACGCCCCACCGGGAGAAACGCCCATGCGCGCGTCTCCCTGCCCACCCCGCCGGGCATGAAAATGCTTGACGGAGGCGGAGTCCCATGTGACCTGATGCCGGAGACGGCCTGGAACGCCGACCTCCGGTCGGCACCGCCCGCCGGAGGTGGGCGAACCTGTACCTGCTGCCCGCGGGGTTCGCACGACGCGGCCTGCCAGCGCCATCGGGTCCCGGGGCGGTACGTGGTTGCGGCCCTCCGGGCGGCGTGCCGACCGGAGGTCGGCGTTCCAAGCCGTTTCTGCATTCCGGGCTGCATTTTCACAGCAACTGGGCCGCGCGAGTTCCATCACAGGCTGTTTAACGATAGAGACCTCTTTCGGCGATGCGGGCAGCGACCCGCGGTGGCACGAGGTGATCGACGGGGGTGTGCTGCTTCAGGAGTTCTCGAATCCGGTAGGACTTGGGGTCAGGTAGGTCAATGTCCAGGGTGAGGATACGCGGGGGGGGCAACGGTGCTGACAGATCGGCGGTCACCCGGGCTCGGAATCGGCGTGGGAGCACCGTGACCGCCTCGGTGACAGCGCAGCCCGCCCGGCGATGGACCAGCACCGGGTGCCGGTCCAGGAGTTGCTCATAGCGGCTCCAGGTGCGGATCTCCCGGAATGCGTCGCTGCCAACCAGGAACAGCAAGGAGGGCCCACCGCCGCCCGCGGGAGGCCGCTCCGCCGCCAGGGCGTCGAGCGTGTCGATCGTGAACGAAGGTCCGTCGCGCTCGAGTTCGACGGGACTCGCGAGCAGGCGATCCCGGCCGGCAACGGCCTGTTCCACGAGGCGAAGCCGTTCCTCCGCCGGTAGACGGGGTGTCGCCCGGTGCGGGGGGACCCGCGCCGGCACCAGCCAGACCGCTTCCACTCCCATGCGATCCCGGACGGCCTCGGCGGCGCGGACGTGACCCCAGTGCGGGGGATCGAAGGTTCCGCCGAAGACCGCGACCACCCCGGGCCGCCGGACCGTTCCGTCCGTCATGCGTCGCTCCGTGCGGCAAACCCGGCCACCCGGGCGCCGAGTTCGGCAACCAGGGCTGCGCAGCCGTCCCCGGTCGCGGCCGAAACCGCGAAGAAGGGCAAGCCGCCTGCCGCCGCAGTGTCCGAGAGCGCGTCGCTGCGGGCGTCGTCCGTCAGGATGTCCGTCTTGTTACCCACGACCATTGCCGGTTTGCCGGGCAGATTCCCGCCGTAGAGCGCCACTTCGCGCTGGAGTACCTCGAGGTCGGCCACCGGCGCGCGCCCGGACGACTCCGAGAGGTCCACGAAGTAGACCAGGAACGCGGTCCGCGAAAGGTGTTTCAGGAACCGGGTGCCGAGCCCGGCGCCCTGACTGGCTCCGGGTATGAGGCCGGGGAGGTCGGCCATCACGAACTCGGCGTCATCGCCAAGCCGAACCAGCCCCAGGTTCGGGGTCAGGGTCGTGAACGGGTAGTCCGCGATGCGGGGCTTCGCGGCGCTCACCCGGGCAATGAAGGACGACTTGCCGGCGTTCGGGAAGCCGACCAGGCCCACGTCCGCGAGAAGCCGCAGTTCGAGCCGGACAGTGCGGGCGGTCCCGGCCTCGCCGGGCTCGGTGCGCCGGGGCGCCTGGTTGGTCGGCGTCCGGAAAACCGCGTTCCCGCGGCCGCCGCGGCCGCCGGGCGCCACCGTGAGGGAACTCCCGTCGTCCACGAGATCCCCGAGCAAAGCGCCGGACTCATCGTCGTAAGCCGCCGTACCGGCGGGCACCCGCAGAAGCAGATCGTGCCCCGAGCGGCCCTGCCGGTTGTTGCCCGACCCGTGCCCGCCGGCTTCCGCCCGGTAGCTGGGCCGGTAGCGGTAGGCGGCGAGCGTGTGGCGTCCCCGGTCCGCGACCAGCACGACGCTCCCCCCGCGTCCGCCGTTGCCGCCGTCGGGGCCGCCCCGGGGAACGAACTTCTCCCGCCGGAAGCTGAGGGCGCCGTTGCCGCCGCGCCCTCCGGCCAGCTTCAGAACGACCTCGTCAACCAGCATGAGCCCACCGAGCCGGCAAACAGCCTTTCGGCTGGGCGGATACGCCGCCCTGGAGGCGGAGAGCGTCAGTCCGCGGCGATCGAGATGAACCGGCCCAGCCGTCCGCGGTTCCAGAACCGAACGACCCCGCCGACCTTGGCGAAGAGGGTGTCGTCATTTCCGCGGCCCACGTTGGCGCCCGGCTTGAAGCGGGTGCCGCGCTGGCGGACCAGGATGGTGCCGCCCGGGACCCGCTCGCCGGCGAAGCGCTTGACGCCGAGCCGCTTCGAGTGGCTGTCGCGTCCGTTCCTCGAGCTTCCCTGACCCTTCTTGTGCGCCACGTTGACCTCCCGAGTGTTTCAGCCGCTTCTTGTGTCGTGACTCGTTCCTGGCGTTCGTCCGGACCGGTCTACTCCGCTGCGGACGATCCGTTTCCCGCCGCGTCCGAAGCTCCTTCGTGGATGGCCTCCACCCGGACCTGAACGCGGGCCTGCCGATGTCCCTGCTTCTTGCGGTAGCCCTTGCGCCGCTTGCGCTTGAAGACGAGCACCTTGGGGTCGCGGTAGTGCGCCAGCACGGTCGCCAAAACGGTCGTTTCCGGCAGATAGGGGGTGCCGATGCGGCACTCGCCGCCTTCCGGATCCCGCACCATGAGCACGCGGTCGAACGAGACGGTGTCACCGTCCCGCGCATCGAGCTTTTCGAGCGCGAGGCGCTGTCCGGGTTCGGCGCGGTGCTGTTGGCCGCCGCTCTCGAAGATTGCGTACATGAGGTGTCTGTCCGGAGGAACGGGGGATTTTAGCAGTGGATGCCGTGCGTCCCGGTCTTGATTCGCGAGCCTCAGGAGACCCGGATCGAGGCCAGCATGTCGGCGTTGTTCTTCGTCCGCCCCATGCGGCCAAGGAGCAGGGACATCGCCTCCATCGGCTTCAGGCCCGCGAGCGCGCGGCGAAGCAGATGGGTCTTCGGTAGTTCCTCGGGCGAAAGCAGGAGTTCTTCGCGGCGGGTTCCGGATTGGTGAATGTCGATCGCGGGGAAGATCCGTGACTCCGCCAGCTTCCGGTCCAGGACCAGTTCCATGTTGCCCGTGCCCTTGAACTCCTGGAAGATGACCTCGTCCATCTGGCTTCCGGTGTCTACGAGCGCCGTCCCGAGAATGGTCAGGCTTCCGCCGTCCTCGATCTTGCGCGCCGCGCCGAAGAACTGGCGCGGGAACTCGAGCGCCCGGGAATCGATGCCGCCGCTCATGGTGCGGCCCTTACCGCGCATTTCCCGGTTCGCCGCCCGTCCCAACCGGGTGATCGAGTCGAGCAGGATGACCACGTCTTCCTTCATCTCGACGAGCCGGCGAGCCTGCTCCAGCACGATCCGGGCGACCCGCACGTGGTCGGCGCTGCCGCTGTCGGCGGTCGAGGCGACCACTTCGGCCTTCGGCACCGAACGCCGCATGTGGGTCACTTCCTCCGGGCGTTCGTCAATCAGGAGGATGATGAGATGGATGCCCGGGTAGTGGTCCGAGATGGAGGCGCCGATCTGCTCGAGCAGGATCGTCTTGCCGGTCTTGGGGGCCGCGACGATCAGGCCGCGCTGACCCCTCCCGACGGGGGAGATCAGGTCCACCACGCGGAGCGAAAGCGGGGCCGGTTCGGTGCGCGCGAGTTCGATCCGGGGGGCCGGATGCTCGCTGACCAGGTCGGCGTAGTTCCGCCGCGGGGGCATCGCATCGACCGGATAGCCGTTGACTTCGAGGACGGTGTGGAGTTCCGCGCGGGGCGGCCCGCCGCGCCGGCGGCCGCGCCTCGGGGGACCGTGATAGCCGAGGATCGTGTGCCCCTCGCGGAGCTTGTAACGGTCGATCAGGCCGAACGGGACGCGGACATCGGTAGCCCGGGGCAGGAAGTTGTTGGCGAGGAGCCGCAGATGACCGCTGTCGCGCGGCCCGATGTCCAGCAGGCCGGTGATCTCGATGCGAGGGATTTCCGGTTCCCTCGCTTGCGGTTCGCGTTCCTTTTCGCCGGCCGGGGGAACTGGTTCCACCACCGCGACTTCCTCGTTCGCGGCGGCGGCGGGCGCGTCGGGCATGGGCGTTTCCTGAGAGTTGGGGGGCGTCTTCGCCAAGTGTTGGGGCTTTCGGGTGACTTTTGTCTGCTTGGGCGGGGCCGCTTGGTGCAGATCCGGCATGGGCAGGAGCCTTTGATTCGACAGCTCCGGAAAGCGGACGGTGCCGGCACTGGCGAGGGTCGCCGAGCGACAGCCTCGAGGGCGAAAACCGGGCCAGCGCACCTCAAGGCGCGCAGAACCGGGTTCACCGGTCCGCGGATCGGAGTCCCCGGGAACGCCGGTCGCTAGTGGCGGAACGAAACCGCCGTGAGTTGAAACCGGGTCACAGTGGGTGGGGAACGCGCCGCCAGTAGAGCCGCGTCATCCCCCAGCGAATCCGGGAAGAGAGTCTAGCACGCAGGAGCCCGTCTGCCGGGAAGCGCAGCGTGGCGTTCGTGTCCGGAGAGGGGCTAGCGAGCTTCGATGGAATTGACGGTGATGGTGCTCTTGTCCTCACTGAGAACACCGGTGACGGTGACGTCCTGCCCCGCGAATTCCGTGACCTTCGCCTGATCGTCCACCGCGTACACCGCGTCGTCCGCCTCCACGTAGAGCGCGAGCGCCGCTCCCATTTCGACGCACGCAATGGCGCACTCCGGATCGGTCATCCCGTCCATCATGTGCTCCTTGGCGCACATGTCGTCGGTGACGTGCGCCGCCCAGGTCTGCTCCTCCTGGAGGGCGGCCAAGGCAGCGGCGCCCGCCAGCAGCAGAACCAGGGAAAAAGCGGTGGCTACGTTTCGAAAGCGACGCATGACGACCTCCCGCCAGCCATCCGGCCGGCTATCGGCCGGCATTGTGGCGCATCCGGGCCGGCCGGGCTAACCCGACGCCCGTTACCGGCCAGTATGCTCCCCGCCGTTCATGGGGAAAGCGCCAACCAAGCCGGTCAGCGGGATGCGGGACCACCTGCCCGCCGCCGCCCTGACCCGCCGCGAAGCGTTCCGCCGGGTCGAGACCGCCTTCGCCGCGCACGGTTTCGTGCCGCTCGAGACACCCGCAATGGAGCGGCTCTCCACGCTGCTCGGGAAGTACGGGGAGGAGGGTGATCAGCTCATCTACCGGGTGCTCCACCGAGGGGCACGCCTGGCCCGGGCGCTCGGCCGGCAGCCGGTCGAGCCGGAGGACCTGTCCGAACTCGGACTGCGCTACGACCTCACCGTCCCGCTCGCCCGGGTCACCGCCGAGTACCGCGCCCAGTTGCCCCCGGTGTTCCGGCGCTACCAGATCCAGTCGGTCTGGCGCGCGGACCGGGCCCAGCGCGGGCGTTTCCGGGAGTTCACCCAGTGCGACGCCGACATCGTCGGCAGCAGTTCCCTGGTCGCCGATGCGGAAGCGCTCGTGGTCCTGCACGCGGCGCTCGTCGCTCTCGGCTTCGCGGACTTCACCATCCTGCTGAACCACCGGGAGTTGCTCCGGGCGCTGATCGCGGCCAGCGGAATCCCCGCCGAATCGGAGCAGGAGACCCTCGTGGTGCTCGACAAGATGGGCAAGATCGGCCGCGAGGCGGTGGAGAGCGAACTCGGCGGCCTCGCCGAGGTGGGAGCGGACCGGGCCCGGCGGCTCCTCGACCTGGTGCCGGGCGCCGCGGAAGACCGGGACGGCGATCTGGACCGGCTCCGCCGTCTCGGGCAGGCGCTGCCCGAGGGACCCGGAAGAAGCGCCGCTGCGGACCTGATCGAGCTGTTCGATGCGCTCGACGGCGCGCTGGGAGAAGCCGCCCCGGTCCGTTTCTCTCCCAGCCTGGCGCGCGGCCTGAGCTACTACACGGGGCCCATCTTCGAGGTGGTCGCGGCGGGAGGCGCCGGGTCGCTGGCCGGGGGCGGCCGCTACGACGGACTTGTCGGGATGTTCAGCGGGAGAGACACGCCGGCGGTGGGGTTCTCGCTGGGCATGGAACGCATCCTGATGCTGCTCGAGGAAGGCGGTGCGTTCTCGGCCCAGGGGGCGGCGCCGCAGGCGATGCTCTGTCCCCTCCCGGGAATCGCCGTTCGCGACACCCTCCGGGTCGCCCGCACCCTGCGCACCGCCGGCGTGCGGCTCGACGTCCAGGTGGACGCCCTGAAACTGGGAAAGCAGCTCGGGCGCGCGGTCGCGGCCGGCGTTCGGTTCGCGCTGATCCTCGGCCCGGTCGAACTCGCGGGCGGGCAGTGCACCGTGCGCGATCTGGAAAGCGGCGAGCAGCGCACGGTCCCGGTCGACGAGGTTCCACAAGTCCTCGAAGCCTGACGTCGCCGATCAATCCACCGGGGTCAAGAGCACCCGGCTCCGATCGCGGATCCGGGGATTCAGCGGATCCGCTTTGCCGTCCCTCGGGTCCGGCAGCCGCTCAGCCCGGAAGCGCTGGCCCACCGCGAAGTACTCCGGTTGCCGCATGGGAGGAAGGGGTCGCGACGGATCGCGGACGTAGAGCCCGTCCTCAGCCTCGCGCATCGCCCCGACGAACAGGATTTCCCGCCACTTCCGAAGAGGGACGCTGAAGGCTCCCCGCTCTCCGACGGGCTTCAGGTCGTGGAAGGGGCCGGGGTCAGACATGGGGAGGGGGGGCTTCTAGGATAGGCACGGTCTCATGGCCCAGGTCCACCTCGTCCTTGTCCGGCCCCGGCGTCCGGAGAACATCGGGGCGGTGGCCCGGGTGATCGGCAACACGGGGCTTGCCGGCCTCCGCCTGGTCGAGCCCGGGGACTGGCGTACGGTCGAGGCCTTTCGCATGGCGTGGCAGGCCGAGGAAGTCCTCGAGCAGGCAACCGTATTCCCTACGCTGGCCGAAGCGGTCGGTGGTTGCCGGCTGGTGGCCGGGCTGAGCGGCCGGGGCCGGGAAGCAATTCGCCACCTGAGCCCGCGGCAACTCGCCGGCGAAGTCGCGGCGATCGAGCCGGGCGGCGAGGCCGCGGTGGTCTTCGGGAACGAGTCGAGCGGACTGACCCTGGAGGAGCGCTCGCTCTGTCAGCGCCAGGTACGGATTCCCACCTCGCCCCGCCAGCCCTCCCTGAACCTCGCCCAGGCGGCGATGATCGCGGCCTACGAGATCTTCCTGGCGAGCGGTCCCCCGCCCGAAGAACCGATGCGCCGGGCCACCGCGGAACAGGCCGAGCGCGCGCTCCTCACCCTGCGCGACGCCATGCTGGCGGTGGGATTCCTGCCGCCGCAGAAACCGGAAGCGCGCTTCGCCGAATGGCGCGAACTCTTCGGGCGCACCGGCCTCACCGAGCGCGAGACCCGGATGATGATGGCCTTCACCCGCCGCGTGAAGGACGCGGGAACCAGAGCGGGCAAGCCGGGTCCACGGAAAGGGACGCCAGACCGCGAACCGGCGGGTGGGCCGAACAACGGCGGCGTGACGATGGCCAAGGAATAGAAAAACAGAAGGTATAGCTAGCGATATTTACAGGAATATCGCCATTTATGCCTCCCTACATTCCACAGGCGCAGCTCGACTCGTTGGTCCGGGCCGTGGCGCCCGGACGGGTCGCCGTCCTCTACGGACCCCGACGGGTCGGGAAGACGACCCTCATCCGCCGGTTCGCACGGGAACACGCGCCGGATGCCCTCATCGTCAGCGGAGAGGACATCACGGTACGTGACTACCTGGAGAGCCAGTCGGTAGCGAAGCTCCGATCCTTCGTCGGCGGCCGCCGCACCCTGATCGTGGACGAAGCGCAGCACGTCCGGCAGATCGGTCTGGCCCTGAAACTGCTCGTGGACCACGTGGACGGGCTGCGCGTCATCGCCACCGGCTCGTCTTCATTCGATCTCGCACAGCGCACCGGCGAGCCGCTCACGGGCAGGAAACGCACCCTGCTCCTGCTGCCGCTCAGCCAACTGGAGCTTGGCCGGGTGGAGACCGCGCACGAAACCACGGCCCGTCTGGAGATGCGCCTGGTCCATGGCTCCTATCCCGAAGTGGTGCTCGCGGAGTCGTCGGAGGAACGGGAGGCGTATCTGAGGGAGTTGGTTTCGTCCTATCTCTTTCGGGACGTCCTGGCGCTGGACGGTGTCCGCCAGGCCGGAAAACTCCTGCGGCTGCTCCAGTCGCTGGCGTTTCAGATCGGCAAGGACGTCTCGCTCCCGGAACTCGGGGGCCGGGTCGGCCTCAGCGTCCCGACCGTGGACCGCTATCTGGATCTCCTCGAGAAGGCATTCGTCCTCTACAGCCGCCATGGTTTCAGCCGCAACCTGACAAAGGAAATCACCCGGAGCCGCCGCTACTTCTTCTTCGACAACGGCGTTCGCAACGGACTGATCGGCAACTTCAGCCCGCTCGCGCTGCGGGACGACGCGGGCGCGCTCTGGGAGAACTACCTCCTCGCCGAGCGGCTGAAGCTCAATCTGTACACCCGGCGGCTCGTCGAAAGCTACTTCTGGCGCACCTATGACCGACAGGAACTCGACTTGGTGGAGAGCCACGGCGGGACGCTGGCGGCCGCCGAAATGAAGTGGTCTCCCCGCGCCTCGGCCCGTCCACCCTCCGGCTGGCGACGGGCGTATCCGGAGGCCACCTGGCGACTGGTCCACCCCGGAAACTGCCTGAGTTTCATCGCACCGCCGGCGTCGGCGGTCGGGACGGCGTCCGGGAGGCCGGCGGCGCGCCGATCCGACTAACGGAGACTCCCGCGGAAGAGGCGGATCACGCGGTCCCACGCATCCCGGGACGCCTCCGCGTCGTAGGACGGACGGCGGTCGTTGAAGAACGCGTGTTCGGTTCCCGCGTAGGTGTGGAACTCGTGCGCGACGCCCGCACCGGTGAGCGACGCGTCCAGGTTGGCGACGGCCTCCGCGTTCACGAAGCCGTCGTTCTCGGCGAAGAGCCCGAGCACCGGACAGCGGATCGCGCCGTAGTCCGGATGGACGTTCGGGTGGACGCCGTAGAAGTCCACGCAGGCGCCGATGCGCGGCGACTTGCTGGCGGCGTAGAGCGCGAGCTGGCCGCCCATGCAGAAACCCACTACCCCGACGGAGTCGCCGGAAGCGACCGTCGCCAGGTGGTCCGCGGCGCCCCGCAGGTCCTGCTCGGCGCGGTCCACCTCGAGGGCCATGAACAGCTTGCCGGCCTCGTCCGGCGAGGTGGTCGCCTCGCCGTGGAAGAGATCGGGAGCGAGCGCGGTGAACCCGGCCTCGGCGAAACGGTCGGCGACCTCCTTGATGTGGCCCACCAGACCCCACCACTCCTGGATCACCAGAACGCCGGGTCCCGGCCGATCCGGAATCGCCAGGTAGCCGTCCGCGGAACCGCCGTTCGCGGCAAAGGAGACCATTTCGCTACGCATTTCGACCCTCCTCGGGGGCCGCGATGCTACCAAGGCAGCACCGGGGAACGACCGATTTTCCTTCCGGAACGCGTCCTTCATTTGTTATGTTCGGCCGGCTACCGCGCCGGGAGCGAAAGGAAGGACGCCGATGAGCCCACTGCTCGCGACGCTCGTGTGCTTCGGCCTCTACATCGTCGGGTACCGCTACTACGGCCGGCGCATCGCCCGCCGCTCCTTCGAGCTGGACGATTCGCGGCCCACTCCGGCGCACGAATTGAAGGACGGGCACGACTACGTCCCGACCCCGAAGCCGGTCCTCTTCGGTCACCACTACGCCTCCATCGCGGGCCTCGCTCCCATGCTCGGTCCCGCCATCGCCGTGATCTGGGGCTGGGTCCCCGCGATGATCTGGGTGGTCGTCGGCACCCTGCTGGTGGGCGCGGTGCACGACTTCTCGGCGCTCTGCATCAGCATCCGGGCGAAGGGCAAGTCCGTCGGCCGGATCGCCGAGGACATCATCGGCCGCCGCGCCAAGTACCTCTTCCACGCCCTGATCGTCTTCCTGGTCGGGCTCGCGATGGGAGTCTTCGTCCAGGTCGTTGCGCAACTCTTCTCCAGCATCTTCTATCCCGAGGCGGTGGCCCCGAGCACCGCGGTGATGGTGCTCGCCATCGCCATCGGCTACCTCTCGTACCGCAAGGGCGTCCCGCTCCGCTACATCGTGCCGGTCGGCGCCACGCTTCTGTTCGTGAGCATCTGGCTCGGGATGGCGGTGATCCCGACGCCGGATCTCTCCACGACGGCCTGGAGCTACGTGCTGCTGGCCTACGCGTTCTGCGCCTCGGTGCTGCCGGTCTGGCTGCTGCTCCAGCCGCGGGACTTCCTGAACTCCATCCTGCTCTACGTCGGGCTCATCGGGATCTTCGTCTCCTTCGTGATCCAGAACCCCGAGTTCGCGGCCCCCGCCTACAACCCCGATCCCAGCGGCGCCCCGCCCATCTTCCCGTTCGTCTTCGTCGTGATCGCCTGCGGCGCGGTCTCGGGATTCCACGCGCTCGTGTCCTCGGGCACCACCTCCAAGCAGATCGACAAGGAGAGCGACGCGCCCCTTATCGGCTACGGCGGGATGATCGCCGAGAGCCTGCTCGGGCTTTCGGCCGTGCTCGCCTGCACCGCGGGATTCGCGAGCAGCGATCTGTGGCACCAGCACTACGCGGACTGGAACGCGGCGAACGGCCTGGCCCAGAAGCTGGACGCCTACATCACGGGAGCCGCCAACTTCCTGGTCACCATCGGGATTCCGGTGGAGGCGGGGAAGGCCTTCGTGGCGCTGGTGGCCGTCTCCTTCGCGCTCACCACTCTCGACTCGGCAACCCGGATCCTCCGCTACAACATCGAGGAGATCTCGGACAGCATCAAGGTCCCGATCCTCGGGAACCGCCAGGTGGCCTCCCTGCTCGCCGTCGGGATCATCGGCTTCTTCGCGCTGATGAAGGTCCCGTCGGGGACCGGGGAAATGGTGCCCGCGGGCACGGCGCTCTGGGCGCTGTTCGGGACCACGAACCAGATCATGGCGGGACTGACCCTGCTGTCGGTGACGCTCTACCTCTACTTCCGCAAGAAGCCGTTCGCCTTCGCGCTCTTCCCGATGGTGTTCATGGTGGGCATCACCATCGCCGCCATGATCTACAACATCTGGCTCTACGCGGAGTCCGGAAACCTCGTCCTGCTGCTGGTGGGCGGGGCGATCATGGCGCTCGCGGTGGGGCTGGTCTTCGAGGGGATCCTCCGGTTCACGAAGGGCCGGGATGCCGCGATCGAGGGGATCCGCCGCGCGTTCGGGGACTGACCGCTCCCCCGGAATGTCCTTTCGGGACCGGTCCCGAGAAACGGCGGCGGCGCTCGCGTCCCACCTGATCCTGGCGGCGGCGTTCGCGGCATCGGCGGCGGCGCAGGAAAGGCTCGCCCTCGTGGGCGGGATGCTGCTCGACGGCTACGACGTGCCGCCGCTCCATCACGCCGCGGTGCTCATCGAGGGTGAGCGCATCGTCGCCGTGGGCCGCGCCGCGGAACTGGAGATTCCCCCCGACGCCCGGGTGGTGGACACCAGCGGGCGGGTGATGATCCCCGGGATGATGGATCTCCACGCCCACCTCGCCGTCCTCGGACACGGCGAATACGGCCGCTGGTTCTCCTGGATCGACGAGGAGGGAGTGGACATCGAGGAGGTCATGGAAATCTCGGCGAAGCAGCTCCTGCTCGCCGGGGTGACCACCGCCGTGGATCTCGGGGCGCCGCTCGAAGCCAGCCTCGCGGTGCGCGACCGCATCGCCCGCGGCGAGGTCCCGGGCGCCAGGCTGCTGATGGCCGGTCCCTGGATCACCCGCCGGGTGAGTTTCTGGCCGGAGAACTACCAGATCGGCGTCAGCTCACCGGAGGAAGCCTCGGCGGCGGTCGAGCGGCTCGCGGAAGCGGGAGTAGACGTGATCAAGGCCTGGGTCGGGCTCACCCGCGAGGACTACCGGGCGGTCGCGGACACCGCGCACCGGCACGGGCTGCAGGTCCACGCCCACGTATACGGGCCCGACGAGGTTAAAAACGCCCTCGAAGCCGGCATCGACGTCCTCACCCACGCGGGCTCGGCGGGCACGCCTCCCTACGAGCCGGACCTGCTGCGGGACATCGTGGTCGCCGGCCGCCCGGTGGTGATCACCGGCGCGCACCGGGTCTGGGTGTTCCCGGCCACCGTGGAGTTTCCGGAGCGCCTCCAGGACCCGCGGCTCCGGGACGACCTGCCGGCGGCCATGTATGACGAACTGCAGCGCAGCTTCGAGAACTTCCACACCCTTCCCTACTTCCAGACGACCGCCCGCCAGATGTTCTTCGGCGACGCCTCTCTCGGACAGTGGATCGAGGCCGGCGCGGTGATGGGCATGGGCACCGACTCCGGGACGCCGATGAACTTCCATACCGAGGCCCTCTGGCGGGAGCTCAAGGCCCACGTCGATCTCGGAATGACGCCCATGGAGGCCATCGTGGCGGCGACCCGCGTCAACGCCCGGATCCTCGGGCTGGCGGACGACCTGGGCAGCATCGAGCCGGGCAAGATCGCCGATATCGTGGTGTTGCGGGGTGATCCCCGCTTCAGCATCACCGAGCTGAACGAGCCGGTGGTCGTGGTCAAGGACGGCAGGGTCTACCGGCGCGACTAGCCTCTCTACAGGAGGAGACGAACATGAAGACTTCCCTTTCCCGGCCCGGGACCTCACCGGGCCGTGGTTTCCCGGCAGCGCTGGCGGCCGTCCTTCTCGCGGCGCCCTGTTTCGCCCAGGAGAGCGCCCACCCCATCCGCGTCGGGGAGATGCGGAGCCAGGACCGCCCGGTGGTGCCGGGGGTCCACGGCCTCGTGAGCGCGGGACATCCCCTCGCGTCCATGGCGGGCGTCCAGACCCTGATGAAGGGCGGCAACGCGATCGACGCCTCGGTTGCGGTGCTGGCGGTCCTCAACGTCGTCCGTCCCCAGATGTCCGGAGCGGCGGGGAACGGCTTCCTGACCTACTTCGACCAGGCGACGGGGACGGTCCACTCGCTGAGCGCTACCGGAGCGGCTCCCAAGGCGCTCCGCGCCGGGGACCTCGCGCCCGCCCAGTTGAACAAGGGCATCAACGCCGGGGTGGTCCCGGGACTCTTCGGGGCCTGGATCTCGATGCTCGACCGCCACGGCACCATGAGCCTCGAAGAGGTGCTGGCGCCCGCGATCGACTACGCGAAAAACGGCCATCCCATGGAGGAGTCGGTGTCCCGGGCGATCGAAGCCTCACGGGAGGATTTCGAGCGTTTCCCGACCAGCGTGCGGATGTTCCTGCCCGAGGGACGCGTCCCCGCGACCGGCGATCTCTACAAGATGCCCGACCTCGCCCGGACGCTCGAGAAGCTCGTGGAGGCGGAGCAGGCCGCCCGGCGCGCCGGCAAGAGCCGTTCGGAAGCCCTCGACGCCGCCTTCGACCGCTTCTACCGGGGAGACATCGCCGAGGAGATGGCCCGCTTCTACGAGGAGAACGACGGGCCGTTCACGCTCGAGGACTTCGCCGCCTACGAGCCGATGTGGAAGGAGCCCCTCCACACCAACTACCGGGGATACGACGTCTATTCGAGTCCGCCCACCTCCCGCGGCGGCATGGAAGTGCTGATGCAGCTCAACCTGATCGAGGGCTTCGACATCGCCGCACTGGGCCAGAACTCGGCGGAGACGCTCCATCTCGTGATCGAGTCGATCAAGGTCGCCAAGTCCGACGTCTACCGCTACGTCGCCGACCAGGCGAAGTTCGAGGTCCCGCTCGAGGGACTCCTCTCGAAGGAGTACGCCGAGACGCGGCGCGCGCTCATGAACGAGCGGACCGCGATCGCCTACCCCGAGGGCGGCGTCCCGCCGGGTACTGCCGCGACGGATGCGGCGCCGGGCGTCCTCTCCGCGGCGAACCCGGCGGCGAGCCGGTCCTTTGCCGGAAGCACCACCAGCTTCTCGGTGGTGGACGCGGCCGGCAACGCGGTGGCCTGCACCCCGACGCACGGCGGCATGTTCGGCACCGCGGTGGTGGTCGGGAGCACGGGCCTCACCTTCAACAACGGAACCCGGATCGGCTCCACCGCGCCGCATCCGGACCACCCGAACTACGCCCGCGGCGGCCAGATCCCCATCCTGAACAACTCGCCGATCATCGTCCTGAAGGACGGCGAGTTCATGCTCGCGCTCGGGACCCCGGGCGGCGAGACCATCGGCCAGACGCAGTTCCAGGTGCTGCTGAACATCCTCGACTTCGGCCTGAACATCCAGGAAGCGGTGGCCGCCCCACGGCTGAGCCTCTTCGCCGATCCCAACTTCTACAGCCCGGGCGCCGACATCCTGGTGCGGGTGGAGAACCGGGTCATGCCGGGCGTGGTCGAGGCGCTCCTCGGGATGGGCCACCGGGCCGAACTCACGGGCGGCTATGCCCTCGGCAGCAACAACGGCATCCTCATGGACCTCGCGGCCGGCACGATGACGGCGGGCGCCGACCCCCGCCGCGCCGCCTACGCCGTCGGCTACTGATGGCGCCTCGTACCGTCCCCAGCAGGAGCGCCGGTCTTCAGACCGGCATCGCCGGCCGCAGGCCGGCGAAACTCCCATCGCCCCTCCAACTCATGACCGGAATCCCCCATCCGAACTCCCTGTTCGCCACCCTGATCGCTTCCCTTCTCCTCGCCGTCACCGCCCCCGCCCAGGACGTCCCCATGCCCGAGATGGTGGAAATCAAGGGCGGCGTCTTCTTCATGGGCTCGCAGGCGGGCCCGCCCCAGGAAAAGCCCATTCACGCGGTCCAGGTCTCCGACTTCTGGATCTCGAAGTACGAAGTGACCACCGCCGAGTTCGCGGCCTTCGTCGAGGACACCGGCTACGTGACCGAGGCGGAGGAGTTCGGCACCGGCCGGATCCTCCGGGACGGCCGCTTCGTCTATTCCCCCGGCTTCACCTGGAAGGAGCCGCACGGGCCGGGCTCGGAGGTCACCGAGCCCGACCGGTACCCCGTCGTCCAGGTCAGCTGGAACGACGGCGTCGCCTACACGCGCTGGCTGAGCCGGCAGACCGGCCAGGCCTGGCGGCTACCGACGGAGGCGGAGTGGGAATACGCCTGCCGCGGGGGCACCCAGACGACCTACTGGTGGGGCGACGATTTCGATCAGACGAAGGTGAACACCGCGGGGACCTGGCGTCCGGGAGGCGCGCCCTGGCCGCGGGACGAGCACACGCTGATCACGCGGGTGGACGAGTACCCGGCGAACCCCTTCGGGCTCCACGACATGCTCGGCAACAACTGGGAGTGGGTCCAGGACTACTCCTCCGCCGACTACTACGCGGCGCAGGTCCGCCGGCCGGAGTCCCCGGTGGTGGACCCCCAGGGCCCCGCCTCGGGCACCGAGCGCGTGCTGCGCGGCGGCGGCTGGAACGTCAACCCGGACCGGGCGACCTGTTCCTTCCGCTTCCTCGCCGATCCTCCCGTCTACCGCAGCGACCACGTCAGCCTGCGGGTGGTCCGGAACCCCTGACGGAAACGGTCAGCCCGGTTCACTCGGCCGGCGGCGGCAGGATGCGGGTCGGGTCGGCCAGGCCTTCCGTCACGGGAAGGAGTTCGATGCCGTCCCGGTACTCCCTCCGGTCCCCGCCGTAGAGCAGGACCGCGCGAGCCATGGGGTAGTCATTGAGAAACGCCCGCAGGCCCCGGAGGTCGGCGGGACGGATCGAGCGGCTTCGCTTCACCTCGAGGGCATGGAACCCGTCTCCACCGTAGGCCACGAGATCCACCTCGCGTCCGGAGGACGTCCGCCAGGTGAACAGATCGAGGTCGAGATCCCGGTACGCGATATGGGCGCGCAGTTCCTGGAACACCAGCGTCTCGAGGGCCGCGCCATCGATCTCTTCCGGCCGGTCAAGAGGGCCGCTTGGCCGGAGCGCCCGATAGACCCCGACATCGAAGAAGAAGAACCGGGAATGGGTCGTCATTCGGCGCCGAGCCTTGCGGGTGAAGATCGGAACCCGGGCCGCGACCAGCAGGTCTTCGAGCAACTCGAAGTAACCGGCCGCCGTTTTCCGATCGAGTCCGGCATCCCGGGCCACGGAAGCCACATTCAGCAGACCGGCCTGAGAAAAGGTCGCCGCTTCCAGGAAGCGCGCGAAGGCGGCGAGGTTCCGGACCCGGGCTTCCTCGATGACCTCCTGACGCAGATGCGTCTCGACCCAGGAGGCGAGATACGCCTTCGGATCACCGTGGCCATAGACCGAAGGCAAGCCTCCGTAGTACAAGGCGCGCTCGAGGGAGAAGTCGGAACCGGCTTCGACGGCCGTCAGCGGGTGTAGCCGACGCATGAGCGCGCGTCCTCCCAGGAGATTGACGCCGCGGCGGCGCAGGCTGCGAGCGCTCGACCCGGTGAGCACGAACCGGAGTCCACGCGTTTCGATGAGCCGGTGGACCTCGTGCAGCACAAGCGGCGCACGCTGCACCTCGTCGAGCACAACCCAGCCGGCGTAGCCGCCGGGGATCAGGTCCCGCAGCCGGTCGGGACGGGTCAGGAGTTGTAGATGGAGCTGATGATCGAGCAGGTCCAGATAGAGCGCATCGGGAAGGCGCTGCCGAATCCACGTCGTCTTGCCGACTCCGCGCGGACCGAACAGGAAAAAGCTCCGGTCATCTCGTAGTGGCGCTTTGAGCAATCTGGGATACATATACCCATTTTACATAGCAAAATAGGTATTTACATCCCATTCTTGGATCGAGTGTCCACTCGGCTAGCGCGCGCAGGTGAGGTGGCGCCCCCCATCCACCGGGATCGTGACCCCGGTACAGAAGCCCGCATCGTCCGACAGCAGGAAGAGCGCCAGGTCGGCGACCTCTTCCGGGGTGCCGATCCGGCCGATGGGATGGGTGGTCTTGCTGTGCTCCACGAAGGCCGCGTAGCGGTCGTCGTCGAGCCCCCCGGCCAGGTGAAGTTCGGTCCGCGTGACGCCCGGGTTCACCGAGTTGATGCGCACCCCCTTGGCGGCGAGCTCGAGCGCCGAGCAGCGCGTCAACTGGTCGAGGGCGGACTTGCTCGCGTTGTAGGCGAGCACCCCCGGGAACGAGCGAATGCCGTTCACGCTCGAGACGTTGACGATGCTCCCCTTCCGCTCGAGCAGGTGCGGCACCGAGAGCCGCATCAGGTCGAAGACCGCCTCCACGTTCAGGGCGAACATCCGCTGCCAGGCGTCGAGTCCGGTGTTCTCGATGGTGCCGAAGGCGATCACCCCGGCGGAGTTCACGAGGTGGTCCAGCCCGCCGAAGCGCCCGACGGTCTCCTCCACCACCCGCGACCGGAAGTCCGCTTCGGTCACGTCGCCCGCGAGGGGCAGCGCCGCCCCGCCGGCCATCTCGATCTCGCGGGCCAACGCACCGAGGCGCTCGGGCCGGCGGGCGGTGACGGTGACCTTCGCGCCCTCCCGCCCGAGCGCCAGGGCGGTGGCGCGTCCGATCCCGCTGGAGGCCCCGGTCACGATGGCGGCCTTGTTCTGAAAGCGTTTCTGGGCGCGATTCGGCACGTTGTTCTCCTCTGGCTGGAAGCGGCGGCGCCACGCCGCCCGCTGGACATCCCCAAACCCCGGGCGGGAGACTATCGCCCGTGCCCGAGTTTCCCGATGTGGAGCTGTACCGCTCCGCGATCCGGGCCCGGATCGTGGGGGCGCGCCTCGCGGCGTTTCAGATCGCCTCCCCGCACCTCCTCGCCTCGGTCGAGACGCCTCCCGAGGCGCTGGTCGGACGGGTCGCGACGGGTGTCCGGCGGATCGGCAAGCAGCTCGTGATGGAGTTCGAGGAGGAGCTCTTCTGCGCCGTCCATCTGGCGGTGGCGGGACGGTTCCACTGGACCGCGGGTTCGGGTTCCCGAAAGCCCGTGCGGCTGTCCCCGCGCGGCAATCTGGCCGTCTGGAGTTTCGAGTCGGAAGCCGGGAGCGGCGGAAAGTTGCGGCTCGTCGAGCGGAGCCCGAAGAAGCGGGCCTCCATCCGGGTCGGCCGGGGTCCACAACCGCTGCGGGCGCTCGACCGCGGCGGGCTGGAGATTCCCGGTTCCACCCGCGAAGCGTTCGGCGCCCGGCTCGCGGGCCTGACGAACACCATCAAGCGGGCGCTCACCGAGCCGGCCCGCTTCGCCGGAGTGGGCAACGCCTATTCGGACGAGATCCTGCACCGGGCCCGGCTCTCGCCTTCGAAACGCGCCGGAAGCCTCACCTCCGAGGAACTCGGCCGTCTGCACGCCGCCGCGGAGTCCGTCCTGACCGAGTGGGCCGCGCGGCTCCAGGAAGAGTGCGGCAGCGCCTTTCCCACCGGCGTCACCGCCTTCCGCGAGGGGATGGCGGTGCACGGCCGCTTCGGCCAGCCCTGTCCGGACTGCGGGTCTCCGGTGCAGCGGGTGCGCCGCGCCGAGAACGAGTTCAACTACTGCGCGGCCTGCCAGACCGGCGGCCGCCTGCTGGCGGACCGGGCGATGTCCCGGCTGCTCCGGAAGAAGTGGCCGCGGACGCTCAGGGCGGCCGAGGAGCGGCGGCGGCGGCTCAGGAATCCGGAATCCGGCTCCTCATCCACGGACGATGGCGGCCGGACCTGAGTCCTCGACCCGGCCGCTACCAGGGCATGAGGGAGTCCAGCGCGAAGATGCTGAGGATTCCGGCCCCGAAGATTCCGACGATGAGTCCGAAGAGGCTGGCGCGCACGACGCCGGTCACGAGATAGATCACGATGCCCCGGCCGGCCGAGCAGCCGCCCATGTCCATGATCGAGCGCACTTCCAGAACGATGGAGTAGATCCAGGCGAAAGTGCCTACCAGCGGCACCAGCCCGAAGATCCAAGGACTCAGGGTGAAGTACTGGGACCGGATCCAGTCGGGGTAGGACGGCAGCCCTCCCGCAGGCATTTGCCCGGCGACGAACAGTTGGGTCAGGAGCCGCGACAGGACGGATTGGAGGGTGATCCAGGCGAGAACCACCACGGGGTAGACGAGCGTCAGGAACGCACCCAGCGTCGCGACGCTGCCCACGAGCGCGATCCCGAGCAAAGCGACAACCACACTCTGGAGGGTGCGCGGAGCCTCCGCGATCTGCCGGAAGGCCCCTGGCGTGAGGCTGAGGACAGCCACCAGCCGCTCCCCGAGGCCGTGCCCGAGGGCCGGCGCAGCGGGTGTGGTCGGCGCCTCTTCGGGCGCGCTCGAGTTTTCGGGAGCGGGAGATGACGAGTCCATAGCGCCCGAAAGTAGCACGAGTTAGGAGGGATGTGCAGAGGCGGTACGCCGTTCGCGCCGGGCTCTGGCCCGATGGGGCGCGCCGTGTCCGCGGGGACTCACGCCAAGACGGGAACCACCCGGCGGTTGAGGTCCTTCCCGCCGCCCGCCTGCGGCGGGCTGTGCCGGCCGGAGGCCGGCGTTCCCGGCCGTCCGCGCCTTGTCAGGCCGCCTCCAACGGCACCCCCATCAGGCGGCCGGTGCGTCCGACGGCGGCTCCCGCGGCCGTGATGCCCCAGAAGTAGCCCGGGATGGCGCCGACCAGGCAGAGAATGATGGTCAGGTCCGCGACGATCGAGAACAGGATCAGGCTCAGGAGCAGGACGATGTAGTTGCCGAAGTTGGCTCGAATCAGGGCGACGTTCCGGTTCAGCCGGAAGGCCGCGGTGAATCGGCCGGTGGCCGCCAGTTGCACGATCCCGGCCGGGATGAGCGCGTTGGCGATCAGCGCCGCGAACACGAGGAAGAAGATGGAGGTCAGGCTCCCGATCACCGAGGTCGCCACCACCGCCGGAGAACCCATGGACTGTCCGATCAGCGCCCAGAAGACGCCGATCGCCACGAGACCGAGGCCCATCACGACCGCGGCCAGCGTGTAGCCGGCGATCACCCCGAACACCTTGATGCCGTCCACCAGGATCCCTCCGAAGTCGTCCCAGTCGGGCATCGGGTGCTCGTCGCCGCGCAGCGCGCCCCGGGCCGTGCGGACGCCGAAGCCGAGCAGGGCCAGCAGACCCAGTCCGAACAGCGGGATGAGCACCACCATGAGGCTGCCGATCACGAACTTGGAGAGCGCCTTCGGGTCCCGGAACGCGAAGGTGAACAGGCGGCCCAGGTCGAATCGCTCCGGGGCCGGCGGCGCGGGCGGCGGCGGAGGCGGCGGCTCGTCCGCCGGCAGGACTGGCTGGTCGTCGGTCATCGTTTTCCTTCCCGGATCGCCGGTTCGTCTCCCTTCCCCGATATCAGTTAACGAAGGCGATTCGGGATGGTTCTTGGGAACAGCCGGCTCCTAGATGCCCATCGTGCGGGCGCTCTGTCCGAGGCCGATTCCAAAGGCGGCCTGACTCCAGAACAGTCCCGGGATGATCCCTATGCCGCACAGGGCAAGACTCGCCGCCTCCAGCACCTCGATCAGGATCACGATGAGCAGGAAGACGACGTAGGTGCCGAGGTGGGCCTGGATGAGCCGGAGGTTCTCCTGGATCCGGAACGCGGAACCGATCTCGTTGCTCGCCACCATCTGCGCCAGCGCAACGGGCAGGAGGACCACCGCGAGCAGGCCGAGAAGCAGCGCCACGGGGCCGAGTACCAAGTCCGCGAGCCCTCCGATCACCGGGATGATGCTGAGGACGGCGGCGACGATGGACAGCGCGAGCGGAGCCAGGAGATAGCCGAGAGCCACGGCGAGTACGCGGAGTCCGTCGCCGAGCAGTTGGCCGAGGTCCCCCCACTCGGGCATCGGGTGTTCCTCGCCCCGCCGGGCGCGCTGCGCGGTCTGGAAGCCGAAACCCAGCAGAGCGAGCAACCCGAGTCCGAAGAACAGGATGCCGATCACGGCGAGGCAGCCGCCCAGGAACTTGGGCAACGCCCGGGGATCCCGGAAGGGACCTCCCAGAATCGCGCCGAGGTCCAGGCTCTCGGATGTGGCGGCGCCAGCGGTGGTGGGTTGTTCTTCGGTCATGGTGTGTCCTCAGCAGAACTAACGGCAGTCAGTCGGCCGCGGTTTCGGCGGCCTCCACTTCGACGCCCATGATGCGGCCGGCGTGGCCGATCGCGGCGCCGGAAGCCGTCCAGGTCCAGAAGAGGCCCGGAACCAGACCCACCAGGAAGAGCGACAGGCTGAGGTTGGCGAGGACTCCGAACAGCACGAGGATCAGCAGCAGCAGGATGTAGGTCCCCGGATGGGCGCGGATCCGCCGCAGGTTCCGGACCCAGCCGAGGGCCGGGCGGATCCGTCCGGTAGCGGCGAGCTGCATCAGCCCCGCCGGCATCAGCGCCTTGGCGAACCCGGCCAGCAGCACCACGAACCAGCCGGTGACGACCAGGCCGAAGACGGCGGCCGCTCCCATCAGACCGGCTCCGGCGACCGGGACCGCGACCATCTCGGGAAGGATCTGGCCGAAGACGTCGGGCGCTACCCCGCTGTCCATCGCGGCGCCGGCCACCGCGGCGAAGATGCCGCCGGCAATCCCCACCGCCACCAGGCCGATCAGGGTGCCCACCAGGAAGAGCGCGCCCCCGACGACGGCCACCACGGCGGCGTAGACGAGGACGACCGCCACCACCCGCAGGCCGTCGGCGAGCTGGCTGGCCACCGCATCCCAGCCGGGCATGGGGTGCTCTTCCCCCTTGAGCGCGCCGCGCGCCGTCTGGACGGCGAACCCGAGCAGCCACAGCAGCCCGAACCCCAGGACCGGGATCAGCAGCACCGCCAGGCAGCCGATCATCCACTTGCGGAATGCGCGTGGATCGCGGAACGCGAACCCGAGCAGGAAACCGAGATCGATCCGCGCCGGCGGCGCGTCGGCAGCGGTGGTCGCTTCGTCGTTCATGGTGGCTCCCGGAGGGGCCGTTCGCTGCTAGCCTTACCGCCCCTCGTCGCCGGCCGATGTTACATAACGCCTTCGGGTCCCTGGAAAAACACCGCACCGCCAGCGGGGACGCGCACGTCTACGCCCTCGAAGCGGTGGAGCGGGAAGGGCTCGGGACCATCTCCCGGCTTCCGTTCTCGATTCGGGTCCTTCTCGAGTCGCTGCTCCGCGGCGTGGACGGACGGACGGTTCGCGAAGACGACGTGGCCGCCCTCGCGGCCTGGAACGCCGAAGCGCCGGCCCGGCGCGAGGTCCCGTTCCGTCCGGCCCGCGTCATCCTCCAGGACTTCACCGGCGTTCCCGCGCTCGTGGACCTCGCCGCCATGCGGTCCGCGCTGGCCCGGATGGGCGGCGACCCGGCGCGCATCAACCCGAAGGCGCCCGTGGACCTGGTCATCGACCACTCGGTGGTGGTGGATTCCTTCGGCACCCCGATGGCGGCCGACCGGAACGCGGCGATCGAGTTCGAAAGGAACCAGGAGCGCTACCGGTTCCTCCGCTGGGGGCAGAAGGCGTTCTCCCGCTTCCGGGTCGTTCCCCCCGCCACCGGCATCGTCCACCAGGTGAACCTCGAACTCCTGGCCAAGGTGGTCATGGAGGACGGCGACGGCGACGAGCGCGTGCTGCTTCCCGACACGCTGGTCGGCACCGATTCCCACACCACGATGATCAACGGCCTCGGAGTCCTGGGCTGGGGCGTCGGGGGCATCGAAGCCGAGGCGGCGATGCTCGGCCAGCCGTGCTACCTCATCACGCCGAAGGTGGTCGGTTTCCGCCTGAGCGGCGCCCTGCAGGAGGGGGTCACCGCGACCGACCTCGTGCTCACCATCACCGAGCGGCTGCGCGCACACGGGGTGGTCGAGAGCTTCGTGGAGTTCTTTGGCGAAGGGCTCTCGGAGATCTCGCTTTCCGACCGCGCCACGGTGGCCAACATGGCGCCCGAATACGGCGCCACGATGGGTTTTTTCCCGGTGGACGCCGAGACCCTCTCCTATCTCCGCCGCACCGGCCGGAGCGACGCGGACGTGGACCGGGTCGAGGCGTACGCCAAGCGCCAGGGCCTCTTCCGGACGGACGAGACCCCGGACCCCGAATACACCGACGTGCTCGAACTCGACCTGGGGACGGTGGAGCCGAGCCTCGCGGGGCCGAAGCGCCCGCAGGACCGGGTGGCGCTCTCCGACATGCAGCGCGCGTTCCGCGCCTCGCTGAGCGCGCCGGTGGCCGAGCGGGGATTCGCCCTCGAGTCCGGAGAGCTCGCGCGGACCGCCAGCGCCGGGAACGGCCGGAACCTGGGCCACGGCGCCGTGGTGATCGCCGCGATCACCTCCTGCACGAACACCTCGAACCCGGGCGTGATGCTCGCCGCCGGCCTCCTCGCCCAGCGGGCCGTCAAGCTCGGGCTCGCCACCCCGGACCACGTCAAGACGTCGCTCGCGCCGGGTTCGAAGGCGGTGACGGAATACCTGCGGGACGCGGGACTGCTGGGCCCCCTCGCGGATCTCGGCTTCCACCTCGTGGGCTACGGGTGCACGACCTGCATCGGGAACAGCGGGCCGTTGCCGGAGAGGGTGGAGCGGGCCATCGAAAGCGCCGACCTGGTGGCGGCCTCGGTCCTTTCCGGGAACCGCAACTTCGAGGGCCGCGTGCATCCGAGCGTGCGCGCCAACTATCTGGCGTCGCCGCCGCTGGTCGTCGCCTACGCCCTCGCCGGTACCGTGGACATCGATCTGGAGGAGGAACCGCTCGGGACCGGAGCCGACGGAAACCCGGTGTTCCTGCGCGACATCTGGCCGAGCAGCGAGGATGTCCGGGACGCTCTCGACCGGGCGCTCCGGCCGGAGACCTTCCGCCGGATGTACGGCAACGTCTGGGACGGGAACCCCACCTGGAACGGGATCCCGGTGGACGCCTCCGAGATCTATCCGTGGGACGACGACTCCACCTACATCCAGGAGCCGCCGTTCTTCTCCGGAATGACCGCCGAGCCGGCGCCGCCCGCCGACATCCGGGGGGCGCGGGTGCTCGTCCGGTGCGGCGATTCGGTCACCACCGACCACATCTCGCCCGCCGGGACCATCGCCTTCGATTCCCCTGCCGGAAGCTGGCTTCGGGAACGCGGGATCGAGCGCGGCGACTTCAACTCCTACGGCTCGCGCCGCGGCAACGACCGGATCATGCTCCGCGGCACGTTCGCGAACATCCGGTTCCGGAACGAGCTCGCCGGCGGCGCCGAGGGCGGTTTCACGGTGCACCACCCGTCGGGGGAGCAGACGACCATCTTCGATGCCGCAAGGCGCTACCGCGAGGAGGGCACCCCGCTCGTGATCCTCGCCGGCAAGGAGTACGGGACCGGCTCCTCCCGGGACTGGGCCGCCAAGGGAACGCTGCTGCTCGGCGTCAAGGCGGTGATCGCCGAGAGCTTCGAGCGCATCCACCGCAGCAACCTGGTCGGGATGGGCGTCCTGCCGCTCGAGTTCCCGGCCGGGGAGAACGCGGAGTCGCTCGGACTGGTGGGGGACGAGACCCTGGACATCGAGGGCGTCAGCAACGGTCTCGGGCCCGGCGCGCGGGTCACGGTGACCGCCACCCGGAACGGGGAGTCCCGTTCCTTCGAGGCGCGCTGCCGCCTCGACTCGGTGGTGGAAGTGGACTACTACCGCAACGGCGGCATCCTGCAGACGGTCATGCGCGACCTGGCCCGGGAAGAAGAGCCGGCCACCGCCTGACGGGCACCAGCCGACCTCGCCGGAGCGCGGCTGCGGTCCGCTTATCGACCGAGGAAGGGGTCCACCACCCGGACCCCGCCGTAGTCCTGGCCGCTCGTGTCCACGACACGTCAGCGCGTCAGGAGATCGTCACGCGTCCAACTTCGGGAGCCGATCCTGGCAGCGGACTGAGCGTTCAGTTCGCGGATGCGCTTGCGCGCTCGACGCGTCCGGTCCTCTTGAGTCGCGATCCCTTCCAGAAACTCGCGCACCAGGGCGTCAACCGAAGACCCGCGCGCGGCCGCATAGCTCCGCACGGCCCGCAGGACCGTTTCTTCCACGCTCAGGGTGAGGTTCATCAACACAGAAACCGTGTCCTCGTGTTCTCCCGCTCAGCGCGCTGAGGTTGGAGTCTCGCCCGCGAGGATCCGCCGGAAGACGCCCATCTCGATGTTGCCCCCGGAGACGACGCAGACGATCCGGCGCGCGCGGTCCTCTTCACCCGGCCGCCGCGGTACCCGGCCGGCGATGGCCACCGCCACCGGGCTCGCGCCGGCGCCCTCGGCGACGACCCGGCTCCGCCCCGCCAGGATGCGCACCGCCTCGGCGATCTCGTCGGGAGTGGCCAGGAGCGGTTCCTCCAGGAACTCCTGAACGAGCGGCCACATCGGGTCGAGCACCGTGTTCCCGCCGATGCCGTCCACGAAGCTGGGCTCCGTGTCGATCCACTGGGGTGACCCGTTCCGGACCGCGGCCGCGACCTTGGCGGAGGTGGTGACCTCGACCGGATGGACCCGGGCCCGGGAGCCTTTCAGGCGGAGGGCGTTCGAGATCCCGCAACTCAGGCCGCCGCCCCCGAAGGGAATCAGCACGGCGTCCACGTCCGGCAGGTCCTCGAAGATCTCCAGGCCGGCAGTGGCGTTGCCCACCATGACCTCCCGTTCCTCCACCGGGTGGACGAAGCGGGCTTCGAGCCCCGGATGGGTGTGGGTGACGATCGCCTTCCACCACTCCGGGAACGGCTGGACCACGATCTCCGCGCCGAGGGCGGCGATGGACCGGCGCTTGTTCTCCGGCGAGGTCTCGGGGACCACCACGGTGCAGGGGACTCCCCTTTCGCGCGCCATGAAGGCGGCCGCCTGGGCCCAGTTCCCGGCGCTGGCGGTCATCACCCCGCGGGAGAGTTCCGCGTCGCTGAGCGAACCGAAGAGGTTGGCGGCGGCGCGGATCTTGAAGCAGGCGAAGGGCTGGAGGTTCTCCAGCTTCAGCCAGATCTCGTCGGGACCCGCGGCCGGCAGCCTCACCAGCGGGGTCCGGACCGCATAGGGCGCGATCCGGGCGCGCGCCGCCTCGATCTCGGTCAGCGGAATCATGGGCGCGGGAGTCTATGCGCGAGACGCGGCGCCACGGGAAACCACGATTCGGACGCCCTCCAGCGTCAGGCGCTCGTTCACGAGATCCACCACGCCGGTCCAGTCGGCCACCTGGTGGGCGAGCCCACCGGTGGCGATGACCGTGTAGTTCCCGCCGAGTTCCTCCTTCAGCAGCCGCACCATCTCGCGCACCATGCCGGTCCAGCCGTGGACCAGGCCGGACTGCATGGCGGCGACAGTGTGCGTCCCGACGACGCGCTTCGGCGGCCGGAGCTCCACCCGGGGCAGCCGCGCCGTCCGGCGCACCAGCGCTTCGGCGGAGACGCCGAGCCCGGGGGCGATGGCCCCGCCCCGGTATTCCCCCTCCCGGGAGATCACGTCGAACGTCAGCGCCGTCCCGGCATCCAGAACGATGGCGTCCACACCGTAGAGGTGATGGACCGCCACCGTGTTGGCGATGCGGTCGGGGCCGGTCTCCTCGGGAGTGTCCACCGCCAGGCGGATCCCACGGGCGGTCTTGTGGTTCAGCACGAAGAGCCGGGTCCCGAAATGGCGATCCGCGAGGTTCCGCAGGATCTCGGTCGCCGAAGGCACCACGCTGGCCGCCGCGAGCCCGTCGATGTCCTTCCGCGAGACCCCCGCCCCCGCGAGCAGGCTGTCCAGCAGCGCCGCCGTTTCGTCCGCCAGGCGTTCCGCCTGGGTGGAAATCCGCCAGTCGCGCACCCAGGCGTCGCCGTCGTGGAGGCCGATGGCGGTCTTGGTGTTGCCGACGTCGAAGACGAGGAGCATTGGCCCGGAATCCTACGGGACTTAACGGCCTGTGGAGAAAGTCGCGTGAGCGCCGAGAGTGGCGAGGCGCCCGCCCGACAAGGCGCGCGAGGGAGGAATACCGGGCGTATTTCGACCGAAGCGCAACGATGCGCGGCGCGAAGCGACGCGGTTCAGCCGGGATGAATCGCCGGCCGAACGCCGCGTGGGTTCCCGCACCGGCTGTTTGGGCGGGATGCATCGCCGCTCGAGCCCGCACCGGGAGAAACGCCCGTGCGCGCGTCCTCCTACGCACCCCGCCGGGCATGAAGATGTTGAGGCGCCAGGAGCGCCGGTCTTCAGACCGGCATCGCGGCCAGCGGCCGCGAAACTCCCCGCGCAGTTGCGCCCCCGTTCGGGGACCCGAAACGAATGACGGCGAAGCGGAGTAAGCGCGCGCGGTTGTCGCTGCGCCATTCCCTTTGGCGAGGGTGCCATGCGACGAAAGACGTCGGGAGTTTCGCCCGCTGCGCGGGCGATGCCGGTCTGAAGACCGGCGCTCCCAGCGCTCCTCGCCGTCGCCGTCATCGGGCGGGCTGCATTTTCACAGCGACTGGGCCGCGCGACTTTTTCCACAGGCTGTTAAACCGCGGGCCGCTCTTCCGCGTCCGGTCCGCGGGCCGCGTGACGCACGGCACTGGCCCGCCAGACCCCCGCCAGCACGCTGCCGATGAGCGAATGAAAGAGGCTCGAGATGGCGCTCGGAACCGCGACCAGCGGGCTCGTGAAGTTCTGGCCGGCGAGAACCACCCCGAGGCCGGAGTTCTGCATGCCGACCTCGATGGAAACGGTTCGCGCGGTCGCAACGCGGCGCGACACGAGACGGGCGAGGGTGTAGCCGAAGAAGAAACCTCCGGCGTGGAGCAGGAACACCGCGACGACCAGGAGGTCGCCCGACTCGAGGATGATCGCCCGGCTCGAGCCGATGATGGAAGCCACGATCAGCGTGATCAGCACCACCGAGGTGAACGGGCCGTAGGGGAGGACCGCCCGGGTGAGACCCGGGGCGTAACGCCTCAGGACGAGACCGGCCGCGACGGGCAGGATCACCACCTGCACGGTGCTGAGCAGCAACCCCGCCGCCGGGACGTCGATGCGGCTGCTCGCCAGCATGGCGGTCAGCGCCGGGGTCATCAGGACGGAGAGACCGGTCGAAACCGCCGTCATGGATACCGACAGCGGCACGTTGGCGAGGGCCAGATACGAGATGACGTTCGAAGCCACCCCGCCGGGACAGCATGACACCAGGATCAGGCCGACCGCGAACTCCCGCGGCAGATCGAGCGCCCAGGCCACGGTCCAACCCATGAGGGGCATCACGAGGAACTGGAGGACCACTCCCAACCCGATGGGCGCCGGCCGCCGCAGGACGCGCCGGAAGTCGTCCACCTCCAGCGTCAGCCCCATGCCCAGCATGATGAGGCCCAGCCCGACGGTGATCAGTTCTCCGCTGAACCAGGTGAAGGTCCCCGGCCGCCACAGGGCGAGGAGGCTGGCCAGCAGGACCCACACCGGAAACGCGAACGTCCCGATCCGGAGGGCCTGGTGGAGCATCGGGGGAGCTTAGTGGGGCTCCGCGGCGATCAGCGGCCGGGCCGTCGGAACCGGCAGCCCGGCCGCTGGCGGCGCCGGCTCTACTCGGGTTGCCTGCCCGCCGTCAGGGTCAGGGAGGGGCGATCGCCGCCAGCGTGCACGAAATCGAGGACCAGCCGGCCCTCCGCATCCCGGCTCGGCAGGGCCGGCTGGTCGAGCGAGGTCAGGTCCCAACCGGCGGGAAGCACGATCCGGGTGCGGGGACGGGCGAGAAAACGCAGGAGCCGGAGATCGCCGTCCGGAAGCAGCCCGTAGCCGGGATTGATGGCCGTCTGGTAGAGCCGGACGCGGGCGTTGCCGCCTTCCGGAACCGCGTAACCGAGATCGGCCACCAGCACCCTGGCGTCGTCGGGAAGGGGCGCCGGGGCATGCGGGATCGCGGCGGCCTCCTCGGCGGACACGATTCGGGTCGGGAGTTCCACCCCGCGGTCCACGTCCAGGGTGACGGGATCGAGAATCCGGTCGGCCGGCAGCAACACGGAGAACACGTGGGCCTGACCGGGCGCATCGAGCAGCAGTTCGAGCGCCAGGCGCAACCGGTTCTCCGCCGCATCCTCCAGCCAGTAGACGATGTTCCGCTCGTCTTCGGCGCGGAAGTCCCCCTCGATCGCCCGGAACGCACCGGGATCCCCGGACTCGATTTCGAGCCGCACCGGGAGCGGGTCCGCGCCGGGATGGAGGATTCCCAGCTTGAGCCGTCCGTCCTCGACGGCGGTCTGCACGGGGACGTTCGAACTCCCGAGGACGGTTCCGGGAGCGAGCAGCACCGTGACCCGGCCGGGCGGCACCGCGTGCTCGAAGACCATGCCCCCTCCCCGCGGCCGAACGTAGCGGGCCCGGCCGGCGGTCTCCTCGATCCGCACGCGGCGCTCCGCCCGTTCTCCGAGCCTTCGTCCCAGGGAAACCAGGAGGTCGTCACCGCTCGCCGCGGACGGGAGTTCGGCGCCCGACGCCCGGTCCACGGCTACCGCCCGGGAGGCCGCGCTCGCCGCGGAGAGGGAAAACCGGTACTCCTCGACCCCGGCGCCCCGCACGATGCGGTCGGAGACGATCCGGATCTCGTTCCCGCCGCCGATCTCGTAGCGGGTCGCGAGCGCCAGGATCCGGAAGGGATCGTCCGCGGCGGCCGCGGGCGGAGCCATGAGGAGCAGCGCGGTCAGGGCTCTCTTCATGGCGCAGCCGGTCCGCCGGACCGGCTGCGGGATAGTGTTGTGCCTCCCGTCCGTCGCCGCAAATCCGCCTCGCGCCGGCGGGAACTCCCCGATGGCGAACGGCCGCGAACCGGAGACGCGTCTGGCTGCCTGGCGCGACGATGCCCGGCAGGCCGCCGCGGTTCCCGGGGCGGAGCTGGACGAGCGCGAACGGCCTCTGTCAACCGCGTTCCACAAGCTTCGGGAGGCCGGTTTCGACCCTGACGAAGCGTTCCTCGTGGCCCTGAAACGGGTCGGCGAACAGCATCCTCAAACCTGTGAGTCTTGCCCGGCAACTCGCGATCCGGATGACGGAGTCGCCCGCCGAGGAGAAAACCGGCCCGTTCGGCCTCGGCCACGAGACCTGGGTCGCCCTGGGGCTGGCCGCGCTCGCCGCCGCCGCCAAGGCCGGCCTGAACCTGGTCCTGCTCGCGAATCTGGCCGGGTCGGCCTGGTTCCATCTGCGGTTCCTTCGCGGGCGGGGCAGTTCGCCGCGCTCGAACGTTGGCAGACCGGCTTCCTGCCGGTGTACGCCGGCTGGGCCACGGTCACCGCCCGGTTTCCCCCGCTATTCGGCTACGTTTGACGGATCGTGACCTCGACCCCGGCCGCGGCGGCCCCTGATCAACGTCGGCAGATCCGGCGGGCGGCCCTTGCCACGGCCGGGTTTGCCGGTGCACTGCTAGTGGGCAGCAGTCCTGGTTGGGGGTACCGCCACTACCGTTCGCTCGACGAGGACTCCCTCATTCCGCACAGCGACACGGCGAGGCGCTGGGCAGAGGACGCGTGGAGACCCGGCGGAACGCTGGTCTTTCACGTCCACGGGGGTTCCGACTGGTCGCCACACTTCGGAAGCGCCGAAGACGTGGGAGCGCTCGTCGAAACCGCCGCCGGGGTGTGGGGCAGGGTTGCGACCGCGGACCTCAAAATGCGGGTGGATGGGGTGGTCCGAGCCCCGGGCCGGGGACGCGACGGCCTCAACCTCGTGGTCGTGGGAACCGAAGAACCCGAACGGAACTCGGCGACACGGTGGTCCGTTCGGAATCGCGCGAACGGCCGGTGGGAGCACGTCGAATGCGACGTCACGCTAGGTCAGGAACGTCTCGAGCGGATCGCGGACGCCGACGTCCCGAACGGCCTGAGCACGGTGATCCACGAAATCGGCCATTGCATCGGCCTGGCGCACGCGGCGGTCACTCCGACCGTGCGGTGGGATCGGGATTGGACCGACTCGTCTGTTTGGCAGAAGGATCCGGTGATGTCCTACGGCCGGGACATCGACAACGAACTGACAGAGGATGAGGTGGTCGGCGCCTCGCTCTTGCGTCCCGCGCCGGGATGGCTCCGAACCACCGGGAGCCTCTCGGGCCGGGTTCGGCATGACGGCGGTCCGGCAGCGTTCGTCTCGGTCCATCTGCTGCGCAATAGCGGCGGGAGAGCGCGACCCGGCGTGCAGGTCTTCACGGACGAAACGGGCGTGTTTCTTGCCGAGGGCCTCGCCCCCGGCGAGTACCTCCTCTGGATCCATCCAATGCTCGCGCAGAACGCCCATGATCGCCTCCTGGAACAGGCTGATCCCCTGTTCGATCTCAACGACTCACACGAAATGCAGGTGTTCGTGGTGCATGCCGGCCAGGAAACCCGGGCCGGTGAGTTCCTTCTCTGGCGGGGGCGCTTCGTCCCGTGAGGCGCGCGACAGGAGTCCTCGGAGCGCTCGTAGCGCTCCTCGGAGCGGCGTGCGGCGGCGACGGCGGAGGGACGGCGCCATCCGTGACTGCGCCGGCGCCTCCGGAATTGACCGTCTCCTTCGTCCGGGACGCCCTCACCGTCGAAGAAGGGAAGACCGCGGACATCGAGGTGCGCTACCGCAGCGGCAGCCTCGCCAGTCCGCTGTCGGTGACGGTGTTTCCCGTCGGCCAAGGGGCGTCCCGGGAAGACTACGAGCTGTCAGCCACCAGCTTCGAGATTCCCGCCGGACAGGGGGTCGCTGGAACGGCGGCGCTGGCGCTGACGGCGCTCCCCGACAACCAGATCTCGGAGGGGCAGGAGATGGTGCTTTTCCGCCTCGCGCCGCCGGCCGGCATCCGTGCTCAGCTCGGCGCGAACCTCATCGTCACGATCGCCGACGGAGCCGGAGTCGCGTGTCCGGGCATTCGAGTGCAAGCCTCCCCGGTCGCCCCGCTCGACGGCGCCCCCTGGCTGACCACCAGCCTCGCAATCTCCCGGGAACCAGGCGCCGGGCGTGTCCAGTTCGACTGGGAAGGACCGTACCTCCACGACGCAAACTGTGCCGACGACGATTGCCGCGAATGGTGGGAAACCCGCTCGCCCGTTCTCGAACTCAACGTCGTCGAATGGCGGATCGAGTCGTCCCCCCGGGGAACGCACCACTCGATGGACATCGAGTGGCACGAAGCCAAGACCGCCCAACTCCGGTTCCGGTCGCCGGCCGGGGCCTGCGCGTCCGATCAGGCGGTATCCTGCGCCTACACCGGCTGCATCCTGACCGAATAGCCGCGCTTCGGCACGCGGCGAACGCGCGGGTTGGCCCGGCGGTCAGAAGCGGAGCTTCAGGAAGACGTTCAGCGCGGCATACGCGACGCTTTCCCCGGTCCGGATGCGGAAGCTGACCGGCTCGCTGCCGTCGAGGCGGAGCTGCGAGGCGTGGCTGCGCAGGCGCTCCCACTCGGTCTCGTCCTCGAAGCCGTCCGCACGGACGTAGCGCGCCTGGAACCCGATCGACGCCGTGTCGGAGACCTCCCAGTCCACGCCGGCGAGGGCCTGAAACCCCGTGAGGCGGTCGCTCAGTTCTCCCTGCTTGCTGGAGGTGGTGCCGGCGAGATTCCTCCGGACCTCGTCTTCGTTCGGCAGTCCCGCCGCGGTGGCGATCTTCGCCGGGTCGGCGTTGCGCACCCAGAGGTCTCCGTAGTCCAGCTCGGTCCAGGAGACTCCCACGCCCATCCCGGCGAAGGCCGTCAGCGGCCCGTCCAGTGGGAGATCCACGACCAGGTTCAGGAAGATGTTGCGGGAGGACACGCTGCCGATCCGGTCCTCGGCCCGCACGATCTCCCCCTCCAGCTTGCCGGCCGTGTCCCCGGTCGCGCTCCCCACCGGGGCCGTCTGGTCGTACTCCGATTCGCGGTGGAAGGTCTCCACTTCCATCCGGAGCCAGTCCGAGACCCGGTGGCCGACCGCGAGACCCGCAAGGGTCCCGTAGGCCGGATCGAAGGCCGTCTGCCATCCCGCCGCCGAGCCGCGGTCGGGATCGGTGCAACCCGGGACTTCGGCGTAGCGCGGGTTGATGAACTCGTCGCACCGGCTTGCCCGGTCATTGCTCTTCCCGTGGAGGACGACCCCGCTCGCGAGGTTCGCCCCGAGGTCCGCCCGCAGGTAAAACCCGGAGCGCTCTTCCTCGGCGTACACGTCCGGCGCCATGCCCCAGGAAACGGCGAACGCCAGGACGGCGGCGGAGATCCGGACCGGCAGGCAGCGCACAACGAAGACCCTATCCATGGGCCGTAGCGTATCGGTTCCGGCGAGTGGGGCGTCCCCGATCCGGGCCGGAACCCGGGCGCCGTCGAACCGCCCGGGAGGACGATCCAGCCGGGCCGGCTCCGGATCAGAAGGAGATCGTCATGGTCATCGAGACCGTCCGCGGGGCGCCGAGCCACGCGGCGTTCTCGGTGATGGCGGAGAGATACGGCTTGTCGAGCAGGTTGTTGGCCACGATGGAGAACTCCGTGGACCGGAGCAGCTCGCTCAGCGCCTCGCCCGCGAACGTGAGGTAGGCGTCCACCAGCCAGTAGGCGTCCGCGTACCAGTCCGCCGTCAGGCTGACGCGCCGCGACGAGGTGTACTTGGCGGTGACCCCCGCCCCCAGGGGGCCGCTCCGGTCCAGCGAGAGCACCAACAGCCGGTCCGGCACGCCGGTGACGTCCGTCCCCGGCACGATGCCCTGGTTCGCGTCCACGAGCGGATCGCCGCTGCCGAGGTAGGCCGAGTCGTTGACCGTGAAGGCGGTGTAGAACGATGCCTGGCTCGGGAGCGGCACCGTCGCGGAGAGTTCGATCCCGCTCGTCTCGAGGCCGCCCGCGTTGAAGTAGCCGCCGCCTCCCGGGATCAGGTAGTTGGGCCCGGTGGGCGTCGCCGGGCCGAGGTAGAAGATCCGGTTCTGGAAGTCGATGGAGTACCAGGTGGCGCCGAGCGCGATCCGTTCCCCCGAATACTGGAGCCCGACGTCCAGGTTGGAGGCGGTCTCCGGCTCCAGTTCCCCGAGGCTCCGCCCCGGCACCTCGAGGAGCGTGGCGGCGATCGCCTTGAAGTTCTGGGAATAGCCGGCGAACAGGTTCAGCCCCTCGACAGGCGTCTCCCAGGTGACGCCCCCCGAGAAGAGCAGCGCCGAATCGGAATCGACCGTCAGGTCGGCCTCCTCGCCGAACACGTCCTCGCGGGACACGCCGACCAGGTACTGCTTCACCCCGCCGCTCAGCGCGAGCGGGCCGGCGTAGATCGTCTCCTCCACGTACCACTTGAAGATCTGCTGCGGGAACTCCCACTCGTACTGGTGCCAGTAGGCGCGCTCGTTCCACTTGAAGTTGAGCGTCGGATCCAGGATCTGGTGCCAGTCCCGGCCGAGGTCCCGGCGCGAGTCCTCGTACCAGATGCCGGCGCGCAGGGTGCTGCCGGCGCTGCCGATGGTGGTGAACCACTCCTCGTCCAGCGTCACCCCGACGCGGTCCTTCCCGTAGTGGCTGTGGCGGTACGACTGCACCGCGGTGGCGCCCGGATGGCACGCCGGATCCACTTCGGGGCCTCCCGAGCCGTAGTAGTTGAAGATGAAGGACGAGGCGCAGCCGGGCGTCGGCCCCACCGCGACGCCGTCGCCGTTCACGAAGCGGATCAGCCCGAGCTGGGTCCCGCCCCGGGCCGTTGACCCACCCGTCAGCTCCGATTCCGGGCCGCCGCCGTCGTCGGTGATGTCCACGATGTAGGGGGGCAGCCAGTCCCCCCGGCCCCGGTGGTGATGGAAGTAGGCGCCGAGGCTCACCGTGGTGACGTCGCTGAGCGACCAGTCCGCCTTCAGGTAGCCGAAGGTGTTGTTGCGCCGGGTCTGCCAGCCGGGCCGGTAGAACTGGTTCAGGTAGGGAACCCCCGGCCATTCGCCGGTCAGCCGGTCCCACCGCGGATCGGCCCGGAAGTCGGCGTCGCTGTAGAGCCGCTGGTAGACGTCCTCGTGGATGCCGTCGAACGAGAAGTACCCCGTCAGGTCCACGCTCCCGTGCGAGGAAACCAGCTTGGCCGCGACGTGTTCACGCTCGTTCCGCGCCGAACCCTCGACCCAGTCGGTGGCCTCCTGCCGCCCCGCGGCGATCCAGGCGCGGGCGCCGCTGCCGAACAGCGGCCCCGTGTCGAGCCGCATGAAGAACCGCTTGCCGTCGTTCTCCCCGAGGGTAGCGGTGGCGGTGTAGGTCCGCTCGGCCGCCGGATCGTCCGTCCGGTAGTCGAAGGTGCCGCCCAGCGCCTCGACGGAGCGGGAAGCGATGTCGGCCGTCCCCTGGGACACCTCGACCCCGCCGAGGTTCATCGGGTCGATGAAGCGGTTCGCCTTGGCGCCGCTCCAGTAGTCGGACGTGCCGTTCGAGAACCCGTCGATCGTGGTGCCGATCTGCGCCTCGTTGATGGTGACCTGGAAGCCGCGCATCGCGACGTTGCTCGACCAGTCGTCGAAACCGTAGGCGTCCCCCTCCTGGATGGACACCCCGGGGAGGTTGTCGGTGACCGCGGTCACGTTGGTGATGCTCGACTGCTGCCGCATCATCGGTTCCGCGACGATGTTGCGCGCGAAGGGCCGCGGCTCTTCGGCGACCACGCTGACCGCTTCCAGCAGCCGCGAGATCTGCAGTTGGATCGGGACCGTTTCGACAGCCCCCTCCCCCACGGAGACGGGGACCTCCACCGTCTCGAAACCGGGAAGCGCCGCCGTGACGACGTAGTCGCCGGGCGGGAGCCCGGCGGCCGTGTAGGCGCCGTTCCGGCCGGTCACCTGTTCCTGGCGCACCCCGGCGCCGGTCACCGTGACCACCACGCCGGGTAACGCATTGCCCGTTATGTCAACGACCGTGCCTTCGACCGTTCCGGTCGGCTGTGCGGCGGCGGTCGCCGGCCAGGACAACAACACCGCGGCGACCCCAAACCAGCCAAGTAGACGAACAAACATTCCGCCCCCCGAGAGACGCCGTCTCTTGTGACATTGTGTCATGTACGTGCCGACGAGTGTCACGAGAGCAACGCCTCCGACGCAGGAACCACTCCGGAAGCGGGACGGGCCGTCAACGAATCAGTTCGAAATCCGGAGCTTCGGGAACGACTCCGGCACGCTCGGCCATCGAGAACAGCACCCGGAGCGCCGCCTCCCCGGAGTCCCCCATGTCGCGGGTGAGCGCCGAGACGTACATCTTCACGAACTTCCGCCCCAGTTCGCGCTCGAGGCCGCGCCCGAAGAGGAGCGCGTAGTCGAGGGCTTCGTCCTCGTTCGCGTAGGCCCAGTCGATGCTCGCCCGCATCGCCCGGTTCACTTCGATGGCGAGGTCCCGCCCGAGGTCGCGGCGCACCACGTCGAGCCCCAGCGGCAGCGGCAGCCCGTGCTCGTCCTCGAAACGGACCCCGAAATCCGAGAGCAGGTGGAACCCGCGCGCCTCGTAGGTCAGTTGTCCCTCGTGGATGACGACGCCGGCTTCGGCCCGGCCCTCCTCCACGGTCTCGAAGACCTGGTCGAAGGGCACCATGACGGGCTCGAACTCCCCGATGTAGCAGCGGGCGAGGAGCGCCGCCGTCGTCCGCGGACCGGGGATGGCGACCCGGCGTCCGGCCAGGTCTTCGAGTCTCCCCGCCTTCCTGCTGACGACCACGGGGCCGTACCCCTCGCCCATGCTGGCCCCGGTCGCCATGATCCAGTAGCGGTCCGCCACCGAGAGGTAGGCGTGCGCCGAGATCGCGGTGATCGGCAGCTCTCCGGCCAGGGCCCGGTCGTTCAGACTTTCGATGTCCTCGAGGACGTGTTCCACCTGGTAGTCGCGGATGCGCACCGCGCCCTTGGCGAGGGCGCAGAACATGAAGGCGTCGTCGGGGTCGGGGCTGTGCCCGACCCGCAGGATGCGGGACGTCACGGTTTCGTTCCTTTCGCTGGGAATGCCGGGAGAGGGGCGGAAGTATCGCCTCCCAGGCGCAGGGCGGCGCGGCTGACGGCGTCGTCGCCCCAATCCATCGGGAAAACAAGGTCCGCGACTTGGCCCGCGCCCGCCAGGTACCGCCGCTGCGCCGGAATCACCATCGTCCGGAACCGGACTGTCACCTCCTCGGCCGAATAGGACCGCTCGGCCCCGTCGCGCCGGATGCGCCGCGCCAGGAGGGCGTCGAGATCTCCCTCCAGCAGAATCCGAAGGTCCGCCGCATCCGCGACCCGCGCGTCCCGGAGCGCGAACACCCCCTCCGCGACCACCATCCGGGTCGGTCCCAGCGACCCGGTCACGGTCCGCGCTCCGGTGCCGAAGTCGTAGGCGAGGCGGGGGACGGAGGCGCCGGAGCGAAGCGTTCCCAGATGTTCGGCGAAGAGGTTGAGGTCGTAGGAGTCCGGCTCGTCGTAGTTGACGCCGGCGCGCTCACTCCGGGACAGACGGGAGGTGTCCCGGTAGTAGTCGTCCTGGGAAAGGACCACCGGCCCTCGATCGGGAAACCGGGCGGCCAGCGCCCGGGCGAACCTCGTCTTGCCGGTACACGTCCAGCCGGCCACGGCCACCGTCCGGACGCTCTTCACCGAAGGGATCAGGCTTCAGGAATCGGCGTCGAGCGCCCGTTCGAGCGCGGCCCGGGCCTCGCGGGCGTCCGCTTTGCCGCGCAGCTCGCGCATCAGTTGTCCCACGAAGAAGCCGATCACCTTCTTCTTGCCGGCGCGGTAGGCGTCCCGGTCCGCGGGGTGCTCGGCGACCAGGCGAGCCGCGATCTCGTGCAGCCGCGCCTCTCCCGCCAGGTCCGCGAACCCGAGTTCGGCCATGAGTTCCCGGGCCGGGCGGCCGCTGTCGCCCATCGCCTGGAAGACCTCGCGCGCGGCGTTTCGCGGCAACTCCTTCGCCGCGAGGAGATGCACCAGCTCGCCGAGCCGCTCCGGAGGCGCCGCGAGGCGTCCGTCCTGCTTTTCCCGGGATACGACCTCGGTGGTGATCCAGCCGGCCGCCACCGTCGCCGCCTCGGCGACCGGGGAACCGGCGGCCGTCGCCGCAGCCAGCGTCGCCTCGTAGTAGTCGGCCAGTTCGCGGCGCGCGGCGACCCGCTCGGCCTGGTCGCCGGCGATCCCGTGCTCGCTCCGGTAGCGGGCGGCACGAGCAGCAGGGAACTCGGGAAGCCCGCGCTGCGCCGCGTCGAGCAGACCCTCGGGAAGCCGGAGCGGCGGAAGGTCGGGGTCCGGGAAGTAGCGGTAGTCCTCGGCTTCCTCCTTGCTCCGCATGGGCTCCGTCACCCCGCGGCCCTCGTCGTAGAGGCGGGTCTCCTGAACCACCTTCCGGCCGGCGGCCAGGACCTGGCGCTGGCGCGCCTCCTCGTATTCGAGCGCCCGCTGGAGGAACCGGAACGAGTTCAGGTTCTTCAGCTCCACCTTGACTCCGTAGTTCGGGTCGCCCCGCCTCCGCACCGAGATGTTGCCGTCCATCCGCAGGTTGCCCTTCTCCATGTCGGCGTCGGACACCCCGCAATAGACGATGCGGCTCCTGAGTTCCCGGGCGTAAGCCACCGCCTCGGCGGCCGAACGCATGTCCGGGTCGCTTACGATCTCGATGAGGGGCACACCGGCGCGGTTGAAGTCCACGCCGCTCCGCCTGTCCGATCCCGGGAACCCGTCGTGAACCAGCTTGCCGGCGTCCTCCTCGATCTGGATCCGGTGGATCCCGACGTTGCGGTCCACCGCCTCACCGTCCCCCTCCGCGTCCAGCCGGATGTGGACGGCCCCCGCCTCCGCGAGCGGAAACTCGTACTGCGTGATCTGGTAGCCCTTGGGGAGGTCGGGATAGAAGTAGTGCTTCCGCTCGAAGACCGACTCCTCGTTGACTTGGCAGTCGAGGGCGAGCCCGGCCAGCACCGCGAGTTCCACCGCTCTCCGGTTGGGCACCGGGAGCGCCCCCGGGAGGCCGTAACACACTGGACAGAGGTGGGTGTTGGGGGGCGAGCCGAACTCGTTCCGGCAACCGCAGAAGAGCTTCGTCCGGGTATCGAGCTGGACATGCACCTCGAGCCCGATGACGGTCTCGAAGGGATCGGTCACCGGGTCCCGGACGGAACCGTCAGGAGCCTGTGGTGGAGCTGGCGTGAGCACCGAGGTCCACCACCGGCTGCTACGCGTACAGGGATTCGATCAGGTCGGCGTACCGCTGCGCCACCACCCGGCGCTTCACCTTCATCGTGGGCGTCAGTTCCCCGCTCTCGATCGTGAAGGCCGCCGTCACCACGGCGATCTTCTTGACCTGCTCGAAGGACGCGAGGCCCTCGCTCAGCCGGCCGATCTCGGTCATGAGATGCGCCTGGACGCGCTCGTCGGCGGCCATCGCCTCGGGGCTGTCGGCCGGGATTCCCTCTCCCTCGCACCAGCGCCCGAGCTGCTCGAAGTCCGGCGCGACCAGCGCCGAGAGGTACGGCTTGCCGTCCCCGACCATCACCAGTTCGGCGATATAGACGCTCGACTTGAGGGTTCCCTCGATCGGCTGCGGCGCGACGTTCTTGCCCCCGGCGGTGACGAGCAGGTCCTTCTTCCGATCCGTGATCCGCAGGAAGCCGTCCTCGTCGAAGGCCCCGACGTCGCCGGTGTGGAACCAGCCGTCCACGATCGCTTCGTTCGTGGCCGCCTCGTTGCCGAAGTAGCCCTTCATCACGTTGTGGCCGCGGCAGAGGATCTCGCCGTCGTCGGCGATCTCGACGTCCACGCCCCGAATGGGAATCCCCACCGTGCCGAACCGGAAGCGGTCCCGGCGGTTCACGGTGATGACCGGCGAGGTCTCGGTCAGTCCGTAGCCCTCGATCACGACCCAGCCCGCGGCCAGGAAGAACTCGGCGACGTCGCGGGGAAGGGCCGCCCCGCCGGAGACGAAGAGCTCCATCCGCCCGCCCATCCGGGCGTGGAGCTTGCTGAAGACCAGTTTGGTCGCGAGGCCGTACTTGAACTTGAGGCCCGCCGGCACCGGGGTGCCGTCCTGGCGATGCTTGCCCACCTTGTACCCGGTGGAGAACGCCCAGTGGAAGATCTTCTGCTTCAGGGGGCTGCCGGCCGCCGCCGACTCGAGCACCTTGTCCCGCATCTTCTCGTAGAAGCGAGGCACGCAGGCCATCACCGTCGGATGAACTTCCCCGATGTTCTGGACCAGGGTGTCCATGCTCTCGGCGATCGCGATCGTGACCCCGGCGTGCGGATACAGGTAGTGCGCCACCATGCGGGCGAACACGTGGCTGTACGGCAGCACGGAGATCGCGCGATCGTCGGTAGAGAGCGTCAACGCCTCGTGGGAAGCGAGGGTGTTCTGCACCAGGTTCGCCTGCGTCAGCATCACCCCCTTCGGGTTTCCGGTGGTTCCCGAGGTGTAGATGATGGTGGCGACGTCGTCACCGGACACCGCCGCCGCAAGGCGCTCGGCCGCCCCGGAGTCCGCCGCACGCGAACTCTTCCCGGCCTCCGTCACCGTGGACCACGACTGATCTCCCGAACCCGGCGCCGGCACGTCGAGCGCGAAGACCGTCTCGACGCTCTCCAGGGAGTCGCGAACCTCGGCAATCTTGGCCTGCTGTTCCGCGGAGGAGGCGATCACCACCCGCGCGCCCGAGTCCTGGATGATGTAGGCGGCCTGCTGCGCGGTCAGCGTGGGATAGATCGGCACCGTCACGGCGCCCAGGATCTGGAGTCCCGCTTCGATGGTGAACCACTCCAGCCGGTTCTCCGAGAGGAGCACCACCCGGTCTCCCTTCCGCACGCCGCGCAGCGAAAGGCCTACCGCCGCGTCCCGCGCGGCGTCGAGCCAGCCCGCGGACGAGAGCTCCTTCCACTCGCCTCCCTCCTTGTGGAGGATGGCGTCGTCCTTGTTGTGCCGCTCACAGGCGGCGGCAAAAAGTTGGTTCAGGGTCTGCGCTTCCATCGGCACACCTCCGGCCGATGATCTTATGCAATGGCGCCAGGAGTACCGGCCCCTAGGCCAGGAGCGCCGGTCTTCAGACCGGCATCGCCCGCGCAGCGGGCGAAACTCCAGAGCTTCAATTCGCCGCATGGCGCCCCCGTCAAAGGGAATGGCGCGACGACAACTGCGCGCGCGTACTCCGCTTCGCCGTCTTTGTCTCGGGTCCCCGCGACCGGGCGCAACAACGCCGGGAGTTTCGCGGCCGTCGGCCGCGATGCCGGTGTGAACACCGGCGCTCCTCGCCGGATCCGCGTTTTCATGCCCGGCGGGGCGCGCGGGAGGACACGCGCATGGGCGATTCTCCCGGCGCCGCAGCCCGTGCTGCGAAGGCCGTAGCTCCGACCCTCGTGAAGCGCGGCGAAGCAACAGTAGATTCCTCCCCGCCAGACCAATTCCGCATGTTCGACCTCGTCCTCCCCGTCGCCCTCTTCGCGTTCTCCATGTCCATCACGCCGGGGCCCAACAACGTCATGGTCACCGCCTCCGGAGCGAACTTCGGATACCGGCGGACGATCCCGCATCTCCTGGGCATCGGCCTCGGGTATCCGGCGATGGTGGCCGGGGTCGGGTTCGGCCTCGGGGGCGTCTTCGAGGCCGTCCCCGCCGTGCACGTCGTCCTCAGGTACGTGGGCTCGGGCGCCATCCTCTGGATGGCCTGGAGGATCGCCACCGCCAGCGGAAACGGCGGCGCGAACGAACGCCCCGGACGCCCGTTCACCTTCCTGCAGGCCGCCGCGTTCCAGTGGGTCAACCCGAAGGGGTGGGTGGTCGCCGTGGGGGCCATCAGCGCCTTCACGACCATCGGGGGAGACCTCCTCTTCGAAGTGGGCGCGATCACCCTCACCTTCGTCTCGGTGAACTATCCCTGCGCCTCGGTCTGGACCCTCTTCGGCGTCGGGATCGGCCGCCTCCTGAAGCGCGGCAACCGTCTCCGGGTCTTCAACGTCGCGATGGGCTTGCTGCTTGTTGCCGCCATCGTGCCCCTGTTCATCGACTGAAGTCCCGGACACGTCGCCCGGAAACCCGCAGATCACGGCGGCCGGCGGCTTCCCGAGAGCACCCCTTCCCATCAGGGCGGCGACCCGGCCCGTCTGTTAGGATGCCTCGCTCATATGCCCGACAGCCCCGCCCCGACCGGCGCCAGCGGTGACAACCGGCCGGGGCCCCAGGTCCCTCAGGGCCTGTTCATCCGCTGCGAGGGCTGTTCGGAGATCGTCTACGGACGGGCGCTCCGGGAGAACCTCGAAGTCTGTCCCCGGTGTGACTTCCACCTGCGGCTCGGCGCGCGCGAGCGCATCGAGATGCTGGTTGACGACGGGGTCTATCGGGAGATTTCCGCCAGCATCCGCTCCAACGATCCCCTCCGTTTCCGCGATCGGGTGGAATACCGCGACCGGCTCTCGAAGGGCGCCGAAAAGACCGGCCTCGACGACGCCGTCATCGTGGTGCGCGCCGAGATCGAGCGGACGCCGGTGGTCCTCGCCGTCATGGAGTACGCGTTCATCGGCGGCAGCATGGGCGTCGTGGTGGGCGAGCAGATCACCCGCGCGGTGGAGGCCGCCTGCGACGCCCGGGTCCCGTTGATCGTGGTCTCCTGTTCGGGCGGCGCCCGGATGCAGGAGGGCGCGCTCTCGCTGATGCAGATGGCCAAGATCTCGTCGGCGCTCGCGGTGCTCGACGACGCGGGGCTTCCCTACATCTCGCTGCTCACCCATCCGACCACCGGCGGTGTCACCGCCAGCTACGCGATGCTCGGGGACATGAACCTCGCCGAGCCCGGAGCGCTGATCGGCTTCGCCGGTCCCCGGGTGATCCAGCAGACGATCCGCGGCGAACTGCCGCCGGGCTTCCAGCGGTCCGAATTCCTCCTCCGCCACGGGATGCTCGACCGGGTGGTCCACCGCCGCGACCTGCGCGGCGTGCTGGGCGGTTTCCTGCGATTCATGTACGAGCCCGCCGGAGCCGCGGCTTCGGTGGAGAAGGACGCCGCCGCCACGGTGCAGACCGCACCCGAGCCGGCGCTCGTCCGCACCGTCCGGTAGAGCGGACGGCCCCTTCCGCACGTTGATGCGTTACGAGGAGGCGCTCGCTTTTCTGAAGAGCCGCGAGCAGTTCCACGTCAAGGTGGGAACCCGGAACATCCGGCTGCTCGCCGGGGCGCTCGGCCACCCGGAACGCCGGTTCCCGTCGGTGGTCGTCGCGGGAACGAACGGGAAGGGGTCGACCGTAGCCATCCTGGACTCGATCCTCCGGGCCCACGGACTGCGGGCGGGGCGTTTCACGTCGCCCCATCTCGTCTCCATCGGCGAGCGCATCCTGGTGAACGGCCGGCAGCTTCCGGACGACGAGTTCGCCGGCCTGATCCACGACATCGCCCATGCGGCCGAGCGCCTGCCTCCGGATCAGCAGCCGTCGTTCTTCGAGACCATCACGGGCGCCGCCTTCCTGGCCTTCGCCCGGCATGAAGTCGACGCGGCGGTCTTCGAGGTCGGGATGGGCGGCCGCTGGGACGCCACGACCGCCACCGACGCGCCGCTCGGACTCGTGACCCGCATCGCCCTGGATCACGAGCGCTACCTGGGCCGGACGGTTCGCGAAATCGCCGGGGAGAAGGGGGCGGTGGCGCGGCCCGGCGGCGAGCTGCTGATCGCCCGACAGGATCCCGAGGCGGCCGAGGTCCTCGCGGCCAGCGCCCGGGACCGCGGCGCCCGCTTCCGGGACGTGGCCCGGGAAACGACTCTGGACTGCACGGTCCACCGAACCGGCGCCGCCGGAGCCCTTTCGACCCCGGTCGCGACCTACGACGACCTCTGGCTGCCGCTGCCCGGCAGGCATCAGTTGGACAACCTCGCGCTGGCGGTCCGGGGGGCCGAGCGTCTCTTCGCCCGGGAAGGGTTCGGAACCCTCGACCCGGTTCGGGTCCGGCAGGGCGTCTCGGCGGTCCGGTGGCCGGGACGCCTGGAATGGCTGCCGGCTGACGGAAGCCGTCCACGGCTGCTCCTCGACGCCGCCCACAATCCGAGCGGCGCCGAACGGCTCTCGGAGTACCTCGACACGCTCGGGGCGAACGGACGGCGGGTGCTGGTCTTCGGGGCGAGTCGCGACAAGCGGGTCGAGGAGATGCTGGCGCCGCTGGCGCCGTACTTCCAGCGGGTGCTGCTGACTGCCGCGGCCACCCGGCGGGCGCTCCCGCTCGCCGACCTGAAGGCCAGCGCGGAGCACGTCTTTGCCGGAAACGGCGCCCGCGCGGAAACCGTGGAAGGGGTGCCGCAGGCGCTCGCCCGGGCGTACCGGCTCGCCGGCCGGCAGGGCGAGGTGGTGATCGCCGGCTCCATCTTCCTCCTCGGGGACGCGCTCCGACTGCTCCGCGCGGAGAACGGCGACCGTCTCGATGCCGACGTGATCGAGATGCCGCTGCTCCCGGCGGAACCGGCCGGCCAGACGAGCACCGAGCGGCGATCTTCCGCCGCCTGACCGGTCGGTACACTCCGGCCCGCCGCCCACCCCGATGCGACTCTCCCACCACTTCGGTCTCACCCTGCGCGAGGCCCCCGCCGGGATCGAAGCCGACAGCCACCGGCTGCTGCTCCGCGCCGGCTTCATCCGGCAGCTCGGCCAGGGCCTCTATTCCTACCTGCCGCTGGCGCATCGCTCGATCACCCGGATCGAGAACGTCCTGCGGGAGGAGATGAACCGGATCGGCGGCCAGGAGATGACCATGCCGGTCGTCCATCCAGCCGAGATCTGGCGCCGGTCGGGACGCTACGACGCCGTCGGGCCGGAGATGGCGCGCTTCAAGGACCGCAAGAACAGCGACCTCGTGCTGGCCATGACCCATGAGGAGGTGGTGGCCGACCTCTGCCGGAGCGAGATCCGCTCCCACCGGCAGCTTCCCCAGCTCGTCTACCACATCCAGACCAAGTTCCGGGACGACGCCCGGCCCCGGGCCGGACTGATCCGGGTGCGCGAGTTCACCATGAAGGACTCCTACACCCTCGACCATGACGCCGAGGGCCTCGAACGCCAGTACCGCGCCCACTACGAGGCCTACTTCCGCATCTTCTGGCGCTGCGGGCTGCCCACCATCGCCGTCGGCTCCGACGTCGGCATGATGGGCGGCAGCCAGGCGCACGAGTTCATGTACCTGACCCCGGTGGGCGAGGACACCCTGGTCCTCTGCGACGCCTGCGGCTATTCGGCGAACCGCCAGATCGCCCGCTTCGCCAAGACCCCGGCGGGGCCGGAGGACCCGCTGCCGCTCGAGCGGGTCGACACCCCGGGCGCCCGCACGATCGACGAACTCAGCGCGTTCCTGGGGATCCCGGCCGCCCGCACCGCAAAGGCGGTGTTCCTCACCGCGGGGCTCGACGGCGGCGCCCGGGAGGAACTCGTGGTCGCGATCATCCGCGGCGACATGGACGTGAACGAAACCAAGCTCGCGAACGCGGTCGGCGCGTCGTGGCTTCGTCCCGCCGAGGACGAGGCGATCCGGAACGCCGGCGCCACGCCGGGATACGCCTCCCCGATCGGGCTGACCTCGGGCACGGTCGTGGTGGACGATTCGATTCCCGCCTCACCGAACCTGGTGGCCGGCGCGAACGAGCCCGACGTGCACTTCCGGAACGTGAACGCCGGACGGGACTACGACCCGGGACTCGTGACGGACATCGCGGTGGCGGACGACGGCCATTGCTGCGCGGAATGCGGAAAGCCGCTTCGCACATCGCGGGGCGTCGAGGTCGGCAACATCTTCCAGCTCGGCACCCGCTACGGGGACGCCGCCGGCGCCCGCTTCCTCGACGACGAGGGCGCCGAGCGCCCCATCTGGATGGGCTCTTACGGCATCGGCTCGGGCCGGCTCCTCGCCTGCGTGGCGGAGGAGCACCACGACGACAGCGGCCTCCGCTGGCCGATGAGCGTCTCCCCGTACGACGTCCACCTGATCCCGCTGGCCGGACGCGCGGCGGAGGACGAGGCGGGTTCGGTGGCGGAACGCCTGCACGACGAACTGCAGGACGCCGGGCTCGAGGTGCTGCTCGACGACCGCGACGAGCGGGCGGGGGTGAAGTTCGCGGACGCCGACCTCATCGGAATCCCGCTGCGGGTCGTGATCTCGGGACGCTCGCTGGGCCGCGGCGGAGCGGAGGTTCGCATCCGGGGTGAGGACGCGTCCGAAATCGTGCCGCTGGAGAGCCTCGCCGAAGCCCTCACGGCACGCCGGACGGCGCTCCTCGACCGCATCGAGGAAGCCGTCCGGATCCCCGAATTCGGCTGACGGGCGGGGGCGGAAGGCCGTGTTCGAATCCGTTTCCGTTCCGCTTCCCGTTCTCGCGCTGCTGGTGGCGGGGTGCCTCTACGGTCTGGTGGTCCGTCCGCTCTGGCGCCGCCGCCGGGACCGCCGCAACACGCACGCCTTCCACGAGGCGCAGGGACGCCTGGCCATCCAGCCTTCGGCGTTCCAACTGCTCAAGCCGACGAGCGCCGCCGACCTGCTGATGGTGGACCCCGGAGTGCAGGAGGCGATCCTCCAGGAGGTGGACCGCACGGGTCAGGACCAGTGCGACGTGCTGGTGACGGCGCGGGAATACGCCCGGGAGATCGTTCCGTCGCTGAGCGCCGGCTTCTATTTCCGCCTGATCCACGGCCCGGTGAAGCGGCTCCTGCTCCGCCTCTTCCGGGTCCGCGTCCGCTACGTGGACGAGGAAGCGATCGTGCGGGCGGCCAGGACCTCGACACCGGTCTTCGTTCTCAACCACCGCAGCAACTTCGACTACGTCGTCGCCGCCACCTCCCTCGCGGACCGGGCCATCCTCTCGTTCGCGGTGGGCGAATGGGCGCGCTACTGGCCGCTCGACCGGATGCTGCGCGCGCTCGGCGGTTTCTTCGTGCGCCGGGGATCGGGGAATCCCCTCTACCGGGCCGTGCTCGCCGCCCACGTGAGAACAGCCACCCGTGCGGGAGTCCCGCAGGCGTTCTTCATCGAGGGACGCTTCTCGGACGACGGGAAGCTCGGGAGCCCGCGCCTCGGTCTCCTCGACTACGCGGTGCGGTCGTTCGATCCCCAGACGGGCCGCGACGTGGCGTTCGTGCCGGTGGCGGTGAACTACGACCGGGTCATCGAGGACAAGAACCTCCAGATCATGAAGGCCAGCGGCAAGCGCGCCACCCGGACCGGATCGTGGCGGGCCACCGCGGCGTTCGTGGGCCACCAGTTCTGGCTGCGCCTGAACCGCCGTTGGAAACCCTTCGGGCACGCCACGCTCAGCGTCGGCGCGCCGGTCTCGCTCCGGGCGTGGCTGCAGAGGCGGGACTTCGACCCCCGGGCGGTCGGCCGCGAGGAGCGCTTCGCCGAGGTGGGGGTGCTGGCCGGCGACCTCATGCGGCGCATCGCCGACATCATGCCGGTGCTCCCCGTGCCCTTGATGGCGACGGTCATCCGGGACCGGGGAGACGAGGGCGTCTCGAGGTCCGAGGCGCGGGTAGCCGCCTTCAGGATCCTGGAGACGCTGGAGGACCGTCCCGGCGAGCCCGACATCCCCCGCGAGGACTGGGAGCCCGCCGTCGAACTGGGCCTGCAACTCCTGATCCAGCGGCAGATGGTCAAGGCCGACGAGGGACGCCTCCGGATCCTCGAACCGCGCCGCCACTTCGTGGACTACTACGCCAACTCGATCGGACACCTCATCCCGGCGCGACCCGCCGCACCGTAGGAAAGAACCGCCGGAAAGGACCGGCGGCGCGACGGCCTGGAACGCCGCGCAGTTCTCCCGGTGGGGCCCTCCGACCGGCACGCGGGCCGCAGGCCCGCGGACCTGCCACGACCCTCCCGGAACCGGCGCTCGCTCTTGGTCGAGGGCCATCAGTGCGTAAAAGTGGGTGTCTCTTGACAGTCGGTTGACCGGTCACATGTCGCAGTAGCGGGTCCTGCGGGAGGCACATGTCGCTGGAACGGGATCGGCTGGGTTGGAACATGGCGGCGTGCGTTTCGTGGCCCACGAAGGCGACGAAACCGCGTTCCGATCACCCGCCCGAAGCGCGCACGGCAGTGGAGCGCCGGTCTCTGACCGGCATCGCCCGCGCAGCGGGCGAAACTCCAGGGCTTCCTTTCGCCGGATGGCGCGCTCGCCAAAGGGACGGCGCGGCGACAACTGCGCGCGCGTACGTCGCTTCGTCGTCTTCGTTTCGGGTTTCCGCGACGGGACCGGAGTTTCGCGGCCTGCGGCCGCGATGCCGGTCGGAGACCCCCACCGGGAGGACTGGCCAGCGTTCCGCTGCCGCACGCTTACATGTCGCTGAAGCGGTGTCTGCTGGTGGGGCACATGTCGCTGAGGCGGCATCGGCTGGCGGGTCACATGTCGCAGTAGCCGGTCCTCCGGGGGTACATGTCGCTGGGGCGGGATCGGCCGGCGGATCACATGTCGCAGTAGCAGGTCCTGCGGGAGGTACATGTCGCTGAGGCGGGATCGGGCTCGCGGGTCACATGTCGCAGGAGCAGGTCCTGCGGAAGGAACATGTCGCTGAGGCGGGGTCGGTTGGCGGATCACATGTCGCTGAGGCGGGATCGGCGGGCGGGTCACATGTCGCAAAACGGCGGAAACGGCTTGGAACGCCGACCTCTGGTCGGCACAGCGGGCCGAAGGCCCGCGGGCGACGCGCCGCTAGTCGTCTCGGGCGACAGAGGTCCGGGAGCGTCCCCTCCGCCCGTTTGCACCGAGAGAGAACCATCCCGCAGGTCGGCGCCGTGCCGTGCGCTGCGCGGTCGCGCAGCGCGTGCCGACCGGAGGTCGGCGTTCCAAGCCGTTTCTGCTCTCTGGGCTGCGTTTCGCAGGCGCTGGCCGGCCTCCCCGCCTTCAAGTGGTGGAAGAACTGGGAGTCGTCCCCGGCAAGCGCCCGTACGTCAGCGTCCGCCAGAGCCACTCCAGCGGGCCGTAGGAGTACCGGCGCATCCAGATCGGCGACAGCCACAACTGGAGCGCCCACACTGCGAAGACGATCAGGAGCTGGTGGTAGCGCTCGGCGCTCCCGAAGAGGCCCAGTCCGTGGCCGTAGAAGATGGTGGTGCAGAGCACCGTCTGGAGCAGGTAGTTGGTGAAGGCCATGCGGCCCACCGCCGCGAGCCGCGCCTGGAGGCCCGGCAGGAAGCCCCGGCGCACGGCGAGCATGACAAGGCCCAGGTAGCCGAGCGCCACCGGGATGCAGCCCCAGGAATTGAAGAGCGTGCCGAAGAACATGGACCGCTGCCAGGCCCAGTCGCCCGCGAAGTTCCACCACATGCCGAAGGCCACCAGCGGCAGGCCCGCCAGGAGGCCGATGGAGGCGAGCCGCGCGTAGAAGCGGTCGTCCCTCGCCGCGCCCAGCACTCCCCACTTGTAGAGTGCCATCCCGATGAGCATCAGCCCGCCGCAGAACCAGATGGCGAAGAACGGCAGCAAGCCGAGGTGGATTCCGAGCGCCTCCGCCGCCCGGGCCGGTTGCTGTTCGCTCCAGCCGCCCCGATAGGCCGCGACCTCGGCTTCCACTGCGGGGGCGTCAGGCTTCCATCCCCTCTCGACCTCCGCGATCGCTTCGTCCGGGACTCCGGGAAGCGTCAGCGCGGATCCGGCGGCGACCAGAAGCAGACTCGTCGCGGTGAGCGAGGCCAATCCAGCGACCAGCAGCGTGCGCGGGCGGCGTCGCCGCAACAGGTAGACCAGACACCCGCAGATCGCGTAGGTCACCAGGATGTCCCCGGCCCAGAGGAGGTAGGCGTGCGCGAGCCCGAAGGCCAGCAGCCAGCCCATCCGGCGGTAGTGCCATGTCGCGGGACGCCCGCCCCGCGCCTCGATGCGGTCGGCGAAGAGGCAGACGCCCGCGCCGAACAGCATCGAGAACAGGGTCAGGAACTTCTGGCTGAAGAAGACGTAAGCGAACGCCCAGACCCCGAGGTTGATCCCGGTGAGGTCGCCAAACGCCGTCGGGTTCTGGTACGCCGCGGACGGCATCGCGAAGATCTGGATGTTCATCACCAGGATGCCGAGCAGCGCGAACCCGCGCAGCACGTCCAGACTGGCGATCCGCCCGCCGGCCTCCACCGGTTTCGCCGCGCGCGCGGTCACGTCAGGATCCCTTCGAGTCCTTCGCGCGGTAGAGCCAGGCCGCGAACGGCGTCGCGATGAGCGCGCCCACGATCTCCATCAGGACGAACATCGGAGCGTCCTGCGGCCGGATGCCGCAGAAGGTGTCCGTGAAGCTCCGGGCGAGGGTCACCGCGGGATTCGCGAAGGAGGTCGAGGCGGTGAACCAGCAGGCCGCGAAGATGTAGATGCCCACCGCGGCCGCCACCGCCCGCGGGCGGACCTTGATGCAGCCGAAGATGGTCAGGATCAGGCCGAAGGTGGCCACCACCTCCGACACCCACTGCCCCGGTCCCGTGCGGACCTGCGTCGCCGTCTGCAGGAGCGGCAGGTCGAACATGAGGTGGGTCACCAGCATCCCGGCGAGGCCGCCCGCCGCCTGCACGACGACGTAGAGCCCGGCGTCGCGCCCGGAGATCTCCTTCCGGAGCAGGAAGGCCAGCGTCACCGCGGGATTGATGTGGCAGCCCGAGACCGGGGCGAACAGCCAGATGAGGACCACCAGGCCCGCGCCGATGGCGGCGGTGGTTCCGATGAGCGCCACCCCGTCGTTGCCTCCCGACAGGTTGACGGCCATGATGCCGGCCCCGATGATCACCGCGAGCAGGCCGGCGGTGCCGAGGAACTCGGCGACGAGACGACGGGTCAGCATGGAACGTACGCGCCGCGTACGGTAATCCCTCAGCCCGCCGCGGCGGCTCGGGGGCTCAGCCGAGGAGGCTCAGGTCGGCGCGCCCTTCCCGAATCGGAGGACACCAGAAGTACGCCCCCGTCACCGGCCGGGTGAAGCGGAACAGGTGATCCGCGATGCGGTCGGCAGCCCCGGTCATCCGGGCCAGGTGGTACTCGAAGGCGTCCAGGCTGTTCCCGAAGGCGACGAACACGAGCCCCGCCTGCCGCGCGTCCGCCCAGGGCATGGAGCGGCGGAGCAGAAAGACGGGCGGCTCGGGGGCTTCCTGTTCGGTGCGTTGTACGTGGGCCGCGTCCGGCCCGTCCTTGAGTTCCACATTGTCGCTCTTGCGGCGCCCGATGATGTGGTCCTGCGTCCGGGACGAGAAGGACTCGAAGCGGTCGAGGTCGTGGACCCACTGCTGCACCGCCACGAACGAGGACCCGTCGAGACCGGGGCCGCCGCCGGAAACGATGGCCGCCTCCGCCGCCGCGTCGCCCTTCGGGTTCTCGGTGCCGTCCTCGTAGCCGGTGAGGTCGAGACCCGTCCGGTAGCGGAAGCCGTCCAGCACGCGCTCCAGCGCGAAGGCGCCGGCGAGCGCTTTCTCCACCCGGCGGGTCTCGTGGACGAGTTCGCCGCGTTCCTCGGACCGCAGCCAGACCCAGAGCGCCGCGGGGGTGGAGGGAACGCTGAATCCCGGTCCGCTGGAGGCCGGAAAGTCGCGCAGCCCCGGAACCTCGGCTCCCAGCTCGCGCACCAGGGAAGACCCTAGGCCGAAGACGAGCGGCAGCCCGGGATGCGGATCGGCGAGCCGCTCCAGCGCGTCGCGCGGGCTGGGCGCCGACGCACGCCTCCGGAAGGTCAGGTAGCGCGCGTGGGACGGGATTTCGGCCAGCACGCCGGGCTGGGGAAGCGAATGTCCGTTTTCAGTTTCCATTGTCATGTTCACTCTGTTTCCATTGGAAGCGTAGCGCCCGACTCCGCTGCTCAATAGGTACTTCGAACGATCCGGGAGACCCCCGACCATGATCCCCATGCCCGCTTGTTTCCGCCAGGTTTCCGCCCTGCTCGGCTGCCTGTTCGCCTCGACCACCCTGGCCCAGGACGCCCCGATCTTCACCACGGACTTCCCGGCGGAGGAGTTCCAGGCGCGCCGCGAGGCCGTGCTGGACGCGGTCGGACCGGGAGGCGCGGCGGTCCTTCAGGGCGCCGGCTCCCCCCTCGCCTACCAGCGCTTCCGGCAGACGAACTCGTTCTACTACCTCACCGGGGTGGAGACGCCGCACGCCTACCTGCTGCTCGACGGCGCCTCCCGCCGCTCCGTGCTCTACCTGCCGCACCGGAACGCGCGGCGGGAAGCCTCCGAGGGGCGCCTGCTGACGGCGGAGGACGCGGACCTGGCCCGGGAACTCACCGGGGTGGACGACGTGTTCGGGACCTGGAAGCTGAGCGACGACCTCGCCCGGATGGCCTGGAGCAATCGCCCGCCGACGCTCCACACCCCGCTCAGCCCCGCCGAACTCGCCGCCATGAGCCGCGACCTCGCCACCCGGGGCAACTCGGATATCGCCAATGACCCGTGGGACGGCAGGCCGTCCCGGGAGGCGAACTTCGCCGCCCGGCTCCGGGACCGCTTCCCCAAGCTGGACATCGAGGACCTGTCGCCGGTGCTCGACCGGCTGCGGCTGGTCAAGAGCGAACGGGAGGTCGCCCTCATCCGGAAGGCGACCGACCTCTCGGGCCTGACGCTCATGGAGGCGATGCGCTCGACCCGTCCCGGGATCCACGAGCACGAACTCGACGCCGTCGGGAAGTTCCTCTTCTTCCGGGACGGCGCGCAGTCGGAGGCCTACTACTCGCTGGTGGCGGCCGGAACGAACGCCTGGTACGCGCACTACCACCGCGGGGCGAGCCGGCTCGAGGACGGCGACCTGGTCCTCATGGATTACGGCCCGGACATCGGCTACTACACGAGCGACGTCACCCGGATGTGGCCGGTGAACGGCGTCTTCAGCGATTGGCAGCGCGACCTCTACGGCTTCTACCTCGCGTGCTACCGGGCGATCCTGGACGCGATCCGGCCGGGCGACGTGGCCACCATCATGGGCGAAGCGGCGACGCGGATGGAGGAGCTGGCGCGGACCTGGCCGTTCACGAAGCCCCACTACCGGCCAGCCGCGGAAGCGTTCGCCGCCGCCTACCGGCGCCGCGCTGCGACACGCCGCTCGATGGGGCACGGGGTGGGGATGGCGGTCCACGACGTCGGCGACCCCGACGGGACGCTGTCCCCGGGGATGGTGTTCGCCATCGAACCCCAGTTCCGGGTTCCCGAGGACCGGATCTATATCCGCGTCGAGGACGTGATCCTGATCACGGAGGACGGCGCCGAGAACCTCTCCGAGTTCGTGCCGCTGGAGATGGACGCCATCGAGGCGCTGATGGCGGAACCGGGGCTGCTGGAGCTCTACCCGAGTCCGCTGACCGACCGCCCGAACCGCTGAGACCCGACCCTATTGGCGGTTCGCGACGCCTGTAGGGGCAGGACGCAAGGAGCGCAAGGAGCACGAGGAGCGCAAGGAGCGCAAGGAGCGCAAGGAGCGCCGGTGTTCACACCGGCATCGCCCGCGCAGCGGGCGAAACTCCCGTCGCTATTCCGCGGCATGACGCGGCGCGCCACGGGGATGGCGTAACGCCGTCCCTGCTCTCGTCCAGTCCAGAGGCGCGCCTGGTCGGGGGAGTGTCGCGGCCTGCGGCCGCGATGCCAGTCTGAAAACTGGCGCTCCTGCCCGGGAACGGGCCGGCTACCTGCGCGTTTGTGACGTGCGGCACGCTCGGCTGGGGGAGTTTCACGGCCTCCGGCCGCGATGCCAGTCTGAAGACTGGCGCTCCTGCCCGGGAACGGGCCGGCCACCCGCGCGTTTGTGACGTGCGGCACGCCCGGTCGGGGGAGTTTCGCGGCCTCCGGCCGCGATGCCAGTCTGAAGACTGGCGCTCCTGTGCGGGAACGGGCCGGCCACCTGCGCGTTCTGACGTGGGGGAGAATTACGGTTTCACCGCGATGCTGCACGAGTTCGTTGAAGCGCTGAAGAGCCTCTCGAAGCGGCCGGGGTTCGCCCTGCTGGTGTGCGTGCCCCTCGCGCTCGGGATCGGGGCGACCTCGACGGTCTTCTCCGCGGTCTACGGGGTGTTGCTGAAGGCGCCGGACTACCGGGAGCCGGAACGCCTGATGCAGGTGTGGGAACGGCGGCCCCGGCTTCCGATGCCGGACGAGGTGGCGGCGTTTTCCACCGACCACTTCCGGCGCTGGCGGGACGCCAACACGGTGTTCGAGGGACTCGCCATGTACGGCGACCGGCCCGTGGCCTACCGCGGGCTCGCGGCGGCGCCCGGCGAGCCGCGCCCGCTGTCCGCCGAACAGGTCTCGCCCGAACTCTTCGAGATCCTGGGGGTGCCGCCGGTGCTGGGGCGGTCTTTCCGTCCCGAGGAGGCGACCCCGGGCCGGGACGCGGTGGTGATGCTGAGCCACGCGTTCTGGCAGCGCGAGTTCGGGAGCGACCCGGGAATCCTGGGGCAGGCCCTCAGCCTCAACGACCGGAGCTTCCAGATCGTCGGCGTCATGCCTCCCGGCTTCGGCTTCCCGATCCCCACCACCGAGATCTACGTCCCCTACCCGACCGAGCCGCCCGCCGACCTCCAGCCCGGGCAGGTCCGGCTCGAACTCGTCCAGGTGGTGGGCCGGCTGCGGGACGGCGTCGGCATCGCACAGGCCGAGGAGGAAGCCGTCGCGCTCATCGCCCGGTTGAGCGAGGAGAGCGAGATCCAGCGGATGCTCAACGAGGGGGTCAGCGTGCACCTCGACTCGTTCACCGAGCGTTCCACGCGCCGGATCCGGCAGCCGCTCATGGCGCTCTTCGGGGTCACCCTGCTCGTGCTGCTCATCGTCTGCGGTAACGTGGCCAACCTGCTCCTCACCCGCGCCGCCTGGCGGGAGCGCGAACTCGCGGTGCGGAGCGCGCTCGGCGCGGGCCGGTCGCGCCTGTTGCGCCGGCTGCTCGCCGAAAGCGCGCTGCTGGCCGCGGCCGCCGGAGCCTTCGGCGCCCTCCTGGCGGTGGCCGGGGCCGGGCTGGTGCGTTCCCTGACGGTCCTCGGCCTGCCCCAGCTCGCAGCGGCGAGCGTGGACCTGCGGGTCGTCGGGTTCACCTTCGGCGTCGCCGGGCTGGCCGCGCTCGTGTTCGGGACCCTGCCCGCGCTGAAGGCGTCGTCACGCGACCCGGCGGCCGCCCTCGACGCCTCGGCGCGGGGCGAGTCCGCTCCGCTCGGTGGGAGTTCGCGCGGCCTGGGGCACCGGGGCCTCTTCGCGGCCCTCCAGTTGGCGCTCGCGCTCCCGCTGCTGATCGGCGCCGGCCTGCTGACCCGGAGTTTCCTGGCGCTGGTGAGCGCGCCGCCGGGGTACGAGCCCGGGAACACCGCGGTCTTCGAGCTCCAGGTCGCCGCCGACCGCTACCCGGACACCGCGGGACAGACCGCGCTGTTCGACCGGGTCCGCGAGTCCCTGGCGGCGGTCCCGGGGGTCGCCCGGGTGGGCGTCGTGGACACGCTCCCGCTGAGTGGCGAACGCGCCATCATCGGCTTCCAGCGGATCGGGGAAGCGCCGGTCACCGATCCCAACCAGGTGCCGCGGGCCCTTCTCCGCCGCGTGTCGCCGGGGTACTTCCAGGCGATGGGCATCCCGCTCCGGGAGGGGCGGGCGTTCGAGGAGAGCGACCGCTCCAACCCCGGCGCGGTGTCCGTCGTGAACGAGAGCCTCGTCGAGCGGTACCTGTCGGACCCGCCGGTGGGACTCGAGCTCCAGGGCATGGGGCAGATCGTCGGCGTGGTGGGAGACGTCCACGAGGAAGGCGTGGACACGCCGCCCGAGCCGATCCTCTATCGCCTGGACGGCGACGGGCGGATGCCGGGCGGCGGAGACGTCATCCGGAGAAGCGTGGTGCTCCGGCACGCGCCGGGCGCCTCCGTCCTGGAGGCCGCCGCCGTCCGGCTCGCGGAGGTCGATCCGGAACTGGCGGCGCTGAACCCGCGCACGCTGGAACAGCGCATCCGGGAATCGGTCGCCCAGCCCCGGCTCTACGCGCTGCTCCTCGGCGTCTTTGCCGCCGCGGCGCTGCTGCTTGCCGCCTGGGGCGTCTTCGGAGTCGTCGGGTTCCAGGCGAACGCCCGGGTTCCGGCGCACGGGGTGCGCATGGCGTTCGGCGCCACCCCGGCGGACATCCGCCGGCTGGTGTTCCGGGACGCGCTGCGCATCGCGGCCTTCGGGCTCCTTCCGGGGCTGCTCCTGGCCTTCCTGCTCGTGCGCGTGGCCGGCAGCGAGCTGAGTCCCCTGCTCTTCGAGATCACGCCGCTCGACCCGGTGGTCTACGTGCTGGTGCCGCTGCTGCTCCTCGCCGCCGTGCTGGCGGCGGCGCTGCAACCCGCCACCGCCGCCGCCCGCCTGAACGTGGTGCAGGCGCTGAGGTCCGAGCATCCGCAGGCGCGGAAGAGCTGGTTCGCCTGACGGGGACGCCTCCTGGCCGAACCGTCCAGGGGAACCTCCGGGGCGAACGGCCGTAACTCCCCGATAGAGAACGGATTTAGGATTCCCCCTGTTGTCAAGAATTCCGCGGCGCTGGCGTCTTCTCGCCGCAGTCGCCATCGCGGGGGTCGTGGTCCTTCTCCGTTCCGGGTCCGACGACCGGGAGGAGCCGGCCGACGGAGAAGCGGAGCCGGCGAGCATCGTTTCGGACTGCACGCCCGGTGAGGGACCCGAAGGAGCGCTCTGCGGCGTCCTCGAAGTCCTGGAGGACCGGGCCGATCCCGAAGGACGGAAGATCCGCCTGAACATCCTGGTCCTCCCGGCCACGGAACAGAACGCCGAGCCGGACCCCGTGTTCTACCTGGCCGGCGGGCCGGGACAGGCGGCCACGGAACTCGCGCCGCTCCTGCGGGGCCTGGCCCCGGATCTCTTCCGGACTCGCGACTCCGTGTTCGTGGACCAGCGCGGCACCGGCGCATCCAACCCGCTCACCTGCGACTTCCTCGAGGAGCGGGCCGGGTACTTCGACAGCATGCCCGAAGAGCTGTCGGAGGACGACTGGCAGGAATGCCTGGACTCGCTGGACGCGAGCCCGGAGCACTACACCACGCCGGTCGCCATGGACGATCTGGAGGAGGTGAGGGTGGCCCTGGGGTACGGACCCATCAATCTCTGGGGCGGCTCCTACGGCACCCGGGCGGCCACCGTGTTCCTCCGCCGGCATCCGGAGAGCGTCCGCAGCGTCATCCTCGACGGGGTGGCGCCGGTGGACATGCGGATCCCGCTCCACTTTCCCGAGGACGGAGAACGGGCGCTGAACCTGCTCACCGCCGCCTGTGGCGCCGACCCGGCCTGTGACGCCCGCTTCCCCGGGCTCCGGAACTCCATCGAGACCCTGCTGGCGAGCCTCGATCAGGACCCGCCGCGGGAGTACCGGATCCGGCACCCGCGTACCGGGGACTGGCAGGAGGTCCCCATCAGCCGCGAGCTGGTGGCCGGGGTGCTGCGGGCGGTGCTCTACAGCCCGTCGAGCGCGGCGCTCGTTCCCCTCATGGTGGAGAGCGCCCTCGACGGCGACTTCGGACCCCTGATGGTGTTCGCCGACCCGGTCGCGGGCCCCCAACTGGCGATCGGGATGTTCCTTTCGGTGCTGTGCGCCGAGGACGTTCCCTTCCTGACCCTCGGCGAGGCCGCGGACGCCGCCGAAGAGAGCTTCATCGACGAACTCATGACCGAGCAGATGCTCGAGGCGTGCGCCGTCTGGCCGCGCGGCGAAATCCCCGCGGACTACCGCGAACCGGTCCGATCGGAGGCGCCCGTCCTCATCCTCTCCGGGGAGCTGGACCCCGTCACCCCGCCGCGCTGGGGGGACCACGCCGCGGCGACCCTCCCGAATTCCCGCCATCTGGTCGTCCCGGGGACGGGGCACGGCACGCTCCAGGCCGGCTGCGCGACGCGGCTGATCGGCGAGTTCCTCGATAGCGCCGATCCGGAGGGCCTGGACGCGTCCTGTCTGTCCGGCGTCGCCCGGCCGCCGTTCTGGCGGTCGGCAACCGGTCCCGTCGACCCCAGACCCGGCTCCGAGCAGTGATCCAGGTCCAGGGTCTCCGCAAGACCTTCGGCGACGTCATCGCCGTGGACGACGTGAGTTTCGCCGCGGAAGACGGACGGATCACCGGGCTTCTCGGCCCGAACGGCGCCGGGAAGTCCACGACGCTCCGGATGCTCTACGGCCTGATGGCGCCGGAGGCGGGCGAAGTCGCGGTGGACGGGGTCGACGTCCAGCGCCAGCCGATGACGGCGCAGGAGCGGATCGGGGCCCTCCCCGACACCCACGCGCTCTATCCCCGGCTGACCGGCCGCGAGAACGTCCGCTACTTCGCCCGGCTTCGCGGCATCCCGGCGGACCTGACGGAAGCCCGCCTCGACGAGTTCGTCCGGCTCCTCGAGATGGGCGACTTCGTGGATCGGCGCGCGAAGGGCTACTCCCACGGGGAGCGTTCGCGCGTGCTGCTGGCCCGGGCGCTGATCCATGAACCCAGGAACGTCCTGCTGGACGAGCCGACGAACGGGCTGGACGTGATGAGCACCCGGCGGATGCGCGACCTGATCCGGGAACTCCGGGACCGGGGCTGCGCGGTGCTCTTCTCGAGCCACATCATGCAGGAGGTGTCGCTGCTCTGCGATCACATCGTGATCGTCGCGGCCGGACGGGTGGTCGCGGCCGGATCGCCCGACGCGATCCGCGAAGCGGCCGGGTGCGAGGACCTCGAGGACGCCTTCGTGCGGCTGACGGGACCGGGAGGGGCCGGCGATGCGTAGAGCCGGCGTCGTCTTCCAGAAGGAACTGCTCGACGGAATCCGCGACCGCCGGGCGTTCATCGCGGTCCTGGTCTCGATCAGCATCTTTCCCATCGTGATGCTGGTCATGGGGCGTTTCGCCGAGGGCATCCAGGACGAGCTTCGGAACATGGAGCTTCCGGTGGCGGGGCAGGAAAACGCCCCGGCGCTCGTCGAGTGGCTCGGACAGCAACCCAGCCTGGAACTGGTCCCGGCCCCGGAGGACCCGGAGTCCGCGGTGCGGAACCGCGAGGTGGACCTGGTGCTGCGGATTCCGGCGGACTACGAGGAGCGGTTCGCCGAGGGGAGGCCGGCGGAGGTGGAGCTGGTCGCCGACAGCTCCCGGACCGCCGCCGGCGCGAAGGCCGGCCGCGTGACCCGGCTGCTCGAGGGCTACGGGCAGGAAGTCGCCGCCCTGCGGCTCGTCAGCCGCGGGATCAGCCCGCTGCTCGTCCGCCCGCTCGCCGTGGAGCGCGCGGAGGTCTTCAGCTCCCGGCGGCGCACCGCGTTCTCCGCGCTCGGTTTCATCCCGTTCTTCCTGCTGATGAACGCCTTCTTCGGCGGGATGCAGATCGCCTCGGACGCCATCGCCGGCGAGCGCGAGCGCGGTTCGATCGAGGCGCTGCTCCTGAACGCGGTCCCCGCGCGGTTCCTCGTTCTCGGCAAGTGGGCGGCGGCGGCAGCGTTCGCCGTCTTCCTGACGCTGCTCGGCATCGGGACCTGCGTCCTGGTGCTGCGGTTCATGCCGGGCGCGCTGAACATCTCGCCGAGCGTCGCCGACTGGGTCCTGGTGGCCCTCACCGCGATTCCGCTGGCGCTCTTCTGTTCCGCGATCCAGGTGGTGCTCTCCACCTACGCCAAGTCCTACAAGGAGGCGCAGACCTACTTCGGGTACGTGGCCTTCCTCCCGATGATCCCCTTCTTCGCGGTCACCTTCAACTGGGTGGAAGAGGGGACCTGGACGGCCTTCATCCCGATTCTGGGCCAGCACCTGATGATCCTGAACGTGATGGCGGGAGAGGCGGTGGCGGCCTGGGAACTGGCGCTGGCCGGTCTGGTCGCGCTGGGCGCGGCCGCGGCCCTGCTGCGGTTCGCCTCAGGTCTCTTCGTCCGCGAGAGCGTCGTGTTCGTCCGCTGAGCCCGGGAGCCTGTCCGGGCCGTCTCGCGGCGTTTCGCCGGCCGATGCATCCCGGCTGGCCCCCACGGCGCGAACTGGCCGCTTCACTCTTCGTTGCGCTTCGGTCGAAACAGCGCTACAAGATGGACGTACGGCATCCGGTGATGCCTGACCGCGGAGCTTGAACCAGAGGAGAGACCGGGAATGGCCGAGAAGACCGGCGGCGCAACGGACGCTGGGATCGAGGCCCCGCAGCTTGACATCTACACGCTGGGGGAGGGGGCGGTCGAAAGGCGCCGGCTCGATCGCATCACCGAGATTTTCCGCCCCACGACGCTGGCCTTGCTCGACCGGGTCGGCGTCCGGCCGGGCATGGCCTGCCTGGATGTGGGTTGCGGAACGGGGGGCGTTGCCTTCGACCTTGCCCGCCGCGTTGGTCCCGAAGGCCGGGTCGTCGGGCTGGACATGGACGACCTCAGAATCGAGGAGGGCCGAAGAGAGGCGGTGGCGGAGGCGGTGCCGAACGTCGAGTTCCGGCTGGCCGACATCCGGACCGTGTCGGATCCCGCGCCGGAGTTCGATCTGGTGTACTCGCGATTGCTGCTGGACAACGTTGCCCATCCCGCCAGGGCGCTGAGCACCATGTGCGGAATGCTCAAGCCGGACGGCAAGCTGCTGGCGGAGTGCACCGACTACAGCGGCTGGTACTGCTATCCCGGCCTCGCCGCCTTCGACAGGGCCGTGGAACTCGTTTCGGAGGAGCGGAGGCGCACCGGCGGGTTCCCGGACATCGGGGCCAGGCTACCCGTCCTCTTCCTCGACGCCGGACTCACCGATGTGCGGATGCACATTTTCCAGCACATGGAGCTTGCGGGGGTGTTCAAGGCGTGGATGCTGTCGACGCTGACGCCGGATCGCGCCAAGTGGATCGCCACCCTCGGAATCGCGGACGAGGTCGAGATCGAGCAGGTCCTGGCCGAGGTGACGAGGCACATCGAGAATCCCGGGACGACGATGGGGACCCCGCGCTTCGTCCAGTGCTGGGGCTCGAAGCCGAAGCCGCCGAACGACGGTTCGCAAAGGGGAGGTTGAAGAAGGGGGTGGCAGCCGCGGGTACCGGGATGAACGACAGCAATCGATGCGGCTTGTGACAACCACGCAGAATGGCGCTGCCATTCCTCCCTCGCGGGCCTCGTCAGGCGGGCGCCGCGGACGCCCCGGTGCTCACGACACTCCCGGGACCGACGCCCGAACCGCCGCCACCGCCTGGATCCGGCGGCCTTCCACCCGGTACTTGCGCTCGAAGTTGGATCCGGCGAGTTCTCCCTCGTTCGCCGAGGCCGGCGGTTCGTAGCGGCTGCGGACCAGCTTCGGCCGGGCGGCCAGCGCCGCTTCGATCTGATCGAAGTAGCCGGGGTCGTCGGTCACCACCCGGAGTGGAGCCCCGGCGGCCAGCACCCGCTCGCAGGCGGCGAGGAACTCGGGCTGGATCAGCAGGCGGCGGTGCGCGTGCCGCCGCTTCGGCCACGGGTCCGGGAAATACAGGTGCAGTCCGGAGACGGATCCTTCCGGCATCGCGTCCAGCGCGTCCCGGGCGTCCCCGCGGACGATCCGGGCATTCGGCCGCTCCCGGCGCCGCAGCCGGTCCGCGGCGTAGAGCCAGTAGCGGCGGGCGCGCTCGACTCCCAGGAACAGGGTGTCCGGACGCACTTCCGACTCGGCGACCAGGAAGGAACCCTTGCCGGAGCCGATCTCGACCTCGACGGGAGCCTGGCGCGCCTCACCTCCGAACAGCCCGCGCGGGTCGAGCGGCCGCTCGAGTTCGTCGAGCGCAAACCCGTACCCGGCGGGGTCGGCGTCGCGCCGGGTGCGGACATGGCTGCGGCCCATGTTCCGGAATTGTGGTCGGAAAGGGTCTCTTCAGCGCCCGTCCCGGCGCTGCGCGAAGAGCCACTCGTAGAGCCCCTCCTCGCGGTAGGCCGGAACCCAGGAGTTGTGCCCGACCCCGGGGTACTCCGTGTAGCGGGGACGGGCTCCCGCCGCCTCGAGCGCCGCGACCATGCGCCGGGACTCCTCGGTGGGCACCCGGCGGTCCTCTTCGCCGTGGAACACCCACACCGGGATATCGGCGATCACCCGCGCGGCCTCGGCCCAGGGATCTTCCGGATGCGTGGCCGACGGATGCCAGTCGGGCACCGGCATCCTCGTCCGCCGCGTGGTGACCCCGCCACAGACCGGAACCAGCGCCGCGAAGCGCTGCGGATGGCGGTAGGCGAGGGCCCACGTCCCGTAGCCCCCGAGCGACAGCCCGGTGAGATAGGTGCGCTCCGGGTCGCCGCCGAACTCGGCGACCGCCGCATCGAGCGCGGCGAGCGCCATCCGTTCGATCTCGGGAGTTCCCCACCAGGCGCCCCGCGGGGACTGGGGCATCACGACCAGCGCCGGGAAGTCGGACCGCTCGCGCAGCACCGCGGGCAGCCCGATCTCGGTCTGCCGCAGGCCGTCGGTTCCCGTCTGCCCGGCGCCGTGCAGGAAGAGGATGACGGGGGGATTGGATTCGTCCCCCGACAGCACCGCGGCGGGGACGTAGACCTGCCACGCGTAGATCCGGCCGTCCATTTCGGTGGTCCGTGGGAGGACCCGGCCGGACGCGGCGGAAACCGCTTGCGCCGGTAGCAGGCTCAGAGCGAGACCGAGGAAAACGAGTCGCATCGCGGCGGATGCTACAGCGGGAACGGCAGGCGAGGACGCACGCTTTCAGTGACCTATGTCTCGTTATCCTGCACGGTGCGCGCGGGAGGAACACATGTCAGAAGAGGTTACGTATCGAGGGGTCGCCAAGGTCTTCTGGAACGGTCGCAGCCAGGCGGTGCGCCTGCCGAAGGCCTGTCGTTTCGACTCGAGCGAGGTGGCGGTGATCAAACGCGGGTCGGAGGTCGTTCTGCGGCCCCGCGGCAAGGACTGGGACGCCTTCTTCGATGCACCGAAGTCCGGCTCGTTGCCCGATCGGGAACAGCCTCCTCACCAGGAGCGGGATCTCCTTCTGTGACGTTCCTGCTTGACACCGAGGTCTGCGTCCACCTTCGCACCTGGACGCGACGCTCGTGACGAACAACGAGCGCGAGTTCAGGCGGGTGCCGGACCTGCGGATCGAGAACTGGCTGCGGCCCGCGTGAGGGGCCCCGGACACCCGACGGGAGGAGTTTCCCCATGACCATCGCCGAAGGTTTCGCCGCGGAGTTCCGGATGGAGGCCGCCGCCACCCGCAAGTTCCTCGAGCGGTTCGACGGCCGGCACGCGGACTGGCAACCCCACGAGAAGTCCATGTCGCTCTCGCGGCTGGCCAGCCACCTGGTGGAGGCGCCCGACTGGGCGTTCAGCATCCTGGACAGCGACCAGTTCGACTTCGGGACCGCCGAGTACCAGCCGCCCCACTGGAGGACCCGCGACGACCTGGTCGCCAACCACGAGCGGATCGGGGCCGAGTTTCTGGAACGCCTCGAAGGCCGGTCCGACGACTTCATGCGCGCGCCCTGGCGCCTGCTCCTGAACGGACAGGTGCTGCAGGACACGGTTCGCGACGCCGCGATCAGGAACTTCATCGTGAGCCACCTGATCCACCACCGCGGCCAGCTCAGCGTGTATTACCGGCTACTCGAGATCCCGGTGCCGGGACCCTACGGCCCGTCGGCCGACGACCAGCCCGAATAACGGGAGACGGCGGCGTCCGGCGCCTCCCGGACGGGATACAGGGCGGCGCTGTTCGGCCGGCGGCTGACCTATACTGCGGGCAACGCGGGACGTGACCGCGAAGACCTTGAAGAAGTTGTTGCTCCTTCCGTGGAGGTTTTCGATGGGCAGCCAGGTCTCCGACGCCAACAAGGTCGTCGTCTCGGTCTTCGTCGCCGTGCTCGCGGGATGCGTTGCCGGCCTCTTTTTCGTTGGCGGCGCGATCCTCGACATGAAGGACGCGATCACCGAAATCAAGGTTTCCCTTGTCGAGGTTCAGCGCGATGTCGCAGACACGCAGGAGGACATCGCGGACATGCAGGACGACATCGCGGACCTCCAGGAGAACCTGACCCGCTTCCGCGCTGAGGTTTCCGAGCGCTTCGACGCCGTGGAGGGGCGGTTGTCCCGGGTCGAGGCGGCGATCGGGATCCACCAAGGGAGCCTCTCCGGACCCGCGAACTGACGCTCACGCCAACGCCGCCCAAGCGGCGACGCGCGCCGCGCGTTCCACGGTTCTCGTCGGCGGCGCCCCTGCTCCGTGCGCGCTAACCGCACCGCGCTCGTCCTCGGCGCGGGCGTCATCGGCCTTTCCTGCGCCTACTTCCTGCGGCGCGCGGGCTGGGAGGTCACCGTCATCGACCGGGGCGAGCCCGGCCACGGCTGCTCGTGGGGCACCGCCGGGCTGCTCTGCCCCGCCCATTCCCAGCCGCTTCCCGGTCCGGGCGTGCTGGCGAAGGCGCTGCGCTGGATGCTCCGGGAGGACAGCCCGTTCCACATCCGATTCCGCCTCGACCCGACGCTCCCGGGTTGGCTCCTCGGGTTCGCCCGGGCCTGCACCCTCGCCCGCTCCCGCGAGAGCTTCGAGGCCATCCGCTCGGTGTCCTCACTGAGTCTCCAGCTCTTCGAAGAGGTCCGCGGGCGCGGCGACGCCGACTTCTACTTCGAGCGGCGCGGGGGTTACTGGGCCTTCGTGACCGAGGCGGGGGTGGCGCACGCCCGCGAGGAGGCCGAGGATCTGCGGCGGAACGGCTTCCCCGTGGACTTTCTCGGGGGCGATGCCGCCCGCGAGCGGGAACCCGCACTCTCCGCCGCCGTGCGGGCCGCGATCTTCCTCCACGGCGACGCCCACGGATCGAGCCTCGGTTTCGCGGAGTCGCTTGCCGCCACCCTGAAGCGGCACGGGGTCCGGGTAGAGACCGGCGTCCGCGCGCTGCGGCTGCTCCGCGAAGGGACCCGCATCCGCGGCGCCGAGGTCCGGAGTGGCGACGGAGCCCGAGAGGAGCGCGGCGCCGACGAGACGGTCCTGGCGCTCGGGGCCCACTCGCCCCTGCGCGCCCGCACCGCCGGCGTCCGCCTTCCCATCCAGCCGGCGAAGGGATACAGCGCCACAGTCCGGACGTTCGAGGGGGTCCCTTCAATCCCCGTGACGGTGGCGGAACGCAAGGTCATCATCACCCCGCTCCAGAACGTCGTGCGCTTCGCGGGCACGCTCGAACTCGCCGGCTACGACCCGAGCCTCAACAAGCGGCGCTACCGGGCGGTGATCGCCGGCGGCCAGGCGGGGCTCGCGGCCCGGATACCACTGGAGGACGAAGTCGCGTGGGCCGGCATTCGGCCGCTCACCCCAAGCAGCGTGCCCCTCATCGGGCGGCCGCCCGGCAGGGACGGGCTGCTGGTCGCCGCCGGGCACGGCATGCTGGGCTTCACCCAGTCGCTCGGCACCGGCCGGCTGATCCAGCAACTCGCCGACGGCGACGAGCCGAGCGTGGACATGGCGCCGTTCGCGCCGTGAGACATCGTCCACACTAACGGCGCAGATCTCCCAAGGGGTGGCTTGCTTTTGCCCTAGGAATTCGGCGTCGACGGCGTGCCATTGCGCACCGCTCTACGCCATTGCGTCAGTCCGTCCGGCGCATCCGAAACTCCCCGATTAGGTGCGGACGCGCAGCTAGTGTCTCGTCACTCATCCAGTGTCGGATAGAGCCGTTTCAGTTTGGTGCGGGCGTCGGCCGTGGTGAACTGCCAGTTGACCTTGGCCTGGATCTGATCGCGGGCCGCCTGCCAGGCGGCGACCTCATCTTGTAGGAC
>JAJDUD010000055.1 GCA_022826825.1 Acidobacteriota bacterium | reverse complement strand
GTCCTACAAGATGAGGTCGCCGCCTGGCAGGCGGCCCGCGATCAGATCCAGGCCAAGGTCAACTGGCAGTTCACCACGGCCGACGCCCGCACCAAACTGAAACGGCTCTATCCGACACTGGATGAGTGACGAGACACTAGTAGAACCGCAGCGAGTAGCTGATCCGGAAGCCGCGGCCCATCTGGGGGGCCATGTCCTTGATCAGCGAGTTGTGATGGCTGTACTCGGCGTCGGTGATGTTGTAGGCGCCGAGCGAGATGTTCGAGGTCGTGCTCGCTCCGACCAGTACGTAGGAGGCGGTGAAGTCGAACACCGCGTAGCCGTCGGTCGGGGTCTCGTCGCGGTAGAGGCGGTCCATCCGGGAGGCCCAGCGCAGCCGGGGCGCGAGGCGCAGCTTGCCGACCGGGACGTCGAGCCGCAGGTGACCGCCGAGCGGGGGGATGCGCGGCACGTACTCGCCGCTCGCGAGCTTTGCGTCCACGTAGGCGGCGTTCGCCACGAGCTCGGCGGCGCCGAGGCTCAGGTGTCCCTCCGCTTCGAAGCCCTGGTAGGTCGCGTCCGACTGCTTGAACAGCCAGACGGGCAGGCCGCTGATCATTCCGCCCAGCACCTCTCCGAAGACAAAGTTGGAGATGTCGTAACGGAAGACGCTGAGGCTCCCGGTGAGCGCTTCCGAACTCTGCCGGAGGCTCAGGTCGAATCCCAGCGACCGTTCCTGGTCGAGTTCGGGATTGCCGATCTCGAACGCCAGGTTCCCGATGTGGGGGCCGAAGTTGTAGAGCTCCTCGAGCGAGGGGGCGCGGGTCGCGAGGCTCGCCACTCCGACCAGGGCGGTGGAGCCCCCCACCGCGAGCCGGGCGCCGGTGCTCGCCGACGCGGTGAGGAAGTTGCGGTCCACGACTTCCGCCGGCCGGAGCGGGTTCGTGTCTTCCCCGACGTCGTAGGCGTTTCGCTCGGCGCGCGCTCCGAGCAGCAGATCGAGTCGCTCGTTCGCTTCGATCTCGTTGTAGGTGAAGGCCGCGAATGCGTTCTGCCGGGTCTCCGGCGCCAGCGCTTCGTGGCCCCAGGCCTCGTAGTCCCGCACGTTGCCCCAGACCCCGACCCGGCTGTGCACCCGCCCCGCCGGCTTCCTGAGCTCGCCGCGGAACACGACCGACCGGTTGTCGAAGTGGGTCGCCACGATTTCTTCCCCGCTGGCCTCGAAGGTCTCGATCTCGTCCTGGTCGTAGTCGGCGTAGCGGACCGTGAATACCGCCTCGTCGAACAGGAAACCGAGGCGGCGGAGCCCGAAGTCGGTGCGGAACTGCCGCCGGTTCATCGTGACGTCCACCTGCAGCTCTTCCTCGTCGCTGACCGGCCCGTGGTCGTGCCCCACGTGGCTGCCGTGGAAGAGTCCGGCGAACGGAACCCCGTAGCGGGCGTCATCGAGGCGCACGGTGCCCGAGAGCCAGGCCCGCTCGCCGAAGACACCGAACCCCGCCTCTCCCTGGTTCATGGAGCTTTGGGTGTTCTCGATCACCCCGGCCGGAGAGTCGTAGTCCTGGGTCCGGTTCGCGTTGCCCCCGCCCCAGGCGAACCAGTTCCCGCCGGACGCCTGCGCGCGAACGCCGCCCCGCATTCCCTCGTCGGCGGTCGAGTAGTCGAGGTTGGCCTGCCCCCGGAATCCGGGCGGCGGCGAGTGGGCGAGGTGGGACGCCATGGAGATCACGTTCACGGTGCCGCCGATGGCGTTCGACCCGTAGAGCAGCGTCGCCGGCCCCCGCACGACCTCGACCCGTTCGGCCTGCAGCGGGTCCACCGGAACTCCGTGGTCCGCTGACTGGCTGCCCAGATCGCTGGTCCGCACGCCGTCCTCCATGGTGAGCACCCGGTCCCCGTCGAAGCCGCGCACGATCGGGCGCGCGGAGCCGGGTCCGAAACTGCGCACCGCCACGCCGGTGGTGCCCTCCAGCAGCTCCGCGAGGTTGCGCGCCGGCTCGTTGTGCAGGTCGAGCCCCTCCATCGCGTGCACCGAACCGAAGGTCTGGAACGGCGACGAGTCGCTCGCCGAGGCCGTGACGGTGACCCGTTCGTGCATCCGGTGCCGGGCCCCGAGGACGATGGGCTCGCCGAGTTCGACGTCCTCTTCCCGGTCGATGTCGATCGCCAGGGTCCGGACGGCGCTGAGGAAGCCGAGATCCACGTGGAGGGTGACGGAGCCGATGTGGTCCACGTCCACGAACGCGAAGCGGCCCTCGTTGTCGGTATGGACCACCTCGTCGGTTTCGATCAGCAGGACTTCGGCGTCGCGCGCCGGTTCGCCGGTTTCGGCGATGAGCACCGTGCCCGAGACCGTCGGATGCGTCCAGGCGGCGGCCGGGAAGGCGAGGCAGGCGGCGAGCAGACCAGCCCGCCGGAAGCCGTGAAGGAGGGGCGAAGAACGGGGAAGGAGAGGATTCCGCAGCACGGTGGGACCTCCTGTGGTCTCTGGAGGAACCGGACGTTCAGAGCCCGCCGACGGGGCCGAACGGTTCCCAACGGGGAGCGCCGACCGTCAGGAGGGCGGTCCGCGGGGTGTTCCGGAGGCCGTGGCCGGCGGATCCGGAACCAGCGAAACCCCACCCGTGTCCGGTCCGGCCTTGCTCTGTGGAACCGGCAGCACGGGTCCGTCGCTGAGGACGGCCGTTTCCACCCCGGATGCCTTGCAGATCCGGCACTGGGACTCCGCCTGATCGGAATGCTCGTGCGCGAGCACCCCGATCGGGCCCGCGAGCAGCAGCGCGAACGCGGCAGCCGTCGCCAGCAATCTGGAGCGGAACCGAACCTGACTCATGGCGGTGTGACCTGCAACCCCCGATGCTAGCACCCGCATGGTGAACGAAGCGACTGCGGCCCTCAGGGGGAACGCCGTACGAACGAACCACCTGCCCCCTTGATTCGCGGCTTCATTCGCACCCTCCTCCGTGATCGTTCGCGAGCCGCTGGCGCCGGCGCGGTTCGCTCGCATCCTCCCGATCCGTCCTCATCCGCTTCGCCGGAACGCGCCGTTCCCGTCCTGCCAGGTCCATCTCCCTCCGGGTGCTCGTCGGGCAGAGAACGTGTTTGTGGACGGCCGGGCGAGAGACCGGCGCCCTGGTGTCCTTCTTGCACGCCGAGCTTCACGTGAAGCTGACGGTTCCATCGACCCGGCAACCGACCTGGCCGGCGATCCTGTTCGCGGCCGGCGCTCTCGCTGGTTGCGGTGCCCACGGAGGCGGGCCGACGACGCTTCAGTCACTGCCCGACGCGCCGCTCGACGTGTCTTTCGAGGTCACCGACCTTGAAGAGGGCCAGGGCCCTCCGGTGGAGAACGGCTGGCTGCTCGCGGCCGGTTTCACGGGTTGGCTCTACGACCAGGCGGCCCCCCAGAACCGGGGCCGGGTATTCGCGTCTGAGGCCGCTGCTCTGCCGTTCTCGTTCCGCCTTGGCATCGGACAGGTCATTCCCGGCATCGATCAGGGGATGGTCGGCATGCGCGTGGGAGGGCGTCGCCGGATCGTGATCCCGCCGAGTCTCGGGTTCGGTGCGCAGGGAACGAATCAGGTTCCGGGGAACGCCACTCTCATCTACGAAGTCGAACTTGTCGCCGGGGCGGAAGTTCCTTTCGAAACCATCGATCTCTGGGTAGGGGAGGGCGAGGAAGTCGTTTACGGAGACTCGCTCCTGGTGGCCTACCAGGGTTGGGTCTTCGACCTGCTGAACCGAGACAACGAGGGCGAGACCTTCGATGGGGCAAACGCGGAAGACCCCTTCTCCTTTACGCTCGGAGCCGGTGAGATGGTGGCGGGCTGGGACCTGGGAATCGTGGGAATGCGTGTCGGTGGCGTCCGGCGCATTGTGATCCCCCATGACCTCGCCTATGGCGCCGCGAGCCGGCCGAACATTCCGCCCTACTCGACGCTGCTCTTCTACGTCAACGTGCTCGCCATCAACTGACGGATCTGCGGTGCTCACCATCGCCGGCGATTCCCGACAGCCGACATCACCTCTCGCAGTACATCCTGGCAGGGGCGGCCATAACGGAACGTCCGGGCACGCTTCGGAACCCTGAGGAACGGCCGGACTGCGGCGCGCAGGGCCGCGGGGAGAAAAGGGCGGAAACGGCTTGGAACGCCGGCCTCCGGCCGGCACGCGGCCCGAAGGGCCGCAGGCGACGTGTCGTTGTTTCCCCCCACGGGACGCCGGGACCGGCACGTCCCTTCTGTTCCGGTCGGCTCCGAAGGAGAGAACCATCCCGCAGGTCGGCGTCACGACGTGCGCGGTGCGGAGCACCGCGGGTGCCGACCGGAGGTCGGCGTTCCAGGCCGTACGCGCCATGTTGGGCGAGGAGCGTTACGACGTGCGCGGTGCGGAGCACCGCGGGTGCCGACCGGAGGTCGGCGTTCCAAGCCGTACGCGCCATGTTGGGCGAGGAGCGTCATGACGTGCGCGGTGCGGGGCACCGCGGGTGCCGACCGGAGGTCGGCGGTCCCAGCCGGCGGCGCCATCACGGTAGTCAGCCAACCCGCAGGACGGCATTTTCACAGCGACGGACCGGCGCCGCGGCCCGGAGGGCCGCGAAGGGCCCCGGCTTCGCTCGGGCTAGAAGAACCGGACGGAATAGCTGAGCCGCACCCCCCGTCCGATCTGGGGCGCCACGTCCTTGATCACCGACGTATGGTGGCGATACACCGCATCCGTCAGGTTGTGCCCGACCAGGGAAACGTGGTGGGTCGCACTCCCGGTCAGCAGCAGCCAGGAGACCGTCAGATCGACCACCGCGTACCCGTCCGTGGGCGTCTCCCCGGCGTAGAGCCGGTCCATGCGGGCCGCCCAGCGCAGCCGGGGCGCGATCCGCAGACCCCGGACCGGGACGTCCAGCCTGATCTGCCCGTTCAGCGGCGGGATCCGGGGCGCGTGCTGCCCGAGTTCGGGGAACTTCGCGTCCACCCAGGAGGCGCTCGCCGTCAGGTCGGCGCTGCCGACCCGGAGCCGGCCGTCCGCCTCGAAGCCCAGGTGGCGGGAGTCGGCCTGTTCGGCCGAGATCACGGTGACCCCGCCCCGGCCCCCGGCGGTGGCCCCGTAGGTGAAGCCGGAGATGTCGTACCAGAAGACCCCGGCGCTGCCGGCGAAGGCGTCGGAGTCGCGCCGGAAGCTCAGGTCGAAACCGCGGGACCGCTCCGCCTCCAGCAGCGGGTTCCCGATCTCGAAGGCCTGGATGCCGGCGTCGAGGCCGAAGTTGTAGAGCTCTTCGAGGGCCGGGGCGCGGGTCGAGATCGTCGCCGTCCCGACCAGGGAGTTTTCGGCATCCAGATCGAACGTCAGTCCGGCGCTGGTCGAGGCCCCCAGGAACGCCCGGTCCACCACCGCGGGCGGTTCGAACGCGTCGCCTGCGAGCTCGCCCTCTTCTTCCTCCCCGTCATCCTCCTCACCCGGTTCCGGACGGGCGCCGGCGTCGTAGGCATTGTTCGCGAGCCGGGTCCCGAGCAGCAGGGTGACCCGGTCCGAGGCCTGGACTTCGCCCAGTGCGAACGCGGCCAGCGCCGTGTGGCGGGTATCCGGAGCGAGCGCCTCCGGGCCCCCGGAACCGAAGTCCCGGAGGTTCGCCCACCCGCCGACCCGGCCCTGGACCCGGCCGAGCGACGTCTCCAGCTCGCCGCGGAAGACCAGCGACCGGTTGTCGTGGTGCGTCTCCAGCTCGGGAGGCCCGTCTCCCTCCGTTTCGATCTCGTCCTGGCCGAACTCGCTGTAACGGACTGTGAAGGCCGCCGAATCGAAGATGGCTCCCAGGCCCCGGAACCCGAAATCGGTGCGCACCTGGCGCCGCTCCATGGCGACCTCCACCGTTTCCTCGTCCCCGTCCCCTTCCGCCCCGTGGAGCATTCCCGCGAGCGGGACCCCGTAGCGGGCGTCGTCGACGCGCACGCCCGCCGAGAGGTACGAGCGGTCGCCGCGGACGCCGAAACCGGCCTCGCCCTGGTCCATGGCGGTCCAGGAGCCGTCCACGTCGCCGAGAGGCGACCGGTAGTCGCCGGTCCTCCGGGTGTTGCCGCCGCCCCAGGCGAACCAGCCGCCGCCGCCGGCCTGCATCCGGGCCCCCGCGTAGCGTCCGTCGTCGGCGCTCCCGGCGCCGAGACTCGCGTGGCCCCGGAATCCGGATGCCGCGGAATGCGCCAGTTGGGAACCGCGGGAGACGAGGTTCACGACTCCCCCGACGGCGTTCGTCCCGTAGAGCAGGGCCGCCGGCCCCCGCACGACCTCGATCCGCTCGGTCTGGGCGGGGTCCGCAAAGGTCCCCTGTTCGGCGGCCCCGCTGCCGATGTCCCCGGTGCGGACCCCGTCTTCCGCGATCAGCACCCGGTCCCCGTCGAACCCGCGGATGATGGGCCGGGCCGCTCCGGGACCGAGACTGCGGATCGCGACGCCGGGCGCGCCTTCGAGCAGTTCGGCGAGACTCGGAACCCCTTCGAGGAGTTCGAGGCCCTCGATCGAGGACACCGACCCGAACCTGGCGAGTCCCGACGTTTCCCCGGAAGCCGCGGTCACCGTGACGTGCTCGTGCGTGGCGCCGCGAAACGCGATGCGGATCGGCTCGGGCAGGACGAACTCGGGGCCGGGATCGGTTTCCAGCGTGAAGCCGGCCTCTCCCCACAGGAACCCGAACTCCGCGTGGATCGTGATCCGGGCGCCGGCATCCACCCCTTCGAACGCAAAGTTCCCGTCAGAGCCCGCAACCGTCACGGTCCCCGTTTCGCGGAGCGTCACCTCGGCGCCCCGCGCCGGGGCCCCGGTGGCGGCGACGATGACCTGACCGGAGATCCTCGACTGGGCGGCCGCGGCGGTCGTCGTCAGGACGGCGGCGACGACCAGGCCGGCGGTGCGCAGGGCCGACACGGCTCGGTCAGCGCGGGATCAACTCGATGACGATGTTCCGGAGCGGCGCGTCCCCGATGTTCTTGACGATGTGCACCACCGGCGGGTTGAACTTGATGGTGCCGGGGATCTGGGTCTTGAAGACCTCGTCCGCGCCGTCGGGCCACTGTTGCAGTTCGGTGGCGCCCATCACGAGCACCACCCGCTGGGCGTGCGAATGCCGCGGGCGGGTGTCCCCGGGTTCGAGCCGCTCCTCGAAGACGAAGTAGTCCTCGGCGTCGTGGAGCCGCTCGTTCTTGCCGGCCGGGATCGAGACCGCCGGGCCTTCCACCGAAGGGGGATCGGGCTTCAGGTTCACCTCGGCGAAGTCGCCGCGGATCTCGTAGGCGGTCCCCGCCGCCGCCACGAACACCTCGGCGTACCCGAGTTCGACCGCCGAACCGCCAGCGGTGACCTTGACATCCCCGAACGCGACCACCACCCGGTCCCCGCAACCGGGACCCGCGTCCGCACACGGCGCGGCGTTCCGGTGGACGGCGGCGTAGGCGTTGTCGAGCACGAGGGTCCCGTCCTCGCCGGCGGCGAGGCCGGCCATCGCGGCAATCCCAAGGGCCAGGGAGAGGATTCGCAGGCTGCGCATCGCCGCAAATTAGCAGGGTCGCCGCTACCATTCGAGCCGGGATTCGTCGCGGAACGGCTGGAGTGAAAGGGTTGACAGGGCGCGCCGAAAGCTGCCGGGCGATCGTCGCCCTGCTAGCGGCGGGAGCCCTCTGGGCGGCTCCACTTCCCGCCGTCGGCCAGGAAGATCCCACCCCCGACCGGTCCGACTGGGGCGCCCCCGGCCTCAACCGCGTCGCCCTCTATCCGACGCCGGACCTCGCGCCCGCCGGCGGCACCGCCTTCCTGCGCTGGGACCCGAGTCCGTTCGGCGTCTCGGTGACCCGCGACGGCAGCCAGCGCTACCGCCTCGACCTCGAGATCGAGGGGCTCCCCGAGCCCGGCTCGCTCGGCGACTTCGGGACCTACGTCGCCTGGGCGACGACCCCCGTCATGGACCCGCTGGTGCGGCTGGGAGAGGTGGGCAACGGGAGCTACCCCGGCCTCGGGCCGGTCGCCTTCGACAAGTTCGTGATCCTGATCAGCGCCGAGCCCTCGGCGGCGGTCGCAACCCGTACGGGACGGCTCGCCCTCCGCGGGGCCTCGCCCTCCACCCGGATCCTGCCCGACAACCACCTCATGGTCCCGGTGACCGGCACCGGCGAGAGCGCCGCCCTGCCCATGGACCACGGCGCGATGGACCACGCGGCGATGGGGCACGGACCGGCGTCCGACGCGCCGGCCTGGTCGCACCCTCCCATGCTCCCGGAGACGCCGATGGTCCCGGGGCTCGGGCACCTGCGGCCGGAGCCGCTGCCGTTCCTGCCGCGGGCGGCGGCGGACGAGACGCTCCCGGACGCGGTTCCCTCGCAGGTCGTGCGGCTTCAGGACGGACAGACGCTCGACCTGGTCGCCGACCGGGTCCGCCACACCATCCACGGCCGCGAGTACGTCATGTACGGGTTCAACGAGCAGTACCCCGGGCCCCTGATCCACGTGGACCAGGACTCCACGATCTTCGTCAACTTCGAGAACCGGACGTCGTGGCCGACCGCGGTCCACTGGCACGGGGTGCGCCTCGACAACGCCTTCGACGGGGTGCCCCACCTCACCCAGGACCCGATCCCTCCCGGGGGGCGCTTCGAGTACCGGATCTTCTTCCGGGACGCCGGCCTCTACTGGGACCACCCCCACCACCGCGAGGAGGTCCAGCAGGACCTCGGGCTCTACGGGAACATGCTGGTCGAGGCGCCGGCCGACGCGTGGTACGCGCCGGTCCACCGGGAGGAGATCCTCATGCTCGACGACCTCCTGGTCGCCGACGACGGGGGGCTCTTCCCCTGGGGGACCGAGCGCGCCACCCATTCGCTCATGGGGCGCTTCGGCAACCTGATGCTCGTGAACGGGGAGCCGGAGTACGAGCTGAGCGTCGACAAGGGCGAGGTCGTCCGCTTCTTCCTCACCAACGTCTCGAACACCCGCACCTTCAACCTCTCGTTCGGCGAGCCCGGCACGCACCGCGTCAAGGTCGTCGGGTCGGACCTCTCGAAGTTCGAGCGCGAGACCTGGGTGGATTCGGTGGCGCTGGCCCCCGCCGAGCGCTACATCGTGGAGGTCCGCTACGAGACCCCCGGCGAGCACGCCCTCGAGAACCGGGTGCGTCCGCTCGAGCACACCTTCGGGGGTTACTTCTCCCGGATCACCCGGCTGGGAACGGTGACGGTGGCCGACCGGAACGCCGACCCCGCGGGTGCGCCGGGTTACGGCGAACTGCGGGAGAACGCGCCGGTGGTGGAGGACGTGGCCCGCTTCCGGAGCCACTTCGACCGGGAGCCGGACTACGAACTCCTGCTCACCATGGACGTGGCCGGCCTCGACCCCGCGATCATGCAGCGCATGCGCGCCGACCGGGTCTTCTTCCCGGCGGTCGAGTGGGCGGACACCATGCCGATGATGAACTCGGTGGCCACCCCGGAGGAGGTCCGCTGGATCGTGCGCGAACCGGCGACGGGCCGCGAGGACATGGACATCGCCTGGCGCTTTCAGGTCGGGGACGTGGTCACCATCCGCATCGAGAACGACGCGGCCGCCCTCCACGCGATGCAGCACCCCTTCCACATCCACGGCCAGCGGTTCCTGGTGCTGCGCCGGAACGGCGCCCCGGTGACGAACCAGGTGTTCAAGGACACGGTGCTCATCCCCGCGGGGGAGACCGTGGACCTCCTGCTCGAGATCACGAACCCCGGCAAGTGGATGGCCCACTGCCACATCGCCGAGCACCTCGAAGCCGGCATGCGCTTCGTCTTCGAGGTGGACCCGTAGGTCCGACAGCAAGGACACGTCGTTACCCCACCCGGAAAAGTTGACTCCCGCCTCGGCGAGGAGTTGAAGAGCGGAGGCGACGCACACGGCTTGGAACGCCGACCTCTGGTCGGCACAGCGGGCCGGAGGCCCGCGGACGACGTACCGCTATCCGCCGTGGGCGACGCGGATCCGGGTACGTGCGGAGTGTTGCGCTGCACCGAGGGAGAGCCATCCCGCAGGTCGGCGTTGTGCCGTGCGCGGCGCGGAGCGCCGCGCGTGCCGACCGGAGGTCGGCGTTCCCAGCCGTACGCGCCACCTTGACGCAACGGCTTAGGAGCAGGAGCGCCGGTCTTCAGACCGGCATCGCCCGCGCAGCGGGCGAAACTCCTGGGCTTCATTGCGCCGCATGGCACTCTCGCCCAAAGGGAATGGCGCGGCGACAACTGCGCGCGCTACCTCTGTTTCGCCGTCTTCGTTTCGGGTCCCCGCGACGGGGCGCAACGGCGCCGGGAGTTTCGCGACCCTACGGGCCGCGATGCCGGTGTGAACACCGGCGCTCCTGCTCCCAAGCGCCCTGCGGAGGGTGCCGCCCTCAGAACTCCAGCGCGGAGACCGCCACGTCGAAATCGACCGCTCACCCCACTCGGGAGTACACGATGGCGGGCTGCTGTTCGCTGCGGAAGACGCACTCGGCGACCAGGAAATATCCCGGCTGCGGGCTCCGGCGAACCGCCTCGTCCACGGCAGCCTCCATGGTCTCGAAGAAGAGCGCTCCCGACCGACCCCACGGCAAGTACGGCTTGGAACGCCGACCTCTGGTCGGCACAGCGGGCCGGAGGCCCGCGGATGACGTGCCGCTATCCGCCTTGGGCGACGCGGATCCGGGTGCGTGAGGAGTGTTGCGTTGCACCGAGGGAGAGCCATCCCGCAGGTCGGCGTCGTGCCGTGCGCGGCGCGGTCGCGCAGCGCGTGCCGGTCGGAGACCGGCGTTCCCAGCCGTACGCGCCACCTTGACGCAACGGCTTAGGACCAGGAGCGCCGGTCTTCAGACCGGCATCGCCCGGGGAGCGGGCGAAACTCCTGGGCTTCATTGCGCCGCATGGCAGTCTCGCCCAAAGGGAATGGCGCGGCGGCAACCGCGCGCGCTACCTCTGTTTCGCCGTCCCTGTTTCGGGTCCTCGCGACGGGGTGCAACGGCGCCGGGAGTTTCGCGGCCCTGTGGGCCGCGATGCCGGTGTGAACACCGGCGCTCCTGCTCCTGCTCCCAAGCGCCCCGCGGGGGGCGCCCCTCAGAACTCCAGGGCGGAGACCGCCACGAGTGCGGTCCGGACCTTGCCGTCCCGCCAGGCGACCATGAGGCGCTCCTGGACGTCGAACACCTCCTCGATGTCCTCGCCTTCCGCAGCTTCTTCCTCGTCGGCCTCGCCCTCTTCGTCTTCCTCAGGCTCCGGCGGCGGCTCGTTGGCGACCCGGACGAGCTGGAGGACCCCGGCTTCCCGGCCCGCCGGAGCGTCCGCCACCTTGACGGACGGCCCGATCAGCCCGTCCGGCCAGACGCGCCGCACCCGGACCTCTCCGCGCCGCGAGTCCGGGACCTCGAGCCAGGCGGCGACCGCGCTCCCGTCGTCGAGCATCGTGACCGCGGTGTAGCCGCGTCCGCTGCCGCCGTCCAGCCGGATCGGGGTTCCGAAGCCCTCCCCGCCGTTCTGCGAGAACGCGAAGCGGACCTCGGGCTCCCCGCTGGCCATGGTGAACCAGGCGACCGCCACCGCGGCATCGGTCGCCGCGATCGCGGGACCGTTCACCGGGCAGGCGTTGATGCCCCAGCCGTCCGCGTGCACCGGCTTCCCCGGCTCCCAGCGGCCCCTCAGCTTGCGGGTGATGGCGATGTCGCGAACGTCGTCCTCCGGGGCGTTCCGGACCCGGTCCCGGTAGACGACGGCCGGATCGCCGTCGATGGTCGCCATCGCGGTGGGGCAGCAACTGCACACGTCGGGGTCGAGTCGCTGGTTGCCGAGCTGGTAGCCCTGCTCGTGGAAGCGGGCGAGCCGCAGGGTCATGTCCGCGGGGTCCGTCGCGCCCGGCGGCGGGGTGAGGTAGGCCGCCGAGAATCCGCCCAGCTCCGGGGTGAAGGAAACGAACCCGGAGTAGCTCTCGACGTTCTTCAGCCCCTCGGAGAACACCTCGCGCCAGGTGGCGCCCCGGTCCATCGAATAGACGATCTTCAGCCCGTAGCCGTAGTGGCCGCTGGCCTCCGGGTTCCGGACGAGATAGTGGGCGGCGAGACGGTTCTCCCCGACGAGCGCGATGCTCGGGTGGTCCGCCCAGTTCGCGAACCAGCCGGATCCCTCGGCGACCAGCTTCGGCTCTCCCCAGGCGTCCTCCGTGACTTCCTCGCTGCTCCCCGGACGCTGGAGTTCCGAGAACCGGAGGGCGTGCCCCTCGCCGGCCGTTTCCACCCAACTGAGGAAGGTCGCGCCCTCCGGACCCGCGTAGAGCGAGTACATCCCGCTCCCGTCGGGGGCGGGGGTCTCGAGCGGCGAGACACCCTCCTGCGCGCCTGCGCCCGCGGCGAGCAGCAGGGCGCCGACCGGGCCGGCAAGCCGCGAACGAGTCAGGGCACGCATGGGAACCGGTGATTCTCGCATGGACGGCCGGATTCGGGATACCGTTCGCCGGTTCCCCGCTCCGGCAAGGAGGCGCCGATGTCCGATCTCTCGTTCCGCCGCTCGATGGCCAGCAAGCTCCCGGGACTTCTCGGGGCCGTCGCGCTCCTCGCGCTTCCGGCGGCGGCCGCCGCCCAGACCGCGGACCAACTCACCGAGGACGCCCGGGAGTTCGTGCAGTACGGCGACCCGGTCATCGCGATCACCGGGGTCCAGGTCGTGGACGGCACCGGCGCCGCTCCGCAGAGCGGCCGGACCGTGGTCATCGCGGACCGCCGCATCCAGAGCCTGGGCGCGGACGGCGAGGTGGAGATTCCCGAGGGCGCGCGCCGGATCGACGGGTCCGGGCACACCGTGATCCCGGGCCTCATCGGCATCCACAACCACACCTTCTACACGACCGCGGCGCGGCACTCGCAGATGAACACCACCTCGCCGCGGCTCTACCTCGCGGCCGGGGTCACCACCATCCGCACCACGGGCAGCTATTCCCCGTACAGCGAGATCAACATGCGCCGCGCCATCGAGGCGGGCGAGATCGTGGGCCCGCGGATGCACATCACCGGCCCCTACATCTCGGGCGCCGGCGCCAGCACCTACATGACCCAGGTGTCCACCCCCGAGGACGCCCGCCGGGTGGTGGCCTACTGGGCCGAGGAGGGGGCGACCTGGTTCAAGGCCTACACCCGAATCTCCCGGGCCGAACTCGGCGCCGCCATCGAGGAAGCGCACAAGCACGGCCTCAAGTTCACCGCGCATCTCTGCTCGGTGACCTTCCGCGAGGCGGTGGACCTCGGGATCGACTCGCTGGAGCACGGGTTCTTCACGAACACCGAGTACCACGCCGACAAGGAGCCGGACGAGTGCCCGCCCGACTTCCGGAACACCCTCCGCGACATCGACATCGATTCGGACGAGGTCAACGCCACCATCTCCCACATGGTGGACAACGAGGTCGCCCTCACCTCGACGCTCGCGGTCTATGAGCTCTCGGTGCCCGGCCGCCCGCCGCTCGAGGACCGGAACCTCGAGGCGCTCTCCCCCGGCGCCCGCGACGAGTACCTCGCCCGCCGCGAGGAGATCGCCGGCGCCAGCGACGCGGTCATGCAGGACCTCTTCCCGAAGGCCCAGGCGTTCGAGTACCGCTACTTCCAGGCGGGCGGCCTGCTCGCCGCCGGGGTGGACCCCACCGGGAACGGCGGCGCGCTCCCCGGCTACGGCGACCAGCGGAACTACGAGCTGCTGCTCGAAGCCGAGTTCACCCCCTCGCAGGCGATGCAGGTGCTGAGCCTGAACGGCGCCCGCGTGCTCGGCGTGGACGGCGACCTCGGCAGCATCGAGGAAGGCAAGCTCGCCGACCTCATCCTCATCGACGGGGACCCGGTGGTGGACCCCTTCCAGATCCGCAACGTGGTCACCGTCTTCAAGGACGGCGTCGGCTACGACTCGCTCAAGCTGATCGCGTCGGTGAAGGGTTTGGTGGGGCTGGAGTAGGTTCGACAAAACCACGTCCCGCTGCACGCGCAAAGGGCGCACGGCAGTGGAGCGCCGGCCTCCGGCCGGCATCGCGGCCGCAGGCCGCGAAACCGCACAACCGTACCCATCCTCACCGCGGAAACGGTCTGGAAGGCCGCCTGCCGACCGGTGCCCAGGCCCACGTTCAGTAGTCGCTTCGGTGCAGCTTCACTCCGACTTTTCCACATTGGCGCTCCAGGCGGGAAAAAAACACCCGGAATTACGTCTATAGGTGGTGAAGGACGGGGCACGCGCGCCTCGTTCTCGTCATTCCACTCGGGGGGACCACCGCCTTGGACGAAGCAAAGAAAAACCCGGTCGCAAACGCCGCCACCGGTGTCGTGGAGGGGCCCTATACTGGCCTCGGTAATGGTGAAGAGAGAATCGTGAGCAGCGCGGAGATGACGGCGATCCGGGGGCTGGACCGGAAGCTCACGGACGGCCTGAACCTCGTGTACGGTCAGTTCGCGGCGACGCGTACGGAACGGCAGGAGGATCGCGAGGAGTTCCGGGAGTTCCGGCGGCAGCACCGCGAAGACACTAGGGAACTCAAGAGGGAACTCAAGGCGGAGATCGCCCGGGTGGACGCGCGGGCGGAGCAGCGGACGAAGGATCTGGAAGTCCGGCTCAACGAGCGGTTGGCCGAGGTGGACGCGCGGGCGGATCGGCGGACGAAGGATCTGGAGGCCCGGCTCAACGAGCGGTTGGCCGAGGTGGACGCGCGGGCGGAGCAGCGGACGAAGGATTCGGAGGCCCGCATGGACCAGCGGTCTGCGGAGTTCGACGCCCGGTTCAGCCGGCTGGAGAATGCGCTGTTGAAGCTCACGGCCCAGATGAACAAGTCCCTGGAACGGAGCTCCGGGACGCGCCGCCTGGTCTGGGGCGTGCTGGGCGCCGTCGCATTGCTGCTGGCCGGCGGACTGATCCGGCCGCTGTTCGAGAGGGCGGTGGCGGCGCTGCTCGGCGGTTAGCTAACCGTGCGCCGGCTCAAGGAAGCCGCTTGATCCTCGGCCGAAACACGCGGTCCAGCAGGTTGAGCTTCCGGACCAGCCACTCGTGCTGCCGCGCCCAATCGTTTGGATCGTTCAGGACCGCGTTCTTGAGCTGCACCCCGATCTCCCGCTCGTTCGGCTTCCCGTCGTCCCAGACCATGGGCGATTTCATATCGGACTCGATGTCTTTCCGGTCGCGCATCAACCGGTCGAAGGCGAACGCTCCATTCTTCGACATGTAGAGGGATGCGGAGATCCGTCCCGCCGTGCGGTGCGTGGTCGCGTAGAGGTAGAACTCGCTTCTGCCGATCGGAAAACTCATCCAGTTGTACGTCGCCGGGGTTCTCCGGGCGAACGGCGGATGCACACTGTTGCCGGAAACGGGCCCGCCAATGCGATTGAGTTTGTCGAGGACGGCGTCCCAGTACTTCCGGTGGAAATCCGGGGCGCTCAAGCCGGCTAGCGACGCCTCCCTCACCCCGGGTGGCCCCGTTCGAGACGAAGCTGGGGAGCCGCCGGATGCCGGTGACCCCTCCCGAGAGGGGTCCGCGCCCTGACCGCCGGTGTACCAGCCGGCAACGGAGTCCTGAACTTCGGGTGGACGTCGCCACCCTGCGCCGCCCCATCCCGGACCAACGTCTGACCCCACGTCGCCGATCAGCTTCAAGCCAGCAGTTTCGAACCGGCGAAAGTCGGTCAGGTTCGCGGTGGCGAGACGCGCCCCGTCATGGATTGCCACCGCCGCGATGACGCAGTCCGGCAGGGAGCCGCGACGCCGGCCGGACTCGTTGAAGAGATGCGCAGCGACGCCCGCGTGCTCGATCGTGAAATCGCGGTACGAGTCCACGATGCGCGTTGCCAGCTCCTGCTCCGCGGGTTTGATCGGCCCGCACTGGAACTCGGCCCAGGCGAGCGCGCTGACGACGATGGACTCGTCCGGGTCCATCGTTTCGAGCAGGCGAGCCTCGGGGGCATCCGGGTCGAGAATGCGGATCAGGAAGCTGGTGTCCAGGTGAATCACTCGGGGTCACCGGGAAGACGCGGGAACGAAGCGCGCCGCATTTCACGTGCTTCTCGTTCCCAAGCCGCCAAGTCCACGCCGCGGCTTGCCACCGAGTCCTGAAGTTCTCTGAGGGCCCGCATTCTGGTGTCCCGCCTTGAGGGCTGCCGCTCGAGTTCACTGCGGATCGCTCTGCGCAGCGCCTCGGACTTCGAAACGCTCCACCGTCGCGCCAGATCCTCCAGAGCCCGCACCGTGCCAACATCGAGCGAGTACGTGGTTTTGATCGTCATAGTAGCCATATATAGATTATATGGCCATATTCCTTGTCGGTCAACAACATCCGTGACCTCTGGCGTGATCTCTCGCGTGCCCGCCGCTCCTCGGAGCGGGCCGATTCCCGACCTCGCGCGTTCGAGCCCGGGAAACCGCTAGTTCAGATCCGCTACCTCGACCGCCTGCTTCAGCTTGTCGGCGAACTCCAAGACCTCGGCGACCGACTTGACCTTGCAGTGCACGTCGCCGGGACCGGAGTAGATGTCGAAACTTCCGTCCTGGTTCGCCTTTGCCTGTACCCAAACGTGCGGGGATTGTCTTCGGATCGTGTTGTGGGCGTGGGGCTCGAAACCGACCCACCCAGCGTCGAGTAGAGGCTGCAACTGCTCCCGAATGAACCGGCTCTCCTTCGCGGCCGCGATCACCTTCGGAATCTGGTCGATGCACACAGTCTTGGATGCGTTCACGCTGGAGTACCTCCTGGAAAGTCTGTCTCGTGTTGTGTCCGTGGAGGGGCCTCGGGACCCACGCTAGGACCTCCGGCTAGGGAAGACAACAGTATGACTCATCGTGCCCATGCGCGGCCGTTACGCTCGCCTTGGGCGGACGGTTGCCGGCTGAAGCCGGCGCTCCGGGCGGTCCTGCTGTCAGGGGTCCTCGTCGGCCCGATAGAGCCGCCGGATCGCAGCCTCCAGGACCGGCGGAAAGGCTGTCTCCGATGGCCTGAAGGTCGGGTGCTACGTTGACGCAGCCAGGGAGAGAGGTTCATGACGAAGCGAGCGAGCATCAGCATTTCCTTCACGCCCGAGCAGGCCGATTTCCTGAATTCGCTCGTTCGGGACGGCGAGTACCAGTCGGTCAGCGAGGTCGTCCGCGCCGCCCTGCGGTCGTTTCAACACCGTCGCGCGGTGCTGCGGGCCGAGATCGAACGCGCGCGAGGAGAAATCGCGGCGGGCGCGGACGACCTGGATCAGGGCCGCATCGTCGAAGGTGATGTGTTCTTTCGGGAATGGGACGCTGATCTTGAGGAGCGGGAGGAGGCATCCCGGCGCCCCATCCCGTGAACCGGGTCGTCTCAGGGCCGGTTCTTCTACTCCCCATCCCCTTCTGGGTCGTCCAGGGTCAGGTCCTTGATGCGAGGCGAAAACACACGATGCAACTCGTTGAGACGTGTCGCGAGCCATTCGTGCTGCCGCGGCCAATCGGATTCGTCGTCGAGGTCCACATCATCTAGGTAGGCCGCGATCTCGCACTCCTTACGCATCTCACGCCATACGAGTTGTTGATCCAATTCCCGTTCGATGGAGTCTTTGTCGCGCTGCAATAGCGCGAAGAACGCTCTCGCGCTGTCCCCTGAGAGATACATGGATGCCCGGATCCGCTTCCGTTGTCTGTTTCTTGAGACGAGAAGCCCGAAACCACTTCGTCCGGCGCTGTAGCTCATCCAATTCTCTGGCCGCGGCTTCCTGTTGCCAGAGATGCCCCCTTTCGCACCGTTGAGGACGCGGTGGAAGGCTTCCCAGTACCTCCTCTGCCGAACCTGGAGTTCGGAGAGCCCGCCATCATCCAGGGCCTGTTTGACCGACCGCGACCAATCGTTGGGTTTGGAAACGACATTGAACTTGGGGGCGGCGAGTGAATCTCCGATGCGCCAAAGTTCCACCTCAAGGCCGAGAAAGCAGAACCGGTTATCCGTGATCTCGTTGAGCCAATCGAGAGCGGCCCGGTGTTCGTCGGTAAAGCGGGCCGCGACCCAGACGATGGTCACGGCCTGAAGGCCAGCAGAGTAAGTGAGGAGTTGACCTAGATGAAGGTGATCCGTTCGCTCCAGCTGGTTCTCGATTAGGACCCATGTATTCGTGCTGAGGTCCTTGCACAGGATGTCGGCGCGGAATGGCCCGACGGGTTTCTCCTCGGACTCGACTTCCAGTTCCATCCCAAGGGTCTCTTCGAGAACCTTCATGTTTTCCGGACGCGCTAGCCACGGCGTGAAATCCGCTGATTCGCTGCTCCAGATCTCCCGCAGCTCAACGCGCTGCAGGCGTCCAAGTGACGGTGTGTTCATGGATAAATCCTCTTGCTCTGACTGGAATGGGTGCGGATTTTCCCAGAATCAGACCGTTTGGCGGGGTGGCGACGCCGTCTGGCTGGGGCGGCGGTGTGCCGTTGCGGCCCTGCGGGCCGCGTGCCGACCGGAGGTCGGCGTTCCCAGCCGTTGCGGTATCAGCGCCCTTCGCCGGCCTGGTAGAGGCGGCGGATCGCCTCTTCCAGCACGCTTGGGAAGGTCGCGTCGCCGATCGCCTGGAGGGCGGCGAGCGCTTCCAAGCCGTGTGCGCCCATCTCGCGTAGCCGCGTTGAGCCGCTTGCGGCCCTGCGGGCCGCGTGCCGGTCTGAAGACCGGCGTTCCCAGGCGTTGCGCGGTTAGCGCTGTTCGCCGGCGCGGTAGAGGCGGCGGATCGCCTCCTCGAGGACGCCTGGGAAGGTGGCGTCGCCGATTGCCTGGAGGGTGGCTAGCGCTTCCTCGCGGTCGCCGCGCGCCTCCGCCACGAGGGCGAGGTTGAAGCGGACCGCCGCCATGTCGAGGGGTGAGCCGGGTCCGATGGCGGCCGCGGCGCGGGTGAAGGCCGTGTCTGCCGCATTCAGCTCGCCGGCGGCGAACGCGGCCAGCGCTTCGGTCAGCGCCGCGACCTCGGGGGCTTCTGCGCCGCCGTCCACCCGCACGCGGTAGCTCGGCTCGCCGGGGTCGCTGCCGCCCACGAGCTGGTTCCGGGAGACGACGACCGCTCCGTCATGGAAGTCGGCGGTGCAGTCCTCCTCGAAGGGGCCGCCGGGGGGGCCCCACGCGAGGCAGGCCTCCCCGTCGGGCCGCTCGCGGACGAAGACCAGCCCCTCCTCGCGGGCGGTCACGCTCGCCGCGCGTCCGGGGACGATCTCGAGCACCTCGAGTTCGCCCGGATCTCCCGGCCGGACGACGGCCGACAGCACGAGCGCCGTCCCGTCCGCTCCCTCGTAGTCCCGCTGGATGACGAAGGACTCCCCGACCGCCGCGACCCGCATCCGCCCGCCGGGGATGGCCCGCACCACGTCCGCGTCGAGCGCCTGCGCCGCCTGGAGGAGACGCTCGCCGAAGCGGGGGACGATCCGCGTCAGGAGCGCGAGCCGGGCCGCGTCCCCGGCCTCGAGCCCGGAAGCGGCCCGGAGCAACGAAACCCCGCGCGCCGCCGGGTCGCTCGCCCCCCGCAAAGTGCTGCGGACCGCGTTCAGCAGGCGGTCCTCGATGTCCCCCACCGGCTCGGCGCCGGCCGCGAGCCCGCGGAGGACCTCGATCATCGCCCCGGGGTCGTCCGGGACCTCCACCAGCGGCGCGCCGCTGCCCTCGACCGGGGAGTCGTCGAGGAACCGGAACAGCGCGGTCAGGTCGCGGCGGACCGAACCGCCGCCCAGGGGCAGACGCCACACGGAGAGCCCCGCCCGCGCCGCCAGCCAGAGCGTCCCGCCGGCGTCCGCGCCGGGCCGGAAGTCCACGGTGTCCCGGCGGACGACGTGGCCGATGGGGCGCTCCCGGATCCTCGACCGCGCCGACGCCGACTGCGGCTCCGGCACGAAGAACCCGGCCCCCGTCAACCCGGCGATCCGGTTCAGGATGGCGAGGTCGGCGTCGGACACCGCGGCGATCACGTCCGCGGGCTGCCCCCGGAGCGCGTTCTGCAGTTCGTCCAGCACCTCGCCGCAGCGGGGGCAGCCGTCCGCCGGGAAGTAGAGGACGAGCGGCCGTCCCTCCCCGAACGAACGCTCGCTCGACCAGATGCCCCCTTCGACCGCCAGCGACAGGCTCGGGAAGGTCCCCTCGTAGGGGGTCGTCCCCTCCGGCGGACGCCGCCGCGAGGTCTCGGGGGCCCGGAAGCGGAACCGGTCGAGCGCCGCGGCCAGCCCGTTCTCGGTCCGGAAGGCGCCGGTCCCCCGCAGCAACTCCAGCGCCTCCCGGTCCGACCCCCCGGACCGCGCCCAAGACCGCAAAAGCGCATCGACGCGCTCGGCCAGCGGCGTCCCCGGCAGATCGGCGACCCGCCGCCACGTCTCCGCCCGCGGGTCCAGCGCGATCGCGCGCCGGTACTCCCGCGCCGCCCCCGTCGCGTCCCCGGTGGCGGCCAGCGCGTCGCCCAGCGTCACCCGGTACGCCGCCCGCCGCAGCCGGTACGCCGCGTTCGCCGCCCCGGTGAACTCGTCGAGGACGATCCGCCCCTCCGGGATCTCCTGGCTCCAGTCGGTCGGCTCGAAATGGTCGGAGCGGGTCACCGCGGCGAAAGCGCTCTCGAGCGCCCCATCCCCGTCGCCACCCTCCAGCAGACGCCGCGCCTCCGCGTGCTCCCCGTCACCCGGCGGCTGCGCCCACCCAGCCGACGCCGCCGCGGCCCAGACCGCCAGCGAAGCCGCGAAAACCCGGCGGTTCAACGGAGTCGCCGGAGCCGCTCGACAGCCTCCACCAGCGTTTCCCGGTTCTTGCAGAAGGTGAACCGGAGCCGCTGGCTGCCCGCCGCGGGATCGGCGTAGAAGCTCGACCCCGGCACCGCGGCCACGCCCACCGTCTTCACGAGGTGCTCGGCGAAGGCCACGTCGTCCGGGAAGCCGAAGTCCGAGATATCCGTCATCACGTAGTAGGCGCCGCCGGGCTCGAAACACCGGAAGCCGACCTCGGTCAGCCCGGACACCATGAGGTCGCGCCGCTCCTCGTATCCCGTCCGCAGCTCCTCGTAGTAGCTCTCCGGAAGCCGGAGCGCCGCCGCCCCCGCCTCCTGCAACGGAGCGGCCGCGCCCACCGTCAGGAAGTCGTGCACCTTGCGGATGGCGGCGCTCAGGTCCTCGCTGGCCACCGTCCAGCCGACCCGCCAGCCGGTCACCGAGTACGACTTGGACAACCCGCTGATGGTCACCGTCCGGTCCGCCATCCCGGGGAGCGTCGCGATCGGAATGTGCCGGGCGCCGTCGTAGGTGATGAACTCGTAGATCTCGTCGGTGAAGGCGATCAGGTCGTGCTCGGTGCAGAGCGCCGCGATCCGCGACAGCTCCCGCTCGCTGAACACCTTGCCGCTCGGGTTCTGCGGGCTGTTCACGATGACCGCCCGGGTGCGTTCGTTGACGGCCGCCCGCAGCTCGTCCTCGTCGAACGTCCAGTCCGGCTCGTGCAGGCGCACGTAGCGCGGCACCGCCCCCGAGAGGATGGTGTCCGGCCCGTAGTTCTCGTAAAACGGCTCGAAGACGATGACCTCCTCGCCCGGGTCCACCACCGCCAGCATCGTGGCGATCATGGCCTCGGTCGAGCCGCAGGCCACCGTGAAGTTCCGCTCGGGGTCCACGTCCATGCCGTAGAGCGCCCGGTAGCGCTCGGCGAGCGCGTCGCGCAGCGACTTGGCGCCCCAGGTGATCGCGTACTGGTTGATGTCCCGGCGGATGGCCTCGACGGCGGCCTCCTTGATCTCGGCGGGGGCCGGGAAGTCCGGGAATCCCTGCGCGAGGTTCACGCCGCCGTACTGCATCGAGAGCCGGGTCATCTCGCGGATCACCGACTCGGTGAACTGCGCCGCCTTCCGGCTGCCGCGGCGCCGCGCGGCCACCGTCTCGCTCACTGCCCGGCCGCCTTGTCCGTCTTGCCGAGTTCCGGATACAGCCGGCGGTAGATCTTCTCGTTCCGCAGGATCAGCTTCACGTAGTTGCGCGTCTCGGTGAACGGGATCTCCTCGATGAACACCTCGGCCGGGATCCCCATGTCCATGTCGGTCCAGTCCCGCACCCGGTGCGGGCCGGCGTTGTAGCCGGCGAGCGCCAGCTCCGGCCGCTCCGCGAACCGGTCGAGGAGCTGGCGGAGGTAGCGCGTCCCGAAGCGGATGCTCACGCCGGGGTCGTAGAGCCGCGAGGTGCGGTAGCTGACCCCTTCGAGCCGGGCGAGCGCCCGGCCGGTCGCCGGCATGACCTGCATCAGCCCGCGCGCCCCGACCGGCGAGCGGGTGCGGGGGACGAACACCGACTCCTGCCGGATGAGCGACGCGACCAGGTAGGGGTCGAGCTTCCAGTGGCCGGAGCGCTCCTGGATCCGCTCCTCGAAGCCCAGCGGATAGAGGATGCGCCACCAGGCGTCGGGCAGGGCCTCCCCGGCGGCGGAGGTGTGGAACGGCGCGGCGCGCCGGAGCGCCTGGATGGCCTGGACGGCCTTGTTGTCGTCGGCGAGCAGCCAGGCGCGCATCGCCTCGAACGCCGCGTCGTCGGGCAGCCCGCGCCGGGCGGCGGCCAGCGCCGCGTCCCGCGCCCGCTCGGCGTACCCGGCGGCGTAGAGCTCCTCGATCCGCGCCGCCTCCGCCGCCCGCCGGACCCGGAACTTCTCGAGCAGCCGGTGCGGTTCGCTCAGCGGGTTGGCGAGGTCCTCCGCCCGGCCCATCGCCTCGAGGCGTTCCGCCGCCATCCGCCCGTAGAACGAGTTCTGGTAGCCGACGAAGACCTCCCGGTAGAGCCCCGCCGCGCCGTCCGGATCCCCCGTCCGCTCCCGCGAGCGGCCGGCGAAGTAGAGGAACTGGCCGGCCATGAACTCGCCGGGGTTCTCCCGCGCCGCGCGTTCGAACGCCTCCGCCGTCCCGTCGAGATCCCCGTTGCGGTAGCGGTCCCAGAGGACGTGCCAGCGGGCGAAGAGGCCGTGCTGGCCGGTCGGATACGCCTCGGCCAGCCGGGCGAGGAACGGCAGCGCGGCCACCCGGTCGTTCCTCGCGAGCTGCGCGCGGGCCATGCTGTAGAGCGCCCGTTCCCCGAACGGGTGTTCCTGCTCGAGCGCCAGCAGTTCCTCGAGGACGCGCTGCTGGGTCGTCCGCCGTTCGAGGCGCCGCAGCGACTCGCCCCGGTAGTAGAGCGCCTCCGGCAGCAGGTCCGGCCGCTGGATGCGCGCCAGCGTGCGCAGCGAGGCGCTCAGCCGCCGCCGGTGGTGTTCCGCCACCCCGATCCGCAGCCGCACCAGCTCGCTGTCCGCCGCCGAGGCGAACCGCCGCGCGACCTCCAGGTAGTTCTCGTGCGCCCTCCGGTGGTTCCCGGCCCGCGCGAACCCCGCCGCCCGCCGCATCGCCCGCGGGTACTTCTCGGCCGCCGAAGGGGTCTTAACGTCGCTCCGCTTGTAGAGCGTCGAGAGCTGCCGCCCCGCGGGAAGCGACTCCCCATGCGTCGGCATGTCGTAGTAGAGGATCTCCAGCGCCCGCGCCGCCTCCTCACGCCGCCCCAGCCGCTCCAGCGCCGCCGCCTTCGCGGCCAGCGCCTCACCCCGCAGCGTGAAGCCCCCCTCGGCAACCGCCGCGTCCAGGTGGACCAGCGCCTCTTCCCGTTCTCCGGCCCGCGCCAGCCGCCGTCCCAGATCGAACCGCAGGCGGCGCCGGTCCCCGTACTCCGGGAACTCCTCCAGCACCCGCCGCAACAGCGCGATCCCGTCCCGCCGGCGCACCCCGGGAAGGCTCCTGCCAAGCAGGTGCAACGCGTCCGCCGTCAGCTCGCTCCCCGCCAGTTCCGGCGCAGTCAGCCGCTTCTCCGCTTCCGTCCACCGGCCCCGCCGCAGCGCATCCGCCCCCAGCCGGTACGAGGCCGACGCCCGGGCCCGCGCCGAAAGGGCGGCGTCATCCGCAATCGCCGCCAGCGCCTTCTGCCGGTCCGTCCGCGACGAGATCGTCGCCTCCCCCCGTACCGCCGCCAACCCGTCCGGCAGCTCCTCCAGCGCCTCCCACGGAATCCCGGAGAACGCCTCCGGCGTCTGCGCCGGGGCGCCGGCAGCCGGAATCGCCAGGAAGAGGGCGAAGGCTCCGGCGGCGGGAAGCACGCCCGCAGGGAAGCGCCGCGATGGCGCCGCCGGCTTGGAACGCCGACCTCCGGTCGGCACAGCCCGCCGAAGGCGGGCGGAGCGCGTATCGCTACCCGCCCCGATAGCGCCGCCGGCTTGGAACGCCGACCTCCGGTCGGCATCGCGCGCACAGCGCGCGAAACGCACCACACCAGACCGCACCGTAGCGGAACCCCGCCCCAATGGCGCTGCCGGCTTGGAACGCCGACCTCCGGTCGGCATCGCGCGGGAGCGCGAAACCCGCCCCGATGGCGCCGCGCTCTTCATGATCGAGGGGGTGTCCAGCAAGACCCGATCACGCGCGTTCCTCCCGGTGGGGGACCGTAGAAGCCGGTATGCATCGCCGGTCGAAGGCCGCGAGAGGTCATTCACAGGCTGCTACAATCCTAGCCGATTCGCGACGCGGTTCTGAGTGCGGGGCAACTGTCCCCACCGGGATCCGGGGCCGGTTTTCGGCCTCGGAATTGCCGCCTGACTCGCGCGAGGAGGGGGCGTACTGGGTTCGACGAAGGTACATGAAGCAACGACTGCATGTCGGGGTTCCATCTCCCGCAAACGGTGGAAAAACCAAAAAAGCCAACACTGATCTGGCACTGGCTGCTTAAGCCACGTCCTTCCTGACCACGCCTGCCGGGCGGGAAAGGACGTCGACCAGGCGGGCTTGGCCGGCGGTCCTCCCGAGCCGCCGGTGAGACTCAGGGATAGGTCCTACGGCGCGATTCGCCGGGTTGATGCGCCGCGGGGCCGAAACAGGGAAAGGCGCCTCCGGGCGCGGGTTCCCGCCACAACCCGGATACGCATGTAGACGTCGTTGTCGAAGGCTTTCGGACGCGGGTTCGATTCCCGCCGCCTCCACCACTTGGGACTGTAGGGACCGCCGGTCTTCAGACCGGCACCGTGGCGTACCGGCTTGGACCGCCGACCTCCGGTCGGCATCGCGCGGAAGCGCGAAACACTGGTCCTGATGACTCCGGGCTGCGCCGCAGCATGAACACAAACGCCATATCTGCTGTTCAGCGGATATGGCAATGAAAGCGCATATACGCTAGTCGCTGTTCAGCGAATCAATGTCCTTGCGCTCCACAGACGCCATCAACGAACGGCAACTCCTGGACCAGTTCCTCGCCGCGCTCCACGCCCTTCCGGAGGTGACCGCAGCGCGCAGCAAGGAGACACCGGTTGTATCGGGATGGCCCTGTGACGCCTGGATTGACGTCCAGGTGGCAGGCATGGCCTTCAGTCTCTTCGTCGAAGTGAAGAAGAACTCCTACCCTCGGGACGTCCGTCAGGCGCTTTGGTACCTCACCAAGCTCGGCCGCACTGTGGACCCGGAATCGAACGCACCGGAATTGATCCCCGTCCTGGTCGCAGAGTCCATTTCCCCGGGAGCGAAGGAACTCCTGAGGAACGAGCGCGTGGGTTACTTCGACAGCGGCGGAAGCCTGTTCGTGCCGGCGCGGGGCCTCTACATCCACGTGGACAAACCGCCACCCAAGCGATTCACCAGGTCGGTCCGGTCCCTGTTCTCGGGTCGTCGAGCACAGGCGCTGCACGCCCTGCTCCTGGAGCACCCCAACTGGTTTCGGGTCCATGAACTGGCCGCGAACGCCCACGTCTCGCCGACCACCGCCTCCGAAGTACTGATCGAGCTGGAACGTCTCGAGTGGGCGCGGTCGCGCGGCCGGGGTCCGAACAAGCAACGCTGGTTGGACGAACCCTCAAGGCTGCTGGATGCCTGGGCGGAGCAACTCCCGAGCGTGCGTCCGCCCCGAACGAGCCGCTACTACGTCCCGCTCACCCAGGCGGACGAACTGGTCGAGAAGATCGCCGCTGCCTTCCGGGCACATCAGGTTGAGTACGCGATTACCGGCGAAGCCGCGGGACAGCACTATGCGCCTTTCCTGTCCCACCTCTCCCGGGTGCACTGCCGAATCCCCCTCGGTTCTACGCTTGATGATGCGCTCCATGCGTTGGGAGCCCGCGCGGTGGATGAGGGAGCCAACTTGGTGGTCCTTGAATTCCCGTCGCCGGGTGAGCTGTTGTTTCGCGAGCTCGTAAACGGGATCTGGTTCGCCAGCCCGGTTCATGTCTATCTCGACCTGCTGCGAGGAAAGGGGCGCGGCAGAGAACTGGCGCAACATCTACGCAACGAGAAAATCGGTTTCTGATGGACGAACCTCAGACTCGTCGCGGCTATACCCTCAGCCGTACGGTCGCCTGCGAGCGCGGCGTTGGTCCCGGCCGCCACCGCTATCATGGGATGCATGGCTTACACGCTGGACACCCACGAGACCGTCCAGAAGCTCAGGGGCGCCGGGATTCAAGAGGCCCACGCGGAAGCCATCGTCGCCGCGATTTCTCGGGCCGACTCGGAACTCGCGACCAAGGCCGACCTCGAACGCGCCGTCAACCGGATGCTGATCGCTCAGGTCGCCATCGCGGGTCTCCTGTTCGCCGCTCTGCGCCTGACCTGAAGGCGCGCGGCCGGGGTCGCCCGCAAACACTCCAGATCCGACCGCCGCTCATCGCGAGCGCGCCCCATTCCGGTGGTGCCGTCGCGTGATGCGATGGCGCCGGCGGGCAGCCCGCTTCCCCGCCGTTCCGGCTCTGTTTCGCGGCGTCTTCCGATCCCTCACGGAGATCCGGGAGTTCCTGGCCCACGCCCGCACGGAACCCTCCGTGCTCGGCCGAGAGCGGGACGGGGTGGTGCTTCGCATGGAACGCGCGTTCCGGCGCCCGGATTTCCGGAAGCTGTCTGCAAAAGCGTCCGCCCGGACCATGTCCAGACCGACGATTACCGGACCCGGCATCGGAAGCCGTGCCGGATCGCCGGACGCGTGGAGGTCGCGGACCACCCGTGAGACGGAGACCTGTCATGCGCGACCCCATCCATCCAGGCGAGACGCTGCGCGAGGAGCTTGACGCGCTCGGGATGGGTGCGGCGGACTGGCGCGGCGCATCGAAGTCCCGGCGGACCACATCCGCGGGATTCTCGACGGCCAGCGCCCCATCACCGGCGAAACGGCACTCCGCCTGGGCCGCTTCTTCGGCACCACGGGGGAGTTCTGGCTCAACCTCCAGAAGCTCTACGAGTTGCGGCGCGCGGAGCGGACGCGCGGCGCGGCGATCGCCCGGGGCCTGGGCCGGAATCGGAGCTCGGGACGATGATCGGCGAATCTCTGGCGGACCCGCCCTGTGGCAGTACGCCTCGCTCCCGTCTCGGCATCGGGACGGCGATCGTGAGTGAGGCCAACCCCGCGGGGCTTTTCTTGTTTGTGAGCCGGAGGGCATCTCGGAAGGCCAATGGCCGCCATTGCCGGTGGTCCTCCCAAACCGCCGGTGAGGCTCAGGGATCGGTTCTGTGGCGCGATTCGCCGGTTGATGCGCCGCGGGGCCGAAACAGGGAAGGGTGCCTCCGGGCGGGGGTTCCCGCCACAACCCGGATACGCATGTAGACGTCGTTGTCGAGGGCTTCGGGCGCGGGTTCGATTCCCGCCGCCTCCACCACTTGGGACGAGGAAACCGCCGGTCTTCAGACCGGCGCCGTGGCGCATGGACCGCCGACCTCCGGTCGACAGACTCCATGTTCCATTCGGTTCCGACAAATGTCGGCACGTGCTCCTAGTGTGGTGTTTTGTCCATCGGTTATGGTGCTACAAGGTTCCATCCGGGGCGACCGCAGCCCGCTCGCAATCCGCCGTGCCGGCGAGTGCGAAGTCGTTGGCTAGAGAGGTCCAGTATGGTCCTGGCGACGCTCGGAACGATGTGTTGAGCAACGTCCAGGCCCACTACTGTTTGTACACCCACGCAAAGGCGCACTGGTAGCCGCGGGCACGGAGATCCGTCACGGCTTGGCGTAACGCGACGAGGCTGAAGAAGGGAAGTCGAGCAGTGGGTCGCGTTCCGAGCACAGCGTAGACCACGGTGAACTTCCGCGGATCGAACGGGCGGGTCGCACTCGGAACCAAGCGGGCGAACCCTCTGAGTCCTGTCTCCTTCTCAACCTCCCCAATCTTCCGTCGTACTTCATCCCTCGAATCGGGGTCCGCAATCAACACCCGTCCGGAGACCGTCCCTTGGTTAAACAAGTGGCTTAACCGCGAGGAGGATGTTCTGTCCTTGACATGGATCAGCTCCCGATTCTTGGTCAGGAAGTCGCAAATCTCTATGGGTGAGGTCGCATCAGATGGCTTGACCAGTTTTCTATCCAGACAAAGTAGATCCGTACGTGTCTCTTTCAAACGATTGTTATAGGCGACTTCGGTTTCGGAACTGTGAGCACTGGGCATCGAGAACGGTCGAATTCGCGTGAAGAATGCTTTGACGCTAGATGCCAAGGTCTTGTCGATTTCATACCAGCGACCCGCGGACAACGTATAGAGCTTCCCCTTATGTCGTGTCTCGAATACTAGGGAGTCCAAGATCCGCCAGTTGTCGCCAACGTCACGCCCTGAGTCGTCTACTTCATGAATTTTATGATTCCGGAGGTGCAAAGGGTCATAAGTCGTCAGTCCCGCCCGTTGCATGGCTGCCAAGTAGTCGCGGATCTCGAGGTCCGCGTAGTGCCCTGTACCCCTGAATCCCCGGTATTGAATGAGTTCCATGTTCATCGGGTCATAAATGGCTGGACGTGCGAGGGCTAGATCGCCTGGATTACCATTCTTCAGGGCGCGATTCAGCTGTTGCGCCAGCTTTGTTTCGAGCTTAGGAATCAGCTCCTTGGAACGTACGTGACGGACGTGGTCAATCCATGCGAAACTCCTCTTGTAGTCGGAACGCCGTGACATCCGGTAGGCAGACGCACATGTGTCCGGCAGGGAACGCAGGTCCATTTTCTTGTGCATGACGAGCGCGTCGGCTCCAGCGACACGCGACGCGAATTTCGGGTCTTTAGGGAGTCCAGCGAGTCCTTGAACGATGTCCCTTTCGGTGTCAATTGAGAATGCTTCCTGTCGCGAGCCGCGGCTGGCTTGGCTTCTGCGCGAGATGGTGTTCTCGTCCGGCGTACGCAGATCGGTACTCCGTAGCTGTTCGGGATCCACCGAGTTCAGGACGACTCGCAGGCCAAAGCCCTCCTCGAACTTTGTGGAGTCAAGCTTTACGTGCGCGAAGCCGAACGTAACGGCGAACCAGCGCCTCAGCGCGGGAACAAACACCACTGCGTAAGGAAGACGGTTCTTGAGGCGCGCCTTTTCGTCATCACTCAGCTCAAGAAAACGCGTCCACTGAGCCGCGTTACCGCCAATAGTTCCCAAGGCAATTCGGGCGTCCGGAATGGATTCCCACGCGCGGATATCAAGCCCGTCTCGGACTGTGTCTTCTGGACGGACATCGCGCTTCAAGAGGCGAATGGCCAGTTTCTGGGTCTTGTGATTCATGAGGATTCTCAGTTGGGAAACGCAGTAACGATCCGGCAGAGTCGATGTTGAAGGCTGTGGCCGTGGCGGCACTGTAGCCGGCGGATGGAGTTCCGTCTGGGGATAGCGGCCGCGTCAGGTCTCTTGCCGCTTTGCTCTACGCAAGTTTTCGTTGAGCGACATGGTTTTGCTGCCGTCGCGTAGCTAGCTCCATTTCGCCCAAACACGGCTGTACCATCTGCCTTCCCATTTCGAGATCGGGCGATGCCACATGATCGTATTCCGAACAATTGAGTAGTGGCTTCTGCATGGGAACTTAACGCCGATCGAAGGTCTTAAGGTTAGATGCTCACCATCGTAGGTCAGACTGCGAGTCGCGGGATCCAACGTCACGTCGACCAGACGGCCGCACCTGCATGGACACAGATGGGAAAGAGTTGCAAACCGCATGCTGACATAAAGCGTCTGTTCGTCCATTTCGGGTAACCGTGGGATTGTTTCGACAAACACTGGCTTGAGGACGAGCGATCGGTGATTCGGACCAACGTCGCTAGAGCGGGTATCAGGTAGTCCCCATGTCCGCCGTTTCCAGAAACGCACTCTAGACCCCTCTTGCTATGAGAGAATGATCGCTAGCGTCATAGTCTAGGCATTCTTCCCTTTGGTCCTGCCAGAATTGTCCCCGCATCTTTCTCCACGACTGAATTGCCCAGCTCGCGGTCATTGAGTAGACGTCGGGCAAGTCAAGACTTCCGTAATCGTCCTGTCCCGCTTGACCAACTTGGGGAATGCCCCCCCTCCAGGAGGACACGCCGACATGCGCGCTTACTATTCGCATGGAAACCTTGACTCGCTTTTCCTTACGCACTGGTGATAGTCCTACGACGACGAAGGGGATTCTGGCGTGGGCTAGCGTGTCACATACCATCATTCGATCATCGGCGTCGTCCACCGCTACAAAAGCGAAGGTGGTTCCTTCGATGACCTCTTGCACGTTGGAGGGGAGCACTCTCGCATTGTGGCCATGTACGTTCGTGTGGATGAGGGAGTAGGTTTCCTCGAACCAGTGGGCCTTTCGTCTACCGATCCAGACGTTCGGGTCGAGTCCGCCAGGCATCCGGAGTATGTTCTTCGGTTTAATGCAGTCGTAGTCCCAACCATGAATCTCTCGCGGATCGGCTTTGACGACCAAGTCTGCGATCCATGCTCCGACGCCACCAAGTCCGACGATGGCGACGCACTCTGGAGCTAGTAGACTTCGCCACTCCACTGCTTCTGGCAGTTGGTCACCAAGCACATCGAACGTATATGGGCGGGGAATCGCTTTCGGACGCAATGGCGATCGGCCGAGGAAGAGCGCGTATATCTGTTTGACGTAGTGGTTTAGCGCCTCCCAAGCGTCCTCGTAGTCGCGCCCCGCGGGTTTGATCGAGAAAACAGGGCCAGAAGGGGTGCGCCCAATCACGCCTACTGCAAACTCGTTACCAGACCGGTCGTACAGCCGGCCATCGGGAAGACCTCGTATGTTGGCGGTGTGCAGAGCACGGTGCTGCCAGTCATGGCTTACTTTGAGTTCGTCCGAGTTGGATGCAATCCCTACCCAGATGTGGCAGGTTCCAGCAGTATTTGGTGCAACAAAACAAGGTACCCCGAGTGCACCTAATTCAAGGTTTCGACGCTCAATTGTCCAACCACGGTGCTCCGCTTCGCGACGAGCCCGTGATTCATGCTCCGACACGCACTTCTCCTACGCGAGATACGAGTTGTCAATCTTGAACGACAGTTCATCAACCACGGCCATTGGCTTATCCGACGGATAGAAAATACCCTTTGTGCCGTCCTTCGCCGTCCAGTTGATGCCCGGTAGATCACCTATCACGTGTCGATCCGGATCGAGTTTGTTCCACTGTTCAACCACCTGTGCGAAACTAATCGTCGGCTTGTCCCACTGCACCGACCGCGCATTGATGTAGATGGTCAACTCCTTGACGATCCCCGTCGGTCCGATCGGTCCATCGCCGTTTCCAGGTCCTTGCGGCATCTTTGCACTCCTTTTTGGCTAACTTAGGTTTCTGTTTCGGTCGCTTCCAACATTCTGCACGTGGGGCAGAGAGACTCCTCCGGCGGACGGTTAAGCTGCTCAAGAAAATCCGTCTTGGGCCACCCAGAGCACGTCTCAGTCCAGTGCCACGAGCCGGCAAAAGCGGTTTGTGCACGGCGATACATCCGTAATTCCAGGCGCCCCGCGTATGTCAACACACGCCGTCCTGCCGGTGTCTGAACCAGGTGACCAACCTGCCGAATCGCGTACCTGATGATCCCGGCGCGAGAAGTCGCGGCCGTCACAGAGGAATCGGGGTCGATGTCTCGCGTCAAATCGGCGATGTGCTTACCGATGGCCAGCATTGAGGCAAGATCTGCGGCATTCGCCCGAAAAGACAGGCTCGCTTCTTCCTTGAGATCCTCGTGCCGCCTTGCCGGCACTTGTCGCTCCCGCATGTGGAACAATGTAGCACAGAAACATTCAAAGTGCAACAAAGAACGACCACGAACGCAAACGACGTGCAGTGTGACGGCAATATTCTGCTTTCTGGGGCTGGCTTGGTTCGGGGTTCGTGTAGACGGCGGCCGACCGGAGCGTCTCGGCGGGGTTGCCAGCGCGGCGGGAATCTCGGGGCCGGATGCGCAGGTGAAAGAGGGTGCGAGCTGGCTGTCGGGCGGGGATCCGCGGGGCGCGCCGGCAGACCGAAGGGCGGCCGGGCATTCCATGTCGGGCCCGCGATTCGATGCGTGTACCGGCCGCCGGCGGGCGATGCCGACCTGAAGGTCGGCGATTCCTTGGCGTTGACAAGATAGTCAACACACCTGAGAATCGGCCCGTGGAGATCGGGGAGCTGTTGCGGGGGCGGCGCGAGGGACTTGGCGTCTCCCTCCGGTCGCTCGCCCAGCAGATCGGGGTGGATCCGGCGTACCTGTCGCGGGTCGAGGGGGGCCGGGTCCGGCCTTCCGAGTCGTTGCTCCAGGGACTCGCTCCGGTGCTGGCCTTGCCCCAGGATGAGTTGCTGTTGGCCGCCGGGCGCGTCCCGGAAACGCTCCGCACCACCTTCGCCCAGCGCCCGGCGCTGGCTTCGGCGGGAGTACGCGCCGCCGCGGCGCTCTGCGCGCAGCCACCCTCCAGCGAATGGCCCCCCTTCGCCGTCGGGGGTCCCCGCGCCATCGAAGACGACTTCCCCTTCGAGGCGGTCAGCGAGATTGCGGAAATGGAGAGCTGGCGGAAGGAGATTTCCCGCCCGCCCTACCACGTCCACAAGTGGTGGGCGCGCCGGCTGGGCTCCGTCTTCCGGTCGGCGCTCATCGCGGCCGCGGCGCCCCGGGGTTCCTCCGTCATGGAGCTGTTTCACGGGTCGGTGCGGTTTCCGGGGCTCACCGTGTTCGATCCCTTCATGGGCAGCGGCACGACCGTGGGCGAGGCCGTCAAGCTCGGCTGTTCCGCGATTGGCGGCGACATCAACCCGGTTGCCTACCGCGCCGTTCGCGTCGGGCTGGGACGCCTTCCCGCGGACGAACTCGAGCACCAATTCCGTGGGCTTGCCCGCAGTGTCGGCGGCAGGCTCCGGTCGCTCTATCGGACGACGGACAGCCTCGGGAACCCGGCGGACGCGCTGTATTTCTTCTGGGTGAAGCGACTCCCGTGCCCGGAGTGCGGTGACCCGGTGGATCTTTTCTCCCGTTACGTCTTCGCCCGGCACGCACTGCGATCGGCCCGCCGGGAGGCGCGCGCGGTCTGTCCGGAGTGCGGTGCGCTGGTCCGGTGCCGGGATGACTCCAGGCGCGCCCGTTGCGGGTGCGGCTACCGGTTCGATCCGCAGCGAGGTCCAGCCGCGCGAACGAGCGCGCGGTGCCCGCGAAACCATGAGTTTTCGATCGCGCGGGCAGCGGGCGCCGGCGATGCGCCTCCCGAGCACCGGATGTTCGCCAAGCTGGTGCTGCGGGCCGATGGAGCGAAGGAGTACCTCACCCCGACCTCCAACGACCTCGACGCCTTCGACGAAGCCCGGCGGCGGTTGCGCGAGAGCCCGCTTCCGATCCCCGATGACCCCATCCCCCCCGGACACAACACGGACCAGATCCTCCGCTACGGATACCGGCGTTGGAGCCAACTCTTCAACGAGCGTCAACTGTTCGCGCTGACGACGCTGGCGGATGCGATTCAACGCCTCGCCGACGGCCCCGCGAAGGAAGCGCTGGCGGTCCTTTTTTCCGGCACCCTTGAGTTCAACAACATGTTCGCCTCGTACAAGGGCGAAGGGACCGGCGCCGTCCGGCACATGTTCTCGCATCACATCCTGAAGCCCGAAAGGACACCGATCGAAGCGAACGTCTGGGGGACCGCGCGGAGTTCGGGGGCCTTCTCGACCCTGTTCCCCCGCCGCCTGTTGCGCGCGATCGAGTACCGGGCCGCGCCGTTCGAGATCGCGATCGAGAACGCGAGCGGGAAGGCCCGGTCAAGGAAGGTCTTCGGCCTGAGCGCTCCCATGGACGCCGAGATCGCGGATCGCTATCCGGCGGGCGGACTGACGCCGGGAACGATCTACCTGCGCAGCGGAGACTCCTCCGCGACCGACATTCCCGACCGCAGCGTCCATCTCGTCGTCACCGACCCGCCGTTCTTCGACAACGTCCACTACTCGGAGCTCGCGGACTTTTTCCACGCCTGGCAGCGTCTCTACTTCCCGGTGAACGGCGCCGAGCCGCAGACCACCCGGCACCCGCGCGAGGTCCAGGACCGCGACGCGGACACTTTCGCGAGCAAACTGGCGGAAGTCTTCCGCGAGTGCCACCGCGTTCTTCGGGATGACGGCCTCATGGTCTTCAGCTATCACCATTCGCGGGAGAGTGGTTGGACCAGTCTGGCGACGGCCCTCCGCGAGGGCGGGTTCACCGTTGTGCGTTGCCATCCGGTGAAATCGGAAATGTCGGTGGCCGCTCCGAAGACCCAGGCGCGCCAACCGATTGATCTCGATGTGCTCGTGGTCTGCCGCAAGGTCGAGATGGACTCCCGCAACCTGGTGGCGGCGGACGAGGCCCGGGAGATGGCGGCCGCCGCGGCAGCGGCGCAGGCGCGGCGCTTCGAGAGGGTCGGGAGACATCTGTCGCAGAGCGACACCAGGTTGATCTTCCGAAGTCAACTCCTGGTACATCTGAGCCCGCGCCGCGGTTCGCAGGAACTCGCCGCCGCCCTGACGGCCGCCGGCGATGAACTCGACGGCCTGGCCGACGCGACGTGGTCTGCACAAGCGCCATCCGGGCAAGGACGGGATGTCCCCCACCTGACGTCAGCGAGACCTCCGTCGCTCTTCGGTCAGGCGGTGCGAGCGGAAGCCTGAGGCGAACTCAGCTTTCGGCGGCGTCAGCCGGCTGCGACATCGTGACCGGCTTGTCCGACTGACTCCTGAGCCGATAGGCGACGAAGCGGTGCTCGGTGGAGGCGTGGGGGTTCGGCACGCGCTCCACGGCGAGTTCGTTGGTCCGAAGGTCGAACCTGTAGGCGACGACAAGTTCATCCGCTTCCGTTCGCAGGAGCCGTCCGACTTGCTTGAAGTCGCCGGGAGCTTCGCCGCCGTCGGGAACGATGAGAGTCATGAGGCCGGTCGTTCCGTCGGTCAGGGCGAACGGCGTCGGGGCAACGTACATCTTCCGGTCCCGGATCATGATGTCGCCGTACGTGCCGAAACCCTTCGCGCTCTTGTTCCGATGGACGTAATCGTGGTCAGCGTTCAGGAAGTCGCCGTGGCAGATCACCAGATCCACGACCGGATACTGAGGTCGTCCGCCACCGGCGTCCGAGTAAGGCCGGAGATCAGCCGGATAGCGGCCGAAGACGTAGAAGATCTGCCGGCCGTTGTGGAAGCCCGTCGGAGCCTGGCTGTTGCAGTCGTAGTTTCGCTCCCGGCCTGGCCACGCGAGCCCCTTGATTTCGTAGCCCTCCGCACACTCGACGAGCGAGAAATCCGGATAGGAATTGCGGCCACCGACCTCGAAATGTGCGCCGGTCTGCCGCAGACGGGCCTGGAACCAGTCCTGGAAGTGGAATTCCTTGTCCCTGGGGCTGACAGATTCAATGAGCACGCCCGATTGCACGGCTTCCACGCAGCGCTCGAAGACAGTGAAACATGTGGTATTCATCAGTTCGCGCTCCGATCCGTGCCGCAGCCCAGATTTGCTTGCTGGCGTTTCTCGCCACCTGACACCAACGTCATCTCACGGACGGAACAACACCGCTTTTCGAGCGGTAAAGGGCGCAATGTCATAGAGTTCGAGTAACGCGTTGAGATGGTTGCCCCATGGGTCTCTGGGCCATGGGTTAGAGCTGTTTCGGTCCAAACAACTCTTCGACAACGACCTCCATAGGGACCGGTTTGAAGTGCCTTCTAGGCACTTCGTATGTGTCCTGCCTTTCCTTTTTGGTACCGGTCGCATCGTGTCGCGTATGCCGCGCCTTCCGGAACTCCGACAAGCCAGGGAGCGGCTCTCCCGGTCCGTTGCCGAACCATCTGTACTGCACGGGCGCCAGCTTGTCGTCAACTACGATCCAGAGCACACAGCCCGCTGGCTTCATGCCGAGCCTTCCCCTGACGCCGTGGTATCCCTTCTTCATTTCGGACTCTGAGCCCTTTTGCATGGACGTCTTGAGTTGGACGTGGCGCGTCTGCTGTCGAGCCTCAAGTACTAGGTCGTACCCGGCGAAATCCACTTCGGGCCTCAGCACTTCTACTTGTTCGGGCCACAACGCTGTGAGCAGTTCATTCAGGAACCGTTTCTCGATCAGCGATTCCCGATAGTTGGAGTCCGTGTAGTGCTTCTCGTTTGTTGTCTGCATAGGAGTGCCCCCTCGGCAGAGAAAATGGCGACGCGTTCATGCGGGGCGGGGCGCGCGGGTCAAGAAGGTGCGGGGGCCGCCGATTTCGGTGGTGTGGGCCCGGGGTCCGATCCCAATACGGGGACTACGGCGAATCTACCAGAGGCGGTCCGGTGGCGAACCGGTGGATACGGCACGCGGGGGGCGTTTCGTTTACCGCTGCGGGGGTGGGGACCGGTCCTGGATGCGGCCGCGGAGGAACACCCGGAGCAGCCGTTGACGGTCGGGAACTCCGGCCCGCGCACGAAGGAATGAGCGGTCGAGGCGGCGGTACGAGGCACGAAGAGCGGCACCGGCGGATGGAACCTTGACACGGATGGACGCGGCGCTCTTTCGCGGCCTCGGAGGCGACGCGGTGCCGGTCTGGAGACCGGCGGTCCCTTGTGTCTTGCTATGCCATCGACGTGGCGTGGACCCGGCGCCGTGGCTTCGCGCTGCGCGGGCGGGTTCAGTTCGTGTTCGCGAACAGGAAGCCGAAGACCGCGATCAGGACGGTCACCAGCAGGCCCATGGAACCGATCAGGAGCCGCGTCTGGGCAGCGAGCACGGCCAGCTTGCGGTCATGTTCGTTCAGCCGACGGTCGATTCCGTCGAGTCGGCGGTCGACTTCGTCGAACCGGCGGCTCATTTCCCGCACGAGCGGCTGAAGCTGCTGAGCTATGGCTTCGGAGATCATTGTGTGCAGCCGCTTTTCCGCAGTATAGGACGACCGCGTCAGCGCCCGCGTCGAGCAGCGCGCGGAAGATGGCGCCTTCCTCGGGGGGTTTCGGTGCGGCGGCGTCCGGGCCGGACGGCGGCGGGTGGCGGCTTGGGCTGGGGCATCGGGACTTCCGGGGATGCGTCGGAGGACGCGGCGTCCTCCTCTATTCCCATAGACGAGATTCGGGCCCGTTTTTTCCCGCTCCGGAGCGAAATGTGGAAAAGTCGAAGCGAAGATGCCGCGCCGGGGTATGCCGGGGCGGCTCGCGAGGCGGCCGGGCGCCGACGTGGATCCGCGGGGAGCTTCGGCCGGGGCGTCCTACCGTCGGGGCGGCCACCTGTCCGGGCAGGTGCGGTAGGCCTGCCGGGGGCTTCTCGGGCGGTCCGGAACCTTGAGTTCGAGCAGGCCGTCGCGGACCAGCGGGCCGATGTGGCGCTCCGAGTTCACGTAGCAGGAAGTCGAAGACCGAGATGAGGACGGTCGCCAGCAGACCCATGCCGCCAATCAGGGGCCGCATTCGGGCCGCGAGCACGTCCAGCTTCCGGTCGTGTGCGACCAGGGCCGCGACCCGGGCGTCCAACATGCGCGGGTGTGGCGGAGGTAGCGGAGCGCCGGCCTCTGCCCAGCATCGCGCGGGAGCGCGCAACCCGCGTTGATGGCGCCGCGCCATGGGAACGTGAGAGCCGCCGTCGGCCCTTTGGGGGGATGCAGTCTCGCCTTGCTGCGCTCGGCGATGCCGACCGGAGGTCGGCGTTCCAAGCCGTGAGCGCCACCCACGGCGCCGGAGCTACGTCCCTTTCGCCTCGCTTCGCTCGGTGATGCCGGCCTGGATGGAGGCCGGCGGTCCCTTGCCGTCCCGCCGTCAGAGCACCCACGACAGATTCGTGAACAGCGGGTCCGAGCGCACGGGTTGCGAAACGACGCGGGGTGGCCTGCCCGAGGTCATGGCCCGGCGCCGCGGCTTCGCGGTGCGCGGGCGGGTTCAGTTCGCGTTTGCGAACAGGAAGCCGAAGACCGCGATCAGGACGGTCACCAGCAAACCCATGGCGCCGATCAGGAGCCGCGTCTGCGCGGCGACCACGGCCAGCTTGCGATCATGTTCGTTCAGCCGACCGTCGATCACGTCGAGTCGGCGGTCGATTCCGTCGAGTCGGCGGTCGATTCCGTCGAACCGGCGGCTCATCTCCCGCACGAGCGGCTGAAGCTGCTGAGCTATGGCTTCCGACATCATGGTGTGCAGCCGCTTTTCCGCAGTATAGGCGACCACGGCTTCGGTGCCGGCGTCTAGAAGGGCGCGAAAGATGGCGCCCTCCTCCGGCGGTTCCGGGCTGACAGCGTCGGGACCGGGTGGCGGACGGTCCGCCGCTGGCGGAGCGGGCTTTGCGGCTGGTTTCGGGGCGGGTTGGGGCATCGGGAACTCCTGGGGGATGCGTCGGAGGACGCGGCGTCCTCCTCTACTCCCATAGACGAGATTCGGGCCCGTTTTTTCCCGTTCCGGAGCGAAATGTGGAAAAGTCGAAGCGAAGATGCCGCGCCGGGGCATGCCGGCGCAGGCCGCGCGGCGGAACCGGCGCTGGTTCAGCGTGTCAACGGGACGCCGAGAACGGCGAGCGACAACGGAGCACGAGGGAGATGCCGCTCACGACGCTGCGGCAGACGGCGCGCCGCGGCAGGTCGCGGGCCTCCATGGCGCGGCTCGCGAGGCGGTCGGGCGCCGACGTGGATTCGCGGCGAGCTTTCGGCCGGGGCGTCCTACCGTCGGGGCGGCCACCTGTCCCGGCAGGTGCGGTAGGCCTGCCGGGGGCTGCTCGGACGGTCCGGATACTTGAGTTCGAGCAGGCCGTCGCGGACCAGCGGGCCGAGGTGGCGCTCCGCGAGGCTGGGCCCGTGCATGCCCAGCCAGCGCGCCAGTTGCCTGGACGTGGACCAGTCCCGTCTGAGGCAGATGTCCAGGATCAGCGGGCGCAGGATGTCCGGTGGCGTGCGCCCCTCGTTGGCGAGGACCTGTTCGTGCAGGACGGTGGGGAGGCCCTTGAGGCGCGCTTCGAGGTCCGCTTTGGACGGGACGGTCGGGTCGGGTTCCGGGACAGGCGCGGGAGTGGTCGGACTGGAATCGGCGTCCGGTTCTGGCGGCGGGTCCGGGCCGGGGTCCGGGTCCGGCGGCGGGTCCGGGTTGGGGTCGGGTTCCGGCGTGGGGTCCGGGTTGGGGTCCGGTTCCGGCGTGGGGTCCGGGTTGGGATCCGGTTCCGGCGCGGGGTCCGGGTTGGGGTCGGGTTCCGGCGCGGGGTCCGGGCCGGGATCCGGAACCGGCGTGGGGACCGGCTCCGGAGTTCCTTCCCCCGGCGGGTCCGGCTCGGGGTCCTCTTCCGCCGGACCTTCGTCGGGCTTGGGATCCTTCCGCGGGTTGGGATCTGGTTCGGGTGGCGGCTCGGGTGTTTCGCGGGGTGGGGCCGGGGCGGGAGGGGATTCGAGCTTGGTGAGGAGAGCGAGGAGCTTGCCGATCAGCTTCAGGACGGCTCCCAGGAATCTTGCCGTGGACACGATCAGGCGGCCGACGGTCTGGGCGATGCGTCCGAGTCCCTCCAACTGTGTCCCGGGTGGCGTTTGCTTGCCGAGGAGGTCGCGGAGTTCGTCCGCCACGCCGCCGATCCGTTCGCCGAGTTCGCGGAGGACCTTGCCGACCTCGGCCAGGGGCCGCACCGCCGGGGCGCCGCGGTTCGCGATCCGGCGCAGCAGTCTGCGCAGCCACTTCACCGCCCGAGGCACGTGTTCTCGCAGCCATTTCCAGGTGACGGGACCGGCCGAGAGGATGTGTTTGATCCAGAGCTTGATCCCGCGAAGCCAGGGGCGCGGTTCCCGCATCCAGGCCTTGATCGCGTCCAGCCCCGGAGGCGTTTCGGGAAGGACGACCTCTTTGTCGGGTTCGGGGACGGGATCCTCGTCCCGGAGTTTGAGGACCGACATGCCGGGGCAAGGGTATGCGAGGTTGGTGGCGATCCATGCGTTCTAAGTGTGTTGTAAAGGCGTAATTGTTGTTGATGTTACAACGTAACTTACAGGTGTAATGCGCGGAGGCCGGTGGGGCCTTTGGCTGGTCGCTCCAACCGCTCCGCCTCGCGGTTCACCGACCCGATGCAGACCCCCTGTCGATGTCGGGCGACATCCAGAACTGGGCCGCTGGCGACAGCTAAAACTGGGCCACTGGCGACATCTAGAACTGGGCCGCTGGCGACATCCAAAACTGGGCCGCTGGCGACATCTAAGACTGGGCCACCCCCCCCGGGTTGATCGAGCTCATGTGGTGGCCTCGTTGGGGTTGCTGGCGGGAGAACTGGGCACGCTGGTGAAGTCCTTGACGAGGCCGTTACGGCGCTTGCGCCGCCGAGGAACGAGCCCAGCTCATGAACGCGGAGCCGGAGGACGGCAGCTCCCCGCATTCGCGGGTCCGGAGGGGATCAGCTCCCCGCATTCGCGGGTCCGGCGGGTGTCAGCTCCCCGCATTCGCGGGTCCGGAGGGGATCAGCTCCCCGCATTCGCGGGTCCGGCGG
>JAJDUD010000045.1 GCA_022826825.1 Acidobacteriota bacterium | reverse complement strand
GTCCTACAAGATGAGGTCGCCGCCTGGCAGGCGGCCCGCGATCAGATCCAGGCCAAGGTCAACTGGCAGTTCACCACGGCCGACGCCCGCACCAAACTGAAACGGCTCTATCCGACACTGGATGAGTGACGAGACACTAGTCGGCTTGGCACTTCTCGGGTTTGCGGCACTCCTCATCCGTCGCAGATAGCTCGATCCAAGAGGTATCGCTATGGCGAGGCACTGGAAACTGTTTGTTGCCGTTGCCCTCGCGAGCGGGCTTCTAGGCGCGTCGCTGATGCAGGTAGTGGCGCTGAATCGGGTTATCGAGATTCAGGTGTCGGGAACGGAGATGCTCAGGGCGAAGATCGACCACCTGGAGTCGCTGCTTGACGTCGCGGAGCATGAGAGAAGAGCGCTTCATGCGCGATCGGCCATCCTCACACTACGAATCGAGGCGATCTTGACCGGGGAGCCGGTTCCCGACATCCCCGAGCCGATCCAGTCCAGTCCCGAAAACCCCGAATAGCCCCTCCGGCATATCCGGAGTCGGAGAAACCGGGTGATTAGTCGTCTCTACCGAGGACAGCTTTCAGGATTCTGGCGATTCCAGAGAGTCCGATTCCGCTCCCAAGGATGGCTGCGACGATGGTTTCTCCGATGTGTCCGAGATAGACGGTTGCTCCAAGAGTAAGCCCCCAGCCAACAAAGCCCTAGATCGTCTTGAAGCGTTCGAGCCCAAAGCTGTCTCCCTGCGTCTTGTGTCGTGACTTCTGCTCGGACTCTCCCATCGAGAGAATCCGCTCCGCAGCACCCGGAAGGGTCCGCTCATATTGGTCGAAAGAGCTGGCAGTGGGAGTGGGCCGCGGTATTCGGCGCTGAGTTCGATGGAGGTTCCCGACTCAATGCCGGAGTTGTCATTGGGCTTGGGCTGCTGCTTCTTTCGCCTGGACACCGTCAAAATCACTCCTTATCTGCCGTTTTTCCTCGAAAACCATGCCTCGATCCAAGTCTCGACCAACCCGGACCCAGTCCTCTGGAAGTTCCTCTAGGTCATCGGGACATCGCCTCTGCCTGTCGAGGAAAAGGAATGGGTCCAGTTCGAGGTCCACCATTCCAGCGACAATCAGGGCTACTTTCTTGGTCACACTCAGCCCTCCTTGGGTTGGACTCCGACACCTCCCCCTGAACAAGCCACGATGGATTGAGAAGGAGGAGGGGTCGAAAAAAGTAGGGGGGGTCGCTTGCAGCCCAGACCCTGACCCAGAAGGGCAGGGTCGCCGGAGCGTGATCGCGACGGGGAGAACGGGATCGTGTCCACGGGGATGCGCAAAAGCACTAGAAAAAGGGGGGTTTGCCCTGGTTGCGTAGCGGAGCGACCCCGCAGAGGTGCAATTTCCTCGCGGGAATCGGCCCTCCGCTTCCCGGCCGAATCGCGGCGCTGATCCACGCGAGGGGAGCGCGGCCACGAGCGTGATGCGCGGACTCTTCGCCAAGGGGATTCCGTTTCGCTTGGGCTAGGGCGCTTACCCGCAGCGCTCCCTGCCTTCGTCGCGGGTAGTAGGCCGGGCGCAACAGTCGGGAAACGCCAGCCCGGACTCTCTCGCCGCAATCCTGATTTGACCGGGACTCAGGGTTAGCTGGCGGCCTTTACCAACGCCGACACCAAGGCGATGATCCGCTGGATGCCCTCGTTCCGGTGGTCGGCCAGAAGCAGCGCGTCTCCGCGGAAACTCCACTCCATCTTTTGCCGGCTGCCACGGGGGCCAGACCAGGCATCCGACGAACCGATAGCGCTACGTCCGGCCTCGCGAAGAGACTTCCCGAGGTCTGTGGCATCGTTTGGCCAGCCTTCAACTCCGACGGTGAAATCCAGCGACCTCGCTGAGGGGCGCCAGAGCCAGACTCCGGACCAAGTTCCCGTTTTCGTTTGCCAACCGGCATTCTGGTGCGAGAACAACCAACCAGAGGACCGAGGCGGCTTCGTCAGTTTCCAGCCAGACTTCCTTTCCAAACTCGCCAATTCATCGTCCAAACGGGAAGTTACGACATCATTGGCCTCTTTCCTTAGACACTGAAGTCCGGCCTCGACTTCGAGACCCAGTTCGAGATAGCGCGGGTTTCGCCGGAGAAACTCCACCACGACTTCCGCGCGGATGGGTTCAGTGGTCATTCAGACTCCTTCGGTGGCGGGGGCGGTCACCTTGGGAATGCTCCCTCGACGAACCGGATCAGGTCGATCAAGAACGAACGCACGCGCTGCGCCTCACACGCGACCGCGCAGCGGCGCAACCATCCCTCGACGGACGGGGCGTTGCTGGTCTCCCGGTAGGGCATCTTGATGCACCGATCCCGCAGAGAGTCGCCTTCTTCCAGCGGCTTGAGGTTTGGGTCGCTCCCGTCGCCAGTCCAGCCAACCCAATAGAGAAGGACGAACTTCTCGTTGCCAACGTTCTCATCGTTTGTGTCACGACCGGCGGAAAGCCCCTGCAGGTAGAGAAGATACCGAGGGATCTGCTTGTCCTGCTCTCCTGCCCAGGGCTTGTTCTCGATGGCGATGCGGCGACCGTCCGCGAGTTCGACGAGGATGTCGATGCTGCCCGAGCGCTTCTCGCCGTTCGGGGTGGTGATCTCGCCCGTCGGATGCTCGAGAGACACGCGGCTCCCGGTGCCGGGCGGCGACCGGAATGCGGCGAGCCGTCCAGAATTCCCCGGGGCGAGGCGCAGTTCTTCGACAAGAAGCGCGAGGAACGTCGCACCCTGCGCGTGAGCCCCGCTGGGGTCGAGCAGGCGCGCGAAGATCCGCGAGAGATCGATCTCGCGGTTCACCGCTAGCCCCGCGGCAGAAAAGTCGGCCGCGATGCGGCGGTCTCGGCCGTCCTTGAGCCGATCCTCCACCACCCGCACCGCCAGCGTGGCCGCGGCGACCGAAAGTTCCATCACCGTGAACATCTCCGCGAGTTCCCCCTTTAGCTTCTCGCCGCTCTCCCGCTCACTCCGTTCGTGTTCGGCGAGATGCCGTTCGAGGGCGTTGAGGAAGCCCTGAAGGTCCGGTTCCGTGCACATCATTCCGTCCCCGGAACCAGCGCCGCCGCTCGGCGGCGGGCGTTCCGGCGCGACGCGCAAAGGTCGGTGAGCGGCGCGAAGAGGTTCATGAGCAGGATGGGGAGCATCATACGCTTGAGGTAGGAGGCGGAAAGTGGATTCGCGAACATGCGAGCGAAATGCAATGGTGTGAACGGTTCTTCTTGAACTGCGGTGGCTATCGCGGGGTGGCGGAGAGAGGGTGATCTTCCGCTACCCCAGTAGTCGCCTCGAAGCTGACCGCGCAGCCGTGCACTCCTCGCGGGAATCGGGCGATGTCGCGTTTGGCCTCGGATTCCTGGCCATCTGCCAGCTTCTGGTCGCGGAACGCCGGGTGCGGATGCAGAAGGCTCGGTCATCGCCGCCTCCTCCTCGTTTATGCGCCAGAGTTCCCGCACAGGCCGAATACTCCCCGCAAGACGGGTGTGGCGCGGAATCCTTGGACGAACGAGCCGGTGGGCATTCCCCGGGGACGGGAGGTGCGTTTCCGTGCCGCGCTGGGTCTCCGCAGCTTTCCCGGCGGCAGCTGAGGGAGGGCCGGTCCGGTGTCCGGCCAACCGCGGCGGGCAAGCAGCGCGCCAAGGACGCGGTCTTGAATTTACGCTTATCCGTCGATAAACGTCTAACGCTCGCCGCCGGATTCGGAGCAGGCTCCGTGCCTTCCCGATGACCACTAAGGCACGAGGGCCAGCCTACCCATTGTGTACACACTGGGACTGGCGAGGGAATGCTGCGTCCCTCTTCGCACCCCCGGCCTCTCGCGCCGCTGCCGGAGCACACGCGGGCGGGGGGCGTCGCCCCCGAAACCCCTCGCCGGTGCGCCCATGGCTGAGCGCCGCACCGTCGTGATCGCCGCCCGCGTCACGCGGGCGGCGCCTGCCGCCTAGAAGGACAAGGCCGCGGCGTCCGGCATGTCGACCTCCGCGCGACTGCGGCAGGCGATGGCGCTGACGCAGACCCGGACCGCGCCGCTTTGGCCGTTCAGCGGGAGCACAACGTGCAGGTTGCCTGTATAGGCGAAACCTGAACGAGCTCGCCCGCCTGGGCCGATACGCACACCTCGGCGACCGAGGCCGGCACCGTGATCGCCAACCTCGTAGCCTTCGAGTGGTCGCCCGTTCCGGCGGAGAGGGCGGCGATGAATCAGTCGACCATCGCGCGCCCTTCTGGGTCGGTCGTTGGCACCATCCCGGCCAGGGTTGAGCGCGTCAGCGGTCGGGTAAAGTGACGCAGGTAAGCGCGGGGCCGTGCGCCAGACGCCCGATTGCGGGTGACGGCACGGGTTCCCGCTCTCGCCGCCGGCACCGGAGGCGAAGGACATGAGGCAGTACGTCGAGTCCGCCAGCAGAACGCCGGTTCTAGGTGCCACGCTGGTCGCGACGTTGGTGCTGCTCGTGATGGTGTTTCCCGCTCTGCCCATCGGCGGCGAACTGCTCGACGTGAAGCCGGGCTACACCTACGCCGAGGCTGTCGCCGCGATGGAGAGCTATGGCGAGCGCGGGCGGCGAGTGTATGCGTGGTCCAGCGTCACGCTGGATACGTTGCTGCCGGTCGTTTACGTCAGCTTCCTGGCCGGATTCGTCTACCGGTTCCGACCAACGGAACGGCTCTGTCGACTGGCCTATCTGCCGCTGGCGGCGGGCGTGCTCGACCTGTGCGAGAACGTCCAGGTCGTCCTCATGCTGACTGGCTATCCGGACGTGTCCGCCGGACAGGTGGCCGTCGCCTCGTGGTTCACCCTGTCGAAGGGGTATGCGGTTTCACTCTGCCTGTTGCTGGCGCTCACCCTCGCGGCAGTCGCGACGGTGCATCGTGTCCGCCACGGCGTTCGTGACCGTGCGGCCTAGCTGCGAACCGGGGCGGAACGGCCGGGGGTTCAGCAGCGTAGCGGCTCACCTCCGGCGACCTGCGCACCAGCGCGCACGGCCGACTTCGCCCAAGCTGAGCAGGTCGCCCTCGACCAAGTCGCGGAGGCCCCCGGCTCCAAAGCGCCGGGAGCGAGCCCACGAGGCCGTGAGCGCCGTCCGCGAGTTGTCCCCCGATCTCCGCGTCCCCATTGAGGACCGCACCGCCTACGAAGACTCCGCCTGCCTACGCGGGACCCGTCGCGGACCGTGTGGGAGACTAGAGGAGTGGATTCAACAGGAGGTAGCAATCCGATGATGCGTGGAACTGTACTTTGGCGTGCCTTCGAACGGCTCGGCCTCGCCACCTTGGTGTTATCGCTGGCGCCCGCTGTCGGCGCCCAGCCGACCGGAACCATCGAAGGCGTCGTCGCCGACGTGACCGGCAGCCCGCTGCCCGGGGTGGTGGTCACCGTGACCGGAAGCGGCGTCCACCAGGAGCACGTAACGGGCCGAAACGGCGCTTACGTAGCCGCCGGACTCGCGCCGGGCGACTATGTCGTCGCGGCGGCGCTTCCGGGCTTCGAGACGGCGGAGGTCACGGTCTCCGTCGGGACGGGGGGCGTCGAGACGGTCCCCATCCAGTTGCAGATCTCGCGGCTGATCGAAGCGGTGAGCGTCGTCGCCGAGGAGCCCCGGCCCTTCGCGCGCAACATCGTCGCGGAACCGATGATGCGGCAGCAGTCGAACATTACGAACATCACGTCGGTCACCGACAACCTGCCCGGGGTGTCCATTCAGGAGGGGGACGCCTACGGTTTTGACGACTGGTCGAGCAACGTCGCGATGCGCGGTTTTCAGGTGACCCTCAGCGAGGCGCAGATCGGCACCACGATAGATGGATTCTCGAACGGGACCTCCGATTACTGGAGCGGCGCCAAGGCCAATCGTTTCATTGATCCGATGAACCTCGGCGGGGTCGAGGTTTCCCAGGGGACGGCCGACATCGCGTCCCGCTCCGTCGAAGCGCTGGGAGGCACCTTCGACTATCGGACGGACGATCCGGCGGTCGAGCGCACCTACACCGCCACCGCCACTCTGGGGGAGAACGAGGGCAAGCGTTTCTTCATGCGGCTCGACACGGGACCGCTGTTCGGCAGCGGGACCCGCGCCTGGATCGCCGCCGGCCGGCAGGAGGCCACCGACTGGGTCGAGGGTTCGGCGCGAAACGAGCGCGAGCACGTCGCCGCCAAGCTGGTTTCCTCGCACGAGGACCTGGAGCTGACGGGGTATTTCTCTTTCGACAGCATCCACGAGGACGTGTATCAGCGGCTTTACAGCGACGCCGACTTCCGGGCCAACCCACGGTGGGACCGACTGATCGGCGAATGGCCGGGCATCCCCTACCTGAACCAGTTCTACCGGCCCGGCTGGCAGACGCGCCGGAACAACACGTTCGGCTACCTGAAGGCGGACTGGTCGCTGACCGGCGCCACGCTGGTGAGCGTGGGCGCCTATTTCCACCACCACGTGGGCCGGGGCGACTGGTTGCCCCCCTTCATCGTGGATCTCAAAGACGATGCCGGCGGCCCAGAATCGGAACTGGCGGGTGCTTCCACGGTGCGGGGCGGTTCGCAGCTCGGGCTGATCCGCTTCGTGGACGCGAACGGCGTCGCAGTCGGGCCGACGCCCGGCTGCACCTCCTCGTTCCTGTTCAACTACTACGGCTCGGGGGGCCCCGAGGTCGACCCGACGTGCCATCCGGGGGCAACTCCCGTGCAGTCGTACCGCCACAGTCACTACGGGAAGAACCGCCTCGGCGTAACCCTTGACGAGGAGTGGTTCACCAGCATCGGGAGGGCCGGCAGCACCCTGCGCGCCGGCATCTGGTATGAGACCTCGCGGCGGGACCTGGGCCGGGACTGGCACCAGATCCTGGACCCGACGCTGAGTTTCAAGTGGAACGAGCGCGCCTACTGGCACCAGTACGAGTGGCAGTTCCCGCAGGACATCTTCAAGTGGTACGTGGAGGAAACGATCTATGCCGGCCCCCTCGCGCTGAGCGGCGGCGTCAAGCAGTTCCTGGTCGGCGTGCGCCGCGAGGACGTGTTCGGCGAGGAAGCGACGCTGACGGTGAATTCCGATTCCGACCTGCTGTTCTCGGGGGGCGTCACCTTCGAGACACCCGTCGAGGGACTGAACCTGTTTGCCGGCTATTCCCAGAATTTCCGGGCGATCGCCAGCACGCTTCTTGAGGTTCCGGGGCGAAGCTTCGACGAACTGGAGCCGGAGACGGCCTCCAACCTGGACCTCGGGCTCCAGTATTCGGGAGAACGGGTCGCGCTGGGCGCCACTTGGTATTCCATTGATTTCCAAAACCGGATCTTCTACCTCGGCCCGGCCACTCCCACGGGCCCCAACTACCTGATTCCCGGAGGCGGCGGCTACTTCAACGCCGGCGGCCTCGAGACGAGCGGGCTCGAGTTATCCGCGACGGTGCAGTTGCCGGGTCAGGCATCGTTCTACACCGCCTTCACCGCCAACGACTCAGCCTATCTCGGCAGCGGGGACCCTCTCGTGGATGCGAACCAGGGCATCGCGCCGGGGACGCGCGTTACCGGGGTGCCGGACCGGCTCTGGGTGGTCTCGCTCGACCGGAGCGGCCCGCTCGGCGCCGGAGTGACCGCCAAGTACACGTCGTCGCGGCGAGTCAGCCTGAGCGCCGATTGGTACGCCGACGCCTACTGGCTGGTGGACGCCTATGTCCGCTTCTCCGGCGAGGCGGTGAGCGAGCTGCTCCGCTCGACGGAGTTCTCACTCGTGGGGAACAACCTGCTGGACAAGCCGTATCTGTCCGCCATTACCGAGAACGCCGCCTGGCTGGGCGCGCCGCGGACCGTCTCGATGACGATGACGATCTCGTTCTGAGCCGTCCGAACGCCGCTTAGCCACGCAGCGGCGCCGTCGTCAGCGTCCGCAGTTCGAGCGTGATCTGGGCGATTCTGGTCCCCGTTGTCGGCTTCGGCGTGCAGGCAGCGAACAGTCCAAGAGGAAGGCGACGCGCTTGAGGCCGCGATGTTCGCCGCGGTGTCGGTGGTGTCGCGGAGGAAGCTGAACGCACCGCCAACGAACGCCTGAAACTCCTAGACCGCTCCATCTCCCGGCCTCCCCTACGCCTCCCCAAAACGGCGTTCATCCGGGGCTAGTAGCTAGCGCGCGTGAAGCGACTCCGGCCCGCCGTTTCCCCGCCGAAGCGCGCAACCACGCCGAGCACCGTCAGGGTCACGTCTGCGGGCTGACGACGAACCGCCTCAGCGGGCCAGAAGTTCGTGGGTTCGCTTGAAATTGAACCGGACGCCGACGATGCTGGAAAAGTTGTCTTGGGGCGCGCTGATGTGGCGCGCGAACAGTCGCAGTTCCACGAATCCCTGCACCTGTCCGGCCCCGGTATAGCTGGGCAGGTTCAGGCCAGCGGTGCCGAAGACTCCACCGTCGAGGATGTCGGTGTCCCCAATTCCCCAAAGGCCGGCACCGGCCCCGAAGAACCCGCCCGGAGTCTGCCTCGTCATCAGGACGTCAACGGACGATCCGACCCAGTAGTTGTGGGCGAATCCGCCACCCGCCCGGACCGAAAAGGCACTCGTCTCTTCTGCCGCCGCGTCACGCGGTACGGTCAGTCCGAAGCCGGCGCCGCTCAGCCAAGCCGTCCCCGAAGCATCCGCGATGTCGGGCCTCTCGCTGCTATAGATGCCCGTCGCGAAGTCGGCGATCGGCCAGTAGCCAGGGTATAGCGCGTCCACTCCCACGTCTGCGCTGCTACACGTGGCCGTGACCCCGCGATTGTCCGCCACGGTCAGCGTGGCCTCGTAGGCGCCCCCGCCCGGAAGGATGAAACGGCGCTCGCACTGCTGACTGGCGTCCATGCTCGCAATCTGCACGCCGTTCTGGAGAACCGTTACGTAGCGGGCGGCGATGTTCCCCGTGATGGCCGTTGCGGCACAACTGTCGGCGATGAGTTCCGCGTCGAGGTAATGGGTCGGTTGCTCGGGCGCGCTGATCGTCAGGGAACAGGTCGGCGCTCCTTCCTCCAGCAAGACGGTTGCGCTCGCGGTCCGGCGTGCGCGGGCCCCGCTGGCTGTAGCCTCCGCGCGCCACTCCCCGGCCTCCGTGAGTTGCCCGGTCCAGGAGAAACGGTTTCCATCGCGGTCCAGCCGGAGGGACTCGCTGCGCCCGGACGGAGCGATCAGAGCTACCTGCAGGCGGTCTCCCTCCCCGAGTCGGCCGTCCACCGTGATCCGCGCCGAAGAAAAGACGTAGTCCCCGGAAGCGACGAAATGGATCGCCAGCGGATCCTGGAGCGCCGCGTGTGCGGGCGGCACCAGGAGGGCAGGCGTCAGGATGACGGCGCTCGCGAGACGGAGCGCGCGGAAAGTAGTGGGCATAAGCCTCATGGCGTGCTGTTTCGGCGATGGCAGCAGGAAGCGCTCAGTGGCAATAGTAAAACGTCGGTAGCGGCGGACTGTCAATGGCAACTGAAAACTGCACACTTCGCGTCGAGGGATCGGGAGCGAAGTAGGCGTTGTTCCGGTGACGTGGTCCCGGCGATTCGGCCCGGACGGAGGGAGCGGAGCGACCGGAGTCGGGGCCGAATCACGCCAGCCGGCTGCGGTGGCGGGGGTCACTTGGCGATGTCCTGACGCTGGCGTTCCGCCGCGGACCGCAGCCACTGCTGGTGCTCCCGCATCCGGTAGCTGTTGCCCCGGATGTTGACGATGTGGCAGTGGTGCAGGAGCCCGTCGAGCGCCGCCGCCATCACCTCGTCGCCGAGCACCGTTTCCCATTCCTCGAAGCCCTTGTTCAAGGTCAGTACCGTCGAGGCTTGTTCGTGTCGGGCGTTGATCAACTGGAAGAAGAGCACGGCGCCATCCTGACTGAGCGGCAGGTAGCCGATCTCGTCCACTACGAGCAGCGCGGGATGGGTCAGCACACGGAGCCGGCGGGGCAGTTCTCCCGCGGCCCTGGCTTCCATCAGCGAGTCGATCAGGCCCGCCAACGTCCCGTGGTAGACGCGCTGGCCCGCCTCGGCAGCGGTCACCGCCAAGCTAATCGCCAGATGCGTCATGCCCACCCCCGGCGGGCCGAGCAGGATGACGTTCTCGGCCCGATCGAGGAACCCCAGCTCGTCCAGGCTGTTGATCTGCTCGCGCTTGATGCTCGGCTGGAAGGCGAAGTCGAACTCCGCCAGCGTCTTCACGGCCGGCACGCGCGAGGTGCGCACCGCTGCCTGCAGGCGACGGCTGTTGCGGAGTGCGATCTGCGTGTTGAGCGTTTACCGGTGTCGGTTTTCCCACCACCAGGAACTCGGCATCGTGATGCCGTTCCGATTCTCGCTCCACGCGAAGAAATCCCGATTGTCCACGCCGTGAATGACGGCCCTCCGGAAACCCTCCAGCAACCCGGCGCCCGCACCGGCGGTCTCGAGGTAGTCGAGCAGATCCTTGTCGCCCTCGAAGGGCACCCCGCGGTCGTTCAGCGCCGCCGGATGAGCAGGGCGGCGAGGCCGAGGACCGCGACCGCCACAAGCAGCACCGCGAGTGAGATCAGGGACATCAGGAAATCTTACCGAGGACGGGAGAACCGACCGCGAGACGTTTCGGCTCTTGTATTCAGCGGGTAGCCCGACGGCATCGGACTCCTGCTGCTATTTCCGGCCCCTAGTACTGCCCGGCCCTACTTGCTAGGCCAAGAAGCGCGCCCGAGACTGTTGCACTGTCCGCAGATGAACGAGAACAAAGACGGGATGGGTGAGAAACCTGATCCTGGAGATTGTTCCTCGGAGGAGCTTGTCGAGCTCCTTGAGGGCTCCGAAGATCACGACGCCGAGGTACGCAGCGCCACAGCAGCTTTCCTGGGGCCGCCTGGAAGGCTTGAAGGGCGGTGTCGCCCGCGCCCAAAAGCTCAGTCCGGAACGAATGGTCAGAGATTGCCCGGCAGGCCGTGGCGAGGCGAGGGGAGATCGCCGGTAGTCCCGCGGAGCATCCGCCCCAACCGCGAATCGAGCTTCGGTGACTGGGCAGCGGAGTGCTCCGATGCACTGGGCGCGGTGTGCGAACTGGCGCTGGCCGACGTGAACACGAACGCCATCGAGGCGGTCTACCGGCGCACGGACCTGTTCGAGCGGCGGCGGGCCCTCATGGAGCAGTGGGCCTCATACCTGACCCCGAACCTTGCTTGAGGATCTACCGGCGGAGAAGCGTCAAAACGGGCGCTGAAGACGAGCGCGGAGGGCGTCCCGTTCGGCTTGCGGCACCGATTCGTCGTGCCAGAGCATCTTCGCGATGCGCCGCTTCGACTCGTACATGGTCGGCTGGTGGATGTGGCATTCCCAGGTTTCCACGGCGTTGCGTGGTCGCTCGACGACCTGCCCGCTGACCTTTCCGAAGAAGCGGTGGGTGCCCTTCACCCAGCTCTCGCGGGTCAGGTGGTACTCCGTCCGCACGTCGTCGTGAACCAACTCGTTCTCGTTCATCGCCAGGGTGTCACCAGAGAGAAACCGGCCCCACCCCTCGCCGGGATCGAGTCCGAGGTGGTGGGCATCCGGGCCGGATGAAACAAAGCCGCGCATTCTAGTGGCGGTCAGGGTGCCACTGACGGCGGCGAGCGCCGCCGGGGCCGCCAGCGGCTGGGTTGACTTGGGGAGGTCACGGGAGTCCGGCTCTCCCTCGGCGGGTCCCCTACCTATCGAGCCACGCCTGGAACAGGTCGTTCACGTCGTCGAAGTTGTCGCTCCACCAACGCCAGTCGCTGCGGAGGGCGTGTCCCATGTTCTCGGGCGCGCCGGGCAGGTGCGGCGCGAGTTCCACTCCCGACCCGACATGTGTGGTGACCAGCGGCAATGCCGACCTACGGGAAGGGCTGTACGCCGTGTGGCGTGAGAGCATCGCGATGGCCTGGGCGGAGGAGCCGAGGCGCACGAACCGGTACGCCTGCGAGAGCCGCGGTGTTCCGCGCACAATCCCCTGTTGACCGATGTCCACCACCTGACCGTGCCAAACAATGGTGAACGGGTGTCCCTGCAAGAACCGGGCGTGAAACATTCGCCCGTTGAAGGAGGTCGACATCACGACTTCTCCGGTGGCGAGCATCTCCACCGGATCATCCGCGCCCACCCACCAGCGGATGTGATCGCGCAGGCCGTCCAGTCGGCGCAACGCCCGCTCCTGGCCGGCTGGCGTGCGGAGCGCGTTGTACACCTGCGCCGGCGGGACGCCGTCAGCCATTAGGGCGAACTCCAAGTTGACCTGAGGCGAGCGCCGCATGCCGCGGCGCCCCGGGAAGCGCGCAACATCGAAGAAGTCAGCGACCGTGGTGGGCTTCTCGTGGGGGAATCGTTCCTCGTTGTACGCGTAGATCGTCGAGTACACAGAAGCGCCGACACCGCACTCCGTCGTTGTGTCCTCCAGGAAGTCGTCCTCCGCTGGGGTGCCGTCCGCGGCGGGTGCCAGCATCACCCAAGGGATGGGCTCCAGCAGTCCTTCGTTGCAGCCACGGACCGCGTCGAAGATTTCCAAGTCTACGACATCCCACTCGATCTCGCCCGAGGTGACCTGTGCCCGTATCTCTTCAAGCCCGCCACTGTACGTCAGCTGCCGAACCGTGAAACCGGTGCTTTCTTCAAACGGTCGGTAGTAAGCTTCTACACTCGCCTCCGTATAGTAGCCACCCCACGAGACCGCCGTAAGCTCCTTGGGATCGTTGCCATACCAGCAGTTGGTGAAGCTCAACGGGGCCAAGATTGCGAAGACAAAGAGTCCGGCGAGCGTGCGTCGCTCCGACGACAGTACGAAGCGGCCCGCACGTCCTTCGCAATCCGCACCTCCCGGTCGTCGAGACAGAAATGGCGGCCAAAGACCACTGGACTGCGTCGGGCGTTTGTTCCAGAGCGGTCGGCCTGTCGGCACGCGCACGGATCGTGCTTCTGGAAGCCATCCGCGACGGTTCCACGAGGGCGACTGTCTCCTAGGAAACGCCACCTGGGTTCGGCCATCCGGCATCGTCATCAAGGCAGATTATCTCCGGCCGGGAGCAGACGCCGCACGCGTAAGGAGTGGATGAGTGCTGTGCCGCACGCTGACGAGATGTCGCAGGTGGGCCGGCAGATGATGAGAGATCGAGGAAGAAGTCACCGCATCAATCGCCTATCCTGATGAGTTCGGGGTGCCACTGGCGGCGGCAAGCGCCACCGGAGCCGCCAGCAGCTGGGGTACTTGGGGAGGTCACGGGACTCCGGCTGTCCCGATTCTGAGCGAGACAGACTACCCGGTGGCGCGTGGTATCGACCTGGCCTGTCGGTTGCGTATCGCGCAAGATGCCATTCGGCACGGTGAAGAAAAACCCTGTCCACCGGGCGATGGAGGCCGCGAATCTGAAGTCTCCCTCCGCGCGGGATGCGGTGGATGTGGCGACCGTGTGTTGGCTCCAGCGCTTCGGCGCGTTCCACAGTCGCCTCCCGCAAGACGGGCAAAGCTCGAAATTCTCCCACGGACGAGCCACTGAGCCCCCCGAGAACGGGTGGTTTGTTTCCGTCCGGCGACGGATCTCCGCAGCGTCCCCGACGGCAGTCTAAGAAAGCGGCGATCTCGCTGCCCTTCACTGAGAGGACGGCGACCGGGTCCACGAAACCTTGGAGGCCACTATCGACTTGTGCCGGAAGTTGCGCTACAGGCACAGCCTTCTACCACCCTTGGGTGCTCCGATTTACCTTCGGTCTGGCAATCGGCTTCCGCAGGGGCCTCATGGTCGACCAAATGGATATCGGATAATGAGCACCATGAGCAAAGCCATTCTGATCACGGGAGCTTCCTCCGGCATGGGCCGCGAAGCTGCAATCCTCCTGGCCCGCGAGGGCCACCGTGTCTACGCCGGCGCCCGCCGGCTGGACCGCATGCAGGACCTCGCCGAACACGGAATCACGGCAGTCGAGATGGACGTCACCAGCTCCGACCACAACCAGCGCGCGGTAAACCGGATGATGGACGACGGGGGGCGCATCGACGTGCTTATCAACAACGCCGGCTTTGGCCTCTACGGTCCGGTCGAGGACGTTCCACTCGACGACGCCCGGTATCAGCTCGAAGTGAACCTCTTCGGCCTAGCTCAACTCACTCGGCTGGTCCTGCCGCACATGCGAGCGCAGGGTTCGGGTCGGATCATCAACACATCGTCCATGGGTGGCAGGATCTTCACGCCCTTCGGAGCTTGGTATCACGCGACCAAGCACGCCCTGGAGGGATGGTCAGACTGCCTGCGACTCGAGACCGCACCCTTTAACATCCAGGTCGTGCTTATCGAGCCGGGCCTGATCCGAACCGAATTCGGGCAGGTTCTGGGAGGCGGGCTCCAGAAGTACTACGAGGGTTCCGCGTACAAGGCTCAACTCGATCGATTCTTCGCCATGATGTCCGATCCGAAGGCCGCGAATCGCGGCACGGACGCCGAGGTTCTCGCTCGAGTGTTTCTTGAAGCAGCGACGACCGCCAAGCCGCGCCGACGTTACGTCAAGGGCGCAACGGCACGGCCACTGCTCTTTATTCGGAAGTGGTTCGGTGACGGGATATATGAAGCCGTGCTCCGTCGCACTTTTGGATGACCGAGTTCCAGCCAGCTGGCGCACCGCAAGGCGACCATGACGAACGAATCTCCACAAAACGACGAGGAAAGATGTCCCCCCTAGTAATGAACAACCCAGAGATACGTCGAAGAGCTAACGCCGCTACCCACGGAGGCTTAACCATTGTGAAAGCGATTCTCCTGGCGGTGGGCTTCCTGATGGCGCCCTCGCTCGCCGCGGCCCAGGACGGCGGCATTTCGGGGACGGTGACCGACTTCGGCGGCGGGGCGCTTCCCGGGGTGACCGTCGAGGTGTCGGGCTCGACGCTGCCCGGTCCGCGAGTGGTCGTCACCGACCGCCGCGGAGAGTTCGCGGCCGCCGAACTCCCCCCCGGCGACTACCTCGTCACCTTCAGCCTGGCCGGGTTCGAACAGCTCGAGCGGGAGGTGGAAGTGACCGCGGGAGACACCCTCACGGTGGACGCGGAGCTGCAGCTCGGCGGACTCTTCGAGGAGGTCACCGTCTCGGTGACCGGCACCGCCATCGAGGCGCCCGCCATCAACATGCCCCACGCCGTGACCGTGGTCAGCCGGGAGACGCTGGAGCAGCAGGGAAGCACGCAGCTCGTGGACCTCTTCCGCAACCTGACCGTCAGCCACGGCGTGGTCGGTGAACGGAACAGTTGGTACAACTCGAACCAGCCGGCGACCCTCACCGAGAACGTGGCGAACGTCAACCTGCGCGGCCTCGGCGCCTCGCGGACGCTCGTGCTCTTCAACGGCCGGCGCCACGTGCCGGTCCCGGCGCGGCTGATCGGCGGGCGCTTCGTGGACGTGAACACGATCCCCTCCATTGCCGTCGGCCGCCTGGAGGTGCTCAAGGAAGGCGCGTCGGCGACCTACGGCTCGGACGCGGTCGGCGGCGTCGCCAACTTCGTCACCCGCAGCGACTTCCGCGGCTTCGAGATCAACGTCGCGCACGACTATTTCGACGGCGGGGGCGACACCACCGTCGCCGGAATCTGGGGCCTCGACATCGGGTCCTCCAGTGCGGTCCTCTCCATGGAGCGGGTTGGACGCCAGGAGTTGCAGATGGTGGAGCGTCCCTGGACGCTCGACCGCCTCAGCGAATATCCCCCGGGGACCCGCGGTGGCTGGTCGAGCCTGGGGAACCCGGGCACCTTCGCGGTGGGCGCGCCGGAGCCGTGGGTCGCCCACGTCTTCGATCCCCGCTGCACCGACTTCGGCGGTATCGACGAAGGCTGGACCTGCCGTTTCCGTTACGCCCCGTACGACAACCTGATCGACGAGCAGCAGCAGACGCGCGCCTTCCTCGAGATCAACGGCCCGCTGAGCGAGGGGATCGAGTACCACCTCGAGGGACTGTGGTCCGACGCGGTGATCCCGAACTGGTACACGACGCCGTCCTACCCGCCGTTTCCCCTGACCAGCACGACGATCATGGAGGTGGCGGCCGACCATCCGGGCCGCCAGGCGTTCTGCGCCGCCTACGCCGGTGACCCGAAGGCCGATCCGAACGGGGCGTGCCTGGAGGACTCCCCGTGGTACCTGAACGGCCGCCCGTTCGGGAACTCCGGGCCCGGACGCCGGCTGCGCCGCGAGTCGCAAACCCAGCGGATCGCCGGGGATCTCCACGGGGAGTTCACGCTGGCCGGGCGGGACGCCCACTGGGACGCCGGCCTCAGCTACTCGCGGGCCGAGGGCAACATCAACCTGCCGGCCGTCTATACGGACCGGATCTTCCGCGCCTTCCGCGGTTTCGGCGGCCCGGGCTGCGGCGTCGGGGTGACCGCGGACCCGGCCTCCCCCGCCGGCATGGCGCTCGGTCCGCTGGGCGGCGCGGTGGCGGGCCAGGGCCCGTGCATGTACTTCAACCCGTTCAGCAACGCGATCCAGTTCTCCGACCAGCCGGGGTCGGCGCTCGAGAACGCCGCCAACCCGGATTACATCGCCAGCCTGGCGAATTCCGAGGACCTGCGCCTCTGGCTCAACGAGGAAGTGGACCTCTTCAGCACCACGGACATGTTCGTGGCCGACTTCACCGTGAACGGCAACCTGGTCGAGAACGTGGCCGACTTCGCCCTCGGGTACCAGTACCGGCGGACGCACGCCGACGGCAACCCCAACGATCCGGGCGACGTGACGGTCAACCCCTGTCCGGTCGCGGGCGACATGAACTGCGCGGCGGGGAAGCGGTTCGGGCCCTACCTGTTCACGAACGTCCACCGCCCCTACGACGCGAGCCAGCAGGTGCAGCGGCTGTTCGGCGAGCTGGCCCTGAAGCTCGGACCCCGCCTGGACACCCAGATGGCCGCCAACTACGAGTTCTACGACGTCGCCGGCAGCCGGGTGAACAGCTTCGATCCGAAGTTCGGCTGGCGGATCCAGGCGGCCGAGAACCTGGACTACTCGCTGTCCTTCCGCGGTTCGGTGCAGACCACCTTCCGGACTCCCTCGCTGGACGACCTGAACACCAGTCCGCTGACCACCCTGGAGTGGATCTCGGAGACCGGCGCCTACCAGGCGGTGGACCGGTTCGGGCGCACGGACCTCGTCCCCGAGCGGGCGTTCACCTTCAACACGGGGGCGGTGCTCTTCCTGCAGGGGGGCGTCGAGGCGACGGTGGACTACTGGCGCTACGACTTCGAGGACGTGATCGGATCCATGCCCTACGACTCGATCTCGAGCCTCTACGCCAGCGGCGACGCGGCCTCCCGGAACGCAGTGGCGCCGTTCATCATCTGTCCCGGCGGCCGGGCCTCGGAGCTGGCGCCAGGGGACCGCTGCGAAGCGCAGAACCTCCAGCGCATCCAGATCGACCTGGTGAACTGGCCGGGACTGACCACCTCGGGGATCGACACCCACCTCGCGGCCCGGACCGACGCGGGGCCGGGACAGGTCTCGCTCAGTTGGGACTCGACCTACACCCTCGGCTACGACACGAAGGAGTTGCTGCTCGAGGGCACCGACCTCGTCCTGCGGGAGGAAGAGGAGCACGCCGGCTTCCTGAACTTCGCGCACCCGATCGCGGTGCCGCTGCCCCGCTGGAAGAGCCGCTGGCAGGCCGCCTACAGCTGGAACGACTATCGGCTGGCGAGCTACGTGAACTACATCTCGTCCTACGAGGACCAGGGGGACGACGAGATCGTGCCCGTGATCGATCCGTTCCTCACCTGGGACATGAGCTTCCTGTGGCGCGCTCCCGGCGGAGTGAACCTCACGGTCTACGGCCTGAACCTGACCGGGCGGATCCCCCCGTGGGTCAACATCGAGCAGGCCTACGACGGCTTCACCCACGACCCCAAGGGGCGGCGGATCAAGGCGTCGCTGAGCTGGCGGTTCGGGAACTAAGTGGCGGGGCTGGCTAGGCGCATTCCCTCATGGAGACAACCCGCGGCTGGTGACGCTGTCGGTTTTGAGGAAGGCGGGTTTTGTCCACCGGGGCACCGGGGCGACGAGTCTGGACTACCCCGGGTCGTGCCACGCGGTTGGGACGCTGTCTGAGAGCCTTGGCTCAGCCCGCACGCACGGCGACTGTGTGGTGCTTCGGCAGCTTGCGATCTAACGAACTACGTTAGGCAGATCCGCAGTCGGTACCGGGCGTACGTTGACCATTTCAGGCGACTCGACACTGATAACCGGTGACCGGTGCGGCGAGCACAACATCCCGATGCGAGGCCCAATGACAACCGAGAACAGTGAAGGATGATCAGGACGGTCTAGGTTGTCGAGTCCACGCGGGTTCTCCATCTTGCACATGACACGAGGGTATACGGAACATGGCTGAATATGGCGCGCAGCAGGTTTGGGAGTGAGGCTCCTGAGTAGTCAGCGATGTTGACCCTCCCCGTCGGAATCACGGTCTAAATCGGTCCACTCCGAGAGGTGCGCTCAACTGATTGTGTAGTAGAGTGCTGCTCGGTGAGTCGCGAGCTACCAAGCGAATTGTCCCCTTCCTCACGGGGTCGGGCCCGCTGCTCTGGGCTGGATGACCGTCGCAATCGACGGTCATGCGTTGGGCTCGCCGACAGCGGCTCACAACTGGCCGAAGGGAGCACCGACGCTAGGATCCGACGCTTGCCGACACTCGGCGGCCCCGTAATCGGATTTTCCGGTATCTACGATGGCTCGGAGTTCGTCGGGCTGGGTTTGGAAACTGTGGGTCGTGTGCGGCGATTTGCGGCCATTCTTCGCGGCGAGCTGCTGAAGTACGAGGAGACACGTTGCCAACCGGCGGTTGAACACGAACCCACCGGGGATGCTTCGGGGTACAGACAGGCGAGACTGCGGGAACGACTCTAGCGGTCTGAGCCGTTGGCGGGAACAGTCGGGCGATGGACGAGCGGCGCGTGGCGTCCGGGGGTCGGTATCGGATCGCGGGCGGGCAGCGCGGAGCGAGGCGGGGGTGGTGAGCGGGGTGGTGCCGGCGCTGCGTCAGTCGGCCTCGTGGCATCTCACGCGGCGGGGTGGAGGGTTTGCCCGGAGCCGCCGGCGCGTAAGTGTGGGGCGACGCGGTCCCCGGGGTGCTCGACGAGGTCCGCGCTCCGGGGGCGCGAGGCGCGCCCGAAGGGTTCCGCTGCCGGGATCCGGGACCGCGGGCGATTCCGGGGACGGGAGCGGCGCTGTGAGCCTCCGACGGTGTTGGTCCGCGTCGAGAGGCGTTCGGAGGCTCCTGGGGCCACGGACCTCGCGGTTTCCGGCCCGATTTAGGCCAGTGCCGCCGTCGACGGCCCCGATCAGGCGACCGGGGTGGGCCGTGTCTCTGGCGCGGCGGGGAGGTATGCGGGGGTGGTGAGCCAGGTGTTGTCGTCGCTGCGCCAGCCGGTCAGAGTGCGGGCTTCCTCGACCGCGCGCCGGCCTTCGATCCGGCTCATGTGGAGGACGAGCGAGATGCCGTTCACAATGTTGCGGCAGATAGCGTCCCACGGCAGGTCGCGGGCCTGCATCGCGCAACTGGCGAGCCGGTCGAGCGCCGAGGTGGCGTTGTTCGCGTGGATCGTCGTGAGGCTGCCGCCGTGGCCGGTGTTGAGGGCCTGCAGCAGGTCCGCGGCTTCGGCGCCGCGGATCTCGCCGACCACGATGTGGTCGGGGCGGTGGCGGAGTGAGTGCTTCACCAGGTCGCGGACGGTAGTGGCGGACCTCCCGAGTTCGCGGGCCTCGAAGCGCACGGTGTTGGGCTGGTGGATCTTGAGTTCGAGCGTGTCTTCGATGGAGACGATGCGCTCGGCCGGGTGCAGGAGCGAGATGAGGGCGTTCAGCATCGTGGTCTTGCCGGAGCCGGTGCCGCCGGCCACCAGGATGTTCCGGCGCTCGGCGAGGGTCGTCCGGGCGGCGTCCAGAACGGTCTGCGGGAGCGAGCCGGCCGCCACGAGGTCCTCGGGGCTGAAGCCGCGCTTCCCGAAGCGCCGGATGGTGATGGCGACCTGGGGCGAGGCGGGCGGCACGCAGATCGCCACGCGGGAACCGTCGTCGAGGCGGGCGTCGAGGGTCGGCTTGGCCTCCGGGTCGAGGCCGAGAGGCCGGGCGATCTGGATGGCGGCGCGGTGCAGCACGCCGGCGGTGAGCTTCGGCGCGGGGAACGGTTCGAGGCCCGCGCCAGCGCGTTCGACCCAGACGTTCGCCGGCCCGTTCACCATGAGTTCCGTGACGGCCCCGTCGTCGAGCAGGGTGTCCAGACCGGGGAGGAACCGCTTGAGGTGGGTGATGCGGATGCTCACAGCTGGCCGGACTCCCGGGCGCGCCAGTAGGGGCGCTCCCGGGGGAGGTAGTGCGGCTTGAGGTAGACGCGGGTGGCGGGCTGGGCGTTCGTCCCGTCGTAGGGGAGGATGATCGCCTGGCAGTTCTCGAGGAGGGAGAAGGAGCGGGGGTGGAAGAGCGGCTCCCGCTGCTCGCGGTAGGACTTCGAGGTCCCCAGGGTGCCTTTCGCCCCGCCGGCGCGGGCGGTGATGACCGAGAACCCGGGCTTCGCGGACTCGGTGAAGGAGTAGGACGGGGAGAGCCGGAGGACCTTGCCGCACATGTTGGAGGCCAGTTCGGCGCTGCTGTCGTCGCTGAGGGAGAGGAAGACCTTGGTGCGGAGGGTCTGGAGAAGCGTGCGCCAGGCGTCCTGCCCGGACAGCACGCTCTTGAGCGAGCTGATGGACTGGGTGGCGACGATGGGGATGACCCGCGACTGGCGGGTGAGGGCGAAGGCCTTTTCGTCACCGGCGGGGTCGTCCTCTCCGACGGACGCGAAGCTCTGGTATTCGTCGCAGAGGAAGACGGCGGGGCGGAAGTAGCGGTTGGGGTTGGTCTTGATCGCCGCCGGGCGGGTGAGGAGCGTCTGGAGCCAGGCGTTCTTCAGGAGGACGCCGACGGTGCGGGCGAGGGCGGGGTTGGCGCCGGCCGGCATGTTGAGGGCGATCACCCTGCCGGACTCGATGAGTTGCTGGAGGGGCGGGAGGCGCTCGAGGAGGCCGGTGGCGGCGGTGGGCGCGGCGCCCGGCGGTGGCGGCGGGAGGTCATGGGGGACGGGCGCCGCGGGCCGCGGCGGAGGCGGGCAGAAGACGCGGGCCACATCCGGGAGGTCGAACATGGAGAGGAAGACGCTGACGCCTTCGACGATGGAGGTGCGGAGCTTGGGGTCGAGCTGGAGCCAGTCGTACTGATACCAGCGGGCGATGGCGGCGACGCGCTGGGCGTGCTCGCTCGGCGGCCCGCTGTCCTCTTCGACGGTGGACGGGATGCCGAGGGAGTGGAGCGTGTCGAGGAGTTCTTCGTCGTAGGGGGTCCGGGCGCGGTCGCCGCTGGCGGACTCCCATGCGTACTGGTTGAGGCGCTTCGGGTGGAGGGCGACCGCACTGCCGGGGATCAGGATGTGGGGGATCGGCGGCGGGCCGGAGAGGGCGTGGGCCTGTTCGATCTTCTGGGCGATGCGCGTCGGGTCGATCGCGCAGTGGTAGAGGTCGCGGAACGTCACCCACTGGTCGGGAAGCGCGCGGTGGAGCTCGATCAGCCAGCGGATGAGGTTCGTGTACGCCTGCTGCCAGAAGGGTTCCCTGCTCTTGCCGAAGAGCTGGTTGAGCAGCGACGCGACGGTATAAGCGAGCGAGTAGCTGTCCAGCGCGGACGCCAGGGGGTTCCACTGCCAGCGGCCCCCGAGAGCGAGTTCGGTGTAGTCGTCGCCCCGGCCGGCCTCTTCGAGGACCGCCCGGATGTCGTGGCAGAAGTCGCCCTTGACTTCGAGGACGAGAGCGGCGGCCCGCTTCTGCGGATCCGCGGACTGCCACGAGAGGAGCTGCTGTGCGAAGGGGCGCATGCAGGCGGAGGTCTTGCCGGTCCCGACGGCGCCGAAGATGGCGACCCCGGTATACAGGCCCCGCTCGGGGATGGTGAGCCAGGCGGGCCGCCGGATCTCGCGCGGCTCGGTGGGGTGGTGGACTTCCCCGACCACGAGAGAGGGGGAGTCGTCGTCGGTTGACGTGGGCCAGCGCGGCAGGGTTCCGCGGCCGGGGCGGCGGTCCCGCGTGCGGGAGCCGAACCAGAGGCGGTAGGAGCTGGTGACGACCATGACGCCGATGAAGGCCATGACGGACGGCATCACGAGATGCCAGGTGCGGATGACGGCGTAGAAGCCGGGGTCCTCGAACTCGATGAGGTCGAGGAGGGGAACGTCGCCGGGCGCGGGGAAGGGGCGCGCTGCGGCGGACCACGCGAGCGCGAGAGCCGCGAGAACGAGGGCGGCGACGAGCCGCCAGCTGAGCAGGCGGTCGAGCGTTTCGGCGGCGCCGCCCCCGTGGTCGAGGGCGGCCGCGAACGCCCGTCCGGCGGCGCGCCGGAGAGGTGTGGCGTAGCGGACGACGACGCAGGCGAGGGCGAAGGTGACGCAGGCCGGGCCCAGGTAGTACCAGACACGGATGACCGTGTACGCGAGCGGGTCTTCGAACTCGATGAGGTCGAGGAGGGGCACGTCGCCGGGCGCCGGGAACGAGCGGTGGCGGAGCGTGAGGTAGAGCGCGCCGAGGGCCGCGGCGGCGGGGATGAGGAGGTCCGCGAGACGCGTCCTCGAGGTGTGCCACGA
>JAJDUD010000024.1 GCA_022826825.1 Acidobacteriota bacterium | reverse complement strand
GCGGTCGGCGAAGCGGCGGATGTCGGCGACCGCGAGGGTCTCGTGCGGAGTCGCGTCGCCCATGTCCGCGAGCGTCCTGCCGAGCGCCATGAGCCGGTCCTCGATGACGGCCCGGACCCGTGCCGGGTTGTCGGGGTTCATGGCCTCCCGCATCATGCCGTTCAGCACGCTCCGTTCGGCGGCGTCCTGTACCGCGCGCCGGTAGCCGTTTTCGGGCTCGGCGTTGCCCCAGGTCTTCTCGACGAGCCGGTCGAGGACCTCCGCGAGCCCCGGCTGGTCCGGGTCCATCGCGTGGTTGTTCACGAGGCGCGCCATCCGCTCCGGGTGCAGCAGGAGTTCCACCGTGTAGTCGGCCGAGATGTCGGCCGCGGCCAGCGGATCGAAGACGAGGCCGGTGTGCCCGTCAAACGTCTCGCTGCCCGTCTCCCGGTAGGCCGGGGGCGGGATCAGCTCCACGATCCGCTCCGGGAGCGCCAGGAAGTCCGTCTCCATCGTGCGGAGGACCATCTCCAGCGCCTCCCGCTGGCGCTCGCCCGGGACGGGCGCGACGGGCCGCTGCCCGTCCCCCCGCACGGCGTAGTAGTACTCCTGGCCGCCAACGGTGTTCAGCGCCGCCTTCATCTGGAAGCGGTGGTGCATGTAGAGCGGCACCAGCACCGGCTCCAGCAGCGACATCGGTTCGCCCGTCCGGATCACGTTCTCCCCGAAGGCGTCGAGCCCGGCCTGCCGGATCTCGATCTCACGCCCGAGGTGCCGGACCAGGTCCTGGCCGTTGTCCCAGACCGAGGCCAGCGGATGCGCGCCGGCGCCGATGTAGTTGTCGGTGTGGGCCATGAACCGGGTCTCGGACATCAGCCCTTCCTGCATGATCGCGTCGAGCCGCGCGGCGGTCTCTGCCGGCGGGAAGTGGCCGTAGGCCCAGCGCACCGAGAGGATGTCGTAGGAGCCGATCCCCACGTCGTAGGCGTTGTCCAGCTTCACGACGCCGTCCTCCAGCACCGCGAGCGGCGCCGGGTAGTCCATGACGCTCGCCCGGCCGTCGTAGGTCGAGGACATGTAGTTGTGCGGGAACCCGATGGCGTGCCCCACCTCGTGCGCCGAGAGCTGGGCCACCCGGGCGAGGGCCAGGTCCACCGGGGTGGCGCCCTCCCCCACCTGCGCGAGGTAGGAGAAGCCCGGCATCTCCGAAAGCCCGCACGAGTGCGGCCCGTCGGGGTCCGGCGGCAGGCCGATCGGCAGCGCGCCGGAGGCCGCGTCGAACGGCGCCACCATGCCCACCCCGAGGAGGTGGTCCTGCCTGAGGCGCAGGCTGCCCAGGTTCACGTTGCCCTTGATGATCTCGCCGGTCCGGGGGTCCCGGACCCCCCCGCCGTAGGACCAGCCGCGGGTGCGGCGATGCGTCCAGTGGATCATGCTGTAGCGGATGTCCTGGGCGTCGGCGCCCTCCGGCAGCAGTTCCACCTGGAACGCGTCGATGAACCCGGCCGCCTCGAACGCCTCGTTCCACCAGCGCGCCCCCTCGAGCAGCGCCGTCCGCACCGGCTCGGGAACCCCGCGGTCGAGGTAGTAGACGATCGGTTCGACGACTTCCGAACGCTCCGCGGAGGGATCCACCTTGTGGAGGCGGTGGCGGGAGGCCAGCTTCACGGTCATCGGCTGATCGATCGGGGTCGCGTAGTCCATGTAGGTCGGGCCGCCCACCCCGATCCGCGGATCGGCCACCCGGATCTCGAATCCCGGCCCGGGAAGGCGCACCAGCGAATGGTGGTGCCGGAGCGTCACCGCGTCCCCGCTGGAGGCAACGCCCTGGACCAGCCGGCCCGGGTTGTCGCTCGTGAAGGTCAGCATGGTCTCGACTTCGGTGTTGTCGGGGAAACCCTTGGTGTTGTCGAGGTAGAAGACGCTGCGGCTGCGGTCGAGCCGGAAGGTCCCCTGCCCGGCCCGCGCGATCCGCGCCGCCGAACCGTGGGCGTCCCGCAGGAAGAAGTCGGTCATGTCCACGAGCACCCGCTCGCCGGTCTCGGCCGCGACCTCGAACCCCCAGTGCACCGAGGGGGCGAACGCGTCGCGGACCGCGCGCACCTCGTCGGGGTTGTCGCTGACCGCGCGGTAGCTGTAGTTCGGTTCCATGAGCAGGATGCGCGGGCCGACCCGGATCGGCATCAGCACGGCGCGCCGGCTGATCTGCCCGCGGTCGAGGCCGATCGGGTTGCTGCCGAGGCCGGAAGCGGCGGAGACCGAGTAGAGGAACTCCTCCTCCATCTCGGCGAACTCGGCGAACAGGTGTCCGGTGCGCTCGTCCCAGTAGAGGGGCACGAACCCGGAAATCGCGGTCATTCCGGCGGTCTTGTCCTCGATCGTGGGAGGCGCCTCCTGGGCCAGGGCGGGCACGCCCAGGAGAGCGGCCACGAGGAGCCAGAGGCCCAACCGGAGCGGAAGGCGGGGCGGGAACGTCGTCGTCATGATGGAACGCAACCTTTGGGGAGGGAGAAGCAGCGACCCCGAATCATGCCGGAAACTCCGGGCACGCGGCAATGCGGGCCGGGTGGGGCCGCAGGGGGGAACGGGCAGTGTGCCGCTTGTGTGGATCTCGTGCGTCGTGGGCCTGAATCAGGATGTTGCCATCGGAAAACTCAAGACCTTCCATCGTCATGGAGTTCTTCGCGCGTCCACGGCCCCTCCGAGCGGTAGTTCTCCTTCGCCCAAAGTTCCTCAAGTTCAGCGATCACGACCTCCGGGTCGTCCGTCCGCGTCAGATCCGCGAGGAAGTCACGCACAAGCTGGTTCAGGCTGGTTCCCCGTTCCGACGCGATGCGGCGGGCTTCAGCCACGACCCGGTCGTCGATGGACAGCGTGATATTCATGGCGACGGAGAATACGTGCGTACAGGATCCGCGCCACCGCGAACTCCCATGCCGAGCCCCCGCGGAATCCTCCGCGGAGGCCGGCAACGGTCCGGCTAGCGGGACCGGCGCAGGAAGTCGAGGAACTCGCTGTCGCTGCCGATGACGAGGGTCACGCCTTCGTCGAGTGCGGTGCGGTAGGTCTCGAGCGACTTCATGAACCGGTAGAAGTCGGCGTCCCGCTGGTAGGCGCGCGCGTAGATCGCCGAAGCCTCCGCATCGGCGCGGCCGCGGATCTCCTCGGCCTGGCGAAACGCCTCCGATTCGATGGACTTCAGTTCGCGCTCGCGCTGACCCCGGACCTCGGCGGCGCGCCCCTGCCCCTCGGAGCGGCTCCGTTCCGCGATCCGCTGGCGTTCCGAGATCATCCGCTCGTACACCTTGGCCCGCACCTCCTCGACGTAGTTGACCCGCTTGATGCGGACGTCCACGAGCTCGATCCCGAAGTTCGGAGTGACCTCCGACGCCTTCTCGAGGATGCTGCGGGTGATCGCGTTCCTGCCGAACTCGATCTCGCTCGGCACCTCCTCCGTCGCGAAGGAGACGAGATCCTCGGTGATCTCGAAGTCGCGGTTCGTGATCCGCACGATCTCGATCAGGTCGTAGGTGGCCACCGCGTTCCGGGTCTCGCCGTCGATGATGTCGTCGAGGCGGCTCTGGGCGCCCCGTTCGTCGCGGACCGACTGGAAGAACAGCAGCGGGTCGGCGATGCGCCAGCGCGCGTAGGTGTCCACCCAGATGAACTTCTTGTCCCGGGTGGTGATCTGGTTGGCGTCCCCGTCCCAGGGCAGCCAGCGCTGGTCGAAGCGAGACACCCGGTGGATGAAGGGCATCTTGAAATGGAGGCCCGGTTCGGTGACCGCGCCGCCCACCGGCTGGCCGAACTGGGTGATGATGGCCTGTTCGGTCTCCCGGATGGTGTAGGTCGAAGCGAAGAGGAGGACGAGTCCCGCCAGGGTTCCGAGAACCGGCAACGCGCGTTTCATCGTGATTCCTCCCGTTCGGGCTGTTGGCCGGGGCCCGGGCCGCCCGGATCAGGCGGTTGCCGCCGTTCTCCGTTCAGGTTCAGGAGCGGCAGGATGTTCGCGCCGCTCTCGTCGAGGATGACCTTCTGCCCGAGCTTCGGCATGACCTCGGACAGGGTCTCGAGGTACATCCGGGCCCTCGTCACCCGGGGCGCGTTCCGGTACTCGGCGTACACGGCTTCGAACCGCGACGCCTCGCCGCGGGCCCGGTTCACCCGCTCGGCCGCGTAGCCCTCGGCCTCCTGGATGAGGCGCTCGGCGTCGCCGCGGGCGCGGGGGATCGCCTGGTTGTATTCGGCGAGCGCCTCGTTCGTGAGCCGCTCCTTCTCCTGGATCGCCTCGTTGACCTCGTTGAAGGACGGCTTGACCATGTCCGGCGGATTCACGTCCTGGAGGACGAGCTGCTGGACGCTGATCCCGGTCTCGTAGCGGTCGTTCATCTCCTGGAGGAGATCCTTCGCCTGGGCCGCAATCTGCTCACGGCCGACCGTGAGGACCTCGTCCACGCTGTGGTCACCCACGACGTCCCGCATGGCGGCCTCGCTCATGTCCCGGAAGGTCGAGCGGATGTCGCGGACCTTGAAGAGATACGCCCGCGGATCCTGCACCTTGTACTGCACGATCCACTCGACCACCGCGACGTTCAGGTCGCCGGTGAGCATGAGCGACTCCTCGAGGAACTGGCGTTCGTCGTACATGGTGCGCACGCCGGCCTCGACCGTCCGGAAGCCGAACTCTTCCTTGAGCTGGCGTTCCACGGGCACCTTGGTCACCGTCTCGAGGAACGGCACGATGAAGTGGAGCCCCGGATCCGTCACGCGTGAGTAGCGCCCGAACCGGGTCACGACCCCCGCCTCATCGGGCTGGACCTGATAGACGGACATGAAGAAGAGGGCCACCGCCACCACCCCGGCCGCGATCCGCAGGGCCGTCCGGCGGGCGTTTCCACCGAAACGCCTCAGGAATCCCTCCAGATCCGGCATCGCCGGGCCTTCCCCGCCGAGCCCCTGCCAGGGGCCGTTGCCCCCGGGACTGTCGTAAAACGCCATTCGCTCTCTCCTCCTGCCTCGCAGCCTGTGAGCCCCGGATCGTAGCGCGGGGGCGGGCCGCTACCATGCGCCGCATGCGGAACCAGTTGATCTCTCTCGGCCTTGTGATCTTCCTCGCCGGCGCCTGCGGAGCCCCCTCCGGCTCCGGCGGGTCCGGCAGCGCGGCGCCGGAAGAACGCACAACGGTGACCCAGGAGGAGGCGGCGGCCATCGAGGCGGAGGTCCGCGCGCTCCTCGAGCGGCAGTCGGGCGCCTGGAACGAGGGAGACCTCGTCCGGTTCGTCGCCGACTATCTCGACTCCCCCCGGATGCGGTTCGTCTCGGGAGGGAGCGTCCGCTACGGCGCCGGCGACGTGCTCGACCGCTACCGGCGGAACTACCCGGACCGGGCCGCGATGGGGATGCTCACCTTCACCGACCTCGACGTCCGGGTCCTGTCCGACGAGTACGTCTTCGTCTTCGGCCGCTACAACCTCGAACGGGAGAACGACGCCCCCACCGGGCTCTTCACCCTGCTCTTCGAGCGCACCACCGACGGCTGGAAGATCTCCCACGACCACACGTCGGCGGGCTGAGACGCTTCCCGGCCGCCCCACAACCGCGAACCCCCGATCCAGCACAAGCGCGCTGCGGCTTGGAACGCCGGCCTCCGGCCGGCACGCGGCCCGCAGGGCCGCAGGCGACTCAACGCGCTTCCGCGGCATCGCGCACACGGCTTGGAACGCCGACCTCTGGTCGGCACGCGCTGCGCGATAGCGCAGCGCACGGCACGGCGCCGACCTGCGGGGTCGTTCTCTCTCTCGGTGCAACCGGGCGGAAGGGACGCTTCCGGACCTCCGTCGCCCAAGACGACGAGCGGCACGTCGCCCGCGGGCCTTCGGCCCGCTGTGCCGACCGGAGGTCGGCGTTCCAAGCCGGCGGAGCCATCTGGCGGATCAGCCCGCCGCGCCTTGCGGCCCTGTGGGCCGCGTGCCGGCCGGAGGCCGGCGCTCCCTGCCTTGCGCGACCCGCCGGACTACTTTGCGGTCCCCTTCGGGGGCATCAGCGACTCCCTTGGGGATGATCGCTCGGATGTGCCGAGGGGCACGGCGAACTGGTTGATCCAGGCGACGACATCGGCGCACCGGGTTCCGGAGAGATGGACGGCGCGGGCGGCTTCGTAGACGGAGAGTCCGCCCCAGCCAATCAGGTGGCCGAGGTCCCGGCACCGGATACAGGCAAAGATGTGCCAGAGCTGGTCGCGTTCCACCGGTGAGAGTTCGGGCGAGCGGAAGATGCGGGCGAGAGCAATGCCGCTGGGCCGGTTCGGATAGCCGGCGAGATGCGCTGCCGACAGGTGCTCGAAGAAGATCACGGGATCTCTTCCGAGCGCCGGGGGGCGCGTTCGGGCGCGAGGGGTATCGAACCGGACCAGGGGAAGAGGACGCCGGCGGAGGCGCCGTTCGGGAAATGAAGTGAGCCGCCGCATGGGTTTGCCGGGGCCGCCGATGAGGGCGCCATGTTCGCCGAGACCCTCGGCCTTCGGGTCGCCCCCCCAGCGGAGACAGGCCTCAACCGCCTGGCGTTCCGCTCGCGCCCAGAGCTCTTCGCGGGTGGGCTCGCGGTCGGGATCGTCCGGCGGGGGGTTGAAGAACGCGGCGCGCAGTGCCTTGTGGTCGAGCATCAGGGTTCTCAGGAACTCTCGCGCAGCAGACGCCGCGCGTGCCGGTCTGGAGACCGGCGTTCCCTCAGGTCGGGCGGCGGCTGAGGGCGCGGAAGTACTCCTCGACCATCTCGCGGTAGCCCTCGGGGGCGCGGTCGTCGGCGCCGGTGAGGACGTCCGCGCCGGTGCCCCCGGCGAGCGCGCGGCGGAGCTCGAACTCGAGCTGCCGCAGGGTGTCGAGCACTTCGGCTTCGAGGATCTCCATGCCGCGCGGATCTCCGGTCAGGCGTTCGGGGTTCAGACCCCGGAGCGCGTCCACCACCTGTCCCAGCCGGTCGGTGCCGCGGTCGCCGCTCGCGCCGATGCCGGTCAGCTCGCGGCGGAGCGCCTCCGCGTCCTGGACCCGCCGGTCGAGTTCGCGCTGGAGCTGGCGGGCTTCCCGCCCCTCGGCGCCGCCACCACCGCCTCCCTGCCCCTCGCCGGATTCCTCCCCGGCGGAACCCTGCGATTCCGATCCGGACGGGGACTCCGGCTGCTCCGCGCGGTCGGCGAGGCGGTTCCGCAGGCCTTCGAGCCCCCGGACCAGGCTCGCCGCCCGGTCGAGGACGTCCTCGCGGCCGGCGCGGTCCGAACCCTCCACGACGTCCCGGGCCGCCGCGAGGTCCTCTTCCAACGCCTCGAGATCGCCCGCGATCATCGATTCGAACTGGTCGGCGTACTCCGGTGACCGCTGCGCGGCGACGCCCCGGGAGTAGTGGATCTTCTCCTTCAGCTTCCGGTCGCGGATGCCGTCCGCGGCCTCGCCGACGGCATCGGCGGCTTCCGGTTCATCCCGGCTCCAGTCGCGGCTGACCTCGTCGAGGTGCTGCTCGAGCCGCTGGACCCGCTCGGCGAGGTCCTGCTTTTGTCCCGAGACGCGGGCGATCGCCTCGCGGGTCCGTTCCTGTTCGAGGTCCCCGACCGCGGAGCGAATCCGGTCCTGCGCGGCGCGGAGGCGCCTTGTCTCGTCGAGGGCGTTCTGGACGTCGCGCCCGAGGCGCTCGCGCCGCTGGCCGTCGAGATCGCGGCGCGCGTTCCGCAGTTCGTTCGCGGCCGAGAGACCGCTTTCGAGCCCCTCGGAACCGCTGCCCGCCGACCGCATCTCCTGGGCCGCATCGCGGAGCCGCCGGGAAACCGCCGCGAGGTCCGGCCGCGACCGCTCGCGGGCGAGGCGTTCGAGCCGCCGGGCCACCTCCTCGGTTTCCGCGGCGAGCTGGTTCTGGGGCGAGCCGGCGCCGCCTCCGGACTGGCGCACGCCGCGGCGGATCCGTTCGTTCTCCTGCTCCTGGCGGCGGGCGAGTTCCGCGAGCCGCTGGAGGAGGTCGTCCACTTCGTTGTCCGCGGACGAGCGGCGCTGCTGTTCCACCGTCTCGTACTGGTTGCGGAGCTTGTCCATCTCGAGTTCGAACAGGCTCGCGAGGTCTTCGGCCTGGGCCCGCGGACCCCCGCCGCCGCCTCCGCCGCCCTGGCCGAACGCGACCTGGACGTCACGGAAGACCGCATCGGCGCGTTGCAGGTGGGTGAGCGCCTTCTGCTCCCGCGGCAGGGCGTCGTCCGGATTGCCGGCGACGAGCAGCTCCTCGGCGACCGTCATCTCCACGAGCCCGGCGTCGAGGTGCTCCACGATCTCGGAGAACTCCGGGTTCGTCCCGATGCCGCGGTTGCGGAGACGCCGGTTCAGCGTCGCCACCTGCTCCCGGAGCCGGCCCTGGGCGAGGCCGATGGTGGCCACCGTTTCCGTGACCGCGCTCGCCGGCATTCCCTCGCGATCGCGGAGAACCTTGAAGGTGGCGACCACGATCTGCTTCTGGCGGAGGGTGAGCGTGCCGTCGAGGCCGTCGCCGCCGCCGGCCCCGCCCCCACCCGGCATGGTGTCGCCCTGCCGGTAGGTCCGGTCGAACGGCCGCACCGCGACGAAGAAGATGTCGGTTGCGGCTTCGGCACCGGCCCCGTCCCGCGCCACCGCGTAGTAGGAGACGAGATCACCCGGCACGAGGTCGTGTTCCTCGAGGAACAGCGTGTGCCCGGACTGGATCTCGTCCCGGGCCCCTCCCGAAGCGAGCACCTCCCGGGTCTCCTCACCACCGTTGACGGAGACCCGCACCTCGACCCGCCGCACCGCGTAGTCGTCTTCCGCCAGGACCTCGGTGAACACCTCCTCGACCGGGTTGGCCTGCGAGTCCCTGCCGGGGCGCAGGAACCGCACGATGGGAGGCAGGTCCTCGAGCACCTCGATCAGGTAGTCGCGCGACGCCGTGCGCAGGTTCCCGTCCGGCCCCGCGAGCGCCACCCGGTAGGCGCCGCCCTCCGAGAGCCGGAGCGTGGCGGTCAGCACCTCGGCGCCGGCGCCGCTGGGGGAGTCGGCGGGCGCCTCCGGCACTTCGAGGGGGACCTCGACCGGACCCGGCTCCATGCGCAGCACGCCGGCCGCCGCCGGCACCGTGGGGATCACCTTGAGTTCCACCACGGTGTCGGCCACGGCGGCGATGTCTCCCCCGTCCTCGACCTCGCGGGGGCTGAGTCCGGTGTGCTCCGGATAGCGATAGAGGAGGCCGATCTGCTGCACGTAGGGGACGTCCTCGACCTCGATCCGGAACGTCGGGGACAGCACCCCGTCCGCATCGACGTAGTAGTCCGTCGCTTCCGGAATCCCGAGCAGCAGGTGCCGGAAGGCGCCGTCCTCCGGGTCGGGCAGCATCGCGATCGTTTCCCAGAGGGCGCTCCCCTCGACGCGGGTGCGGAGGTCCACCCGCTCCGCCGTGAACCCTTCCAGCCGGGCGGCGATCCACCGGTCCGAGTCGCGGGCGACGGCGGCGTCGCCCGGATCCACCAGCACCCGGTAGGGGTTCGCGTCGCTGATGTCCCCCCAGGGCGAGAGGAGGAGGGCGGCGCCGCGAAGCAGCGCCGGAGGCGCGAGCAGCGACGCCACGAGGGCGACGCCCCCGACGGTGGCGAGCGCTCCTCCGGCCCGGCGGAGCGCCGAGGTCTCGACCAGCCGGCCCTCGTTCAGCGTCTCGAGGCGGCGGATGGCCTCCTCCACCACCAGCCGCGTCAGGTCCGCGGAGATCCCGCTCCCGCGGGGGTCGTCCTGCGCCCCTCGGTGACCCAGCTCGACCCCGCTGCTGACCGATTCCCGCAGCGTGGGATCGTGTTCCTCGACGTAGAGCGCCACCTGCTCGTCGGTCACCCGCGAGCGGAGCGGCCGGAGGACGAAGCGCCAGACGGCGGCGCCGAAGGTGAGCCACGCCGCCGCCTGCAGCCCGCGAACCACCCACGGCGCGTAGCGCAGCGCGTCCATCGCCGCCGACGAGACCCCGACGACCAGCACGGCGGCCGCCCCGACCATCGTGAAGCCGAGGAGGAGGCGCCGGGTCCGCCAGCGGTTCCGCACCCGGCGGATGACCCGGAGAAGGTCGTCGTAGGAGGGGTCTGCCGACGAGTGCAATCCGAGCGTCGTCATGGGCGGGGTGCTGTCGGAGTATAGGCACCGCGGGCGCGGGCGGGCGTGACGAGGCTCATCCCGGCACGCCGGGGGCGGCGGTCCGGTTCGCCGCCCAGGCTTCGCTCACGAGGAGCAGCAGGAAGGCGGCGAGCAACAGCCAGGCGGCGGCCCGTCCGGGCAGGTCGGGGGCGACGGGGTTCGCGGCTGTCTCGGTTTCCCCCTGGGGCGCCGCCGCCGCCATCCGGACTTCCGCGCCGTCGAGGGTGCGTAGGTCCGATTCGGCGAGGGGAGGGTTCACGCCGATCTGGCGAAACTCCGCCGCCCCGGGGCGCCGGGCGCGGTAGAAGCCGGGTTCCGCGAGACGCAGCGCGTCCCTGCCACCAAGGACCGTGCGTTCTCCGGAGGGCGCGTCGGCCAACACCTCCTCCGCTTCCCCGGCGGCCCCCGGGGACAGCCGGAACGCGGCGCCGGGGTCCACGCTCTCGCCGACCCGGTAGGCGGTCGGGATCCGCTCGTGACCCGCGGCGACCTCCACCAGCCGGTGCAGCAGCGGGACGAACGCGGCGCGCCGGGGGAGGTCGGTCCACTCCGCGTCGAGCGAGGAAGCGAACAGCAGGGTCCTCCCGGCGCCCCACGCCGACTCCACGAGCGCCGGCTTGCCGTCGTCGAAGCGCGCCAGGATCCCGGCGTCCGGCCGGACCCCGTCGAGGTTCCGGTAGCGGAAGAAGGCGAGCGCGCCGAGGACCGCGGAACCCTCGCCCCCGAAGGGCTCGAAGACCGGGTGCCGGGCCGCGAGGTCGCCGATGCGTCCCGCCGGATCGCGGTCCACGAACCCTCCCGGCGCCGCCGGGGCGAACGCTGCGAGTTCCTCGGTCGCCGCCCGCGAGAGGCGGCGCGGTCCGGCAGCCATCACCAGGCCGCCGCCGCCTTCGACGAAGTCCCCGAGCGCGCGCACCGCACCGGCGTCGAGGCGGCCCGGGTCGCGGACGAGCGCCACCTGGGCGGCTTCGAGCGCGCCGCGCACCGCGCCTTCGCCCCGGGCCGGGGCGCGGTCCAGCAGGAACCCGGGCGCTACCCCCACCCCGAGCGCCTCGCTGACGTAAACCGAGGGCGGACTGCCGCCCAGGTCGGCGACCCGGATCGCCGCCTCCGGATGGATCACCAGGTGGAAGCGGTCGTCACCCGGGAAGCCGTCGCCGGGAAGCCGCACTTCGGCGGCGAGCGGCTCGCTGGGCCGCAGGACCGGGTCGAACCGGACGGTCGTCATCCGGTCGGCCGCCGCCGTCAGGTTCTGCCGGTCCACCTGGCGGCCCGAGAGCAGGAGCTCGATCTCGCCGCTCCACTCCGGGTTTGCCGCTGAGGGCGCGAAACCGACTTCGGCGGTCACGACGAGTTGCTCCCGGCCCTCGGACACCACCGTCACGTCCGCGATCCAGGCGTTGGCCGGGGGGTTCGCGCTCACCTGCCGGACCCGGAGTTCGACGCCCGGCGGCAGGCTGGGTTGCGGCCGGCCCTCCTCGAAGCCGCTGCGCTGGAGGTCGGAGATGAGCACCACCTCGCGGCGCCGGCCCGCCGACGCGGGCAGGAGGCGGCCGGCGAGGCCGAGCGCGGGGGCGAAGCTCGTGCCGCCGCCTCCCGCCGTCAGATTGGTGACGGCCGGCGCCAGAGCGCCCGGATCCCCGGTGAGCTCGGTGAGCGCCGCCGCCCGCCCGTCGAAGGCGACCACGATGGCGCGGTCCTCCCGGCCCAGCCCGCTCAGCTCGTCCTGCGCCGCCTCCCGGGCGGCCGCCATCCGGTTCCCCACCGTCATGCTCAGCGAGCGGTCCACGAGGACCGCCCGATCGAGCGCCGCGGCTTCCCCGCCGGCGAGCGCCCCGCCGCGCAGCACCGGCTCGGCGAACGCGGCGGCCAGCAGCAGCAGCGCGAGGCAGCGCAGGAGCAGCAGGGGGATGTTCCGGAAGCGGCGGCGCTTGAAGCGTGCGGTGGCGCTCGTCAACTGGAGCAGCAGGAACGAGGGGAACGGGACCGGCTCCCGCCGGCGGCGGGTGAGATGCAGGACGATGGGGACGGCGACGAGGAGGCCCCCCAGCAGGAAGAGCGGCGCGAGGAAGTTCATGCCGGGTTCACGCTATCCGGCGGATCGGCCCAGCCAGTTGCTGTGAACGTGCGTGTCTTCCGGAGTGTTGAACGTCCGGAGAGACGGTCCGGAGCGCCGGTCTTCAGACCGGCATCGCCCGCGCAGCGGGCGAAACTCCAGGGCTTCCTTTCGCCGTATGGCCGGGATCTGACCAAGGACGACGCAACGCTCCCTGGAGGGCAGGGTTGGGTGGTGTCATCACGGAATCGAGCCGAGCCCTCGGGGCGCCATGACGTCGTGAGTTTCGCGGCCTGCGGCCGCGATGCCGGTCTGAAGACCGGCGCTCCTGGCCTCTGTACATTTTCATGCCCGGCGGGGTGCGCGGGACGACACGCGCATCGGTGTTTCTCCCGGTGGAGACCGGCGTTCCCAGCCGTTTCCGCCGCATTCGTGACAAGCGGGGCGAGGGAGTTCATGGTGCTAACGCCGGCGGCGGCGGCCTTCGCGCTCGCTCAGGTAGCGGAACAGCGCGAAGTCGAGCGGGGTCTTCGTGTCGGTCAGGACGTAGTCCACCTCCCGGCGGACGAGACCCGCGCGGAGCGCCCGGGTGTGCTCCGCCATCGCCTCCCGGTAGCGTTCGCGGGCCCGGGTGGGCGAGAGGTCGAGCAGCGCGCCCGACTCCAGGTCGCGAAACCGCGTTCCCGTTTCCTCGAAGCCGGGGATGCCGTCGAGATCGAGATCCACCTCCGCCGGGTCGAGGACGTGGAACGCCATGATGTCGTGCCCGGTCACCCGCAGCCGGTCGAACGCTTCGAGGACCTGCTCGGGCGGCTCGTAGAAGTCCGACACCACCGCCACCAGGCCCCGCCGTCCGAGCGCCGCCCCGAGCCGGGCGAGCGCCGGTCCCAGATCGGAGGCGCCGTCCCGCTTTCGCCGCGGCTCCGGCTCCGCCGCCGGGTTGGCCCGGGCCAGGTGCTGGAGCACGGTCTCGAGGTGCTTGGCCGACGGGGGGACGAACTCCCGCAGTTCGTGGTCGAAGATGGCCAGCCCCACGCGGTCCCGCTGGGCGCGGGAGAACGCGGCGAGGCTGCCGGCCAGGAAGCGCGCGTAGTCCAGCTTCCGGATGCCGCGCCAGCCGAAGTCCATGGAACGGGAGACATCCACGGCGACCACGAAGTTGGCGTTCGTGTCCGCTTCGAACTCCTTGACGTGGAAGCGGTCGGAACGGGCGAAGAGCCGCCAGTCGAGCCGCCGGATGTCGTCGCCGGGCATGTAGGGGCGGTGCTCGGCGAAATCGATGGAACGCCCCAGGAAGGTCGAGCGGTGCAACCCGCTGATGAAGCCCTGCACGACCATCTTGGCCACGAGCGACAGGTTCTGGATCCGGGCGAGCGCCGCGGGATCGATGAACCGGGTCTGAGCGGCCGGCATGGAAACGAGTGGATCCGGAGCGATGCGTTACATCCGCGAGGCGGGCACCGGAACTTCCTCGATCAGCCGCCGCACGATGGCCTCCGAGTCCACCTTCTCCGACTGGGCGTGGAAGTTGGGCAGCACGCGGTGCCGGAAGATGGGCGGCGCCAGCGCCTGCACGTCCTCGATCGCCACGTGATGGCGGCCGTGCATCAACGCCCGGGCCTTCCCGCCGAGCACCGAGAACTGCGCGGCGCGCACGCTGGCGCCGTACTGGACCTGCTCGTTCACGAAGTCCGGCGCGCCGGCCTCCCCGGGGCGGCTCCGCCGCGCCAGCTCGACGGCGTACGCCAGCACCGGCTCGGACACCGGCACCCGGCGGACCAGCCGCTGGAACTCGCGGAGTTCCTCTCCCGAGAGGACGTTGTCCAGCTCCGGCTCGAGGTCCGAGGTCGTCGCGCGGACGACCTCGCGCTCCTGGTCCACCGGCAGGTAGTCGATGATGATGTTGAACAGGAAGCGGTCGAGCTGCGCCTCCGGAAGCGGGTAGGTGCCCTCGAGTTCGATCGGGTTCTGGGTGGCGAAGACGAAGTAGGGCTCGGGCAGCGGATAGGTGCGGCCCTGGACGGTCACCTGGTGTTCCTGCATCGCCTCCAGCAGGGCCGACTGGGTCTTCGGGGGGGTGCGGTTGATCTCGTCCGCCAGCACGATGTTGGCGAAGACCGGGCCGGGAACGAACACCAGGTTGCGCTTCCCGGTCTCCGGGTTCTCCTGGATGATGTCCGTTCCGGTGATGTCCGAGGGCATCAGGTCCGGGGTGAACTGGATCCGCTGGAAGCGCAGGGCGAGGACTTCGGAAAGCGTCTGGACGATCATCGTCTTGGCGAGTCCGGGGACCCCGGTGATGATGCTGTTGCCGCCGACGAAGAGGCTGATCAGCACCTCCTCCACCGCCTGCTCCTGCCCGATGATCCGCTTGCGGATCTCGCCGGTGATGCGCTCGGCGGCCTCCCGCATCCGTTCGGCGAGATCGCCGTCGGAAACCTCCGGCGGTTCGGCGACCGCGGCCGCGCCGCCCGGGTTCAGGTCCTGATCTGACACGAGGTCCTCCGTTTCAACCGCTTCGCGGTCAGTGGATCATTCCGTAGATGACGTAGTTGACGCCGAGCTTGAACGCCTCGTTGGTGAGGTCCACCGGCCAGTAGTCGTTGCCCGACCACTCCCAGTAGTCGCCGATGTCGTGGTTGTAGTTGGCGACCACCATCAGGCGCTTGGCGGGATCGTTGTCCTCGAAGAACCCGTAGTACACCGGCACGAGGTCGGGACGGCCGACATGGTGGAAGTCGAGCGTCTCGATGTGGAAGAAGGAGTCGAAGACCGGGTGCGAGACGTCGAGTTTCACCGCGTCGTACCCGGGGAGGACCCGCTCCATCTGGAACAGGAAGTTCTCGAGGTGATCCAGCACGAAGTCGTCCACCACCAGGAAGCCGCCCTTGAGGAGCCAGGCGCGCAGGTTCTCGGCTTCCTGATCGCTCGGCTCCCAGTAGCCGACCTCGCACAGGTAGGCGAAGGGGAGCTTGAACAGCGCGGCTTCGTTGAGCGAGTGGATGTTGCCGCCGCCCTCGTTGAGCGTCAGCGAGGTGTATTCCCCCAGGATGCGGGTGAAGTTCTGTTCGCCCCACGGATAGTCGTGGTTCCACTTGAGGTCGAGTCCCCAGTAGAACGGCCCCCGGCGGTAGTGCGGGGGCTCGAAGCGGATGCGGGCGAAGGTGAAGCGGTCGCTGTAGGCGTAGTTGTCGTAGTCGAGGGGGAATTCCACCGCGTTCGGGTCGGGACGGAACGTCGCGGTGAGCCCGCGCGGCCCCGGGCGATCGTCCGCCGCCCGCTCCAGCCGGCCCGCCGCGAAGAGACCCGCGCCCAGGGCGCTCAGCAGGACGCCGGCGGCGCCGGCCCGCGCCACCGTCCTCCAGCCTCGCCGCGCGCGTGACATTCAGCCCTCCCTCCGGAGGTCCAGCAGCAGCCGGAGCGCGGGATCGAAGGTGGGGGCGATCTCGAGCGCCTCGAGCACCCGGCGGCGCGCCGCGGTCCGGTCCCCGGCCCGGAAGTGCGCGAGCGCCAGCGCATAGAGGGCGCCGGCGCGGTCGGGCGTTCCGCTCGCCAGCGCCGCCTGCCGCTCGCGGACCTCCAGCGCGGCGAGTCCCTGCGCCGCCGCGGCCTCGGCGAGGCGTTCGTGCGGCTCGGGAAGCATGGGATAGGCCTCGATGGCGGACGTCAACGCGGCTCCCGCTTCCCGGGGTTTCCCGTCGCCGGCATAGAGGGCGGCCAGTCGGAGCCACTCATCGTATGCCGCCGGGAATCGCTTCAGGTGGTCGTGGAGAGAGAGCCGCGCCAGATCGGGTTCGTCCGCGTCGGCGTACAACCGGGAAAGATAGCGGTAGGGCCCGTCCGGGCCGCCGTATCCGGGGGCGGCCTCGGCGGCGCGTTCGAAGCGCTCGATGGCCTCGGCGTTCCGCCCGGCCTCCTGCAGCGCGATCCCGGCCTGGATCTGGAGCGCGAAGTTCGCCGGCGCCGCATCGGCCCGGGCGACGAGCGCTTCGACTCCCCGATCGGCGGGAAGCGGCGGGTGGACCGGCGTCCCCTGCCCTTCGGGGCCGGACTCCTGCAGTCCGCGCGCCGTGCTCCCGAAACGGGCTTCGAGCAGGGCGTCCACCGCTTCGTCCAGCGCCTCCGGGGTGACCCCCAGGACGTCCTCGATGACCCGCGGGGTGTCCATGCCCTGCCGGTACCCCTCCAGCATCGCGAGGATCTTGGCGAACCCGTATTCCCGTTCCACATGTTCGAGGACGAGCGAGGCGTGGAAATAGGAAACAGCCACCTGGCCCGGCCAGGTCGGGCGCACGAATCCCTCGTCGAGGTGGGGAATGTCGAGGAGCTTCCCGTCCCGCAGCGCGAGATAGAACGGCAGGGCGGCCCCGTCGCCGAAGCGCCAGCGCTCCTCCAGCAGGCTGAGTCCCTCGGTGAACCAGCGGGGGACGCGGTTGTCCGTCAGGCCCATGGCCGCCACGTGCGCGAGTTCGTGCCAGAGCGTCGAGGCCCAGTGGTAGGTCCCGACTTCCCGCGCCGAAGGGGATTCCATGGCGATCACGTTCCCGAAGCAGACGCCGTGGGCGCCGATCCCCGGGATGCCCACCGTCCGTACCGAGAAGTCGGCCGAGCGGTCGTAGATCTCGATGCGGAGGGTCCCCGAAGGTTCGTACCCGTACCGGTTCCGGAAGGAGTCCACCGCCTCCCGCGAGAGCGCCTCCACGTACGGGCGGAGGACCTCGGCTTCGTCGGCCGGGAGAACGAACTCGAAGGGCGGCGAGCGGACGCTCGTGAATCCGTCGAGTTCATCCAGCAGGTCGAGGGTGTTCTTCACCAGCGCGTCGAACGGGTCCCGCCGGAAGGCGTCTTCCAGCACGCTCCGGCCCTCGCCGATGTCTCCCAGCCGGAGCAGGTTGAGGCCCAGGAGGCGCAGGGCGGCGGCCGAGTCCGGGCTCCGCCGGAGCGCCGCCCGGCTCCGCTGGGCGGCCTCCCGGTACCAGCGGCGCCGCTCCGCGGCGGAGGCGAGGGAGAGGTCGAGGAGCGGGTCTCCCGGCCAGTTGCGCAGATGCCGCGCCTCCAGTTCGAGAAGCTCCGCGTCCTCCCCGCCGAGCAGGCGGACCGCCGCCAGGGCGGCGAGGGTCTCGGGGGCGTCCGGCAGCGCGCTCACGGCGGCGACGGCGCGCCGCTCCGCGTCCTGGTCGCGGTCCTGCTCCAGGAGCCGCTGGACTTCGAGCGCCCGCGCCGGCGGATAGTCGGGATTGACGGCCAGGCTCTGGGCCAGCGCGTCGGTGGGTTCGCCTCCGTCCGCCAGGACGGCGGCCGCCCGCTCCTGGAGCCGGGCGGCGAGGAAGAGGCCCCGGGGGTGGCCCGGATTGTTCCGGAGCACCGTCGTGATGCTCTCGGCGGCCTCCGCGGTATTGAACTTGTCGAGCAGGAGTTCCGCCGCCAGCAGGTGGGGCAGCGGGTCGCCCGGATCCAGCACCGCCGCCTCGTCGAAGACCCGCAGCGCGTCGCGGAAGAGCCCCGGGTTCCGGAACCCGAGCGCGGCGGCGGCCCTCCCCGCGGCGACGAGTTCGCGGGCGCGGAACACGCCCCCCGGCAAGGTGTTGTAGGCGTCGATCACCCCGTCCAGGCGGGCGAGGCCCGCCGCCCGTTTGCCGCGGCGCAGCTCGAGCAGGCCGAGCAGCGTCTCCGCCTCGAGGGAGTTTCCCTCGGACGCCGGCCCAGCCCGTTCGATGTGCTCCCGCAGCAGGTTCTCCGCCGCTTCCCCTTCCCCGATCTCGAGGTGGATCGCGGCCCGGGCCACGAGCTCCGGCGGCGGCCCCGCCCCGGCGCCCCGCTCCAGAACTTCCAGCGCCTCGCGGTAGCGGCCGGTCAGCCGCAGCGTCTCGGCCAGTCCCAACCGGGCGCCGGGTTCGGAGAGCGCCGCCCGGTAGGCGTCCTCGGCCTCTTCGTAGCTCCCCGCGCGCAGGGCCGCCGCCGCCAGGTCGGGGCCCCCGGGCCATCGCTCCGGGGCGGAGTCTTCGGCCTGCGGCCGGGATCCTTCCGGGGGAGCGGGCCAGGCCGCCGCCGGAACGCTCACGAGGAGCGGGGTGAGCGCGAGCAGGGTCCCGGCGGCCCGGGCGGAGCCGCGCGGCCGGACCCTCATCCGCCTTCCTCCCGGAGCGCGGCGATCCGTTCCGCGAGTTCGGCGATCTGGAGGAGGAGCGTCTCCAGCTCGGCGAGGTACGCCTCCTCCTCCATCCCCTCCCGGGCCTCCCGGAGCGCGTCCACGCGGGCGGCGAGCGCGTCCCGTTCGGCGACCAGGCGGCGGATCTCCGGCGTGTCCGCGGACGCCTCCGCGAGGCCTTCGGTGCTGCGGATGAGCAGCGCCCGCCGCGCGGCCAGCACCCCGTCCGTTCCCGCCGCCATCTCCGGCTCGAGGCTGCCGACCCCGTCGCCGTTGTCGTCGAGCAGCGCGTGCTCGGTCCGCAGCAGTCCCTCCTGCTCGTACTCGCGTTCCACCCCGCGCCGGGCGAAATCGAAGACCTCCAGGACCGAGAGGCGGCCGTCCTTGTTCCGGTCGCCTTCGTCCCCGTCCAGCGCGGCGATGAAATGCCGGGGGAAACGGGTCTCGTTGGTCTCGTTCGCGCGCGTCGCCGCGAGCACGACGCGTCCGGGCCCGGCAAGCGCCGGCACGAAGGCGCCGGCGGCGCTTCCCAGGTGCGCGACGGTGACCGGTCCCGACCCGAAGGCGTCGAGCATCTCGTCGAGGCGCTCCGGCGACAGGTCCGGCCCCGGGAGTTGAAAGCGCGGACTCCCGCCCGCGCTCCCGTGCCCGATCAGGACCAGCACCAGCCCCGCTGCGCCTGCTCCACGCGCGGCCTCGATCTCCCGGGCCAGTTCCTCCTGGGTGCTCCGGGCGACGGGAGCGCAGGGGTCGTCCGCCTCCCCGTCCCCGGGAAGGCGTTCCACGAGCACCCGGACCCGGGCCGGAGCGGGCGCCCGCAGTCCCGCGCCGCAGACGTCGCGCGCCCAGCCCGAGAACCGTTCCCGGTACTCGGGGGTGCCGCCGACGCCCGCGACGATGACCAGCGCGGGGACGTCCCCGCTGCCGTCTCCCGTCGCTCCCGCCCCGACTCCCACCAGGGCGAGGAGCGCGACGAGAGCGGCTCCGGCGCGGCGGGGAGGCCCGTCGCTCACGGAAGGCCCCGCGCGTGCCGAACGCCCCAGTCGGCGGCCAGCAGCCCGAACAGCAACAGGAACACGGCCGGCACGTTCCAGAGTTCCCGCCGCTCGACGACGGTGGTTCCCGATTCCGCGAGACTCAGGTCGACCAGCAGCGCCTCGGCCTCGTCCGGCTCGAACAACCGGCCGCCGGTGGCCTCCGCGATGCGGGCGAGCAGCTCGGGATCCGCTTCGGCATCGAAGAACTCGTCGTCCACGACCCCGGCCTCGAAGAGCGTCGCCGCCCGGGGCGCTTCCGCGCCCTCCCGGAGGCCGCCGCCTCCGGCCCGGATCTCCACCCGGTGGGTGCCCGGGCCCCCGGGGACATAGACGCCCGAGTACTCCCCGTCTCCCTGTCCGGTCCAGCGCAGCGGAACCCCGGAGATGACGCCGTCGGGCCCGGTCACCTCGGCCTCGACGAAAGCGTCGTTGACGGCGAGGAACCGTTCGTCCTCGACCCGGGCCCGGAGCGTCACCCGTTCGCCAACCAGTGATTTCGCCGGCGAAGCGGAGACTTCGAGCCGCCGCGGCGCCTCGGACGCGAGCCAGCGGAGCAGCCGCCGCGACAGCACCTCGTGGGTCTCGTCCTCGAGCGGGACGCTCGCGTCCATCTGCCACACCCAAAGGTCCTGCACCGTCAGACTGGCGGAGCGTCCGCGCCCGAACCGCTGGATCAGCAACACCGCCTCGGGTTCTTCCGACGGACCGAGTCCCTCGAGGAGCACCGTCGCCCCCGGTTTCGGCCGGCCCAACCGGTTGACGCCCGAGAGCGGAGGCAGGCTCCGGTAGAGGTCTTCGTTGGCGAGCGGGTCCGGATCGAGCCGCGCGACGGGGTGCAGCGAACCGGCGCGGGTCGGGAGGACCCGCAGTTCCCGGAAGGCCGCCGGGACCGCCCCGTCCCCGGCGCCCGCGGGAGACGTGGCCGCTTCGGGCAGCGTGAGCGGCAGGACTTCCGCCAGCGGGGTGTCCCGGTAGCCGCCCTCGCCGAAAGCGCTCGTGCCTCCGAGGGTCAGGAGGCCGCCTCCCCGCTGGCTCACGAAGTCCCGGAGCATGTTGAGCTGGCCCTGGCTGAAGAAACTCGCTTCCACGCTGCCGAGGATCACCCCGTCGTAGGCGAAGAGTTCCTCGCGGGTGTCCGGGAACCCTCCGGCCAGTTCCTGGGCGTCCGCGACGTCCACCCGGTAGAACTTCCCCTCGGCCGTGCGGATCAGGCAGGAGACGTGCAACTCCGGGTCCCCCGCGACCGCCCGCCGCAGGAACTTCAGCTCCCAGCGCGGCTGTCCTTCGAAATAGAGCAGTCGCAGCGGCCGGTCATCCACCTCGAGCAGCACGCTCTGCTCGTTGTTGCGGGTGAGGACCTCCCCGGGGAACGGGGCCACCCGGAACCGCAGCCGCCGCGTGCCGGCGTCCTCCGCCGGCGCCAGCAGGGTGGACGTCGTCTCGGCCGCGTCGCTCGGGAAGCGGACGTTTTCCGTGGCGATGATCCGTCCTTCGTCGAGGGCCTCCACGCGCGCCGTGCGTCCGGCGAGTCCGGTGGCGCGGAGCGGCAGCCGGATTTCGAGCAGCGAACCCCGCAGGACGCGCGCGGGCACGTCCGGGGCCCCGAGCTCGAGGTCGGCCTCGAACTCGGGGCGGCCGACCGCCACCGGGTAGACCCGGATCCCGCGGGTCCTCAGGTCGAGGAGCGTCTGGTCGAGGTCGTCCTCCCGTCCTCCGGCCACGGTGTCCGCGCCGTCGCTCACGAGCACGATCCCGGCTACCGGCAGCGACGCGAGTTCGTCGGCCACCCGGGTGAGGCTGCCGAGCAGATCGGTGCGCGCCCCGGTGAACCCGAGTTCCGAAGCCCCCTGGATCCGCCGGGTGTCGTCCGCGAAGCGGAAGAGCCGGGTGACGAACTTCTCGCGGAGGAGGTCGCCCAGGGCGGCCTCCCCGCGGCCGGCCGCCGCCTCATCGGGAAAGGCCGCGAGCAGCGCTTCGCTCCGCGGCCGGCCATCCTCCCCATCGGCGATCTGCATGCTCCGGGAGTCGTCGAGGAGGACCCCGACGACGTTTTCCTGCGGCACGACCAGCGACAGCACCAGTTGCGGTCGAAACAGGCAGAGGAGGACGAGGGCGATGGCGGCGAACCGCGCCGCGCCGAGCAGCAGCCGGCCCCGCTTCCCGAGCCGCCGTCCCAGCCGCCGGTAGCCGAGCAGGGCGAAGACCAGCGCGCCGGCCGCCGCGGCGACGATCCAGAAGACACCCCAGGGAACGAGCAGTTCGATCTGCCCGCGCTCGAACGCGACCGGCGGGCTGCCCAGCAGCCACTCGAACGCGGAGAGGAACACGAGGCAGGAAACGGGCGGGAATCAGTGCGCCATCGCGTAGATGATGAAGTTGATCCCCATGGCGTAGGCGTAGTTGGAGAAGTGGAGCGGGTAGTAGGGGTTCTCGGCCCACTCCCAGGCGTCTCCCAGGTCCGTGTTCCAGTTCACGAGGACCATCAGGCGTCCCTCGTCGTCGAGGATGCCCCGCACCACCGGGTGGTAGCCGTCGCGCTCCCACGTCGGGCCGCCGCGGATCCCCTGGCCCACGTTGGGCACCTGGACGATCTCGTCCACCTCGAAGAAGGCGCGGAACACGGGATGGTCCAGCGGGATGTCCTCGATCGGCCGGCCGGGCAGGACCCGGCCCATCTCGTGGGCGAAGTTCACCCACTCGGCGGTTCCCCAGAAGTCGTCCACGACGAGGAAGCCGCCCTGATGCAGGTAACGCCGCAGGGCGAGCACCTCTTCCTCGGTCATGGCCATGTGCCCGACCTCGACCGTGTAGAGGAAGGGGTAGCGCCCGAGGTCGGGGTCGGTGAGCAGGACGCTGTTCTCGTTCTCGTAGGAGTCGAGGTTCGTGATCCGCCGCAGCCCGATCAGGAACTGGAGGTCCGCCTTGGGGTAGTCCACGCTCCAGCCGCGCCAGCCATAACTCGTGTAGGCGGCCCGCGTGAAATAGAAGTCATGGGCCGGCGGCGGTCCGAAACGCGGGCCTCCTCCAAGGTCCTCCCGCATCGCCTCGGCCAGCATCTCGCGAATCTGCCGCGGGGACGGCTGGAGCGCCGCGAGTTCGTTGCGCACGAGCAGCGTTCCCCCGAACAGGACCGCCGCGACGAGGACGAAGGCGGCGGCCAGGATTCCTCGGCGGGACACGTCGCCGGAGCCTATCGCGTCCCATGCCCGGTGGACACCCACCCGGCTGGGAGCTGTCAGAGCACGCGCCGCGCGGACCGCCGACCCCGGTGATGACGCACCGTCTGGCAACGCCGGCCAGTTGCTGTGAAAATGCAATCCCGCCCGATGACGGGGACGGCAAGGAGCGCAAGGAGCGCAAGGAGCGCAAGGAGCGCCGGTCTTCAGACCGGCATCGCCCGCGCAGCGGGCGAAACTCCCGACGTCTTTTCGCAGCATGGCACCCTCGCCAAAGGGAATGGCGCAGCGACAACCGCGCGCGCTTACTCCGCTTCGCCGTCTTTGTGTCGCGTCCCCGCAATGTGGCGCGATGGCGCCGGGAGTTACGCGGCCTGCGGCCGCGATGCCGGTCTGAAGACCGGCGCTCCTGGCCCTCTGTGCGTTTTCATGACAAGCGGGGTGCGTAGGAGGACGCGCATGGGCGTTTCTCCCGGTGGGGCCTTCAGACCGGCGTTCCCAGCCGTCCGCGCCGAGACCGCTGGTACCATCGGGGCTCCCATTCCTGGCGTTTCCGAAACGGGGTATTGCCATGCGGGTCTTCTCACTCCTCCTGGTTCTCGCGGCCTTCGCCGCCGGGCTCGCCTGCGCTCCGGCGGCCGAGGAGCCTGCCGAAGAGGCCGCCCCGCCGCCCTTCGTTCCCGGCCCACCCGCGGACTTCGAGAGCCCCGTCATCCCCGCGGACAACCCCCAGACGCCCGAAAAGGTCGCCCTCGGAAAGCAGCTCTATTTCGACACCCGCCTCTCGGCGGACGGCACCCGTTCCTGTTACACCTGTCACCTCGTGGAGAACGGACTCACCGACGGCAAGCCGGTCGCCGAAGGCGCCCTCGGACGGGTGCTGACCCGGTCGAGCCCCACGCTCTGGAACATCGCGTACCACACGCAGTTCTACTGGGACGGCCGCAGCGGCTCGCTCGAGGCCCAGGCGCGCGCCGCCTGGACCGGCGGCAACATGGGGGCGGACGCCGATGCGGTGGTGGCCGAGCTGAACGCGATTCCCGGCTACGCCGAGCAGTTCGCATCGGTCTTCGGGGGACCCGCCACCCCGGACAACGTGGTGCAGGCGATCGCCGCCTTCGAGAGGGACGCGTTCTATTGCGGCGACACCATCTATGACGACTGGCGGCGTGGCGACGCGAGCGCCATCTCCGAAGAGGCCATGCGCGGAGCGGAACTCTTCACCGCCGGCGCCGGGTGCGCCACCTGTCACAGCGGCGTGCTCTTCACGGACATGCTGTACCACAACGTGGGCATCGGGATGGACGCCGAAGAGCCGGATCTCGGCCGGGCCCGGGTGACCGAAGAGGCGGTCTGCAGCACGACCGGGGACGAACCCTGCCAGGGAGCCTTCAAGACCCCCACGCTCCGGGACATCTCGAAGAGCGCCCCGTACTTTCACGACGGAAGCGTGGCCACCCTCGAGGAAGCGGTCCGGCTGATGGCGAGCGGCGGACTCGCCAATCCCTGGCTGGACACGGACGAACTCATGGACCGGGAGCTGTCCGACGAGCAGATCACCGACCTGGTGGCCTTCCTGCACACCCTCGACTGCAACAGCGGGCCCCAGATCTTCGAGCCGCCCGCCCTGCCCTAGCAGCCGGGGCGCCACACTAGAATCCCGCGCCATGCAAGTCAGCTTTGAAGGCCGCGGCGCCCGCTGGGAAGGCGCCGCCGAAATCGCCGAACGGGCCGAGACCGACAAGCACCAACCCTGGTCCCTGAGGGTGGTCTCCGGCAGTGAAACCGTGGAGGGCGTCCTGCTGGTCACCGACCTGGCGTCGAGCGCCGCCGACGAAGCGGCCGCGAGCAGCGGAGAGGACGCAAACGCCATCCTGGGGCGCGCCTTTTCGCGTTCGCTGGTCGCGGAACTCGGTCTCCGACCGCTGGCGTCGGGGTTCCGCTTCGTCGTGGACCACCGCTGGGTGACCGGCTACTAGACGCGCCGGGGACCCCGGCGGGGGCGCCGGGTTTCGCAGCGCCAGGAACCGGGACCGCATGCGCCGCTCCGAACTGGCCGCCTTCCTGAGGGAGCGGCCGCGCGTCGGCGACGGCGCCCTGGGCACCGCGCTCTATACCGGCGGCATCGCCGCGCGGCGCTCCTACGAGGATCTGAACCGGTCCGATCCCGACCGGGTCCGGGCGATCCACGCGGCCCACCTCGCCGCCGGGGCCGAGGTGATCAGCACGAATACGTTCGGGGCCAATCGCTGGAAGCTGGCCCGGCACGGGCTGGCCTCCGAAGTGGCAAAGATCAACGCGGCCGGCGTCGCGATGGCGCGGAGCGCCGTCCCGCCCGGCGCCCTGGTGTTCGGATCGGTGGGACCGAGCGGCGAGGTCGTGGGTCCCCTCGACAAGGAGAAGGGGCCGGAGTTCGCCGCCGGATTCCGGGAGCAGATCGTCGCGCTGGTGGAGGCTGGCGCGGACGCGGTCCTGATCGAGACCTTCACCAGCCTCGCCGAGGCCCGCCTGGCGCTCGCGGCGGCCCGGGAGGCGGCGCCGGACATCGGCGTCGTCGTGCTGATGACCTTCTCCGAGCAGGCCACGACCCTGTTCGGGGTGGCGGCGGACCAGGCGGCCCGGACGCTCGCGCGGGACGGGGCCGACGCGGTCGGCTCGAACTGCGGGGTGGGCCCGGACACCACCCTCACCGCGCTGGAGCGCATGCGGGACGCCGTGAGCATCCCGCTGGTCGCCCAGCCGAACGCCGGCATTCCCGAGCGGATCGAAGGCCGTTTCCTCTACCCGTCGTCTCCGGACTACGTGGCTCACTACGCGAAGCGGTATCTCCGGCTCGGCGTCTCGCTCATCGGCGGTTGCTGCGGAACCGGCGCCGAACACATCGGCGCGGTGGCGGGAGTGGTGCGGGCGGCATCCGCGGCCGTGCGGGCGGACCGGGTGAAGGCTCCGGCGCGGCGGCCGACCGCCGCTCCGGAGGAAAAGGCGCCCGTCGAGCTGCCCGCCGTGCCGGTTCCGGAACGCTCGGGGCTCGCCCGCGCCCTCGCGGACGGCCGGTTCGCGGTGTCGGTGGAGATGGACCCCCCGCGCGGCGCCGAACCGGGCAAGTTCCTCAAACGGGTCGGGGATCTGGCGGACGCGGGGATCCGGTTCGTGAACGTGGCGGACGGGCCGCGGGCCACCGCCCGGATGAGCGCCATCGCGTTCGCGGCGCTGCTCGAACGGGGCGGCGAGGTCGAGACCATCCTCCACTACCAGTGCCGCGACCGGAACCTCATCGGCATCCAGTCGGACCTGCTGGGAGCGCACGCCCTCGGCATCCGCAACCTGCTCGCGGTCACCGGCGACCCCCCGAAGCTCGGCGACTACCCCCACGCGACCCCGGTTTTCGACGTGGACTCGGTCGGCCTCGTACGCATCCTGGGGGGGCTGAACCACGGCCTTGACCTGGCGGGGAATCCGCTGGGGGCGGCCCTCCCGTTCCACATCGGGGTCGGCGCCAATCCGGCCGCCGCGGATCTCGAGACCGAGATGGAGAAGTTCGAGAAGAAGGCGGAAGCCGGCGCCCAGTACTGCCTCACCCAGCCGGTGTACGAAACCGGCCTGCTGGAGCGCTTCGTGAACGACGTCCGCGGCTACGGCATCCCCGTTCTCGCGGGGGTCCTGCCCCTGGTCAGTTCCCGGAACGCGGAGTTCCTCCACAACGAGGTTCCCGGCATGAGTGTGCCGGAACCGGTCCGCCGCCGGCTGGCGGCAGCGCCCACCCGGCAGCGGGCCCGGGACGTCGGTGTCTCGGTAGCCCGCGACATGGTCGCCGCGGCGCGCGATCTCGCCGCCGGGGTCTACGTGATGCCGCCCTTCAACCGCTTTGACCTGGCGATTCGGAGCGTGACCGGACTGATCTGACCGCTCCGGAGCGCCGGCCAGTTGCCGTGAAAATGCAGTCCGGCGGGTCGGCCGAGCGTCTTGATGGCGCCACCGGGGCGCTGTGGTGGGGGTGGGTGAATGGCGGCGTGCGGGTTTCGCGGCCTCCGGGCGCGAACCCGACCGGGGACGCCGCGGCTCGCTCGCGTCAACTCAGGGCCGAGTGCGACAATGGCGCGCATGACTCGCCTTCGGGGCCTGATGGGAGCCGGCATGGTCCTGTTCGCCTCCGCCGCGGCCGCCCAGGAGCAGGAGATCTTCCGGTTCGAAGGAGGCGTGGACCTGGTTTCGGTACCGGTGGCGGTCTCCACCGAGGACGGCGAGTTCGTCATGGGTCTCGGGGTCGAGGACTTCCGCGTCCTGGAGGACGGCGTGGAACAGGAGATCCTGGTGTTCGGAGCGGGGCTCGAGGAATCGTGGGTGGACCTGCCGCCGGACCAGAAGGAAGAACTCTCCCAGAAACAGGTGATCGGTCTCCTGCTCGATTCGTCGGGCAGCATGGAGGAGGACCTGCCGCTCCTGCACGAAGCGGCGATCAAGTTCCTCACGAACATCCCCAGGACCGAGAACCTGTTCGTCATCAGTTTCGACGAGAACATCTGGCTCTCCGAGTACTCGAGCGACGACCAGCGCATCATCTCGAACCGGATCTACGACATCGAGGCGGAGGGCTGGACGGCGCTCTACGACGCGGTCGCCACCTTCCTCGACCGCGTCTACGACTACGACGGCAGGAAAACGCTTGCGGTTCTCAGCGACGGCGCCGACTCCCGGTCCACCCTGATGTTCTCGGAGGCCCTCGACCTCGTGAAACTCGGGGACACCACCATCCACTCGATCCAGTTCGGAGACCGCTCCCGGCACGCCCAGGTCTTCGAGAACGGCCGCTTCCTGCGCGCCATGGCCGATGCCACCGGCGGCTCGTACGCCCTGGCTTCCTCCCTCGAGAAGCTCGACGAGCTCTACGACCGCATCCTCGACGAGCTCTACAGCCAGTACACGATCGGCTATGCCTCCTCGAACACCCGCCGCGAGGGACGTTACCGCCGCATCGAGGTGGAAGTGACGGCGCCGGAAGTGGGCAAGGTGGAAGTACGGGCCCGCCGCGGCTACTACGGGCCCTACGAACCCTCGAGCGTTCCCTGAGCCGGCTGCATCGGGGCGCCGGCCGGACGCCGGCGTTCCAGAACGCGCGATTTCCGGGACACTAGACTCCGCGCCGATGTTCGCCGCCCTCGAGGAAGTCATCCGGGAGACCGCCGCCGATGCGGGGGCGCCGGATTTCTCGGTGGTGTCGGAGATCCCCCCGTCGCCGGACCAGGGAGACCTCGCGTTCCCCGCCGCCTTCGGATTGGCGCGCCACCTGCGGCGTCCACCCCGGGAGATCGCCGAGACGCTTGCGCATGCGCTCGCGACGCGGCCCGAGGTGCGGCGGGTGGAGGTGGCCGGTCCCGGGTACGTCAACGTCTTTCTCAACCGGGAAATGTGGATCCGGCAGTCGCTCGCCGGCACCAGCGCGGACGCACCGGACGGCATCCACGTGGTCGAGCACACCAGCATCAATCCGAACAAGGCGGCCCACATCGGCCATCTCCGGAACGCCGCCCTCGGTGACGCTTTCGCCCGGATCCTCCGCTATCTGGGCCACCGGATCGAGGTCCAGACCTACATCGACGACACCGGCGTCCAGGTCGCGGACGTGGTGCTCGGCTTCCTGCGGCTCCGGGGCGCGGACGCGGCCGAGGTGCGCCGCCTTGCCGGGGAGCCGCGGTTCGACTATCTCTGCTGGGACCTCTACACCGAGGTGTCCCGCTGGATCGAAGAAGACCCGGGCGGGCCGGCAGCGCGTCAGGAAGCGCTCCACGGGCTCGAACACGGCGAGGAACCGTGGGCCGGGATCGGGAGGATCGTTGCCAACGCCATCGCGCGCCGGCACCTCGAAACCATGGAGCGGATCGGGGTCCGCTACGACCTCCTGCCCTGCGAGAAGTCGATCCTCCATCTCCGTTTCTGGGAACGGGCTTTCGAGTTGCTCCGGGACGGCGGCGCCATCCGCCGGAGCGAGTCCGGCCGGAACCGCGGCTGCTGGGTCATGGACACCGATCTCGCCCAGGACGGCGAAAAGGTCATCGTGCGCTCGAACGCCACCGTGACCTACGTGGGCAAGGACATCGCGTACCAGATGTGGCAGCTCGGGCTGCTGGACCGCGACTTCCGGTGGCGGCGGTTCTACGAGTATCCCGACGGCAGGCGCGCCTGGATGAGCACCTCCGGGCCCGAGGAACCCGACACCCCGAGCTTCGGTGCGGCGGCGCTCGTCCATCACGTGATCGACGCGCGGCAGTCCTACACCCAGCAGGTCGTTCAGGAGGCGGTCGCCCGGCTGACCTCCGAGACCGACCGGGCCCGGACGCGGCACCTTTCCTACGAGATGGTGGCCCTGACGCCGGCCACGGCCGAGGCCCTCGGCCTCGGCGCCACCGCGGGGGACGGCGCGGTGGAGGTTTCCGGCCGGAAGGGCATCGGCATCAAGGCCGACGACTTCCTCGACGCGCTCCTCGAACGCGCGGGCCGGGAAGTCGCGGCGCGGAATCCGGATCTTCCGGCCGGGGAGCGGCGCGTCGTGGCGCTCGCGATCGCGGTCGGAGCGTTGCGCTACCTGATGGTGCGGGTGACGAAGAACCAGCTCATCGTCTTCGACCTCGAAGAGGCCCTCAGCCTCGAAGGCGCCACCGGACCGTACCTGCAGTACGCGGCGGTCCGGGCGGCGAAGATCCTGGCCCGGGTCGAGCGCGCCCTTCCCGAAATCCCGCCGCTCCCCCCCGGGGATTTCGACGATCTCCTCGCCCAGCGGGACCCGGAGGAGGCGGCGGACCTCTGGGTCCTGCTCCGGGGCGCGCTCGGCCTCCGGGAGGCGGCCGCGGCGGCCGCCGCCAGCGAAGACCCGCAGGTCCTCGCCCGCTGGGCCTACGAGGGAGCGCAGCGCTTCAACGGCTTCTACCACCGCTACCGCATTGCCGGCGAGCCGGACGCCGCCGCGCGCGCGCTGCGCACCTACGCGGTGGAGACCTTCTTCGCCCAGCACCGGCAAGGGCTGGCGCTGCTCGGAATCCCGGTCCCGGAACGGATGTGATGACGCCGCCGCGCCTGCTCCGCCCGATCCTGCGTTTCACCCGTACCGCGGCGATCGCCGCGGCGCTCGCCTGGCTCGTCATGGCGTATGGCGCGCAGGTGTACCGGATCCAGGGGTCGAGCATGGCGCCGACGCTCCGCTCCGGAGAACGCGTGCTGGTCAACAAGGTGGGGATGCGTCTCGCTTCCATCACCCGGGACGACGTGGTCCTGTTCCGGGACCCGTCCAACGAGGCCACCGTCATGGTGAAGCGCGTGATCGCCGTGCCGGGCGACACGGTGCGTTTTCTGGGCGACGAGGTGGAGGTGCTCCCCGGGTCCGGGGCGAGCCGCCCGCTCCAAGAGGTCGTGACGCCGGTGGCGAATGCCGCCGGGAGCGGCGGTCCCCTTGCCGCCCGCGGGCCGGGCTCGGTCTCGATGACCCTCGCCGCGGGCGAGTACTTCGTGCTTGGGGACAACCGGAGCGGCAGCAGCGACAGCCGCCACTGGGGCGCCGTTTCGAGAGACGCCATTCTCGGGGAGGCCGTGATCCGGGTGTTTCCCTGGCGGCGGATCGGGTTCGTGACCCCATGACCCCCGCGGCAACCCCGACCGAAACTCCCGCCCGGGACAGCCGTCCGGCCGCCGTGGAATATCCAGCCCGCCTCGTGCGCACCCTCCCGTTCCGCCGCGGGACGTTCTTCGACGCCTGGACCCGCAGTCCCGAGCGTTTCTCCGAGCTGCTTCCCGATCCCTTCGCGGCGGGGGCTTACGCGCGCATCGGAACACCCCGGCCTCCCGACGCCGTCCGGGCGGCCGCCGCCGGCGTGATCGGCTCCACGAACCGCGCCTGGGGGGCGGACGCGGCCGCCCTCGCTTCGGCGGAGCGCCTCCGCAGCGGGGAAACGCTGGCGGTCGTCACCGGTCAGCAGCCCGGACTGTTCGGAGGCCCGCTCTATTCGCTCATCAAGGCGATGTCCACGGTCGCCGCCGCCGGCGAACTGGAGGCGCAGACCGGCCAACCGGCGGTCCCGGTCTTCTGGATCGAAGGCGACGACCACGACTTCGAGGAGATTCGAAACGCCTGGCTGCTGGACCGCCCGGGCTCCCCGCACCCGCTCCGTTACGAGCCGGAGGACGAACACGTCGGCCTGCCGGCGTTCCGCCGGGTCCTGGACGACTCGATCCTCGACCTGCACGCGCAGTTGCCGGAGGTCCTTCCCGAAACGGAATACACCGGAGATCTCCTGCTCGCCGCCCGGGACTGCTACGCGCCCGGCCGGTCGCTTTCGGAAGCGTTCGGCCGGCTGCTCCTGTACCTCTCGCGGGGTTCGGGGCTCGTGGTGATGGACCCCACCAGCCCGGAACTCAAGCGGCTCGCCTTTCCCGTGTACGAGGACGCGGTCCGGCACGAAGCCGAAGGCCGCCGGCGGATCACGGCCCGGACCCGGGAAATCGAGGCGGTCGGCTTCCCGGGGCAGGCCGGCCCCGAGGGCTACGGCGTCTTCTGCACGGGACCTGCCGGAGTGCGGGCCCGGGTTCGCACCGATGCCGCCGGAGAGCGGCCGGAAGCGGTTCTCGACGGCTGTGTCGAGCGCCTGAGCGCCGCTGTGCTGCTCAGGCCGCTGGTCCAGGACTTCCTGCTGCCGACCGCGATGTACGTCGGCGGACCGTCGGAGATCGCCTACCACGCCCAGATGGGAGATCTCTACGGCCTCCACCGGATCCCGCGTCCCCTCGTGATCCCCCGGCATCAGGTCGCCGTCCTCACCAGGTCCCAGCTCCGCGTGCTCGATCACGACGGAATCGGCTTCGATGAACTCTCGGCCGGCGACGAGGCGGCCCTCAATCGGCGGGCCGCCGACCCCGCCGCCCAGTCGGCGTTCGCGAAGGCCAACGAGGTCGTGGACGCCTCGCTCGCCGACGTCGAGCAGGCCGCCGGCGCGGTCGACCGGAGCCTGACGGCGGCGGTCCGCCGCGCCCGCGGCAAGGTGCACGCGATCCTCGCCGACCTCGAGGTGAAGAGCGTCCGCGCCGCGAAGCGCCGCGACGAAGAGCGCCGGCAGCGCTTCCTGCGCGCCCGGAACGCTCTCTTCCCCGGAGGCGCGCCGCAGGAACGCCGGCTCAGTCCGCTCGTCTTCGCCAACCGCTACGGGCCGGGCTTCGGAGCGTGGCTGCTCGCGGCGCTCGAGGACCCGGCCGCGGACCGGCGCGCGCGGAACCTGCTGGTCCGCTGATCAGTTCCGTTCGGGAGTCCGTTCGGGGAAGAAGCAGACGACGGGTCCGGCCCGCGCCCCGGCCGCCGCGGGTGTCCCCCCGACCACGAATCCGGGCGGGTCCACGTCCACGTCCGTGTTCCCGGCCGGCCGCGCATAGACCACCTGAGCGTGAAAGATGTCCCACTCGGTGAAGTGGGGCGGCTCCAGTTCCCCGGAGTACCACATGTGGGAGGGCCGCAGGCCGCCCAGCGGGTGGTAGAGCCCCATCACGTGGCCGATCTCGTGGTGCACTGCCCTCGTCTGGTCCAGATGGCGGAACACCACCACGTTGGCGTCGCCGCCCACCCGGTAGGCGAACGCATCCGCCGTCTCCGCGCGTTCGGAGACCTCGGCGGCGTTCCAGCGGAGGATCACCGTTCCCGGCGTCATGTCCGCGGGCGGCTCCCGGGTCACCTCGATCCGCTCGCCCCGGAAGCGCCCGCCGCTGAGGAGCGGCACCGTGATGCGGATGGCCTCCCGCACGAAGTCGATGGTCTCGGCCGGAATCTCGGCACCGGTCGTGGGTTCCGGGCGGGCGTCGATGTAGAAGGTAGGCTCGGAATCCCAGGGGATGAGCGGTTCCAGCTCGCCGCCCCCAGCCCCGTTCCGGGCGATCTCCCGGTAGAAGTCGAGATTCCACGGCCCTCCGGCCGGGATCACGTCGAGCGCCAGGCCGACGTTCGGGGCCCGGATGGTGGTGGTGCGCTCCACGATGCCGGGCCCGGACACCGTGAGCCGATGGTCCCCCGCGGGAAGATCGAGCGCGAAGGAGCCGTCGGCCCCGGACCGGGCGGTCATCCCCCCGGCGCTCAGGGTGGCGCCCGCCACCGGACCGCCTTCGACCGTCCTCGTGAGGATCCCCCGGACGCTGGCCGATGCCGGAGGCGCCGGCGGGGTGGTGGGCGCGGCCGGCTCGCCCCCGCCGCACGAAGTGAGAACGAGGCCGCAGACAGCGAGCCAGCCAGCCTTCATCCGCCCCGCGTGGCTCCCCGGGAGGCGATCTCCCCGGTGGTGGCCCCGGTGAAGATCGCGTTGGAGATCTGGCCGATGAGGTTGCCGGTCGTGCGGAGGTGGTCGAGCGGCCGTTCGACGGCCAGCACCAGCGCCGACAGCGTGACCGGCAGCCCCAGCGCCCCCAGCAGGATGGTGAGGTTCACGAAGCTCGCCGCGGGCACGCCCGAGACCGCCAGCGAACTCAGGATCGCGGTGACCCACAGAAGGCCCAGTTCGCCCATGTCCAGCGGACGCCCCACGAGCTGGGCGATGGCGACGACCGACACCACCTGGTAGATCCCGCTGGAGTCGCGCCCGGCCGCCGCCCCGAAGGGCAGCACGAACCCGGCGACCTTTTCGGAGATCCCGGTCTCGCGCGGAACCGCCGCCATGGACACCGGAAGCGCCGCCGCCGTCGAGACCGAGGCGAAGGCGATGGGCAGCGGCTCGCGCAACGCCCGCAGCAGTTTCCCGAGCGGCTGGCGGGCCCACAGCCGCAGCAGCATGGCGTGGACCCCGCCCACATGCGCCACGGTGGCGATCAGGCAGACCGTGGCGTACCAGAGCAGCGTCCCCAGAATGTCCAGGCCGGACCGGCCCACCACCGCGGCCAGAATCGCGAACACCCCGGCCGGCGCGAGCCGCACGACCCAGTGGACGATGCGGTACAGGACATCGTTCACGGCCTGCAGAACGTCGATGAGCGGTTTCACCCGGTCGGCGCCGAGGGCGTTCACGGCGACGCCGAACAGGATCGCGAGGAAGAGCACCTGGAGGACTTCGGCTTCGGCGAAGGCCCCGACGATGTTCGTCGGCACGATGCTCACCAGGATGTCCATGATGGAGCGCGCCGCTCCGGGGGCCGCGCCCCCCGCCTGGTCCGCACCACCGAGAGCGGCAATGTCCACTCCGCGGCCCGGCCCGAGCCACACGGCGATCCCGATGCCGAGCGCCAGCGCCACCGACAGGGTGCTCAGGTTGTAGACGATCGCCCGGACCCCGATCCGGCCGGCGCCCCTGCCTCCGGTACGCGTGAGGGCGAGCGCCAGCGTGACGAAGATCAGGGGAGCGATGATCATGCGGAGCAGCCGCACGAACAGGTCCGCGATGGGTTGCAGGACGGCCGCCGCCTCGCCGAAAAGCATCCCGGCGAGCACACCACCCACCGCGCCCAGGACGACCTGTACGTAAAGCGGCATGCGCGGAACCCTCCGGTGGAGCTGCCCGGCATGGTACCCGTGACCGGGGTGGCCGGGCTCCCCGGCGCCCGCGCCGCCGCAGGCGAAAGCGGCGCCGGACACGAAGGCCAGGAGCGCCGGCCAGTCCTCCCGGTGGGGGCCTTCAGACCGGCATCGCCCGCGCAGCGGGCGAAACTCCCGGCGTCTTTTCGCCGCATGGCAGCCTCGTTCAAGGGAATCGCGCAGAGACAACCGCGCGCGCTACCTCCGCTTCGCCGTCCTTGTTTCGGGTCCCCGCAATGAGGCGCAACAGCGCCGGGAGTTTCGCGGCCTGCGGCCGCGTTGCCGGTCTGAAGACCGGCGCTCCTGGCACCTCGGCATTTTCATGCCCGGCGGGGTGCGCAGGAGGACGCGCGCATGGGCGCTCCTCCCTAGACTTCCCCTCGCGATGAGCGCGACGCATTTGGGCCGGGCCGGGTTCCTGGGGGCGATCTCCGAGCGGATCGTGGTCTTCGACGGGGCCATCGGCACCCTGCTGCAGGCCGAACGGCTCGACGAGGCGGGCTTTCGCGGCGATGCGCTCCGGGAGCATCCGAAACCGCTCCAGGGTCTCCACGATGTCCTGTCCCTGACCCGGCCGGACCTGGTGGAGAAGGTGCATCGCCTCTACCGCGCCGCCGGGGCGGATGCCCTCACCACCAACACCTTCAATGCGAACGCCGTCTCCCTCCTCGACTACGGCCTCGAAGGACGCGCTTTCGAGATCAACCGCCGCGGCGCGGAGATCGCGCGCCGGGTCGCCGACGGTGCGGGGCGGGACTGTTTCGTGCTGGGCTCCATGGGCCCCACGAACCGCACCCTGAGCGTGTCTCCCAACGTTTCGGACCCCGCCTTCCGGGCCGTTTCCTGGGACGAGCTGCGGGACGCCTACCGGGAACAGGCGGCGGGCCTCCTGGCGGGAGGGGCGGACCTCCTGCTGGTGGAGACCTGTTTTGACACCCTGAACGCCAAGGCGGCGCTCGAGGCTTCCCGGGACGCGATTTCCGAGGCGCCGGGAGATCCGGGGCTGCTTGTTTCCTTCACGTCGGTGGACCAGGGGGGGCGCAATCTCACCGGGCAGGACTCCGAAGCGTTCTGGGTTTCGGTCGAGCACGCACAGGTGACCGCCGCCGGGGTGAACTGCTCGATCGGCGCCGAAGCGATGCGCCCCATCGTCGACCTCCTCTCGCGCCTCGCCCCGGTTCCGGTCGGTGCGGTCCCGAACGCCGGACTCCCGAACGAACTCGGCGGCTATGACGAGGCGCCGGAAATCACCGCGGCGGCGCTGGGCGCCCTCGCGGAGGACGGTCTCGTCAACTTCGTCGGCGGCTGCTGCGGCACTGGCCCGGACCACATCCGCGCGGTCCGGAGGGCCGTGAACGGGGTCCGGCCGCGCCGGCCTCCCGCTCCCTCCCCCAGACTCCGCCTCGCCGGCACCGAGCCCCTGGTACGCCCGGAGTCGGCATTCCTGGTGGTGGGCGAACGCACCAACGTGACCGGTTCGCGCCGCTTCGCCCGCCTGATCCGGGACGACCGGTTCGAAGCGGCGGTCTCCGTGGCGCGCGACCAGGTCGCGGGCGGCGCCAACCTGCTCGACGTGAACATGGACGCGGGCCTCCTCGAGTCCGAGGCCGCCATGGGCCGGTTCCTGCGGCTGATCGCCATGGAGCCCGACATCGCGCGGCTCCCGATCATGGTGGACAGCTCGCGCATCGAGGTCATCGAGGCCGGGCTCCGCGCGCTTCCCGGCAAGGGGATCGTCAACTCGCTGTCGCTCAAGGACGGCGAAGAGGCCTTCCTCGCCGCCGCCCGCCGGATCCGGCGCTTCGGCGCCGCCGTCATCGTGATGGCGTTCGACGAGGAGGGACAGGCGGTGGATGCCGCCCGCAAGGTCGCCATCTGCGGGCGCGCCTACCGGCTGCTGACCGAGCGGGCGGGCTTTCCTCCCGAGGACATCATCTTCGACCCGAACGTCCTCGCCGTCGCCACCGGCATTCCCGAGCACGACCGCTACGGCGTGGAGTTCATCGACGCGATCCCCGGAATCCGGGCGGCCGCCCCGGGATCGCTGATCTCGGGGGGCATCTCCAACCTGTCCTTCGCGTTCCGCGGCAACGAGGGGGTGCGGCAGGCGATGAACGCGGTCTTCCTGCACCACGCCATCGCGGCCGGACTCGACATGGGGATCGTGAACGCGGGCCGGCTCCCCGTTTACGACGAGATCGAGGCGACGCTGCGGGAGCGGGTCGAAGACGTCGTCCTCGCCCGCCGCGGCGACGCCACGGAGCGACTCCTGGCGATCGCCGACCGGGCCGGCGCCGGGCGGAAAGCGGCGGCGGTGGACGACTCGTGGCGCCGGCGCCCCGTCGCCGAACGACTCGCCCACGCCGTGGTCAACGGCATCCTCGACCACGTCGAACGGGACGCCGACGAGGCCCGGCGCGGAATGCCCTCCGCACTCGCGGTGATCGAGGGCCCCCTGATGGACGGCATGCGGGTGGTGGGGGACCGCTTCGGGGACGGGAGGATGTTCCTCCCCCAGGTCGTCAAGAGCGCGCGGGTGATGAAGAAGGCCGTCGCCGTCCTCGAGCCCTACATGGAGTCGGACGAGGCCAGCGGGCCGCGCGAGCGGATCGTCCTCGCGACGGTGAAGGGCGACGTCCACGACATCGGCAAGAGCATCGTGGGCATCGTCCTCGCGTGCAACGGCTACCGGGTGGACGACCTCGGCGTCATGGTCCCCGCGGACCGGATCCTCGACACCGCCCGCGACAACGGCGCCGACCTGATCGGGCTCTCCGGCCTCATCACCCCGTCCCTCGACGAGATGGAGCGTTTCGCCGCCGAGATGGAGCGGCGGGGCGTGACCCTGCCCCTGCTGATCGGCGGCGCGACGACCTCATCGCGCCACACCGCGCTCCGGATCGCGCCCCGGCGATCGGGCCCGGTGGTCCACGTGGCCGACGCCTCGCGCACCTCGGGCGTGGTCCGCGCGCTGCTCGGGGAGAGCTCGATGTCCTTCGTGGAGGAGAACCGCCGGATCCAGGAGGCGGAACGGGGCCGCCCGCGCGGCCGCCGCCCGCCGCTCCTCGACCTCGCCGCCGCCCGCCGCCGCGCTCCGGAGTTCCCGCGTCCCGAACGCCTCGAACCCGCCTTCCGGGGCCCGCGCGCGCGGCGGAACGTCCCGGTAGCCGAGCTGGCCCGGTACGTGGACTGGACCCCGTTCTTTCACGCCTGGGAGTTCCGCGGGACCTTCCCCGCCCTGCTCGAACGGGAGGCCACCCGGACCGAGGCCCGCGAGCTGCACCGAAACGCCCTCGAACGGCTGGGAAGACTCGCCGGCGATCCCCGACTGGAAGCGCACGCCGTCTATGGGTTCTTCCCCGCGGCGCGGGAAGGCGACGACATCCTCATCTGGCGTCCCGAAGGCCTCGACGAAGCGCCCGAGCATCGGATCCCGACCCTCCGGCAGCAGGAAGACCGGCCCGGGCCGCGCCTCGCCGCCGCCGACTTCCTGGGCGCCGCCGAGGCGGGCCGGCCACCGGCGGGCGGCGCCGACGTGATCGGCGCCTTCGCGGTGACCGCCGGCCACGGCCTGGCGGACCTCGTCGCGGAGGCGGAGGCGGCCGGGGACGACTACGACGCCCTGCTGCTGCGGTCGCTCGGCGACCGCCTCGCGGAGGCCCTCGCCGAGTGGCTCCACGAGCAGGCCCGGCGCGACCTCGGCTACGGCAAATCCGAGAACCTCACGCCCGAAGACCTGATCCGGGGCCGGTTCCGGGGCATCCGTCCCGCCCCCGGGTATCCGGCCACCCCGGATCTCGGCATCCTGAACGAGATCTTTCGCCTGCTCGACGCCGAAGCGGCCATCGGCGTCGAACTGACCGAGAGCTTCGCGATCCGGCCGGCCGCTTCCGTGGCCGGGCTCTACTTCGCGAGCCCCGAGGCGCGCTACTTCTCCGTCGGCACGATCGGCCGGGACCAGCTCGAGGACTACGCCCGCCGCCGGGGAATCCCCGTCGCGGCGGCCGAACGCCTCCTCCGCCGCCACCTGGGATGAGCTCCCGGCGGAGGGGCGCCGGGAGGGTCAACTGTTGGGAATCCGGTGTTTCTCGACCGGGATTCCCCCGATCAGATGCTCCTGGATGACCTCCTCGAGCGCCCCGGGAGTCATGCCGGAGTACCAGACGCCCTCCGGGTAGACCACCGCGACGGGACCCTCGGCGCAGACCCGGAGGCAGTTCGCCTTGCTGCGGGCGACGTGGCCGCCGGCCGGACCGTTCGCGAGGCCCAGCTCATCCAGCCGCCGTTTCAGGTAGAGCCAGCTCTCGCAGCCGGCGGACGGCTCGCAGCACTTGGGCTTGTCGGCGTCCGCGCAGAGAAAGATGTGGCGCTCGACCTTCGAGAGCTCCAGCGACTTCGCCTTCTCGGCGGCGGCGCCGGCCGCGTCGGCCAAGCCGCTCAGCCCGGCAGACCCGTCGGACACGCGACCCCGGTGCCCCCGATGCCGCAGTAGCCAGCCGGGTTCTTCGCCAGGTACTGCTGGTGGTAGTCCTCGGCGTAGTAGAAGACGGGAGCCTCGCGGATCTCGGTGGTGACCGGGCCGTATCCCGCCGTCCGCAACCGCCCGGCATAGGCGTCGCGGGTCCTCAGCGCGGTATCGCCCTGTTCACTGCCCGCCGTGTAGATGGCCGACCGGTACTGGGTCCCGACGTCGTTGCCCTGACGCATTCCCTGGGTCGGATCGTGGTTCTGCCAGAAGATCCGCAAGAGTCGTTCGTACGTCACCCTTGCCGGGTCGAAGACCACGCGGACGACTTCGGCGTGGCCGGTGCGGCCGGTGCAGACCTCGCGGTAGTTCGGGTTCGGAGTCAGCCCTCCGGCGTAGCCCACCGCGCTGGTGTACACGCCGGCCGTGGTCCAGAACAGCCGCTCGGCGCCCCAGAAGCACCCCATGCCGAAGAGCGCCTCCTCCATGCCCGCGGGCCAGGGCGGGGCCAGCGGAGTCTTCAGGACGAAGTGCCTTTCGGGAACCGGCATGAACTCCACCCGTCCCGCCAGCGCGTCGCCCGGAGACGGGAGTACGGGTTCGAGAAAACGCATGACCAACCGGCCGGAAGTCTACCCGGCATCCGGCAGCCGGGCGGCCGTCCGCCGGGGCGCCGCTGGGCATTCGGCTCCGTATACTCGCCGCCCCGGTGACGAACGACCTGCCAGCAGTCCTGCAGCGGGCGCGGGGACTCGTGGAGTCCGGCGAGACCACGCCCCGGAGCTTCCGGAGCGAGGCGCTCCGGGCGCTGGCGGCGGTTCTCCGGGACCAGCGCGACACCTGGGAGGACGCCCTCCGGGCGGATCTCGGGGCGCCCGCGTTCGAGACCTGGGCCACCCAGACCGGCCTGGTACTCGCCGAGGTCCGCCATGCCCGGCGTCACCTGTGGCGCTGGATGCGTCCCCGCCGGGTCGGGACGCCCCTCGCCGTCATGCCGGCGCGGAGCCGGATCGAGCCGGCCCCCGTGGGTGTCGTCCTGGTCATCGCTCCCTGGAACTATCCGCTGCAACTCAGCCTCGCCCCTGCCGTGGCGGCGATTGCCGCCGGAAACGCGGTGGTGATCAAACCCTCGGAGCACGCGCCCCGAACGGCGGGGAAGCTCGCCGAACTGCTGCCCGCCGCACTGACGCCGGGGCTCTTCCAGGTGGTCGAGGGAGGGCCGGAAACGGCGCAGGCGCTCATCGGCCAGGGTTTCGACCACGTCCTGTTCACGGGCAGCCGGCGCGCCGGCGCGCTGGTGGCGGAGGCGGCGGGACGCCGGCTGACCCCCGTCACCCTCGAATTGGGCGGCAAGTGCCCGGCGCTCGTGGACCGAAGCGCCGACCTGCGGGTAACCGCCCGCCGTCTCGCGTGGGCGAAGTTCCTGAATGCCGGACAGACCTGCGTCGCCCCCGATTTCGTGCTCGTGCCCGAAGACCGCTACGACGAGTTCGCTCGATTGCTCGGCGAAAACCTCGACCGGTTCTACGGAGGAGCCCCCGCGAAGAGCCCGGACTACGGCCGGATCGTCCACGAAACCCACTTCCGGCGGCTCGAGCGGCTCCTCCCCGGCCTTCCCTTGCTGTGGGGCGGTGAGCGGGACCCGGAGCGCCGCTATTTCGGCCCGACGATTACCGGGCCGTGGCCCGACGGGCACCCGGCGCGGCGCGAGGAGATCTTCGGTCCCATCCTGCCCCTCCTCCCCTACCGGGACCTCGAGGAGGCGCTCGCCGAGATCGGCGAATACCCGGACCCGCTGGCGCTCTACGTGTTTTCCCGGCGGCGGGAGCCCATTCGGCGCGCGGCGGCCGTCCTGCGTTCCGGGGCGCTCGTCACCAACGACGCGGTCGTTCACTGCGCCAACCCTTCGCTGCCTTTCGGCGGCGTCGGAAGGAGCGGCCACGGTGCCTATCACGGGGTCCACGGCTTCGAGCTGCTCTCCCGGAAACGGGCCGTCCTGAATGCCGCGACCTGGCTCGATCCTCCGGTGCGCTACCCGCCCTACCGGGGCAAACTGGGGCTCCTGCGGCTCCTGCTCCGTTGATGCCGCCGGCCGGGGGGCTTCCCTTCCCCATCGACCCCCTGAGGCACCGGCCGCGGGTCGCCGTTCACGAGGCGGCGGCCGCCGCGGGGGAACTGTGGGGACTGACGGCGGGCGCCACCCCGCTCCCCGGCGAGCGCGACGCCAACTTCCTGCTGGAGGGCGACTCCGGCGATCGTTTCGTGCTCAAGGTCAGCAGCGCCGCGGAGCGGCCCGGGCGGCTCGACCTGCAACACGGCCTCGTCACGCGGGCCCGCGAGTGCAATCCCGCCCTCCGCCTCCCGGAAGCCGTCCCGACCGCATCCGGCGTCCTGCCGGCGTGGCGCGACTTCGGCGGGCGCCGGCACCGCGTGCGTCTGTTTCGCTACCTCGAGGGCCGGCCGCTCTCGGCCTTCCGCCGGCGTCCCCACGCCTTGCTGGAATCCGTCGGCCGGCTCGTCGGCCGGGTGCAGCGCGCCCTCGACGGTTTCGATCATCCCGAACTGGACATCCAGGAGATTCCCTGGGCGCCGGCGCACGCCCCGGCGGTCATTGCCGCCGCTTCCGGAGTCCTCCGCGGGGAGGACGCCTCCGGGATCTACCGAAGCGTCGCCGACTCCATCGAGGAGGACCTGCCGGACCTCCAGGCCCTTCCCGCCGGCGCGCTTCACAACGACGCCAACGACGACAACCTCCTCCTCGCCGCGGGAACCCCCGAGACGGCGAAGCCGGAGGACGTCGCGCTCCTCGACTTCGGAGACGCCGTCCGGGGCCCGCTGATCTGTGAAACGGCGACGGCCGCCCTCTACACCGCCGCCACCGCCTTCGAGCCGCTGCCGGCCGCCGCGCGGGTCCTCGCCGGATTCGCAGGCGAACGGCCGCTCACCGAGGAGGAGGCCGACCTCTTCGGAGTCGCGCTCGCGGCCCGCGCGCTGGTGAGCGCCGGCGTCGCGGCGCTGCGGCGGACCCGGGTTGCCGGAGCGGCGGCGGATGGGTATCTGATGGGTAGCCAGGCCGGGGTGTGGCGCGTCCTCCGGGCCCTCGAGGCGGAAGCGGCCGAAGTCACCGCGGCCCGGTTCCGGATCGCCGCCGGCTTTTCTCCCCTGCCGCGGCTGGCGGAGCGGCGCGCCGCCCTTCAGCGCGCCGCCGCGCCCGCCACCCCTCCCGTAACCCTGCCAGGGGCCCCGGTCTGCCTGGACCTTTCGCCGGAGAGCCCGGCGATCGATCCCGCCGCCGCCGCCGAGACCCTCTGCGCGGCCGTCCGGGCGGCCACCGAGGCGGCGAGCGCCGCCATCGGCCGGTATCTCGAACCACGGGTCCCCGAAACGGTGGCGGGGGACGTTCCCCGGGGGCCGCGGGCGGAACCCGCCACCCTCCAGTTGGGCATCGAGATCTTCGCTCCCGCCGGGACACCGGTGCGGGCGCCGCTCGCCGGAGCGGTGGAATGGGCGAACGACCGCTCCGGCGAGCCGGGAACGGGCATTTCCGCCGGCATCCGCCACACCGTGGACCGGGAGGTCTTCTGGACCTCCTACCGCCATCTCGACCCCGCATGCCGGGAGACGCTGGTTCCGGGGCGCGGCGTCGAGGCCGGAGAGACGCTCGGCACCATCGCGGAGTCCAACCCGAGCGGCGACACGCCTCCCCACCTCCAGTTCCAGGTGCTGCTGAGCACGTTCGGCGGCCGGCCGCCGAGGCGGACCTCCGCCGCCGACCTGCCGGTCCTTTCCGCCCTGAGCGCCGATCCCCTGGACTTCTTCGGCCTGGGTTCCGGCGCCCGCGTTCTCCCCGAAGTCCGCGAGGCGCGCGGCGGCCGCCTGCTCGAGACCCGCCGGCGGCGGTTCAGCAGCGCCCTCAGCATCTCCTACGACGTCCCCATCCGGGTGGTGCGGGGCCGCGGCGCCCGCCTCTACGACGACGCGGGACGCGACTACCTCGACATGGTCAACAACGTCGCTCACGTGGGGCATGCGCACCCGCGGGTCGCGGACGCCATCTCCCGCCAGGCCGCCCTCCTCAACACGAACACCCGCTACCTCTATCGCCAGCTCACCGACTATGCCGAACGCCTCGCGGAGACCTTCCCCGCGCCGCTCGAGGTGGTCTTCCTCACGAACTCCGGCAGCGAAGCGAACGACCTCGCGCTCCGCATCGCCCGGGCCCACCTCGGGAGGCGGGAAACCCTGGCGTTCGAGGGCGGCTATCACGGCAACCTCACGTCCCTCATCGACGTCAGTCCCTACAAGCTCGATGGCCGGGGAGGACGGCCCGGGCCGCCGTGGCTCCACCGGTTGCCCATGCCCGACGGGTACCGCGGGCGCTTCCGGGACGGGGGGCCGCACTTCCCGGCGTCGCTGATCGCGGACGCCGAGTCCCGCGTTCAAAGGGCGGGGCCGGCGACCCTGGTCGGGGAAGCCATCCTGAGCTGCGGCGGCCAGATCGTGCCGCCTCCGGGCTACCTGGGAGCCCTCTACGGGGCCGTGCGGAGCGCCGGGGGCGTGATCGTGGCGGACGAGGTCCAGACCGGCTTCGGCCGGACGGGGCCGGACTTCTGGGCCTTTCTCGCGGTGCAGGACGAGAGCGAACCACGGATTCCGGACATCGTCACGCTCGGGAAACCGGCCGGGAACGGACATCCGCTCGGGGCCGTCGTCACCACCCGGGAACTCGCCCGGTCCTTCGAGACCGGGATGGAGTACTTCAACACCTTCGGCGGAAACCCGGTCTCCTGCGCCGCGGGACTCGCCGTCCTCGAGGTGATCCGGGAGGAGCGGCTTGCCGGGCACGCCGTAGCCGTCGGCCGGCAGCTCATCGACGGGCTGAGGGCGCTCGGGAGCCGCTACCCTATCCTCGGCCAGGTTCGGGGACGGGGACTTTTCCTCGGGTTTGAAATGGTCCGGGATCCAGCGACCCGCGAGCCGGCCACCGAGGAAGCCGGGCGGCTCGTGAACCGGCTCCGTGAATTCGGGATCCTCAACAGCACCGACGGGCCGGACGCCAACGTCATCAAGCTCAAACCGCCCCTGCCCTTTTCCTCCGCCGACGCCGCCCACTACCTGGAAGTCCTCGAAACCGTCCTGGAGGAGCAGTTCTGAGCCATCTCCCCGAAACGGAGCCGAACCCCCGGTCCGACCCGGCTTCCCCGCCGGCGCCCCCGTGGAGCATCGTGGAGGCGCCACCGGCCGGGCCGCACCGCGCCACCGTCATCTGGCTCCACGGACTCGGCGCCGACGGGCACGACTTCGAACCGATCGTTCCGGCGCTGCGGCTGCCCGCTGCGCTCGGGGTCCGGTTCCTGTTCCCCGAGGCGCCCATCCGTCCGGTGACCATCAACGGCGGCATGGAGATGCGCGCCTGGTTCGACATCGAATCCGTCCAGCGCGACACCGGCGTCAACCGCGAGCAGCTCGCGGAATCGGTCGCCGGCGTGCGCTCCCTGGTGGAGCTGGAGGCCAGGCGGGGAGTCCCGCCCGAGCGCCTGGTGTTCGCCGGATTCTCCCAGGGTGGAGCGGTCGTCCTCCAGGCCGCCACCTGCACCGGCGCCGCGGGCGAACCACCCATCCGGGCGGCCGGGGTGGTGGCGCTCTCCACCTACCTGCCGATCACGGATCGCGTGGCGCCTCCGCCGGAGCCGCCCACGCCCATCTTCCAGGCCCACGGCTCGTTCGACCCGCTGATCCCGGTCCACTTCGCCGGCATGAGTTTCCGGACCCTCACGAAGGCGGGATGGGCCGTGGAATACCACGAATACCCGATGGCGCACCAAGTCGCGGAGGCGGAGATCCGGGACATCGGGGTCTTCCTGCGGCGCGTGCTGGGAACCTCGCCGGCCGGAGGCCATCGCTCCCCATGAGCGGCGAGCGCGTTCCGGTCACGCTGATCACCGGCGCCGCGGGCGAGATCGGCCAGGCGCTCCTCGAGCGGCTGGCCGAAGGCCGCGGCGAACCCGTGGTCACCGTGGACCTCCGTCCGCTGTCCGTTGGGGGCCCCGGACACCCCCATCGCGAGCACTTCCAGGGAGACATCCTCGATCCCGCGCTGTGGGAGAAACTCCTGCACCGCTACCGCCCCACGCTCATCTTTCACCTCGCCGCGATCCTCTCGACGCGGGCCGAGTCGGTGCCGGTCCTCGCCCACCGGGTGAACGCCGACGGCGCCGCCCGCCTCCTGGCCATTGCCGCGGATTGCGCCACCCCGGACGAACCCCTCCGCTTCGTCTTCCCCAGTTCGATCGCGGTGTACGGCCTCCCGTCCCCGGAATCCAAGGAGGCGGCGGCGCCCGTCAGCGAGGACGAGCACCTCGACCCCGCGACGCTCTACGGCGCCCAGAAGCTGTACGTCGAGCGCCTCGGCGCCACCATCGAGAGGCTCGGGGCGGGCCTCGACTTCCGGGCGGTGCGCCTTCCCGGGCTCATTTCCTCGGACACCCTGCCGCAGGGAGGGACGAGCGACTGGGCCCCGGAACTCATCCATGCGGCCGCCCGGGGGGAGCCCTACTCCTGCTTCGTCAACCGGGGGGCCCGCCTCCCCTTCTGCGCGATGCCCGATGCGGTGGAGGGAATCCTGCGTCTCGCGTTCCGGGGGAAGGCCTCCCTGACCCGGACCGCCTACAACCTGGGCGGGCCAAGCCTCTCCGCCGCCGAGATCATCGCGCGCGTGGCCCGGGATTTCCCGGACCTCGAAGTCCGGTTCCGGCTCGATCCGGCGCGCGACCGGATCGTGGCGAGCTGGCCCGCCGCCGTGGACGACGGCGCGGCCCGCCGGGACTTCGGTTTCGCTCCCGGGCACGACGAAGAAACGCTCTTCTCCCGGTATCTGATCCCGGGGATCCGGCGCCGCTACGATGGCTCCTGAGTCCGGGTACATTCCGGGGATGGTCCGCGCGCCCCGTTCTCCCTTCTGGCCCGGCGTCCTCGCGCCTTTCGTTTCCGCCTCTCTGGGCGCGGGCACGTATCTCGTCCTCACCCGGCTGAGCCCGAATCCGGACGCGGACTACCTGGTTCGCCTGGGGGCGGTGGCGTTCGTCATGCTGCTTCCGCCGGCGTTCGCGCTGCACCGCGCGTGGCGCGGTTACCGGGACGGCGGCCTCCGGTGGACCGGCTGGGTCGCCGCGTCGGTGGCGCTCCTGTCACTCGGCCTCGTCACGGTACCCATCGGAGGCGCCGTCCGGCGAGCCCGTCAGGCGGCCAACCTGGCGCTTTCCGGGGTGGCCGCTCCCGACTTCGTCGCCCGGGACCTCGACGGCCGGGTCCACCGCCTCTCGGACCACCGTGGATCGGTGGTCCTCGTCAACATCTGGGCCACCTGGTGCCCGCCCTGCCGCGCCGAGATGCCGGAACTGGACCGCCTGGCGCGGGAACGCGCGGCCGAGGGTTTCCTCGTCTACGGCATCTCCACCGAGGAAGAGGCCATCCAGCAGGACTTTCGCAGCGACGTCCTGTCGGTGGACTACCCGCTGCTCCTGCCCGGCGCCCTCGAGGGCGGCGTCATGCCGGACATCTTCGTCGAGACGGCCCGCTACCCGGCCAACTTCCTCATCGACCGCGACGGACTCCTGCATCCGGCCCCGAGCACGGACCAGCCGTTCGCGGTGCTCGAAGCGGAAGTGGACCGCGTCCTGGCGCTACCGGCGGGCGCGCCCTGAATCCGGGCGGCGGGTCCTCCTGCCCGGGGGTCCGGTCGACTACCGGTCGGCGCCGAAGTTGCCGAGCGCCATGATGGACGGCACCGCGACTCCGTTCAGCATGGCGGGGGTGTAACGGCCGCGGACCAGGGACATCATCAACTGGTGCACGCGTCCCGAACTCTCGGGCGCGAAGTGCGCGGACTTGACCCGGCCGCGGTGATCGATGAGGACCATGATGCCGTCCCGCTCCGAGGAACGCCGCGAACCACCCGAATCCCGCATGGGTACCGGCGTGCTCCGGAGCACCGGGGGCTCGTAGAGGATGCCGGGGTTGCTGGTGCGCTCCCGCACCGCCATCAGGAAGGGGGCGAGATCGTGCATGAGGTAGTCGAAGTCCGTTTCGAAGGCGACTTCGAACGCCGCCTCGGCGCCGACATCGTCGGAGCGCAGGGCGTGGAGATAGCCGAGCTGGAGGTGCGCTTCCGCATCGCGGGGGCGAATGTCGAGCAGCGCCCGGTAGAGGCTCTCGGTGTCCTCGAGATCGCCGTTCAGCGAATGGGAACGGGCGAGCAGCCTGAGGGCCCGGAGGTTCGTCGGGTCCTGGAGGAGCACCTCCCCCAGTTCCTCGATGGCGAGGTCCAGGTTGCGTGACCCCAGGTGGGACTCGCCGATGAGCAGGCGAACGTCGTTGCGCTGCGCGTCGGAGACCGGCATGAAGGTGGAGAGCCAGTTGATCGCCTGTTCGAACTTCCCGTCCTCGATGTAGCGGCGCGCCTGCCGGATCGGATCCTCCATCCCGACGATCATTTCCAGCGGGGGTTCCGGCACCGTCGGGCGGAGCATGAAGTGGCGTTGCGGGACCACCGCCCGCTCGCTCAGACTGGCCGCGAGCAGCGGATACGACGTGGCGAGGCGCTCCATCGCGACGTCGAAGTCATCCAGCACCCGGAGCTTCTGCCCCTCGTAGACCATTCCCTGCCGCTCGGCGCCGGCCCGGATGGTGCCGATGTAGACCGGACGGTCCGCGGGGACGGAAATCAGCGTCTCACCCCGCTCGTGATCCCGGGGGGCCACGGTGAAGCGCTGCCGGATCGGCCGAAACCGCCGGGTGTTCATCGGGCGGATGTTCGGGAAATAGACGGCCTCGATCGCCTCCACGTCATAGACGCCGGGGGGAACCAGCTCGTTGATCAGGCCGAGCCCGTCATCCACGGACAGGGTCTCGTTGCGGCCGGTATCGCGATGGCGCAGGACGATCCGCCGCGAACGGAAGTCGGGGCTCTCGAACTTGCCCACGAAGCGGCCGATCACCAGGGACTTGCCGTCGCGCTGGACCTCGGGCCAGACCGACTTCCGGGAGGGAAGCTCCGCTTCGGCGGCGGGCAGGAACGGCCCTGCCCCGTTTAGCGCGAGGACCAGCAGGCCCGTCAGGAAACCGTGGCGCACGTTCACGATGGTCTCACCCTTTCCTTCGCCGTTCAACCCGGCCGCCGTGAAGGCGCCGCAGGCGGCTATCGGGCCTCGCTTCGGCGGGTGAGAACCCGGGCTGCCGCCCGGGCGCGGTCGGCGATTTCGGCGTCCGCGTCCTCGCCGATCTCCTGAAGCCTCGGAATCGCGGCCGGATTTCCGAGGCCTTCCAGCAGCGCGATGAGTTCGAGCCGGATCTCCCGGTCGGGGTCGTCCAGGTAGCGCAGGAACTCGTCGAGGTGGTCGGCCGCCAACTCCAGCCCGTACTGCCGGGCCGGTTCGCGCAGCCGGCGGTCGGAAAGCGAGAGCACGATGCGGTCCACGAAGGGCGTCTGGCCGAGCCGCACCAGCGCGAAGCAGAAGGCGAGCTGCACCCGGGAGTCCTCCTCGCGCAGGAAATCCCGGATCAGACCGTCCACGAGCGTGGGATCCTCCAGCCGGCCCAGACCCTCGACGGCATATGCGCGGCGACGCCCGTCCCGGCTGGAGAGTTCGTGGTAGAACGTCCCCCGGGCTTCGTCGGCCCCGATCCTGGCGAGCCCCTCCAGCGCGTCCCGCGCGAGATCGCTGCCCGGGTCGCCGTCGTAGACCGCGAGCAGCGCCGCCGTCGCGGGAGGGAAGGCCATCCGTCCCAGCGCCCGGACGACGTGCCTTCTGAGCTCCGGATCCTCCACCAGCGAGAGCAGTCCCTCCCCGGCTTCCCCGGTCCCGATGGCGCCCAGGGACTCCACGGCCTTCCGCCGCACTTCGCCGTCCGGATCGCCGGCGGCGGTGCTCGCGAGCGACGCCACCCCCGAGGCCGCGCGGAGCACCCCCAGCGCTTCCGCGGCGAGCCTCCGGTTCTCCGTGTCCTCGTCATCGAGCCGCGCCGCAACAGCCTCGACGATGCGGGGTTCCACCGGACGCAGCGGATCGAGCGCGAATTCCTGTTCGCGGCGCAGCAACCAGTCCACCGCGCGCGTTCCGCGACCCGCGGCCGGTTCGCGGCGGTGGATGTCCACCAGTCCCCCGATCGCGCCGCGGCGATGGGCGGCCTCCTCGTCCTCGAGCAGCACGATCAGGCCCGCCGCGGCATCGGGCCGGCGGACTGCCGCCAGCGCCTCCAGCACGGCGCGCCGCACGTCGCGGTCGGCGTCGCGCGCGGCGGGGAGGAGCGCCGCTACCGCTTCGGTCGAGCCGTCTTCACCGAGCGCGCGCGCCGCGTCGCGGCGGGTCCGGGCATCGCTGCTCTCCAGCCGGGCGGCCAGCTCCTCGACGCTCGACTGCGCCGGCGCGAGCGTCGCGGCGCCGGCGACAAGAGCGAGAGCGACCCCCAGTACGAAGGGTCGGCCCGGCATGACTCAGCGATCCTCGCCACCGGTGGCGCCGGCCAGATACGCCTGGGGATCGCGAAGCAGCAGCGCCGCCTGCGGCATCGCCGCGAGGGCCGCGGTGATCTGGGGATCGCGGTCCATGGTCGTCTCCCGGGAGGCCCCCGGTCCCCAGAGCAGGCTGAAGACCTCGCCTTCGATCCGGAGCGCCACCGCGTCGCGATGCCTTTCGAGCCCCTCCCGGTCGTGCGGAATGGTCTCCTCCGTCAGGAAGTCGAAGAATTCGATGAGCGTCGCAGCGTCGGCCCGGAAACTCTGATCCACCGCCCGGATCAGGTCGCCCCGCGCCTGGAGTTCATCCGGGCGGGTGCCCGCCCCGTCGACCGACCCGCGCCCGTCCGCGGGAACGAACCGGGTGGCGAAGCGGAAAAAGGCCCCGTGCTGTTCGATAGCCACCAGGACCTCGGGGAACTCCGGGGCCGCGACTTCGATGTCCGGCGCCACGCCGCCCCCGCCTCGGATCTCCCGTCCCAGCCCGGTCAGCACGACCGTTCCGGCCTCATCGTTCGATTCGCGTTCTCCCCGATCCTGGAAGTAGGCGAGGAAGTCCCCCGAGTCGTAGTCCCGCTGCAGCCGGCGGCCGCTCGGCGTGAAGTACTCCGCGGAGGTGAGGCCGAGCGCGTAGCCGTGCTTCAACTGGAACACCGACTGGACGAGCCCCTTGCCGTAGGTGTTCTCCCCGAGGATCAGCCCGCGGTCGTGATCCTGGATGGCGCCCGCGACGATCTCGGATGCGGAGGCGCTCTCCCGGGAAACGAGAACGATCACGGGCAGATCGCTGTAGGGGCTGGGCTTTTCGGCATGGAAAACCTGGTCGTTCTCGGAATGACGTCCGCGGATCGAAACGATTTCCTGGTGCTGCTTCAGGAAGACGTTGGAGACGGCCACCGCCTGGTTCAGGAGTCCGCCCGGATTGTGGCGAAGATCCACCAGCAGCCGGGTGGCCCCGGCGAGGCGCAGCTCGGCGATGGCGTCGCGCAGTTCGCTGTCGGTGTTCTCGTTGAAGTCCGAGACCCGCACGTAGCCCGTCTGCTCGGACCCGGCGGGTTCGTCGAGGACGAAGTAGTAGGGAACGCTCTTGAGCGGGATCCGGTCCCGGATCACCGTGAAGTCCAGCGGGGCGTCGTAGCCGGGCCGGGTGATGGTGATGCTGACCGGCGTCCCTCGCGGACCCCGGAGGAGGCTCACCGCGTCGTCCATCGAGTACTGCGTCGCATCCTCGCCCTCGATCCGCGAAATCACGTCCCCGGCGCGAATCCCGAGCCGGTACGCCGGGGTCCCCTCAAAGGGGGAAACCACGGTCAGGAGGCCGTTTTGATGCTGTACCCGGATCCCGAGCCCGACGTAGCCTCCCTGCTGCCGCTCCCGCATCTGGCGGTAGTTGCGCGGTACGAAGAGGTTCGAATGGGGATCGAGCCGGGCGAGCATCCCGGACACCGTCGCCCGGGTCAGGGTCTCCGGTTCGATCTCCCGGGGATACGCCGTCTCGATGTGAAAGATGACGTTGGAGTGCCGCTGCAGCAGGGCCTTCAACCCGTCGGAGGGCGGGAGCCCGCGCGCCGGCTGGACGCCGAGGATCGTCGCCGAAATGGCCGCCCCCACCAGCAGCGGCATCAGCAGGGGGATCACCCGCGCCCGGAGCCTCATGACGTGATCCTAGCAGCCTGTGGGGAAAACTCCCGTGGCGTTCGAAGGGCGCATTCTCCGCCGGCTGCCGGCAGCCCGGCCGGCTCCGGCTACTCCTCTTCCCGCTTCCTGCCGCGCATCCGGTTCCCGACCCACGCGATCCCGATGGACAGCGTATAGAGCAGGATCATGGGCCCGGCCAGGAGGATCTGGGTGGCGGGATCGGGGGGGGTCAACAGGGCGGCGAACACGAAGCACAGCAGGATCGCGTACTTGAAATAGCGGACGAGGAAGCGGGGGGTGATCACCCCGAGCCGCGACAGCAGCAGCGCCAGCGTCGGGATCTGGAACATCACCGCGGTCACCAGCACCAGCCGGGCGTAGAAGCTGAACGTCTCCGAGACCCGGTAGCGGATCTCGATGCCCTCGCCGACCCCGCCGAACGTGCTCAGGAACTCGGCGCCGATGGGGAAGAGCACGTAGTGGCAGAACACCGCTCCCGAAATGAAGAAGACCGAGCCCACGATGACGAACGGGACGGCGAGATGGCGCTCGTGGCGGTAGAGCCCGGGGGCGATGAATCCCCACGCCTGGCCGAGCCAGACCGGGGTGGAGACGACGATGGCCACGAGGAAGCTCATCTTGATCCCGAGCACGAAGTTCTCCTGCGGCGCGGTGGCGATGAGGCTCCCGCCGTACGGCTCGATCACGTTCCGGAGCGGCTGCATCAGGAAGTTGAAGACCTCGTCGTAGAAGAAGAAACACCCCACGAACGCCACCATGATGGCGATCGCCGCCCGGATGAGGCGGCTGCGCAGCTCGTCCAGGTGTTCGAGGAAGGTCATCCGGTCGGCCGGCCCGTTCGGGCCGTCCGTCCGTTCAGCGTCGCTCACGGATCGCCGTGGGACAGCGGGACCTGTCCCGTCCCGTCACCTGCCGGAGTCCTCTCGAGACTCCGATTCGGTGGCCCCGTCATCGCTCGCCGCGTCGTTCCCGCCGGCGGGTTCCCCGGCACCTTCCGGTGCCGCGCCGGGAGCCGCGGTTCCCTCCGCCTCGTCCGCTCCCGGCGGCGCCGGGGACGGGCCCGTTGCGGACTCCGCCGGCGGCGGATCCGCCTGCCCGTGGGGTTTCCCGGCCGACGGATCGGATCCGCGGTCCGGATCGAGTCCCCGGCCCAGATCCGTCACGTCCTTCTTCAACTCGGAAACCTCGCTCCGCGCCGCCCGGAACTCCTCCATCTGGACCTCCCGTTCCAGAGTGCTGCGCAGTTCGGTGCTGGTCCGCCGGAACTCGGCGACGCTCTTGCCGAGCGTCTTGCCGATCTGGGGCAGCTTGCGGGGGCCGAACACGATGAGGGCCACCACCAGGATGATCAGCATCTCCTGCATGCCGAGCGGGCCGATCATCAGCGGAAGCGGGGAGAGGGCGGACAAGGTTCCGCACATTATCGTCTGCCCGGGCGATGGCCCGTTTCGCCGCCGCCGGCGCGCCGGGGGTCTTTCCGGACGCCCGTTAGACTGAAACATGCGTTCGCCGCGGCTCTCCCCGGACGCCCGGCGGCAGGCTCCGGGAGCGATCCGGCGCATGTTCGAGGCCGTGGCGCCGCGCTATGACCGGATGAACCGGATCCTCAGCGTCGGGCTCGATCAGGGCTGGAGACGGGCCGCCCTCCGGGAACTGGACTGTGCTCCGGGATCCCGGATCCTGGACCTGTGCTGCGGAACGGGGGATCTCGCCCTGCTGCTGCCGCCCGGCCTGCATCCCGTCGGTTGCGATCTGACTCCGGCGATGCTCGAGATCGCGGACGCCAAGGCCGCTCGCCGGGGGATGGCGTTCCCCGGAGTCGCCGGAGACGCCCTGCGATTGCCCTTCGCGAACGACGTTTTCGACGCCGCGGTGGTCGGCTTCGGAATCCGGAACCTCCCGGACCTCGAGCGGGGACTCGCCGAGATCCATCGGGTCCTTTCCCCCGGCGCCAAGCTCGTGATTCTGGAGTTCTCCCGTCCGGAGAGCCGCGTGGTACGGATCGGGCACGGGGCCTGGCTGCGGCTCGCGGTGCCCGGCATCGCCCGTCTCGCCGCCGCGGGCGGGGAGGCCTACGGCTACCTGCGGGATTCCATCCTGGGCTTTCCGGATGCCGGCGCGCTCGCCCGCACCCTCGGCGCGGCCGGCTTCCGCGGCGTCGCCTATCGGCACCTGGCCCTCGGGACGGTCGCCATCCACTCGGGCCGGCGCGGCCGGCGGAGTGCCCCGCGCGGCCGCGCGCCGGAAGCGGGGGACCGGGACCCGGCTACCAGGGCACGGGAAGGAACCGGAGCGGCCCGATTCTCGGAATCTCGGTCGGCAGCGAGTTCCACTGCATGAGTTCTTCCCAGGCGCGGCGTTCAACGCCCGCCGCCGCCACCCGGAGTCCCACCCGGCGCCGGTAGACCCGGGTGAGGTGGCCCTCTCCCGCTTCCTGACGCGCGGCTCCGCTCGCGGCGAAGGCCCTGTTGACGCGGCTTTCGGCGGCCCGGACCCGAACCGCCACTTCGACCGCGCGCACGACGTGGTCCCGCAGACGGGTCGCCGACGCCATGTCGCCGACAAAGCGGGGCGGGGCGTCCAACAGGATGTCGGCGTTCTGACCCGTGACGTAGCGGACCTGCAGGTCCTCCACGTACCCCACCGGCTGCGGCGGCTCCTCATCCACCCGGCGCATCAGGACCCGCCGGGGATCGACGTCGTCCGGTGCCGCGTCCTGCACCCAGTAGCGGATGCGGGTCACCGGCACCAGCCCCGGCTGACCGAGCCCGAACAGCCCGGTGCCGTCGCCCTGCCGGACCTCCACGGGCGTTCCCACCGGCAGCCCCCGTTCCCGTGCCCACCGCTCGAGCGTCGCGCCCACGACCTGCTCGGTCAGGGTTGCGAGCGCCCCGCCGCCGATTCCGGGGACGGCGGCCTCGATCGCCCCGCCGAGCACGCTCTGGAGAGCCCGCTCGAGGAGGCCGCCTCCGCTTCCGGGCTCGAAGGTGTCGCCGTCCACGCTCGGGCGGAAGTGCCGGTGCCAGGAGCTCTGCCGGGGAGCGATACGCACCGCGGCGCCGGCCGCACCCGCTTCCCCCGGCGCCGTCCCGGCGACCCGGTTGCCCGCCGCGCGGAGCGCCCCCAGCAACCCGGAGGCCCCACCCCCGCCGGTCCCGCGGACGGAGACCGCCTGACCGAAGGCCCAGCGGGGGGTCATCTCGTCGTCGTTGAAGACCACCACGAAACGGCCCCCCGGATCCCCTGCCCCGCGGTCGAGGCGAGACCGCGGATGCCCGAGTCGCGCCTCCGCGCCGTCAAACGCCACCACCGGTTCGAACGACGCCTCGGGCAGACGCTCCGGGGCCGTCAGGAAGTCGAGTCCGTCCGGGTTCCGGTCGCCGGCCCGGTCGAGATCGGTGAAGACCGGGATTTCGGCCGGCAGACCGCCGCCCGCCCGCGCCAGATCCGCGGCGATCCGATCGAGGACCGCGTGCCCGTCCTGCCGGAGGGTCGCGAGCTCCGGCTGCAGGTCGAGGGTCAGGCGGGCCTGGCGAAACAGCAGCCCGAAACTCCCCGCCACCATCAGGGTGAGGCCGAGCGCCACCACGGCCTCCGTGATCGTGAAACCCGGGGCGCCGCCAGCCCGCCGCGGACGCCTCCGGGAGGTTGCCGCCGGGCCGGTCGAGCATGACTCGTGAATGGGCCGTTGCCCGGATCGCGGGCGCGTCATCGGTTTAACAGCCTGTGGAGAAAGTGACGTGAGCACCGAGAACGGCGAGGCCCAGTTCCTGTGAAAATGCAACCCGCCCGATGACAGGGACGAGAAGGAGCGCCGGTCTTCAGACCGGCATCGCCCGCGCAGCGGGCGAAACTCCTGGGCTTCCTTTCGCCGCATGGCGCCCCCGTCAAAGGGAATGGCGCGACGACAACGGCGCGCGCCTACTCCGCTTTCGCCGTCTTCGTTTCGGGTCCCCGCAATGGGGCGCGATGGCGCCGGGAGTTTCGCGGCCTGCGGCCGCGATGCCGGTCTGAAGACCGGCGCTCCTAGTCTGAAGACCGGCGCTCCTCGCCCCCTGTGCGTTTTCATGCCCGGCGGGGTGCGCAGGAGGACACGCGCGTGGGTGTTTCTCCCGGTGGGGGTCCGTCTGACACGGCGCGTGAGGGAGGCATACCGGGTGTATTCCGACCGAAACGCAACGCAGAGCGCCGCGCCGAGGCGCGGTTCGGGCGGGATGCATCGCCGTTGGCATGCCGCGTGACGTCTTGCACAGGCTGTTAACCCTCGGGCTGGATCCAGAAGGGAGAGCGGCGGAAGCCCTCGACGAACAGGGTCACGTCCTCGAGGGCGGCGTCCCGCACCCGGAATTCGAAGTCCCCGATGATCGTGTCGATCGCCTGACCGCCGACGCCGCTGACGCTCAGCGCCAGGTTCCCCGACGTCGAGAGGCTGATCCCCCGAACGCGCCCCGCGCCGAACGCCCGCGCCGAGGCCCCCTCGGCCACCACTCCGGCCAGGGCCGCTCCCGTCAAGCCGTTGAACGCGCGTAGCCGCGCGGTGCCGTCGGTGGTGGCGGAGGTGTCGCAGGAGAGCGTCTCGGTCCGGGAGGTGTGGGTGGCGAGCACCACCTCGACGCCCGGACCGGCCGCGAGCACCACGGGTTGTCCCTGGGGCGTTTCGCCGTCGGACAGCGTTTTCCTCCAGACCTCCTGAAGCTCCGTCCCCTCGTCCCGGAGCAGGACGACCGCGGAGGGGATGTCCCGAACCCGGCGGTCACCCCCGGTCACGACGAGCAGATGCGGCTCCGTCCGGCCCGGAAACGGGAACACCACCGGAGGCGTGAGGATCGGATGCTCCCCGCCCAACCGGTGCGCCACGCTCCACTGCCAGGCGCCGGGCTCCGAGAGCCGCAGCCGGTGTATCTGACCGTGAAGGTCGGCGAGATACACCCGGGTGACCAGGTCGGTGGTTCCCGGTACCGACCACGCCGGCCGCCACGGCGCCGCGGAGGTGACGGCGCTGTTCTTCCGAATACGCGCGCCCGGGCCCCGCGCCAACCGGTAGCGGCCGCGGACCTGGCCGCCCTCGGGGGAGAGAGCGAGAAGCCACTCGCCGGAGTCGCCGTCCGGATGCCCCTGTCCGGCTGGCAGGAACATCGTCCAGGCGCTTCCTCCGGCCGCCGGCACTTCCGCCAGGAGCGGTTCCGGCGTCTCACCGAGTTCCGGCAGGGATGCTCCCGGACCGCCGGGACGATGTCCGACGTTGAAGAGCAGGCGCGGCAGGCCGGGGCCGCCCGCCGAGGGCGTCGGGGCGCGATGTCCGCCGGCCCAGCCGTCCCCCACGTCCGAGACATCGAGCGCGGTCACGAACCGCCCGCCGAAGGAGCGGCCGAAGGCAAGGACCGTCCGCCAGTCCTGCGTTCCCGGCAGGAAGACATCCCGCACCACCGGCGAGCCGGCGAGCGCGAAACGCTGCACGAGTCCGCGCCGGAGCCCGGCGGCGCCCCGGACGCCGGCGCTCGCGAGTTCCCGCAGGAAGATGCGTTCCCCGGCGTTCCCGCCATCCGGGGCCGGGCCGAGGATGTCGTCCGGGATGTACGCGAAGACCTCCTTCCCGCTGTCGGCGGCGAACGCATGGAGCACCCCGCCGCTGGTCGGGAGATAGACCATGGTCCTCCGATTCGCATGCCGGGCGAAGAAGCGCTCGTAGCTCTCCCGTTCCCGCAGGATGCGATCCGGACGGCGGGGAGGATGGGTGACCACGGCCGGGGAAGCCAGGCCCTCGCGGAGTTTCCAGGTGCCCCGGCCCCCCGTGAAGTGGAGGTGTCCGTCGGGCCGGTAGATGGTCCCGGTATCGGGATGGACCGCGAGTTCCTCGCCGCGGACCAGGCGCACCACGATGCGGGCCGCGTCCCCGGCGGTGCGCGCCCCGGCCCCGTCCACTTCGGCCAGGTAGCCCGCCTCGACGCCCAGGTCCGCCGCAGTCACCTCGCCGACCTCGAAGGGCCGGAGTTCGCGGCTGCCGGCCCGGTTGAAGAGGATCAGCCGATCCGCCGGATCGCGCTCGGCGAGCTGCGACCCCGCATCCCACACGGCGCCCTCTCCCAGACTCCCTCCGCCCTCGGCGGACGTCGGAAGCGCCCGCAGCCCACCGCGCAGCGAATGCAGTTCCGCGTAGGTCGAGAAGAGGATGTTGTCGGCGTACGAGGCTCGCAGCCGGACCAGCTCCTCCAGGCCATGGCCCCCGTTCGCCGGGGCCACCAGGGCGTCCCGGGAAAGCGTGGGATCGCTCCCGGGGAACGCGGGGCTCGGAGAACTCGCGACGAGTTCCTTGACGGTGCCCAGCCGCGGCGCCGCGAGCTTCACCGTGCCGGAGGGGAGGGTGATCTCGTCGAGAACCTGACTGAGGGCCCGGCGCAGGGTCTCGGGCCGGTCCGCGTAGAGGGCCGGATGCCGGCCGTTCGAGGCCATCCACGCCAGGTGGTTCGTGTGGCCGCGCGCCAGTTCATCCGTCATGGCGACGCCGACCACGTAGATATCCCCCAGGCCGGCGTCCGGATCGCCGCCGTTGAGGGCCAGATACGCCGCCTTCGCCTTGAGGCCCGCATTCCAGCCGACGTGCGCCTGACGGGACGGCTCGTGGTGAACCAGCGTGTCCGGACTCGCGTGGCTCGTGCGGAGCCAGACCCCGCCCCGAGGTCTTCGCCCGGCGGGGCCGTCGTTGAAATCGAGCCAGGGGTGGTGGATGCATTCGCAGGTGTCGAGGCCGTCCGTGATCAGGACGATCACGTTCTGCTGGCCCGGCTCGAGGTCCGCCGTCGCCTTCCGCGCGATGTGGTTCGCGAGCTGGTAGAGGGCGATCCCGTTCGGGGTCCGATTGGTGTTGACGCGGTCCGGGAGTTTCCTGAGCAGGGCGGTCCGCCCCACCTCCGCGTCGCACCCCGAAGGGTCGCTGAGGATCCGCACGCCCCCGCAGCGGACCCGGGTCACCGGGACTCCCGGCGAGCCGCGGGGGAGCCCCGCGCCCATGGTCGGGTCCGCACAGATCGCTCGGCGGGAGCTGCCGTCCTCCGAAAACTGGAACTGCCGGAAAGCCGCGAGTCGCCAGTGCACGAGGGGGTCGCCCGCTGCCGACTCCAGATTCCGGACCACCGACCGGACCACGTCCTGGGCGACCGCGAACCGGCTTCGGCGCCCCATCCCGATGGTCATGGACTCCGAGGTGTCGAACAGGATCCAGACCCGGGGGCGCATGGTGGTGCGCACGACCCCGAGGGGATCCCGGCGTTCGTCCAGGGAGCCCTGGACTCCGGGCGCCCCGGAAGCCGGCAGGACGCCCGCCGGCGCGGCGGCGGCGAACGCCAGCCCCAGAGGCAACGCGAACCACCGCCGTGCGCGCGGCCCACCGCTCGATCGGTTCATGGTGTTTCTCCTTTCACAAACGCTCTCGTCGCGCTCACCGCGCCTCCCGGCGGTCCCCGGTGGGGAGGCGCCGGCTCACCCAGGTCGTCAGGCCGTCGCTGTAGCCGGCGTCGCCCGGTTCCGCCCCCGACGGCCGCGGAGCGAGCCGCAGCGTCATCTCGAGCCGGCTGACCGCGTGCGGGTCTTCCGGCCCCCGGGGCGGCGGATGGCGCGCTTCGGCCGTGAGCACCGCCCGGTCGTGCGGGGCCCCGGCGTCGAGGGCGCCCACCACCGGCCGGCGAATCCAGACGGTGACCCCGGCGAGGTCGGGAATTCCATCCCCATCGAGGTCCGGCGCCCACCCGGCGCCCGGGGCCCGGGGATCGAACAGCAGCGCGCGGCCACCGACGTCGCGCAGCACGCGGCCCACGTGGACGCGGGCGTTTCCTCCCGCCATCGGCTCGTCCCGGAACACCTCGTAGTCGCGGCAACCCGGGGTGGCCGGATCGCCGCAGGCGGCGCCGTCGATCGGGAGCGCCCGTGCCCGGCGGTCCCCCCTTTCGGCCCGGATCGAGGATCGGACCGGCGGGAGGGCCCTTTCGAAGCTGCCGTGTTCCTCCACGTGGCGGGCCAAAAGGGCCTTCGCCACCTCGAGCCCGGCTTCGGCCTGGGCCGCCGCCCGCGCCTGCCAGGCCTGGTTCCGCGCCACCGCACCGTCGGATCCCACCGACACCAGCACGACGGCCCCGATACCGGCCAGGGCCAGCACCAGCAGGAGCGCCAGGACGAGCGCCATCCCCCGCTCCCGTGAGCCCCCGCGGGGCCCCGCCGGAAGCACCCGCGTCCTATTCACCGTTCGCCACCCGGACCGACTCCAGCCGGACGACGGAACCGCGGCCGCCCGAGACCGGCATCGCCACGACCTCGAACCGAAGCCCGGCGAGCCGGTCTCCGCCCGGCGCCACGAGTTCCCGGATCCGCCAGCGCACCTCGTACCGTGCGGAGCGGCGGTCCGCGGGCTCCCCGTCCTCGCCGAAGAACGCGAAGTACCCGGGTGCGCCGGCGCCTCCGGTTTCGACGCTGCCGCCGGGAGCGACCGCGGCGTGATATCCCGGCCAGGGCCATCCCCGCCAGAAGGGGGCCGCTAGCAGTTCCTCCATCCGCGCCTCGGCGATTCGGGTCGCGAGACCGGTATCGGCGGCGGCCTGGCGGCCCTCGGACGCGTGGGCCAGCGCGCGCACGAGGCCGCCGGCAGCGACGACGAGCACGAGTACCGCGAAGAGCGTCTCGACGAGCGAGAAACCGTCGTTGCCCGGCGTGCGTCCGGCGGTTCGGTCTGTGGTCTCTTGGTCCATGTCCCTGCCCTACAAGGAGACAGACGTAAATCGCCTCGGGTTTTTCCCGTTTTGGAAGCGAATGTGGAAAAGTCGAAGCGAAGATGCACAAAAACGTCGCCGAGTCGTCGCAGCGGGAGCCGCGGATCTGCCCCGCGGACATCCTCACCTCACCGGGCGGCCCGTCGCCGCTCCGGGCGCTAGCCCCCCGTCGAGACTACGAAGGCAAAACCCGCGCTCAGGGCGAGCAGGGTGCCGAAGGGCAACGGGGTGTCGCGCCGGATCCTGCCGAGGAGCAGCAGCGGCCCGGCGATCAGCACTCCGAGCGCGGCCGCGAGGGCGACCGCCCCGAGCGCGGCTGACGGGCCCAGGAAGGCCCCGATCAGCAGGAGCAGCTTCACGTCGCCGAGGCCAACCGCCTCGACACCCCGGAAGCGCAGCCAGAGCGCCCGCAGCGAGAAGAGCAGGGTCGCTCCGAGGAGGGCGCCGCCGGCCGAGGTCAGGAGATCCAGATCGGCGCGCGGTCCCGAAAGCGCGAGACCCAGCGCGGCCCCGGGAAGCGTGAGAGCGTCCGGCAGCACCATGCTCTCCCAGTCGGTCACCGCCAGCGCCAGCAGGAGGCTCAGCAGGAGCACCCGGGAGACGACGAGCGCCGGATCCCCTCCTTCCGGCGCCCACCCGAACAGCACCCCGGTCAGTATCTCGACCAGCGGATAGCGCACCGGAATGCGGGCCCGGCAGTCCCGGCAACGGCCGGCGAGCCAGAACCAGGAAACCACCGGAAGATTGTCCCGAATCCGGATGGGCGCCGCGCACGCGGGGCATCGCGAACCCGGAAACAGCACCGATTCCCCGGCCGGCAGACGATGGATCAGCACGTTCAGGAAGCTCCCGACGACGAGTCCCAGGAGGAACAGCGCGGGAAGAGTCAACGGCCCGGATGACCGGCCAGCGGCGACTGCGGGGCGATCCCGGGCAGGCCAGCCTCGTCGAGTGCGAAGGGAACCCCGGCCGGATCGACCGGCGGACCCGGCAGCAGTCCGGCCGCGACGAGATCCTCCCAGCCACGGGGAGGACGTCCCGAGGCCCGTTCGTAGGCGCGCGCCAGGGAGCTGAGTTCGTCCAGGCGGTCGAGAGCGTCGAGTTGCAGCAGGTGCGTGCGGGCGTTGGACCGCATGCGTCCGTCGTCCGTCCGCTCCAGCAGGACGCGCCAGAGCTCCCGCGCCGCGGCGCGGGCCCCCACCCCCGTCAATGACCGCGCCGCCACCGCCACGAGCCACGGCGGCGCGTCTCCGCGGGCCCCCGCCGCCGCCAGCAGGGCCGCCCCCCGCTCCGGGTCCCGAAGATGCCAGGTGTGCAGCAGACTGCGGAGCAGCACCGCGTCGAAGTCGCCCGGGTAGCGGCGGATCCAGCCGGCGAGGATGGCGTCGGCGCGCTCGGGTTCTCCCGCGCCGAGCGGGGGGCGTTCCGCGAGCAGCAACGGCCCCACGAGCGCCGCCGGGCGGAGACCCGGGTCGAGCCGCAGCGCCTGCTCCACGAGAGCGCCCAGCTCCGGGAACGCCGGCGCGCCTTCGAGACGCCGGTTCCCGTAGTACTGGACGGCCAGCAGCCACGACAGGTCGGCCAGCAGGCGCCGGACTCCGGAGGGGAGCGCCGCGACCCCCGCGTCGCTGAGGTGCGCCCCCGGAGGCGACGCGGGGGCCGCCGCCGGCCGCACCGCGGGCGCGATCCGCGCGGACATCCCGAGACACACGAGCGACAGGCCGGCGCTGGCGAGACGGCCGGCGCCGGCGCCGCGGAGACCGGCTCGCCGAGGGGCCCGCATCCGTTGCTTCAGGAAACCGGCGCCGCGGGCCGGCGGGCCCGCCACGGAAACACCGCGATCGCGGCGGCGACCATGGCGGCCGCGTAGGCGACGGCGTAGAGGGTGGGTCCCGCGAGCGACGGCCCCGCGTCGGGGGAATTCCCGGGGAGACCCGCGAGGGGCGCATCGAGCGCCGCCAGATCCGGCAGGACGAGCGTCGCGAGGCGGATCAACGGCTCCAGGGAGACGGGGCCGGCGGTGGGAAAGCCGGCCGCCAGCCAACCGGCGAGCGAGGAGAGCGCGGCGAGGACGATGGCGACCGTGGGGCGGACCAGCGCCAGGAACAGCGTGGCCACGGCGAGGACCACGAGGAGCCGCAGCCACAGCAGCCAACCGATGGCGGCCACCGCGGCCGTCGCGCCGCCGTGCGCGAGGAAGAGCCATCCCGAGAGCGCCGCAGCCACCAGCGCCACGTAGACGAAGAGCCCGGCGGCGAGGCCGAGGAAGCGCCCGCCGAGCAGGAGCCCGGCGGAAACCGGCCTCGCCAGCGCGAAGGCGCCGAGAACTCCCCGGGCGCCGGCGAGGCCCGCGCCGTGGGTGAGGGCCAGCGACCAACCCAGCACCTCGGCGAGTACCCAGGCGACGTTCGACTCGAAACGCCCTCCCGGACCGAGCGATACGTCGCCCAGCAACACCCCGGCTCCGGAACCGAGGAGAACCAGCGCGAGCGCCGCCGGCAGGCTCCGCTCGGCCACGAATCCACGCAGCACGACGGCGGCGGTGGCGGCCAGGGGAGCGAACGGCACCAGCGGCTACGCGTTCGCCGGGCGCGCGCCGTTGAGCGCCGCCGCCAGCCAGCCACCCTCTTCGCCGGGGGCGGACCGGTCCTTGCCGCCCTTGCCCACGAACTCTCCCACGAGCCCGGCGGCGGCGACCGCGCCGTCCGCGAGAACGATCAGCCGGTCCGCAAGCGACTCGATGGCGGCGGCCTCGTGGAGGCTCAGGATGACGGCGGCTCCGTCCCGGGCCGCGGTGCGGATGGCCGCGAGGGACCGGACCCGGGCTTCGGGGTCGAGTCCCGTGAGCGGTTCGTCGAGGACGAGCGCCCGGGGTTCGCCGAGCAGCGCCTGCGCCAGCGACACCCGTCGCCGGACGCCCCGCGACGCGCGGGCGGCGGGGAGGGCCAGCCACTCCGTCAGGCCGACCGCGGCCGCCGTGCGCTCGGCCTCGCGGCGGGCCGCCCGGCCGCGGACTCCGGCGAGCGCCGCGGCGTAGCGCAGGACGTCCCGCACCCTCAGACCCGCCGGAAACTCGTCTTCTTCCGCCACGTATCCCAGCCGGCGGCGCGCTTCGCTGCGGACGGCCGGCACCTCGCCCAGCAGGGCCTCGCCGCGATCTGCGGGCAGGAGTCCCGCCAGCAGCCGCAACGTGGTGGACTTCCCGGAGCCGTTCCTGCCGGCGAGCGCGACCACCTCACCCGGAGCGACCTCGAAGCTGACCTCCCGAACCACGGTCCGGCGGCGCAACGCCAGCCCGAAACGTCCGGGCGCCGGATAGGAACCGCTCAGCTTACGGGCGCGGATTTCCAAGCGGGCTCGGCCTGTCTGCTATTCGAGAAAAGCGGTCGCCGCGGGCACCGGGCAGGCGATCGCCGTTCCGGCGGGGTTGTTGTAGATCGCTCCCGCGCTGGTCGCCGAGAAGGACCGCACGCCCGTGCGTCCCACGTCCGCCGGCTCCGCGTGGTAGCAGTAGTCGAGCAGGCTGTCGGGATCGCAGTGCGCCGGCACCGAGGTCGGGGTCCCGTTCGGAGTGAGCGTGCGGTTGTATCCCGACTTCACGTAGGGACTCGTCCGGCCGAGGTCGGCGCCGATGAACTCGGGAGCGGTCGCCGGGTAGTTGGGAATCCCGATCGCGCCGCCGCAATCGGCGCCGTTGCGGCAGAGGTTCGTCAGGTCGGCGAAGAACCCGCAGTTGGAGGCCGCGTAGGTCTGCTGCGCGGCGATCACCGCCCGGGAGTCGCCGATCGCCTGGGCCTCGTTGGCGGACAGCCGCGCGCGCAACAACTGGGGGATGGCGATCCCCGCGATCACGCCGATGATCGCGATCACGATCAGCAGTTCGATCAGGGTAAAGCCGGCGGCGGCCGACGGGGGACGCCGGGGAGCGCGGCCCCGGGGACTACCGGCCCCCTGGGCCGTGGGGCGGCTCGGTGGCGATTTCATGGGGGAATCCGGGACCGGGCGGATGGAGTCGCTGTGATTCATAAGGATACGTCCTCCTTGGACGGGGTGGGGAACGGGCCCGTGGAGACGGGCGGCCGGGCGCCACGGGGGCGGCGCCTGCCTGGAACGCCGACCTCCGGTCGGCACGCGCGATGCTCCGCACCGCGCACGGCAGCGCGCCGACGCGCGGGATGGTCCTCTCGCTCGGTGCAACCCAACACACGGGACGTACCCGGATCCGCGTCCCCCGAGGCGGACACCGGCACGTCGTCCGCGGACCTTCGGCCCGCGGTGCCGGCCGGAGGTCGGCGTTCCAGGCCGTTTCCGTGACGCGCAGGTTGTGCGGGAGGGTGGGGAATGCCGCGTGCGTTTCATTGCCGGCTACCTAGGCCAATCGGCCAACCAGGGTCCAGATCGGCAGGTACATGGCGATCACGATGGCGCCGATGACCAGACCCAGGACGAGGATCAACAGCGGCTCGAGGAGCGGCAGAATCGTCGCGGTCGTCCGCTTCACCTCGTCCTCGTAGAAGTCGGCCACCTTCTCGAGGGAGACATCGAGTTCGCCGGTGCGCTCCCCCACCCCGACCATCTGCACCACCATCGACGGGAAGAGTCCCGTCTGGCGCAGCGGGCCGGCGAGCGACGCACCCGCTTCCACCCGCGGGCGAACCTCCGCCATGACCGCCTCCAGGTGCCGGTTCCCCACCACGCGGCGGGCGATCTCGAGTCCTTCCAGCACCGGCACTCCGGCTTCGGTGAGGACGGCGAGCGTCCTGCAGAAACGGGAGATGCCGGCCTTCCGCCACAGGCCGCCGAAGACGGGCAACCGGAGCACGAGGCGGTCGCAAAACGCTCCCCCGGCCTCGCTTCGCCGGAGGCGCACGATCCCCACGGTGGAGCCGGCCAGGACGCCCAGCCCCGCCAGGGCCCATCCTCCAAACGAGCGGGACGCATCCACCACCACCCGCGTCAGGAGGGGCAGCTCGGCATCGAGCCCCTCGTAGAGTTCGCTGAACACCGGGACGACGCGCCACAGGATCACCGATACCACCAGCACTCCGACGGCGCCGATCACCAGCGGATAGGCAAAGGCGCCGCGCACCTGCGCGGTCAGCGCCGCCGCCTTTTCGAGTTCGGTGGCGAGGCGCAGAAGACTCTGGTCGAGCCGCCCGCCGGCTTCGCCGATGGAAGTCATGGCCACCGCCAGCCGGCTGAACGTCTGCGGGTGACGGTTCATGGCCGCCGCCAGCGAACTCCCCGACTCGACGTCCCTGGCAACGCGTTCCACGGTGGTTCGCAGCCGGGGGCTTTCTTCCTGGTGGCAAAGCACCGCGAGGCCTTCCGCGAGCGGCAGTCCCGCTCCCACCATGACGCCCAACTGGCGCACCAGGAGGGCCACCTTCCGCCGGCTGACGGGGCTCGGAAGGAGCCGGTGGAGCGGGCGGCGCTCACCGCCCCCCTCGTCCCGACGGCCTTCCGGCCCGGAGAGCGGGTTCCTCACGCTCGCCGCCGATCCCGGAGATCAGGCCCGGCCGTTCGTGGCGGAACCGAGTGCCGCCCCCAGGGCTACCGGATCGTTCGACGCCGCGAGCGCGTCGCTGCGGGTGATGATTCCCCGACGCCACAGCGAGATCAGCGCTTCGTTGAGCGATACCGAGGCGCCCCGCCCGGCGCCGGCGTCCATGACGGCGAAGAGCTGGTGCAACTTGTCTTCGCGGATCAGGTTCCGCGCGGCAGGAGTCGGGGCGAGCTGCTCCACCGCCACGACGCGTCCCCTTCCGTCGGCCCGGGGCACGAGGCGCTGGCAATAGATCGCCTCCAGCGACACCGAGAGCCGAATCCGGGCCTGACGATGCTGGGAGGCCGGGAACATCTCCACGACCCGGGTCAGCGCGTGGAGGGCCGAACGGGCGTGGATGGTGGCCAGCGCCAAATGTCCGGTTTCGCTGACCCGGAGCGCGGCATCGACGGTGTCCCGGTCCCGAATCTCGCCGATCATCACCACATCCGGGTCGGAACGCAGCACCGAACGAAGCGCGTCGTGAAAGGAAGCGGTGTCGCGACCGACCTGCCGCTGGGTGACGAGGGCCCGCCGATTCCGATGGATGACCTCTACCGGGTCCTCGATGGTAACGATGTGCACCGCGCGGGTGCGGTTGATCCGGTCCAGGATGGCCGCCATCGTGGTGGATTTGCCGGAGCCGACCGGACCGGCGGTGAGGACGAGTCCGGAGGCCAGTCCGGCCAGGGCCGCCGCGCTCCCCGGCAGGCCGAGCGCATCGAGTGACGGCACTTCTCCCGGCACCACCCGGTAGACCGCCGCGAGCGCCCCCCGACACCGAAACAGACTGCTGCGGAAGCGGGCGACTCCGGTGAGGGTGAACGCATGGTCCGCCTCCCCGCCCTGCTCGAGCAGTGTCCGCTGGCGATCCGGAATGCCGGCGGACACCATCGACTCCACGACTTCCGCGGGCAGCGGTTCGCCCTCCGGCTGGGTGAGCCGGCCGTCGATCCGCAGCCGGGGCGCGGTGCCCGGGCTCAGGTGCAGGTCGCTTCCCCCGCGGCCGACCAGCTCCCTCAGGAGCCGCACGAGTTCCTCCCGGGGATCCGGCGTGGCCGGGGACGAAACAGGCGGTCCTTCGGGCATCCCAAAGAGTCAGACGAGATTTCCGCCCAATCCGGGTCAAAGTTGTTTCGGGCGCAAAAAGCGACCGCCGTTGGTCCGGAGGTTGCTTGCTTCCGCCGCTCGACCCGAGGGGAGCCGCAACGGGGCCGACCCCGTTCGGTCGGCGGAAGGGCGGGGGCCGGCTGGTACGCTTCCGTGATGATGAGGGACCGAGAATCGGGCGTGGTCCAACGCTCGAACCGCGGCCGCAGGCACCTGTACCAGGCCATGGTCGGTGGTCTGGAGGTCTGTCGCGCCAGCTTCGGACGCGCGCTCCGGCGTCCCCGGGCTGATCCAGGCGGGCCGCTGTCCCCGCCGCTTCCTGTCCCTACCTGAGCTGTCGGAGGAGGCACCGCAAAGTCGTGTTCAACGACCCCTTTGGCTCCTTTCACGACACCGTCGCCGAAGCAAAGGAAGAGCGTGAGCAACTCGACCGGCTGCTGACTGTCTCCACGCCGCGGGAACGGCTGCTCGTCGGCGCCATCGCTCTGCTCTTGCTGGGTCTCACCGGCTGGCTCTTCCTCGGCGCCGTGTCGCGCAGCCTTGCCGTGGACGGGGTCGTGGTCGAGCCCGGTGGGAATCGGTCCCTCGAGGCCCTCGTCCGGATCGCACCCGGCATCGCGCCGCACATCAAGGCCGGAATGCCGGCGCGAGTCGAACTGACCGTCGCCGACGGCGAAGCAGAGACGCTCGCCGGAGAGGTCACCACCATTTCCGCCGTCCCGCTGCCCGGCGGACTGGCGGCGCTCGCGGGCGTCGCGCCCGTGTCCGCGTACCGCGTCCGCATCGCGATCGACGAGAACCTCGCCCTTGCTCCCCGGGCGGGTCAGGAATGCCGGCTCGTCATCGAACTCGGCAGGCAGGCGCCCCTCGCCCTATTGCGAATGAGGCCCGCCTAGCATGCGGAGCGGCCCTTCGCGGGGCGACGGCGCCAAGGCGGCGCCGGGCTTCCCGAAACGACGGGTAACCACCCCCGTTGTGCTGCAGATGCACGCATCGGAATGCGGGGCCGCCTGCCTCGGGAGCGTACTGGGTTACTTCGGCCGCTGGGTGCCGCTCACCCAACTGCGGGAGAAATGCGAGGTGAGCCGGGACGGAAGCAGCGCCGCCAGCATCGCGCGCGCCGCCCGGCACTACGGGCTCGAAGTGGGCGGACTCAGCGTTCGCGCGGACCAGCTCCCGAAGCTGCCTTTACCCCTGATCCTGTTCTGGCAGTTCAGCCACTTCCTGGTCCTCGAAGGGTTCGATGGCCGCAGTTTCTATCTGAATGACCCGGCCACGGGGCGGCGCAGACTCTCCGCCGAGGAGTTCAGCAAGAGTTTCAGTGGGATCGCGCTGCGATTCCAGCGCGGCCCCGGCTTCCGTCCCGGTGGCGAACGGCCTGGTCTGTTCGAGCAGTTGCGGGGCCTGCTTGCCGGATCGTGGAGCGTGCTCACCGGAGTGATGGCCTGCGCGCTCATGCTGACGCTGATTGCCCTGGTGGTCCCCGCGTCGGTCGGGGTGTTCGTGGACGACCTGGTGGCCAACCACGGGCCCTGGGGCGGACTGGTGGCGGCGCTGCTGGGCGGCGGCGTCCTGGTGTACGTCCTGTCGCTGCTGAAGCACCGGTTCCTGAAGCGGCTGGCGGTACGGATTTCGGTCAGCGGCTTCAACCGCGGCCTGTCGCGGCTGCTGCGTTTGCCGGTGGCATTCTTCGAGCACCGCCTGGTAGGCGATCTGACGGACCGGGTCTCGTCCATCGACAGAATCGCCAAGAACCTGACGGAGCAGTTCCTGGTGCTCGTCATCGACATGGCGATGAGCGCGGTGCTCGTCATCGCCATGCTGGCGTACGACGTGACGCTCACCCTGGTCGTGGCGTTGCTGGCCCTCCTGCACGCGACGGGAGTCCACTTCCTGGGCGCGCTGCGGACCGTCCGAAGCCAGGCGATGAGGCGCGAACAGGGATTGCTGATCGGCGTCGGCATGCAGATGTTGAGTAGCGCGGACAACCTGCGCATGACCGGCGCGGACGACCGGTTCTTCTCGCGCTGGAGCGGGCAGCAGGCGCGCGAACTGCGCGCGCGCCAGCAGTACTCCGAACTCGGGGCCCTCAACACGGCGTTTCCGGGCCTGATCGGCGCCCTGCGCGCCGCGGCGATCCTGGGCGTCGGCGGGAGCCTGGTCATCGCCGGCGAAATGACCCTGGGGTCCCTCGTCGGGTTCTTCATCCTGGCCGAGATGTTCCTGACGCCGGTCGGGCGTTTCCTCGAGTTCGCCGAGAAACGCCACGCGCTGGAGACCGATCTGCAGCGACTGGAAGACGTCTCGAAGACGGCGAAGGACCCCGCCTTCACCCGCCGGAGTCCCGAATCGGAGTCCATCGCCACCTTGGACGGCCGGCTGCAGCTCGCCGGCAGGCTTGAATTGCGCAACGTCACCTTCGGCTACAACAAGAGCCGGCAACCCCTGATCAAGGACTTCAACCTGGCGATCGAGCCGGGGCAGCGGGTTGCCGTGGTGGGGCCGAGCGGGTCCGGCAAGTCGACTCTGGCGCGTCTCGTTTCCGGAATCTGTCAGCCCTGGTCGGGCCAGATCCGCTTCGATGGCCGCGCGCGCGACGAGATTCCCGCCGAAGTGCTGCGACGCTCGATTTCCATGGTGGATCAGGACGCCATTCTCTTTTCCGCGACCCTCCGCGACAACATCACCTTGTGGAACCCGGCCGTTCCCGATGAAGTCATCAGCGCCGCGACCCGAGACGCCGCGATCCATGACGAGATCCTGCTCCGGCCGCACGGATACGCGACTCTCGTCGAGGAAGGCGGCGTGAACTTCAGCGGCGGCCAGCGGCAGCGCCTGGAGATCGCGCGGGCCCTGGTGGGGAACCCGACGGTGCTCGTTCTGGACGAGGCGACCAGTGCGCTCGACGCCGCCACCGAGGAAACCGTCGACGATGCCCTGCGGCGCCGCGGCGTCACCTGCCTGATCGTGGCGCACCGGCTGAGTACGGTGCGGGACTGCGACGAGATCATCGTGCTCGACAAGGGCGCCCAGGTGCAGCGCGGCACGCACGACGATCTGATCGCCGACCGGGACGGCACGTATTACAGGCTGGTCAAGTCAGGCCGATGAACGACGCGGGACCGAGAACCACGTCCATGGCGGCACTCGCCGCCCGCTGCGGTGCGCCCGTGCCCTGCACCGGCAACCTGCCGGTGCAGCTGGACGACGCGGACAGTGTCTGGTTCATCGATCGGGGTGCGGTCAACCTGTTCCTGGTGGAATTCCAGGGCGGCGTCGAGCGCGCGGCGCCGCAGCACCTGCTTCGGCGCGAGTCCGGCTGCCTGTTGCCGGGCGTCCCGCCCGACGAGGGCGGGGGTGACGACGACACCCGGCTCAGCGTGATCGCCAAGGGCTCGCCCGGCACCCTTCTGAGGCGCCTCCCGGCGTCGTTGTTGTCGGAGGTCCATCCGGCGGAGCTGGCGGAACAGACAGACGCCTGGCTGTCCGCCGTCACGGACACCCTCTCGCGTTTTGCGAGCCGCCTGCCGCGGGCGACCGCGCTTGCGGAACCGGGCCTGACGCAAACCCTGACGCCCGGTACGCTGTCGGTGCGCCGCTCGGTGGTGTGGGTATCCGAACCCCCGCGGGGAGCGACCCTCTACATGGGCATCGCCGATCCGGCGGAGCGGGCGGAGAGCGGCGGCGCATCCGCAGTCCCGGTGCCCCTGACGCGGACCAGTTGGCTGACCGTGTTCGGCGAGGCCACCCTTTCCGGCGAATCGACCGAAACGCTGGCGCAGCGGGGCGCCCTGCTTTCCGGGCTCGCTTCCTTCCACCGGACTGCTTTCGCCCTGGAACGCCATAACCGGCGGCTGGCGACCGTCGACGAGGCGAATCTCGAACGCGCCCAGACCACGAGCCGGCGCGCGGCCGAAAAGACGGCGCGGCAGCGGCTCTTCAACATCTATGACCTGCCGCTGGACCGGGATGCGAGTGCCGAAGTCACGGCGCTGGCGGAGGCGCTCGAAATCATCGGCCGCCACGAGGGAATCGACTTCAGGATTCCCGTGCGTTCGGGAGTGTCGGCCGATGCCCCGGTCGGCCTCGTGGACATCCTCGACGCGTCGGGGGTGCGGGCCCGCCGCGTGCGGTTCAAGGCCGAGGGCGACTGGTGGCGCGGCGACAGCAACGCGATGCTGGCGTTCCGCGCCGAGGACGGCCGGCCCGTGGCGCTCCTGCCGGGAACGTTCGGGCGTTACCGGGAGATCGATCCGGCGAGCAAGCGCAGCGTCCGGCTGGGCGCGGACCGCGCCGGGGCCCTGGGAGAGGAAGCCTGGGTCTTCTATCGGCCACTGCCATCCCGGCGCGTGCAGCCGGCGGACCTCTTCAGGATCGCCCTCCACGGATCGGCCGGGGACCTGGCGCGGCTAACGGCGGCCGGGCTGCCGGGCGGACTGATCAAACTGGTTCCGGCGCTCGCGCTTGGATTCGTCGCGAATCACGTGGCGGCAGGCGGAAACGCGGGAGCGCTCTATGCCGTGGCCGCGACGGTGGCGGGGTTCGGCCTGCTCGGCGCCCTGCTGCACCTGTTCCAGAGCTCGGCGATGATGCGGCTCGAGGGCCGGGGAGCTTCCCGGGTCGAGGCCGCCTTCTGGGACCGCCTCATGCGCCTGCCCCCGAGCGTTTTGCGCCCCCTTCCGTCCAGCGATCTGGCCATGTCGGGAATGACGTTCCAGAATCTGCGCGACGGCTTGCAGGGAGCGGTCGCGGACAGCCTGCTGTCCTGCATTTTCCTGCTTCCGGTCCTGGGCCTGGTCTTCTTCTACGACGCCCGCCTGGGGACCATCGCGCTCGTCTTCAGCCTGGCGTCGCTGCTGATCACGCTGGTCCTCGGGTGGCGCCAGACCGCACCCCATGGGCGGATGATCAGCGCCGCCCGGCGCGTAGCGGCCCGGCTGTTTCAGATCGTGGGGGGCATCGCCAAGCTGCGCATCGAGAGCGCGGAAGGATCGGCCTTCGCGATGTGGGCGCGGGACTATCGGGAGCAGAAACGCGCGGAACTCGACCTCGGCGCGCTCGAAGGACACTCCCGCGCGTTCGGCGCCGCACTCCCCCTGTTGGCCGCCGGAGCGCTGCTCTTCGCGGTGGTGACGACGGGGGACCGCAACGTGCCGGTCGGCGATTTCCTGGTGGTCTACACGGTCTTTCTCACGTTCCAGGCCTCGGTGGCGCGGCTCGGGGATTCCGTCGGCGCCATTGCCGCCACGCTGCCGGCGTTCGAGCAGATGCGTCCGCTGCTCGCCGCCGTCCCCGAGACCGATGTCGAGGGCGAGCCGGTGGAACACCTGGGCGGCGACATCCTGTTCGACCGCATTTCCTTCCGCTATGACGACGACGGACCCCTGATTCTCGACGACGTCACGATTCACGCCCGCCCCGGTGAGTTCATCGCGATCGCCGGCGCGTCGGGCGCCGGCAAGAGCACCCTGTTCCAGCTTGCGCTGGGGGTCCACCGGCCGACCGCCGGCGCGGTGTACTACGACGGACGTGACCTGCGGCACCTGAACCTGAAGCAGGTCCGCCGGCGCATCGGCGCCGTCCCCCAGTCCGTTCGTCTGCATCCCCAGGATCTGTGGGACAACGTGGTCAGCCACCACGATCAGGTGACGAGCGAGGAGGTTTGGAAGGCGCTCCGCGCCGCCAGGGTCGAAGACGAAATCAAGGCCATGCCGATGGGCCTGATGACCATGGTGGGCACCACCGGGGCGGTCCTTTCCGGCGGCGAGAGCCAGCGCGTCACGATCGCCCGTTCGGTGATCGGCAGCCCGCGGATCATGCTGTTCGACGAAGCGACCAACTGGCTGGACAACGAAAGCCAGGCCATGGTCATGCGGAACCTCGCGGCCCTGACCTCCACGCGGCTCGTCATCGCCCACCGCCTGTCCACGCTGGAACAGGCCGACCGCATCTATGTCCTGCGGGCCGGAAGAGTGGTCCAGTGCGGCTCCTTCAGGGAACTCATGGAGGTGGACGGGGTATTCCGCGAACTGGTCAAGAGGCAGATCGCCTGATCCGAAGGCGCCCCGGTGCAGTTGATGAAACCCCACCCGAACGAGGGCCGTCCATGAAGAAACCGCTGGAGGCCGCCGATGTCCTCGTGTCGAGAGCCTCCCGGGACCGCGACTTTCGCGAACGCCTGCTTCGGGCGCCAAAGGAAACGGTCGAAGCGGAATTCGGCGTGAGGCTCCCCGATGATCACGCGATCCACGTACACGAAGAGAGCTACGCCACAACGCACGTGGTGTTGCCGCCGCCCCCCAGACTCAGCGCGGCCGAGCGCAGCGCGGCCCGGACGGGCGCCGGGTCACTGGAGTTTCTCAAGAAGACGCTCCACGACCCCGCCCCGCCGCTCCGCCCACCCGCCCCCGGACGGGCGAGGGCCGGAAAGGACGCGGCCACCCCCGAGGCACTCGCCGACGCGGGTCGGGCGGGCATCCGCCGGGGTCTCGATTTCCTGGAATCCACGATCGACGAAAACGGAGCCTGGCACTGCATCCGGTTCAACGTCGGCAATCCGGACGTTCCACGGCATTTCGAAAGACCGCCCTTCGTTTCGGCCTTTTGCGTGCTCGCCCTCGAATGTTGCGCTGAACCGCGGGCGCGGGCCATCTGCGCCGCCACCCGGGCCTACCTGGCCGACACCATCGAACATCCCGGACTCTGGCGGTACTACCGCCATCTCCCCCAGGACCTCGACAGCACGGCGCTGTGCTCCATGGTCATCGGAACCCACCCCTGGATCCTGCTGGGGAGGAACGTGCCGTCCATGCTGGCGAATCGCGACGAGGAAGGCCGTTTCATGACCTGGGTGCTCGCGGAGGACGAGCCGAGCGTGGTGTCGACGTTTCGCATCGAAGCCGACCCCGTCGTCAATGCGAACGTCATCGCCTATCTTGGCGACCACCCACAAACCCGGGATGCCCAGCGCTGGCTGGAGGCGCTCATCGCCGAAGGAGGCGTCGAGGGCTCGTCCAAGTGGTACCCCGACAAGGTCTCGATCTACTATGCGGTGTCACGCGCGCTGCTCCGGGCGCGGCCGGCCCTGGATCGACTGCGGCCGGTGCTCGCGGATCGCATCCTGGAACTCGGGGACGGCCGGGGCGGATTCGGCAACGTGCTGCGGACCGCCCAGGCGGTGTCGGCGCTCCACAACATCGGACGCCTCGACGGCATCGACGCGAAGCGCCAGGCGGAAGGACTGCTGGGTTCCCAGCAGGAGGACGGCAGTTGGCCGGAGCTTCTCGCGTTCGGTGACCAGACCCTGAAGTGGGGCACGGTGGGGCAGATCGGGCACGGCTCCGAAGCCGTCACGTCCGCGTTCTGCATCGAAGCGCTGGAGCGGCTCGTCGAGGTCTTGCAGGTTGGTTCCCGTTCGCGCGCCTGAGGGGGCCGGCTGATCCAGCGCGGAAAAGCCGAATGCCAGCGCAGACCGGCGGCGTTTCCCGGCAGGGAATCCTGACCCGCACCACTCCCGCCGACCAGGGCCTCGTCGGGCTTCCGGCGCTGGCCCCGCACCTGGAGTTCCGGGACCTCGGCGAACGGCAGACCCTGCTGGTCTCCGAGTCCTTCAACACCCTCCTGCACGGCGAGCTGTATCGCACGCTGCTGCCACTGCTCGACGGCCGCCATCCGTCCGACGAGATTGTCACGGCCCTCGAGGGGACCCATTCCGCGGCAGAGGTGCTCACCGCCGTGGCTTCGCTGTCCGCGAGGGGCTACGTCGTCTCCGCCGATCACGCGCTGGACCGGCGCCGGGCGGCCTACTGGTCGTCGCTGGGCGCCTCGCCACGCTGGGTCGAGCAGCGGCTCGCGGAATCGCGCATCGCCGTGGAAGGGGACGACGGCCGGTTCGCCCGGCATCTGGAAGCGAACGGCGCGGCGGTCGGGCCTCGGGACCCGGACCTCACCGTCCTGGTCTGCGACGACTATCTCGAAGCGCGCCTTGGCGAGGCGAATGGTCGCCGGCTCGAAGCGGGGGCGCCGTGGACCGTGGTGCGGCCCCGCGGCATGGAGCCGCTGTTCGGCCCGGTCTTTCGGGCGGACCGCCGGGGACCCTGCTGGGCCTGTCTCGCGCACCGGCTGGGCAGCCATCGGGAAGTCCACCGTTTCCTGCGCAGCGCCGCGGGGGAGAAGGCTGCCTTCAGGCCGTTCGCCGCCCAGCCCGCCGTGCTGGAAGCGCTCTGCGGGCTGATCGCGGCCGAGGTGGTCAAGTGGATCGTGCTGTCTGACGCGGCTCCGATCCACGACCACGCGATCGCCATGGACATCGGTTCCTTTCGAAGCTCGCGGCACCCGGTAAGCCGCCGGCCGCAGTGCCGGGCCTGCGGCGACGCGGCGCTCTATCGCCCGGACCGGCCGCCGGTTCCACTCGCTCTGCAACCGAGCCCCAAAACCCATCGCAACAGCGGCGGCGCGCGCTCGGTGCCGCCGGAGGTCACCCTGGCGAAGTACCGCCACCTGGTGAGCCCGGTGAGCGGAGTGGTGACCTGGCTGACGCGTACCACGGACGAGAGCGACTCCTGGCTGCACGTCTATTGGGCCGGGAGCAACCCTGCCCTGAGCTACCGGAGCCTGAGTTCGCTCCGGCGCAGCCTGCGCAGCAAGAGCGCCGGCAAGGGCAGCACTGCGGAGCAATCCCGGGTCAGCGCGCTGTGCGAAGCGATCGAGCGTGTTTCGGGCGCCGGCTCGGGTGACGAAATCCGCGTCCGGCGCCGGTTCCGCGAGTTCACCGCGGAGGACGAGGCGATCCATCCCAACGACGTGCAACTGTTCAGCGACAGCCAGCTCGACAATGCGGATGCCGTCAACGCGCAGGGCCATCCCTACAACGTGGTACCCCCGCGTCTCGACCCCGACGCGCCAATCGACTGGACCCCCGTGTGGTCGCTGACGCAGCGCCGGCACCGCTATCTGCCGACGTCGATGCTCTATTCGAGGCCGGCCGAGGCGCGCGGGCCCCAGGACCTGATCGCCGATTCCAACGGCTGCGCCGCGGGGAACACGCTGGAGGAAGCGATCCTCCAGGGTTTCTATGAACTCGCGGAACGCGACGGGTTCGCCATCTGGTGGTACAACCGGCTGCGCGCGCCCGCAGTCGATCTGTCGAGCTTCGACGACGCGTACCTGGCATCGGCCCCGGACTACTACGCCGGCCGCGAGCGAGAGCTGTGGATGCTCGACGTCACCTCGGATATCGGCGTTCCCACCTTCGTCGCGCTCTCGCGCCGGCCGTCCGCGCCGACCGAGGACATCATCTACGGCGCCGGCGCCCACGACGACCCGCGGATCGCGGCGCTCCGGGCGCTCTGTGAACTGAACCAGTGCCTTACCTGGCTGCCGGACCCGGGGAAGCGCGGCGGCGGGCCCACGATTGACGATCCGCTGGCGCTTCGGTGGTGGAAGACGGGCCGGCTGGCCGATTGTCCCTGGCTCACGCCGGCCGCCGGCCAGCCTCCCTCGAAGGCCTCCCGGTATCCGGTGTCCGAAACGACCGACACCCGGGAAGATGTGGAGAACGCCCGCTCGCTCGTCGAAACCAGGGGCATGGAGTTCCTGGTGCTGGACCAGACCCGGCCCGACATCGGGATGCCGGTGGTGCGGGTCATCGTGCCCGGCATGCGCCATTTCTGGGCAAGGTTCGCTCCCGGGCGCCTTTACGACGTGCCGGTCCGCATGGGGCGCCTGGAACATCCCCTTGCCGAAGCGGACCTGAACCCCGCACCGGTGATCGCGTGAGGAGGCTGAGGTGGAACTTGACGAGGCAGTCACTCTCACCGAGGACCGTCTCGCCGTGGAAGGCGGCGCCCTGAGCGATCTGCTGCGCCACTTCCGGAACCGGGTCTCGCCGGTTCTGATCGGCGACCCGGAGTGGGAGCTCATCCTCGAGCGCGCCGGCGAACTCCCGATCACGATGGGCGCCCTGCCCTTCGGCTTCGAACTGCCGCTGCATGAAGCGACGCCAAGGGCGGACCTGGGCGTCTCCCTGGCGAGCGGGACGCGGACCGCGGCGTTCTTCGCCGAGCGCGTCCGGAGCGGGAAGGGAGACGAGACGGCGAGGGTGATTGCGCGGCTGTTCCGCCGGATGGAGGCCGAGAACTCGCCGCTGCGCGAGATCGTCGGCCGCAAACTGATGCTGGAATTCGACATCGGACTTGGGCGGGACGATGGGGACTCACTTCCCGGCATCTTCCTGCGGCCCGGGGAACGTCCGATCATCGGCGCCGGAGGTCAGGCGAAGGACGTCCGTCTGGTGGTTGACGCGCTCGCTTCCAGCGTGGGCTGGGCATTGACCCCCGCCGAGCGGGACAACGTCGAACGGGCCTACCTGGCGCAACCGGAAGATACGCGCATGGATTCGTTCGGTGTGTTCCCGTCCCGCTCCCGCGCCATTCGCCTGGCGGTCATGGGTTTCCAGTCGGAGCGGGAAGCAGGTTCGTATCTCGCGAACACGGGTTGGCCGGGGGAACTCCCGGCCGTCCACTCCGTGATCTCCCGCTTCCAGGAGCGCGCGCACATCGTCAGAAGCGGCGTGAACATCGACGTACTGGAAGACGGCGTCGGCCCCACACTCGGACTGACGCTCATCGTCAAACAGCGGTACACGAAGGGCTCACGCTACTGGCTCGACGGCCTCACCGATTGGCAACCGTTCCTCAAAGCCCTCGGTCACGAGGAGCTCGTGTTCCCGGAAAAGCTCGACGCGCTTGCCGACTGGGTCTCGAGGCCGACCACGCTCTTTGCGAAGTCCGGGCGCTATGTCCTGCTACGTGGAATCCACCACGTCAAGCTGGTCCTGTCCGGCAACCAGCTTCGCGCGGCCAAGGCCTACGTGTTCATGGTGCTCTCCGGCGCGATCTCCTAGCCGGGTGTCCGGGCACTCTCAACCTCGCGCCTGAGTTCGAGACGCCCCGCGAGACGGCGGCAAGCACAGACTTCCCCGTCCCCGAGCGAGGCCGGGGGGTCAGCTCAGCCGGCGTCGAAACCCGGATACGGAACTCTCCGTATCCGTCGACTGCCGTCGGGACCGGCTACGAACCGGTTGTTGGACCTACCAGCAGCAGCAGAGGCCGGCCGAGATCGCTTCGAGTTGCTCCTCGGTGATGTTCGGATCCGGGGGCAGCGCGAGATGCACGGTCTGCATGTCGCTCTCGTGGACCTTGACGGTCATGGAATCGGGAATCGTGATCCCCAGTTCCGCACTAATGGTGCTCTTCGGATCTGCCAGAAGCTGCCGCCGGAAGTCCGCATCGAGGGCGGACTTCTCGACAATCTGCTGCAACATCTCGTCGCCGTTTCTCATGGTGTTTCCTCCTTGGTTGCTCGCGCCGGCGAACGACGCCCACGCCAACTCCCGTGTCGAGGGTAACACGACGCTGTACCAACGTCAACGAACGGGGCGGCCGGTCCTCCGGTCATGTCCGTGACCCGCAAGGCGATGGTGCTAGTGTCGCGTCCCGGCAATGGCGCACGCAGCACATCCGGACATCGCGCCCAGGGGACCATCGACCGAACCCCGTGGAAGTCATCGAGGGTGATCCGAACGGGCAGCGAATCTCTCCGGAAGATCGCCGTTGTCGGGCGAGGAACCGCGGGGTCGCTGGCGGCGGCCAGTGTTACGCGCCTTCCCCCCGGCGGCGACCGCGAGCTGCATCACATCTACGACTCGCGCATTCCGGTCATCGGGGTCGGGGAAGGCAGCTGGCCGAGCCTGGTCGAGCATCTGCAGCAACTGACGGAGCTGCCCCATGAGACCGTTCAACAGCGCTTGAAGGGAACCCGCAAGTACGGCGTGGCTTTCGAGGGTTGGGGACGGCGCCATCGGGACTTCACCCACTACTTCACGCCGCAGCAGGTTTCCTACGCCTACCACCTGTCCGCCGACCGGATGGCGGACCTGCTGCACGAAAGCACGCGTGCGCACCACGTGGACGCGAACGTGACCGGGATCAAGCGGGTGGACGGTGGCGCCGAAGTGGCCTTCGAGGACCGGGCCCCCGAGCGCTATGACCTCGTCTTCGATGCGCGCGGGTTTCCCCGCGAAATCGATCCCGCCCGGCACATCCACATTCCGTTCATCCCCACCGACACCGCCGTGATCCGGCGCTGTCCCGCGATCATCGGGGACGGACCGGACGGTCCGGTTCTGCAGCACACCTATACCCGGGCGGTGGCGCGTCCCCACGGCTGGATCTTCGTCATCCCACTCGTAGCGCACACCTCCTGTGGGTACATCTTCAACCGCGACGTTTCCAGCCTGGACGAAGTCCAAACGGACTTCGACGCGTTCCTGGAGGCCGACGGCGTGACGGAATTCGAGCCGCGCGCCGTCATCCCGTTTCCCAACTTCGTCCACCGCCGGATCTACGATGGCGCGGTGGCCCGGATCGGCAACCGGGCGGCCTTCATGGAGCCGCTCGAAGCCACCGCGATCGTGTCCGCCCAGTTCCAGATCGGGATGGTCCTCGAGACACGCCTGAACCGTCCGGCCGAGCATCTCGAGGGCGACGCGCCGGTGATCAACCGGTTTCTCGTGGACAACATGTTGCGCTACGGCCTGTTCGTCGGCTGGCACTATTCCTGCGGCTCCCGGTACGACAGCAGGTTCTGGCGCTACGCTCGTGACCAGGCCTGGCCGAAACACCGTCAGGCGGCGGACCCCGAGGCGGTGGGGTGCGCCGCCCTCCGCAAGTTCGACGAGATGCTGGAGTTGCTGCGCCGGCCCGTCATCGACAAGGCGGACTGGAGCAGGATGTGCGCGGTCCCCCTCACCAGCTACGCCCAGATGTCCCAGGGGCTCGGCTGCTGACCCCGCCCCGACGGAGGGCCGGAAGGACGCCGGCTCGGCGCGGGCCCGCAAGGGGCGGCTCTGGTAAACTCGCGTCCCGCATGGCGGGCATCCGGGACCGGAAGGCAGTCTCTTGAGCCTCCCCTCTCTCCCCGCCAAGACGCGCTTCCTGTTCGTCACGGGCGGGGTGATCTCTTCGCTCGGGAAGGGCATCGCGTCCGCCTCCATCGGACGCCTGCTGAAGTCGCAGGGCTACTCGGTCACGTTCCTCAAATTCGACCCGTACCTGAACGTGGACCCGGGCACCATGAGCCCGTACCAGCACGGCGAGGTCTTCGTGACCCACGACGGCGCCGAGACGGACCTCGACGTGGGGCACTACGAGCGCTTCACCGGCAACGCGTTCTCCGCCCTCTCGAACGTCACCAGCGGCCAGATCTACGAAACCGTGATCGAGCGGGAACGCCAGGGCGGATACCTGGGCGCGACCGTCCAGGTCATTCCCCACGTGACCGACGAGATCAAGCGCCGCCTGATCGCGGTCGCCGGCGATGCCGACGTGGTGATCGTCGAGATCGGCGGGACGGTCGGTGACATCGAGGGCCAGCCCTTTCTCGAGGCGGCGCGGCAGTTCCGGCTGGACGCGGGACCGGCGCGCGTCTGTTTCCTGCACCTGACGCTCGTCCCGATGATCGCCACCGCCGGCGAATACAAGACCAAGCCCACCCAGCACAGCGTGCGGGAACTGCGGGCGATCGGAATTCAGCCCGACGTGCTGCTGTGCCGGGCCAAGGAGGGCCTGCCCGCCGAGGTCAAGGCCAAGATCGGGCTCCACACCTCGGTGGCTTCGGGCGCCGTCTTCACCGCGGTGGACGCGCGGTCCGTGTATGAGGTCCCCCTGAACCTCGCGGCCGAGGGCGTGGACAGCCGGATCCTCGAGCACTTCCAGCTTCCGTCCCGGGAACGGGACCTGACCGACTGGAAGGACCTGGTCCGGCGGCTGCGGACCGGTTCCCGGGATGTCCGGATCGGCGTGGTCGGCAAATACGTCGAACTCGAGGACTCCTACAAGAGCCTCGCCGAGGCCCTCGTGCACGGCGGGGTTCTCCACGACGCGCGCGTCGAGATCCGCTGGGTAGAGGCCGAGAGCCTCCAGGACGGTGATCTCTCCCAGCTCGACGACTGCGACGGCATCCTGGTGCCCGGCGGCTTCGGATCGCGCGGAACCGAGGGGATGGCGCAGGCCGCCGGAAGGGCGCGCGTCGATCGCGTGCCGTTCTTCGGAATCTGCTACGGATTCCAGTGGGCGGTGGTCGAGTTCGCGCGCTCCGAATGCGGACTCGCCGGGGCGAGCACCCAGGAACTCAACCCGGATGCGGAACACCAGGTCTTCCAGTTGCTGCGCAACCTCGAAGGCGTGGAGCCGATGGGCGGCACCATGCGGGTGGGCGCGGTGACCTGCATTCTCCGGGAGGGTTCGCTCGCCGCCCGCACCTACGGCAGAACCAGGATCAGCGAGCGGCACCGGCACCGCTACGAGTTCGAGCGGGGCTACACCGAACTCGTGGAGTCGCGGGGAATGAAGTTCTCCGGCTTCACCGAGGACGGGTTCTACGAAATCGCCGAGATTCCCGACCATCCCTGGTTCCTGGCCGTTCAGTTCCATCCGGAGTTCCAGTCGAACCCGCTCCGCCCGCATCCCCTCTTCAGCGACTTCATCGGAGCTGCCCTGGAGAAACGGGAGCAGCGCCCTCCGGCCCCGCTGCCGGCGTCGGCGGAAGCCGTTCCCGCCGGCTGATCCGGCGCCGGGACTGCCGGTACCCCGTGTCCAGCGAGGACTCCGGCGGTTCCGCCGCACCTCGGGGCGAGGACCCGCAGGCCGCGGGACGCGGGAACGATCCGGTCTCCCGGCGGGCCGCCGCCATCGAGGCCATCCTGCTGGACGTGGACGGTGTCCTGACCGACGGCACCTTCGAGCCGGGTGACGAAGGCGCCGGAATTCCCGAGCGAAAGCGATTCCATTCCCGGGACGGTCTGGGCCTCGTCATGGCGAAGAAGAGCGGCCTGCGCCTGGGTTTCGTGACCGGCCGGCGCTCCGGAGCCGTGCGGGGGCGCGCCGCGGAACTGTCGCTCGACTATCTCCGCGAAGACTGCTTCGACAAGGGTCCCGCGTTCGAGGAAGCCTGCGCCAGCTTCGGGCTGCTGCCCGAGCAGGTCGCCTTCGTGGGTGACGACGTGCAGGACCTGCCGGCGCTTCGCAAGGCCGGCTTCGCCGCCGCTCCCGCCGACGCCCATCCCGCCGTCCTCGAATGCGTCCACTTCGTCGCCGACGCTCCCGGAGGACGGGGCGCCGTCCGCCAGATCATCGAGAAGATCCTGGACGCGCGCGGGTTGCTCGACGCCGCGTTGTTTCGCTTCTGGGGCTAGGAGGCGGCGCGGGCGAGGAGCGCCCGGGCCACCGCGACGGCCGCCGCCTCCGTCGCTTCCAGCGTTCCCGATGCATCGACCAGGTCGTCGGCGCGCCGGGCCTTCTCCAGCGGATCCATCTGGGCCGCGAGGCGCAGGCGCGCTTCCTCCGGGCTCATGCCGGATCGCGCGGCAAGGCGCTCGAACTGCTGTTCCGGACGGCACACCACGACCACCAGCCGGTCGTAGTTGGCGGCGCTTCCGGTCTCCACCATGAGCGCGGCTTCGACTCCGGCGACCCCCCGCCCCTCGGCTTCGCACTGGTCCAGGAACGTCCCGATCCGCCGCCAGATCCGCGGATGCACGACCCCGTTCAGCCATTCGCGCTCCGCCGGGTCCGCGAAGACGCGCGCCCCCAGGCTCTTCCGGTCGATTCCCCCGTCCCGGTCGAGCACCTCGCTCCCGAAGTGGCCGGCGACCTCCTCCACGAGTTCCCCGCCCGGGGCGAAGAACTCGTGGGTCAGGGCATCGGCGTCGAGCATGGGGATCCCGGCGCGCTCGAACACCCGCCGGACCGTGGTCTTTCCCGAGGCGATCCCGCCGGTGAGCCCGATCCGGAGCATCGTTAGGCCGTGGGGGTAGCGCCCCGCAACGATCCCGGAAGAACGCACGTCCTCATTCCGCCAGACGTTTCGCGTGCGGGGCCCTTCCCCCACGGCGTGATGCCGGGGACCGCGTTGCGGCCCCCGCCATCGATCTTCATGGGGAGGGGAAACCCCTCCCCAAACCCCTCCCGCGCGGCGCTTCGCTCCGCGAATCCCCACCGTCGGAGTTTCTTCACAAACACGTCAGGCGCCCTGGGCCCGGCGCGCCACCGCGAGCACGACCGTGTTCGCAAGCAGCATCGCGATGGTGAGCGGCCCGACGCCGCCCGGCACCGGGGTGTACGCCGACGACCGTTCCCGCATCGCCACCGGATGGACGTCGCCGACCAGCGTGTAGCCGTTCCTGCGGAACCGGGCCAACCGCTTCTCGTTGTCTCCGAAGTACTCGCGAACCTGCTCTTCGGTCCCGGCGCGATTCATCCCCACGTCCACGACGACCGCGCCCTCGCGGATGGCGTCCGCTCCCACCATGGCCGGCCGGCCGATCGCGGTGCAGAGGATGTCGGCCTCGCGGCACACCGCGGGCAGGTCGCGGGTCCGCGAGTGGCAAACCGTGACCGTCGCGTGCTGATGGAGGAGCAGCAGCGCGAGCGGCTTGCCCACGATGTCGCTTCTCCCTACGACCACCGCGCGGGAGCCCTTCACTTCGATTCCCTCGCGCCGAAACATCTCCATGATTCCCGCCGGGGTGCAGGGGCGCGGGCCGGGAAGGCCCGCCATCAAACGGCCCACGTTCTCGGGATGGAAACCGTCCACGTCCTTGTCCGGGCGAATCCGGGCCAGGAATTCCGACGCTTCGAGCCCGTCCGGAAGCGGGAGCTGCAGCAGGATCGCATCCACCGCCTCGTCGTGGTTCAGCCGCTCCAGCAGACCGGCCAGTTCGGGAGCCGTCGTGGTGGCGGGGAGGCGATGCGTCTCGGAGGCGATCCCCGCCTCCCGCGACGCCTTGATCTTGCCCCGCACGTAGATCGTGGAGGCCGGGTCCTCGCCCACGAGGACGACCGCCAGTCCGGGCGGACGCCCCGAACGCCCGAATTCGCGAGCCGCCTCGCCGGCGTCCGCGCGAATCGCGGCGCCGATCTTCTTCCCGTCCAGGATCTTTCCGGCCATCAATCTCTCCTTGTGTCTTGGCTGCTGCCGTCTGAGCCTGCCTCCGGCCGGGACCCCGCCGCAGCCAGCAATGCCCGCGCCCGGTGCGCGATCTCGCCGGACGAGGCGCCGGACACCGCCGAGATCACCGCGGCCGCATCGGCCCCGGCAGCGAGCACCGAACGGATCCGCGCGCGGTTCATTCCGCCGATCGCGATCAGTGGTCCCCGCCAGCGCTCGCGCGCCTCCCGGACTCCGGTCAGGGAAACCACCGGAGCGGCGTCGGCTTTGGTCGCGGTATCGAACACGGGTCCCACGGCAAGATAGTCGGCAGGTTCGCGCCTCGCGAGTTCCACCTCCGCCCGGGTGTGGGTCGAGAGGCCGATCACCGCGCGATCTCCGAGCAGGCGGCGGGCCGTTCGCGCCGAAACGTCGTCCTGTCCGAGATGGACCCCGTCGGCGCCGGCCAGCAGCGCGACGTCGGCGCGGTCATTCACCAGGACTCGGACGCCGCTTCCCGCGGCGCCACGGACGCCCGCGGACGCCCAGGACACGAAGGCGCCGGCGGGAAGTCCCTTCCCCCGAAGCTGGACGATCCGGATTCCGGCGGCCCCGAGCGCGCGCAGCACCGGCCCGGGATCCCGCTCGCCGAAGAAGCTCGCGTCCAGAATCGGATAGACGGGGCTGGCGGCGAAGAAAGCCCGGGAGCACCAGGACGCGGCCGTCCGGCCAAGCAAGTGCCGATCAGCCGAGACGCCCGATGAACCCGGTGTCGAAGCCACCAGCGAGAAACTCCTCGCTCTCCATGATGCGGCGGTGGAGAGGGAGCGTGGTGTGGATTCCCTCCACCTCCATTTCGGCGAGCGCCCGGCGCATCCGCGCCACCGCATGCGCCCGGTCCTCGCCGTGCACGATGAGCTTGGCCACCAGGGAGTCGTAGTAGGGAGGGATGACCGCGCCGGCGTGCGCTGCCGTATCCACCCGCACTCCGGGTCCGCCCGGGCTGTGGAAGGCCGTGATGGTTCCCGGGCTCGGGACGAACCGCTCCGGGTCCTCGGCATTGATCCGGCACTCGATCGCGGCGCCCGAGATTTCGACGGACTCCTGCGAAAACGAGAGCGGTTCCCCGGCGGCCACGCGGATCTGTTCGCGCACGAGGTCCAGTCCGGTCACCATTTCCGTTACCGGGTGCTCCACCTGGATGCGCACGTTCATCTCGCTGAAGAAGAAGTTGCCATCGGGGTCCATCAGGAACTCGACCGTTCCGGCGTTGCGGTACCCCACCGCCTCGGCGGCCTTCACCGCGGCCTCTCCCAGCTTCGCCCGCGTCGCTTCGCTCAGGCCGGGCCCCGGCGCCTCCTCGACGAGCTTCTGGTGCCGGCGCTGCACCGAACAGTCCCGCTCGCCGAGGTGGACCGTGCTGCCGTGCGCGTCCGCGAAGACCTGGACCTCGACGTGGCGCACGCTGGGCAGATACCGCTCGATGTAAACCTCGGCGTCCCCGAAGGCCGCCTCGGCCTCCGTCGCCGCGGACGCCAGCGCCGGCGCCAGCTCCGACTCTTCACCGACGATACGCATGCCGCGTCCGCCGCCACCGAAAGAAGCCTTCAACAGGACCGGATACCCGACCTCACCCGCGATCCGGGTAGCTTCCTCCACGCCGGACACTCCGGATTCGGTCCCCGGAAGGATCGGCACCCCGGCCCCCCGCATGATGCGTCGCGCGAGCGCCTTGTCCCCCATGCTCCGAATGCTCTCCGGGGGCGGGCCGATGAACGTGACGCGGCAGGCCTCGCAGACCTCGGCGAGCGCGTGGCTCTCCGCGAGGAATCCGTAGCCGGGATGGATGGCGTCGGCGCCGGAGATCTCCGCCGCGGTCAGGATGCGCGGGACGTCGAGGTAGCTCTCCCGAGGGGCGGCCGGCCCGATGCAGACGCGCTCGTCGGCGAGCCGTACCGGCAGGGCGTCCCGATCCGCATCGGAATAGGCGATCACGGTCGGCAGTCCGAGGTCCCGGCAGGCCGCGATGATCCGCACCGCGATTTCGCCGCGGTTGGCGATCAGGACCTTGTTGAACACGTCAGGCTGTGAACAGCGTCACGCGGCGCGGGTTCAGGCCGGCCGGATCGCGAAGAGCCGGTCTCCGAACTGCACCGCGGAGCCGTCCTCGGGGACGATCTCCACAATCTCCCCGCTGTGCTCGGCCTCGATGTTGTTCATCAGCTTCATCGCCTCGATGATGCAGAGGACCTGCCCCTTGCGGACACGATCCCCCACGCTGACGAACGGCTCCGCCTCCGGCCGCGGCCGGCGGTAGAACGTCCCCACCATCGGCGCGGTCACGGTTTCCAGTCCGGACGCCGCCGCGTCCACTGCTCCATCATCCGCCGGGGCCGCGGGGGCCGCCGCCGGAAGGGCGGCGGCGACCGTTGCCGCCGGCCCCCGGGCGACCCGCAGACGAGCCCCTCCGACGCGGAGATCGACCTCGTGGAACTCCGTTCCGGCGAGTTGGTCCAGGGCCTCGAGCAGGTCGGCGAGAGTGGGCTCTTTGGACGAGGATGCGGGCACGAACGGCAGCGGGGCTCGGCCCGCAACGCGCGGAACGGTACCACAACGGCCCGCGCCCGAGGAGACGGCACAGGCGCCCCGCAGCCGGTCCGATCAGGGGGGAGAACGCCCCGCGCCGTCCACGGTTCGGGACCCCCCGGCGGCGCGGATTCGCGGGGTCAGGAAGATGAGCAGTTCCTCGTCGCGGTGGTTCCGCTCCCGTGACCGGAACAGGTGTCCGAGGAGCGGAATCCGGTGCAGACCCGGAACCCGGCCCCGCTCCTCCGACTGCTGGGTGGCGAAGACGCCTCCCAGCACCGTCGTGGCCCCGTCGTCCACCCGCACCCGGGTGGTGGCCTGCTGGGTCAGGATGCTCGGAATCCCTCCCACCGCCTGACCGAAGTCCAGGGCATCGTTGCTGACGGTCAGGTCGAGCAGGATCGTCCCTTCGGGGCTGACCTGCGGCGTCACCGTGAGTTCGAGCACCGCGTCCCGGAACTGCACCGTGACGGTGTTGTTGGCCACCACCTGAACCGGGAAGGTCACCCCCTGCTTGATCGTCGCCGGCCGGGCGTTTTGGGCGACGATGCGGGGAGCCGACAGGATCCGCACCTCGCCGTTGCGTTCGGCGGCGCTCAGCGCCAGGTCGAGATGGGCGGCGCCGTTCAGGGCGCCCAGCGCGATCCCGAGCGCCCCGGTGGGAGATCCGCTGATGGGGAGATTGACGCCGTAGCCCCGGCGCTCGCCATCCTGGTTGGGAGCGGCCGACACGCCGCCGGCGGGCGCTCCCGTGGAAAACGACGAGGTGGCGCCCCCGATGGCGTCGGCACCGATGCGTACGGACTGCGGCAGCTTCTTCCCGGTGTGTTCGCGCACCAGTCCCCCGCCCCACTGGATGCCGAGCCGGCGGCTCAGCGTTCGCGTCGCCAGCACGATACGCGCCTCGATCTCCACGCCCGGCACCGGAACGTCGAGCAGGTCCAGCACCGCCTCGATCTCCTGGATGCGGCTTTCCACGTCCGCGACCAGGACGGTTCCCGTCCGCTGGTCGGCGATGAGGGAACCCCTCGCGCTCAGGCGGCCTTCGAGCACCTCCCTGACCTCCTCGGGACGCACGTAGGCCAGGTTGCGGCTGAACGTCATCAGTTCGCCGGCGAGCTCCCGCGCCTCCTGCTGCCGCCGCCGCGCTTCCACTTCGCCCGCCAGCTCGTCCGCCGCCCCGACCCGCAGCACGCCGTCCTCGAGGACATGCCCGAGTCCCTGGGACCGGAGGACGATTCCCAATGCCCGTTCCCAGGCAATCTCGTTCAGCCGCAGCGAGACCCGGCCGGCGACCCCGGGCTGGAGCACGAAATCGAGCCCGCTCACCTCGCTCAGGACGCGGAGCACGTCCCGGAGGTCCGCGTCCCGAAAATCAAGGCTGACCCGGGGTTCGGCCGCCTCGCCGGAGACAGCGGCAGCCGGCCCCGCCGCCTCCACGGCTGGCTCCGGCGGCGCCCGGCAGGCGATCTCGAGACCCGCATCGAACAGCGAGGGAGTGCACGCGACCCCGGGGGCGGCGACGACGGTGATGCCCTCCGTCTCCTTCGGGGAGACGCGCACCTCGAGGACTTCGGGGGTCCCCACCCCCCACGATCCCGCGACCGCCGAGAGATCCACTCCGGGCATCAGCACCTCGAAGCGGTCCGAGAGCGCCGCGGCCGCCGGGGCACGCAGCTTCCCCTCCGTGATCAGCCGGAGCAGGGTCGCCCCGGGGACCGGGGACACCGCCAGTAGCAGCAAGGCGCCGCCGCAGACCACTCTTGACCGTGCCAGGTTCCTGACGTTTTTCATTGCTTCTCCTCGGGTTCTCCGGGCCGCGCGAGCGGCCGATGGACGGGGCGGTCCGGATCCCCCCCCAGCCAGAAAACGACGCCGCCCGCTTCGATCCTCCCCAGGACCCCGTCCAGCAGCCGATCGCCCGGAGCCGCGACGAATCCCTCTCCGGAAGGGGACTCGAGAATCGCCCAGCCGGGAGCATCGGACCGCAGCCCGGCGCCCGCCGGGACCCCGTAGCGAACGATTCCCCGAATCACGGCTTCCGTCACCCGGACCCCGGCGAGCCCCGGCGGCCGCGGCGCGGTCGCCCCCGCCCCCGGCCCCCGGAACGGATCACGCACCGGCTGCTGCTCCCCCCGCCGGACCGGGGGGAAGGACCGGCCGGTCGCCGCCTCCGCCCGCCCGAGGCCGAGGAACCCGACCGCCAGGAGGGCTGCCGTTCTCCACGAGGTCGCGCGCATCACTCCTGGAATCTCCCATCCGCTCGCTCTTCGGGATCGGACGCCTCGAGGCCGGAGTCCTCGACGGCGCGGACGGTGACCGCGACGAAACGGCACCGGAGGAGATCGCCGGGCGCCCGTTCGAGAGCGACCTCTTCCATCAGGACCAGGTGCGGCGAGAGCGACACCCGTTCGAAGAAGCGAAGGAAATCGACGAAGGCCCCCTCGGCAACGACCGAAACGGCGCTGGCCAGGTATCCGTCCAGTCGGTAGCCGGGCTCGGGTGCGAAGCGCAGGAACCGGATTCCCGCCGCGGCGGCGGTCGCGCCCAGCGACTGCAGGACCGCGTCCGATTCGCCCGCGGTGGCCAGAATCCCCCGGAGGGCCAGAACGCGCTCTTCGACCCGGGTCCGTTCGCCGGCGAGTTGCGCAGCCTCCGCGGCGTCCCCGCCGGAAGGCGTGGCGCGACCCGCATTCGCCTGCGCGTGCAGCCGCGCGACCTCCTCCTCGACTCGCCGGGCCTCGGCGGCCATCTCCGGCCGCACGCCCCATCGAAAGACGGCGTAGGCGACGGCGGCCGCGGCGAGGAACGACCCGGCTCCCGCCCACCGGGACGCGGAGCGCCTCAACGGGCCCCCCCTTCGGTCCGGGACAGCACTTCGACCCGCCCGAAGGGCTCCGGTTCCCGGGACGCGTAGCGAAGCGATCCGGCGAACGCGAAGCGCTGTTCCACGGAGTCCCCCGCCTCGCCGGCCCGCTCAACCCAGAGCAGTTCCAGCCCGCCCATCCGCTCCGTTTCCAGGAGGGCCTCCAGGGTCCGGGCGACCGCGGCTGCGGAAGCGGCCCGTCCGGTCACCCGGAGGTCGGAACCGTCGCGGCGGACCGCCTCCAGCACGACGGCGTCCGGTATCGCGGCCGACAGCGTCCGGAGCAGTTCCGGGAGCAGGAACCGCTCCTCGTCCCAGCGGGCAAGGCGGGCTTCCTCGATCCGCAGCCGTCGAAGGAGGCCGCGGTCCCGATCGAGCCGCTCCTCCAGGACTCGACGCTCGGTGGCCAGGACCCGCAGGCGGTCCCGCTCGGTGCGAGCGCTCTCGAGCCGCGTGGTCAGGGACCGGACGTCGAGTCCGATGACAACCAGCGCGAGGCCGGCCAGCAGCACGCTCCCCACCATCCGCAACCGTCCCGGGAACCCGGCGGGCCCGGCCCGCTTCCGGGATCGCGGAGCGTCTCCTGGCAGAAGATTCACGAGCGCCCTCCGGTCCCCGGCCCGAGCCGGGCGACGATCTGCTGGTAGGCGAGCCCGGCGGCCACCGAATACGCCGGCCCGAACTCCGACGGAGCGAGCCCTTCCAGCGGGTCGAGCGCCACCGGGTCTCCGGAAGCAAGGTCCCTGAGACCCCCGCGAACCGCCGGTGAACCGGCTCCGCCACCGCTCAGCAGGACCCGCGTTCCCCGGCGCAACCCGGCCTCCCGGAAAGCCTCCCGCGCCACCGCCACGATCCGGTCCTGGAACATCTCGCGGGCCGGGATCCCCGGCGGCCGGGGCTGCCGGCCGCCGCCGGGAGGTGCCGGCCCGACTCCGGATTCCCCCGGCGACGCCGGCCCGTCCATCGCCAGCACCCCCGCTCCGGGCACCGGAAGGCTCGCGAGCAGATCGGCCGGCGCGCCCGCTCCCGCGGGGGTGTCGGCCGGGGGCGGATCGCCGAAGACATGGATTCCGGCACGCGAGGCCCCGATCTCGACGATCGCCAGCGCGCCGGGATCCCGGTCCGCTCCCGCGAAGCGGTCCGCCAGCGCCACGGCCGCATGGAGCGCGTACGGCTCGAGTTCGACCCGGGTCACCTCCCTTCCGGCGGCCGCGGCGGCCCGGCAGTGTTCCAGCACCATCTCTCGCGGGGCGGCCCCGAACACGATGGCCGGAGGCCCGCGCCCCTCCGGGTCGCTCCCCGCCGCCTCCGGGTCGGCGGCGCGCGCCTCGTAGTCGAACTCGAGGGATTCGAGATGAAACGGGACGTGGCGGGCCGCTTCCCGCGCGACCGCCTCGCGCAGATCGCCCGGCGCCGTCCCGGGCGCCACCGCTTCGGGCGGCAGGGAGAACCGCTTGACGAAGACCGAGCCGCCGCCGATGGCGAGCGCCAGCAGACGGCACCGCACCCCGAGCCGGCTGAGCAGGCGGCCGAGGGCAGCGCTGACCGCGTCGGCGTCACGCACCGCGCCATCCCACAGGGCCCCCGGCGGGAGCGGCTCGGACCCCGCCCCCAGCAGCGTCAACTCCCCGCCGTCCGCGGAGAGGGCCACCGCCTTGACCCCGGAATACCCGAAATCAACCCCAACCGCGCGGACGGGACGTCTCCAGTTGAAAAAACGGCGCACACTTCCCAAGACGAAAAACGCACCGAAAAATTCCCGCCGCGGGCCCGAATGTGGAAAAGTCGAAGCGAAGGTGCAGAAACGGGGCTGGCGGCGGCGCCCCTGACGTCGCTATTTGGGCGGAGGAGGGTCGGACGCCACCGCCTCGGCCGGACGCGGCCGGAGAGCGCAGCGAACCGGCCAGTCGGCGGACGGGATGACCGGATGGAGAGGCCTCGCCCCCGGTGGGCGGGGCCCAACCCCGGCGGCCGGTTCCCAGAACCCGCTGGTCGAAACGTCGGGACAGTCGGCCCGCCCATGTCCGAAGTAGTCGTCGCGCCCCGCGTCGATGACCACTTCGTCGTGTCCGCTCCACTCGGGGCCGGCATACATGAGGTCCTCGACACTTGTCCCCACGTGCGCACCCGTTTCCAACCGGTCGGGAGCGCACTCCGGCACGGCCCCGAAGACGTGCAGCAGTTCGTGCACCATCACCGCCTCGTAGGTCGAGGGGGTTTCCCGATCGCCTCCCACGGCCCGCGGGCTGCATCCCTCCGGGTGCACGAAGGCGACGGCGACGCGGCCCTCCGCACTCGCGGCGCCGCAGTCGTCCCCGGAACGTCCGGCGTAGTACGCCGCGTAGACCTTCTCGGGAGAAGTGCCCACTCCGTCCCGGATCGCGCCTTCGAGGTCCTCGGCCAGCGAGGCGCCCCGCTCCTCTCCCTCCCCGGCCGTGAAGGGCAGGCGCAGGAACGTCACGTCGAGCCTGCCCCCGGCGGTGTCGAGCCGGAGCCGGCGCCCGGTCTCGGCCTCCAACCAGTGCTGGATGGCCTCGAGCGACCGTTCGATGTCCCCGTAGCGATCCAGGTTCCCGTCCTCCACGTCGCTCGGGAGCGCGTAGACGACATGGACCTGGGGACCGGTCAAGTCGTCCGGCTGGTCCCGGTCGTGCCGTGGATTGGGCGGCAGCACGTCCAGGTCCAGCGCGTCGCCGAATCCCTCGAACGAGGCCGAGACGGTGGCGCGGCCCACCGCGACGCCGGTCAACGTTCCGTCCTCTCCCACCTCCACGACGGAGGGATCCGAGGAGGTCCAGGCGCCTTCCACGATGCCCGTCGTGCCGTCGTCGTAGCGGCCGTACGCGAGCGCCGGGCCGGTCACCTGGCCGACCCGGAGGTCGCTCCGCGCCAGGGTGACCTCGAGGCCCCTCAGTTCCTTCGGGGAAATCCGGGGCGTTCCCGGGGTCACCGGAGTCTGGCTGTTCTCCCCTCCACCGCATGCGAGACCCAGCAGCAGCAGGGACGCCGCCCACCCGCCTCCCCGGAACCGCCGCGCCGGGGTCATCCGCGTCGGACTCACCGGTCCGGGCCGGACGCTTTACCCGTGCCCACCTCCCGGTGCCGAAAGCAGGACACCAGGTGGTCGTTCACGAGGCCGGTCGCCTGCATGTGAGCGTAGAGGATCGTGTCGCCCACGAAGCGGAAACCACGGGCCTTCAAATCGCGGGCCAGCGCCGCCGACTGCTCCGAGGTCGCGGGGACTTCGTCCTCGCGCCGCCACCGGTTCACCAGCGGCGCCCCGCCCACGAAGCTCCAGATGTAGTCGCTGAAGCTCCCGAACTCCCGTTGGACTTCGAGGAAACGCCGCGCGTTGTTGACCGCGGCCTCCACCTTCCCCCGGTTGCGGATGATGGCCGGGTTGGCGAGCAGCCGTTCGATCCGCGGTTTCCGGAAACGGGAAACCCTCTCCGGGTCGAAGCCGGCGAACGCCTTTCGATACCCCTCGCGCCGCTTCAGGATCGTGGCCCAACTGAGTCCCGCCTGGGCGGATTCCAGCACCAGAAACTCGAACTGCCGGTGGTCGTCGCGAACCGGAACGCCCCATTCCTCGTCGTGATAGCGGACGTAGTCGGGGAAGGTCCCCTCGGCCCACCCGCAGCGCCGCGGCTCGCTCACGGCGCTGCGGCGTCGTCGTCCTTCCCCTGCTCGTAGCGGAGAATCGCCGCCTCCCGCTCCAGCAGGAAGTCCAGCGGGCCTCGCCCGGTGAGCAGGCACCGGCGCGCAAAGGGAGCCAGTTCGAAGCGGGCCGAACCCCCGTCCGGGAGCGACACGCTCCCGGCCTGCACGTCGATCACGATCTCGGCTCCCGGACGGGAGACGAGTTGCCGGTGGGCGGACGGCTCGATCTCCACCGGGACGAGGCCGTTCCGGACCGCGTTCCCCTTGAAGATGTCCGCGATCGAGGGACTCACGACGGCGGCGAAGCCGTAGTCGGTGAGCGCCCAGGGGGCGTGCTCACGCGACGAGCCGCAGCCGAAGTTGGCCCCGGCGACCAGGATGCGGGATCCTTCCGCCTCCGGCCGGTTGAGCGGAAAATCGGGGCGCAACTCCCCGGCGCCGTCGCGGCGCCAGTCGGCGAACAGCGAGGCCCCCAGCCCGTCGCGGCGGGTGCCGGTCAGAAACCGCGCCGGAATGATCTGGTCGGTGTCCACGTTGTCGGCGGGCAGGACGACCGTGCGGGAGGCGATGCGAACCACGGGGTCCATGGAGTTCTCCTTCAGTCCTGGAGGAAGGGCCGGGGATCGGCCACCGCCCCGGCGAGCGCCGAGGCGGCGGCGGTCACCGGCGAGGCCAGCACCGTCCGGCCCCCGGGCCCCTGCCTGCCCTCGAAGTTGCGGTTCGAAGTCGAGACCGCGAGCTCCCGGGGCGACAGCCGGTCCCCGTTCATGGCGATGCACATCGAGCAGCCGGGCGCCCGCCATTCGGCCCCGGCGGCGCGGAACACCTCGTCCAGTCCCTCGGCCTCCGCCTGGCGGCGCACCTTCGCCGAACCCGGGACCACCAGCAGTTGCGTGGCGGGATTCGTGCGGCGGCCCGCCAGCACCCGCGCCGCCGCCCGCAGGTCGGAGATCCGGGCGTTGGTGCAGCTCCCGATGAAGACCACGTCGGCCGGCCGGCCCAGGAGCGGCCGCCCCGCCTCGATCCCCATGTAGTCGAGCGCCGCCCGCTCTTCGGCATCGGCCGGCGCGGGGACCGCTTCCGAGACCCCGCAGGACATTCCCGGGTTCGTCCCCCAGGTGACCATGGGCTCGAGGGAGCCGGCATCGAACGACAGCGACCGGTCGAACGCGGCGCCCTCGTCGGTGGGCAACCGGCTCCAGCGGGCGACGAGGCCGGCGAAGGCGTCCCCGGACGGGACCTGTTCCCTGCCCTCCAGGTATTCGAAGGTGGTCTCGTCGGGAGCGATCAGGCCGGCGCGCGCTCCGGCCTCGATGGACATGTTGCAAAGCGTCATCCGCGCTTCCATGTCGAGCGCCCGGACCGCTCCGCCCCGGTACTCGATCACGTGCCCCCGGCCCGCCGCGACGCCGAACCTCCGGATCACCCCGAGAATCAGGTCCTTGGCCGTGACCCCCGCGCCGAGTCGTCCCGAGATCTCGATGCCGAGCGTGTGGGGGCGCTCCTGCAGCAGGCACTGCGTGGCGAGTACCTGGGCGACCTCCGTCGTCCCGATCCCGAACGCCCAGGCGCCGAAGGCGCCGTGGGTGCTCGTGTGGCTGTCCCCGCAGACGATGACCCGGCCGGGTTGGGTGAGGCCGAGTTCCGGGCCGATGACGTGGACGATGCCCTGCCCGGGATCGCCCATCCGGAAGAGCAGGATGCCATGCTCCTCGCAGTTCCGCTCCAGGGTCTCCACCTGGTTCCGGGTGGCCCGATTCAGGAACGCGGGCCGGCCCTCCACGAAACGCGTCGGAATCGAGTGGTCCACCGTCGCCCACGTCCGATCAGGGCGCCGGACCCGCAGCCCCCGTTCCCGGAGCAGGGCGAAGGCCTGCGGCGAGGTCACCTCGTGGATCAGGTGGGTGTCCACGTAGATGACCGCCGGATGGTCCGGGCCCGCCGGGACGGCCTCGTGGGCGTCCCAGATCTTGTCGAAGAGCGTCCGCGGTTTCTTCACGCTCACCTCCCTTCTCCATTTCCCCGGGCGCGCCGGGTGCGCGCCCGGTTCGCGGCGTCCTTGAGCCGCCAGCGGCGTTCCGCCTCGGAGGAAACCGCCACCAGCACCAGGCCGTTCAGCAGTCCCATGCGGGGGACCTCGTCCCACTCCCCTTCGGGGTCGAGTTCGCCGAGCCGCTCCGCGAGCCGGGCCGGATCGCGTTCGCTCCGGACGCCCTCGAGCGCCTCGTCCGAAAAGCCCGCCAGCGGCGAGCCCCCGTCCGCGAGCCCCAGCAGCCGGCTTCCCGCCCTCCCGAGCGCCTGCCGCTCGGCGTCCGAGAGCGTCGGCTCGCCGAGCCGCCGGGCGCGCGCCTCGGCCCGTTCGGCAACGAGTTCACGGGCGGCCTTCCGGTAGGCCGCGAAGGAATGCCGCCTGGCGACCAGGGGTCCCAGCAGCGCCGGCAGCTCCCCGGGATCGTCCAGTTGGGCGAGTCGCGACAGGACCTTCAGCGGCCGTTTCTCGAGCGAGCCGCGGGGGCCGGAGCGCTTTTTCGGGGGCAAGGGGCGCGGAGCCTATCCGACGGCGACATTGTCGGGGAGGCCCCTGTGCGATGCCGCCTGGATTCTCCGACAGCCTGTCAAGGCGAAAACTCAGGTCGCGCGAGCCTCCCCCGGGGGCGCCGGCCGGCCAAGGTCCCGCTGTCCCATGAGAGCGGTCAGATCGGCGTCGTCAACCTCCCGGATGCGGTCCGCGAGCCGCTTGAAATCGCGGAAGATGGCGTCCATCTCGCTCTCCGCCGGCGCGAAACCGAGTTCGCCGAGCCGGGCCCGGAGCGCGTGGCGGCCGCTGTGCTTGCCGAGCACCAGCACGTTGCCCGGCACCCCGACGTCCTGCGGGCGCATGATCTCGTAGGTGGCGCGGTTCCGGAGCACGCCGTGCTGGTGAATTCCGGCCTCGTGGGCGAACGCGTTCTGCCCGACGACCGCCTTGTTCCGCTGCACCAGCATGCCGGTGATCTCGCACAGCAGCCGGCTCGAGGGGTAGATCTCGCGGGTGTCGATGGCCGTGGTCACCGCGTAGAGGTCCTGCCGGGTGCGGAGACTCATCACCACCTCTTCGAGCGAGGCGTTGCCGGCGCGCTCGCCGATCCCGTTCACCGTGCACTCGACCTGGCGGGCTCCCGCGCCGATGGCGGCGAGGCTGTTCGCCACCGCCATCCCCAGGTCGTTGTGGCAGTGCACGCTGATCACTGCCTGGTCGATGTTGGGGACGGTCCGGCGCAGGTGGCCGATGAGGGCGCTGAACTCGGCGGGCATCGTGTAGCCCACCGTGTCCGGGATGTTGACCGTGGCGGCGCCCGCCTCGATGGCCGTCTCCACGACCTCGGCGAGGAAGTCCGGCTCCGTCCGCGACCCGTCCTCGGGGGAGAACTCCACGTCCTCGGTCAACTCCCGCGCCGCCGCGACCGATTCCGCCGTCCGCCGCACGATCTCGCGCTTCGCCATGCGGAGCTTGAACTCCCGGTGCAGCGCGCTGGTGGCGAGGAAGACGTGCAGCCGGGGCCGGGGGGCGTCCCGGAGGGCGTCCCACGCCGCCTCGATGTCACCGGGCACGCAGCGGGCCAGCGCCGCGATCCGCGGCCCCTCCACCTCGCGGGCGATGGCGCGCACCGCCTCGTGGTCCCCTTCGGACACCGCCGGAAACCCCGCTTCCACGATGTCCACCCTAAGTCGCGCGAGCTGCCGGGCCATCCGAAGCTTGCCTTCGAGACCCATGCTGCAGCCCGGTGACTGTTCGCCGTCCCGGAGCGTCGTGTCAAAGATCAGGACACGGTCCGATGCAGGGGTGGAGGTCATGGGGGTACTCCCCGTGGAGGGCCGGAACCGCGGCCGTTCGGGCGTTGGAAGAAAGAAGCCCGGCCAGCCGCAGGAGGCCGCCGGGATGCCGCTTCGCCAACGGTAGACCCCGCGCGGGTCCGTGTCAACGCGGACGCCGCCACCCGCCCCGGGCCGCGGGAGCCGGGCTCTTCCGGGCCTTCCGGGAGGAGTCCGCGCGCGCCCCCGGCGGCCTCCCTCCGTCAGGAACCGAAGAGCATGCTCCAGTCCATCACCACCGGTTCGGGGGTGAAGCAGAGGACGAACGTGGCGAGCCCGGCGCCTGCCAGCAGGTGACGGCTCCGCCCGAGCGGCGCGGCGTCGTCGAGGGTCGGCGGGTGGGGGCGCCGGGCGCCGAGCAGCAGGCAGAGCAGGCCCCACACGAGCCAGGTCGGCGACCACACGGCCAGCGGGAACATGAGCAGGTGGACCGTCCTGGAGAACCGCGCGGCGCGCCCCCGGAGCACCGCGTAGAGCGCGTGCCCGCCGTCGAGCTGGCCCATCGGCAGCAGATTGATCGCGGTGACGAGCAGGCCGAACCAGGCGGCAAGTCCCATCGGGCTCAGGTAGAGGACCTGCCCGTCGGGAACCGCGGGACCGAAGGCCGACGCGAACCACTGGAAGAGCATCGGCTCCCCGAACTGGAGGCCCCCCGGCGCCAACGGGCCGGGACGCGAGGAGGCAACCCCCGCCGCCAGAAGCGGCAGGCAGACCACGAACCCGGCGATGGGCCCGGCGAGCCCCACGTCGAGGAGGGCCCGGCGGTTCGGGAACGGCGACCGGATGCGGATGAAGGCGCCGAGCGTCCCCACGATCGTGAACGGCATGGGCAGGAAGTAGGGGAGGCTGGCGTCCACCCGGTAGTAGCGCGCCGTGAGGTAGTGCCCGAACTCGTGGCACAGGAGGATGAAGAGCAGCGAGAACGAATACGGGATGCCGTAGCGGATCCAGAGGAGCGTCCACTCGAGGCCGGAACGCGCCTCCCCGGGCGCCCGGAAGAGCTCCGGCGCCTCGGCGGCGATCCCGAGCGCGCCGCCCACCCAGAGGGTGGTGGCGAGGGTGGCGACGAAGAGCGCCGCCGGGAGCAGGAACCGCCGGGGTCCCGGGGCCGCCGCTGCCGCGGGGCGTTCCCCGGCTTCCGGCAGCGCCCCCGCCGGTGCGGGGAGTTCCCGGGGTTCGCCGCCGTTCATCGGTCCGGATACAGGAGGTGACGGCCGCGTTCCTCGAGGAATTCGGTGACCGCGGGATCTTCGGACGCCATCAGCGCGTCCACCGCGACCCCGGCCTCGATTCCCCGGCGAATGCGGTCGGTCCCGAGCAGCAGGTCCAGCCAGTAGCGCTCTCCGCTCGGGCGCCAGCCGAAGTCGCCGGGATGCGTGCGGCGGACCGCCTCGATCGCCGCCAGACCGCTGCGCACCGGCCGGAAGGCCGCCAGGTCGGTGATTTCGACTCGCAGTCCGCGGCTCGCCCGGCCGGCGAAACGCGGATTCGGCGCGGCCGGGACCGCTCTCGGGGTGAAACGCGTCTCCGCGAAGCGAACACCGGGAAGCGCGGCGGCGCCCCCGAGCTCCCCGATCCAGGCGGCGGCGTCCACCCACGGCGCCCCCACCACCTCGAAGGGGGTCTCGGTGCCGCGGCCCTCCGAGAGCATCACGCCCTCGAACAGGCCGAACCCCGGATACACGCGGGCGCTCTCGAGCGTCGGGATGTTGGGCGACGGCGGGCGCCACGGGAGCCCTGTCTCCTCCCACCGGGTGCTGCGGGTGAGACCCTGCACGGGGACCACCCGGACCGCCGCCCCCTCGCGCGCCGCGAACAGCCGCGCCAGTTCCCCGACCGTCATCCCGTGGAGGAGCGGGAGCCGGTCCGTGCCCACGAAGGACCGGAACTCCGGGTCGAGCATCGGTCCCTCCACCCGGTCGCCGCCGTTCGGGTTGGGACGGTCGAGCACCCAGAACCCGATTCCCGCCCGGTGGGCGGCCACGAGCGCGTTCCGCAGCGTGGAGATGTAGGTGTAGTAGCGGACCCCGATGTCCTGGATGTCGAAGACGAGCGCGTCCAGGCCGGCGAGCGACGCCTCGTCGGGACGGCGCCGCTCCCCGTAGAGGCTGACCACCGGCAGCCCGGTCTCCGGGTCCCGGCCCGACGCGACCTCCGCCCCGGCGGCGGCCGACCCGGAAACCCCGTGCTCCGGACCGAAGAGCATCGCGACGTCCACCCCGGCCTCGATCAGGGCGGCCGCCGCCGATCGTCCGTCGATGGTGCGGCCCGTGTGGTTCGTGACGAGTCCGACCCGCTGCCCGAGGAGGTCTCCCGGACCCTCGGCGACGAGCCGATCGAGGCCGGGAAGCACCTTCGACGGGAGCGGGTCGTCCCCCGCCGGGCCGCAGGACCAGAGCACGGCGCACCCCAGCAGGAGCGCCCGGGCGCGGGGGGCGCCGCTCAAACTCTTCGGACGGTCAGAGGAGCCGGTCGACCCAGCCGTAGGGATCAGGACTCCGCCCCAGACGGATGCCGGTCAGCCGCTCGCGCAGTTCGTCCTGAACCGGCGTCGCCTCCGGCAGGCGGATCTCGACGCCGCCCCCGGTGAGCCGCGCCACCGGGGTCACCACCGCGGCGGTCCCCACCCCGAAGCACTCGCGGAGGTTCCCGGCCGCCGACGCTTCGGCCACTTCTTCGATGGAGACCGGCCGCTCGTCCACTCCCGTCCCCATCTGGTCGCGGAGCAGGTGGATCGCGCTGTCGCGGGTCACGCCCGGCAGGATCGTCCCGCCGAGCGGCGGGGTCACCACCCGGTCGCCGATGACGAACATCATGTTCATCGTGCCGCACTCCTCGATGAACCGGTGTTCCTTCGAGTCGAGCCACAGGACGTTGTCGCAGCCGTGCTCCCGGGCTTCCTTCATCCCGTAGTAGCTGGCCGAATAGTTCCCCGCCGCCTTCGCCTCACCGATGCCCCCTTCCGCGGCCCGGATCCACTTCCGGGTCACGTAGAGGTTCACCGAGCCCTCGTAGTAGGCCCCGACCGGGGCGGTCATGACGTAGAAGCGGTACTCGCGGGAGGGACTCACCCCGATGTAGGGATCGGCGGCGAACAGGAAGGGGCGGATGTAGAGCGAGCCGAACTGGTTGGGGGGGATCCAGTCCCGGTCCAGCCGGACGAGTTCGCGGATTCCACCCAGGAAGATCTCCTCCGGAATCTCCGCCATCACCATCCGCCGCGCCGACCGGTTCATCCGCCGCCAGTTCCGCTCGGGCCGGAAGAGCACCGGGACTCCCTCGTCGGTGAGGTGCGCCTTCATCCCTTCGAAGATCGCCTGGGCGTAATGCAGGACCGCGGTCGCGGGGTGCAGCGCGAGGTCGCCGAACGGAACGATCCGCGGGTCCTCCCAGACCCCGTCGCAGCAGCGTGCGGACAGCATGTGGTCGCTGTAGACCCGGCCGAAGGCGACGTTCGCGAGGTCCACCTCCGGAAGCCGGGACTCCGCGACCCGCTCGATCGCGATGGGAGTGGTCGGGGCGGAAACGGGCGGCGGACTCATCGGCGCCGCATCCTAGCAGCGTGTAGGGAAACCGCCGCGGCATTCGATTCCCGCCGCTTCCCCGCGGGCCCGGCTGCCGCGACATGCGGCCGCGCCGCTCGGCCGGCAGCCGTGCCGGCGCCGCCCGCCGGGAACGCCGGGTTCAGGCGGAGCGCCGGGTCTCCGCCGCCCGGCGTCGCCTCATCATCAACACCACCCAACCGGCGGCCCCGGCGAGCGCGAGGGGCCACAGCAGCCACGACCACGAGGGCGGCGCTCCGCCGGAGAGCGCCCAGGCGCGGGAGAGTTCGGAGAAGCGGGACGCGAGCAGGTGCCACGCCGCGTGGCCCCCGACCACCGAGAGCACCGCGCTCACCGCGAACCGGGACCGGTCGGTGCCCGAGAGGAGCTGCAGGACCGGGATCGCGGCAAGCACCACCGCGGCCTGCCCCGCCTCCACCCCCAGGTTGAAGGAGAACAGCGCGAGCGGCAGGTGGTCGCCGGCGAAGGCGAGCGACTCACCGAGGGCGAACGCGAAACCGAAGCCGTGGAAGAGCCCGAAGACGAAGGCCAGGACGGCGCGGCGGACGACGCTCGCCGAAATGAGGTTCTCGATGGCGGTGTAGAGGATCGAGAGCGCCACCACGCCCTCGACGAGGGGAACGAACCACAGCGCCTCGGGCGCGTGGCCGAGCGCCGCGCTCACCAGGGTCACGGAGTGGGCCACCGTGAATCCCGTCACCATGATCAGCAGGTGCTTGATCCGGGAGAGCTGCCCGAAGGGAGCAATGAGACAGATCAGGAACAGGAGGTGGTCCCAACCGGTGAGGATGTGCTCGACGCCCGAACGCCCGAACACGAAGAACGCCTGGAAGGGTGACGGGTCGAGCGCCACCCGGCCCTCCCGGATGCTGATGTGGTAGAGGTTGCTCTTCCACTCCTCGCCGCCCTCGCCCCGGCGCTCGTAGAGGACGTCCAGCGCCACGCGGTCACCGAAGCCCGGCGCGACGTTGCATTCGATCGCGACGCTCCCCTCGGCAGGGGCCGGATAGGTCAGATAGAAGTCGAGGAAGCCCTGGTTCCAGAAGACCTGGGTGTCGGCCGGCAAGGGGTCCGCGAGCACCTTGTCCCGCGCCGCGTCGAAGCCGGTGAAGGAGCGGTCCCACGGCAACGCGACCCGGAAGGCTTCGAGCGTGGCCGGCAGCGGCGTGCCGTCCGGGTGGAAGAGCGGCGCTTCCGAAGCGAAGACCTCCCCCGCCCGGCGGAGCACCGGCTCCGCGCGCTCGAAGTCGAGATAGCCGGCGCCCCACTTGGGGACGTTCAGCGAGAGCAGCAGGAGCAGCGGCACCCGGGCGACCAGGTGCAGTTCCCCGTCGGTCTCCCGCACGAACACGGGAATCCGGATCTCGTCGGGGATGTCGTGCGGCGCCGCCGGACGGGGCGCCGCGGTCACCGCGAGGAAGGAGAGAGCCAGGAGGGCGGCCACGCCGCGGGTGCGCTTCGGCATGCTTCGATCAGCCCCTCGCCCGACTCCGCGCCCGGCGGGAGCCCGGCGCCCGCGCGAGGCGCCGGGATTCCCGGAATCCGGTTTCGTGGTCAGTGACTGGGGTGCGCGTCCGGGATCAGTGGAGGTGACCCGTGTGGTCCACGACGAACTTCTGCGCCCGGCGTCCCTGGTTCACCTCCGCCGTGTAGAAGTTGCCCATGGAGTCCACGACGACGTTGTGGACCCAGTGGAACTGGCCCGCGTTGCGTCCGCGGCGGCCGAAATAGGTCTCGACCTCCATGGCGGCCCGGTTGATGATGTGGATCCGCTGGTTCTGGCCGTCGGCGTTGTAGAGGTCCACCTGACCTTCGTCCGGCGAGAGTTCGAGGTCCCAGGTCGAGCCGTTGCCGAGGCTGTTGCCCTCGACGATCATCTCGCTCACGTAGGTCCCGTCCTTTTCGAACACCTGGATCCGGTTGTTCACCCGGTCGGCCACGTACACCATCCCGTCCCTCGCGATCCGCACCGCGTGGACGGGCGTCCGGAAGTGCTGGATGGGCTCCGAGCCGGGAACGAACGGACCCGTGTCCTCGTCGGACGGTTCGTTTCCGTAGGCGCCCCAGTGGCGCAGGTACTCGCCGGTCTCGGCGTTGAAGACGATGATCCGCTTGTTGAGATACCCGTCGGCGATATAGAGCTCGTTGGTCTCGGGGTCCACTTCCATGTCCGCGGGACGGCCGAGGAACTCCGTGTTGTTGCTTCCCTCGGTGCGGCCCGCCTGTCCGATCTGCATCACGAAGGTGCCGTCGCCGCTGAACTTGAGGACCTGGTGGTCGTCGGGTCCGTTGCCGGCGATCCATACGTAGCCCAGGTGGTCCACGAAGATGCCGTGCTCGCTCGCGGGCCACTCGTAGCCCTCACCCGGATACCCGTTCTGGTCTCCCCAACTGTCGAGCAGGTTCCCCTCGGCGTCGAACTTGAGCACTGGGGGCGCCGGAATGCAGCACGCGGAGAGCGGCGGATCCTGCACCAGGCCGGCTTCGTCGGCATTCAGGCTCCGGGGACGCTGGACCAGCCAGATGTGGTCGTTCATGTCCACCGCGATTCCGGCGACCTCGCCCATCAGCCAGTCCTCGGGAAGCATGGGCCAGTGGGGATCCACCTCGGGCGCCTCGGCGTGCTCGAGGTGCGGGTCCGCGAGCGGCGCCCCGCTGGTCCGTTCGCCCGGGGCCTGACAGCCGACGGCGAACGCCATCCCCAGAACCATCAGCAGGAGAGTCGGATTCTCGGTCTTCATTGCTTTCTCCCGGAGTCGCAACCCCGACAAGGATCGGTTCCCGGCGCCGGTGCGGCGCCGAACCGAATGAGTGTACGGGAACCTCCGCCCGCGGCAAAACCGCACGGCGCCCGGAAGCGCGACCCGTCAGGCCGGGTGCGCCGCCTGTTTCGCGGCCCGCGGCCGCGCTGCCGGCCGGAGGCCCCCACCGGGAGAAACGCCCATGCGCACGTCCTCCTGCGTACCCCGCCAGGCATGAAAACGCCGAGGCAACAGGAGCGCCGGTCTTCAGACCAGGAGCGCCGGTCTTCAGACCGGCATCGCGGCCGCAGGCCGCGAAACTCCCGGCGCCATCGCGCCACATTGCGGGGACTCGAAACGAAGACGGCGAAAGCGGAGTACGCGCGCGCCTTTGTCGTCGCGCCATTCCCTTTGACGGGGGCGCCATGCGGCGAAAGAAAGCCCGGGAGTTTCGCCCGCTACGCGGGCGATGCCGGTCAGAGACCGGCGCTCCACTGCCGTGCGCGCTTCGGGCGAGCGTTGTGGTGGCGCCGGCCTGGAGGACGGCGCTACCGGCCCACCGCGAACTTCTGCGCCCGGCGGCCGGTGTTCACCTCGGCGGTGTAGAAGTTGCCCATGGAGTCCACCACGACGTTGTGGACCCAGTGGAACTGTCCGGAATAGCGCCCGCGGCGTCCGAAGTAGCTCTCGACCTCCAGCGCGGCCCGATCGATGATGTGGATCCGCTGGTTCGTTCCGTCCGCGTTGTAGAGGTCCGACTGCCCGTCGTCCGGCGACAGCTCGAGGTCCCAGGTGGAGCCGGCCCCGAGCGTGTTGCCCTCGACGAGCATCTCGTCCACGTAGGTCCCGTCCTTTTGGAACACCTGGATCCGGTTGTTCACCCGGTCGGCCACGTACACCATCCCGTCGTTCGCGATCCGCACCGCGTGCACCGGGGTCCGGAACTGCTGGATCGGCTCGATTCCGGGCTCGAACGCGCCGGTGTCCTCGTCCGAGGGCTCGTTGCCGTAGGCGCCCCAGTGGCGGAGGTATTCGCCGGTCTCGGCGTCGAAGACGATGATCCGCTTGTTCAGGTACCCGTCGGCGATGTAGAGCTCGTTGGTCTCCGGATCCACTTCGAGGTCCGCGGGCTGTCCGAGGAACTCGGTGCTGTTGCTGCCCTCGGTGCGGCCCGCCTGCCCGATCTGCATCACGAACGTGCCGTCGCCGCTGAACTTCAGCACCTGGTGGTCGTCCGGGCCGTTGCCCGCGAACCACACGTAGCCCAGGTGGTCCACGAAGATCCCGTGCTCGGTCTCGGGCCACTCGTAGCCCTCGCCCTGGTAGCCGTTCGCGTCGCCCCAACTGTCGAGCAGGTTCCCGTCGGTGTCGAACTTGAGCACCGGCGGCGCCGCGTTGCAACACGCGGAGACCGGCGGGTCCTGCATGAGTCCGGTCTCGTCGGCGTTCAGGCTGCGCGGGCGATGGACGAGCCAGATGTTGTCGTCGAGGTCCACCGCGATCCCGCCGACTTCCCCGATCAGCCAGTCGTCGGGAAGCCGGGGCCAGGTCGGATCCGCCACGGGCGTCGCGGCGCCCCCGCCTTGCGGGTCGGAGTCCATCGTCCCGCTCGTCGTGTCTCCCGGCGGCCCGCAGCCGGCGGCGACCGCCAGCCCGACGCATACCACCAGGTTCGTCAGCGTCTTCATCTCCATGTCTCCCTCCCCGGAGCCGTCCCCCGCCGGATGGGAGGGGCGGGGCCGGCTCGCGTTGCCGTGTCGAGTGAGTGTATGGGAACTGCCGGCGGTCAGCGACCGTCGGCCAGCGCCTCCGTCACCGCGTCGTGAAACGCCGGCCGGAGCCGGAAGATCCCGTCATTCTCCCGCGTCGGATAGACCCGGTTCGTGAGCAGCACCGCGAAGAGCTCGCGTTCCGGATCCACCCAGATCGAGGTGCCGGTGAACCCCGTGTGCCCGAAGGACGAGGCGGAGAAACGGTCGCCCGCGGACGAGGGGCCGCCGGACGACGTGCGGGACGGCGTGTCCCAGCCGAGCGCCCGGCTGCTGCCCGGGACGAGCCCCGCGCGTTTCGTGAACCGGGCGATCGTGCCGGCGCGGAGCAGGCGCACGCCGTTCATGGATCCCCCGTTCAGGAGCATCTGGAGGAAGACCCCGAGATCGCCGGTGGTGCTGAAGAGACCCGCGTGGGCCGCCACTTCACCCAGGACGACGGTGTTCTCGTCGTGCACCTGCCCCCGGACCACCCGGCCGCGCCACGGGTTGTCCTCGGTCGGCGCGATGCGGTCGAGCCATTCCGGCGGCGGACGGTACCGGGTGGTGGTCATGCCCAGCGGTTCGAAGATTCGCTCCTCGGCGAGGACGTCGAGCGGCTTGCCGGAGACCCGCTCGATGATCTCCCCGAGCAGCAGGATGCCGTTGTCCGAATACACGGTGTCCGTCCGCGGTTCGTAGTCGGACGCCGCCCCCAGGATCCGGTCGAAGACCATCCGGCGCGCGTCAGCGAGCGGCAGGCCCCGCGCTTCGGGATCGAACTCGAGGTAGAACTGGATCCACGCCGGGAGCCCGGAGCTGTGGGCGAGCAGGTCGGTGACCGTCACGCCGGCCCGCCGGCGGCGCTCCTCCTCCGACGGCGCCCGGTCGAGGAACTCCGGGAGGTAGGCGCTCACCGGCAGCGAGATGTCGAGGGCGCCCTCTTCCACGAGCATCATCACGAGCGTCGTGGTGCCGACCACCTTGGTCAGCGACGCGAGGTCGTAGATCGTCTCCGGGGTCACCGCGGGCGCGTCCTCGTCGTAGGTCAGCCGGCCGAAGCCCTCCTGGAGCAGCACCCTGCCCCGGTGCACCACGAGCGCGCTCGCTCCCGGCGTCACGCGGTTCGCGATCGCATCCTCGATCACCGCGCGGATGTTCTCGACGCCTTCGGGACTCATGCCGACCTCCCCGGGTTCGACGGGGCGGAGCCCTTGCCGCTCCGCCTGCCTGGAAATGCCCGCTCCGGCGGGCTGCCCCTCGAGCGGGACCGGCAGGCGCCCTTCGAGGGCGCTCTCCCCGAAGAGCGCCGCCGCTGCCGCCTCCTGGTTCCGCCGGGCCCCGTCCCAGGCGAGCAGGATCGCCGCCTCCGGGGGCGCATTCCGGACCCCGTGCGGATTGCCGAAGGAAACGGCGAGCAACTTCTCCGCGAAGGGGGTGACCGCGTTCAGCAACTCCTCGGGCATCGCGAGGCCGTTTCTCCGGAAATCGGCGATCACCACCGCGTCGGCCCGCGCCGCCTCCCGCGCGAACCGCCCCAAGGGCAGCGCCCCGTGGTACGTCGTGGGAATCCTCGCGGCCAGCGCCCCGCGCCGGCGGAGCGCGCCCCGGAAGAAACGGCGGTCCGGCTCGTAGGGACCTTCCTGATGGATCTCGACGAGGAGAAAGGCGGGGGTCCCGGCGGACCGGCCCGAGGCGCCGCCGGTGATGCGCGTGGACCAGGGGACGAGTCCCTCCGGGTCGCGCACCAGGGTCAACCCGCGGGCGAAGAGCGACTCCGCGAAGTCGCGGGCGGCCGGATCGCCGAACGCCTCCGCGAGCGGCTCCGGGGGAGCGCGGTCGTCGAAGAGGCCGAGGCGCGCCTTCGCTTCCAGAATCCTGAGGACCGCCTCGTCGAGGCGTGCCTCCTCGAGCCGGCCCGCGCGCACCGCGCGGACGAGCGCCCCGTGCGCCACCACCGGGTCCCGGGGCACGAGGATCACGTCCACCCCCGCCCCGAGCGCCAGCGCCGCGACCTCGCCGTCGAAGCGCCCGGCGCGCGCCCCCTCCATCTCGAGGGCGTCACTCACCACGAGTCCGGCGAAGCCCATCTCCGACCGGAGCACGCCGTCGAGGATCTCCGGCGAGAGAACGGCGGGCCGGTCGTCGCGGCCGTCGAGCGCCGGCACCGCCAGATGCCCGGGCATGACCGCCGAGACCCCCGCTTCCACCGCCGCCCGGAACGGAGCGAGATCCACCGCCTCCAGGTGCTCCCGGCCGGCGGGCACGAGGGCGAGCCCGTGATGGGAATCCGTCCCGGTGCCGCCGTGTCCGGGAAAGTGCTTGGCGGTGGACAGCGCCCCTCCGGCCTCGACGCCGCGCAGGAACGCGACCCCGAGCTCGGCCGCGAGATCCGGATCAGCGCCGAACGAACGCGTCCCGATCACCGCGCTCGCGGCGCTCTGCAGGACATCCAGAACGGGCGCCAGCACCAGGTGGACCCCCACCGCCCGCGCCTCCCGGGCCACGATCCTGCCCTGCCGCTCGAGGGCGGCGGGGTCGGGCGCCGCCGCCGCCTGCATGGCCGAGGGGAACCGGGTGCCGCGCGCCGTGCGCATGGGAGTGCCCCACTCGTAGTCGGCGGCCACCAGCACCGGGAGCGGCGCCGCCTCCTGGAGCGCCGTGGTGATCTCGCGGGTTCCCTCGGGACTCCCCGCGAACACGACCACCCCGCCCAACCGGCCTGCCGCGGCCATCGCGAGCAGCTCGCGGCGCTCGGGATCGGCCGCGTTCGTGAACTCCGCCGGGGCCCGCGGCATCAGCACCTGACCCACCTTCGCCTCGAGGTCCAGTCCGGCCAGGACCCGCCGCGCCGTCTCCCGGGGTTCCTCCGCGCTCCCGGCGGACGGGGCCAGGAGCACGAGACCGGTCAGGCAGTTCCGAACCAGCGAGGCGCCTCTCATGCGCCGCCCCGTCCCCTCAGGACTTCTGCAGCAGCACGACGCGGTTCGTGTTGGTGCCCTTCCGCCGGTTGTCCACGCCCCAGCAGTTGGAGGTCTTGGTGAACCGCTGGTCGTTCACCAGCACGAGGCGCGGCTCGAGGCCCGCGTCCCGGGCCGCCGGCACGACGAGGGTCTCCAGCAGCAGGCGTCCGCTCCGCACTTCTCCCACCTCGAACGCCACGAGCCCGGAGGGAACCAGGACCCGGTGCAACTCCCGAAAGACCCGCGTCATGGCCTCCTGCCAGTCGGCCGCGCGCGTCCAGTGCCACAGCGCCACCTTATCCCCATCCACCCCGTTGAACCAGCACCGCAGCCAGTTGTCGGCCCGGTAGTTCACCACGTCGAGAAAGGGCGGCGAAGTCACGACGAGCCGCACGCTCCCGCCGGCGATCGCCGGAGTCCGGTCGGCGGAGGCGGTGAGCAACCGGGCGCCGGCGCCCGAGAGCCGCGCCCGGTCGCCGGGTCCCAGACGGGCCAGCAGCGAGCGGGTCTTCCGGAGGATGAGCGCCCGGACGTCCCGCTCCGGCGGCGCCTGGTTCCGGCGCTCGTTGATCCGGCGCTGCGACCGGACCGACGCCGCCTGGTTGGGGGGGAGCGTGTACACCGAAAAGAACCCCGGCGAGTGCCCGGTGAGCCGGTTGGTCGCCACCATCTGGATCCAGCGGTCCACCCCGTCCAGCGATCCCCCGGTCCGGCGGCGCCGCAGCTCTTCCCGGAGGTTGACGATCCGCCGGAGGGTGGCCGGGTGGTAGAAGGCCAGCAGATCCTCCGGCAGCACCCGGGAGCGCTCCAGATCGAACGATGCCAGGCGCCTCTCCACCTCCACGAGTTCCGGCGGGTCGAAACGGGGCGCCAGAAGCCGCACGCTCAGCGGGTTGAGGTCGGAACCGACCGCGCGGCGGCCGAGCAGGGCAGCTTCGAGCGGGGTGGTGCCCCGACCCATGAACGGGTCGTGGACGAGCTCGTCGGGCCGGGTCAGCCGGGTGATGAAAAACCGCGGCAACTGCGGCTTGAAGCAGGCGCGGTAGGAGATCTCGTGGAGCGAATGGGCCGCCCGCTGTTTCGAGGTCCAGAACTCGTTGACGTACACCGGAAGCTCGGTGCCCCGGTCGGGAAAGGGAACGATCCGGGTCCGTTTCCCGAACCGGTCGAACGCCGCCAGTTCCGCCTCGAACGCCGCGGGAGCGGGCGGCCCGGGCGCCTCCGCCTCCGGGAAGAGGCGCTCCGGGGCCGCCCGTACCGTCTGCGCCAAGTCTCGTGTCCATCGCACGGACGCCGCGCCCGCGCCGCCCCGATGCTACCAACGCGCACGCGGCCCGTTTGGGGTGAGAAGGCAATCCGCCCGAAGCGCGCACGGCAGTGGAGCGCCGGCAAGTTGCCGTGAAAATGCAGTCCGGCGGGTCGGCCGAGCGTCTTGTGGGCGCCGCCGGCTTGGAACGCCGACCTCTGGTCGGCACGCGCTGCGCGACCGCGCAGCGCACGGCACGGCGCCGACCTGCGGGATGGTTCTCTCTCTCGGTGCAACCGGGCGGAGGGGACGCTCCCGGACCTCTGTCGCCCGAGACGACGAGCGGCGCGTCGCCCGCGGGCCTTCGGCCCGCTGTGCCGACCGGAGGTCGGCGTTCCAAGCCGTTTCGGCAATGTTCATCACAAGCGGGGTGCGTAGGAGGACACGGGTATGGTCGTTTCCCCCGGTGGGGGTCCGGCTGACAAGGCGCGTGAGGGAGGAATACCGGGTGTATTCCGACCAAGACGCAACGCAGAGGGCCGCAAAGCGGCCCGGTTCAGGCGGGATGCACCGTCCCGATCGCTTCCGGAGCGGTGCGCGAGCACCGCGGAGACCCCTTCAACACGAGGGACGGAAGTGGGCGCCAGGCGACTTCCATTCCTCGTAGTTCGGGAATGCCGCGTGACTTTTTCCACCGGCTGCTAGAGTGGCCTCAGCCATGAAGCGCACTCGCACCGGCGCCCTCGAAAAGGAGATCGCCGCATACGAGACCATGCGCTCTCGACTCGAGGCCGATCATCCGATGGGGTGGGCCGTGGTGCGGGCGGAAGGATTGATTGGCGTGTACGGAACCTTTGAGTCTGCGGCCCACGAGGCGATGCAGAGATTCGGTCGAGGGCCATATCTGATCCGCCAGATCGGAGCGCCTCCGATTCGGCTGCCCGCGTCCGTTCTGTACCAGCCGATCCGTGCTCACGGCTGACTGCGGCTTTCGAGCTCGCGACGGGCTCACCGGATCCGACTTGCTGACGATCTGGGGTCCCACGCTTGGTGTCCAGATCGGGTTTGATCGGGGGTTCGCCCCGTCGGCGGCGGCCCTGCCCGAATTGGGTCACCGACTGTTTCCCGCCCTCGTGGACACGGGAGCTCAAGAAAGCTGCATTGATTCGTCGCTGGCTGAAGAACTGAACTTGCCGCTCGTCGAACAGGCAACCGTCGCCGGCGCTCACGGAAGCGGCGCCGTGGACCTGCTACCTCGCGCAGATTCACGTTCCTGCGCTTGAATTCACGGTCACCGGACGTTTCGCGGGGGTCCATCTCGTGGCCGGCCAACAGGAGCATCGAGCGCTGATCGGGCGGACGTTCCTCCGCTGGTTCTCAATGCGCTATGAGGGCCGAACCGGCATGGTGGTGCTCACCAGCGATCCTGCCCCCAAAGCACGCGTCGTTCCTGCCTGAACAAGAACGCGGAACGACCTCGACGCCGTCAAGCGCAGCGGAACCAATCCACTCTCGGCGCTCACCCCAATTCACCACCCGCTGGTATCGAAGAGAGCTCCGCGGCGACGCCCCGGCATCGAGGGGAGCTCCGGCAGCGACGGGAAATGACGTGCGCCGCTCGTATCATCGGGGCTCGATGGACTCCTCCCCGGAACCGGCGGCGCCCCGGGTCAGGATTCGCCGGTTCCCCGACTGGCGCGCGCTGCGGGCGCACGTCGCCGAAGAAGCCCGGCGAGACCCCGGGCGTCTCCTGATCCTCACCGGGACGGACGGGGCGCGCGCCGCGCTCGAGGACGCGATCCGGCAGCGCCTGCTCGCCGGCCCGAAAGCAGCGGTGGAACTGCCGGCGGTCCGCACCCCGGCCCTCGCCGTCGCCGACCTCCTGCAGCGCGCCGACCCGCCGGGAACGCTCGCCACCCCGCTCGCGCGCTCGCTGATGATGGAGAACGCGCTGCTCGACGCGGCGCCTGCGGAGGGCGCGCCCTCGGGCAACCCGCTGCGGCTCTCCGGGCCGCTCCTCCGGCTGCTCGACGAGCAGGCGCGCGACCGGGCCGCGGACCCCGAACGTCCGGCCTTCGAGGCGCTGATCGCGCGCGCCTCGCGGACCTTCGGAGAAACCGAGGGGCTCGACGACGGGGCCGCGCGGCTGCTGCGGCTCACGGCGTGGCTGGAACGGGTCCTCCGGAACTATGCCGGCCAGCTCGACGCCTCGGACACGCTGGACCTCGACCTCGCGCGGCGGCGGCTGCTGGCCGCGCCCCCGGCGGCGCCGTGGTCCGAGGTCCGGGTCGTCGGCGGCCAGGCCGGCGGCGTCAGCGATCACCAGCTCTTCGGCGCGCTGGCGCCTCCGGGGAACCTGCACTTCCTCCTCCTCACCGGGGACCCCTCCCCGGCGCTTCCCCGCGGCTGGACCGCCGAGGAGGAGACCGTGGAGACCCCGGCCACCGCCCCGCCGCGCCTCTTCCAGCCATCGGGCGTGGACGCGGCGGCCGGCGAGCCGTTTCTCTTCCGCCGGACCGACCGGGGCGAAGAGGCGCGGGCGGCGGTCGAGCTGCTGCGGACCCATCACCGGGTCTCCGGGTTGGCGTTCGGCGGCTTCGAGCGCTGCGCCGTCGCCGCGCGGCGGCCCGCCGCCTACCTCGACGCCCTGGCCGCCCGCCTGACCGAGGCCGGCATCCCGTTCCAGACCCGGCTCCAGCCGTCGCTCGCCGAGGAGCCGTGGCCGGCCGGGCTCGACGACGCCCTCGCCTTCGCCGAGCGTCCCGGACGCCTCTCGCTCGGCATCGCCCTGCTCCGCAGCCCCTTCTTCGAGGACGACCGGCTCCCCCGCGCTCCGGGCCCCCTCGCCGACACCGCCGAAGCGAGCCTCGCCGACGCCGGGATCGCGAACACCCACGACCCGGAGGACCTCGGGGCGCTGGCGGCGACGGTGGGGCGGCTCGCGGAGGACCGCCTCGCCGCGGCGCGGGACGCCGCCGGCAGCGGCGAACGCGCGCGCGACGAGCGCGCCGCCCGCGAACTCCGGCAGACGGCGGTGGTGGTGGAGCGCCTCGCCGCCTACGCCCGGGAGCTCGCGCCCATCCGGGACGGGCGTACCCCGTTCCGGGACGCGGTCCGCTGCTTCGCCGCGTTCGCGGCCGCCCGTTTCTCCGAACCCCCGGACGACGCGGCGCTCCGGGCGCTCGCCCAGGCGGGGGGCCCGGCGCTCCCGCAGACTCCCGTCGGGGATGCGGCGCGCTTTCGCGACCGGGTGCGCCGCCAGCTCCGCCGTCAGACCACCAACCGCCATCCGGGCCGGGCCGGCGTCCACCTGATCGCCGCCGAGGACGCCCCGTTCGGGGACTACGACTGCCTCATCCTGCTCGGGGTCGGGGACGCCGACTGGCCCGGTCCCCGGCCGGGCAACGTCTTCTTCCCCACGCGCGTTCTCGAACGCGCCACCCGCGCGCGCTCCGGCGATGCCCGCCGCCGGGAAGCCCGCCTGCTCGGCAGCTTCGCGACCCTCGCCCGGCAGTCGGCCGGGTTCGTCCGGGCGGAACTCGAGGACGGGTTCCCCGCCGGCGCTTCGCCGCTCTTCACCGCGCTCGGGGAGCGGCTCCGGCGGAACCCGAACGAAGCCATCCCGGCAGAGGTTCCCGACGAGGCCGGGGGCGGCGCCCCGCCCCTGCCCCGGGGCCTCGAACGCCGGGCGCCGGGCGCGGTGGACCTCGCCGCCCGCCCGCTCTCGCCCTCGGCGCTCGTCCTCTACGCCCGGAACCCGGCGCAGTTCTTCCTCGAGCGGGTACTCCGGCTGCGGGAGGAGCGGCCGCTCACCGACACCGGCTCGCGGACCGCGCGCGGCGCCCGGCTCCACCGACTGCTGCAGGAGGCGGCCCCCGCGTTCTGCGCGGAACACGGCCCGGTCTCCGAGGCGAACCTGGACGCCGCCCTCGCGTTCTTCCGCGAGCGCTACCGGGCGCTCGACGATCCGGGGCTCACTCCCGAGGTCCGGGAGGCCGAAGAGTTCTGGCTCTTCGGGGGCGATTCCCACCCCGCGGCGCTCGTCTGGTTCCTCCGCGAAGAGGCCGACCGCGGACCGGGCGCGCCGGTGGCGATCGAGGAGACGCTCGAAGGGACGGTGGAACCGGCGGCGGACGACCTCCCCGCGCTGCGGGTCCGGGGGGTGGTGGACCGGGTGGACGCCCTGCCGGACGGCCGCCGGCGGGTACTCGAATACAAGTCCGGGTCGTCGGCCGGTCAGGACGACGCCTTCCTGCAGGCGCGGCTCTACGCCCGCCTGGCGGGCGCAGGCGCGGGGGCGCCTGCCGAGGCGGCGGTCCCCTTCTTCCGCGACCGGGTGTGGGGCGTGCCCGACCGGCCGGAGGAACTCGACGAGCGCATCCGGTCGGTCCGGGACGGCCTCGCCGACGGCGCGTTCCCGGTTCCCGCCGACCCGAAGGCGATCAAGCCCTTCGACTGGCCGCTCGCCATCCGCCCGGACCTCCCGGAAGGCGCGGTGGAACCCGTCCCGGCGCGCCCGCCCGCGGCGTCCGCGCCCCCGTCCCCGTCCCGCCCGCCGGCCACGAAACATGCCCCCGCGGACCAGGCGCAACGCGAGGCCGCCGCCGACCCCAGGCGCCACGTGGTGCTCCGCGCCTCGGCGGGGACGGGCAAGACGACCGTCCTCACCCAGCGCTACCGGAACCTCGTGGGGGCGGGCGTCCCGCCCCGGAACATCCTCGCGCTCACCTTCACCCGGAAGGCGGCGGCGGAGATGAAGGACCGGATCCTCCGGGGGCTCCAGAGCGCGGAGTTCGAGCGAGACCCCGGCCTCGCCGACGTCGCGGTCTCCACGCTCGACGCCTTCAACCTCGGCCTGATCCGCGAGTTCCCCCTCGACGCGGGGGTCGCGCCGGGCGTCGAGGTGCTCGACGAACGGGCGATGCCGGTGGTGCAGCAGGAGGCGATCGAGCGGGTCCTCACCGGCGCGACGGGATTCGACCGCCGGACGCTGGCCGAACTCCCCCTGCTGGGGAAGAGTCTGGCCCGGCTCGACGAGCTCGCGAAGACCTACCTCGACAACCGGCTGACCTGGCGCGCCACCTTCGCGAGCGAGGCCGAGCGGCTCACCGGCCGGCCGCCGGCGGCCCGGCCGGCGCTCCGGGACGGACTGCTTCCGCTGGCGGACGGGGTCCACCGCTTCCTCGCCGGCACCCGGGGGCCGGTCCCCCTCCCCGTCCGGCTCGCGCTCCGCCTCGCGGCGCAGCCCGGGTCCGCCGACGCGCTCGACCGCGAGTCCCTGGTCGCCTGGTTCCGGCCCGACCTCAAGACCTACCCCAAGGGCGCCAAAGACCTTCTGGCGGACGTCCTCCCCGAATACCAGCAGGTCAAGGAGGCGCTGCGCGCGTTCAACGGCGCCTGGCTGGAATCGCTGAACGGACGCACCTTCGCTCCCGTCTGGGCGCTGCTCCGCGCGGTGGAGACCGAGTACGACGCCCTGAAGGAAGACCGCGGGGTGATGGACTTCGACGATCTCACCCTGGCGGCGACCCGCCTCCTGAAGAACACCGGAGAGTTCGCCGAGAGCCGCTTCCGGCTGGAGGCCCGCTACCACCACCTGCTCCTCGACGAGTTCCAGGACACCAGCGACCCCCAGTGGGACCTGCTCCGGGCCATCGCGAAGCCCTGGACCGAGGGCGAGGGACTCGCCGCCGAAGAGGTGCGGCGGGTGACCGGAGGAAGGCTCCGGGAACCCACCCTCTTCGTGGTCGGGGACCAAAAGCAGTCCATCTACCGGTTCCGGAACGCCCGCGTGGAGCTCGTGCAGCGCACCGCCGCCTGGATGCGCCACCGGTTCGCGGCCCGGCCCGACCCCGGAATCTCGCTCCAATGGAACTTCCGCTCCACCGCGCCGCTCCGCGCCTTCGTGAACGACGTCGCCGCCGCCATGGCCGCGGCGGACGAGACCACGTCGGACTGGCGGTTCGGCTACGAGGAGAAGGACCGTTTGCAGGAGAACGCGGACCCCGACGGCGTCCCCGCGAGCGCTCCCCTCGCGGTGGCGGTGGCCGAGGACCACGAGGAGGCGGCGCGCCGGGTGGCGGCGCGGATCGCCGAACTCGCCGCCGCCGGGACGCCGCTCGACGAGATCGCGATCCTCTCGCGGGCCAGCACCCGGCTCCCCGTCTACCGCGAGGCGGTCGAGCGGCTCGGCCACCCCACCTACCTGGTCCGGGACGCCGGGCTCTTCGAGACGTCCGAGGTGCGCGACCTGACTGCACTTTGCCGCTTCCTCGCGCGGCCGTCCTCGGATCTCCGCGCGGTGGAGCTGCTCCGGTCGCGGTTCTTCGCGCTGCCGGCCCGCACGCTCGCGGCTCTGCGGAACGCGGACCGCGCGCCGGCGACCCCCTTCAGCGACCGCCTCCGGGGCGTCGGCCGGACCCCGCCGGACCTTCCGCCGGAGGACGCGGCGGCGTGGGCGGAGGCGGGACGGCAGGGATCGCGCTGGATCGCGCTGTCGCGGCGGCTCCCTCCCTCGCTCGCGGTCCGGGCGATCCTCGCGGAGACCGGCTACCTGCGGCGGGCGCGCGCCGACGACGCCGGCGACCCGTTCGCGGGCCGCCAGCAGGCCGCCAACCTCGAACGGGCGCTCAACCTGCTCCGCCGGGTGGAGCGGGACGGCTTCGCCACCTTCCAGGCCGCCGCCCACCACCTCGAGGCCGCCGCCGGGGGCGGACACGACGCGACCCAGGCGCCGCTGCGCGCCGCCGGAGCGGTCCAGGTGCTGACCATCCACGCGGCCAAGGGCCTCGAGTACGAGCACGTGTTCCTCGTGGACCTGAACGGCAAGCCTCGCGGCGCGGGCGGCGGCCTGCGCGTCCAGGAAGGCGACGACGGCCGCTGGAGCATCGCGCTCATCAGCGCCTCCCGCGACTGGGAAATCCGGGACGGCGGGCGGAGCGCGGCGGAAGAACGCCGCTGTCTCTATGTCGGGATGACCCGCGCGAAGCGGGGACTGACGCTGGCGGCGACCACGAAGTTCACGACCCGCGGGGCGCCGTACAAGCCGCAGGGCCTCGCGCGGTTCCTCCCCGATGACCTCTGGAGGACCATCGCGCCCACCGCCCGGGAACCCGCGGGTGAACTCCGCGAGATCGAGTGGAAGCGGCACCGGCTGGCCGTGCTGCCGTCGCCGGACCCCGCGTGAGCGCCGGGCCGGTCGCCGCCACCCGGCGGCTCGCCCATCGCCTGCTCGAACGCGCCGTCCGGCGGGAGTCGCCCGACCGGAAAATGCCGGATCGGGAGACCGCGCTCCGGCTGCTGGACCCGCGGCTCGCGCCCACCGCCGAAACGCGGCGCCGGGTCGCGGACGAAGCGCTCGCCCTCGCCCGCGCCGCCCGTTCCCGGATGGAGCGCGACGACCGGCTCCGGGGGGATCTGCGCAGCAACCTGCGCATCGCCCTCCGCGACCGGAAGGGCGAGCCGTTCTCGGTGCTGGTGCCGAGCGTGGTGCTGCGCGCCGACGGAACGGCGGCGGTGCTGGTCATGGCCCCGGCCGGCGACCGCGGCGCGGAGGCGCGGGCGCGCCGCTACCGCTTCGCCGTCGCGCGCCTCCAGGGGCGGCGGACCGACGCGTTCCTCGTCCGTCCGGACGGAACCCTCGATAGCCTGCGTTCTACTCGCAGCGGACCGCGCGGGGCGGCGTATCCAGACAGAGAATGTTCGCCGTCCGGCCGTCCGCAATCCGGGCGCACGCCCCGGTGATCGCGGCGCGGATCGCGTCGGCCTCGGTGGCGCCCTGGGCGGTCACCGTGGCCTCGCGGCCCGCCATCTCCATGGTGACTTCGCAGCGCGACTGGCCCATCGTCAGCGTGGAGTACACGAGGAAGACGACCAGCAGGGCGAAGAGCCCGAAGACGAGCCAGCCGATCCGCCGGATCCTGGGGTTCATGCCGTTTCCCGGACCAGCGGCCGGGTCAGGCAGGTGGGGCCTCCCGAGCCGTTCTGGCTGATCTCCCCGCCCTCGTAGGTCAGCACCTCGAATCCGGCGTCCCGCAGCCGGGCGTTCGTCCCGCGGTTGGCGGCGATGGCGAGGAGCGTCCGTCCGCCCAGCGCCAGCACGTTCGCCGCCATCGTGCCCCGTTCCGCCTCCACGATGGGGACGAAGCCGAATCCCCGCTCCTTCAGCATCTCGACCGTGGGCACGCCGAGGAACCGCAGGTCGGCCACCATCGTCCGGCGGTCGAGCACGCTGATCAGCGACATCAGGTGGAGGCAGCAGTGCGGCCCCTCGCCGAACGGCAGGGGCGCGGGGAGGACCTCCACCCCGTCCTCCGCGAGGATGGCGCCCAGTTGGGCGATGCCCGCGGCGTTCGTGCGGTACCCCTCTCCCGCGAGCAGGGTGCGCTCGTCGAGCCACACGAGGTCGCCGCCCTCGGCGAGCCCGGGCGGTTCGACGGCGCCGATGACCGGGATCCCCTGCCCTTCGTAGATCCGGGCGTGCGCCGCGGGTTCCCCGCTCCGGCTCTCCTTGCCCATCCGCATGAGGATCATGCCCCTCGGGGACGGGAACGAGGCGTCGTGGCAGTAGACGGCGTCGGGCGTCAGCCCCGGAAGGGACGCGTCCGGCTCCACCAGTTCCACCCCGAACCCGAGCAGCACCGACCGGATCCGCTCGTGCTGCCGCGCCGCCAACTCCTCCTCAGGGGGATGGAGGTAGCCGAGCTCCCGCCAAGGCGCGCCCGGGTGCCAGCCCACGGCGCGCGGGCCGATCAGGAGCGACCGCACGAGCTTCCCGCACATGCTGGGGGGCCCGAGGCCGGCCGCCGCCGGCGCCAGGGTCGCGGTCGTCATGGGTCCGGAACGCTAGCAGTCCGCGGTGGAACCGGTATGAGCGCGGAGAGCGCACAAGCCTCCGCTTCGCGCGGCGGCGTACCGGCTGGGAACGCCGGCCTCCGGCCGGCACCGTGCTGCGCGACCGCGCAGCGCACGGCACGGCGCCGAGCTGCAGGATGGTTCTCGCGCTGCAAACCGGGCGTAGGGGACACTCCCGGACCTCGCTCGCCCAAAGGCGAATAGCGGCACCTCGCCCGCCGGCCTCCGGCCCACTGTGCCGACCAGAGGCCAGTTGCTGTGAAAATGCAACCCGCCCGATGACGGGGACGGCGAGCAGCGCTAGGAGCGCCGGTCTTCAGACCGGCATCGCCCGCGCAGCGGGCGAAACTCCTGGGCTTCCTTTCGCCGCATGGCGCCCCCGTCAAAGGGAACGGCGCGACGACAACTGCGCGCGCCTACTCCGCTTTCACCGTCTTCGTTTCAAGTCCCCGCAATGTGGCTCGATGGCGCCGGGAGTTTCGCGGCCTGCGGCCGCGATGCCGGTCTGAAGACCGGCGCTCCTGGCCGCTGCACCGTTTTCATGCCCGGCGGGGTGCGTAGGAGGACGCGCGCATGGTTGTTTCTCCCGGTGGGGGCCGGCGTTCCCAGCCGTACCCGTCATCCGGCGGGACCGCATTGTGAGAGCGACGAGACCACGTCACTTTCCGGCAGCAACGGGTCCGCCCAGTGCGTTCGCCGGAATCCAGAGCGCCGGTGATAGCATGGATCCTGTTCTGTTGATATCACCTGGCAGGAAGCATGAGACCACATCCAGAGGTACCGGGATCGGGTCGTTTCCTGCTTCGCATGCCGCCCGCCCTGCACGACACGCTCCGCTCCGCGGCGCGGGCGGCGGGGTTGTCGCTCAACGAGTACTGCGTGCGGCGGCTCGTGACCGGGAGCGTCGTCCACGACGATGCGGCGGCGCTCGTGTCCCGGGCGGCCGCGGTGGTTGGGGACGCGCTCGCCGCCGTCGTGCTGCACGGGTCCTGGGTCCGCGGTGACGCCGCCTCCGGGTCCGACGTGGACGCGGTGATCGTGGTGGATCGCACGGTGCCGCTGCGCCGTTCGCTCTACCGCCAGTGGGACGAGCACTCCGTCACCTGGAGCCATCGTCCGGTGGACCCCCATTTCGTCCACCTGCCCGTGGACACCGGATGGAGTGGGCTCTGGGCCGAGATCGCGACGCACGGGCTGACCGTCTTGGACCGCGACGGCGACCTCGGCGCCCATCTGGCCCGGGTCCGCGGGGCGATTGCGGACGGCCGGCTGCGCCGCCGTACCGCGCACGGCCAGCCCTACTGGACCGAGGCGGCGGTGTCCTGATGCGGAACCGATCCCTCGCCGTCGACCACCTGCGCCGCGCGACCGCCCGGCTCACCGCACTGGATGCGCTGTACGACGCGGAGAGTTGGGCTGATGTCGTCCGCGAATCGCAGGAGGCGGTCGAGCTGGCACTGAAGGGCCTGCTGCGCGCCTCGGGGGTGGCCCCCCCGCGGGTCCACGACGTCGCGGGCGTCCTCGAGGCCGAACGCGACCGCTTGCCATCCTCGCTTTCCCCTGACCTCCCCCGCCTGGCCGCCGTCTCCCGCGACCTGCGGCGGGACCGGGAACTCGCCTTCGATGGCGCCGACGACCTCGTGCCGTCGGAGTTCTACCGGGTGCAGGACGCGGACGAGGCCCGCGCCGCGGCCCGCTTCGTCGTTGGGCGGGTCGCTCCCCACGTGCTCGGCGCGTGAGGCGCCAAAGCGCGTCGCAGCCCCTACTCCGCCCGGATATGCTCGGGCGTTCCGGAGGCCGACCCATGTCCACCCGTTCCCTCAGGCAGCCGTTCCTCGTGTTTCCCGGCGCGCTCGCGGCCCTTGCGGTCCTCGCCGCATGCGCTTCCGAACCCCCGCCGCTGCCCGGGGTGACCGCGTTCACGGGCGCCACCCTGTGGGACGGCACCGGAAGCGCCGCCGTCGAGAACGCGGTGATGGTCGTGGACCACGGACGCATCGCGGCCGTGGGACCGGCCGACGAAGTGGATGTCCCGCCCGGCGCCGCCGTGGAAGACCTCGCCGGCAAGACGGTCATCCCCGGGTTGATCAACGCGCACGCCCACGCCGGCGACGTCATGGGTCTCGAGACGGGCCACTACACCCGGGAGAACCTGATCCGCCAGCTCGGCCTCTACGCCCGTTACGGGGTCACCAGCATCGCCTCGCTGGGCGGTGACGGCGCCGAGGCAGCCCAACTGCGCGTGGAGCAGGACGACAGTCTCGACCGCGCCCGGATCTGGATCGCCGGCGAGGTCATTTCGAGCGGCACCCCCGAAGAAGCCGCGGAATCGGTGGCCCGGAGCCTCGCGCTCCCCGCCGACTTCCTGAAGATGCGGGTGGACACCAACCTCGGCGCGAACGAGCGGGTCTCCTCGGAGACCATCGAGAAGGTGATGGAGCTCGGGCGGGAGGCCGGCAAGCAGGTGACCACCCACATCTTCTATCTCGACGACGCCAAGGAAGTGCTGCGGGCCGGCTCCGGTCTCATCGCCCACAGCGTGCGGGACCAGCCGGTGGACGAGGAATTCCTCGAGCTGATGAAGGAGAACGACGTCTGTTACGTCCCCACCCTGGTGCGGGAGATCTCCACCTACGTCTATGCCGACGTGCCGGAGTTCTTCGACGACCCGTTCTTCCTGAAGGAGGCCGATCCCGCGGTACTGGAACAGCTCAAGGATCCCGAGCGCATGGAGCGGGTGGCGAACAGCCGTTCGGCGCAGGGATACCGCGAGCACTACCCCATCGCGATGGCGAACACGAAGGCGGTGGCCGACGCGGGAGTCACGATCGCGTTCGGCACCGACACCGGGCCGCCGGGCCGCTTCCAGGGCTATTTCGAGCACATCGAGGCAGGCGAGATGGCCGAGGCCGGACTCACCGCCGAGCAGATCCTGGTGTCGGCGACGCGCGACGCGGCGGCCTGTCTCGCCCTCGATGGCGTCGGGACCCTGACCGCCGGCAACTGGGCCGACTTCCTCGTGCTGAGCGAGAGCCCGCTCGAGGACATCGCGAACCTCCGGTCCATCGAGCGGGTCCTGGTGGCCGGGAACACCGTCCCCGGCAGCGCCGGCGAATGATCCTCTCGTCCGCAGGACGATGTGTTGATGCTATTCGAATGATGCTACGATGTTGCCATGCGCACGACCGTGAACATCGCCGATGACGTCCTCCACGACTTGAAGGAGCTGAGTCGCTCCCGGAAGACCTCCCTCACCGCCACCGTGACGGAGGTGCTGCGCGCCGGCCTGGCGCAGATCTCGAAACCGCGCCGCCGGCGTCGGTATCGACAGAAGACGTATGACATGGGCGTTCCCCGGGTGGACCTCACCAAGGCGCTGCAACTCGCGGCCGAGCTGGAAGACGAGGAGATGCTGCGCAAGATGGAGCAGGGGCGGTGAAGCTGGTCGATGCGAACGTTCTTCTCTACGCCGCGAACCGCAGCGCCGTGCACCACCGCCCCGCCCATGCGTGGTGGGAAGCAGCCCTGTCGGGGGACGAAGCCGTGGGGCTGGCGTGGGTGACCCTGCTCGCGTTCCTGCGGCTGAGCACCAAGCGCGGGATCCTGGACCGAAGCCTCTCGTTTCCACAGGCTGCTTCCGAAGTCAGGAGTTGGCTCGCCCAGCCCTGCGTGCGCATCGTCCGCGAGACCGATGGCCACTCCGAGTGCCTCCTGGGGCTGCTCGGGGAAGCAGGAACGGCCGGGAACCTGACCAGTGACGCCCATCTGGCGGCGCTGGCCATCTGCCACGGCGCCACGGTCGTGAGCTTCGACCGCGGCTTCGGACGCTTTCCGAACCTGCGCTGGATGGTTCCCCCGCCGGTGGCGTGACCGCGCCGTCGTTCAGGCGGTAGCGCCTCCGGATACGGACCACTTCCCGCCGCGCTGCCGCGCGCGGCCCTCGCGTTCGAGCTTCAGCAGGCCCGAGGTCAGCGCGACCTCCGCCAGCCGGCGTACCGGCCCCCGGCGCGGGACCTCGCTCGTCGGATAGACCCGGAGTCCGATCGTCGCGAGCGCCGCGGGCTTGGTGTCGAGAGCTTCCAGCAGGCTCCTTTCCCGGGCTTCCCGGTGCCGCACCTGGCTCCGGAGCAGGTCGGCGCCCGCGACCACCGGCACGCCGTGGCCCGGATAGACGATCCCCCGGCACTCGGCGGCGAGCCGCCGCAGGGACTCCATGTAGTGCCCGAGGTCCCCGTCCTCCGGCGAAATGAGGATGGAGGAGAGCGAGGACACCATGTCCCCCGCCACCATCGCCCCGTAGCGGCTCTCCACGAAGGCGAGGTGGCCCGGCGCGTGGCCCGGCACGAACCGCACGTCGAGCCTCCAGCCCGGCGACCCGTCGGGCGCCTCCCCGAGGTCCAGCGAGTCCCCCTCGGCGAGCGGCCTCGCCTCGCCGGGCGCCGGGGGGATCCGGGCGAACGTCTCCGGATGCGCCCCCACCGGGACCCCGTAGCGCGACGCGGCCGCGGCCACCGAGCCGATGTGATCGGGATGGTGGTGGGTGACGAGGACCCCGGCCAGGCGGTCGCTGGGCCCGAGCAGCCGGTCCACCATTCCGAACAGCATCGCCCGCTCGGCCGGCGTTTCGGCCGCGGGATCCACCAGGTAGCGGTCCGAGGTTCCGACCAGCACCGCGTTCGTGTGCGTCGCCGGCGGCAGGGTCCGCGTCCGGCACGGGATGACCGCGATGCCGGGGGAATAGCGGACCGCCGGCGGCAGCCGCCCCTCGTCCCGGTTGCGGGCCCGGAAAACCGCGTCGTCCGGAGACCAGCGTTCGAGGAGTCCGAGGATGGGCGGAGCGAGCGCCATCGCGCCATGGCGCCAGCGGGCGAGCGCCGTCTCCGGGGCGAGCATGGCCTGGTCCACGATCTCGCCCGGCCAGACCGACGGCTCGGCGCCGTCGGGCAGCGGCAACCGGAAAAAGCGCGTGTCGAAGCGATACGGCGCCGATTCGGGCGTGGTCAGCGCCTCGACCTCGCAGAAGCGCGGCGCCTCGACTTCCGCGTCGAACCCTTCGAGGACCTCCCGGAGTCCAATCTCGCCCGCGAGCAGCCGCCGGCGCAGGTCATCCGTCGCGGCAGGCCCAACGGCCCGTCCGGCCGTTCCGAGGAACACCCCGGTCTCCTCGAAGACCTCGCGCACCCCGGCCGCGACCCGCGCCGCGGTTTCCGCATCCGGGGCGCCGTTCACGGGGATCGCCGAGTCCCCCGCCGACACCGTCCCGCCGGGGAAGGCCCACAGGTTCGCGAAGGCCCGGAGCCGCGGCGAGCGCCGCACGAGGAGCACTGTCTCCCCGCGGGTGAGCATCACGGAGACCGCGGGACGCGGCGGGGCGGGCATCGTCCGGGGAGCTTAAGCCGGACTGCTGCGAACATACCGGCGTGCTCGAACCCGCCGGAATCCCTTTCGGAGGACTGCTCGCGTCCGGTGCGGACGTCGAGCGGGCCCCCGCCTCGCTGCTCGGCGTCATTGACGCCACCCAGTCCACCTACCGGGACCGCTGCGCCGAAGCGCCGCCCGCCATCCGGCGGGCCTACGACGGGGCCTGCTACAACGCGGTTTCGGAGACGGGCGTGGACTGCGCCGGCAGCGTCCGGGACCTCGGCGACCTCGACCCGGCGGCGGGCGATTTCCGGGACAGCGCCGCCCGCTACACCGCCGCGGTCGCGGCGGAGCTCGCACGGGGCCGGACGCCCTTCATCCTGGGCGGCGACCACGCGATCACGCCAGCCCTGGTGGCCGCCTACGCGGGGCGGGGTCCCCTCCACGTGGTGCAGTGGGACGCCCACCCCGACATGTACCCCGACTTCGAGGGCAACCCGGACTCCCACGCGTGCGTCGCGGCGCGTCTCCTCGAGATGCCGCACGTGGCGACGATCACCCAGATCGGGATCCGCACCGAAACCGCGGTGCAGCGCGGAGTCCGGGAGTCGGCGGGCGGGCGCGTCGTCCAGATTCCGGCGTGGGAGGCGGAGAACCGGGGGGCCCTCCTGTCCCACCTGCCCGCGGGCGCGCCGGTCTACCTGACGGTGGACATGGACGGCTTCGACCCGGCCTTCGCGCCGGCGGTGGCCCACCCCGTGCCGGCCGGGCTGTCGGGCCGGGCCGGGCTTCAACTGGTCAAGGAAATCGGCGCCCGCCACCGGCTCGCGGGGATGGACGTCGTGGAAGCCTGTCCCGACGACCGGGACAACCGCACCCTCATCCTCGCCGCCCGCCTCATCCACGAAGGGGTGGCCACCGTCCTCGCGCAGCGCTGACGCACCGGCCGGGACCGCCGGCCTCCGGCCGGCACGCGCCCCGCAGGGCCGCACGCGGCGCAACACGGTCGCGCCGCATGGCGCACACGGCTTGGAACGCCGGCCTCCGGCCGGCACGCGGCCCGGAGGGCCGCAACCACGTACCGCCCCGGGACCAGATGGCGCTGGCAGCCCGCGTCGTGCCAACCCCGCGCGCGGCAAGGACGCGTTCGCCCGCCTCCGGCGGGCGGTGCCGACCGGAGGTCGGCGCTCCAAGCCGTCTCCGCCGTCAGGTCGCATGGGATTCCGCCTCTGCCTCCCACAGGACCCGCTACTGCGACATGTGAACCCTCAACCGAGCCCGCCTCAGCGACATGTGTCTCCCCCAGAACCGCCTACTGCGACATGTACCCGGCCCGCAGACCCCGCCTCAGCGACATGTGCATCCCCCAGGACCACCTACTGCGACATGTGACCTGCCAGCCGATCCGACTCCAGCGACATGTGCCTCCCGCCGGACCCGCTACTGCGACATGTGACTGGCCGGCCGGATTCGCTACTGCGACATGTTCCGGTTGCGCGGCCCGCCACAGGTGCGGTGAGGAATGGGTGGCGTTGCGACGTACGCGGCGCGCAGCGCCGCGCGTGCCGGCTGAAGCCGGCGTTCCAGGCCGGCGGGTGGCCGTCCAGGGTCAGCCCGAAGTGATCAACGCCTCGATCTCGTCGTCGGTGAGCAGCCGCCGCGCCTCCTTGGCGGCGCGGAAGATCCGGTGCTTCAGCTCGTCGGTCGGCTCGTGGCCGTGTTGTTCGAGCCAGTAGATGACGTTCGAGAGGCCGCTCATCGGTCCCACTTCCACCCTCTGGTGCAGGCCGTAGTCCCCGGCCGGGACCCCGGAATAGACGCGGTCGGCCAGCCAGTCGTCGCCCTTCGCCATCGCCTTGATGATGGCGGCGGCGTGGACGCCGGTCCCGGTCCGGAACGCGTCCTTGCCGACCACCGGATAGCCGGCCGGGATCCGCGTTCCCGTCGCCTCGGAGACCGTGCGGCAGTAGTCCGCGAGGTGGGTGAGGTCGTTGTCGATCCAGCCGAGCAGCCGCAGGTTCACGAGCAACTGGTCCATGGGGGTGTTGCCGCAGCGTTCCCCGATGCCGATCGCCGTGCCATGGACGCAGTCGGCGCCGGCCTCGATCGCGGTCAGGCTGTTCGGGACGGACAGCCCGCGGTCCCGGTGCCCGTGCCAGTCGAGCTGCACCTCCTCCCCGGTGTCGGCGATGACCTCCCGGACGAACTGCAGGAGCCTCGTGACGCCGTCGGGGGTGGCGTGCCCCACGGTGTCGCAGACGACCACCCGCCGGGCGCCCGACTCGATCGCGACGGTGTAGAGCCGGCGGACGCTCTCGGGGCGCGCCCTCGTGGTGTCCTCGGTCACGTACATCGGCGGCACGCCGTGGGCGACCGCCCACTTCACGGCCCTTTCGGTGTGGCCGAGCAGCAGATCGAGGTCCCAGTCCTCGGCGTACTGGCGGATCGGGCTCGACCCGATGAACATGGCCACCTCGATCGGCATGCCGACCGCGTCGGCCACCCGCGCGATCGGCTCGATGTCCGAGATCACCGTCCGCGCCGCGCAGTTCGGGCGGATCCGCATCCGGTTGTCCGCGATTTCCCGGGCGAGGTGGAGCACCTGCTCCTCCACGTGCGGGCCGGCGGCGGGGAGTCCGATGTCCGCCGAGTCGATGCCGAGCGACTCCATGAGGTGGAGCACCTCGGCCTTCTTCTCGAGCGTCGGGGAGGTCACCGACGGGCTCTGGAGCCCGTCGCGGAGCGTCTCGTCGTTCAGCCGAACCGGTTTCGGAGGGAACCAGGCGCGGGCGGGGTCCGGCCGGTTCCAGTCGTAGATGAGGGCGTCCGCGGCGGGAACGTCGCCGTTCCCCGACGAAAATCGCGGCTCTCCCTGCTCTTCGGTGCTCCGGTTCGATTCCGACATCGCGCCTGCTCCTCAGCCGGCCGCGGCCAGCCCGGGAATCGTCGCGCCCAGCGCGTGGAACCCGCTGTCCACGTGGAGCACCTCCCCGGTGACCCCCCGCGCGGCGTCGGACAGCAGGAACGCCGCTGCATCCCCCACCTCCAGCGGATCGGTTCCGGCGCGGAGCGGCGCGTGTTCGCGGTAGTGCTCCACCATCTTGCCGATGCCCGAGACCCCGGACGCCGCGAGCGTCTTCGCCGGACCGGCCGAAATCGCGTTCACCCGCACCCCTCGCGGACCCAGGTCGGAGGCCAGGTAGCGGACGGAAGACTCGAGCGCCGCCTTCGCGACCCCCATCACGTTGTAGTGAGGCACGGCGCGCTCGCCGCCCAGGTAGCTCAGCGTGAGTGCCGCACCGCCGCCGTCCGCCTCGAGGAGCGGCGCGAACTGACGGACGAGCGCGGTCAGCGAGTAGACCGAGATGTCGTGCGCCACCCGGAATCCCTCCCGGGAGGTGGAGACGAAGTCGCCCTCGAGGTCCTCCCGCAGGGCGTAGGCGACGGCGTGGACCACGAAGTCCAGCCCCCCGAAGTGCTCGCGGACGGTCTCGGCGGCGCTTTCGAGCTGCTCCTCGCTCGAGACGTCGAGCGGCAGGGTCACGGTGCCCGGGATCTGCGCCGCCAGCTTGTCCACGTTGCGCCGGAGCCGCTCGTTCTGGAAGCTGAGGGCAAGCGCCGCGCCCTCGCGCGCCGCGGAGCGGGCGATTCCCCACGCGAAGGAACGGTGGTTCGCGACCCCGACGATCAGTCCTCGTTTGTTTTCCAGCAGCACGTCGCGTCGAAATTTAGCAGTCAGTCCGGTGGGCCGGGTGACGGCTGCCGCATCGGGATGGCGCCGTTCGCCTCGAGCCAGGCCGCCAGCCGGAGGACGGCGAAGTCCTCTCCCGGACCGCCCACGAGCTGCGCGCCGAGCGGCATCCCCGGCGCATCGAATCCCGCCGGGACCTGGAGCGCGGGGAGCCCGGTGAAGTTGAAGGGTCCGACCAGCCGGATGAGCCCGGGACGGATGTCCTCGGCGGTCGCGAGCGGCTCTCCCGCCTCCGGAGCGCCGGCCGGAGTGGACGGCGCCACCAGCACGTCCACCGCCTCGAAGAGTCGCGCGAAGGCGTCCGCGACGAGGCGCCGGCCCTGGAGCGCGCTGAGGAGGTCGGCGGCCGACAGCACCCCTCCGACATCCAGGAGCCGCCGCACGTCCTCGCTGATGTCGTCGGGCCGGGCCGCCAGCCGCTCCCGGTGGACGACCGCCGCTTCCACGAAGGCGAGCACGTTGCGGCACACCCCGCTGAGCTCCACCTCCGGAACCCTCACCTCGACGCGCTCGGCGCCCAGCCGGACGAGCGCCGCGACGATGCCGTCCGCCGCCTGGCGGGCCTCGCGGATCAGGTCCGAGTAGAAGAAATCGAGCGGAACCCCGACGCGTACGCCCGCGAGGGGTTTCGGACCCGCGGCGCGCGGCCCCGCCGGGCCGGGAGACCACCCCGAGAGCACCTCGAAGAGCAGAGCGGTGTCGCCGGCGCTCCGGGCGATGGGGCCGACGTGGTCGAGGCTCCACGACAGCGGGGTCACCCCGGCCCGGGAGACGGCGCCGTAGGACGGCTTCAGGCCGAAGACCCCGTTGAGCGACGCCGGGATCCGGATGGACCCCCCGGTATCCGTCCCCACCGAGCCGTAGCCCATGCCGGTGGCCACCGCCACCGCGGAACCCGAGGAGGACCCGCCCGGGATGCGCGCCGGATCGTGCGGGTTCCGGGTCCTCCCGAAGGTGGGGTTGTCGCCGCTGACGCCGAAGGCGAACTCCTGCAGGTTGTTCTTGCCGAGCAGAATGGCCCCGGCCTCGGAGAGGCGCCCCCAGGCGGGAGCGCTCCGGGCCGCCTCGTGCGGGAACTTCGAGCCCGACGTGGTGGTCATGCCGGCGACGTCCACGATGTCCTTGACGCTGAGCGGGATCCCGAGGAGGGGCCGTCCGCCTCTCCCCTGCCCCGCGGCTTCCGGCGACCCGGCCAGCCGCCGCGCCTCGGCGAGCGCCTCCTCCTCGCGGAGCCTCAGGAAGGCTCCGAGGTGGCGCCCGGCCCGGGCCCGTTCGAGCGCCTCCTCGACCAGGTCCACCGGCGAGCGGCGCCCCGCGGCCAGGTCGGCGCGGGCGGCGGCGATCGTTCCGGGTGCGGGGTCCACCGGCGGCGCCGGAATCGCGGCCGCCCGCCGGCGGCCCTTGCCCGCGAACACGCGGGCGGCCAGTTCCCCCGCGGTCAACGGCTCCGGAGTTTCGGGGAGCCGGGCGAATACCCGGCCGACCTCCTCGAGTTCCTTCCGCAGCGGGTCCGCCCGCTCTTCGGCGGCGGCGAGGCGGTCCGACATGCCGGTCGGTCTTACCTGGGTCCGCCCAGCACCCGCGCCGGCAGCCGGAGCACCGCGCCGAACAGCGAGAACACGCCGTCCACGGCGACGCCGAGCAGCCGGAAAGGCAGCAGCAGCAACCAGACGATCGGGTAGATCACGAGCGCCAGCAGCGCCAGCGGCCAGCAGACGATCAGGAGCAGGAGCCAGAGCAGGAAGGAAGCCATGTTCAGAGGTTACGTTCTGTCCCCGGCCCCGGTTTCCCCCGCCGCCGCCAGCTCCTCCAGACTCACCTCGCCCGCAGCGAGCCGCCGCAGTTCCTCCTCCCCGCCGACCGGCACCCCCAGCCCGCGGGCCTTCTCCAGCTTGGACCCGGCCCGCTCGCCGGCCACCACGAGCGAGGTGCGGCTGCTGACGCTCGAGACCACCCGCCCGCCGTGGCGTTCGATGAGTTCTCCGGCTTCCTCGCGGGTGAGGCCCGCGAGCGTCCCGGTCAGCACGATCCGGAGTCCCGAAAGCGTGGACTCCCCCGTCGCCTCCCAGACCGGGGCCACCCCCGAGCGGGCGAGGTCCTCGAACTCCCGCCGGTTCGCCTCGTCGGCGAAAAAGCCGGTCACCGCGTCCGCCACCTGCTCGCCCACTTCGTGCACCTCGAGGAGCGCCTCGCGGTCCGCGCCCGCCAGCGCCTCCAGCGAGCCGTAGCGCGCGGCGAGTACCCGCGCCACGTGCTGGCCGACGTGGGGGATCCCGAGCGCGAACAGGAACCGGTCGAGCCGCACGGTGCGGCTCTCCTCGAGCTCCCGGAGCAGGTTCGCGGCGGACTTCTCGGCGAACGGCCGGCGCCGGCGCTCGGGCAGTGCGAGGAGATCCGCCTCCTTCAACCCGAACAGATCCGCCGGCCGCCCCACCCGGCCCGATTTCACCAGGTCGGCGGCGATGCCTTCGCTCAGCCTCGGCAGGTCGAGCGCGTTCTTCTCCGCCAGCCGGGCGATCGCGGCGGTCAGGGCGGCGGGCTCCCAGCGGAACGACTCCTTCCGGCGATACCGCCTGTCCGCTCCCTCCACCACGCCGGCCCCGACGAGGTCCTCCAGCAGGGCGCGCTTGTCCGGCGAGGCCAGCGCCTTCAACCCCTCGTCGGCGCGCCCGGTCGCCTGTTCCTCAGCCAGGCGTTCCGACTGCGCCCGGAGCATCGCCAGGTCGAACTCCTTCGCCATCGCCTCCGCCCGCGTCGGGCCGACACCGGGCAGGCCCAGCGCCACCAACACCCGTCCGAGCGGCACGTTCCGGGCCGCGGCGAGGCGGCGGACCAGTTCCGCCGCGCCGGCGGCATCGAAGGGCCGGCCCGCCGGCTGCGGCGGTACCGCGAGCAGCTTCTCCCGGGTCAGCCGGTAGAGATCACCCGGCGACCGCACGAAGCCGCATTCGACGAGCAGCTCCACCAGTTCGTCGCCGAGGGTCTCGATCTCCATACCGCCCTTCCCGACGAAATGGACGAGGCGGGCCTTCCGCTGCGCCGGACAGCTCCACCCTCCGGAGCAGAAATGGTTGGCGCCTTCCGCCCGCACGGGCCTGGCGCATTCGGGACATCCGGACGGCATGGACCAGGGAGCGGCGTCGCCTTCCCGGGCGCGCGAGACGACCTCGACGACCTGCGGGATCACGTCTCCCGCCCGCTGGATGCGGACGCGGTCGCCGGGCCCGGCATCGAGGGCCCGGACCATCCCCTCGTTGTGGAGCGTGGCGCGGCGCACCGTCACCCCGGAGACGAGCACCGGGTCCAACCGGGCCACCGGGGTGAGCTTGCCGGTGCGCCCGACCTGCACGTCGATGGCGCGGAGCGTCGTTTCCGCCTGTCCCGGCGGGAACTTGAGGGCGACCGCCCAGCGGGGGTTCCGGGACCGCTCTCCCAGTTCGTCCTGGTCGGCGATCCGGTCCAGCTTGACCACCGCCCCGTCGAGTTCCACGGTGAACCGGTCCCGGCCCGCGATCAGGAGGCGGTGGTAGGCAAGAACCCGATCGGGACCGCGTCCCACTTCCCACCAGACGGACTGCCGGCCCGCTTCCTCCTCGGCGCCCCCGCGTGACTCGGGCGCCACCCGGAACCCGAATCCGGCGAGGGTCCGGAGCACGCCGGCTTGCGTCTCGGGGGCCGGCAGCCCGCCGTCGTCCCAGACCAGGACGTCGTAGGCGTAGAGCGCCAGTGGACGGGAGGCCGCAACCGACGGATCGAGCTGGCGCAGCGAGCCGGCGGCCGCGTTTCTCGGGTTCTTGAAGGTGTCCTTCCCGGCCCGCTCGAGACCCTCGTTCATGCGCTCGAAGTCGGCCACCGGCAGGACGGCTTCGCCGCGCACCGCGAGCCGCTCCGGCGCCCCGTCCCCGGCGAGCCGGAGGGGCAGCGACCGGATGGTCCGCAGGTTCGAAGTGATGTCCTCGCCGACCTCGCCGTTCCCCCGGGTCGCCCCGCGAACGAACCGGCCGTCCTCGTAGACGAGTTCGACCGACAGCCCGTCGAACTTCGGCTCGAGGCAGTAGTCGAGGTCGTCCCTGCCGATCTCCCGCTCCATCCGGTCCGTGAACTCGCGCAGCTCGTCCTCGTCGTGGATGCTCTGGAGCGACAGCATCGGCGCCTCGTGGCGGACTTCCTCGAACCCCTCCGCCACCGCACCGCCGACGCGCTGGGTGGGCGAGTCGGGAGTGACCAGGTCCGGGTGCTCCCGCTCGATTCCCTCCAGCTCGCGGAAGAGCGCGTCGTACTCGTGGTCATCGATCGCCGGAGCGTCGAGCACGTAGTACCGGTGGTCGTGATGACGGATCGTCTCCACCAGTTCCCGATGGCGCTCGGACGGTGACGGCGCCGTCGTCAAGACGCTTCCGGCCGGGTGGCCGCTTTCCCCGGTTTTCCGTCTCCGGACGCCCGCCGCCTCACGAAGGCCGCCAGCCGCTCGGTGATCGCCCGGGACCAGGGAAGGTCCTTCCCGAGCACGGCGAGCCCCGCCAGGATCATGAGCACGCCCTGCAGGATCGGGAGGAAGAGACCGATGACCCCGAGCGCCAGGAGGAGGAACCCGGAGGCGATCCGCAGGATCCGCCAGGGACGGAACCGGCGGCGCGCCGGCTCTCCGGTTGGGGGGGTGGATCCGGGTTCACCCACGGCGGGCTCCCCGCGGGAGCCGGCGCCCGGTGAGCGGCGATAATCTGCGCTCGGCCATCAACGTCAAGGTAACACCCGAACCCAGCCCCCGTGAAGAAGACCCCCGGCCTCGCCACGATCCCGCAGGCGCTTGCCACGTTCGCGGCCACCTTCGTCGCGATCATCCTCATCGGGGTCGTCATCGCGCGGACGGGGTTGCCGTTCGACGTGGCCATCCTCGCGACCCCGGGCGTCACCCTGCTGGTGGCGCTCGCGGCCATCCGCCTGTTCCGCCTGAACCCCTATCGCGCGTTCCGGCTGCGGCCCGCGAAGAACAGCCAGCTCCTGCTTTCGATTCCGATCGCCCTCTCCCTGTTCGTGGTGAGCGACCAGCTCGCCAACCTGAGCCGCGCGTTCCTCCCGATCGACGAGCAGCTCGTCCAGACCGTCGCCGAACTGGTGCGCGCCGAGGGACTGTTCTCCTGGCTGATCCGGCTGGCCGGCATCGGCTTCGGGGCGGCGCTGGCGGAGGAAATGCTGTTCCGGGGCGTGATCCTCACCGGGCTCCGGCCGCTCGGCCGGGGCGGCGCCCTGGTGGTGTCGGCGCTGCTCTTCACCGTGATGCACGGCCTGCTGCTGCCCAACTACTTCGTGGCGGGACTCGTCCTCGGACTGGCGGCGATGGCCACCCGCAGCATCCTGGTCCCGATCTCGATCCATCTCTTCCACAACGTCGCGGCGCTCCTGCTCTTCAACCTGACCGACATCGAGACCCTGGGAGACCCGCTCTGGATTCCGGGCGGAATCCTGGTTCCGGCGGCGGGCATCCTGGCGATCGGCGTCTTCCTCTACCTGCGCGACCTGGGAGCCGAGCCCGCGGAGAAACCCGCGGCGCCAGCGCCCGACACCCCGCAGGAGACCTGGCTCCCTTCGCCTCCCCCCGGCGCTCTCAGCATCGCCGAGGACCTGCGGGAGGTCCCCTCCGGCCCGCGCCGCCTCGGTTTCGTCTTCCTGGCACTCGCGATGATCGCCGGCCTCTTCATCGCCGTCGGCCTCTTCATCTACCTCGGTTACCTCACGAACCCGGGGCCCCAGCGCGCCGCCGCCATCCAGCAGCTCCGGCAGATCGCCCACGAATCGCTGGCCGAGGAGGCGGCGAGCCGCGAGGCGGAGATCGACGCCGCGTTCGAAACGCTGACCGAGCTGAACCGGGAGGGACGGGTCGGATTCCGCCACGTCTGGCGGGCGGCCACCGTGGTCGCCGCCGCCACCACCGACGGGGAGTTCGGGAACGGGGACGTGGAATCCCTGCTGATGGCGGTGGGCGGCATCCGCCAGGACGCCGAGGACCGGCGTCCCCGCCGGGAACCACGCTCTCCCGAGGCCCCGGAACCGGCGCGCGCCGGGGAAAGCGACCGGTAGCGGGGCCGGGAACCCGGACGGGCGCGCCGCCCGGGATCCGTTACCGCGGAACCCCGGTCCGCCGGAAGCGGCCGAAGAACAACGGGAACCACATCGCCGCCACCCCGCCCACCATCATGAGGCCGCCGACGAGCGGCCGCCACGACAGCAGCACGAAGCCCCCGGACAGCAGGTGGACGACCACGCTCATGTAGCCGGAGAGCACGAACACCCGAACCGGCGAGTCCGAGGTCCGCATGGCGAAGAGCGGCAGCGTCTCGAGCGCCGCGGTCAGCATGGTGCTGCGGAAGAGCAGCGCCCAGAGGTTCAGCGGCTCCCGGAACACCATGCCGACGATGGCGGAGAAGAGGGACGCCGCGAACGCCGACTGGTAGGGCCGCCGGCCCTCCAGCCAGCGGATCATCAGCGCCTTCAGCGGCGTGAAGAGCGCCACCAGGCCGAGCGCCAGGAGGAAGTCCGCGGGGTCGGGAATCGTGTTGGCCAGCCGCACCGCCGCCAGGATGGTGACGAGCGCCAGCACCCCGAGCAGCGCGTAGCGCGGCGGGGGGAGCGAACTCCGGCTCATGCCGGAACGCCCGCCGGCTGGGCGCCGAGTTCGCGGGCGGCGAGGTTCGCGGGCGTCTCCGCCGCGCGGGCCAGGACCGCGGTCCCGTCCCGGATGACGACCTCCGCGGGCCGCGGCCGCAGGTTGACGTTCGACGCCATCGAGTACCCGTAGGCGCCGGCGTCGAGCACGGCGAGCAGGTCTCCCGGCTCGGGGGGCGGCAGCGCGCGGTCGCGCGCGAAGGCGTCGCCGGACTCGCACACGCCGCCCACCACGTCGAAGACCCGCTCGGGTCCCGGGCGGGGGGCCACTGCCGCCACCCGGTGCCAGGCGCCGTAGAGCGCCGGCCGGAGGAAATCGTTCATGCCCCCGTCCACCACGCAGAACTCCCTGGTCCCCGTTCGCTTGGTGTGGAGGACGCGGACCACGAGGGCGCCCGCGGGCCCGAAGAGCGCCCGTCCCGGCTCGAAGACCAGTGTGGGGTCGGCATCCGGACACGCGCGCTCCAGGACCTCCCGCAGCGTCCGGACGAGCCGGCCGGCGTAGGCGGACATCGGGATCTCTTCCTCTCCGTCCCGCTGCGGGATGCCGAGCCCGCCCCCGACGTCCACCACCCGCACCGGGAGTCCCGCGCCGCGGAGCCGGCCGAACACCCTTCCCAGCCGCTCGGCGCTCCGCGCCAGCGTGGCCAGTTCGCGGATCTGGGACCCGACGTGCGCGTGGACCCCGAGGACCTCCACGCCCCGCCAGTCGCGGCTGCGGGCGGCGAGCGCCACGAGGTCCGCCGCCGCCATCCCGAACTTGGCGGTGCGGGTACCGGTGGCGATCTTCGGGTGCGTCGCGGCATCGACCTCGGGATTGAGGCGGAGGAGGGCGCGGGCCCGGCGGCCGCGGCGAAGCGCGAGGCGGTCGAGAAGCTCCAGTTCCCCCCGGGACTCGACCGAGACGAAGCGCACTCCGAGATCGAGCGCCGTCTCGAGGTCCACCGGGGTCTTGCCGACCCCGGACATCACCATCCGGTCGCCGGGGAACCCGAGCCCGTGGGCGACGAGCAGTTCGGCCGCCGAAACCGCCTCCACGCCCGCCCCCAGCTCCCGCAGCGGGGTCAGCAGCGCCGGCAGGGCGTTCGCCTTGAGCGCCACCGCGACGAGGTGCTCGGTACCGGCAAGCGCCTCCTGAAGCTCGGCGAAACGCTCGACGACGGCCCGGGGGCTGTACACGTAAGCCGGGGTCCCGGCGCCCGCCTCGGCGAGCGCCGCCTCGAGGTCCACGCCCTCGGCGGCGAGGCGGCCACCGGGCCCGGAACGAAAAACGGAGTGCAAGGTTCTGAGGCGACCGGTCGGGAAGAATTCCGGCTGCGGGAGGCGGCGAGGGGCCTTCGCCGAGGGCCGCAGGGGGGTTCCGAATGTATCATCGCGGGCCGTTTCGAGACGGAACAGCCGGTGGGGCGACGCGGTGTTCCCGCCAGCTCCGCCGCAGGCCGCCCGAGGACTTCCCGCCATGACCCGACGCTCCCGATTCGCCCCCGCCCTCTTCCTGCTCCTGTTCGCGCTCGGCTGCGGCGGCGGCGCCGACCCGGCGCCCGAGGCGCCCGCCGCCACCGGCGACCTCGGCCTCCCCTTCTCCGAGTACCGGGAGAGCGGCGACCTCGTGTACCTGGCGGGCGCCCTCGGCAACGTCCCGGGCACCCTCGATCTCGTGCCGGGAGGCATCGAGGCCCAGGTCCGCCAGACGATGGACAACCTCGGCGCCACGCTGGAGAGCGCCGGACTCGATTTCTCGCGGGTCGCGGCGGTCAACGTCTATCTCTCGGACGTCCGGCACTTCCAGGCGATGAACGAGGTGTACCGCGGGTACTTCGCGGAGGACCCGCCGACCCGCGCCACCGTCGAAGCGGGCATCGCGATCCCCGGAGCGCTCGTCGAAATCTCGATGGTGGCGGTGAAGGCGGGCGTCGAGCGCGAGGTGATCAACCCCGAGGCGATGATGAGCCCGGAGCTCCCCTATTCCTGGGGGATCAAGGCGGGCGACACGCTCTTCGTCGCCGGCGCCACCGCCCGGGACCCGGACACCTACCAGCCCGTCGGCGGCGGGGTCACCGAGCAGATGCAGCGCATCATGGGGAACATCGGGCTCGTCCTCGAGGCGGGGGGCATGGACTACCCGGACGTCGCCAACTGCCGGGTGTTCCTCGACGACCCGCGCACCTTCGGCGAAATGAACGCGGCCTACCGGGAGTTCTTCCCCGAGGATCCGCCGACCCGCGCCACCGTCGAGGCGCGGCTCGCCAACCCGCTCTTCACGGCCGAGGTCCAGTGCGTGGCCAGCAGCGCGGAGCGGAGCGTGCTCGCCCCGGACGGTCCCCGCTCGGGCAGCCCGCTGTCGCCCGGCATCTGGGCCGGCGACCGGCTCTATCTCTCGGGCATGGTGGCGCCGGGTCCGGACCGCAGCGAGGACCCCGGCGACCAGACGCGCGCCGTACTCGGGCGGCTGGGCGCCGCGCTCGAGGCCGGCGGGCTGAGCTTCCGGGACGTGGACGACGCGATGGTCTATCTCGAGGACATGCGCGACTACGCCGCGATGAACGAGGTCTATCGGGAGGTCGTGGGGGCCCCCTTCCCGCCCCGCGCCACGGTGGAGACCCAGATGATGGGCGCCGGTATCAAGGTCGAGATCATGATGACGGCAACCCGCTGAGTCGCCGGAGGAGCCCCGGTCTTCAAAAGGAGCGCCGGTCTTCAGACCGGCATCGCCCGCGCAGCGGGCGAAACTCCCCTCGCCCGTTCGCCGCATCGCGCCGCCCCCCAAGGGAATGGCGCGGCGCGCCACTGGGGGGATACCTCGCTTCGCGATCCTCGTTCCACTCGTCGGAACGTCCTCCTGGAAAGACAGTCACCAGATGTATGATGTCCTTACATTTGCTGGTCTAGATCGGCTGATGTCCAGACCAAGGAACCGAACATGAAACTGACCAAAGTAACCATGAACCTGACCGAACGGGATATCGAGAACACGGAAACCCTCCAACAGCGCCTCCATTCCCGGAGCAAGGCCAGCGCGGTCAGCAGCGCGCTGGTCATCGCCGAGGAAATCACGAAGCGGCTGGAACTCGGCGAGCATGTGCTGGTCCGCAAGAAGGACAACTCCATGGAGCGGGTCTTCATTCCAGGCGTGGGCGGTGCCTGATCGCCCAGGCGGCGAACCGGCTGTCCCACCGCCGGCGCCGGTCCAGCCGGAGGATGCCTCCGCCGGCGACAGTTGGGGGGCGCCGACCGGGGACGAACAGGAGTCCCGGCCGAGAGCGCAACCCGCCTATTGGGACGACAGGCAGTTTTACCGGCGTGTCCTCGGGTTCCTGGGCCTGATCAGCCTGACGTCGTTGGCGGCGGTCATCTGGTTTCACGCCGTCGGGAAAGAAAGTCCCGATGCGGTGATCGCCATGGGCTCGGCATCCGTCGGAGCGCTCGTCAGCCTGGTGTCCGCCCACGGCCGGCAATAGAGCGGACCCGAGGGCGGCTGGCCCGGTGCGTTTCGATGCCCGCAAGCTCTCCTTTCACCAGGTGGATGCAATGAGGCGACCAGCACTGCCGTCCGGGATCCTGATCGCCCCTCTGCTCGCCGGAATCGCGTTCGCCGGAGTGCCGCCCGACCGCGGTACCGTCAGAGCCGCGGTTGCCGCCAACTTCACCGCGGCGGCCCGCGAGATCGCCGCCGCGTTCGAGGACGCCACCGGGCACGGCGCGCTCCTCAGCTTCGGCTCCACCGGCCAGCTCTACGCCCAGATTCTCCAGGGCGCTCCCTTCGACGTGTTCCTCGCCGCTGACGAAGCGCGGCCCGAGCTGGCGGAGCGCGAGGGGCTCGCGGTCCCCGGCAGCCGCCGGACCTACGCGGTCGGCCGGCTCGTGCTCTTCAGCACGGAACCGGAGCGGGTGACCGGGCCCGACGCCCTCCGGGACCCCGGCCTCCGGCGCGTCGCGCTCGCGAATCCGGCGCTGGCCCCCTACGGCCGGGCGGCGCTCGAGGCGGCGACGGCGCTCGGGGTCGAAGACGCCGTTCGGGACCGCCAGGTCATCGGCACGAACGTGTCCCAGGCGCACCAGTTCGTCCGCACCGGCAACGCGGAGCTGGGTTTCCTCGCGCTCTCCCAGGTGGCCCGGAGCACGGACGGGTCCCGTTGGCTCGTCCCCGAAGACCTCCACGCTCCCATCCGGCAACAGGCGGTGCTGCTCGAGGCCGGCCGCGACAACCCGGCCGCTGCCCGCTTCCTCGATTTCCTCGGATCGGAAACCGCCCGGGAGATCCTTCGCCGGCACGGCTACCGCACCGAGCCCAGCGGACCGTGAACGCCGAGACCCTCTGGCCGCCCATCCGGCTCACCCTCGAGCTGGCGGGGGTAACGACGGTGTTCCTGCTGCTCCTCGGGACGCCGATCGCCTGGTGGCTCGCCCGGACCCGCTTCCGGTTCAAGGAAGCGGTGGCGGCCCTGGTCGCGCTGCCTCTCGTCCTGCCGCCCACCGTGCTCGGTTTCTATCTGCTGATCGCCCTGGGGCCCGACGGTCCGGGGGGTTTCGTCGCCCGGCTGTTCGGCGAGCGGTCCCTCGCGTTCTCCTTCCCGGGCCTCGTGATCGGGTCGATCATCTACTCGCTGCCCTTCACCGTGCAGCCCATCCGCAGCGCCTTCGAGGCCGTGGGCGACCGTCCCCTGGAGGCGGCCGCGACGCTGCGGGCCTCGCCCTGGGACGCCTTCTGGACCGTCGCCGTGCCGCTCGCCCGGCCCGGCCTGATCGCCGGCGCGGTGCTCGGTTTCGCCCACACCGTCGGGGAGTTCGGGGTCATCCTGATGATCGGCGGCAACATCCCGGGCGCCACCCGGGTCCTCTCGATCGCCATCTACGACCACGTGGAACTCATGGAGTGGGGCACCGCACACGTGCTTTCCGGGAGCCTGCTGGCGTTCTCGTTCGTGGTGGTGGCGCTGACCCTCAGCCTCCAGAAGAAGATGGGAGGCCGGGACCGGTGACCGGCTCCGCGCCCGGCGCGCTCGCGGTGGGGCTCCGGGGAGCGGTCGGAGAGCTGCGGATCGAGGCCGCCTTCGAGGCCCGGGCCGGGGAGACGACCGCGATCTTCGGTCCTTCCGGCAGCGGGAAGACGACGGTCCTCCGCGCGGTCGCCGGCCTCGCCCGCCTTCCCGGGCGGCTCGCCCTCGGGCCCACCACCTGGCAGGACGACCGCCGCGGCGTCTTCGTGCCGGCGCACCGCCGGCGAATCGGGTTCGCGTTCCAGGAACCCGTCCTGTTCGACCACCTCACCGTCGAGGGCAACCTCCGCTACGCCGAGCGGCGCGCCGGCGGGCCGGAAGCGGGTCCGGTCACCACCTCCGCCGAGGTGGCGGAACGTCTCGGGCTGGGCCCGCAACTCGGGCGCCTGCCCCGCGGCCTTTCGGGCGGTGAGCGCCAGCGCGTTTCACTGGCGCGGGCGCTCCTCGCACGCCCCGCGGTCCTCCTGCTGGACGAGCCCCTGGCAAGTCTCCACCGCACGGCCCGCGCCGCCATCCTGCCCTGGCTTCGCTCGCTGGGAGAGGCGTCCGGCATGGTCATCCTCTACGTCAGCCACGACCTCGGGGAGGTGGTGGAGGTCGCCCACCGGATCGCACCGATCTCCCGCGGCTCCGTCACCGGCGCCGCCCCGCCCGCCGCGGCAATCGACGCCCTGCCGGCCGGCGACCTGCTCTCCCGATTCGAGGCGGGGAGCGTGCTGACCGCAACGGTCCGGGCCCGGCTCCCGGCACTCGGCCTGTCGGAGCTCGATCTCAGCGGCCAGCGTCTGCGGGTCCCGGGCGCCGAGCGTCTGGCCGGAACGGAGGCCCGCCTTCGGGTCCGGGCGCGGGACGTCGCGCTCGCCACCGAGGCGCCGACCGCGATCAGCATCCGGAACGTGCTGCGGGGCAGCATCACCAAGGTCCGCGGCCTGCCCGAGACGCCGTTTGCCGAGGTGGCCGTCGCGATCGCGGACCAGCGGCTCGTCGCCCGGATCACCCGGGACGCCGCCGCCGAGCTCGGGCTCGAACCCGGCCGCGAGGTGTTCGCGCTGCTGAAGACCGTCTCCTTCGACGACCCCTAGTCGGTCTGGAGGTCCCCACCGGAACAAACGCTCGTGGCCGGGTCCTCCTGCACACCCGCGCCGGGCATGAAAACGCGGAACGGCTTGGAACGCCGACCTCCGGTCGGCACGCGGCCCGGAGGGCCGCAAGGCGCGTCGGGCTGATGGGACAAGTGGTGTGCGCGACGCCCGTAACCCTGTCGCGCAGACGGCGCCGTACACGCGCACATGCACGATCGACGGTGTGCGGTTCCGCGGCGCTGCGCGCCGCGGGTGCCGACCGGAGGTCGGCGTTCCCAGCCGGCACGCCATCGCGGGTGTTGGCCGACCCGCGGGCCTGCCCTTTGAGGTAACTGGCCGGCGTTCCGGGCCGTCAGTCCGATGAGCCAGGCCGGGCGGGGCCGCGGCATCCCGGCGGTTCCACCACCAGGCGGTACCGGCCGGGAACGGCCTCGACCTCCTGTTCGCAACCCGAGAGCCAGCGCACCCCCACCCGGAAGGGGCCGGCCCCGGACCCCAGGCCGAAGAAGACGCGGGGATCGCTCGAAGCCAGGTAGCTCCCCGCCGACCGTGCCTCCCGTACCCGGGAGACCCCGTCGCCGGTGAGGACGAGCCGGGTCCCGGCGCCGTCCCGGGGGCTCACCCGCCCCACCAGCCGGAACCCCGCCCAGGCGGCGGGGGTGTCGGTGTCGTTCCGAAAGAGCGCCGGGGACCCGTTCATGACGGTCGCGAGCAGGTCGGTGTCGCCGTCGTCGTCGTAGTCGGCGAACGCCGCGCCGCGGTACACCCGGGGAACCCCGAGCGCGGTCGGCGGAACCTCGTCGAAACGGCCGTCCGTCCGATTGCGGAAGACGAGGCCGCGCTGCGCGTAGTCGCTCTCGGTGATCCCTCCCTCGACCTCGGGATAGACGTGCCCGTTCAGGACCACCAGGTCCAGCCAGCCGTCCCGGTCGAGGTCGCGGAAACCGGTTCCCCAGCCGAGATAGGGATAGCTCGGCTCCGCCACGCCGGCGGCGAACGACTCGTCCAGGAACCAGCCGCCTCCCACCGACCGGTAGATGGTGTTGTAGTCGTGGGAGAAGTTCGTGACCACGATGTCGAGCTGCCCGTCGTTGTCGTAGTCGCCGAGGTCCACCCCCATCCCCGCCTGGGCGCGGCCGTCCTCGTTGTAGGCGACTCCCGCGGCGAGGCCGACGTCGGTGAAATCGAACCCCCGGTCCCCGGTGTCGTTCCGGTAGAAGTTGTTGGGGGTCTGGTCGTTCGCCACGTAGACGTCGAGGTCCCCGTCATCGTCGAGATCGCCGAACACGACCCCGAGTCCGAAGTAGCGCTCGGCGCCGATCGCCTGCCCCTCCACCCGCGCGAAGCGGCCGTCGGGGAGGCCCCGGTAGAGGAGCGCCGGCGCCGGCGTCAGTCCGTTCGGGCCGCACATCACCGGTAGCCCCCGGAAGAGGCAGTACGGCTCCTCTCCCGGCCCCGGCGTTTCTTCCACCCGGAAGTCCACGTAGTTCACCACCACGAGATCGGCGACGCCGTCCCGGTCCAGGTCGCCGAACGCGGCCCCGGTCCCCCACTGGGGATCGTCCAGGCCCACCGCCTCGCCGGCCTCCTCGAACGTCCCGTCGCCCCGGTTCCGGTAGAAGAGGTTCTTCCCGTAGCGCGTGACGAGGAGATCGAGGTCACCGTCGTTTTCGTGGTCCACGACGAACGCCCCCTGCCCCCAGCCGTAGGACTCGAGCCCGGCGGGGCCCGTCACCTCCCGGAAGCGTCCGCCGCCCTCGTTCCGGAACAGCGCGTTCGAGAGGCTCTGGCTCGCGTCGTACCCGAGGCGGGAGCCGTTGACGAGGAAGAGGTCCAGGTCCGCGTCGCCGTCGTAGTCGAAAAACGCCGCGCCGGTGCCCGTGGTCTCGAGGATGAAGTCCTTGCTGCGGACGCCGCCGTACATGTTGATGAAGCGGATGCCCGATGCCTCGGCCACTTCGGTGAACCGGATCTCCGGCTGCGCGGAGGCCGCCGCCGCGAGCGGAAGGAGCGCCGCGACCATCGCGATGAGGCCCTTCATCGCGCCGCACCGTCCCCGATCGCGACGCCCGCGACGCGCCCGGCGCCCTCCTTGAGGACGTGGACCGCTCCCGCCGGCAGGGATCCGAGGGACTCCTCCTGCCCCGACGGCCATCGGATACGGACCGCGTCCGCGCGGTCCGCCGCGCCGAGACCGAACCACAGCAGCGGATCGTGCTGGGAGAGGTAGCTCGCCCCCGCCCGCCGCTCCTCCTGCTGGACCACCCCGCCTCCTTCGAGCCGGACCCGGGCCCCGATCCCTTCCCGGTTCCCTTCGGCGCCGATCAGCAGGAGCCCCACCGTGTTGCCGGCCTCGGCGCCGCCCCGGTTCTCGAGGAGCTCCGCCGGGCCGCGATTGTTGGCGAGCGCGAGGTCGAGGTCCCCGTCGAGGTCGTAGTCGAAGCTGGCGAGACCCCGGCCCACCCGGGGCCGGGCGAAGTCGCCCTCGCTCCCGGGGCGGCGCACGAGACGCCCGTGGTCGTTCCGGAACACCTGGCCGGGCTGGGCGAAGGTGAGGTTCGACTGGATCTTCGCGATGTTGTCCAGAATGTGGCCGTTCGCCACCACCAGGTCGAGCCAGCCGTCGTTGTCGAAGTCGGCGAGGTCGCAGCCGAAGGCGAGTTCGGTGAGGCTCTCGCTCCCCAGTCCGAAAGACGCCGTCGCGTCGAGGAAGAGGCCCCCGCCGAGGTTCCGGTAGAGCGTGTTCGTCTCGAAATCGAAGTTCGTGACCACGAGGTCCATCCGCCCGTCGCGATCCACGTCCCCGAAATCGTTCCCCATGCCCGCTTCCGGAAGGCCCTCCTCGTTGTACGCGACGCCGGACGCGAGACCTTCCTCGAAGAACCGGACGCCGTCCGGCCCGGCGGCCGTCCGGAAGAGGAAGTTGGGGGTGGTGTCGTTCGCCACGTGGACATCGGGCGCGCCGTCCCCTTCCAGATCGGTGACCACCACGCCGAGGCCCTTCCCGTCTTCCGAGCCGGGCACCGGAGACGCCCGGAAGGTGCCGTCGCCAAGATTCTCGAAGAACGAGTCGGCCGCGCCCGGGTACTCCTGCGGATGGCAGTAGGCGAGGAGTTCGCGGACCGGGCTCACGCAGTCCCGGTGCCGCTCGATCGCGTAGTCGAGGTAGTTCGCAGCATAGACGTCGAGGTCCCCGTCGCGGTCCGGATCGAAGAGCGCCGCGCTCGTGGTCCAGCGGGGATCGGTGGCGCCGCCGGCGCCCGCCGCCTCCCGGAACGTGCCGTCTCCCCGGTTCCAGAAGAGCCGCTCCTCCCCGAAGTGGGTGACCAGCAGGTCGGGGTCGCCGTCGCCGTCGAGGTCGCCCGCGACCGCACCCATGCCGTAGTGGAGGCCATCCGGCGGATCCAGGAGCCCGGCTTCCTCGGTGCGGTCCCGGAAGGTGCCGTCCCCCCGGTTCCGGAAGAGACGGTTCCCGACCGTCGCGCCGCCCGGGTCGCCCGGGAGCGGATGCCCGTTCACGAAGAAGAGGTCGGGCCAGCCGTCGCCGTCATAGTCGAGCACCGCGACTCCGGCGCCGACGATCTCGATCACGTAGCGGCGGCCGCTGCCGCCGTCCTCGTGGTGGAAGCGGATCCCGGCCGCGTCGGTCCGATCCACGAAGACGAAGTTCTCGCCCGCCGCCGGCGCCGCGGCGAGCAGCGCGGCGAGCCCGAGGCGGATCGCGTTCACCGGCGCGGCCGCCCCTTCGACCGGGTCCGCGACAGCGAGCGCCCGGGATCGTCGCCTGCCGCAGCCGCCTCCGCGAACCGCCGCCGTACCGCCGAGGCCTCCTCGGTGCGTCCGAGCAGCGACAGCGCCGCGGCGAGGTTGTAGAGCGCCTGACGGTGGCCGGGGTCCGCGGCCAGCGCGGCCTCGAAGGAGACGACGGCGCCTTCGGCGCGGCCCGCCTCCAGTTCGAGCCTCCCGAGTCCCACGAGGGCCGCAGGCGATCCAGGCGCCGCCGCGAGCGCCGCGTCGTAGGCTCCCCGGGCCTCGTCGGGACGCCCCAACTGGGAGAGGGTCCGGCCGAGCGCCACCCACGCCTCGGGGTTTCCGGGATCGAGCTGGACGGCGGCGCGGAACGCGGCCGTGGCCGACTCCAGTTCGCCCAGCGCCGCCTCCGTCAGTCCGAGGTAGAACGGGGCGAGTCGATTCTCCGGCGCGACCTCCCGGGCCCGGAGCAGGGCGGCGCGGGCCAGCTCGCCTTCCAGCCGCGTGTAGTGCGTGTAGCCGAGCTGGACCAGGATGGGAGCGGCGCGCGGGAAGCGCTTCGCACCCTCCGTGAGCACTTCGATCGCTTCCGGGGAGGCCCCCGTCCGCAGGAGCGCCGTCCCCAGCGAGAGGGCCAGCGCGGGATTCGGCGTCTCGGCGAGCGCCTCGGCGCGGCGGAGGGCCCAGGCCGCCTCCTCCGGCTGCCCGTCCTGGAGCAGGGCGACGCCGAGGTAGTAGTGGGACCGCGAGTCCGGAACCGCGTCGGCGAGCCGGCGGAACGTCTGCACCGCGGCCCGCGCGTTCCCGGCGTCGAGCCAGCGCTGGCCGGTGCGCAGCAGAGCCTCCGGGTCCTGGGCGCCGAAGCCCAGCGCCGCCGAGAGCAGCAGCACGGCTGTGAGCGAACGGGTCACGCTGACGGGCCGGTCAGAGGTCGCGGCGCCCGGACCAGTCTCTCAGGATCCCCCCGGAAAGAGCGCCGCCAGGAACGCGTCGTCGAGCCCCGGATGCCGGGTCCAGCTCAGGGTGGACTCGAGCTGGCCGCGGAAGAGATCGTTCATCCCGGCGGCCTTCCTGAGGACCTCGAGGGCGCGGTCCCGGTCGCCGAGCGAGTAGCTCAGCAGGCCGAGGTTCAGCCAGGGGTCCGAAGCATCGGGCCAGAGTTCGGTGGCCCGCTCCGCCGCCGCCAGCGCGCCGGGCCCGTCGCCGGCCTCGTTCCGCTCCCGGCTGCGGGACATCGCGGTGATCGCCAGGTTGATGTTCAGCACCCGTCCGAGTTCCTCGATCGGCCGCGGGTGGTCCTCGACCTGGAGCCTGGCCACCACGTCGTTGTTGATGTTCCGGCCCATCCCCTTGCCCACCACCAGCATCGCCGACGACTGGCGGCCGCGGGCGTCGCCGCCGGCCGCCTGCCCGGCGACCATCGCCGCCTGCATCTTCTCCCCGAGCGTGCCTTCGGCGGCCTCGAAGGCGTCCCCCATCGCCTCCACGACCTCGGGCCCGGTGAGGATGTTCCCCTGCGCCGAGTAGTGCTCACCCACCCGGTGCCCGGCCCAGAAGGTGGCCGTCGGTCCGGTGTGGGCCGCGATCCCGCCGTTCGCGTCCACCACCGCAAACTGCCGTCCCTCGAGGCCGGGGAAGGTGTCCTCGGCGAGCAGCCGGTCCTTCACCTCCTCGGCGCTCAGTCCCTGCCGCAGGAGGTCGAGCCCCTGCAGGCCGTACCCCGCGTTCACGTTGGCCTGCGTGGCGACCACCCCGACTCCCGCCTCTCCCCAGGGCACGACATGGCCCACCGAGAAGTACCGGGACTGGACCGCGACGCCCATCTCCCCGGTATCCGGGTCGTAGGCGACGATGGAGAAGGTCGCCACCGGCGGATGCGTGGCCTGGGCCAGCGCCGGCGCCGCACCCACCGCGAGGATGAGAAGGGTGGTGATGAGGATTCGTCTCGCGCGCATCGTGCAATTCCTCCCGGGACTCGAAGGCAACCCCATAGTACGCCTGTCGCGCCGGGGACGGCGCTCCGACGAAACGGCGCCTCGCGTTAGCTGTCGTTTCGCTGTTGGTTGAGTTCCTCGAACTTCTCGAGGGCGGCCGCGGCCCCTTCCTCGTCGCCGAGCCGGCGCCGCGCGAAGGAGAGCTGGTAGTAGGCGTCGGCGTAGTCCGGGGCGTGGCGGATCGCGGTCTCGAGCAGCCGGGCCGCCTCCTCCGCATCCCCCCGGCGGAGCGCGATCTTCCCGAGGTTGAGCCACGCTTCCGGGAAATCCTCGCCCGCTTCCAGCGCGCGCCGGAACGCGGCTTCCGCACGGTCCAGTTCCTGCCGGCGAAGCGCGGTCAGCCCGAGGAAGTGATGGGCGCGGCGGAGTCCGGGGTCGAACGCGATGGCCCGTTCGAGGCGCGCCTCGGACGCCTCGAAGTCCTCGGCGCGCCAGTCGAGATAGCCCAGTTGCAGGAGCGTCTCGGGGTCGTCCGGCGCGAACTCCAGGTGCCGCTCGTAGGCGGCCCGGGCTTCCTCCAGACGCTCCTGACCGACGAGCGCCGCGCCGAGGTCGGCGAAGATCGCGGGATCCTCCCGGTAGCCGAGCTCGAGCGCGCGTTCGAGGCCAGCCTGGGCTTCCGGCCAGCGTTCGATGCGCAGCAGCAGGCGGCCCAGGAACCGGTGCATCCCCGGGTCCCGCGGCGCCAGCTCGACCGCGCGGGCGGCCGCGTCCACCGCTTCGGCGAGGTGTCCCGCCTGGTCGAGCACGGCGGCGGCGAGATAGGGGGCCTCGTAGCGGGAGGGCTCCATTTCGGCGGCGGCTTCGAGGTGGTGGAGAGCGTCTTCCACTTCCCCGAGCTGTCCGAGCGCCTGCCCGAGCGCGAGCCGGCTGTCCACGAACTGCGGCGCCCGCGCCACCGCCCCCTCGAGCGGCGGCACTGCGAGTTCGGGTTCCCCGGCGAGGAGCCACATCGCCCCGACCTGGTGAAACGCCGGGACGTCCCAGGGACGGCCCACGAGGAACTCGTTCAGGAGCCGGGACGCCTCGTCCCGCTCACCGGCGGCGATCAGGGCCGCCGCCTCTTCGAAGACCGGCTCCGGTTCCGGTTCGTCCTGAGCAAGCGCCACCAGGGCCGGAAACGCCCAAACCGCGGGCGCGAGCCACAGGCTTCGGAGGGCGGTCATCCGCATGAGACACAATCGGCGCCGGCCGGATGCCTGAGCGAACGCGGCGACGCCGTCGCCCGGATTATGCCGCCCGCGGCGTATTCGTGGCGCTGCTGCTGGCGGGTGGCTGCGGCGAGCGGCCGGAAGGGGAACGCCGGGCGGAGGACCCCGAGCCCGCGCCGGACACCGCGTTGGCCGCGCTGCCGGCCGAAACGGAGATCGTGCCGGTTGGCGGGGACATCCAGCGTCCGGAGAGGACCCGGTTCGAACCCCCCGCCTACCCGGAGTCAGCGCGCCAGCGGGGCGAAGAGGCGCTCGTCATCCTCGAGCTGACCGTGGCCCGGGACGGCAGCGTGGCCGCCGCCCGCGCGCTCCGGGGACCCGAAGACCTCGGGACCGCGGCGGCGGAGGCGGCGCGGCACTGGGAGTACGAGCCGACGCTCGTGGACGGCGAACCCACCGCGGTGCGGTTCGCGGACACCATCCGCTTCCTGCTCCGCCCGGCCGGCGGGCACGGCATGCGCCTGCCGCCCGGGGCGGCCGCCCCGGGGCCGCGCATCGGCGATTTCCCGGACTGGGAGGTGGCCGGCCACGCCTTCACGGCCTGTCCCTGCGACACCCCCTGCCCCTGCCGGTCGAACGCTCCTCCCTCGCACCCCCCCTGTCACGCCACGACTGCCACGGAAATCACCGCCGGCCACTATGGGGGCCTCGACCTCGCCGGCTCGCGGTTCGTCACCCTCGGCCCGGAGACCTGGGTCGCGCTCTATTTCGACGAGGCGATGGGCGAGCCGCGGCGGCGGGCCATCCTCGGCATCTTCCGCAGCCTGGCCCCGGGCGCGCCGCAGCGGTACCGCGCCATCCGGCGCGTCCCCCTTTCCATCGACGAGTCCCGGGGTCCGGGAGAGGTCCTCCGCCGTGCGGTCATTCCGGGAATCCTGGAAATGGAAACCACCCTGCCGCTCGAAGACGGCCGGCTCGCCGGCCGGATCCCGGGGATGGACGTCTGGTCCAACGAGATCGCCTACGGCCGGACGGGGGTCTACCGTTTCGGCGACCCGGAGATCCCCGCCGCCTGGGACCACAGCGGCCGCCAGTCGAACGCCAAGGAGTTCACCCTGAATCTGGGGATGTACCGGGAGGGCCGGATGCTGATCCAGCACGCCGACGGCTCCGGAGACTGGACGGACGCGCAGCAGGCTCTTTTTTCCTGCGCCCGGACCCGGTCTCCCTGAGCCCGGCCACCCGCGCGAACGACGCGGCACCGCTCTTGCCTGAAGACAGGTGCGGTATGTGGTATAACGGCTCTTCGGTGTGGAAGGCCGATGGAGGCTACGGAGCCGCAATACGTTCAGAAACGGGGGGTTCCGCGCGTTTGCGCCAGTCAGGAACCTCCCGTGTGAGCTTCGGCGTCCCATCCCCCGAATCCAACCGTTTGGAGCCACGGTCCCGTGACCTGATCCGGTCCGTTCTCCGCGCTGTTTTCCCGTTCCCCAACCCCTAACTGACCAGGAGGGTTCCATGAGAAGGTCCCTGTCGCGAAGTGTCCTCTTCGCCTTTCTCGCCGCCGGGCTTACGGCGGCCGTAGCCGCCGGACAGACGCAGTCCGGGACCGTCGAGGGAAACATCGTCGACGGCACCGGCCAGGTCCTGCCCGGCGTGTCGGTAACCCTGACCGGGGAAGGCGGCACCGACGTCGCGGTCAGCTCCGGCACGGGCAGCTACCGCTTCTTCGCGGTCTCGCCGGGCATCTACACGCTGCGCTTCGAGCTCGGCGGATTCCAGACCCGCATCTACGAGGAAGTCCGCGTGGACATCGCCCGCACGACCGCGCTCGATGTCGCGCTGGACCTCTCCACCATCGAGGAGACGGTCACCGTGGTGGGCGAGTCGCCGCTGCTCGACACGAAGAGCACGGTCATCGGCGCCACCTTCGACGAGAGCCTGCTCGAGGAAGTGCCGAGCGCCCGCGACGTCTGGTCCCTGGTCGAACACCAGGCGCCGGGCGTCACCACCAACCGCCTCGACGTGGGCGGCAGCGAGACCGGCCTCCAGGCCGTCTTCTCCTCGCGCGGCACCTCCTGGGGCCAGAACAGCTACTACCTGAACGGTGTCAACGTGAGCTGTCCCGCCGCGCTCGGAGCGAGCGGCTACTACTACGACTACGACAGCTTCGAGGAGATCCAGGTCGAGACGGGATCCCATCCGGCCTCGGTGAACGCCCCCGGCGTCTACCTGAACATGGTGACCAAGACCGGCGGCAACGATTTCACCGGCGCGGTCGGCGCCTTCTACCAGAACGACGCCACCCAGTTCGACAACTTCAGCAGTGCACTGGAGTCCTCGGGCGGCACCCGGTCGGAGTTCGACTACCTGAGCGACTTCAACACCCAGATCGGGGGCCCGGTGGTCCGCGACCGCTCCACCTTCTACTTCTCGGCCCGGGACCAGCGGGTGCATCGATACGTCTCCGGCGTCACGACCGTCACCGAGGACACCGACATGCAGCAGTTCGTGCTCAAGAGCGACACCGACATGAACCAGAGCAACAAGCTGAGCCTCGAGTGGCACGAGATGACCTACTGGAAGCCGCGGCGCGGCCTCGCCGAGAATCGTCCCCCGGAAGCCACCTGGATCGAGGACGACACCTTCCGGATCGTGCAGGCGATCTGGACCTCGACGCTCAGCGAGAACGCCCTGCTCGAGACCCGTTTCTCCCACCTGAACGTCTTCTTCCCGACCTATCACTCCGAGGAAGCCCGGGCCGCCGGCCTGCAGGCTGGCCAGGACACCGGTCTCGGCGTGTTCCTGAACGCGCGCGACTTCAACGTTGAACGGAAACGGAAGCGCTACACCTACAAGAGCGACCTCACCTACTTCGCGGAGGACATCGCGAGCGCCGACCACGAGGTCAAGGTCGGGTTCGAGTTTTCCCACAACCCGATCCGGAACCAGACCACTTCGATCGGGGACGTGTTCCTGCGGTTCAACAACGGGGTCGCGGACCAGGTCTGGCTCCGGAACACGCCGTATCACGACGGCCAGACGCTCGACCAGACCTCGGCCTACATCGACGACATCATCACCGCCGGTCGCCTCACCCTGAAGCTCGGGTTGCGCTGGGACCGCTACCACGGCTGGCTCCCGGAGCAGAACAGTCCAGACGGGAGCTGGTGCAGGGCGGCAGCGGGGTGCGCGCGCGACTTCCCAGAACGGACCGGAGTCCTCGATCTGTCAAGCTTCGCCCCCCGCCTCGGCGTGGTGGTCGGCCTCGAGGAAGGCGGCCAGAGCGCCTTCAAGGCAAGCTGGGGCCGCTACTACCACCAGTTCTCGACCGGCTTCGCCAACTTCGTGAACCAGAACGGCCGCCTCACGAACCAGCACCGGTGGACCGATCTGAACGGCGACCGGCAGTTTCAGGACGGCGAGCAAGGAGAGCTCCTCCGTGACGCGTTCGGCGCCACGGCCGCGGTGAACACGATCTCCCCCGACCTGAAGCACGAGTACACCGACGAGCTCACCGCGAGTATCGAGCGCGAGTTCGAAGGGGACATCTGGCTCTCGGCCACCTACAGCCGGCGCAACAGCCGGGACAAGTCGGATGTGATCGACGTCGGCCGCCCCGACTCCGCCTACGACCAGATGCAGGTCCAGGATCCGGGGCCGGACGGCATGGCCGGCACGGGCGACGACGGCGGCATGCTCACGGTGTACAACCTCCGGGAGCTGACCCCGAGCCAGCGGCAGATTGCCACCGTGGACAAGTTCCACCAGGACTACCAGGGCGTGGAAGTCATCGCCCAGAAGCGCTTCTCCGACAACTGGCAGGCGCTGGTGTCCTACACCTGGAACGACACCGACACCTGGACCCGCGGCGGCCAGTGGGAGAACACCAATCCGAACATCTTCACCAACCCCAACTCCCAGGTAAATGCCCAGGGCAAGTCGTTCTACGACCGGACCAACCAGTTGAAGGCCGTCGGCACCTGGCACGGCCCCTACGGGTTCCGCGCCTCGGGCGTGATGCGCTACCAGACCGGGGCCCCGGTGGGGAGGACCGTCTTCGTGGGCGGCCTGACCCAGGGCGGCGCCTCCATCCTGGCGGTGCCGGTCGGGACGGAACGGCTCGACAACGTCACGACCTTCGACATCGCGTTCTTCCGTGATTTCCATGCCGGCCGCTACCGCATCTCGCCGGAGATCAACCTCTTCAACATCACGAACCAGAACACGGTGACCGCCATCAACACGTCTAGTGGCGGCAACTACGGACGAGTATCGAACTACCTCTCACCGCGGATCGCCCGCTTCGCGATCCGCGTCCACTTCTGAGCGGAGCCGTCCGCTGAGAACGCTGGCTGCCGGTCCCCCCGGGGACCGGCAGCCGCCGGCGGTTCCGACGCCGTGAACCGGCGCCGAGTTCTTGGGGCGCTTGCGGCCTCGGCAGCCGCATACCCGTTTCGCGTCAGCGGCAACCAGGGCGGCGTCCTGCCTTGGAGCGATCTCGCTCCCCTGCCGCCCGGTACCCGGGCCCGCTACACCGACCTCGCCAGCATCACCGGAGACATCGTTCCGACCGGCGAGTTCTTTGTCCTCCACCACGGCGAGGTCCCGGATCTCGAGGCGCCGGCCTTCCGGCTGGCGATCGGCCACCGGGGCGCCCCACCGGTCCGCACGTTGGGCCTCGACGAACTGGCCGGCCTCCCGCGAAAGCAGTCGGTGACCGCCTTCGAGTGCTGCGGGAACGGCGGCATCGGGATGCACGGCCTGGTGGGCGCCGCCCGCTGGGGCGGGGTGCCGCTGGCCCCGCTCCTCGAGGGCCTGATCGGACCGGAGTCGCGGGAAATCGTCTTCTTCGGCGCCGACCACGCGGAAGAGCGGCTGCGCGGAAACCGTTACCCCGGCCGGTTCGCCCGCAGCCTGCCGGTCACCGATGCGCTCGGCCCGGAGGTGATGCTCGCGGACACCATGAACGGGGAGCCGCTTCCCCGGGAGCACGGCGGACCGCTGCGGCTCATCGTCCCCGGGTTCTACGGGGTCTCCCAGGTGAAGTGGGTGGAACGGATCGAGGTCTGGCCCTCCCGGTTCGCCGGCTGGTTCCAGGCCAAGGACTACGTGACCGTGCGGGGAACCGAGACGCCCTCGGGAATCCTCCACACCGCGAGCGCCATCGGCCGGATGCGGCTCAAGTCCATCGTCACCCGGATCGAGAGGGCGGCCGGCGGAGACCTCTCGATCCACGGGCTCGCCTGGAACGACGGGGCTTCCGACATCGGCGGCGTGGAGGTCAACGTGGACGCAGGTCCCTTCCGGGCCGCCGAACTCCAGCCGGCAGCCCACCGCTTCGGGTTTCGCCACTTCCGGCTCGGCTGGCCGTCACCGGCGCCGGGCGAGCACCGGCTCGTTTCCCGGGCGCGGGACGCCGGCGGCGTGCAGCCGACGGAGGAGGAGGCGTCGCGCTACAAGGCGACTCCCTGGGAGAACAACGGCCAGGTGGCGCGGCGGATCCGTATCTGAGCGGCGCTGCGCGTTGCGCTCCGCCGCCGCGGAGCGATGCCGGCCGGAGGCCGGCGCTCCTCGTCAATGCGCCCGGGGGGCGGCGATGCCGAAGTCGCGGAGGGTGCTCTCCATGGTCGGCTTCTTCAGGCGGATGCGTTCGTCGTTCAGCAGGTAGGAGAAGAGATAGCCCCCGCCGAGCATCAGGATGCCGATCAGGAAGCAGTACATGACCGCCCGGTCGGGATAGGTGTCCTTCAGATAGCCGACGTACATCGGGCCGGCAATCCCGGCCGCCGCCCACGCGGTGAGGACGGCGCCGTAGATCGCCGACATCCGGCGCGCGCCGAACATGTCCAGGATGAAGGGGGGCATGGTGGCGAAGCCGCCGCCGAAACAGAGCAGGACGTAGCAGACGAGCACCGAGAACACCCACGGATTCGTCTCGGTCATCAGGATGCCGAAGACGATCATCTGGGTGGACAGGAGGATGCGGAAGACGGCCACGCGGCCGATCCGGTCCGAGAGCAGTCCCCAGAACAGGCGGCCGACGCCGTTGAAGACCGAACTCACCGCGATCAGCGTGGCCCCGTACTCGGCCAGGACGATCGGTTCCAGCGAGGGATTCGCGAGACCCCAGACCTCCTGCAGCAACTCGGACTGGAAACTGACGATCGAGATGCCCGCCGCGATGTTGAAGAAGAAGACGGTCCAGAGCAGCGCGAACTGACCGGTCTTCAGATAGGCACCCACCGTTTCCGGTTCGTCGGGCGCCGGCCCCGCCCCTCCCGCCGAAGCCGGCGTTGCGGACTCCGACGGCGGCGGATTGCTCATCAGGAGACTGGCGGGAAACAGGATGACGGCGAAGATCGCGCCCAGCCCGAAGAACACGGCCGGCAGATCCCCGGCGGCCTGAATCACCAGCAGCGGGGCGAGCCCCTTGCTGAGCAGCAGGGCGCCCACCCCGAAACCCATGACCACGATGCCGGTGGCGAGCCCCTTCTTGTCGGGAAACCACTTTGCGACGGTGGCGACCGGGGTCACGTAGCCCATGCCGATCCCGATCCCCCCGATCACGCCGTAGCCGAGGCAGAACAACGGCACGCTGTCCATCTGGAGCGCAAGACCCGCGATGAGATAACCGCCGCAGAACAACGTGCTTCCGGCGAGCGCCAGCTTCCGTGGCCCCACCCGCGGCAGCACCTGCCCCGCCCACGCCGCCGAGACGCCCAGCGAAAAGATGGCGACGCTGAAGGCCCAGGCGGTCTCCGTGAACGTCCAGCCCGACTGCCGGACCAACAGGGTCTGGAAGAAGCTCCAGGCGTACACCGTCCCGAAGCAGAGCTGGAGCACCGTACAGACGGTGACCGCCAGCAGGCGGGAGAGGCTCGGCGGTAACGGGACCACTGGGTTTCCTCAGCGAGACGGCTCGGCAGCGGTCACGCCGCCGAGCGGGCCTCTCCCTGATCGGGGAGCACCCCGGGGCCCGAAGGCGGACGGGTCCGCGACATGTAGAGGATCAGGCGCGCCAGTTGCCCGACCTCGTCGTCGCGCTCGAGCAACTTCTCGTTTCGAACCGCATGCGCGCGCTCTTCCGGAGGACGCCGCGCCGTCTCCACCGCGTAGGCGAGGAGTTCGGCGAGCGGCCGGGCGACCAGGTTGACCAGCCAGATGGACGCCAGGACCCCGAACACCAGCAGGATGGAGATCAGGTACACCTGCTGGCCGATGGCCCGCTGGATCTTCAGCGCGACCAGGTCCAGGTCCATCCCCAGATGCACCGTTCCCGCCACTCCGGCCAGGATGGGGCTGCTGACCTCGAGGAAATCGCCCATCCCCGGCAGACTGCGTTCCACGGGTTCCGTCCGGAAGGGATCGCTTTCCAGGATCGCTTCGGGAATCCCGGGCACGAAGGTGTGGGCGAGGAACTCGCCGGTTTCGTCAGTGATGTAGATGTAGCGGATCCCCTGCACTTCCAGGAACTGGTCGATCAGCGACTGCAGGGTCGCCAGGTTCCGGTTGAGCAGGATGTCCACGCTCGCGTCGGCGATGGTCTTCGCGATGCTCTGCGAGTTGGCGGCGTACTCGGCCGAGAGTTCCGTGTCCACCGTCCGGATGCAGAGCAGGGACGTCGAAAGCACGATGAGCCCGAACAGGGCGAAGATGCCGAACCGCATCCGTTGGAACAGCTTGTGAACTTTCATGTCAGGCGGGTAGGGCGTTCCAGTCGGTCAACGGAACGAATCGGCCGTCCTCCACGACGGTGTAGTAGACGCGCTGGAGTCCCTGGCGCCGCTCCGGCCCGAAGGAGACCTGCTCGCCGATGCCGAGGTCGAAGTCCCGGATCGAAAACACCGCGTCCTCCAGTCCGGCCCGGATCGGCTCTCCGTCAAAGCGCCGGAAGATCTCGCACATCAGCTTCGCGTTCACGAAACCCTCCAGGCTGACGAAGCTCTGGGGCAGCGGGTTGTAGGGTTCATCGAGGAACTCCTCCGGGATCTGCGGGTCGTGGCGCGCCATGAGCTCGCGGTATTCCCGGACCGCCGGCACCGACTCGTCCTCGTAGCTGGGCACCACCTGCGAGTTGACGAGCCACCGGGTGTAGGCCTCCGGGTCGTCGCGCCCCTCGCTGAGCAGGTTCACCAGGTTCTCGCTCCCCACGAAGGAGAGATTCGCGATCGGCACCCGGAGCCCCAGGTCAATGGCGTCCCGGGCGAACGCGGCGCAGGCCGCGTACGCCCCCACGCAGATCACGGCGTCGGGCGCCGCCCGCTGGAGGATTTCGACCTGGGCCCGCATCGTGCCGGTGAAGCGCGCGCCTCGCTGATAGGTCGCCTCGCCGGCGATGGTCTCCCCGTGGTTCTCGAGCGCGGCCCGGACCCCGGCCCAGCCGCTGCGGCCGTAGGCATCCGCCTGGTAGAAGACCGCGATGCGGCGCCGCCCGGTGGCGAGAAAGTTCTCGACCAGGCCGGCCGTCTCCTGGCGGTAGGAGGCGCGCAGGTTGAACGCGAAATCACCGTAGGGAGGCTCCCGCTGCGGCTGCGCCCCGGTGAACGGGAAGAACATGTAGATCCGCTCTTCCTGGAACTTCTTCAGCATCGGGAGCACGCGGGTCACGGTGGGTGTGCCCACGTAGCCGAACAGCAGGAACACCTGGTCCTCGAGCATGAGTTTCAGCGTGTTCTCGACGCACGGATCGGGCTGGTAGCCGTCGTCGTACAGCTTCAGCGTGACCCGCCGTCCGTTGATTCCGCCCGAGTCGTTGATCTGGCGGAAGTAGGCCATCGCGCCCCGGTAGAGCTCGTTGCCCAGCCCCCGCGAGGGCCCGGTGAATGCGGCCGAGGTCCCGAGAACGATCTCGTCGCCTGCCGCACCCCGGAACGGGGCCTGGCGGCCCGGAGCCGCGGCGCTGCCCGCTCCCGGCGAGACGCCCGATCCCGCTGACAGGGCCGCGTTGGCCCATCGGGCCCACGGGGCCAGGAGGGCGGCCGCGCAACTGGAGTGCACGAGGGTTCTCCGGCTCCAGAGCTGTCCCCCGCCTGCCCCCCGCTCCGTGGCTGGCCTCGAATGCGTGGCGGTGTCCATCGGTCCCCCCCTTCGCGTCCTCGCGAGAGCGCTTCGTTCGCTTGACCTGGCGGCAGCGCGGGCGGCTGCCCATTCTCGATAATACAGTGTCACCCACGCCAAGACCGAAGAGTCCGGGCGAAGCGCGCCCGGTCCGGGCAGCGGACCGCCAAACCCGATCGGGCAGGACACGGCTCGCGGGGACCGCGCTTGCCGGACAAGGTGCGAATGACACAATGAGGGCGCCGGAGGGAACACCCCGATGCGCCATCCGAACGACCTGAGTCCAGACCGCCGCCGGTTCCTGCGTTACCTGGCGGGAAGCCCGTTGCTGGTCGGCGCCGGATGCTGGGAACCACGCGCCTCGGCCCAGGGCCAGAGCCCGGTTCCTGACCGGGAGAGCGCGGAGCTCTTCGGCTACAACCGCTTCCCCCGGACGCCGATCAGCGCACCGGAGGAAGCCGCGGACATCTTCGACTTCCGGGTACTGGCGGAGCGCAACCTGCCGCCGGCCCATTACGGCTACATGGCCACCGGAGTGGACGGAGAAGGCACCCTGGCCGCGAACCGGCAGGCCCTCGAGAACGTGGGAATCAGGGCGCGGCGGCTGGTCGACGTCTCGGACCCCGACATGTCGGTCGAGATCTTCGGCAGGCGGTGGACGTCCCCCATCTGCATCGCCCCCTGCGGCAGCCAGAAGGCGTTTCACCCCGAAGGCGAGGTTGCGGTGGCCCGGGCCGCCCGGACGATGGACCACCTGCAATTGCTTTCCACGGTCACGACGTCCCCCGTGGAGGAAGTCAACGAGGCGCGGGGGGAGCCGGTCTGGTACCAGCTCTACCCGACCACCAACTTCGAGGTGACGAAACGGCTCGTCGCCCGGGCGGAGGCCGCCGGTTGCCCGGCGGTGGCGCTGACGGTGGACCTCCCCACCGGGAGCAACCGGATCAGCACGCCGCTCACCGCCCGCCTCGATGAGCGGGAATGCGAGATTTGCCACGTTCCCGGCCTCGCGGGCTACGTGTCGCGCAAGAGCATGTTCGACGGGATCGAGGTGGAGAACATCACCGGGCGCAGCCGTTTCGCCGGCCTCAACAACCCCGGTCTCACCTGGGACGTCGTGAAGCGGCTCAAGGACATCACCTCGATGAAGGTCCTCCTGAAGGGCATCGTCACCGCCGAGGACGCCGAACTCTGCCTCGAGCACGGCGTGGACGGAATCGTGGTCTCGAACCACGGCGGGCGCGCCGAGGAAAGCGGGATCGCCACCATTGACAGCCTCCCCGAGGTGGTGAAGGTCATCGACGGACGGATTCCGGTGATCATGGACAGCGGCATCCGCCGCGGGGTGGACGTCTTCAAGGCGCTGGCCCTCGGCGCCGACGCCGTCCTGATCGGCCGCGCCTACCTCTGGGGGCTGGCCGCCTTCGGGGAAGCGGGGGTGGAAATGGTCCTGCGAATCCTGCGCGAGGAACTGCGCGTCGCGATGCAGCTCGCCGGGACGCCGAGTCTCGCGGACATCGGCCCGCGATCGGTGCTCCGCCGCTGATCCTCAGCAGCCGGTGTCGGAGCTCACGTGAGCGTCGAGCCCGGCGAGGCACCCGGCTGACAAGGCGCGTGAGGGAGGAATACCGGGTGTATTGCGACCGAAACGCAACGCCGGACGGAGCGGAGCGGAGTGTTTCAGCCGGAATGGATCGCCGGGCGAACGCCGCGTGAGTTTCGCCACCGGCTGCCTGGTCGTCGCCGGCGCCCTGTCGGGCGGCATCGCCGCCGCGGCGCAACCACGTTTCGCCGACGTGACGTCCACCGCCGGAGCGGCGTTCACACACCATACCGGGAGAGGCGGGGACGGCCGGCCCGCCTACTTCATGCCCGAGATCATGGGGTCGGGGGTCGCGCTGTTCGATCGCGACGCCGACGGTGACCTGGACCTCTATCTGGTCCAGGGCGAAGGCGCGGATCGCTTCTTCGAGAACCGGGGACCGGGCATCCGGTTCGTCGAGAGCGCCGGGATTCCGGCGACTGGCGCCTACGGCATGGGCGTCGCCGCCGGGGATGCGGACGGAGACGGGGACCTCGACCTCTTCCGCACCGGATACGGACCGGACGCGCTTCTGCTCAATTCCGGCCCGGACGGATTTCGGGTGTCCGAAGAGGAATTCTGGGACGACGGCTGGGGCGCGTCCGCGGCCTTTTGCGACTACGACGCCGACGGGCGCCTGGACCTCTTCGTGACCCGCTACATGGACTACGACGAGGACTTCCGCTGCTTCGCGGCCACCGGCGAAGAGGACTACTGCAACCCGACCGACGTGCCCGGGTTGCCCGATCTCCTCTACCGGAACACCGGGGACGGAAGATTCGTCGAGGTGGGGAGAGAGACGGGTATCGCCGCCCTGCCGGCGCGGGGACTCGGGGTCGTCTGCCACGACTTCACCGGCGACGGGAGGCCGGACTTCTACGTGGCGAACGACACCGAGGCGAATCACCTCTGGGTGAATCAGGGCGACGGGGCGTTCACCGAGGAGGCCCTGCTCCTCGGCGCCGCCCTCAGCGGCTTCGGCCGTGCCGAGGCCGGAATGGGGATTGAAATCGGCGACCTGAGCGGCGACGGCGTCCTCGACATCCTGCTCACCCACTTCGCCGACGAGACGAACACCGTCTATCTTGCGGAACCGTTCGGCTTTGTGGACGGCTCCATCGACCGCGGGCTCGGAACGCTCGGCCTCTCGACGACCGGGTTCGGAGTGGCTCTCGCCGACTTCGATCTCGACGGTTTTCTCGATGCGGTGATTGCCAACGGGCGCGTGGCGCGTCCACCGGGCCAATCACCGCGGCTTCCCTTCTTCGAGCAGTACGCGGAAGGGGCCCTGATCCTGCGCGGCGGCAGCGCCCGTTTCGCCGATGCCGGGGCCGGTTCCCCCGACCTCAGCGAGGCGGCGGTCGTCGGCCGGGGACTGGCTGCCGGCGATCTGGACGGCGACGGCGATCCCGATCTCGTGCTCACCGCCGCCGAAGGTCCGGCCCGGGTCTTCGAGAACGTTTCGAGCCACGACGGGAACTGGTTGCTCGTGGCCGCCCGACAGCCTGCCGGCGTCCCCGATCACGGCGCCACCGTCAGGATCCGCACCTCGGCCGGGATCCGGGTCGCCCGCGCCAACCCCGGCGTCTCCTACCTCAGCTCGGGCGATCCGCGCGCCTACTTCGGGATACCCGCGGGCGTCACGATCGAACGTCTGACGGTCCGCTGGTCCGACGGCTCGGAGGAGGCGTTTCCGGCGCCCGCACCGAATCGGGTCGTGATCGTGGTCCGCGGCGCTGGAACGATCCATGACTGAAGCGGCGGCTCTCCGGGCCGGGGGAGCACGAGGCGTCCTGGCGGCCCTCGCCGTGCTGGCGGGCGCCTGTGGAGGACCGGAGATTCCGGACGTCGGATCCGGCGGCATGGAACCCGCCGTCCAGGAGGCCATTCGCGCCGCCCGGGACGCCCTCGCCGCCGACCGGGGAAACGCGGCCGCCTGGGGGCGCTTCGGGATGGTGCTCCATGCCCATCGGCTGGGGGCTCCCGCGGGCCTTGCCTATGCCGAGGCCGGCCGTCTGGACGGGGAGGACCATCGCTGGCCGCACCTCCACGCCCGCCTGCTGGAAACCGCCGAGCCGGCTCGCGCCCTGGGCCTGGCCGACGAAGCGCTCCGCCGGAATCCGCGTTTCTCCCCGGCGCTCGCGCTCCGGGCCCGCGTCCTCGACGCAATGGGCGACGACGGCGCGGCCGAGGCCGCCTGGGAAGCGCTCCAGGAGGCGGCGCCGGGATCCGTCGAAGCTCCCCTCGCGCTCGGGCGCCGGCAACTCCTGCGGGGAAAGCTGGCGGCCGCCCGCACGGCATTCGAGCGCGTCGTGGAGCGGCTTCCGTCGTCCGCGGCCGGCTGGTCCTTCCTCGCGCAGGTCTCGAGACGCCTCGGCGACCCCGAGGGCGCCGCGGAAGCGACCGCCCGGGCCCGGGCCGCCGCCCGGTCGGCCTCGCTCGGCGCCACTGCCGACCCGGACCCGCTGCTGATCGCCGTCGAGGATCTCCGCGCCGACAGTCGCGGGAGGGAAGCCCGCGCCCGGCGGGCGGCGGCCTCCGGAGACCACGACAGCGCGGAGGCGATCTACCGGCGCCTGGTGGACGAACGGCCCGGCAGCGCCGACCTCCACTACAACCACGCCAACGCGCTGGCGCGGCTGGGCCGCACCGAGGAAGCCGAAACGGCCTATCGCACGGCCCTCTCACGCGACCCCGATTCGAGCGCGGCGATGGCGAACCTCGCGAACCTGCTCGCCCGGAGGGGACGGGACCGGGAAGCCGATGACCTTTACCGCCGCTCGATCGCCGCCGACCCGAACCACCTCCCCACCCTGCTCGGCGCCTCGAGCCTGCACTTCCAGCGCGGCAACTTCCGGCAGGCGGAACGCTATCTGCGTGACGCGCTCGAGCATGACCCCGGCCACCCCGGCGCCCTCCAGGGTCTGGGTCAGCTCCTCGCCACCGCCGGCCGGCTGGGGGAAGCGGCGGAGACGCTGTCCCGCGCGCTCGCCGCCGCCCGGGAGGCGGGAGCCGCCGCCGGTCAGCTCGCCGGCATCCACTTCCTCCTCGCGGACGTGGAGCGGCAACGCGGGCGCACCGCTCAGGCCAGGATCCATCTGACGGAGGCGGAAGCGCTCGGGATGAGCGTCCCACCGGCCTTCCGGGCGCTGCTGGAACCCGGACGCTAGCCGGTCGCCCCCCGCAACCCCGCCCACGGGCGGCGCCGTCGAAGTTGCCGGCCCCGAGGGGGGCCGATACAGTGATTTCCGGAACACCACCCCCGTGAGGACGCCATGAACAAACTTCCCAGGCGACGTTTCCTGCAGGCCGGGTCCGTCGGACTCGGCGCCGGGTTTCTCGCACCCGGTGCCACGGCCGGCGGCTCCCGCGCCACCCCGTTGGCCGCCACGGACTCCACCCGGGTCCGGATGACGGGAGACGGGCTCGGGCTGACGCCCGCCGAGCAGGGACGCCTGCTCGCGCGGATGGCGGAAGAGGGCCGGATCGAGCGGGATTCCTATTCGAACGGCGGGACCGTCCAGGTGCTCGAGGAGCAGTTCGCGCGGCTCCTCGGGAAGGAGCGCGCGGTCTTCATGCCCACCGGGACGCTGGCCAACCACCTGGCGGTGCGCAGTCTGGCCGGCCCCGGCGGCGGCCGGGCGATCGTCCAGGCCGAGGCTCACCTGTACAACGACTCGGGCGACTGCGTGCAGACGCTGAGCGCCATCCCGCTGATTCCGCTCGCGCCGGGCCGCTCGACCTTCAGCCTCGAGCAGGTGCAGGAGATCGTGGAACGAACCCGCGGCGGGCGCGTCGCGCGGCCGGTCTCGGTGATCTCGGTCGAGACCCCCGTGCGGCGGCGCTCCGGCGAGACCTTCGATCAGGGCGAACTCACGCGCATCGCCGCCTACGCGCGGGAGGAGGGCATCCGGCTGCACCTGGACGGGGCGCGGATGTTCCTGCAAAGCGCCTATACGGGGATGGACGTCGCCGCACTGGCGCGTCCGTTCGACACGGTGTACGTGTCCCTCTACAAGTACTTCAACGCGGCGTCGGGAGCCATCCTGGCCGGCCCGGCCGCGCTGCTCGACGGCATGTTCCATACGCGCCGGATGTTCGGCAGCGGCCTCCCCGGCGCGTGGCCCTTCGCCGCGGTCGCCCTCAACTTCCTTCCCGGCTTCATCGAGCGATTCACAAGCGCCGTGGGAATCTCCGAGTCCTTCATCACCGAGCTGGACCGGCACGGCGCCTTTTCGGTCGAGCGGATGGCGGGCGGCACCAACCTGTTCCGGCTACGGGTGGACAGCGCCGATCCCGACGCGTTCCGGCAGCGGCTCCGCGAGCAGGAAGTGGATCTGGGAGGCCTTCGGCCGGACGGCGGTTTCATGATCGGCGTGAACGAGACCTGGAACCGCACCACGCCGGACGAACTGGCCCGGCGTTTCCGCTCCGCGCTCGCCTGACGTCCCGCGCGGCGCCGGACGGCCCCCTACCGGGAGGGGGCCGCGAGGTGCTCGCCGAAGAACCGTCCGACCCGGGTCCAGGCGTCGCGCAGGACGTGCTCCCGGTGGAAGTAGTGGAACTCCCCGGGATAGGTGACGAGTTCGAAGTCCTTGCCTTCCCGGAGGAGGCCGTCGGCCAGGTTGATGGACTCGAAGTAGGACACGTTCACGTCCGACGTCCCGTGCAGCATGAGCAGCGGGCTCTCGACGCGATCGACCCGGGCGGCAGGGGCCGCGAGCTCATAGACGGCGGGGTTTTCGGCGGGATGTCCCATCCGGCCCAGCATCCAGGGGCCACCGGGATCGCGGAACCGGACGCCGAAGTCGCCAACGCCGGCGACGTTCACCCCCGCCGCAAACAGCGTGGGGTCCAGCGTAAGCGCCTGCATCGTCATGAAACCCCCGTAGCTGAGCCCCCAGACCCCGATGCGGTCCGGGTCCACGAACTCGAGCGTCTGCAGGTAGTCCCCGGCGGCCGCGACGTCCTGGTAGTCGCCTCCCCCGACGTCGCGGTAGGACTCCTGCCGGAAGTTCCGGCCGTAGCCGATGCTCCCGCGGTAGTCGGGCATGAGCACGACGTAGCCCTCGGAGGCGAGCAACTGGTGGAAGGAGTGGTACACCCCGTAGTCCCGGCGGACGTGCCAGCCGTCGTAGTTCTGGGCGATCCCGTCCCCGTGCACCCACACGATCGCGGGATGCTTCAGGGAACGATCGAGGTCCTCGGCAACGAACAGGTAGCCGGGCACGTCTCCCCCGTCACGCGCCGGATACCGGAGGAACTCGCCCTCGGTGAAGAACGCCGCGTCGAGGGACTCGGGCAGCGAGTTCGTGAGCCGCTCGGGCTCCCCCGATCCACCGGTCTCCACCGCGAAGAGGTCGGGGACGGCGCGGGGGCCGGTGTGCTGGAACACGATGCGCGAGCCGTCGGGCGAGAACCCGCCGTGTTCCGAACTCAGCCGGAATCCGGTCGCGACGGACGGCTGGGTGTTCGTGCCCCGCGCCGAGGTGATCCGCGTGGGAACGGCGTCCGGCAACTCGGCGGTGGCCACGACGAACAGTTGGCGCTGTCCCGGATGGTCGGGATTCGCGTCCCAGCCGAGCATGCCGCCGTCGGGCGACCAGGCAAAGCGCCGCGCCTCTTCCTCGGGTCCCGTGAGGGCGTGCGCGGCACCGTCGGCCAGCGAGACCACCACCAGTTGGTCCCAGCCGGAGGAGTCGTCGACGAGCGCCACCCACTCCCCGTCGGGAGAAGGACGCGGTTCGCCTCCCAGGTAGTTGAGGCTCCACCACTTCTCGTCTTCCGTGACGCGCAGCGGCCGGAGCGAACCGTCGCGAAGGTCGGCGAGGACCACCGAGCGCGTGCGGACGTCGGGCGCCACTTCCTGGTAGATCAGCCGCGCCGTATCCACCCAGCGGGGGCTCGACACGGCGCCGGCGCCGGCCGCGATGCGCCGCGCTACGCCGTTCCGGACCACCGGCGCCACCCAGAGGTCGGGCGCGGTGCCGCGAAACCGGCGATAGAGCAGCGAGTCTCCGGAGATCTCGTGGGTCTCGTCCACCGTTTCCCGGTCCGAAACCGTGTAGGCGATGAAGCGGCCGTCCGGGGACCACGCGGGTTCGCCCTCCGCGCGGTCGTCCGTGCGGGTCAACTGGATCTCGGCGCCGTCGGCCAGGTCGCGCACGAACAGGTCCCCGCCCCGCAGGAAAGCGATCCGGCGCCCGTCGGGGGATGGTGCGAAGCCGGACTCGCCGCCGGGCTCGTCATGGAAGACGGCGCGCAGCGTCCCCGCGAGATCCGGGTCCATCTGGTAGAGCCGTCCGTTGCGCGTGAAATGCAGCAGGTTGCCGTCCCCGCCCCAGAAGAGCCCGCCGATCACCTCGTACGAGTCCCCCCAGCGCGTCAACTGCCGCGGGGGTTCGCCGGAGCCCGGCGCCACCGCATAGAGGTCCATCTGCTGGTTCAGGTCCCAGACGAAGAACACCTCGTCGCCGTCGGGACTCCATACCGGCGCCGTCGGATGCCGGATGTCGAGGACGTCCTCCAGCGTCATGCGGGGCGTCTCCTCGGCCTCCTCGCATCCCGCGAGAAGGACGGCCGCCGCGAAGAGCAGCGCCAGCGCCGGTCCCCGAACCGGGAGTGCCGACCCGGCTGCTTCCTGAATTCGTTTCATGGTACGCCTCGCCTCTCACCGCACCACCGTCACACGCGGGGTGCGTCCCGGATGGTATCCGGGCCGCCGGGACGGAGCGGGAGGCGCCCCCGCGCCGGAGACGGCAACTTCGCCCGTGGTGCGCAACGCGGGTGTCTGCCGGGTGCGTTTCACGCGCGTCAGCGACACGTCCGGCGCGGCGCGCCGCTGTGCCGGTCGGGAGGCCGCTACCGCGAGAACCGGCCGGCGTTCCCGAACAGTTGGCCCCCTGACACAACTCCCGGAACTGCCGTGAAAGGTGTCCCGTTCTGGCTCCGTGAGGAAGGAAGGAGACGGATGGAGGTGGGCCCGGAAACCCGGACCCTGGAGCCGCGCACGGGACGAGCGCACCCGAAACGCCGATTGCGGGAAACCGGCAGGGCACCGGCAGATTAGCGCGCCTCGTTCGGCTGTCAAGGATGGATACCGCCGCGAAATCCGGGACGGCAGCGAGCCTCCGGAATTGACCCCGGAGACGCCAGAATAGAGCCGCCAGAACGCGATCTCCACGCGATCTCCACGCGCCCCCCAATGCCCGACAAGCGATCCCGGACGATCACCGCGTACGAGGAGAAGCGGGACTTCGGCCGGACACCCGAACCCCCGGCGGGAGGCGCCGCGGACGCCGGGCCGCCCGGGGGTCGGCGCTTCGTGGTCCACCGCCACGAGGCCCGCCGCCTCCACTACGACCTGAGGCTGGAAATGCACGGCGTACTCCGCTCGTGGGCGGTCCCGCGGGGCTTTTCCTACGACCCCGAGGTGAAAAAGCTCGCCGTCCGGACCGAAGACCACCCGCTGGCCTACACGCACTTCGAAGGGGTGATTCCCGAGGGTGAGTACGGCGGCGGCACCATGGGCATCTGGGACCGGGGCACCTACCAGGTCACGGAAGGGGGCGAGGACCAGGGGGCTGCCGGCGTGGAAGCCGGGAAGCTCGTGCTCCGGTTGTCCGGCCGCAAGCTCCGCGGGGCCTGGCACATGGTGAAGACGAAACGGGGCCCGGACGAATGGCTGCTGTTCAAGGGGCGGGACCGCTACGCGCGCGCCGACGCGGAGCGCCAACCCTTCTTCGACCTGAAGGGCGCCGCGCCCTGGACCGGGGAACCGGATCCGGTTCCGGTTCTGCCGGAGGGCGAGCGGGAGCCCTTCACCGACCAGGGCTGGATCTTCGAACCGGAACTCCGGGGCATTCCCGTCTTCCTCGAACGCTCCGGGGCGGAGCTTCGGCTGACCCGGGCGGATGACGGGGCCGGGCTCGACCTGCCGGAGCTCCTGGCCGAGGCCGAGGCGGTTCGCGCCGAGGAGTTCCTCCTGAGCGGGACCCTCGTGAGCACGGACGAGGCCGAAAGGCCCTCACCTGAGCGCCTCGCGGTGCGGCTCGGCGGAGATCCGTCGATTCCGGTCTCGCTCTATCTGAACGACCTGCTCCGCTATGAGGAATGGGACGTGCGCAACGTCCCGCTGCTCGAACGCAAGGAGCTGCTCTCCACCCTGTTGCCGTCCGGCAGGACCCTCCTCTTCGGGGAGCACGTGGCGGTCCGGGGGGAGGAGTTCCACGCGGCCTGCGAAGCGGCGGGGCTGCCGGGAACCATCGCCCGCCGCGGCGGCGCCGCCTATCCCGCCGCCGGGACTCTCGCCGGCGAGCGGGCGCCCGGTCCGGACTGCCTGCGCATCCCCTCACGCGGTACCGAGACCCCGGACCCCTCCGAGCACCTGCTGGCGGGCCTCTCGCGTCAGCGGGCGGTGCGGGAGTCCGCGCAGCCGCTCCACTTCACGAACCTCGACAAGGTGTTCTGGCCCGATCACGGATACACCAAGGGAGACCTGATCCGCTACTACGACCGGGTCGCCGAACACCTCCTGCCGTACCTGCACGAGCGGCCCTCGCACCTGCTCCGCTACCCCGACGGCGTGGGGGGCAAGGCCTTCTACCAGAAGGACCTGCCGGACCACACGCCGGACTGGATCGTCAGCGAGGAGATCCCTTCGGGACACCGGGGCGAGACCATCCGCTACCTCGTCGTCAACGACGCGGCGGCGCTCCTCTACGCCGCCAACCTGGGGAGCATCGACATCCATCCCTGGCTTTCGCGGCGGACCCGGCGGGACACCCCCGACTGGGCGGTCTTCGACCTCGACCCCGGCGGCGGGCCGTTCAGCGACGTGGTGCGCCTCGCCCGCGCGTTCGGCAAGGTGCTCCGCGGGATCGGGCTCCGTCCCTACCTGAAGACGTCGGGCGCTACCGGGCTCCACATCTACGTTCCCCTGGAACCGGTGTATCCCTACGACGTGGTCCGGCAGTTCGCGGAGGCCGTTTCCACCCATGTCGCCGGGGAACACCGGGAGATCGCGACCGTGGAACGAACCACCTCCCGGCGGCGGGGGCGGGTTTACCTCGACTTCCTGCAGAACCGGCGCGGACAGACCGTGGTCCCTCCCTACGCCGTCCGTCCCGTACCCGCGGCGTCGGTCTCGACGCCGCTGGACTGGGACGAACTCGATGGGGACCTTCATCCCGGGCGCTTCACGATCGTCAGCCTGCCCGAGCGCCTCGACCGGCTCGGCGACCTGTTCGCGGGCACCCTCCACGACCGCCAGCCGCTCCTCCCGGCGATCCGGAAGTTTCAGGAGCGCTACCTGACGGGGTCAGGCTGACGCGCTGCGGACATCCACCGTGGCGCCCAGCGAACGCAGTTTCGCCGGCAGGTCCGAATAGCCCCGCTGCACCGTCTCGAGCGGCGTGATGCGGCTCTCGCCGGAAGCGGCGAGGGCCGCCGCGATGAGCGCCATTCCCGAGCGGATGTCGCGGGCGTCGAGGTCCCTGCCCCGAAGCCGGCTGGGACCCGTGACGATGACGCGGTGTGGATCGCAGAGAAACATGTCCGCTCCCATCCCGATCAACTGTTCGAGGGAGAACAGGCGCAGTTCGTACATCCAGTCGTGGACGAGGGTCGCGCCTTCGGCGGCCGTCGCCAGCACCGTCGTGAGGCTCACCATGTCGCTCGGGAAGCCCGGCCACGGGGCGGTGGTGATGCGGCGCGCCGCGTGCAGCCGCGAAGGCTCGACCAGCAGGCGATCGTCGCCTTGCCGAAGAACGACACCGAGCCGGCCGAGGACCGCGGTGATCGGCTCCAGGTCCACCGTCCGGGCCCCCTGAATCTCCACCGTTCCCCCGGTCAGCGCGGCCACCGCCGCCCAGCTCCCGGCCTCCACGAAGTCTCCCGAAAGGGTCCAGGACGCGCCTCTTCGCCGCCGCGTCCCCGCGACCCGGAGGGTCGGGGTGCCGGCTCCCTCGATGTGCACCCCCATCTCTTGCAGGAACCCACAGAGCTCGACGACGTGCGGCTCGCAGGCCGCATGGCGAATCTCCGAGACTCCTTCCGCACCGGCCGCGGCCAGGAGGGCCGTTTCCGTCCCCGTCACGGAGGCCTCTTCAAGATAGAACGAGGCTCCCCGCAGTCCCTCGGGCGCCTCGAGCTGGCGACCCGGTCCTTCCACCTCCCGCACTCCCAGCGCGCGGAGCGCGGCAAGGTGCACCTCGAAGCCCCGGCGTCCCGCGAAGTCTCCTCCCGGCTCTCCCATCTGCACCCGGCCCCGGCGCGCCAGGATGGGCGCCGCGAGGAGCACCGAGCCACGGAGCCGCCCCACGCCCGTGGGGTCGGGTTCCTCATTCCGGATGTCCGCCGCGCGGACCCGCACCCGATCCGTCCCGACCCCTTCGACTTCGGCCCCCAGGCCCTCGAGGACCCCGGCCATGGTGACGGCGTCCCGAATGTCGGGCATGTTTCGGAGTTCGCACCACTCGTCGGTCAGGAGGCAGGCGGCAAGGAGCGGCAGCGCCGCGTTCTTGTTTCCCTCCACCGTCACCCTGCCCTCCAACCGGGCGCCGCCTTCGACGATCAGGGTGGTCGGCGGCGGCGCTTCCCGGATCAAGACGGGAAGTCTCCCAGCAGGACCAGTTCGGGCACGAGCTTCACCCCGAAGGCCGCCTTCACGGCCGCCTGGCAGATTCCGAGCAGCCGATGCACGTCGGCCGCGGTGGCGCCCGGCCCGGCGGTCAGGAAGTTCGCATGGACCTCCGACACCCGGGCGCCGCCGACCGCGACGCCCTTCATCCCGGCCCGGTCGAGCAGGGCGCCGGCGGCGCAGGGAACGCCGGACGGCAGGGAGGCTCCCTCGGGATCGGGGTTCCTGAAGGCGCAGCCGGCGCTGGGCAAGGCGAGCGGCTGGGTCCGTTTCCTGAACGCGAGGGACGCCCGGGCCCGCCGGCGCAGGACAGCCGGGTCTTGCGGCTGCACCCCGAAGTCGGCCGAGAGCAGGACGCGTCCCCGCCCGGCGAGGGCGATGCCCCCGGGACCGAACTGCACCGCTTCCGCGCGGACGTTCTCAACTCTTCCCGCGTCGTCCGCGACGCGAAGACCCATCACCAGCTCGCCCATCTCCCGGCCGCCGAAATGAGCGTTCCCGTGGATCGCGCCCCCGACGGTTCCCGGCGTGCCCGCCCAGGTCTCGAGACCGGCAAGCCCTCGCTGGATGCACCAGCGAACCAGCCCGTTCACGGTCATGCCGGCGAAGGCCCGGACGGTCCCGCTGTCCACCTGCCGGGCGCTGCCTCCCCTCACCCGGACCACCAGGCCGCGGACTCCTCCATCGGACACCAGCACGTTGGACCCGCCCCCGAGCAGGGTGACCGGCAACCCACTCTCCCGCGCCGCGGCGAGGGCCCCCCGGAGTTCCGCTTCGCTCCGGGCCTCGACGAACCAGTCGGCCGGTCCACCCAGCCCGAGCGTCGTCAGCGGCGCGAGGAGAACGTCCTTGCGAAAGGGTTTTTCCTCGGGCAGCGGATCAGGTTCCGGGCCCATCAGGGGATGGCCATCCCGTCCGTGGGGGCCGGGAGATCAGCGCGGATCGCCGAGCCCCGCGAGGCGGTCCCGAACGCCTTGCTGGCCGGGATTCAGTTCCAGCGAACGCTCGAACATCTCCCGCGCCCGCTCGCCGTCGCCGACTTGTTCGTGGCAGTCGCCCAGCGCGTTCAGGAGCGACGGGTCCGCCGCCCGCAGGCTGAGGGCATGCTCGAGCCGCGGCAGCGCCTCGTCACACTCACCCCGAATGTAGTAGGCGAAGCCCACTCCCTCGGCCACCTCGATCTCGTTCGGGTAGTCCGTCTCGATCGGGAGCAGCAGATCGAGCGCCTCGTTCGCCTGCCCGGTGAAGAGCAGCGCGCTGGCGAGCTTCCAGCGCGCCATCGGCAGATCCGGGTTCGCGGTCGCCTCGCGGAACGCGACGGTGGCTTCCGGAATCCGTCCGTGGGCCATGAACTGGTCGCCGAGCGCGAACGCGAGCAATCCGGGAACGTGGCTGGCAAAAGAGCGCCTGACGATGAAGCCGGGTCGGTCCACGGCGGCGCGCGGTGAGACCAGCACAGGCGCCTCCCGGGAGGCCACGACCTTGCCGGCGCTGTCCAGCAGGTCGGCCACCAGCCGGTACCTGCCCGACCCGACACCCGCCAGCGGAATGTCCACGATGGGTGGGTCGGCGGCGGTTCCCGCCGGGACGGTCCGTTCCACGAGCGGCGCGGCCGGGGCCGCCGTCTCCCCGGTCACGGCCGTGTCCGGCACGATCCAGAGCCGTACCTGGTGCCCATTCGCCGCGTTCACCGGCTGTGCCGCGACGCTCAGCGTGTCGCTGGTCGAAAACACACCCCCGATCGAGGGTTCCATGACCGACGAACCGAACTGGAAGGTTCCGAAGCGAAGCCCGGTGGTGAGGTCGGGCTCCAGATCCACCCGGTAGGCCAGCACGAGGTCCGCCAGCCCGACGGAACCCGCTCCGGTCGCGGGCACCCGGACCTCGGCGCTCGCTACCGTGTACTGCTGGGTGGCGCGGTTCCGGACGACCACGCTCACCTCGTACTCCCCGGGGATCACCGGGAGGTTGTCGCGATAGGCGAACGGGCTGCGGCCCGCGTCCAGGTGCTGGCTCTCGGTGAGGCGGATCTGGGGTTCGTTCCGCTGCATCGCGATCAGTCGCCCCTCGAGCGTCCGCAATTCGAGGTCGATGTCGAGCGTCGTCTGGTAGAGGTTCTCCCGGTCGTCGAACTCGAGGGCGAAGTCTTCCGGAGCAAGCTTCACGCTGTAGTGAATGAAGGGGGTGTTCCGAGGTCCCAGGAGCACCCGGAAGTCCGCCTCGCTCTTCACGTACCGGAACGAGTACTCCGCGGTGACCCGGTCTCCGTAGCGGAGATACCCCTCGATCTCCTCCAGATCCACGAGCTTGTACGGGGACTCCTCGATGTCGATGAAGTTCTTGTCCACGCTCATGGAGGGCCGAACGGTGTCGAGCCGCGGTGCGATCGTGTTGGTCGCGGAGAGGAAGTCGGCCTGCGGATCCGTGAGGTCCACCACCAGGCTGGCGCGGGCGAGATCCATGGAGACGATCTCCAGGATGTCCACCGCGTGGTGCTGCCGGTTGCGGAGCAGCTCGCCGCGGCGCACGAGCCGGTCCGGCCCGTCCGACATGGGGTGATAGAGCTCGTATTCGCCGATGTCCTCCTTCTTGAAGAAGAGGAGGTTGAACCGGGGGGGCAGGCCGAGCCTGGTGTCCCCCTGGTAGATCCACAGATCCGCGCTCACGATCTCGTTCCGGCCGTCGAACTGCTCCCGCGTACGCGGCTTGCCGAGGATGATCCAGAACCGGCCCCGGTCCGTCTGCCAACCCGGCCGGGGGGCATCCCGCCCCAGGAACCGGTTCGCGTAATCGAGCCGCTCGTAGTGCTCGGTCCTGAACTCGTTCTCCTTCGTCGCCGGCACGGGATCCCGCCGCTGCCAGAACGCCTCGATGAAGTGTTCGCGTTCCTCGAATCCCTCCACCCCGAGGAACACCTCCCGTTCGGCCTCGGTGATGATGTAGACCACCTCCTCTTCGAGCCAGACGCGATGCTCCTCGGGCAGGCGGTCCACGCGCTCGTCGGCTCCGGCGAGGGAGCAGGCAAGCAGGGCGAGCCCGGCGGCCGGCAACGTGAACGGCAGGCGGCGGCAACGGGATTTCATGGGCAGCGGCGGGGGTTCCGGAGTGCGCGCGAACACGAACCGGCTCCCCTCACGAGTGAGCCTACCGCGCCGTCCGCGAACGCCGCAACGGAACGTCCGCGAACCGTCGCTAGAATCGCCGCCGGAGGACGCGTCCCATGACCCAATTCCCCAAGCACCGACTGGTTCCCGTACTCACCGCCGCCCTGGCGGTCGCCGCGATCGCGTTCGCGCACAACCCGCGCGGCAAGGCCGAGGCGACCTTCAACGGCAAGGCGGTGACCGTGGAGTACGGCCGGCCGAGCCTGAACGGGCGGGACATGCTCGCGCAGGTCACTCCCGGGATGGTGTGGCGGCTCGGTTCGGAGAACGCCACCACCATCACCAGCGAGGGCGACCTGATGATCGGCGCCAACATGGCGGCTGCCGGCGCCTACAGCCTGTTCGCCAAGAAGACCGACGACGGCTGGGACCTGCTCGTCAACAGCGAGACCGGACAGCCCGGCCTCGCGCACGATCCGGAGAAGGACCTCTTCAGCGCGCCGCTGAAGGTCGAAACGACGGACGACTCCGCGGAGATGTTCACGATCAGCCTGATGGCGGACGGGATGAACGGCACCCTCAAGATGCAGTGGGGGAACACCGCGCTCGTCACCGACCTGATGATCCACTGATCCGGAACACCGCGAGGGGTTGCGGCGTATCTCATCCAGCGGATACGCTCCCCGCGAACACATTTGATGGCAGGAAAGGTACTGGCGAACGCGCCGACCGTCACTCCGCAGACGCTCGCGAAACCCGAGCACCCACACGATCAGGGAGAACCCCGATGAAGACCACGCGTCGCAGTTTCCTCAGTCTGGCGCCCGCCGGGGCGGGCAGCGCCGCCTCCCTCCATGCGATCAGCGCCCGGGGCCGGGAGGCCTGGGAAGCCGAGAACGGTTTCCGGGGCGGGCCGGTTTTCGTCCCTCCCCCCGAGGACGACGAAATCCGGATCAGCAGCAACGAGAACCCGCTCGGACCGGGACCTTCCGCGGTGGCGGCGCTCCGGGAAGCGTACGGTTCCATCATGCGCTACCCGATGAACGCGCAGGTCAGCGGGACCGACCTCCGCAACAAGATCGGGGGAATGTTCGGGGGCAAGGCCGACAATGTGGTGCTGTCGGCAGGGTCCGGAGAGATTCTGCGGACCGCCGTCCGTACCTACACCGGCCCCGACCGGCCGCTGGTCACCGCGGAGTGCTCCTACGAGAGCCCGGTACGGGCGGCCCGCTACTTCGGCGCCCAGGTCAAGGCCCTCCCCCTGACCGGCGGTCTGGGACTCGACCTCGACAAGATGGCGGGAGCGGCGATCGGCGCCGGGCTCGTCTTCCTGTGCAACCCGAACAACCCCACCGGCACCGTCCATTCGCTCGCCGACGTGACGGACTTCGTGAACTTCGTCAAGAAGGAATCGCCGTACACCGCCATCCTGCTCGACGAGGCCTACTACGACTACGCCTCGCATCCCGGCTTCGACACCGGCGCCGGACTCGCGATGGAACACCGCGACGTGTTCGTGGCGCGGACGTTCTCGAAGGCTTTCGGGATGGCCGGCCTCAGGGTCGGCTACGGCTTCGGCCAGGCCGGCACCATCGCGAAGCTCGCGCCGCTGCAGCTCACGTTCGGAACCTCCGTCCTCTCCATCGCCGCGGCGATGGGATCGCTGGAGGACCCGGACTACATCAAGAAGGAAATCCAGCGGAACGAAGCGGCCCGCAAGCTCACCCATGACTTCTTCTCGGGGCACGGCCTCGATCCGGTCCCCAGCAACACGAACTTCATCTTCGTGAACATCGGCCGGCCGGCGAAGGAGTTCCGCGAGGCCTGCGCCGAGCGGGGCATCATGGTGGGGCGGGACTTCCCTCCCTACGAGGACACCCACGCCCGCATCTCGATCGGCACCCTCGAGGAGATGCAGCGCGCGACCGCGGTCTTCGCCGAAGTGCTCGGCCTCGCCACCGCCGACAACCAGCAGCAGTGATATCCCGAGGGATCGCAGCTCCCATCTCGCACCAAGGACCCCCCGCTACGAGGAGGTAGCCACCCCATGCTCTCCCGCCGCAGTTTCCTGAGTCACGCCTCCGCCGGCGCCGCCGGCCTCTACGCCGCGACCTTCGTCCGGTCACGGCTGCGCGAGCAGTACGCGTTCGCCGCCCAGATGGGCATCGCCCCCGAAGAGGCGATCAATTTGGCCAACAACGAGAACTCGCTCGGTCCCGGCGAGTTCGTCATGGACGCTCTCGACTCGGTCATCGGACCCGAGGGGGTGATCGCCGGACGCTATCCGTTCCGGTTCAGCGGCCCGGTGCGCGAGGCGATCGCCGAGAAATGGGGCGTGAAGCCGGAGAATGTCCTTGTCGGCGCCGGTTCCACCCAGATCCTGGTGGACTGCACGCACCAGTATGCGAGCAAGGAGAAAGCCCTCGTCGGATCGCTTCCGACCTACGAGGAGTGCTTCGGCTACGCCAACCTCATGGGTTACCGGACCAAGGCGGTGCCGCTGACCGCCGACTTCACGATGGATCTCGACCAGACGCTCCACGCCTGCAAGGGCAGCGGGATGCTCTTCTACTGCAACCCGAACAACCCGGTGGCGACGCTCGTGGATCCCGCCCAGAGCAAGGACTTCCTGATGCGGGCGCTCGACGTCGAGAAGAACCTCCGCATCCTGGTGGACGAGGCTTACATCGACTACGTGACGACGCCCGGCCACGAGACCATGATCCCGACGGCGATCGAGAACCCGCGCATCATCGTGGCGCGCACCTTCTCGAAGGCCTACGGAATGGCGGGGCTTCGGGTCGGCTACGCGATCGCGCACGAGGACACCATCGCGGAACTCGATGAGTTCCACCTCGGCAACTCGGTCAGCACTCCGGCGCTGGTCGCCGCGAACGCCGCGCTCGAGCGCGACAAGGCGGACCCCGACTACCTCCCGAACGAGAAGAAGCGGAACGCCGAGGGGCGGGACTTCATCATCAAGTTCTTCGCCGACCGCGGGCTGAGCGCCACCGACGCCCAGACGAACTTCATCTTCGTGGACGTCGGCATGCCGATCGAGCAGTTCCAGGCGGCCTGCGCCGCGGAGGGCGTCCGGGTCGGGCGGCCGTTCCCGCCGCTATGGACCCGCTGCCGCATCTCCATCGGCACCATGGACGAGATGCAGCGCGGCGCCGCGAAGATGGCGACGGTCCTCGACGCCGCCCAGAAGATGGCGGCGTAGCACCCCGTCAAGGGGTTCGGGAGCGGGGGCACATCGCCGCACGGCGAAATGGCGACGGGAGTTTCGCCCCCCTGCGGGGGACGATGCCGGCGTGAACGCCGGCGCTCCTGCAATTGGCGGATTTGACGGTCCCTCCCATACCCTGACCGGGTAGGAGGCGACCATGCCCGTTCGAACCCCATCCATCCTGATCGCGCTGCTGCTCGCGGCCACCTTCGCAACCGCCCAGCCCGGCGTCCACTCCTCCCGCAGCGGGGGCGAGGTCATGCGCCTCCTTCGGCAAGACAAGCTCGATCTGATCCTGCCGGGCGCCATGCGCGACAACGGCGTGGACATGTGGATCCACGTCACCCGCCACGGCGACCCGGACCCGATGGCCTACTGGTTCGGCAACACCTACGGCTACCTCGTCTTCACCGACCTCGGCGACCGGATCGAGCGGGCCGCCTTCGGGAGCGCCGGCGCGGTCGAGGACATCGACGTCCGGGGTTCCGACGATTTCGCCCGGACCATCTCCAGCTACGGCCGCGGCTACCAGATGGCGTTCAACTACGGCGACGAGGTCTACGACGAGTTCACCGAGTTCGTCGCCGAGCGCGACCCGCAGACCATCGCCGTGAACACCTCCGAGTGGCTCGCCGAGGCCGACGGGTTGTCGCACACCTCCTGGTTGAAGCTGGTGAAGATCCTCGGGCCCACCTACGTCGAGCGGATCGTCTCCGCGGAGAACGTCGTCAACGACTTCCTGGTGCGGCGAACGGTCCGCGAGGTGGCCGAGCAGATCAACAACCTCGAGGCCGCCCGCCAACTCACCCAGGAGGCCCTGGCCCGGATCGAGCCGGGGCGCACCACGATCCGGGAGATCACCACCTGGGCCCGGGAGTGGGCCTACGACCGCCACCTGGCCGGATTCAGCACCGGGGGACGGGGCGGCATCCGCCTCTACTACACCGCGGTATCCGAAGACCCGCCCTATCCGCCGGACGCCCGCTACTGGATCTGGCACGAGGACTACGTCTTTCAGCGCGGCGATTTCTTCGCCTTCAACGTCGGGGTCAACTACATGGGCTTCGGCACCGACACCAAGACCCACGCCTACATCCTGCGCGAGGGCGAGACCGCCCCTCCGGAGAGCATCCAGAAGCTGTTCGACCTCGCGATCGCCGGCCAGTGGATCATGCGGCCCCACATGCGGGTGGGCATGACGGCCAAGGAGTCGCTCGACGCCATGGTCGCGGCCATGGAGGAGGCCGGCTACATCTACACGCCGTTCGTCAACTCCGGAATCCAGGGGATCGGCCGGACCCCCGACGGCGAAAGGAACCTCGACTACGTGATCATCCAGGAGGGGCTCGGCGACGGCGACCAGCCGGGTTTCGCCATCGACCACCACGCCTACGGCACCGTGGGCACCGGCACCGTCGGTCCCTCGGTGACCAACTTCCGCGCCGACCGGCACCACCTGGTGATCCAGGAGAACCACCTCTTCGCGTACGAGTACATGGTGCACATGAACATCCCGGAACGGCCCGGGTTCCCCCTGGCGATCAACATCTCGAACCCGCACGTCGTGACCAGCAAGGGCATCGAGTGGCTCCAGCCGCCGAACGAGAAGATCTACCTCATCAACTGATCACGACCGGGTCACCGAAGCTCATCGAGTAACCGGCGCCAGCCCTCGCGCTCACGCTCGGGAGCGAAGAGCGGCGCCCGCCGGGCGCCGTGCCGGGTGAGCTCCGCGAGGAATTCGGGATCGCTCTCCCCCCGCCGCAGGAGAGCCCGGAGCGCCCCCGTATCTCCGGGCGGGAAGTAGGCCGGGTGGTCCGAACCGAGCAGGCCGACGTTTCCGGGGATCCGGGACGCGATCACCGGCAGCCCGGCGACCACCGCTTCCGACACGACGTTGGCGCCGCCCTCCGCCAGCGACGGGATCACCATGGCGTGCGTCCGTTCGTAGAGCCGCCGCACGCGCCACGGCGGCACTTCGCCCAGCCACCGGTAACGCGGGTTGCGAGCCATTTCGTGGCGCGCCGCTTCGGCCCACTCGGGATCCCGCGCCCCACCGGCGTGGAGAATCCGCAGGCGCGAGTCCGCCGGCATCTCCCGCGCCGCCGCGGCCGCCCGCAGCGGATCCTTCTCCCGGCGGAGGTGCCCCACGACGCACACGTCGAAGGACCGTTTCACGGGACAGCGCGTCACGCTCCTGGCTGGAACCGACTGGTGCACCACCCGAACCCGGGCGCGGAATTCCGGCGGCACCGCTTCCCCGGCCAGGTCGTGCAACCCGACCAGCACGTCGGCGCATTCGAGCGACCTCCGGGTGGTCTCCGGCTCGCTGAGCAGGAACCCGTAGATGTCCGTCCCGGTCAGCGCCACGATCAGCGGACGGGTCGGAAAACGCGCCCGGAAGCCGCGGATCGAAGCGGCGCTCCGCCACGCGTGGAGGGCGATCAGCACCTCCGCGGACGCGCCGTTCCACGCGGTCTGGATGGCCACCCGGTGGCCGAGCGACCGCAGCACCGCCGCCCAGCGCCGCGCGGTGATCCGGTTGCCGAAGCGGGACCTCGCGCCCGCGGGGGTTACTAGAATGATTCGCACGGGCGAACCCCGCCACCAACATGACCCAGCGTGTTCCGGCCGATCATCTCGCCGCCATCATGGAAGACGCTCACCGGCGCAGCATCGCACTGACCGTCGGCCTCGACGACAACCAGTTGATGGGGCCCCAGATGCCCATCGTCAATCCGTTGCGGTGGGAGATCGGGCACGTTGCGTGGTTCTACGAGAACTTCATTCTGCGCGACCTCTACGGCCACGCCCCGATCCTGCGGCAAGCCGACGAACTGTACGACTCGGCGGCCGTCCTCCAGGACACGCGCTGGGACCTCCCGCTGCTCGGCATGGAGGAAACGATCCGCTACGCCGAAACCGTCAAGGACCGCTGCCTGGAACGGCTCGGTCCGGGCACGGCGAGCGAGCGGGACAGCTTCATGTACCAGTTCGCCACGTTCCACGAGGACATGCACACCGAGGCATACGTCTATTCCCGGCAGACTCTCGGCTACCCGGCGCCGCGGCTGGGCCGGAGTCTTTCCCGGGAACCGTCCGGCGGTTGTCCCGGCGACGCCCGGGTTCCGGGCGGGACCTTCCGCCTGGGAGCGGAGCGGGACGCGCCGTTTTGCTACGACAACGAGAAGTGGGCGCATCCGGTGGACGTGCGGCCGTTTTCGATCGCGAAGGCGCCGGTCACGAACGCGGAGTTCGCCGAATTCGTCAATGCCGGGGGTTACCGGAAGCGGGAGTTCTGGAGCGACGCGGGCTGGGCCTGGCGGGAACGGGCCGGGGCACCCCGGCCCGTCTACTGGCTCTCCGACGGAGCGGACGCGTTCCGGTTGCGATGCTTCGACGAGACCGCGCCGCTGCCGCTGAACGAGCCGGTCATCCACGTCAACTGGTTCGAGGCGAACGCCTGGTGCGCCTGGGCGGGACGGCGGCTTCCCACCGAGGCCGAATGGGAGACGGCGGCGCTCGGCGAACCCGACGGAAACCGCCTGGCGTCCCGGAAACGGACCTATCCCTGGGGCGAGGCGCTGCCCGAATCCCGGCACGCGAATCTGGACGGGTGGACGCTCGGCTGCGTCGAGGTCGGGGCGCTGCCGGACGGCGACAGCGCCTTCGGTTGCCGGCAGATGCTCGGCAACGTCTGGGAGTGGACAGCGGACACGTTCGAGCCGTTTCCCGAATTCCGCCCCGATGCGTACCGGGAATACTCGGAGAGCCAGTTCCAGCAGACCAAGGTCCTGCGCGGCGGCGCCTGGGCGACGCGCAGCCGGATGCTGACCGGCCGCTATCGCAACTTCTTCAGTCCGGACCGCCGCGACATCATGGCGGGGTTCCGGACCGCGGGTTTGTAGCGCTTCGGGCTTACTCGTCAGCGGCGCCCGGGTACACCCGCTCGCCCTCGTAGTCCCTCAGACCACAGAACCCGACGACTTCGTATCCGTTCGCTTGTAGCAGCTCCGCGGCACGCGCGGCTCTTCCGCCACCCTGTCAAGCGGTGAGGACGGGAACTCCAGCCGGGAGTTCAGCCATCCTCGCCTCCAGTTCGTCGATCGGGATGTGGACGAAGCCCTCGATCGTGCCGTGCTCGGCGAGTTCCTCGTCGGTGCGGACGTCGAGCAGCACGGCGCCGTTCGCGAGCGCGCCGTCAATGTCCGCCGCCTCGACGCGGGGAGCCGGCTCGGGCGCCGCCGCTTCAGGGGCAGCCGCTTCCTCGGCGGCCGGTTCGCCGCCACCGCCGCAACCGAGCGCCAGCGCGGCGAGGGCGGGCCCGGCGAAGAAAAGAGTCCTCTTCATCGTGGACCTCCTATGGGAACCATGGGAAATCAGTCGAGCGGGCGGTACTCCCGCGCGCCCGTATATTGCTTGAGGCCGGAAAAACCCACAACCTCGAAACCGGCGGTCTCCAGGATGGCCGCGGCCCGCGCGGCCCGTGGTCCCACCATTCAGGTGGTGAGGATCGGACGGTCCCGGGGCAGTTCGTCCAGCCGATCCGCCAACTCTCCCAGATGGACATGGACCGCTCCCGGGATGGTCCCGGATTCGGCCAGTTCGAGGGCCGTGCGTACATCGAGCAGCAGGACCTGCTCGTCGCTCAGCACCTCGTCGATCTGGCCCGCGGCCACGAACGGCGCCCGCGTCCCCAGCGCGCGCCCCATCAGGCTCATGAGCGCAGCCTATCAGTCGCGACGGGGAACCGGATCCTCATCGATCACTCCCGCCCCATCGCGCGGGCCTCGGCGAGAAAGCCCTCGTAGACCGCCCGGGCCTCGTCGAACTGGGCGTAGACGTGGGCCTGTTCGGCCTCGGAACGCCAGTACTCCCAGGCTTCGGCCATCTCGCGCAGCCGGTCGATCCAGCGGATCGAGTACTCGGCGGCGGCGGCGCTCCGGACCGGCTCGTCCCCTGCCCTGACCCAGACCGGGTTTGTGAACGCCTGGGCGTAGCCGCAGTCCAGCGGGCGCGCTTCGTCCGGTGAGCCCTCCGCCCGCAGGATCAGCCAACCGCTCCGATCCATCGCGAGCCGGCCCGTCGCCGTCGCGGATCGCCGGTCCTCGGACAGTGCGATGTCCGCCACATCCTCACCTCCGGAGACCACCCAGGCGCGTTCGAGCGGCGTCGGGGAGCGGACCCAGGCGCTCCACTCCACCTCGCCCCCCGCGTCCGGAAGCTGGACGTCGTCCCCGGGAATGCGTCCGTTCACCCGAAAGTCGAGCAGCGGCCCGCAGCTCACGAACGCGCGCCCCTTCCGGATCCCTTCGAGGAAGGCGTCGAGATCCAGGCCTCGTTCCCCGGTGTGGACGTAGGTGCGGACCGATCCCACCAGCTTGGACCGCTGCATGTTGCTGATCGAGTCCTCCCCGCCCACCGCGGTGACCCGCAGACCGTTGTTCAGGGTGGCGTACCAGGGGAAGAAACCCGCGCGCGACGCCGAGGACCACTCGACCGCGTCCGTCATCCCGAGCGCCGCATCCACCATGTAGCCCTTCGCGCCCCCGAGACTCCCCGGGCTCCCGTCAGGGGCGAACAGCGGATCGTTCTCCCCGAAGTAGGCGTGCACGTAGCCGACCGTCGCACCCTGGGCCTTCGCCTTCCGGAACATGTCGGTGTTGGACGGGTAGAGGCTCTCGATCCCGGTGCCCTCGTAGCCGGTCGTGTAGGGGGAGATCAGGTGCTCCTCCAGGCCGAAGTAGAAGACGTGGCCGTAGAACGGCGGCCGGTACTCCTGCCCCACGACCAGCACCATGTCTTCGGTGGAGAGCGGGTGCGCGCCGCCGCCGGGAACGAAGTGCTGGTAGTCGAGGATGCGGTTGTCCTTGTTGGCGATCTGCTCGAGGACCACGTCCTGGTCCTCGGCGTCGGACATGAACATCAGGTTCTCGAGGGTGTTGTGGAGGTTGCCGGCGTAGTTCATGTGGATGTGGGTGGAGCCGCTCCACCACCCCTTGGCGGCCATGTCGGTGATCCGGGGCAGCCGCAGCGTCAGCTCGGTCACGTCGCCCGCGGCAATGTCCACATTCGTGCTGACCGGCTCGTACTCGAATCCCCGGACGGCCTCGATCTCGAGCGATCCGACGGGGAGCTCCATCCGGAAGCTCCCCGCCTGGTGGAAGGAGTGCTCCCCGGCCCCGCCGATCCGGGCGTAGGCGTCCGGCGGAGCGTAGAAGCGGCCGTCGGCGGCGGTGAGATGGATCCGCGAGGCCACCTCCTCGCCGGTCGCATCGTCCACGGTGCGCACCGAGAGCACGCCCATCGGCCGGCTCCAGTTCCGCCGGGTGATCTCGACGGTCCGCCGCTTCCCGCCGTAGGTCTCGAGGAGCGCGAGCTGCGGCAGCCCCCCCGCGTTGTCGATGTAGGCGATCCACTCGCCGTCCGGCGACCAGCGCGGGTGGAAGGCGTCGTGCTGGAAGAAGGTCAACTTGTAGGGTGAGCCGCCGTCGGTCGGCTGCACGTAGAGGTTCGAGAACTGATCGGCGGCCCCGGCCGTCGAGGAATAGATGAACCGCTTCCCGTCGATCGAGACGTCCGGACGGGTCCGGTAGAGCGACTGCTCCGCGAGCACCGTGACTCCCTCCTCGAACCCGTCCACGGCCATCGGGGTGCGGACCACGTTCCCGGAGCCGAGCGGCACCTCGTGGTTCGAGACCATCAGCAGCTCCCGGGAATCCGGCATCCAGGCCGGCGTGATGTGCATGTCCCAGGAACCGAAGTAGAGCCGCTCCTTGCCGTAGTTCTCGTCCCGGGTGAGCGCGATCTCCTCGGATCCGAGTTCGCCAGCCGCAAACTCCCGGACGTAGACGTTGAAGTAGCCCGAGGGCTTCGTGGACACGTAGGCCAGCCGGGTCCCGTCCGGCGAGAACGCCGGGTCGGTATGGAGGAACTCGTCGCTCAGGAGCGTGCGCGTTTCTCCGGTGGCCACCTCCGTGATCGCGAGACCGATGTTCTGGCCGTTCCGGTCCACCGTGAAGACGATGAAGCGTCCGTCCGGAGACCAGGCCGGCAGCGAGTGATAGCCGGGACCCGAGGTCAGTTCGTCGGCGCTCCCGGTCTCGGGGTCCACGCGCCAGATCGAGCCGGACATCGCCACCGCGATGCTCTTCCCGTCCGGGGACCAGGCCGGCGCCCAGGGCGTGCTGCTGGGCGCGGGCGGGAAGTAGTAGTTGTGCATGTAGTTTCCGCCGTGACGCGCGGGCGGATAGGCCTCGGCGACTCCCTGGATGATGGGTGGCGGCGGCCAGCGCTGGGGCTGGGCGAAGAGCGGGGTCGCCGCGAGCAGGAGGAGGGCGAAGCTGAGACGCAGGTTCATGGACGTTCCTCTCGGGGGCGCCGATTCTACGGAACCAGGGGCGCACGTGGACCGGTCGTCCCCGGACGGCAGCGGGATTTGCGATGAAATGTGGCTATGGCTATATTTTTCCGCATGCGTTCCATTTCCGCCGGCAAATTCAAGGACACCTGCCTCCGGATCCTCGACGAGGTTGCCGCCAGCCGCACTCCCGTCGTCATCACCAAGTGGGGCCGTCCCGTCGCGCGCCTGTTGCCGGTCGCTCCGCATCAAGCGGAGGCGTCCGCGGAACGGGGCGCTACCGCTGTCGAGGAGGGAGCCCGGCCCTACGGTTCGGACGCAACCGGAAATCTGACCCCCCGAAATCTCACCGAAGACGCGACCGAGCGGCTGCACCGGCTTGCGGGAGAGCTCGGCGTGTCGCCGGACGGTCTGCTCCACCAGGCGCTCACCGCGTACCGCGGAGGCAGCGCGCTGGACGAACTCATCGAACGCGCCAGGCGGCCCGTCGGGGCGTTCCGCTCCGGGCGCAGCGACCTCGCCGAGAAACACGACGAGGCATACGGGGAGATCCTGGAAGAGGAGATGGCGAGGTGGCGGTTGCCGAAGCGATGACCCCCGTCTTCGTCGATACATCGGCCTTCTACGCGCTCCTCGACGCCGAGCAGCGGTTCCACGACGACGCCAGACAAACCTGGGACCGCCTGCTTTCCGGCGCTCGCCAGGTACGAACGGTTCTCGTTACCCATCACGCCGTCGTCGTGGAATCCACCGCGCTCATCGCCCGACGACTGGGCATGCAGGCGGTCCGGGAACTCCACGACGGGTTGCTGCCGGTCGCTGAGGTCGTCTGGATCAACGAGAAACTCCACGGCCGCGCGACGGCGGCCATGTTCGCCGCCGGCCGGCGCCATGTCTCTCTCGTGGACTGGCTCTCCTTCGAGGTGATGCGCGACCGCCGGATCCGGTATGCCTTCACGTACGACGGGGACTTCGAGGAGCAGGGATTCCTGCCCGTGCCGTGAGGGCGGGGCACCGTCTCCGCCGGGAGTCAGGCCGCGCCACGGGGAAGCCGCGGGAGTTTCGCTGCGCTGCGCGCAGCGACGCCGGTCTGGCGACCGGCGCTACTTGCGCTCCTAGCGCTTCCTGCCGGCGCGCTCGATGCGGATTCGGGTGGAACCGCCTGCGGGCCTTCGGCCCGCGTGCCGGCCGGAGGCCGGCGTTCCAAGCCGGCGCGTCCTAGAGGTTGCGGGCGTGGGCGCGGGCCGGGAGGACGTCGCGGAGGCGGAGCCCCTCGTCCTTCAGGTAGGTCACCAGACCCTTCTTGTCGATCGTGCGCAGGGCGCGGGCGCTGAGCCGCAGCCTCACGGACCGCTCCAGTTCGGGCACCCACACGGTCTTCCACTGCAGGTTGGGAAGCTGCCGCCGCTTCGTCTTGTTGTGGGCGTGGCTGATGGCGTTCCCGGTGAGGGGACGCTTGCCGGTCAGCTTGCAGGTCCTGGCCATGAGAGGCGCGAAGTCTAGCCGTAAACGGGGCGAACGGACCTACCTGGCTCCCAGATCCTCCACGGCGGCGCCGTTCAGGGCGTTCAGGAAGAGCTTGTAGGTACCGCGCGGCTGACCCCGGAACTGGGGACGGAAACCGAAGAGCACGACCTCGCCCGCGCCCATCGGCACCCGGGCCATGGCGATCTTGCCGCCGATCGCGTCTTCCTCACCGAGCGCCCAGCCGCTCATGAGAATCTCCTCCTCGGCGTAGCGCGCGATGACCTCCACGTTGGCGGGCGGCGGCTCCATGGTCGTCTCCTGGCCGCCCTCCCGGGTCCGCGGCAGCCCCACGGTCTCGAACGCGCGGCTCCGGACGAACTGGGTCGCCACTTCGTCCCGCATGCCGAAGGCCAGCGGATGCGCCGTATCCACGGTGGCCCGGATCAGGGAGCCCGGTATGAAGAAGCGGCGGTCCGCCAATCCGGCGGTCACGTTGCGTAGCGGCAGGCCGAACTGGGCGATTGCGAAGTCGCTCGCGCCGTCCAGCGTCACCAGCATGCCGCCCTCTTCGACGAAGCGGCTGAGCGCCAGCGACCCTTCAAGGCCGACGCCGCCGGTGAACTCGTCGGGCATGGTGCCGGGGGCGTGTCCCTGGAGAATCTCCCGGATGGACTGGTGCGGGAGGACGATCACGTCCAGCCGCGACAGATCGCCCGTCCGCACGTCGTCGTCGGAAAGGCTGGTGAGGTCGTATTCGTAGTCTTCGAGCAACCAGCGGGTCCATCCCTCGTCCATGCTCGCGACGTACGACTTGTAGAGCCCGACCCGCACCGGCTCCAGCGGCAGTAGTTCCCCGTCCGGCGCCCGGGAGAGCCCGCCGACGTCGAGCCCGAGTTCCGAAGCGATCCCTTCCATGGCCGCATCGGCCGGATCCGACCTGCGGACGACGAGGGTCCCCGCGGGGTACTCCGTCCCGCCGTCGCTGAAGCTCTCCGCCGCCCAGGCCACCTCGGCACCCGCGGCGAGCAGCCGGTTCTGGGCGATCACCGCGGCGTTCGGGCGGTGCGAGATCGCGTAGCCGAAGGTAGCCCCGCCGGAGACCTCACCGGCCGGGGCCCGGACCGGACCAGCGACCGATTCGGAGGCGACGTCGGGAACCTCCACGACCCGATCCACCCGTACTCCCATCTGCATGGGCAACGTCCAGCCCGCGAGGTCGTAGGGCGGATCCGGCGGCCCGTCCGGCGCGCGCCGGCGGTCGGGATAGTCCTGAGCCTCCAGCAGGTCCTCGGCATAGGCGCGGAAGGCTTGCGCTCCAGGGATGATGTAGGAGCCCTCTCCGTAGGTCTCCCCCTCGACTTCGAACGCCTCCTCCGCCCGTTCGATCACGATTCCCCCTTCGTAGAGGACGTTCAGGAGCGCGGCCGCTTCGCCCGGGTCCCACTGGTCGGCCGGGACGATCCAGCTCGTCTCGCTCCCCTCGATCGCGTCACGGCCCATCCTCCAGATGTCGAAGAGCCACTTTTCCCGGAGGTCGGCCGCCACGTCGAGAACCGCCATGGACGCGGTCAGCGAGTAGCGGACCGGATCGGAGAAGGGTGACTCTCCGCCCGGCCAGGGATAGGGATAGAAGACGTCGGTTCCGTTGGTCGGCGCCGCCTGGCCGCGGCGGGGATTGCCGACGAACTCCGGACGGTCCTCCGGGTCGTACATCCGCGGACTCGCCGAAGCGTGCGACGTCTCGGTCAAGAGGCCGATCATGTTGTGGAAATAGGGCACCGTCCGCATGCCCCCGTTCCACCACATCGAATAGATCATGTCGGACACCACGCCCGGCATCTTCTTCATGGCGAAACGGTTCGCCATCGCCGAACCGATCAGGTTCACCGAGGTGGTGACCCCGGGATGGATCCTGGGATTCACCGGGTCGGCAAACGGCGGCAGGAAGATCCGCGCCCAGGCCGGACCGCTCTGGTGGTGGTTGTAGACGATCTGCGGGAACCACTCGTGGTAGAGCATCCGGCTCACCGCCGCCGTCTCCGGCATGTTGTTCATGAACCAGTCGCGGTTGTTGTCGTGCCCGACGTAGTGGTGGTACAGCTCGGGCGGGCGGGTCGTCTCGAAGGGGGTCTTGAGGTTCCGGCGGTACCAGGACGCCACGATGTCCAGCCCGTCGGGGTTCATGCAGGGCATGAGGATCAGGATTACCTGGTCCCGGATCTTCCGCACCTCCTCGGATTCCTCGGTTGCGATCCGGTGGGCGAGAAGCGGGGCCATCTGCGCCGGCGCGACCTCGGTGGCGTGAAGGCCGGCGTCGATCCAGACCACCGCCTTTCCCTCGCGGGAAATCCGGATCGCCTCGTCCTCCGGGATCTCCGCGTGAGCCAGCGCCCGCGCGTTCTCGCGGTGCCGGTCCAGCGCGGCGAGGTTCTCCGGCGAGGAGATGAAGAGGACGAGGAGCGGCTCTCCCAGGACGGTCTCGCCGATCTCGCGGAGTTCCACCCGATCGCTCGCCGCTGCCAGCGCTTCGTAGTACGGGATCAGCTCGCCCCAGAGCGCGAGCTGGTAGTCGTCGCCCGGCTCGAAGCCCAGGACTTCCGCCGGCGCCGGAACCTGCGCCTTCGCAACGCTGCCGAACGGCAGGCCGACGGCCAGCAGGAAAGAAACGGTGACTCGAAGCATGCGGCGCCCCCCGAAACGAAGCCGCGAATGTTACGGCTTGGCGGGACGCCGGACTCAGACGGACTCCTTGAGCGTGACGGCGTCGAGGAACGGCATCATCTTCCTCAACTCGGCGCCGACGGTTTCGATCTGGTGGTCTTGCTCCTCGCGGCGGCGCGCCATGAAGTTGGGCCGCCCGGCCCGGTCCTCCTCGATCCAGCCCCGCGCGTAGGCCCCGCTCCGGACGTCGGCGAGGATCTTCTGCATCGCCGCGCGGGTCTCCTCGGTGACGATCTGCCGGCCGCCGTGGTAATCGCCGTGCTCGGCGGTGTCGCTCACCGAGTACCGCATGTAGTTGAGGCCGCCGCGGTACATCAGGTCCACGATCAGCTTCAGTTCGTGGAGGCACTCGAAGTAGGCGATCTCCGGCTGGTAGCCCGCCTCGACGAGCGTCTCGAAGCCCGCCTTGATCAACTCGCTCACCCCGCCGCAGAGGACGCTCTGCTCCCCGAAGAGATCGGTCTCGGTCTCCTCGGCGAAGGTGGTCTCGATCACGCCCGCCCGGGTGAGCCCGACGCCGCGGGCGTAGGACAGCGCCAGCGCCAGCGCCTGCCCCGAGGCGTCCTGTTCGACGGCGACCAGGGCCGGTGTCCCGCCCCCCTCGATGAACAGCTCACGGACGCGATGTCCCGGCGCCTTGGGCGCGATGAGTGAGACATCCACGTCCGCGGGGGGCTCGATGGTGCCGAAGCGGATGTTGAAGCCGTGCGCGAACATCAGCGTCTTGCCGGCACCGAGGTGGGGTGCGATCTGCTCCCCGTAGATCGCCGCCTGCGTGGTGTCCGGCGTCAGGATGGTGATGACGTCCGCCCAGGCGGCGGCTTCGGGGCCGGCGACCACCTTGAGGCCCTCGGCTTCGGCGCGGGCTCGGGAGCGGCTCCCGGCATGAAGGGCGATCCGCACCTCGACCCCGCTGTCCCGGAGGTTCAGCGCGTGGGCGTGGCCCTGCGACCCGTAGCCGAAGACGGCGACCTTCCGGCTCCGGATCAGCTCGAGATCCGCGGAGTCGTCGTAGTAGATGTTGGCCATGGAAGGAATCCTCCGGTGACGGCGAAGTCCTCGTTCGCCGGAAAAAACGTCGCTTCAGGTGTTCCGCGGGTTGCGGGGTTCAGCCTTTCGGTCTCAGGGGTTCCTATACGGAATGGGACCCGCCGCCCGTGTCGGAGCCGGGCCGCCGGCGCTTGGGCGGTTTGCGGGCGTCCGGGTCGGTCATCACGCTCGCGGCCCCGCGCGCCATCCCCACGAGCCCGGTCCGCACCTGCTCGAGGATCCCGTAGGGACGGAGCACCTCGGCGAGTCCGTCGATTTTCTGCGGCGACGCCGTGGCCTCGATCACGACCGATCCCGGCGCGATGTCCACGAGGCGCGCACCCGTCGCGCCCGCCAACTGGATCACCTGGGAACGCTCCTCGGGCGCCGCGGAGATCTTGAACATGGCCAGCTCGTGGTGGATCGCGGGCTCGTCGATGATGTCGTCGGCGCGCAGCACGTTCACGAGGCGGGAGAGCTGGACCAGCATCCGGCGCGCGGTCGTGTCGTCGGCGCGCACCACGATGGTCATCCGGGACACCCCGGCGGCCCGCGCCGGCCCGACGCTGAGCGACTCGATGTTGAACCCGCGGCGCCGGAAGAGCGAGGTGACGCGGTTCAGGACGCCGGGCAGATCTTCCACCCAGACCGCGAACACGTGCGGCCGGACCCGCTCACCAGCGCCGGGAGTCACGTCCTCACCACTCCACCGTCCGGCCGGCGCCCACCGGCTCCCCCTCGGACTCCGGGTCGCCCTCAGCCTCCTGCCCGGGCCGCCGGATCATGTCCTGCAGGCGGGCGCCCGTCGGGACCATGGGGTACACGGTGTCCTCCTTCTCGACCTGGAAGTCGAGCACCACCGTGCGCTCGTCGGCCCGGGCGCGCTCGACCGCGCCCTCGACCTCCTGCCGGGTCTTCACCACTTCGCCGCCGAGGCCGAACGACCGGGCGAGGGCGGCGAAGTCCGGGCTCAGGATGGGAGTCCCGGCGTAGCGGCGGTCGTAGAAGAACTCCTGCCACTGCCGCACCATGCCCAGGTAGCCGTTGTTGATGATCGCGACGTTCAGCTTCAGCCGTTCCTGCGCGATGGTCGCGAGCTCGCACATGGTCATCTGGAACCCGCCGTCCCCCGCGATCACCCACACCTCGTCGTCGGGGCGCGCGACCTTGGCCCCCACGGCCGCCGGGAGCGCGAAACCCATCGTCCCCAGCCCTCCGGAGGTGATCAGGGAGCGGGGCTCGTTGTGGCGGTAGTACTGCGCCTCCCACATCTGGTGCTGGCCGACGTCGGTGGTCACGATCGCTTTCCCGCCGGTCATGCGCCAGATGTCGTGGATGACGTGCGCCGCGTAGAGCTTTCCCATGTCGGGAAGGTTCTGGATGTCGCGGACCGCCGTGTCCCCCTTGAAACCCCGGATGGTCCCGAGCCACTCCGAGCGGTCCCGGGCCTCGATCACCGGCAGCAGGTGGGCCAGCACGGCGGAGAGGTCCCCGGCGAGCGCCACGTCCACCCGGACGTTCTTGTGGAACTCCGCCGGGTCGATGTCGATGTGGATCTTGGCCGCGTTCGGAGCGTAGGTCTTGAGGCTTCCGGTCACCCGATCGTCGAACCGCATGCCGAGCGCCAGCAGCAGGTCGGCCTCCTGGATGGCCTGGTTGACCCACGATTCCCCGTGCATGCCCATCATCCCCATGTTGAGGGAGTGGTTCGCCGGAATGGCGCCGATTCCCAGCAGGGTCATGGCGATGGGGATCCGGGCGCGCTCGGCGAGCTCCCGGACCTGCCCCATCGCTCCCGAGATCAGGATCCCGTGCCCCGCGAGGATGACCGGGCGCTCCGCCCGGTTGATGAGTTCCGCCGCGCTCTTGAGCGCGGTCTCCGGGGGCCTTGGTTCGGGCCGGTAGCCGGGAAGGTCCACCTTGCCGAGACGCGGCCGCCGGTTGGTGAAGGCTTGTTGGGCGTCCTTGGTGATGTCCACGAGCACCGGTCCCGGACGGCCCGACCGGGCGACGTAGAAGGCCTCGTGGAGCGCCGGCGCGATCTCGTCCACCTCCGTCACCAGGTAGTTGTGCTTGGTGATCGGCAGGGTGACCCCGGTGACGTCGGTCTCCTGGAAGGCGTCGGTTCCGATCAGGGCGCTGCCAACCTGACCGGTCACGCACACGATGGGCGACGAGTCGAGCATCGCGGTGGCGATCCCGGTCACCATGTTCGTCGCGCCGGGCCCGGAGGTCGCCACGGCCACCCCCACCTCGCCGCTCGCGCGGGAGTAACCGTCCGCCATGTGCGTGGCGCCCTGCTCGTGGCGCACCAGGATGTGCCGGATGGGGTAGTCGAGCATGGCGTCGTACGCCGGCAGGATGGCGCCCCCCGGATACCCGAACACGGTGTGCACCCCTTCCCCGAGAAGGGTCTCCCAGATGAGTTGCGCTCCGGTTCGCCGCCAGCGTTTCGTCATCGTGCTCTCTCCGGGCCGTCTCCCGGCATCAGGTCCGGGCGGCGGCGCCAGTGCGGATCAGGGACCGCCAGGCCCTGCCTCGTTCGCGAGGGCCTCGCGGATTCCTGCCGAGATCCGTTCTCCTTCGCCGGCGCCGAGGGATCCCGGGCGCCAGTCGGTGTGAAGCCCCTGCCCCGGCTCGCCCCGGCGGCCGTAGGCAGGAATGACATGGAAGTGTACGTGGGGAATCGCCTGGCCGGCAGGCCGACCGTTGTTCAGCAGGATGTTGTAGTGGGGCGTACCCGTCGCTTTCGCGACCGCCCGGCAGATTCGGGGCAGCACCCTCCCGACGGCCGCGGCGGCATCGTCCGAGAGTTCACCAACGGTCTCCTTGCTCTCCTTGGGGACCACCAGCAGGTGTCCGGCGCTCTGGGGGCCGATGTCCAGGAAGGCGAAGACCTGCTCGTCTTCGTACACCCGATGACTCGGGAGCTCCCCGTGGATGATGCGGTCAAAGAGGGTGCCGGTGGCCATGGCCGCGAACACTAGCAGTCCGAAACGGCCTGCGGAAAAGGCGGAAAGGGAGGAAGGATGCGCGTCTCACGCGCCAAATGATGCGCCGGATTCCCCTTTTGCGCCGGTACACTGCCGGCCGTGAAGCGCTGGGTATTCCATCAGTTTGGGAGCGAAAACCTCCGCTTCGAAGAGTCCGCGCCGGAGACCCCCGGACCGGGCCGAATACTCGTCGCCCTCGGGGCGGCGTCCCTGAACTACCGGGACCTGCTGATCCTGAAGGGCCTCTACAACCCGCGGCTGCCCCTGCCCCAGGTTCCCATCAGCGACGGGGCCGGCGTGGTTGCCGAAGTCGGCGAAGGGGTCACGGAGTTTTCGCCGGGAGACCGGGTGATCACGCATCCGGTGGTCGGCTGGGAGGACGGCCGCTTCCGGCGCGAGTACTCGAGGGCCACGCTGGGCGGGCCCGGCCCGGGCATGGGTCAGGAGCAGGTCGTCCTGCCCGAAGCGGCGCTCTGCCGCGCCCCCGCCGGCTGGAGCCACGAAGAAGCCGCCGCGCTGCCGATCGCCGCCGTCACCGCCTGGAGCGCGCTCGTCACGGAGGGCGCGGTGCGGCCCGGCCAGACCGTGCTCACCCTCGGGACCGGCGGCGTCTCCATCTTCGCGCTCCAGATCGCGAAGGCGCTCGGAGCCCGCGTGATCATCACCTCCTCCTCGCACGAGAAGCTGGACCGGGCGCGGGCCCTGGGCGCGGATGTCGGGATCCATCGGCTGGAGACCCCCGCCTGGGACAAGGCGGTGCGGGAGGCCACCGGGGGCGAGGGGTCCGACCTGGTCGTCGAGAACGGCGGCGCCGGCACGCTCAACCAGTCGATTCGGGCCACCGCCGCCGGCGGCACCGTGGCGATGCTCGGCGCCCTCACGGGACTCGAGGCCCCGGTCCAGTTCGCGCCGGTCGTGATGCGCCGGATCCGGATCGCGGGGATCATGACCGACTGCCGGCGCGCGCTCCGGGACGTGGTGGACTTCCTCGAAGAGAGGGACCTCCGGCCCGTCCTCGACACTCATTTTTCCCTGGCCGAACTCCCCGCGGCGCTCGACCGCATGGAACGGGGAGCGCATTTCGGCAAAATCATCATCCGGATCGCCTGATCGCCGCCAGAATTGTCCGTTCCATCCCCCATGCTCCCGAACCCGACCTTCCTGGTGCCCGGCGGCGCGGGCTTCATCGGCAGCCACTTCGTGGACCTCCTGCTGGCGCGCTACCCCGACTGCCGGGTGATCACGCTGGACAAGCTGACCTACGCGGGATCCCTGGACAACCTCGGCCCGGCGCTCGCCGACCCCCGACACGAGTTCATTCACGGCGACATCTGCGACCAGGGCACCGTCAGGCCGCTCGCGGCCCGGGCCGACTACGTCATCAACTTCGCCGCGGAAACGCACGTGGACCGCGCCATCCTCGACGGCGAGGTCTTCACCCGCACCGACACGCTGGGGACCGCGGTCCTGCTGGAAGCCTTCCGCCAGTCCACCCGCGGACGGCTGTTCCTCCAGGTGTCCACCGACGAGGTATACGGGGAAATCCTCGAGGGCGACGCCGACGAAGAGGCGCCGCTGGTACCCCGAAACCCCTACGCCGCCAGCAAGGCCGGCGCGGACCTCCTCGCCCTCGCCTATCGCACGACCCACGGCCTGCCGGTCGTCATCAGCCGCGGCGCCAACACCTACGGCCCGCGCCAGCACCCCGAGAAGATGGTGCCGACCTTCTTCGCCAAGGCGCTGGCCGGCGAGGAACTGCCGGTGTACGGCGACGGCGCCCAGGTCCGCGACTGGTTCTTCGTCGCCGACCATTGCGCCGCGCTGGACCTTCTCCTGCGCTCCGGCACGCCGGGGACGGTCTATAACGTCGGCGGCGCGGACCGGCGAACCAACCTGGAGATGGCGAACCGCATTCTCGACATCGCGGAACGGGTCGCCGGCCGCCGGGGACGGATCGCCCACGTGGCGGACCGTCCCGGACACGACCGGCGCTACAGCCTGGAAACCGGCCGCATCCGCCGGCTCGGCTGGACCCCCGAGACCCCACTCGAGGAAGGCCTCGCGCTGACCTGCGACTGGATCGTGGAGCACCAGGCCCAGGTCGCCGCCACCACGCCCGTCCCCGCCTGACGGCCCGTGGATCGGTCCGTTGGCGCCGCCGGCCTGGAACGCCGGTCTCTGACCGGCACGCGGGCCGCAGGCCCGCAAGACCCGTTCGCTGGCCCGCCGCACAGCATCACCGGCGTGAAACGGCGCCGCGTCCTCCAACTGCTCCTGGCCGGTGGCCCTCCGGCCGTCCTCGCCGCTTGCCGCGACGCCGAAGCCCCCACGGCGCCACCGCCACCGGCCGAACCGGCGCCGCTTCCTCCTCCCGCGGCGGAGCCCCCGGAGGTCGCGCCCTTCTTCAAGGACACCGCGCCGTTCATCGAGCACGGCGGCAGCCTCGAAGCGCGCCTCGAAGACATGCCGGGGGTGATCACCCCGAACGACCTGTTCTTCGTCCGCAACAACGGCGGCAGCCTGGGGATTCGGGAGGAAGACTGGAGACTGGTCATCGAGGGAGACGCGGTGGAAAAGGGGATCGCGATTTCCTACGACGGCCTCCGGAGCCTGCCGTCGCACTCGCTGACCGCCTATCTCGAATGCGCCGGGAACCACCGCGCGATGTTCGACCGGGTGCAGGGGCGGCCCGCCGAGGGCACCCAGTGGGGTACGGGCGGCATCGGGAACGGGGTCTGGCGCGGCGCCCGCCTCGCCGACGCGCTGGAACTGGCGGGGATCACTCCGGCCGCGGCGTCGGTCCTGCTGGTCGGGCTCGATTCGGAGGCGCCGGAAGAGGGTTTCCGGCGGGCGCTACCGGCGGAGAAGGCCCTCGCCGACGTCCTCCTCGGCTACGAACTGAACGGCGAGCCGCTGCCGCGGGACCACGGGTTTCCGGTGCGGGCCCTGGTGCCCGGCTGGGTGGGGAGTTCCAGCATCAAGTGGCTCGGGCGGATCGAAGTCTCAAGCGAACCGCACTGGACCCGGAACAACACGAGCTCCTACGTCCTGATCGGAGACAGCTATCCGGCCGAGGGCCGCGCGATGGGCCGGATCGCCACGGTCCAGACGATCAAGAGCGCCCTCGCCCTGCCCTGGCCGGCGGAACTCGGCCCCGGGCCTCACACCCTGCACGGTTTCGCCCAGTCCCCCGAGGGACGGATCGACCGGGTCGAATGGAGCGACGACGGCGGCGCGACCTGGAACGCAGCGCGGCTGACCGGCATCCCGACCGAGCTGAGCTGGCGCCGCTTCGAGTTCGACTGGGAGCCAATGACCGGCAGCCACACGGTCATGACCAGGGCCACCGACCGTACCGGCGGCACGCAGCCGGAGTCGGTTCCCTGGAACCGGAAGGGCTACCTCTTCAACCAGCCGCTACCCCACCCGATCCGGGTGGGATAGTTGTCGGGAACTCCGGACGGCGCTCCGGCGCTAGTCGCGGCGGTAGTCCTCGAACCAGCGGAGAATGTGCGCGACCTTCGCGATCAGGTGGCTCGGCCGTGCGGCAATGCTGTGGGAGGCTCCGGGAATACGCACCAGCGCCGAGTCGATCCCGCGCAACTGGAGCGCCTGGAAGAACTGTTCCGACTCCGACATCGGGGTGCGGTAGTCCTCCTCGCCGGTGAGCAGCATGGTCGGGGTGGTCACGTTGCCCACGTGGTGGAGCGGCGAGCGCTCGAGGTAGTGCTCGGGGTGGTCCCAGGGGAACCCGGGGAACCAGTAGCGGTAGAAGAACCCGTAGGCGTCGGCGGTCAGCACGAAGCTGTACCAGTTGATGACCGGCTTGGCGGCCACCGCGGCCGCGAACCGGTCGGTGTGCCCCACGATCCAGCTCGTCAGCACGCCACCGCCGCTGCCGCCGGTGACGAAGAGGTTGTTCTCGTCCACGTAGCCCTCGGCGATGACCGCGTCCACCGCGCTCATCAGGTCGTCGAAGTCCTGGCTCGGATAGGCGTGGTGGATCAGGTTCCCGAACTCCTCGCCGTAGGAGGTGCTGCCGCGCGGGTTCACGTAGAGCACCACGTATCCCGCCGCGGCGAAGAGCTGGACCTCGGCGGTGAACCGGGACCCGTAGTTCGTGAACGGACCGCCGTGGATCTCGAGGATCAGCGGGTACTTCCGGGCGGGGTCGAAACCGGGCGGGGTCACCACCCAGGCCTGGATCGGGCGCCCGTCGAACGAGGACTCGAGCCAGATCTCCTTCGTCTCGCCGATCTCCCGGTGCCCGAGCAGGTCTTCGTTCAGCGCGGTGACCGCTCCACCCGCCGGCCCGACCGAGACGTCGGCGGGACGGAGGGTTGTCCCTGAGGTGAACGCGAACGACCCGTCGTCGGCGACCGAAAAGGAACCGCCCGCATACGGACGGCCGAGGGAGGTGCCCCCCAGACCTGAGGCCCGCACCTCCACGTCACCGTCGAGGGGCACGAACGCCACCTTGGTGTCGCCCTCGTCGTCGTACTGGAAGAAGAGGCCGTCGCTCGCGGCGCTCCACTGCGGGAGGGCGGCGTCCCGATCGAGCGAACCGGTCACCACCGTCGGGGACGACCCGTCGCGGTTCATGACGTAGAGCTTGGTGACCTGGTACCCCTGGTAGCGGTCGTCGTAGCCCAGATAGGCGATGCGCTCCCCGTCGGGCGAGACCGCCGGGCTGTCGTCGGGGCCGAGCCGCGAGGTCAGGGTGCGGATCTCCCCGTCGGCGACCGCCACCTGGTGGATCTCGCTGTCCGCCGGTTCCCTCAGCGCGTCGGGTCGCCGGTTCGCCGAGAACACGATGTGTTCCCCGTCGGGAGTCCAGGAGAGCCGGCTCCGGTGGTGGAAGGGGCCGGTGGTGAGTTGCCGCGGCGAGCCGCCCTCGGCGGGCACCACGAAGATCTGGCTGTAGCCATCCTCGAGATACCCGACGCCGTCGGCGCGGTAGATCATCTTGCGGATGACCTTCGCGGCCGGGGCCCACTCCGCGTTCGCCGGCTTGTCGGGAAGCTGCACGTAGGGCGGTGACGGTTCGGGCGCCAACATCGAGAACGCCAGCCAGCGGCCGTCGGGCGACCAACTGAGGTTTGCCGGGGGACGGGGAAGCTGGGTCAGCCGCGCCGTCTGCCCGCTGTCCATCCAGCGGACGTGGATCTGCGCCGAGCGGTCGTCGGGCAGCGTCCCGGAAGACACGTAGGCGATCCGGCGGCCGTCCGGGGACCACCGCGGGGAGCGCTCGTCGCCCCCGCTCTCTCCCGAAGTCAGGGCCCGGTGGTCGGAGCCGTCCGCCCCCACGATCCACAGCCGGGACCGCTGGCGGTCCACCAGGATGTCCATGGAGTTGCGGACGTACACGACTCGCGAACCGTCGGGAGCGATCTGGGGATCGGTGGCGAGTTCGAGGCCGAACACGTCCTCGAGCTGGAGGATGGGCCGGGCTTCGTCCTGGGCCAGGGCGTACGCGGGCGCAAGAGCCATCGAGGCGGCGGCGAGGACGGCGGCCCACCGGCCGGTCGGGAAGAAACGACGGGAGAGTAGGTAGGTCATCGGAAAACCCTATCCAAACGGCCCGGGCGGTGTGGGACGCCTGCCGCCAACCCCGTTCGGGGACGGGAACGCAATCCCGGAGTGCGGCAGATCGGGAGTTTGCTACGGATCTGCCGCATTCCGAGACGCGAGCGCACCGCCCGGACCTTCCACGCACCTCCACGGCGCGGGTTTCGCGCTAATGCGCGATGCCGGCCGGAGGCCGGCGCTCCGAGGCCTTACTCGCCCACCAGCGCGTTGAAGAAGAACTTGAAGGTGCCGTGGGTCTGGGCGCGGTGCTGGGCGCGGAAGCCGATCATCACGATGGTGCCCTCCCCGTGGTCCACAGACACCATGGCGGCCTTGTCCGCGATGGCTTCCTCGCCGAGCAGCCACCCGCTCTGGAGGATGTCCCGGCCCGGATAGACCGCCACGCGCCGCACGTCGTCGCTGCGCGCGCCCGCGACCGTCTCGTACACCTGTCCGCCGGCGAGGTAGGCGATGAGCGCGTCCTCCGGCATCCCGTAAGCGAACGGACTCGACGTGTCCACCTTCACCTTGAGCGTCGAGCCCGGCGCCCAGAACTCATTGCCCCACTTGCCGGCCACCGCGTCGCGCACCGGAACGTCGAACTCGTCGAGGACGAGCTGTCCCGCCTGGGCGAAGGTCACCAGGGTGCCGCCGTTCTCGACGAAGGCGTTGAGAGCCTTGACGCCCTCCTCCCCGAAACCGCTCTGGTAGTCGGGCGGCGTCTGGCCGGGGTCCTCCCGGCCGAGCATCCCTTCCTTCGAGTCGGCGGGCAGGACGATGACGTCCCAGCGCTCGTGCAGGTCGCCGGCGAGGATCTCCGGGTCGAAGAGGCTCGTGTACTCGAAGCCGAAGTCCTCGATCAGCAAGCGGGTCCAGCCCTCGTCCATGTTCCCGCCGTAGTAGCGCTGGTACATCCCGATGCGCTGCTGGGAGAGCGGCTCTGCGGCGGCGCCCGCGTCGAGGGCGGCGAAACTGACCCCCGTGGCCTCCGCCACCTCGCCCAGGGTCGCGGCGGACACCCCCGGAGCGACGACGAAGTCGCCGCGCTGCGCCCCGCCGCCGTCCCCGGTCACGCGGCTGACCGATGCACCCGCCGCGAAGAGCATGTTGACCGCCCGGAACGCGTCGTTCAGGGCGCCGTCGATCCGGTAGCCGTTCGGCGCCGAAGACGCGACACTGCCTGCCGGCAGCGGCCGTTCGGTGACCACCTCGAGGTCCGCCTCCACCGGCGTCCGGGCCTCGTCCACGCGCACGCCCATGAACTCCGCGATCACGTCACCGGACATGTCGTAGGGGCGGATCGGATCGCCGTCGGCGGTGCGGGTGTAGCTGTTGTCCGGGTAGAAGGTCCGTCCCAGGAGCCAGCGGATGACGCCCTGCTTCGGCTGGGCCATGGAAACCACCCAGCTTCCCGGCCCGTACACGCGGCCCTCGTGCGTGAAACCGGTGGCCGAATGCTCCACGGTGATCCCCTGGAGGAGCAGCTTGTCCACCATCTTGCCCATGGTCAGCGGGTCGTGCTGGTGCGCCGGCACGATGTAGGCCTTCACCTCGCCCTCGGCGCCGCGCTCGGTCTGGCGGCTGGCCTTGAGCCAGGCGTTCCGCAGGACGATCTCGCGGTTCCGGGCCGCGATCTCGAGCGGTGAGAAGGTGGCCGAGATCTGCCGGTCCACGATGTCGCGGACGTGCCACCAGCCGCCCGGCCAGGGGTTTGGGAAGGTGGTCTGCGCTTCGTATTCCGGGAGCTGCCGGGAGCCCCGCAACTGGTCCGGATGGACGTAGAGCGGGGTGGCGAAGCGGGCGCTGGCGGACTCGGTGAGCATGCCGGCGATGTTGTGGAAGGGGGTGATCCAGTGGAACCCGAAATGTCCCCAGCCCGAGTAGATCGCGGAGTTCACCGTTCCCTCGAAGCCCTCTTCCTCCATCCGGTAGGCCATGTGGGCGCCGTACCAGGACATCTCCCGCCAGACGATCGGGTCGGCCCCGGGGCGGATGGGCTCGGCGTAGGGCGGCAGGTAGATGCGGGCGGTGTAGGCCCCCATCTGGTGGTGGTCGATGAACCCCTGGGGGATCCAGTCGCGGAACAGCAGCGTGGCTACGTAGCGCGACTCGATCGTGTTCTGCATGAAGGCGTCGCGGTTGTTGTCGTGCCCGATGTAGTGGTGGTAGAGCCCCGGCTGCTGCGCAGCTTCGTATTCCGTACCCACCCAGCGGTCGTACCACTCGTTCACCAGGTCCACTCCGTCCGGATTCATCGAGGGGACCAGGATCGAGATGGTGTTGTCGAGAATCTCGTGGATCCCGGGATCGTCACGGGTGGCGAAACTCCAGACGATTTCCGCCGCCGTCTGGCTCGCCGCCACCTCGTTCGAGTGGAGTGCGTAACCCTGGAGGAAGACCACCTTGCCGCCGGCGATCGCGGCGTCGATCTCATCCTGGGAATGCCCGCGCGGATCCTGGAGCACCGCGTTCATCCGCTGGTAGTCGTCGAGCCGCGCGAGGTTCTCCGGGGAGGAGACATACAGCACGAGAAACGGGCGGCCGAGCGTCGAAGGGCCGACGTTCTCGACCCGGACCCGGTCGCTCTCCGCGCCGATGAGTTCGTAGTACTCGACGAGTTGGTCCCACTTGGCGAGCTTGCGGTCGGCGCCCATGCGGTGGCCGAAGAACTCCTCGGGGGTGGGGATCTGGGCGGCGGCCTGGGTAGAAAGGCCGCCAAGGACGATGGCGCCGACGAAGGCGAGGACGCGAAGGATGCGGGGGGCGGAACTGGTAGTCATGGCGGAAACGGTCGGAAGCGGGTCAGGATGAGCAGAGCGGAACCTGCGGGCTCCACGGGAGGCCAAGAATACCGGCGGGGTGCGCGGTCTTGCCGGCTCCGCCCCGTCATGGAGGCGGCGGAAACGGTTTGGAACGCCGATCTCCGCAGCGGCACCGCGGCGCGCCACGCGTATCGCCACCCGCGCGGATGGCGCCGTCGGCTTGGAACGCCGACCTCCGGTCGGCAGGCGGCCGAAGGCCGCGAAAAGCACGCCGGAGCCGACTCACCTGGCGTGATTCCAAGCGGGAACGGCGCAATGCGACCCCAAAGGAGCCGGGCGTGGCCCCCAGACCGACGGAGAGCAGCACCATCGACACGGGTTTCGCGCTCCCGTGCGATGCCGACCGGAGGTCGGCGCTCCAAGCCGGCGGCGCCATCACGGCTGTTGGCCGACCCGCGGAACTGCGCGTTCACAACAACCGGCGGCGCTCCCGCCACGCGTCCAAACTCCAGCGGTCCTCGGCAAAGAGCGCCAGCACCACGATCAGCAGCACCGTCCGCGGCACCAGGTGGGCATTGAAGGCGAAAAGCGGTTCGGCCAGCAGGTGGCCGAAGGTCACGAGGACCAGTACTCCACCGAGCCCGAGCGCGGCCGGCCAGCGCATCCAGCCGACGAGCATGAGCCCGCCGCCGACGAGTTCCACGAACGGCACCGCCGTTCCGGTGGCCCAAAGCGCCCACTCCGGCAGCCAGGTCTCTCCGTACGGCTCCACGAAAACGGAGCGAGCGTGCTGTACCGCCCCCAGGGTGAACACCTTCCACCATCCGGCCATGAAGAAGATCAGACCGAGGATCGCCCGCGCCACGAACGCCGCCAGCGCCCGCGGGTCCGCGGACGTGCGCACCAGCGCCCTCACCCGGGAACGAACCGGCCGCGCTCCGTCAGGTGATGATCAGCGTCCGCGGATGCTGGTTGTTCTGCTCGAGGAACGTCTGCTTGACCTCGAGCTCTTCGGCCGTCGGTTGCCGGTAGCCGCTGGCGTCGGTGGCCCGCGAGGTGACGGTGTGCTCTCCCGGCGTCGCCCCGTGCCAGTCGTAGGTGAAGAACTTCCACGAGTACTTCGCGGTCATGGTGGGATCGAGGGTCGCGGCCTCCCACGGACCGTCGTCCACCTGCACCTCGACCGACTCGATGGGAGTGCCGTCGTGCATGATCACCCCGAAGACGCGGTGGTGGCCGTCCACCTTCGTCACCCGGGCGATGAACGACTTGAGCCGCATCTTCGTGATCGCCGTCTCCACCCACTTCATCTCGCCGTTGATCATCTCCCCCCTCAGGGTGCGATACCAGCGCGCCTGGTACTTGCCGAGATAGGGGTCTTCCTGCACGTGGATCTCGGAGAGCCACTTGACGTTCGGCGCGCCGTACCAGCCGGGGACCAGCAGCCGGAGCGGACGGCCCTGGTGCGCGGTCAGCGGCTCGCCGTTCAGGGCGTAAGCCAGCAGCGGCTCGTCCGAGAGCGCCTTGTCCCGTTGCAGGCTGCGGCCGTACTGCTGGTCGACGGTGAAGGTCCGGCCCCGGAACGTCACCTCTTCCTCGCCGTGATCGGCCCCGAAGAAGACGATCTCGCGGGCGCGGTCCATGAGGCCCGCCCGCTCGAGGACCGCGCGTAGCGGGACGCCGGTCCACTGGCCGTTGCTCGACAGCCCGTTCAGGGGTCCCCGGTTGCCCGAGCACTCGAACCCGAACTCCAGGTCCCGGCTCGGCATCGCCCGGAGGTCGGCCAGCGACAGGTTCAGGGCGTCGTTCACCATCCCGGACACCTTCAACCGATAGGTGTCCGGATCGACGTCCGGATGGCCGTAGTGCTGGGTGGTGAACCACTGGTCGGCCGGCGTGATGGGCCCGTCGATATGCCGGACGTCGATGATGCGGCGGTCCGGCGTCCGCGCCAGCACGATGTTGTCCGGCAGGTCGGTGAACTCGACCAGTTCCTCACCCTGCGCGAGGGCGGGGAACGCCCATTCGGGCAACCCGAAGACCCCGAGCCCGGCCAGCGCGACACCGCCCTGGAGAACTTCGCGACGACTCGTCTGATGCGACATGACTTTCTACCCCTTCAATGCGCGGCCCCGTCACTCTGGCGACGGCTGCCGGATCGCCTGCTGCTTATGGCACTCATGCTACCAGCCGCGAGCCGTGCATTTCACTCACGGACGAACAGGAACCCCCGGGCCCGTCCCGCCGAGAGTTCGAATCCCCGGGCGCCGGTTGCGCCCGGGTCCGGCAGGAAACGGACCGTCCCGCGGTCCCACGCGTAGACCGCCGAGGATCCCTCTGGATCCTCGAACACCGGCTCCAGGGCCCGCTCCCCGCCCGAGCCCACCAGGGTGAGCCCGGGACGGGCGTCCAACCGCACCTCGTAGCTCACGTCCAGTTCCCGGCAGCGGTAGGCGCCGGCAAGCTCGACCATGGCGGCGAAGGCAGGCTCCCCCTCGTCGCGCCGGTAAGGCTCGATCCGCACGTAGCGGAAATCCCGCTGTCCCGGCTGGCGCAGGACGAACCCCTCCGGCCGCGGATCGAGCCGCAGCCGGGTTTCTCCGGCGAATCCGGAGAGTTCGCCCTCGACGAAGGACAGCGCGATGTCACCGCCGCCCCGGACCAGCACGGGACCCTCGTCCTTCCGCTCGATCGAGGCGAGCGACGCCGAGGCGGCCTCCCAGAACCGTCCGGGACGGATCGGGAGGTCCTCCCCCGTCCCCGCGCGAGCGGGATCTCGAGCCGGGGCCATCGCCTCGGCAAGGAACAGGTCGGCCACCCGCCGCGCGAGCGTCCCCGGATCGGCGCTCGCGGAGTTGCAGAGCACGAAGACCGCGAACGCCGCTTCGGGAAAGCGGAGCGCGTAGGTACGGAAGCCGACGAAGCTGCCCCCGTGGGAAACCGTGGCGAGCCCCCGGTACTCGCCGAGCCCGAGGCCGCCCGCGTAGTCCTGCGCCGACCCGTCATGGAAGCGCCCCGGAGCCGTGAGCCGCAGCAGCAGATCCGGGCCGAGGGCCGCCGGATCGAGGAACATGCGTTCCCAGTGCCGGAGTTCGTTCACCGACGTGTAGAGCCCGCCGTCCCCCACCATCTCGAGGGTGGTCATGTCCTCCTCGAATCCGCCTCCCTCCGCCTCCGGGCGAGGCCGGTACCCGGTCGCCCTTCCCGGCACGATTTCCCGGTGCCGGTCGTGGAAGTGGCTGCCCGTCATGCCCACCGGTCCAAGGAGATGCTCCCCGGCGAACTGGCGCAGCGTCAGCCCGGAGACGCGGGGTATCAACTCCGCGAGGAGCCAGTAGCCGGAGTTGGAATAGAGGTATTCGGTGCCCGGATCGAAGTTCAGCCGCTCGAGCCGGCGAAGCGCCGCGAGCACGTCCGCATCGGTGAAATGGGCGTCATCCCCGAAACCCCGGAGCGACATGACCACGAGGTAATCGCGGATACCGCTCGTGTGGTGCACGAGATGCCGGATCCGTACCGGGTCCGCCCAGTCCGGGAGGTCGGGGAAGTGCTTCCGGAGCGGATCCTCGAGCGACAGCAGTCCCTGATCCTCGGCGACCAGCACCGCCGCCACGGTGAACTGTTTGGACACCGACGCCATCCGGAAGATGGAATCGGAGGTGAGCGGAATCCCGTAGTCCAGGTTCGCCATCCCATAGGCCCCGCGGAACACGAACTCTCCGTTCCGGAGCGCCCCGGCCGCGCAGCCGGGGGAGTCTTCCCGGTCCCACTCGGAAAAGACCGCGTCGAGCGCGTCCGCGCTCGGCTGGGCGGCGGCGACGCCCGGGATTCCTGCCGAGAGGACAACAAGACCAGCGAAAAGCAACGCCCTGGACCTGCTGGCGAAGGGAGTTCGGCCAGCCTCCGGCTGGCGATGCCGGCCTGAACACCGGGGCTCCCTGGCCGCCATCCCCACCCGAATCAGGAGTCCGAAGCCGGCGCCGGGATCGGCGTGGGGAACAGCCGGACTTCCCCGCGCTTCGCTCCGGCGGCGCTGGGGGTGATCCGCGCCTCGCCTTCCCGCTCGACCTGATCGATCCGGAGCACGGCGTGGAGCGGCACGAAGGTCCGCGGCACGCCCTTGAACTCGTTCGCGATCCGCTCGCGGGAGGGATCGATGACCTTCTTGGTCTCGTCCCGAAAGATCAGGTCCGCGATCTCCACGAAGCCGAAGATGCCTCCCTGGCTGACCGAACGGGCATACACCTCGTACACCTCCCCCTGGTTCAGGAACGTCACGCGGTACACCGTGTTTTCGGTCACTTCGATCGGGAGAGCGGAGAGGCTCCAAATTATCAGCCCGTGTGAAACGCTGAGGACTCTCCTTCGCGGCGCCGAGCGCCGCGGGGGTGGGGTGCGGGGAGGGGTGTCCCCTCCCCGCGAAAAACGGTGGCGCGAATCGCGTAGCGATTGGCGCCACCACCTGTGGGGAAGCGCCCGATACCCACCAGCCGCCGGAGGGGGCGCGGGATATCCCCGGGCTCGTGCGGGCGCTTTCGCCACGGGCTGTCGTGGCACCGGCGCCCCGGTAGAATCCGCGCCCCTGACCATGGCGGACCGCGCTCCCGGACGCCCCTCCCGGGGCTTCGCCACCCGCGCCATCCACGCCGGACAACACCCCGACCCCGGCACCGGCGCCGTCGTCGTCCCGCTGGTCACCGCGGCGACCTTCATGCAGAAGTCGCCCGGGCAGCCTGGGGACTACGAGTACTCGCGCACGGGGAATCCGACGCGCGACGCGCTGGAAGCGAACATGGCCTCCCTCGAGGGCGGCGCGGGCGCAGTGGCCTGCGCCTCCGGAATGGCGGCCATCGTGATGGCGTTCGACCTGGTCGAGACCGGCGGACGGGTGGTCGCCACGAACGACAGCTACGGCGGCACCTACCGGGTCGGCGAGAACGTGCTCCGCCGCCGGGGACTCGACTTCACCTGGGTGGACACGAGCGACACCGCCGCCACGATTCGGGAACTCGAGCGGGGAGCGGCGATGCTCTTCCTCGAAACGCCGACGAACCCCATGCTGCGGATCGCGGATCTCCGCACCCTTGCGGACGCCGCCCGCGCACACGGCGCCCTCGTGGTCGTGGACAACACCTTCATGTCCCCCTACTTCCAGCGCCCGCTGGAAATGGGCGCCGACATCGTCGTCCATTCGTCCACCAAGTACCTGAACGGCCACAGCGACGGCGTGGGCGGCATCCTGGTGGCGCGGGACCCGGGGCACCTGGAGCGCTTCCGCTACCTCCAGAACGCCGCCGGCGCGATCCTCTCGCCGTTCGACTCCTGGCTCCTGCTCCGCAGCTCGAAGACGCTGGCGCTTCGCATGGAGCGTCATGACCACAACGCCCGGGAGGTCGCCCGGATGCTCGACGGGCACCGGAACGTCGCGGCGGTCCACTACCCGGGACTTCCAGCCCATCCGGGCCACGAACTGTCTCGCCGGCAGATGAGCGGGTTCGGGGGAATGCTCTCGTTCGACGTGGGGACCATGGATCGCGCCCGCCGGGTCATGGAGGCGCTCCGCGTCTTCCACATCGCCGAGAGCCTCGGCGGCGTGGAGAGCCTCGCAAACCATCCGGCCACCATGACCCACGCCTCGATTCCCGAGCCGATGCGGCGGGCCATGGGAATCGGGGACGGGCTGGTGCGTCTGTCGGTGGGCGTCGAGGACATCGCGGATCTCCTCGCGGATCTGGAAGACGCACTGGGAACGCTCGGCTAGTGGCGGGCGGAGACCGGATCGCTCGCCGCTACGTCGTTTCCGGACTCGTGCAGGGAGTCGGCTTCCGCTGGACCGCACAGCGCGTTGCCCGCTCGCTGGGGATCACGGGCACGGTGCGCAACCTGCCGGACGGGACCGTGGAGATCAAGGCCCACGGCGGCCCGGAGGCCCTGGAGAACCTGCGGGGAGCGCTTCGAACGCGCATGCCCGGCCGGGTGGACGCGATTCTCGAGGATCCGCTCGGGAGTCCTGCACAAGGAGGGAGACCCGGTGACTTCCGGGTCGTCTTCTGACCCGGCGCTCGCCGCCCGCCTCAGGGCGCGGATCCGGAACGTCCCCGATTTCCCGAGTCCGGGCGTCCTCTTCCGCGACATCACACCGCTGCTTCGCGACCCCGCCGCGCTCCGGGAAGCGACCGGCGCCATGGCGGCGCCGTTCGAGGGGATGGGGATCGACGCCGTCGCCGGCATCGAGAGCCGGGGGTTCCTCTTCGGGCCCGGGATCGCCCTCGGCTTGCGGACGGGCTTCGTGCCGCTCCGCAAGCCGGGGAAACTCCCGGCGGCCACGCTCGCCGAGGAGTACGAACTGGAGTACGCGGAGGCCGCGCTCGAGGTCCACACGGACGCGCTGGCGGCCGGCCGGCGGGTCCTCATCGCGGACGACGTACTCGCCACCGGGGGCACCGCGGCGGCGGCGTTCCGTCTCTGCCGCCGGCTCGGGGCGGAGGTCGTGGGGTTCTCCTTCCTGGTCGCGTTGCCGCCGCTGGGCGGACTGGCGCGGCTCGAAGGCCTCGGACCTCCCGTGCGCGCGGTCGTGGCGTACCCGTAGGGATCGCGCTCCGGGCTCCGCGTCCGTCCGCCGTCGCGCGGAGTACGATTCCCCCGGGCGTCGTCCGGCAGTCCGATGCGCCTGTAGCTCAGGTGGATAGAGCGACGGATTCCTAATCCGTAGGTCGCAGGTTCGAGTCCTGCCAGGCGTACGCTGCGCGCGTCCCTTCTTCCCCATGAGCCACTTGATCCAGCAGACACTCCTCCGGGCGGCGGTCCTGCTCCCCCTGCTCGCCGGCGCCGCGAGCGCTCAGGAGCGCTCCGTTTCCCAGGTTCCGGAGGACCTCCGCAGCGCCCGCACCGCGCTCGACGTGTTCCTCGGCGGGCAGTTGGAGGACGAGATCGCCTGGGACGCCGTGACCGCCACGCTCGACTTCGACGCGAGCGTCCCGGAGGACGAACGTCGCCTCGTGGCGGCCCAGCTCAAGTCCGTCCTCGACGGACGCGGCCTGTTCGTCCGGATGGACAGCGTTCCGGCCGATCCGGAGTACGTCGATCCCGAGAGCCGGCAGCCCGCCTTCACTCCGTTCCCCATCCGGCTTCCGGAATTCCGCCTGCAGCGCGGCGGCGACCTCGCCTGGCGTATCTCGGGGAGCACGGTGCGCGCCGCCGGGACCCTCTACGAAGCGACCTTCTCCTGGTACGCCCGCGGGCTGCTGGACCTGCTCCCTCCGGTCGTCGAGCGCTCGTTCCTGGGGTTCACGCTCTGGCAACTCATCGGCCTCGCGATCCTCGCGGTCCTGGCCTGGGTCGCTCAGCGGCTCCTGAGGGTCTTCTTCCATGGGTTCCTGGTCCGCCTGGCCAGCCGCGGCTCCAACTGGGCCGCGGAGGAGCTGGGCGCGGCGGCCCTGCCCGCTTCCTGGCTCGCCACGGTCTGGATCTTCCGCCGCTTCCTGGCCGATCTGCGGTTCCCCGTGCTCGTGAACCAGGTCCTGAACGTGTTGCTGGACCTGACCCTGGCGGGCATCGCGGTGTGGTTCGCGTTCCGGGCCATCGAAGCGGTCTGCTCGAAGCTGGAAGCGATCGCCGCCAAGACCGAGACCAACGTGGACGATCACCTGGTGCCGCTCGCGCGCACCGTGCTCCGGGTGGGTTCGGTCGTCGTGGCCTTCCTGCTCATCGCCCAGAGCCAGGGCTACTCGATCACCACGCTCGTCGCCGGACTCGGGCTCGGGGGCCTCGCGATCGCCCTCGCGGCCCAGGACACGCTCGCGAACGTGCTGGGCTCCCTGGCCATCGTCGGCGACCGGCCGTTCCAGGTGGGGGACTGGGTGCTCGTGGACGGCTACGAGGGGACCGTGGAGCGCGTCGGGCTCCGCTCGACCCGGGTCCGCACGTTTTACGACTCGGTGGTCAGCGTCCCGAACAGCAAGGTCGTCAACTCCATCGTGGACAACATGGGCCAGCGCAAGTTCCGGCGGATGAAACACATGCTGGCGCTCCGCTACGACACCGATCCCGACAGGATCCAGGCCTTCGTGGACGGGGTGCGCGGGCTCATCCTGAAGAACCCGGCGATGCGGCACGACTACTTCGAGATCCACCTGAACCGGTTCGCGGACTCGTCGGTGGACGTCCTCGTCTACTGTTTCTTCAAGGTTCCCAACTGGCACGAGGAACTGAGCGAGCGGCACAACTTCCTGCTCTCCATCCTCCGCCTCGCGAAGGAAATCGGAGTGGACTTCGCCTTCCCGACCCGGACGCTGAGCCTCGAACAGGACGCGGGCGGCGCGGACTCCTTTCCCGCGGATCCGGCCGGTAGCTGACGGCCGGACCGTCCGGTTCCGATGACCGGCGAGAAGCGCTTCGGCCGCTGGGGCCGCCTCGTGGTGGCGGCCGTTCTCGCGTGGGTCGCCCTGACGGTCCTGCTGGTGCTGCCGTGGCGCTGGATCCCGCCGCCGACCACGGCCTTCATGCTCCAGGAGCGCGTCTTCGGTGGGGGAACGGTGCACCACCAATGGGTGCGCTGGGAGGACATTTCGCCCCACCTGCCCATCGCGGCGGTCGCCGCCGAGGACCAGAAGTTCCCGGGACACTTCGGGTTCGATTTCGATTCCATCGCCGACGCGATGGAAGAGAAGCGGCGCGGCGGACGCCTCCGGGGAGCGAGCACGATCTCCCAGCAGGTCGCGAAGAACCTCTACCTGTGGCCCGGCCAGAACCTCCTCCGGAAGGGACTCGAGGCGTACTTCACGGTCGCGATCGAATTGATGTGGCCCAAGCGCCGGATCCTGGAGGTGTACCTGAACGTCGCCGAGTTCGGACCCGGCGTCTTCGGCGTCCTGGCGGCAAGCCGGCACGCCTTCCTCCGGGAACCGGGGGACCTGACGCCGCGCCAGGCCGCGACCCTGGTCGCGGTGTTGCCGAGCCCCAAGCGCATGTCGGCCGCCCGTCCGTCGGAATACGTGATGCGCCGGGCCCGCGAGATCCAGGAGGCCGTGGCGCAGCTCGGCGGCGCCGGCTACCTCAGCGGTCTCTGAAGGGAACGCCCGGCATCAACGCGGGTCTCGATACGCAGCCACCTGACATCACCGACATCCTGCTCCGCATAGCGGCGAATGGCGTCAAGAAACCCGCCGGCGCGTCGGTAAACCGAGCCTTCGCAAGTCCCGGAGCGCGCGCCGCGTCAGGACGGCCTTCTCGCTCAGAGGCCGAGTTCCTGCTCCGCTTCCCCGATCGTGTACGTCCGCCCGGCGTCGCCATCCGCGACTCCCTCGTGAAACGCCTGCACGGCCTCTTCACTCAGCTCCTGTTCATCTACGAAGGTTACGGGGCGGCGGTCGGGCGCTTCCGGGGGGGTGGCAAGGGATTGCAGAGTTCGCGCCGCTGCCTCGGTCCGCCCCTCGGGAACGCGGTCCACGAGGCGATGGCGTTGCTCTCGCACGTCGCTCATACGCAACACGGTAACGCGCCGAGGTCCCGGGCGCCTGTCCTGCTCGTCCCGCCGAAGGTCAGCCGCGCCGCTTCACCCGTTCGTCGGCAGGCGATCCCGTGTAAACGGCCGCGCCGGAAAGGCTGCCCAGCGGGCTCCGACCTTAGCGGAACTCGGGAACGAACGGCAGCAGCGCCAGGCGCGTCCCCCGGAGCGCTGCATCCAGAACCGGAAGCCGTTCCCGCAGGCCGCCGGCGCGGAGTTCGGCCTCGATCGCCTCGGCGAGGCTCCGCGGTTCCGGCAACGAGACCCATTCGATGGCCGCGTCGTCGGGAAAGCCGGCCTCCGTGGCCGCCAGGCGCACGGCGTCTTCGATGCCCCCCACCTGGTCCACGAGGCCCACGGCCATCGCCTGCCCGCCGGTGAAGACCCGGCCCTGGCCGATGGCGTCCACTTCGGCCGTGGTCATGTTGCGGGCGGCGGACACGCGCTCCAGGAAGGCCCCGTAGATCTCGGCGGCGTCCTCCCGCAGCCGCTCGAGGTCCCGCTCGTCCAGCGGCCGCGAGGGGCTGAGCCAGTTCGGGCGGCCGCCGGCCGACACCAGGTCCGCCGCGATCCCGACCTTCTCCAGGAGTTCCCCGATGCTGAACTTGCCGACGAAGACGCCGATGGAGCCGGTGATGGAGAGCGGCTGGGCGACCACCCGCCGCGCGGCCGTCGAGACCCAGTAACCCCCCGAAGCCGCGGTGTCGCCGAACGAGGCGACGAGAGGCTTGGCCGCCCGCACCCGTTCGGCGGCCCTCCAGATCGTGTCCGAGGCGGAGTCGCTGCCGCCGGGACTCGAAACGCGCAACACCACGGCGTCCACCGACGCTTCCTCTTCCGCCCAGGCGAGCGCCTCCGCGACCGTCGTGGCGCCGGCGACCCGTCCCATGGCCAGGTCTTCGCGGCTCTTGCCGGGAAAGATCGAGCCGTCCACGTGGACGACCGCGACCCGCGCTTCAGCCCGCGGGGAGCCCCGCCGCGACGAAGCCACGTAGTCCGCGATGGATACAAGCTTCGCCTCCTCGACGTCTTCCTTGATCTCGTCCAGGTAGCTGAGAGCGTCCACCAGGCCGTGCTCCAGCGCGCGGCGCGCGGTGTAGGGGCCGTCCGCGAGCAGCCAGTCCGCGTCGCTCGGCGCCAGTCCCCGCGCCTCAGCCACCGCCTCCACCGTCCCGGACCGGAACTCCTCGCTGAGGGATTCCAACTGCTCCCGATGCTCGGGGCTCATCCCCGATGCGGTGAACGCGTCCGGCGCGTTCTTGTAGGGGCCGATCGCCTCGAACTGGGCCTCGATTCCCAGCTTCTCGAAGAGCCCGGCGAAGAACAGGACCTCCATCGAAACCCCGTAGAGGCCCAACTGCCCCCGCGGGTGCATGTGGATCCGGTCGGCGGCGCTCGCCAGGTAGTAGTCCATGAGCCCGGCGTACTCGAGCGAGGCGGTGACCCGTTTGCCCGCCTCCCGGAAACGGAGCGCGGCATCCCGCAGTTCCCGCGCCCGCGCCCATCCCATCCGGGTGTCTCCCACGCGGAGGTGCAGCGCCCCGATGCGGGGATCCTCCGCGGCCCGCGACAGGCCCTGGATCAGCTCGCTGAAACTGGGTCCGGCGTCGGCGAACAGGAACGGGGCGTAGGGCAGCGTCTCCGGATACTCCCCCTCCGTGCCGACGAGCAGAATGCCGTCCTCGGGAACCGACGGGTCGCCGCCGAGGAAGAAGACCAGCGCCAGTCCCAGAAAACCCAGCCCCACGAACACGGCCAACACCAGCATGGCGCTGAGCAGACAGCCGGAACTCGCGCGGCGGGGAGTTCCCGGTGGCGGGGGCGGGGGCGCCACGGGCCCGGCAAACGGCTCGGTCATGGGTTCAGGCTCCCGCGCGGAGTCCCGGAACGCGCTGCCCGGAGTCGAAGGGGGTCAGCGCGACGGGTCAGGAAGCCGCTCCCTCCGGGTCTCCGCAAGGTCCCGAAAGGCGGAGGCGGGGTATTCCTCGACGATCCGTTCATAGTGGGCCATCGCCGCTTCCGGCCTCCCCTGTTCCTCCTCGAGCACCCCGAGCTCGAACAACACCGAATCCAGCGGCAGGTCGCCGCCCCCGTCCAGCAGGCTTCGGTAGGCGAGAGCCGCCTCCTCGCCCTTGCCGGAAGTTCGCTGGACGCCGGCAAGACCAAGAGTGGCGAGCTCCGCGAGCAGATCGTTCCGGCCCCGCACCTGCTCGAAGCTCGCCGCTGCCGCTTCGTAGTTGCCCAGCGCCCGCTGGCAGACCCCGGCGTAATAGCGCGCGGTCCTGCCCTCGACCGAGTTGCCTTCGCTCTCGGCGAGTCGTTCCAGTTCGGACAGCGACGCCTCGCAGGGACCCTGCCGGGCTTCCGCTCCCCCGGTCACCTGCTGGATCTCCGTGGTGAGCACACCGAGCCGGGTGCGCGCCGCCTCCTTGCGGTTTCCCCGGTTCACCAGGAAGCCGCCGGCCAGGAGCGCGATCCCCACCGTTGCCGCGATGATGGTGACCAGGGAACGGCGGTTCTCCTGGGCCCAGTCGACCGCCCGCTCGACCCGCAGAATGAGGGCGTCAGTCTCGAGCTTGTGTCGTTCTTCGCCGCGCATGGGCCGTAAGCCGGAATTCTAGCCGCGCCCGCCCGGGGAGAAGGCTGCGAGTCCACGTCCGTACCCGGCGGCCCGGAAGGCGACCCGGCCGCGCCGCCCGCCGGTTAGGCTTGCAGGGGGGGAGCCGGGGGCGAAGGATCTGGATGGGCGGTGGGGTGCTCACTCGCCCGCGGCCCTGATGATGCCCCCGCTTCGCAATCTCGCATCGGAGCTCTGGGCGGACGCCGTATCGCCGAAGGCCGTTCCGGCGCTGGTAACGGGCTTCACCACGGGCGTCGGCCTGCTCGTTGCGCAGATCGCCTACGGAACTCCCATTTTTTCCGGGCCGCTCGCACCGTATGCGTCCCAGGGCGTCGGGCTGGTGCTGTTCGGAAACTTCGCCGCCTGCCTGGTCATTGCCCTGGCCGGCGGTTTTCGCGGGGCGATCTCGGGGCTGTCCCCGGCGCTGATCGTGGTGATGGCGCTGATCGGCGCCACCACGGCCGCCGAGGGCCACGCGCGCTTCGTCACGGTCGCGGGGGCCCTCGTGATGAGCGCCGTCGCCACGGGCGCGTTCTTTCTGCTGATCGGGCGATACCGGCTCGCGAACCTGGTGCGCTTCGTCCCCTACCCGGTAGCCGGCGGTTTCGTCGCCGGCATCGGGGCCGCCGTGTGCCTCGCCGCCATGTCCCTGATGGGGGCGGAGCCCGGCTGGCGCACGATTCCGGCGCTCCTGCAACCCGCGACGCTCTCGAAGTGGATTCCGGGCGCGGCGTTCGGCCTGGCGCTGTACCTCGCCATGAACCGGTGGCGCCGTTCCTGGATCCTGCCGGTCAGCGTCGCGCTTGCCGTGGGCGCAACCCACCTCGGACTCGCCGCCCTCGAGATCCCCGGCGACGAGGCGAGGGTCGTGGGCTTCCTGCTGACGAGCACCTCGGACGGCAACCTGTGGCCGACCCTCGGACCGGCGGACCTGGGACTCGTGGATTGGGGGGCGATGGTCCTGCAACTACCCACCATGCTGATGCTGGTAATGGTCGCGCTCATCGTCGTGATCATGAATCTCGCCGGGCTCGAGATGGCCGCGAACCAGGACCTGGACTGGGACCGCGAGTTCCGCGCCACCGGACTCGCCAGCGTGGTCGCCGGTCTCGGCGGCGGCACGGCGGCGAGCATGATCGTCCCGGCATCGCTCCGCAGCAAGCTGTTCGGGGCCGCCACCCGTCTGACCGGCGTCGTCGCCGCGCTCGTCATCGCGTCCGCGCTGTTCGTGGGCGACGCCATGCTCGAACTGGTCCCGGTGGCGCTGGTGGGCGGCCTCCTCTTCTTCGCCGGATTCAGCATGCTGGACGAAGGGCTCGTCAGGAGCCGGAAGCGGCTCCCCGGCTCGGAGTACGCCATCATCGTGCTCATCGCGGCGGCCATCGTCGCGTTCGGGCTGTTCGAGGGAGTGGGTACCGGAATCCTGGCTACCCTCGTGTTCTTCGCCGTGCGGCTGAGCCGCGTGGACCCCATCGAGTCGCGCTTCACCGCGCGCGAACTCCGGAGCACGAGGGCGCGTTCGGTCCCGGATCGCGCCATCCTGCTGGAGGAGGGCGGGCGCTTCCTCGGGTACCGGCTTCGCGGCTATCTCTTCTTCGGCAGCGTGAGCCCCCTGGCCGACCAGCTCCGGAGATCCCTGAGCGGCGATCCGCGTCCCGCCTGTCTGCTGCTCGACTTCACCAAGGTGTCCGGCTCCGACTTCTCGGCGGTGAACGTCCTCGCGAGGTTCCTGCGGGCGGCGAACGCGGCCGGGGTGACGGTGGTGCTGGGCGCGCCGTCGAAGCAACTCCGAAGCGGCCTGCAGCGCAACCTTCCCGCACCGGAACTTGCAGCGGTCCGGATCGAGCCGAACACCGACCACGCGCTGGAACGCTGTGAGGAAATCCTCATCGAAGCGTGGAGGGCGAAGGCGGGTGCGGTGGACGAGCGGCGCGCGGCGCTGTTCGAGCGCACCGCCGACGACCTCGAGCGTCATCTCGAGCGGCAGATCCGTTTCGAGGACCTGATGGACGCACTGCGGGGCTGGTTGCATCCGCGCCGCTACACCGCCGGGGAAACGCTTGCCGGGCCGGGTACGACGAGCGAGGGCCTGCAATTGCTGACCTCCGGCCGGGCTTCCGCCTTTGGAGCCGAAGGGGCGCGCCTGCTCCAGTACGGTCCCGGCGACGCGATCTGGCCGGTGGCCTCTTCCGACGATGGCGCGCCGACGGTGCTGGCGGACGGGGCCTGCGAGGCGCTGGTGCTGGCGCCGGACGCCCGGCGCTGGCTGGAGGAGCACCGGGAACGGCTCGCGCTCGACCTGTACCGCTACCTGCTCGCCGCCCGCTTTGAGGCCGAAGCCGCGGCTCGACCCCCGAAGGGCGCTCCGAAACCGGGACCCACTACACCACCATGAACGTTCCCTGCAGCAGTTGCCCTGATGTCCAACGCGGCCGGATGCTCCGGGGAACAGAGCGGTGCGTCGAACGGGCTTGAAGGTTGGGCCGCGTTGCCCTAGACGCGCACCACGCCCCGCAGACGGGCGCCGTCCGGAATCCGCGCGGGCCGGTCCCGGCGGCCCACAACGGTCACCTCCCCCTCGCAGGCGACCTCCCGCCCGAACCGGACGTCGCCGCTGACCTGAAAGCGGTCGCAGGCGAGCAGTGACGGGGGCCCATGGGGGAAGCGGGCCTCGAGGTCGCTGATGAATCGGTAGCGCTCCCGGTCGAGCGCGACCGGCGGCGGCTCGCGGGCGGGTTCGACCAGGCCGTTCTCGTCGATCGCGTAGATGTCCGAGCGCAGGACCAGCAGGTTCTCGGTGGTCTTGACGGGCGCGAACCGCCGCCTCGGGACCTCGACAGCCTGCGCCCCTTCGAAGACCTCGAGCGCGGTTCCGGCAGCCTGCTCGAGGTGGAACACCAGCTCGGATCCGGGATCGCGCGGATCCGCCGTCTTCGGGTTCGCGATCGTCGGAAGCGGGAGGAAGCCCCCTCCCCGATGCAACGCCTCCTCGAGCGCCGGGAGCCGCAGCCAGAGGTTGTTGGCGTTGAACCAGCAGTACCGCTCGTGGTCCCGGAAGGCGTCCTGGTCTCCGGGGGCGCACTGCGCCGTCTCCCGGAGCACCAGCCGTCCGTCGCCGCGGCGGCGCGCCAGGTGGCCGCCCTTCCAGTCCTCGGCGGTGCGCCGGACGGCTTCCATGAGGAACGGGGCGCCCGAGCGGATGAAGTACGCCAGCAGCGCCGGGTCGGGACACCCTCCCACGTTGTCCACGTTCGAGACGAAGGCGTAGCGGAAACCCTCTGCGAGGAGGTCGGCGAGCACGCCGCTGGTGCCCAGGGCGGTGTAGAGATCGCCGTGTCCCGGCGGGCACCATTCCAGTTCCGGCCGGTCGGGAACACGAACCGGAGTGAAGTCGGCGCGGCGCAGCTTGGGCGCCTCGTGCTGCAGGAAGGTCCGAACGTCCTTGTCTCCCAGGGCCTCCCGAATCGCCGCGTCCGTCGCGAAGCTGTTCATGAGAACCGGGCGCACCCCCGCCGTCTCTGCCTGCTTCAGGGCAATGTCGAGAAAGGTCATGCCCTCCGTGGCGTAGAGAAGGGCCTTGGGGGCCCGCATCCCCATGGTGGTCCCGAGTCCGCCGTTCAGGGTGATCGCTACGGTGCGCGCCCGCTCGTCCTCCGAAGCGGCTTCGGCAGACCCGGGGAACACCGGCAGATCGGTCACGGGGCCGAGGGTCGTTTCCGGAACGTGGCAGGGCCCCCGGGCCGCCGCCGCAACGCTCTCGAGGAACCCGCGACGAAACGCGGGGGGCATGCCCCGGCGACGAAGCGCCGCCTCGATGGCCGGCGCCGCGTTCACGGACACGGGACCTCCGCGGATCGGCGGCGGCGCCAGACGATCGCCGCCACCGGGAGGAGGGCGGCCAGCACGGTCCAGCCGAGCGGCTGGCGGAGGATCCCGGCGAGGATCGCCAGCAGGAAACCCGCTCCCCAGACGAGCCGGGCCGGGCCGTACCAGCGGACGTGGCGGGTCGTGAGGAGGAAGTCGGTGGGCGGCACCGCAAGGGCGATGAGACTCGTCCGGAACTCGGGAAGCGGGCTCAGGATCAGCACCGCGGCCCCCACCGTACCCACGAGCGCCATCAGCACCGCGGCGCCGGCGGCCCCGGTGCGCCGGAGCGCGGGCGCCCGTGGCAGCGCGATGAGCACCGTCAGGAGCGCCGCGATCCCGAAGAGCCAGGGGAGATACGGACGGCTTCCCGGGTCGGGCGGCAAGAGGTCGCCGTAGCTCCCGGTGTGCAGCCGCCGGGGAGGCGCGTCGAACGCCTGTTCGACGCCGTAGCGGAGGGCGCCCGGCAGGAACATGGCGTCGAACGCGGAAATGGGCTCGTCGGCCACCGACCCCACGCCGACGTCCGAAAGCCAGAGCAGGAAGGGATCCTCGTACAGCCCGCGGCGGATGTGCCCCCGAAACGTCGGGTCGCGCTCCGGTGTCTCGAAGGGCAGCGGCAGCGAGAACGGCTCACGTAGCTTTCCGGATGCCGCTTCATCGAGGTAGTCGCGAATGCGGCTCGTGCAGTTGTCGTCGAAGTGGTTGTAGATGTACTCGCTCTGGCCGGGCACCAGGTCCTGCGCAATCCGGCCGAGAAGCGCATCGCGAGCCTCCGGCGAGAGGTCGAGGTCCTGCCGGAACACGCTCCGGTCGTCCCGGGAGTAGACCCGCACCATGTCTTCGTACCCCGAGACCGCCATCCAGAAGACGGCTTCGCCCTGGAGAACCTCCTGTACAAGTCCCGCCGTACGCGAGAAATCCGTGACTCCGTAGTTCAGGCACTGGTCTCCGACGCACAGCGCGGCGTGCCCCCACTTGCGGAAGATCACCGACTGGTCGGGGCCCATCGTCAACAGGAAGATGGGTGGGTCGTCCGGAGTCTCGGGCGAAGTCTCCGAATCCTGGCCGTGGGCCACCGCGCCCGGTAGCAGAGTGGCGAGCCCGGCCAGCAACAGCAGAGAGAAACGGGCCAAGACGAAGGGGAATTCTAGTGACCGCGCGAGCCGTTAACCCTCTCTATACTCAAAACCGTGCGCATCCAGCCCGGACGGAGAAAGCCCGGCGTTCCCCTGCCGTCCGCTCCGACGGACGACGGGGCCGCGCGTTCCGCGGCTTCGGTGACCGGACAGGCGCTCATTTTCTGGGACCCGAAGCGTCCGGGCCACAAGCGCGACGCCATCGACACCGACCAGATCACCCCTTCCGCCGACTGCGTTTCCGAGAGTCTGGACGCGCTCGACGCACGGTGGAAGGCGGGAGCCTTCCGCCACCTGATGCCGGATTTCTCGGCCCGCGTGCAGGCCGGGCAGAACTTCGTGATCGCCGGCGAGCGGTTCGGAATCGGCTCCTCGCGGGAAATGAGCCCGGCCGGGCTGCTCGGAATCGCCCGGGACGCGGGGACGACGCTCGTGCTCGTGCTCGGAGCCGGCGTCGGGGACATCTTCCGCCGGAACGCCCTCAACCTCGGGCTCGAGGTGCTCGAATGCCCCGCCGCGGCCGAGGACGCCCGGGACGGGCACCGGTTCACCTTCGATCCGGCGACGCGGCAACTGGTGAACGATTCCCTCGGGCGCTCCTACGACCCGAAGCCCCTCACCGCGCGGGAAGCGGAATTGAGGCGGTCCGGCGGCATCCTGGCGGCGGGCCGCCGCGAGTTCCTCGCCTCCGTCGAGGCCCAGCCGGTGATCGAGTGGCCCGGGCCGGAGGAGCGCGACCGCCTCACCGTGACCGAGCAGATCCTCTGGGCGCACCGGGTGGACCGCCGGGCCGCCGTCTCGGTGGGAGAGAGCATCCTGGTCACGGCGGACCTGCTGCCCGCTTCGGACGGCACCGCGCCTTTCGCGATTCACACGTTCCGGGAGATCACCGGGGGCGCCATCCATCCCCGGCAGGCCGCGATCGCCAACGATCACTTCGTCTTCACCGGGCGCGCCGCGGACGACCGGCAAACGGAAATCAGCCGGAGGTTCGCCGAAGCCGAGGGTCTCAGGGCCCCCTGGTTCGCGACCCCCGGGGACGGCATCTTCCACTTCTACTTTCCCGAGCAGGGGCTCGTGCTGCCCGGCGCCGTGATCCCGGGAGCCGACAGCCACAGCCGCGCCTACGGCGCCTACGGGGCGCTCGGCGTCGGCATTGGATCGAGCGCGCTCGGCTTCGGCTGGGCGACCGGCAGCGTCCTCCTGACCCCGCCGCCGGCCCGCCGGGTGGTGCTCACCGGCGAAGTCCCTCCCTGGTCCTCGGGCAAGGACGTCGTCCTCGCGCTCATCGCGCGGTGGAACGGCGCCGCCGCGGGCGCCTCGGTGGAGTTCGTCGATGAACGCGGCGCCCTGCCGATCACCTGGCGCAACACGATCTGCAACATGATGGCGGAGGCGGAAGCCTGGAACGGGATCTTCCCGTTCGACGAGGTGACGGCGGGGTTCTATGTGGACCGCGGGACCGGGGAACTCCCCTACCCGCCGCTCGCGAGCGGCGCCGCCGCGCGTTTCAGCGCCGAGGAGGTCTTCGACCTCGCCGGCGTGGAACCGCTGGTGGCGCTTCCGTCGGCGCCCGGGAACGCGCACCCCGCAACCGAGGTGGCCGAAGGCCGCCTCGGGTTCGACCGCGCCTACATCGGATCCTGCACGAACGGGAGCTACGACGACCTCCTTGCCGCCGCCCAGGTCGTGCGCGCGGCGCGCGAGCGCGGACACGACCGGACGCGGGAGAAGTTCGTCATCTTTCCCGGCTCGGGAGGAGTCCGCAGGGCGATCGAAGAGGCCGAGCCACGCCTCGGCGGAGAACCCGTCGCTTCCGTCCTTCGCTCGGTGGGAGGCGAGATCCGCGCGTCGTGGTGCGGTCCCTGTTTCGGCCAGGGCGAGGATGCCCTCCGTCCGGGAATGCGGGCGATCACGTCCTTCAACCGGAACTGGGAGAACCGGATGGGCCGCGGCGGCGAGGGATACCTGGCGAGCCCGGCGGTGGTGGCCGCTTCCGCGCTGCTCGGGTACATCGCGCCGCCGTCCGAGTTGGGGCTCCGCTGGGACCCGGAACGGTTCGGCGGATGATCGAGCTTCCTTCCCCAGGCTCCAACTCACCCAGCCGGCTCTCGCCCCACCGCGTTCGCCGCTCGTCCGAACCCACTATCGCTGGCAGGTCCGCGCGGCTCACGGCTCGTCGTCGCGCAACCGATTGACCAACTCAAGACCCGGCCGCGGCCGCTCGGGTTCAGAGCGCGGGTCCACGACCAGAAGCGGCACGCCGTTGCGCACACCGGGCGCTTCCACCAGCTTCGCCCCCTGGACGATCAGCTCGGAAGCAACGGCGCCCATCGTCTGGGAACGCTGTTTCGCGAGGAGCCGCACCCTCGCCAGGACCTCAGGATCAAGATTCAGGGTGATCCGCATGGACTTCAGGATCGAGACAAGCTGGACCGGGCACCGAGCGTAACATTCGCGGCACCGGGCTGAGCACGCGACCGGCGACCATCCATCCCGATGAGCATTCATCTCCGCGAGACCCGGCCTCCGCTTCCGGTGGACCGCCTGCTCGCCGACCGCGCGCCCGGCCCGGAAGCGCTGCCGTTCGACGTGGCGGTCGTGGGGGGTGGGCCCGCCGGCCTGGCGGCCGCGATCCGGCTGGCCCAGACCGCCCAGACAGCCGGCGAGGAGTTCTCGATCTGCGTCTTCGAAAAGGCCGCGGAACTCGGTGGCCACTGCGTTTCGGGGGCGGTCGTCAACCCGGTCGGGTTCCGTGAACTCTTCCCGGAAATGGATGACGACGCGTTTCCGTTCCGGACGCGGGTCACCCGCGAGAGCGTCTATCTCCTCGCCGCGCGCCAGGGGGTCCGGGTGCCGACCCCGCCCACCATGCGGAACCACGGCTTCTTCACGGCGTCGCTTTCCGAAATGGCCCGGTGGCTGGGAGAACAGGCCGAAACGCTCGGGGTCGAGGTGTTCCCGGGATTCGCGATCGGGTCACTGCTCATGCGGGAGAACCGCGTGCTGGGACTCGAGACCGTCCCGGCGGGACGGCGCCGGGACGGTTCGCCGGGAACGGGATTCGAACCGGCGACCGAAGTGGCGGCCCGGGTCGTGATCCTCGCCGAGGGCGCCCGCGGTCCGCTCGGACAGGCCTGGCGCGCCCGTCTCGGCATCTCGTCCCCGAGTCCCCCGATCTTCGCGCTGGGAGTGAAGGAACTCTGGCAGTCGGAGAACCCGCCGGACCGGGTCGTCCACACGATGGGATATCCGCTCCCGCGTTCCGCTTTCGGCGGCGGTTTCATGTATCCGATGGGCGAAGGCCTCTCGGCGGTAGGAATGGTGGTGGGGCTCGACGCGCCGACCGAAGCGCTCGACGCCCACCGGGCGCTCCAGTTGCTGAAGGCCCACCCCCGGATCCAGCCCCACCTCGAGGGCGGCGAGTGCCTCGAGTGGGGAGCCCGGCTGATCCCGGAGGGCGGCCTCGGCTCGCTCCCCGAGCGGGTGTCGGGCGACGGGCTGCTCCTCGTCGGAGACACCGCAGGCTTCGTGGACGTCCCGTCGCTCAAGGGCATCCACTACGCGATGCTCTCCGGGATCCTCGCGGCCGACGCGGCGGTCGCGCACCTGCGGGCGGGGGTGCCGCTGTCGCTCTACGACGCCTCGCTGGAGGACAGCGAGATCCTCGCCGACCTGCGGCGCAACCGGAACATGCGGCCCGCGTTCCAGCGCGGCTTTGTTCGCGGAGCGCTCACCTCCGTCCTCGCCACCCTGACCGCCGGGGCGCTTCCCTCGGGCGCCCTGCCGGTGGAGGACGACGTCGCCCGGCCGCGGGAAGCGCCCGAACCCGTGCCTTCCCCGCCTTTCTCGAAGCTCGACGGGGTCTTCCGGTCCGGCAACAACACGCGCGACGACATTCCATCCCATCTGGTGGTTCCCGACGGGGTCCCGCCCGACACCGCCGCCCTATGGGAACGGATCTGCCCGGCCGGCGTGTACGAGTCCCGGGGTGACGGGCTGACGGTCAACCCTTCCAACTGCGTGGACTGCCGCGCCGCCGACGTCCTCGGCCCCCGCTGGACGCCGCGCGAAGGCGGCGTGGGTCCCCGCTGGCGGCGGATGTAGCGAGCCGCCGGGGAACCGGCCCGCCGGTCAGCCTTCCCGCGACAGGTAGTCGAGCAGGTCGATGGGGGTGAGCAGCCCCACGGCCTGCCCGCCGTCGGTCACCACGGTGATCCGGCCTCCGGCGAAGATCTGGGCCAGCTCCTCGAGCGGGCTTGCCGCTTCCAGGGAAGCGATCCTGTCGGTCTTCACGAAGGCGCTGATCGGATCGCTCCGCCCCACCCCTCCGGAGAAATGGCCCTCCAGCAGCGAGGCCTCGGTGACCACCCCGATGAAGCCGTTCTCGTCCCGGACCGGGAGCTGGGAGACGTCGTGCTTCCGCATCAGCGCCACGGCCTCGCGGACCCCCGCGGTCCGGGGAACGCTCACGATCTCCTGGCCGCCCTTCGCGGCCAGCACGTCGCCAACCGTCTCGCCTTCGCGCGGCGACTCGAGGAAGCCGTTCTGCCGCATCCAGTCGTCGCTGAAGATCTTGGACAGGTAGCGCGCGCCCGAATCGGGCGCGAGCACCACGACCAGCGCGCCCCGAGGGACGCGGGAGGCCGCTTCCACCGCCGCGACCATTGCCGTACCCGTAGAGCCACCCACGAAAAGGCCCTCTTCGCGGGCGAGCCGCCGGGTCATCAGGAAGGAGTCCCGGTCGCCCACCTGGATCACCTCGTCCACCACGGCGAAATCGATCGTGGACGGGATGAAGTCCTCCCCGATCCCTTCCACCTTGTAGCTGCGCGCCTCGCCGATCCTGCCGGTCCGGAAGTACTCGTCGTAGAGCGAGCCCACCGGATCGGCGCCGACGACCCGAATCTCCGGATTCCGCTCCTTGAGATAGCGCCCGGTCCCGGTGATGGTGCCCCCGGTCCCCAACCCGCACACGAGGGTATGGATCTCGGGTCCGACCTGCTCCCAGAGTTCGGGACCGGTGGTGCGGTAGTGGGTCTCCGGATTCACCGGGTTGTGGTACTGGTTCGCGTAGAGCGCTCCCTCCGTTTCCTCGACGAGACGCTTCGCCACGCTGTAGTAGCTGCGCGGATCCTCCGGTTCCACCGCGGTCGGGGTCACCACGACCTCGGCGCCGAGCGCCCGGAGGGCCCGGATCTTCTCGTCGCTCATCTTGTCGGGCATCACGAAGATGGACCGATAGCCCTTCACCGCGGCGACCAGCGCGAGACCCATCCCGGTGTTTCCCGAGGTCCCTTCGATGATCGTCCCCCCGGGTTTCAGGTCTCCCCGGCGCTCGGCGTCCTCGACGATCGTGATGGCGATCCGGTCCTTCACGGAGCCGCCCGGGTTGAAGGACTCCATCTTGACCGCGATCCGGCCGGGAAGGCCCTGGCCGATCCGCCGGAGCCCCACCAGGGGAGTGCCCCCGACCGTTTCGAGGATCGTCCCGGCGATGGCGGATTCAGAACTCACGCGGTTCTCCTTCGCAAGGTGAAAACGGTAGCGCGTTGCCGGGCGACCGCAGCCCGGCGGGAACGCACTTCACTCGCCACCCATCCAGTGCGGGGTCAGCACCTGGCCGGCCAGCGCCCCGGTTGTCTCGCCATTGTCGATGGCGAAGACGCCGGCCACCAGCGCGTGCACGATCCCTTCGGCGAGCGCGTGCGGGTTCTCGTAGGTGGCGGCATCGCCGAACTCCTCGATGTCCACCACGAGGAGGTCGGCGATGCGTCCCGGTGCGATCTGCCCCCGGTCGTACATCCGGAACACCGTTGCCGGCAGGCTCGTCATGCCCCGGACCGCCTCCGCCAGGGTCAGCACCTCCCGTTCCCTCACGTAGCGGGCGATGCGCCGCGGAAACGCGCCGTAGAAGCGTGGGTGCGGGCGCCCCTCCCCTGCCGGAACCAGGCCGCCGTCCGACGACGCCATCGTCCACTCGCGGGTCATGATGTGAGCGATGTCCTCCTCCGACATGTTGAAGGACACGAGCCCGGCCCCACCGGCGTCGAGCAGGCGGAGCGCCGCGTCGATGGGCTCCACGTCCCACTCCTCCGCGAGGTCGCTGAGATACCGACCCTCGAGGGCGGTGTCCGCCCGGTGGCGGGAGAGAAGCAGCGTCTCGGCGCCGCCCCGCCGCTCCAGCGCCACCAGCATGTCGGCGCGCAGGCGCGCCCGTTCCCGGGGATTCGCAAGCCGGGTCTCGAGGGGCGAGGGCAACCCCGGCATGGTTTCACCGGCGAGCGCCCAGCGCGGAACGAGCGCCCCGACGATGCTCGTCCCCGACGCCTCGTAGGGATACTGGTCCGCGAACACCTCCACCCCCCGGGCGCGCGCGGCGTCGATCGCGGCGGTGGCCTGCCGGCTCAGCCCCCACACGGGAGGACCGAGGGCCTTGAAATGGGTCACCACCCCGCGAATGCCCTGCGCCTCCGCCACCTCGATGACTTCCTCTACTGCCGCGACCAGGCCGATGTTGTAGTCGCTCTCGTCGCGAATGTGACTGACGAAGGCGCCGAACGGGGCGATTTCGGCCGCGAGGCGCACGACCTCGGCGTTCTCCGCATAGCTTCCCGGGGCGTAGTAGAGGCCTCCGGTCATGCCGAAGGCCCCGGCATCCATTCCGGCGCGCACCAGCCCGGCCATCCGCTCGAATTCCTCCTCGGTCGGTGGACGGTCCTCCATCCCGAGCACGGCGCGCCGCACCGCCCCGTGGCCGATCATCAGGGCGACGTGGACACCGATCCCTCCCGCCTCGAAGCGGCGTCGCTGCTCCGCCAGGTCCACGTCACCACCCCCGTCGGGGTTCACCATCACGGTCGTGATCCCCTGCCGGATGACCGGTTCTCCCACGCGGAGCTCGGGCGTGGCGAGCCCGGGACCGGCATGCGAATGCGGATCGATGAAACCGGGCATGACGGTGAGCCCGGACGCGTCCACCTCACGCGCGCCTGCGGGGACCTCGGCAGCGGGAATGACACCGGCACGGGCGATGCGGTCGCCCACCACCAGCACGTCGCCCCGAACCCAGGGGTTCCCGGTCCCGTCGAGGATCCGGCCACCACGGAAGAGGACGGCCGCACCCTCCTCGGTCTCCGGCGGCGGAGCGGTCGAGCAGGCGAGGCCGAGCGTCACCCCGGCCAGCAGAAGCACTCGGAATGGGATCGGCGGATCGTTCACAGGGTCCATCCTACGGGAACCGACCCATATACTCGCCGGCAAATTCAGCAGCCTGTGAACAAGGTAACGCGGCGTTCGGCCGGCGACGCATCCCGTCTGACCTGCACCGCTTCGCGTTGTTCATCGGTGCGCTTCGGTCGAAATACACTCGGTATTCCTCCCTTGCGCGCCGCCCCCACCGGGAGAACCGGGTCAGCCGGGCGCTTCACCGGCCTCGGCGCTCACGCACCCTTGCCCACCGGCTGCTAAACGTGCGAACGGCGGCGATCATTCCCGCACTCGGCGGCGAACCCGAGCTTTCCCGGGTGCTGGCGTCGCTTCCCCACGGCCACCTGCGGGAAATCGTGGTCGTCGGGCGCCCGGGCGCCGGTATTCCCGACACCGCGCGGCGCTACGGAGCCACTGCCATCGAGGAAGCACGCCCGGGATACGGGCGCGCCTGCCTTACCGGGATGGTCCACCTCGCGCCCGAACCTCCCGATGTCGTGGTGTTCTTCCGCGGTGACGGAACGGACGACGCCGAGGAACTTCCCGCCGTGCTGTCACCCCTTCTGGCTCCGGGAGTGGACTTCGTCATGGGTTCCCGGAGCCGGGGAAACCCGGACCCCGGGGCCTATCCGGGCCTGGTCCGGCTCGGACACTGGATCGCGACGCGGCTCATCCTCCTGCTCTACGGCTATCGCTTCACGGATCTCGGCCCCTTCCGGGCCATTCGCTGGCAGGCCCTGTTGCAGTTGGGCCTTTCGGATCCGGACTACGGCTGGCTCGCCGAGATGCAGGTGAGCGCCGCCCGGGCGCGCATTCCATCGGTGGAAGTCCCGGTTTCGAGCCGCCGGCCGACCGCAGGAGACGCCCGGGATGCCATCGTCCCCGGCTTCTTCGCGGCGGGTCTCAAGGTCCTGCTCACCATTCTGCGGCCCAGGAGTACGGCGTCCCGGGGCATCCCGACGCGGAGCGAAGAGCGCAACGGGTAGCCCCATGTTTCGCCGCACCAAGATCATCGCCACGCTGGGTCCCGCGACGCGCCCCACCCAGACTGTCGAGGCCCTGGTCGACGCGGGGATGGATGCGGCCCGGCTCAATTGCGCCCACGAGACCGCCACCAGCCTGCAGAGCCGGGTCCGCGCCGTGCGGCGCGCGGCTCGCAAGGCGGGCCGCGCCGTCGCCACGCTCGCCGACCTGGCGGGACCGAAGATGCGGGTCTGCGAGGTCCCGCCGGACGGCGTCGAACTGAAACCCGGAGCCCCGTTCGTGCTCACCTCCCGAAATGTCGTCGGGAGCGCGGAGGCCGTTGCGACGACGTACCCCCAGCTCGCCCGGGATGTCCGTCCGGGGGACTTCATCCTCATCGACGACGGGTTGCTGAAGCTGCGGGTCCTCAAGAGCGCCGACCGCGACGTGCAGACCGAAGTGGTGGTCGGGGGCGTCCTCTTGTCCCGGAAGGGCATCAACCTTCCCGGCGTCCCGCTGTCCGGACCCTCGCTCACGGTGAAGGACCGCACCGACCTGCAGGCCGCGGTGAAAGCCGGAGTGGATTACCTCGCGGTGTCCTTCGTCCAGCGGGCGCGGGATGTCGAGACGGTCCGAGGGCTGCTGGCGCGGCTGGATCGCGAGGACATCCCCCTCATCGCGAAGATCGAGCGGCCGGAGGCGCTCGAGAACCTGGAGGAAATCCTCCATGTTTCCGACGGAGTGATGGTCGCCCGCGGCGATCTCGGCGTGGAGACCTCCTCCGAGCGCGTTCCCATCGTCCAGAAATGGGTGATTCGTCAGGCGAATTCCCGGGGGAAGATCGCCATCACGGCGACCCAGATGCTGGATTCGATGATCTCCCATCCGATGCCGACCCGGGCCGAGGCTTCCGACGTGGCCAACGCGATCCTCGACGGAAGCGACGCGGTGATGCTCTCCGGGGAGACTTCGGTAGGCGAGTTCCCCGTCGAAGCGGTGCGGACGCTCGACCGGCTGGCCACGTATACGGAACAGCACGCGGACTTCGGTGAGTTACCGCACTACCAGGCCCTCATCGACCGCAGCCGGATCGAGCATGCAATCGCCGCCGCCGCCCGCGAGGCGGCCGCGACGATCGACGCCGCCTACATCGTCGCCTTCACCGATTCGGGCGCCACCGTCCGCCAGGTAAGCCGCATGCGGCCGCGCTGCGGCATTTTCGGTTTCACCACCTCGGACCATGTCTTCCGGCGGCTGGCGCTGCGCTGGGGAGTGCGTCCCATGCGCAATCGGCGTTTCCGCAACACCGACCAGATGCTCAGTCGGGCGCTCGACCAACTCCGCTCCGAACGCCACGTCGCCTCCGGCGACCGCGTCGTGATCGTCTGCGGGACCCACCAGCTCAGCGGCGCCACGAACATGATGAAGGTGGAGTCCTTCTAGGGCGAGGCGCAACCAACCGGGGGAGACGCTCGCCCTCAGTGAAACGCCGACCTCCGGTGTAGCAATGCCGGCTTGGAACGCCGGCCTCCGGCCAGCACGCGCTGGCCGCCGGCCAGCGCACGTCGTGACTCTCAACGCTCTCGAAGCACACTTCTGTGCAGGAACCCGGCTGACACGCTGTGGGAGCGACAGAGTTTGACCTGCCACAGGTCCTACTGTCGCTCTACCATGAGAAATCGCAACCTGGAACGTGGACGGTCCTCGGGTCCGATCCACCACGGGAAGGCGCGGGTGTCGAGCAGGCGCTCACGACTCGAGGTACTTCATGACATCGGGCGGCAACGGATCGTCGAAGTCAAAGTCCATTCGGCCATCATGGGTCGGGAATCTCCTCCGTCGTCTCGACTGGAGCAACCGTTCCTCGCTCGGGTTGACGGGAAACGGGCGGGTTGCTAGCGTCCCGGCCCTCCTGCCGGAGCGCGGCCCCAAGCCGTGCCAGTGTCGGCGGGACCCGGGAACGGGCGATTAACTCAGCGGGAGAGTGCTACCTTCACACGGTAGAAGTCGCAGGTTCAAATCCTGCATCGCCCACCACCGCCTGGTGTGACGCTTCTTCGTGTCATCCGGGGCCGTCGAGAACCCGCTGTCGCTGCCGCACGCGCTTCCCGCTCGATCGCTCTGTCCCATCCGCCCGCCTGCGGCGGGCTGTGCCGGCCGGAGGCCGGCGTTCCAAGCCGCATCGCCCAACACCGCCTGGTGTGACCCTTCTTCGTATCATCCGGGGCCGTCGAAAAACGCGCTGTCGCTGCCGCACGCGCTTCCCGCTCGATCACATTGTGTCGTCCGCCCGCCTGCGGCGGGCTGTGCCGGCCTGAAGGCCGGCGTTCCCCTCCTGTATCGCCCCCACCGGCGCTGCGTCAGTTGAGATAGCCGGCCAGGAAACGACCCCACAGGGGGGCGAGCGCCGCCTTGAGCACCACGTCAGCCAGCAGGAGTCCGCCGGCCAGGTAGAGGAGCCGGCCTCCTCCGGGCTCCAGCGGCGCGCTCACCTTTCCGAGCCGCCGCACCAGCGGTTCGGCGCAGACGACCCCGAGGATCACGAACCCGGCCACCCGGCAGAGCGCCCAGGGGAACCAGGCGAGGGCCGAGGGAACGCCGCTCGCGGCCAAGGCGTACGAAGCCACGAAAAAGTCCATGAAGTTCAGCATCACCGCGCCCATCAGGAGTCCGAGCGCGCCGCCGCTCACGAGGGAGAGCGGCACGAAGATCGCCAGGCGCTGCAGATGGATCGGCAGGAACAGCCGGAGGTCCCCTTCCGCACCCTCGCCGGTGGCCAGCCAGGCCATCATCTCGTCGCTGTAGGCGGCGCCCCGGAACACCGCGGCCTCCGCAGCGCCGGGCGCCACGGCCATCGCGATCGGCCCGAAGACGGCCAGTGCGGCCGCCCAGGCGAGCATCAGCCGGACCGCCTCCGCCCGGCGCCCCTCTCCCAGATACCGCCAGAGTCCGTGAATCGCCGGCGCCGCGAGCAGCAGCGGCAGCAGCCACCGGGCGGCCCCCAGACCCATCGACCCCACCCAGAGTCCGAGCGCATAGGCGGCCGGGACGCCGCCCACGAGCATCAGCAGGTCGCGCCGGAAGGAGAGAGCGGGTTTCATGGGCACGAAGACTACCCGGTGCGTACTGGTTCCGATGGAGATCCGTGGTCCGCCTGTTTCAGCTCGAGCAGGACCCCGCCGGCGCTCGCCGGGTGGATGAAGGCGACCAGGTGGCCGCCCGCCCCCCGCCGCGGCTCACGGTCCACGAGGCGCACGCCGCGCGCGGCGAGCGCCGCCAGCGTTTCACGGATGTCTTCGACTTCGAAACAGACGTGATGAAGCCCCTCGCCCCGGCGATCCAGGTAGCGGGCGACCGGACTGTCCGCGGTCACGGGTTCCAGCAGCTCGAGGAAACCCCCGGCCGGCGCCCGCTCACCCTCGGGGGCCAGGAACAGCGCCAGGACCCCGAACTCGTCCACCCGGTAGCGGCCGGTTTCGCGAAGCCCCAGCAGCTCCCGCCAGAGTTCCGCTGCATCTCCCCCGTCCTTCACGGCGATGCCGACGTGGTGCAGGCGGATCGCGGGACCGGGTCTTCCCGGGTCCGGCGCGTCCGGCCCCGCCGGTACCGAGCGATCCAGCGAAGGACGCGCCTCGAGTTCGTTCTCTGCCGCCGCCCTCAGACCCTCCATTCCCGTGCCCTCGAGCGCCGAGGTCAGGAACACCGGACCCGGCCGCAGGGCTCGGAACGACGCTGCCATCGCCTCCGCGCCGGGCCGGTCCGCCTGGTTCACCACCACGAAGTCGGCCACCTCGAAGAGTCCCGCCTTCGCAGCCTGGACCCCGTCTCCGAGGCCGGCCGCGGTGACCGCGATGCCGAGATCGGCGAGCCGCAGGACCGCATCGTCACCCTGCCCCACGCCGGCCGTCTCGAGCAGGATGCGCTCCGCGCCGCCAACCGCCAGGAGCCGCAGTACCGCGGGGACCTCGGGCGCCAGACCCGCTTCCCCGGCGCGGGCGGCCATGCTCCGGAAGAAGACCGCACCCGGGTCTCCGGTGAACCGCACCCGGTCGCCGAGCAGGGCGCCTCCCGTCCTGGGGCTCGAAGGGTCCACGGCCAGCACGGCCACGCGGCGGCCCGCTTCGGCAAGGGACGCCGCCAGGCGATTCGCCAGTTCGCTCTTTCCCACCCCCGGCGGACCGGTCAGGGCGATCACCCGGGCCCGCGCCGGCCAATCGAGCGCCAGCGCGGCCTCGCGGGCTCCCGCCGCCCCGCCTTCCACCAGGGTGATCGCGCGGCCCAGGGCGCGGCGGTCACCCGTCGCGACCTCGCGGAACATTCCGGCGCCGCCGCCCGCTCGGGAGCCCAAGGCAGATCCTCCGGCAGGGATCAGCTGCCGATCCGCCCGAGCAGGGGCCGGGCGATGAGCAGCCGCTGTATCTCCGAGGTCCCCTCGCCAATGGTCATGAGCTTCGCATCCCGGAGGTAACGCTCGGCCGGGTAGTCCCGGATGTATCCGTAGCCCCCGAGCACCTGCACCGCGCGGTTGGTCACCCGGACCGCCGTCTCGCTGGCGTGAAGCTTGGCCATTGCGGATTCACTGGTCGTCGCCGCCCCCGAGTCCTTGAGGACGGCGGCGCGCTGGATGAGGAGGTGCGCCGCTTCGATCTCGAGTTTCGAGTCGGCAAGCGGAAACCGCACTCCCTGAAAGTCGCTGATCGGACGGTCGAACTGGCGCCGTTCGGTTGCGTAGTCGACCGCGCACTCCAGGGCGGCCCGGGCGATGCCGAGGGAGAGCGCCGCGATGCTGATCCGGCCCCCGTCGAGCACCTTCATCGCCCCCTTGAACCCCGTGCCCACCGGCCCCAGCCGGTTCGCATCGGGAACCCGGCAGTCCTCGAAGACCATTTCGGAGGTATCCGACGCCCGGTGCCCGAGCTTCTTTTCCTTGCGCCCGGTGCGGAATCCGGGAGTCCCGCGCTCCACGATGAAGGCGGAAATCCCGCGGGTCTTGAGATCCGGATCGCTGGAAGCCATGCATACGGCGATGTCCGCCTGCGAACCGTTGGTCGTGAAGGTCTTGCTCCCGTTCAGGATCCACTCGTCGCCGTCGCGGACCGCGGTGGTGCGGGTCCCGCCCGCGTCGCTACCGGCCCCCGGCTCCGTGAGACTCCAGGCTCCCAGAGCTTCACCGGTAGCGAGCGGAACGAGGTACCTGGCCCTTTGCTCCTCGGTCCCCTGCTCGTAGATGTGGTTCGCGGCAAGCGACACGTGGGCGGCCACGGTGATCGCCACCGAGGCATCGGCGCGCGCCAGCTCTTCGACCAGCACCGCGTACTCGGCGTAGTCGAAACCGGCGCCGCCGTACTTCTCGGGAAAGATGGGGCCCAGGAAACCCAACTCGCCGAGTTTCCGGACGGTCTCGCCGGGGAACGACTCCTCCTCGTCCCAGCGCGAGGCGTGCGGGAGGATCTCGGTGGCCGCGAATTCGCGGACGGCCCGCCGGATCTCGGCTTGTGTTTCCGTGTCGTGGATCGGAACGGAAGGCGGTGTCAACACCTCCGATTCTACTTGCGGCATACCGTTGAACTCCTTCGGGAACGCTACTCGACGGACAGACCCCGGACGGCGTCGGGGAATCGCTCCTCCAGTCCTTCGAACGCCAGGTCGTTGAGGAACTGACGGCGCCAGAGGAGCCGCCGCTCCGCGGCGCCGAGCCGCGCCTCCACACAGAGGCGGTCCCAATGGTCCCGGATCGTCGTGACCTGGCGCTCCATGATCGCGACGGCTTCCGGCGCGGCAAGGCGAAACTTCGGAGCGGCCGCCAGGCACAGCGAGAGCTGGCTGCGCCGTCGGTTACCGTGGATGCGCATGGCTTGCGACGCTTCCCGGCCCGTTCTCGACTGCGGGCAGATGTCGTACGCCGGGGTGAGCGTGTGCCACGCACCGTCCCAGAAAGCCGCATGGTTCCGCGCGTGGTCGTCCGTGTTTCCCACCAGGACGTTGAAGGTCATCCGGGCGAAGAGTTCCCGCAGGGTCGGCAGGGGCTCGGCGAACCGCGCCCGGACGACGTCGGCCAGCTCTTCGTAGGAGGCATGAGCGGCCATGCGCTCATCGAGGCCCAGCAGCGTGAGGGCGGAGACGACGGCGCGCCGAGCCCAACCCCGGTCCGTGAGTTCCCGATCGAAGCGCTCCACGAGCAGGACGTCTCTGCCGAGCGTCTCCGTCAGAGTCACCGGGGCGACGTTCAGACCGGCCGCCCGGGCCAGCCGCATGGCGACGAACTCGGCCTTGACCGCGCTGAAGGTATCGGTGGAAGAGGAGAACTTGGCCACGTACTTCCGGTCGCCGTCCTGAAGGAGCGCCTTGGGACGCGCTCCTCCGATGGATGAACCGTGTTGCAGCGCGTCCGCCAGTTGCGGGGGCAGATCCTGGCCCCGGTCCACACACTCCGCCGCCGTGAGCAGGTCAGCGAGGGTCGCGCCCGGCGTCTCGCGGGCAGCGTACGCCGAAGGCGACGGCTGGAAATCGAGCGCGCCGATCCGATCCGATCCCGATCCCAACATGAAGGTCAGTTCATCGAGATCGGGCGCCGGCCATGCGTCGGCGTTCCCGGTCAGGCGATGGGTAATGACCCGGCGTCCCCAGGCGTCGGGAGACGCGTCGCGCAGGGCGTTCGCGATGGGAAGCGGCGGCTCAGGCTCGATGACACCCCTCCGAAGCGGTAGTTCGGGCAGGTGCACGGGAATCCCGTCCTCCCGGGCGAGATAGGAGCGTCCGTAGGTGAAGACGAACCGATCCCCTTCCGCCTCGAGCCGTCCGGCGACCACGGGTGTCGTCTGCCCGGCGAGCCAGACCCAGACGAAGGCTTCGCTCGGCCGCGAGCCGTCAGAAGTCATCGCGCACCGCGCGCCGGTTACCGCGGACGGCAGCCGGCATCAGGGCCAGTCGGTCCGCCGTCCTCCGGATTTCGGCCTCCAGCGAGGTGGCTTCGGGTACGAACAGGTCCACCCCGGTGATGACCGCGGCTTCGAACACCCGGCCGATCGCAACCATGGGATCACCGCTCTCGATCCGCTGCAGCGTGCTCCGCGCAATGCCGACGCGCGCCGCCAGGTCCGTCTCGGACATCCGTCGCTCCTTGCGGGCCAGTTGGATCCGCTTGCCCAACAAGCTGAGCGCTTCCCGGGAGAGACGGGAGTGGGAAGGTGGCGGATTCGGCATACGGATCCTGAACGACCGATATACGCTTCATCATAGCATCAATCGACCGTTATATCGGTCAATCACAGACATCCGACACGGTTGCCGGGGCCCATTGCCGAACTCCGACTCTCGGCCGCTTCACCACCGGGCGGCCCCGCAACGGAACCCAGAAAGCAAGCCGCCGGAAAACGAGCCGGCGAGGGGGGCGGAGAGATCGTTACCCTTGGTTGAGCCGATCATGTCGGCCGAGGACGGCAGACACATGCAACGATCTCTCCTGGCGCGGACGCCTCGCGGCAGATCCGTCCAGGCCACAACCCGGCGGACGATCGCCGCTTTCCTCCTCCCGCTGGCGTTAGGGGCCGCCGGCCTCGCGCTCGCCGCACCGGCGCCTCAGGATCCCGTCCGGGTCGTCGTCGAAACCGGTATGGGCGCCTTCGAACTCGAGGTTGATGTCGGCCGGGCTCCCGTGACCGCGGGGAACTTCCTCCGCTACCTGGACGGCGGACACTACGACGGCGGAACCTTCTTCCGCACGGTGCACGCAGAGAACCAGCCCGACGACGCCATCCGGATCGCGGTCATCCAGGGCGGCCGCAATCCCGAGGCGGAGGCCTTTCCGGCGATCGCGCTGGAGCGGACCAGCGAGACGGGACTCCTGCATGTTGACGGCGCCGTCTCGATGGGGCGCACCGGCCCGGACACCGCCACCGACAGCTTCTTCATCTGCATCGGCGACCAGCCGTCACTCGACTTCGGAGGCATGCGGAACCCGGACGGACAGGGGTTTGCCGCGTTCGGCAGGGTGGTCGCGGGGATGGATGTGGTGCGGGCCATTCACGCGGCGCCGTACGAGGCCCAGCGCTTGACGCCGCCGGTGCGGATCGGAAGGGCGTACCGGAAGGAGTGAGGGAGGGGTCTCCCGGAACTCCGAACCCGCTGCTATTCGACGACCTCGAAGGGGAGCCGGTTGACCGCCAGGCGGCCGTTCGAGACTACCGCCACCACGTCCTGGATCGCGGCGATGTGCTCCAGCGGATCCTCCACCAGCACGATCAGGTCGGCTTCCTTGCCGGGCTCGATCACGCCGGTGTCCTCCGCGATGCCGAGCAGCTCCGCGCTGTAGAGGGTCGCCCCCCGGATGGCCTCGATGGGGCTGAGCCCGACCTTCACGAAGTTCGCGACTTCCACCCCGACGCGGCTCACGCTCTCCGGGCCGTATTCCGTGTCACTCCCGGTGATCAGGCGAACCCCCAGTTCCTGCGCCATCCGCATCGTCTGCTCCATGCGCGGCACCATGAAATCGGCCCGCAGGGTCAGCACCGGATGGTCGTAGTCCCCGCCCGGCTCGTCGAGATCGACGAGGGTCGTGTACGTGGGGACCAGTGCGGTGCCCCGTTCCGCCATCAGCTCGAGCGTCTCGCGGGTCAGGAACGTTCCGTGTTCGATGCTCGCCACCCCGGCAAGCACCGCGGCGCGGGCGCCCTCGTCACCGTGCGCGTGGCAGAGCACCGGGATGCCCAGCGCCGTGGCCTCTTCCACGATGGCCCGGAGCTGCGCCTCGGAGAAGACCTGCTTTCTCGGGTCCGTATCGGGCAGGCCGGCCCGCTCGGTGGCCCGGGTCTTGACCGCCCGGACGCCGTTCTCGGCGTTCACCCGCACCAGCATCCGGAGTTCCTCGTCACTGCCGATGTCATCCGAGATCCCGTAGAGGCTCTCGGACGCGAGCCGGGCTTCTCCGATACGGGGGGTCACGAACACCCCGGCCCCGAGGTAGTCGGGACCCGCCAGGTGCCCGGCCGCCACCATCCGGCCGATCGCCACATCGCGGTAGGACCCCACGCTGGCGCTCCGGAGCGTGGTCGCTCCGGACTCGAGGGCCCGCCGCACCTCGGAGAGCTGGCTCGCGTGCGTGTGGGCGTCGATGAATCCCGGCAACACGAACTTCCCGCTGACGTCCAGCGTCTCGACCCCCGCCGGGGGCATCTCGGGACCGACCGAGAGGATCCGGCCGTCCCCGATCAGCACGTTCGCCCGCGACATCGTCCCTTCGCGCACGTCCAGAACGGAGCCGCCAACGATGGCCAGGTCCGGTTCCTGAGCCGCGGCGGGGAACGCGAGCCCGGCAATCAGGACAACGAGGGTGAGCAGGCGACGGGTCATGGGAAACCTCCGGGAAACGACGAAGTATCCCGCAGCGGCCTTTCCCATTCCGGCCCGAAGTGCCATATCGTCGCCAGCCGTGGAACTCCGGCGTGATCCGCTCCGCCATCCTTGGCTCTTCGTGGCCATCGGCGCGCTCTATGCGCTCTCGATCCCCTGGTGGTTCGGGGAGGGGAGGCCGTCCGTCGTCCTGGGACTGCCGTCCTGGGCGGTGATCTCCCTCCTTTGCACCTTCGCGGTGAGCTGTCTCGTGTCGTTCGCGGCGCGGCGGCTCTGGGACGACGAAGAGAGCTGATCCGTGGAGTTCGGCCCGGCGGTGGTCGCCGCTCTCGCCGCCTACATCGCGGTCCTGGCCGTCCTCGGCATCCGGGCGCGCGCCGCCCGGGCCTCCGAATCGCTGGCCGACTTCTATCTGGCGGGACGCGGGCTCGGCGGCGTGGTGCTCCTCTTCACCCTCTACGCCACCCAGTACAGCGGGAACACCCTGGTCGGCTATCCCGGCGAGGCCTATCGGGTGGGCTTCCCGTGGGTCATGAGCGTCGGCTTCATGTTGGCGATCGTGGTCGTCTATCTGGTGATCGCGCCCCGGCTGCGCGCCGCCTCCGAGCGTCACCGCTTCGTGACCCCGGCGGACTGGCTCGACCAACGGTTCGGGCACCCCGGACTCACGCGGATCACGAACCTGGTGATGGCCGCCGCCATCGCCAACTACCTGCTGGCGCAGCTCATGGCCATGGGACACGTGGTGGCCGGCCTCTCGGACGGCGCCATCCCGTACGCGGCGGGGGTGCTGGTACTCACCGCCGCCATCCTCGGCTACGAGCTCCTGGGCGGCCTCCGGGCCGTCGCCTGGACCGACTGCCTGCAGGGGATTCTGCTCGCGGTGGGGCTTTTCGGCCTCCTCGCGGCGACCGTTTTCGCGGGCGAGAGCGTCGGGGCCGCGAGCGCCTGGGTACTCGACAACCAGCCGGCGAAGGGTTTCCGTCCCGACGCCACCACGCAGGCCACCTGGGCGAGCACCCTGCTGCTGATCGGCTTTTCCGGAGCGGTCTATCCGCAGGCGATCCAGCGCATCTTCGCCGCCCGGAGCGGCGCGTCGCTCCGGAAGGCGCTCTCCGTCCTGGCCTTCCTCCCCTTCCTCACCACCCTGCCCGTTTTCCTGGTCGGCATCCTGGCGCTCCCGCGGCTCAGCGGACTCAGCGGCGTCGCCGCCGATCAGGTCCTCCCGGCGCTCCTGCGCGGCTGGGCGACCGAGTCCGAGTGGATGTTCTGGATGTGCATCCTGACCGTCGTGGGAGTCGTGGCCGCCATCATGTCCACCGCCGACTCGGTGCTGCTGACCCTTTCGTCCATGCTCGCCAAGGACTTCGTGGCGCCGGTGCTACGCCGGCGCAGCGGTGGAGCGGTGGAGGAGGCGCGCATCACCCGCATCGGGAAGGGCTTCTCGCTGGCCATCATGGGCGTGCTGGTGGCGATCGCGCTGACGCCGCGCATCAGTCTCTGGGGGCTCCTCGAACTCAAGATGGAGCTGCTGGTGCAGGCGGCGCCCGTCTTCGTGTTGGGCCTCACCTGGCCGCGCCTCTCCGCCCGCGCGGCCCTCGCCGGCGTGGTCTGCGGGACTCTCCTGGCCGCCGGACTCACCCTCGCCGGCTACGGCAAGATCGCCGGGGTCCATGCCGGACTGCTGGGCGCGATCCTGAATGCCGGGGTCGCCGTCGCCGGCTCCCTCGCCTCGCGCCGCGGGACAACGGACGCGGCGCGGAGCGGGTAGCCGCTCCTACCCGCCCGCTACGTCGCGCCAGGACCGCTCATAGACGTCCGCGCGCACATCCAGATAGCCGGGGTATTGCCGCCGGGCGCGCTCCAGCGCGGCCTTCTCCAGGCTGACGACGGCGACCGGGTCCGTGGTCTCGAGCAGCACCTCGCCCGACGGGTCCGAGACCATCGACGGTCCCCCGATGATTCCGCCCGACCGGGCGCCGGGGCGGTTCACCGACACCACGTAGGCGCAACTGGTCACGGCGCCGGCGCGCAGCACGAGCCGCCAGCGCTCATAGGTCGCCGCCGGGGTCGCCCGCGGCACGAGGATCACCTCGGCCCCCAGCGCGGCGAGCGCGTTGCACCCCTGGGGCCGGTTGGCGTCCGAGCACACCTGCACGCCGATCCCGAACCCACCGACGTCCACCGGCGCGCCCAGGCGGTCGCCCGGCTCGTAGTGGTGGGCCTCCCAGAACCCCTCCTCGTCGGGGAGGTGGATCTTCCGGTAGCGCAACCGTTCCTCGCCGCCGGGACCGAGGAGCACGGCGGTGTTGTGCCGGCGGCCGCTTGACGGATCCCGCACGATCGCTCCTCCCAGCACCGCGATCCCCGCCGTCCGGGCGGCCGCGGCAAGCGCGCTCGCGCGGGGGCCGCCGGGAGGCTCGGCATCGGCATCGGACACCGTGCGGGTCGCCGGCGCCCACCGGTTCAGCGGCAACTCGGGGAACACCGCGAGCTGCGCTCCCCGCGCCCGTGCTTCGCGAAGCCGCGCCAGCAGCCGCTCGTTCTCCTCCGGCTCGGGGAAAACGTCGGTGATGAGGGCGAGGGTGAGACGCTGCGAGTTCACGAACGGCGCTTCACCTCCGGCCTACTCGACGGGCTGGAGAGGAAGCACGAGCGCCGAGGGGCGTTCCGCCGAGTGGTGGATCACGTTCTCCGCCGGAACCGTGTGCGTATGGCGCCCCAGCGGCTCGCCGGTATTCGGGTTCGGATCGAAGCGTGGAAAGTTCGAACTCGAGATCTCGAGGCGGATCCGGTGGCCGGCCTGGAACCGGTTGGCGGTGGGGAAGAGGGTGATCTCCAGTTCGTAGATCTCACCGGGATCCATCAACGTCTCGCTCTCACGGGAATCCCGGTAGCGGGCCCGCAGGATGCCGTCGGTGATGTTGAGGTCGAACCCCTCCGGGAAGTCTTCGCTCGGGGGATAGACGTCCACCAGCTTGGCGGTGAAATCGGTGTCCGGGGCGCTTGAGGACACCCAGAGACGCGCCGAGACAGGACCGATGACCTCGAGATCCTCGTCCAGCGGTTCGGTCTCGAAGACCAGGACGTCGCCGCGGTCGGCGGTCCGCCGGCCGTCCACTTCGGAACCGAAGAAGCCGTTCTCCGATCCTCCGGAAAGCGACCGGAAGGTCCGCTCGCGCTGGTCGTAACCGCCCCGCTTCAGCGCCCCCGAGAAGGCGCCTCCGATCGTGGGCACGGGGTGCTCGGGGTCATACGTATAGGCGGAGGAGCCCTCGTCTTCGCCCGGCGCTTCGGTGGTGAGGCCCCCTCCGGCCCGGAGGTGGAACGGCGTCAGCTCGGTGCCTTCGAGCGGCCAGGTGTCGGCGGTCCGCCACTCGCCGCCGTGGAAGAGCCGGCCGTTCTCATCCCGATGGCCGTCGCCGCCGCCCATCACGAACAGGGTCACGGCGCCCGGAGTCTCCAGCCGGCCGTCCGCGAACGGCGCGAAGGCTCCCTGCCCCTTGAGGCGGGCGTCGAACCAGCGCAGGTGGAACTCGCGGGCAAAGTCCTCGATGGCGGCCGCCTCTCCGAACTCGATGTCGCCGGCGTGGGAACGGCTGTTGCCCCCATGCGTCCAGGGCCCCATGACGAGGGTCATGGGAGCGGACTTGACCCGGGACAGTTCGAGGAAGCTCTGGATGGTGCCGGGCGCGTAGGAGTCGTACCAGCCGCCGACGTGGAGCATCGGGATGTCCGAACTCGCCTCGTAGTACTCGGCCCAGTTGCGGCCGATGCCCCGGAAGTAGTCGTCGTAGTCGCCGTGGTTCTGCATCTCGAGGTAGTAGTCCTCGAAGTTGGGCGCGGCGGAGAGCGGGTTCTCCCCCTTCCGGAACGGCGTGTCCGGGAACCAGTCGGCGGGGCCTTCCGCCTCCAGCCGGGCCCGGACGCTCGGCTCGTCGGTCACCGCGGCGAGCTGGCTGTGCGCCCAGCCGAGCTGCTGGCCCAGTTCGAAGGCGCCGTGGTTGCGCACCTTGTGGGTCCAGGCGTCGGACAGGCCCCCCATGGTCAGCACCAGGGTCTCGAGGCCCGCCGGGTTCAGCTTCGCCGCGTCGGCCTGGGTGTGGGCCCCGTACGAGGTGCCCCACATTCCCACCGACGGCAGTACGTAGTCGAGCCCGACGATCCACTCGATGGTGTCGGAGCCGTCCGGCGCGTCGAACTCGTGGTACTTCTGGAACATTCCCTCGGAGAAGTAGAGGCCGCGCATGTCCTGCACGACCACCACGTAGCCGTGGGAGGCGAACCAGCGGGCCTGCTCGGAGAGACGCTCGGAGGCCTTGTTGTAGGGGGTGCGGTGGAGGAGCACCGGAAAGCGCTCGTCCACCGGCTCGCCGCCGGCGGCGGGCCGGTACACGTCGGTCGCGAGGCGCATTCCGTCCCGCATGGGGACCATGAAGTTCTCCTCGACCTGGAGCGCCTCGTAGGGCGGCGCGGCGCTCCGGCCCGGGTCCGGAGCGTCCCCGGTCCCGCAGGCGCCGAGAACGGCCGCGCCCAGGAGGGCCAGACTGCGGAGACTCACGCCGTCGCTCCGGCGGGAGCACCCGAGAGGGCGTCCGCGAGACCTGTGACCCGCGGCGCCTCGTCCACCCGTTCGACCTGCATGAGCGCCTCCTCGATCCGGTCCGGGGGGAGCGCGCCGGCGGCGCAGTCCCGGAATTTCTGCCGCAGCTCCTCCCGGGTGAGCGGCCGTTCCGGACCTCCCGGGTAGACGTCGGCCTCGACGGTCACTGTGGTTCCGTCCCCGAGGTGAACGTCCATCGCGCTCCGCATCTTGTCGTATCCCCGGGCGTCGATCCCGGGATCGAACTCCACGGTGACGCGACGCATCATGTCCACGACCTCCGGAGAACGCACGAAGTCGTCCGAGAACTCGGCCAGTCCGACCCGCCGCCGGAGAACGGCGCTCGCCAGCAGGAACGGGACGGAGAACTTGCCTTCCAGCGCGTTCTGCGGATCCAGGTAGCGAAGCGGGTTCAGGATGTTGCGTCCCGCCCGGAACGTGATCCGCTCGATGTCGGCGGGCGCCAGGTCACGCGATCGAACCAGGTCCAGGAGCACGGCGAGGCTCGGGTGGCTCAGGCTCCCGCAGGGGAACATCTTCACGGAGACGCCCGGGTCGAGCAGCGTGTAGGGCGCGCCCAGGTTCAGCCGCTCCGCATCGAAACCGCCGCCAAACACCCGGAAGAAGCCCCACGGGGCCTCGAGCGCGTCATGGCCCGAGGTGTAGCCCCGCGCCGCCAGATCGACCGCGAGGATCCCGTTCTCGGCCGCCCGGCCGGCGTGCAGCGGCTTCGTCATGGTGCCGAAGCCAAGCCGGATCCCGGACGCGAGGCTTGCCGTGATCCCGAGCGCCATCGCCAGCTCGTCCCGGGTCAGCCCCGCCAGCTTCGCGGCCGTCGCCGCCGCCCCCATGGCCCCCACCGTCGCCGTCGAATGGAATCCCTCCATGTAGTGGCGCGGGTGGATGGCCTCGGAAATCTTGCACTCCACCTCGAAGCCGATGAGGAACGCCTCCAGCAGCTCGGCGCCGGTGGCGCCCTCCCGCTCGGCCATCGCGAGGCCCGCGGCCAGCGGCGCCACTGTCGGATGGGTGAGCAGCCCGAAGATCCGGTCCGGGGCGTTCGAGAGCTGGGTGTCGTCGAAGTCCGGGGCGTGGCCCGCCGTCCCGTTGGCGCGGGCCGCCAGCGAAGCCGGCGCGCGCAGGCCGGCCGGGCCCAGGATCGCGGCCTCCGGGTTTCCACCCTGCCCCGCGATCTGCTCCTGAACGATGCGCGAGCAGGCGTCGGTGCTGCCCGCCAGGATGACGCCGACGCCATCCGTGACGCAGCGCCGTCCCTCGGCCAGGAGTTCGCCGGGCAGATCCTCGATCGTCGTGTCGAGAATGAAGTCGATAACGGTCGCGGTTGCGCTCACGGCTGTTCCTTTTCCGGTTCCGGGGGTCAAGCGGCCCGGTCGGGAGGAGCCGCTCGTTTGGGCCGCAGAGGGTACGCGACGAGGGTGGTGGGCTTCCGCATACCAGCCGATGGGCGCCCCACGCTGATCCAACACTCCAGGCCGAATGTCAGATTCTTGCTATTCTTTCTGACACAGGAGCACCTCGACCATGCCCAGCGTCCCCAAGCGCATCATGGAAATCGCGGAAGCTCTTCCCGAGGCGACCCCGATCTGTCCCCGGGCGCTGCTCCACCTCGGAAGCCGCGCCGCCGTGGACCAGGCGCTCTCGCGGCTCGTCCGCGAGGAACGGCTCGACCGGATCTACCGGGGCATCTACATGCGAACCATCATGACCCGTTTCGGGCTGGCCTCACCCAGCCTTGGGAAGGCTCTCTCCGCACTGGAGCGGTTGTGGGGAGAAACGATCGTGTCGAGCGAGGGGGCGTCGGCCAATCTCCTGGGTTTGACCACCCAAAACATGATCCGGCCGACCTTTCTCACTTCCGGTCCGGACCGTCACCTGCACATCGGCGTCCCGGTGCGGCTGCGGCACGCCCCGCGCTGGAAGCTCATTCTTGGCAACCGGTTGCCGGGTATGGTGATCCGGGCGCTGGCCTGGTATCCCAGGGAGGATGCCAGGGAGACCCTCGAGCAGATTGCCCCTCGACTCTCGCCACAGGACCGCGAGGATCTTCTTGCGGCGCGCGCGGTGCTGCCGTCATGGATGGCGGATTCGGTGAGCGCGGTGTTGACCCATGGCTGAAACACGCTTTTGGTCGCTGTCGCCTGCCGAGCAGACCGAGGCGGTGAGCCTGGCCACGCGGCGCTTACGGCGGGCCGACTATCTGCTGGAGAAGGACATCTGGGTTGACTACCGGGCGGCCGTGTCCGGGAGGCTGCAGCTCGTCCCGACCGGAACCGCCCGCGAGCAACTCGCCGAGGACCATCGGCTGATGGTGGAGAGCGGCGTGCTGCTGGACGACTGGGAGCCCTTCGAAGAACTCATGGATGCATGCGCCGACCTCGAGCGCCGCGCCAACGGCCGCTGAGCGGACGGACGCTCAGCGCGTGGCGCGGTCCGACCGCAATCGGCTCCGCAGCGCCGGCGCGGCGAAGCTCGCGAGCGCCAACACGAGCAGTACCAGGGAGATCGGGCTCTCGAGGAACACCGTGTGGGAGCCCGAAGAGAGTGCGAGCGCCCGGCGGTAGTTCGTCTCCACCATCGGCCCGAGGATCAGCCCGAGCACCGCAGGGGCAAGCGGGAAACCGCGGCGCAGCATGAGGAACCCGACCAGCCCGAAGACGAGCGCGAACCAGGCGTCGGCGAGGTTGCCCCGGAGGACGAAAGCGCCGATGAGCGAAATGCCGACCACGAGCGGCATCAGGATCTGCGGACGGAGGCTCACCACCCGCACCCAGAGCGGGATGCCGAGCCGCCCCACCGCCATCATGAACACCACCGCAACGATGAAGCCCGCGTAGAGCGCGTATACGAGGGAGGCCTGTTCGGCCATCAGCAGCGGTCCCGGCGCCACGCCCTGCACCGTCAGCCCTCCGAGAAGGACCGCCGCGCTCGCCGAACCGGGAATTCCGAGCGCGAGGAGCGGGATCATGGCGGCGCCCACGCAGGCGTTGTTCGCGGCCTCCGGGGCCGCGATGCCGGCGGGCTCCCCCGTCCCGAAGCGCTCCGGCGTGCGGGAAACACGGCGTTCCTCGTTCCAGGCCACGATCGAGGCGATGGTCGCGCCGGCGCCCGGGATGGCGCCGATCACCCCGCCGATCGCCGAGCCCCGGAGAATGGGACGCCACAGCCGGAAGAGTTCCGCGAAACGCGGCAGCATGGCCCGCATGCCGGCGGCTCCTTCAACCCGCGAGCGGCGGCCGGCGACCGAATCCAGCGCCTCCGCGATTGCGAAGAACCCGATCAGCATCGGCACGAGCCCGAGACCGTCCATCAGCGTCGTCGAGCCCAGGGTCAGCCGGGGCGCTCCGGTCAGCACGTCGAGGCCCACCAGGAAGGCGACCAGTCCGAGCAACGCGCTGATGATTCCCTTGAGCGGGTCCTTGCCCATCAGGTTCGCGACGATCGCCAAGCCGAAGACCCCGAGACCGAAGTACTCGGGAGGACCGAACGCGATGGCAGCCCGGGAGAGGGGGCCGAGCGCGACCACCAGCAGCAGCGTGCCCAGGACGCCGCCGCTCATGGAAGCGAAGAGGGAGATCCCGAAGGCGCGCCCGGCCTCTCCCCGGCGGGTCATGGCGTAGCCGTCGAACGTGGTCGCGAGCGCCGGCGAGCTTCCAGGGACGCCGATCGCGATCGCGGTGATCGAACCACCGTACTCCGCCGCCATGTAGATGGAAATCATCATGAGCAGCGCCGGGGTCGGCTCCAGGGCGAACGTGACCGGGAGGACCAGCGCGAGGCCGACCGTCGAGCTCAGCCCCGGCACCGCTCCGGCGAAGACCCCCAGCAGGCTGCCGCCGAGCAGGGCCGCGAGATTTGCCGGCTGGAGCGCGGTCGCGAGCCCCGCTGCGAACTCGGTCATGGCAGGGGCACTCCGAGGGTGACCACGAAGAGGACATGGACGAAGCCGGCGAACGCAACGGAAACGGCGACCAGGATCCACGGCGACCGTTCTCCCGATAGCCACATGAGTCCGGCAACCAACGGAGGAAGCGCGACGAAGTGCCCGATCAGCGGCAACATGACGAGAAAGACCGCGATCCACAGCACCGCTCCGACGAGCCGAAGCGCTCTGGTGCCGGGCGTCTCCTCACCGGCCGGTCGCGGGCGCGGCCGGAGGGCGAGGGCGGCGGCGCAGCCAATCAGCAGGAGCGCTACCAGCCCCGGGAAAAACGCCGGACCGGGCACGCCTTCGATGAGCGGCGCCGGATAACCCCGCGCATCGAGCAGCACCCCTGCCCCCACCAGGGCGACCAGTCCGGCCTCCACGAGAGCAGCCGGACGGCGGGAGGGCTCACTCATTCATCAGGAGTCCCAGCCGCCCCAAGAGCGCGCGGCTGGTTTCGACTTCCTCGGCGATCCATTCGCCAAAGGCGTCGGAATCGTCCATGACCGCGTATTCCATCGCCGCCCGGGCCATGTACTCCTGAAAACCCGCCGTCCGGATCGTCGCGAGCAGCCGTTCCCGGAGATCGGCCCGGACCTCGGGCGCAAGTCCCGGCGGACCAACCACGCCGCGCCAGTGGACCGGCGCCAGATCGTAGCCCTCGTCCAGATACACGGGCGTATCACGGAGCGCGGTCAGCGGGAGCGCCACCGCGAGGACGCGCATCGTCCCGGCGCGCAGGTGTTCGCGCACGATGTTGTAGTTGGTGTGCACGGCGTCGGTGTGGCCACCCAGCGCCGCGACCACGGCGTCGCCGGACCCTTCGTAGGCGATCCAGCGGATGTCCGGGTCGCCCGCGACCGCCCGTAGCCGCTGGAACCCGAGGAAGTGCGCGGAGGCCGCCCCGAACCCGGACATCGACACCTCTCCCGGTTGCCGCCGGGCGGTTTCGAAGAGGTCGTCCAGGGTCCGGAACGGGCTGTCCTTCCGCACCGCGACGAGGAAGGGATCGACCTGGATCCTCAGGATGGGCGTGAAGTCGCCGGGCCCGAAAGGGATGCGGCCGGTCGCCATGTTCACCGTCCCGCTCGCGGTGAACACCCCAAGCACGTGCGGGTCGCCGGCGCGGCCCCTCAGGTACTGCATCCCCGCCGCTCCGGCGCCCCCCTGCCGGGTCATCACGCTGACCCGTTGCCCGTCGAAATGGTCCGGGGCCGCTTCGGCAAGCGCCCGGGCCAGCAGGTCGCTCGGACCTCCCGGAGTGGCCCACGAGACGATCTCGATCGGTCGGCTCGGGAAGGCGGTTTCTTCCCCGGACGGACCGCACCCGGTCAGCGCGAGGAGCACCGAAAGCGCCAGCCGGGGAACCCGTTCTCTCGCCATGTTGATGGTCTCTCGCAGTGGTTTCTGGCGCTGGCGCCCGTGTCGCGCCGGACGGTAACACCTTACGACGTCCCCATTGCCACGCCAGAGGGCGCCGGTCGTCCGCATCCCCACAGCTCCGACGGCGAACAGGTTCGGAACCGCAGCTCAGGGCCAGAGGCTGCCGTCCGCGACGCGCTCCGCGAAATGCCGAGCGGGCCAGATCTCGATGCCGTCGGCCGAGCGGAAGAGGCGATCTCCGGTATAGACCAGGATTCGGCGGGCGACCCCGGGAAGGGCGTCCAGCAGGCGGAGTCCCTTCAGCAGGCCGGTGTGGTAGCGGTCGGTGGCCTTGACCTCCACCCCGAGCAGTTCGTCTCCTCGCTGAAGGAGGAAGTCCACTTCGGACTTCCGCTGGTGGGACGCCCAGAAGGACAGCGAGTCGAACAACTCCCGATGCCCGGCGTAGGTGCGGAGCGTCGTCAGCACCCAGCTTTCGATCAGGGCGCCGCGTTCTTCCGCGGCCGGCTCGGCGAACCTGCGCTTCACGGCGCGGACGATGCCCGGGTCCACCCAGTAGAGCTTCGGCGCCCGGCGCTCGCGGACGCGCAACCGCGACTCGTACGCCGGCAGCCGGTGGACCAGCAGGGTGTCTTCGAGAATCTCGAGATACCCCTGCACGGTTGTCCGCGCCACTCCCGCGTCCCGGGCGATTCCCGACACGTTGACCGCCTGCCCGTTCATCAGGGCGGCCACCGGAAGGAAGCGGGCGAACCCCGGCAGGTTCCGCGCGGCCGCCTCAGCCCGGATTTCCTCCTGGAGATACAGAAGGACCCAGGCCTCCAGGACCTCGCGCGGCGCCGCACTGGTCCACACCAGCGGGAGAGACCCGTAGCGGAGAACCCGTTCGAGTTCGAAGTCGTCACCCAACTCGGAAGCGGTCAGGGGAAACATGGTGCGCAGCAGCGCCCGCCCGGCGAGCAGGTTCACGCCGGCGGCCCGCAGTTTCCGGGCGCTGGAGCCGAGGAGGGCGAAGCGCAGCCGCCGCGTCTCGATCAGGCGGTGGACTTCGTTGAGGAGCGCCGGAAGCCGCTGCACCTCGTCCACGACAACCCAGGTCCCCGGAGCAAGGCGCCCCAGGGACTGCGCGAAGAGCGACGGGTCGGCCAGCAGGTCCTGATAGAGCCGCTGATCGAGAAGGTCGAGCCGACTCGCGTCCGGAAACGCTCCCTCGGCCCAGGTGCTCTTCCCGACTCCCCGCAAGCCGAGCAGGAAGAAACTCTGCTCGGGAATTCGAAGGAATCGGGCATAGTTGGACATGCGGTAGGCAATATTACATGAAATATGTCGACATACTGGTCACTCATGCGACGCCGTCCCGAACCAAGGCACAAGGACCGGCAAGAGACCGGACGGTGCGGAACGGCGCGGTGGAACGGGTTGGCCGGGTCCGGCCCCCGGGGCCGTCAGCCGGCTACATTCCGGAGACGCGGCCGGCGATCCGGTAGCACTGGAAGATCACGTGCCAGCCGATCACCACGATCACCAGCCAGGCCACCCAGTAGTAGTCCCCCGGAATCCCGAAGTTGCCGCCGAAGAACGGCGTGGCGTGCTCGTTCGCCATCGCCCAGAGGAGCGGCAGCGACATGTAGGTGTTGTGCTTCGAGCGCAGGCCGGCAAGCGCCGGGTCGGCGGCGGCCGGGGCCTCGCCCGCCTTCACGGCGGCGATGATGCGCTGCTGGGCGGGCCAGATCCGGAACCAGACGTTGAAGGCCATCATGGTCCCGAACATCGCTCCGGTGTGGATCAGCACGGCCCGGGGCGTGAAGGCGCCGACGTTCACGAACAGGAACACGGCGACCGAGAGCAGCAGGAAGGAGACGATCGTGGCGGCGCGCACGTTGGACTTCAGACCGCTGTTCCACAGCGCGTCGTACACGAAGACGGCGAGGAACGTGATCACCACCATGCCGATGGCGCCGCCGCCCCAGCCGTCGCCGGGATCGAACATCAGGCCGCCGTGCCAGAAGACGAGGAGCAGCAGCACCAGACCGGTGATCCACGTCCAGGCGGCGCCCCAGCGGAACCAGTAGAGGGCGCGCGGCATGAGTTCGGGCACCACCTTCTGCTTCGTGGCCCCGTCGAGCTTCGCGGTCATCTGACCGTTCACGAAGTTGAAGAAGTAGAGGTGGCCGATCCAGAGGATCCCCACGAAGATGTGGAGCCAGCGGAAAATGAAGGTGATCCCGTCCATCAGGCCGTCCATCATGGTGTCTTGCCTCCCTTCTGGGGCGTCGGATGAGCTTCCGATTGTATCCGGGCCAAGGCCGCCGACGGCCACCTCCGACCGGTACCCGGTGAGTTCGACGAAGCCGCGCCCGAAGGGGACACTGCCGGTGCCGGGAGCGGCGGCTTCGACCGCGACCGCCCCCTCCCAGTAGGGGATGTCCGGCCCGGATTGGCCCGCCGGGCGGCGGTTCTCCTGCGCCTCGAGCAGGGGCCGCACGATCAGTTCGCGACCCGTCCCGGGGAGGCGAATCCGCCAGCCGGCCGGATAGGGACGGGCGTCCCCCGGATCCGCTTCGAGATCGGGCGGCATCCAGGTGTCGAGAACCTCGACTTCCGGGGCGCGCACCCTTCTGCTCCTCCCGGAAGCCGGAGCCCGCAGGGTGCCGTCGGAATACGAGAGCGACCCGTCGCGACGCCTCAGGAGATAGAGCATCAGGTCGCTCCCGTCCGCGAGACTCAGTGCGAACCAGTCCCAGCCGGTCTGGTCGGAGGCGAGCCAGCTCGATCCGAACTCCCGGTCCATCCAGCCGCTGCCGGTGACCTCGGCCGCAGTGTCGCCGAGTCCAAGGGAACCCGTTATCTCCAGCCGCGGATGGCTGTAGTAGAAGCTGGCGGCGCCGCCCTCGGACTTCGGCGAGTACCCGTCCTCCCCGTGGAACCAGGGTTCGCCGGTCGGCCCCGCGCGGAGTGCGAACTCGAGTCCGCGTTCCGCGTCCGCCGCGCCGAACTGGAACGCACCGTCGCGGTAGGCCAGGAACCACGGCTCGGGCGTGCCCGGCGGGCCCCGCATCCAGGCGATCTCCGGGTGCGGAAACGTCCCGAAGCGGGCCAGGCCGGGCGCCTCGCGATGGACGGACTGGGTGAAGACCCGTTCCCCGGTCTCGAGGTCGGCGACCGCCGCGTGCCCCATCGCCACGTAGCCCGTTTCCCACGGGGAAGGCGCGGCAGAGGGTGCAGCGAGCGCCAACCCCGTGCGAAACAGGGTGAACTGCCAGGCGAAGCGGCGGGAGCCGTCGGCCGCGTCGGCGAAACCCACGAAGTACCACCACTCGGTCCGGTACCCGACATGGGCCCAGTGATCGTTCGGGAACTCCCACGGGTAGTCGGGCGCCGCCTGTTGCCACTCCTGCGCGGCGTGGGACGCCGGAGCGAGCAGCGCGAAGGCGAGCGCCGCGCACGAAATGCGGAGCATCAGATCTCCTGGCGGAGAGCGGTCGCATCCATACGGGAGGCCAGCCTCGCGGGAAGAACCGCCGCGACGAGGCCGGCGAGCACCACCGCGGCCGCCTGGGTCACCAGCACGCCTGCCGGCCAATGCAGATCAAGGGTCCACCCGAACCACCCGGGGTTCACCACACCCACCAGCACCAGGGTGAGAAGCGCTCCCGCGCCGCCCCCAATGAGGAGGGAGAGCCCCACGATCACCAGCGCCCTGCCGAGAAAGCCCCGCGCGACCTGGCCCCGGCTGGCCCCGAGCGCCCGGTGGAGCGCCACCTCCGGCGCCCGCTCACGGACCAGGGTCCACAGGAAGAGCCCCATCCCGAGCGCCGCGATGAGCAGGGCGAAGGCGCGGAGGAGCCCCGTGACCGCCATGGTCTGATCGAACACCCGAAGCGCCCGTGACCTCAGGGTGGCGTTGTCGATGACGTTCGCACCTGGCCCGAAGGTTCGTTCGAGACGGGTCACGACCGCCGCACGGTCCGCTCCCTCACGGAGGTAGAGCGCGGCCCCGTGGACCGGCGCCTCCGTCCCCGGTTCCGGCGGGTACAGGCGGTTCAGGAGGCCGCGGTCCATGAAGAGCGCACCCTGCTCGTTCCCGTAGTCGCGATACACCCCCGCGATCCGCAGCGGGCGTCCCGGGACGCCCTCCGCTACGGCGCCCGGGAGCACTACCGTCTCCCCGGGCTCGAGTTCGAGCCGCCGGGCCAGCGGCTCGGACACCAGCACGTCTCCGCCCCGGAAACCGGCGATGGCCGCGTTACCGTCGCCGAGGATGGAGAACCGGTCGCCGGCGTCCGGCAGGGCGGCATCCACTCCCAGCACCGAAACCGGGCGTCCGGCGAGCCGGATCCGCAGCGCGCGGAGGAGGTCCCGGACCCGCACGTCGGGATCCGCGGCGCTGGCCGCCAGCACCTCCGGCGACAGCGCCCGGCGCTCGGTCGCGATCCGCCGCGCCCCTCCCGACCCCCCGGCGCGGGAAACGTAGATGTCGGCGGCCAGCGTCTCTCCCAGCCAGGCGTCCAGCGTCGTCCGGAAGCTCCCGATCAGGGCGCTCACCCCCACCAGCATGGCAACGGCCACCACCAGCGCCGCCGCCGGCGGCCCCGTGGAGGCCGGCTCCCGAAGGGCGGCCATCACGCCGCGGCCGACCGCCGAGCCCTGCCCGCCCCGGAATCGTCCTCCCAGCCGGATCACGGCGTCCGGGAGAAGCGCGGCCCCGACGAGAAGCGCTCCCGCAGCCCCGAAACCACTGCCCCAGCGGGCCGCCCAGCTCCCCGGGTCGAGGACCGCCCAGCCGGCCACCCCGATCAGGGCCACCCCCGTGACCGGCGGCCAAAGACGCCAGAACCGCCGCCGGGCCGGTGACCGGGAAGCGCGTCCCGGCGCGAGGAGGGCGACCGGCGCCCGGGACGCCTCCGCGAACACCTGCGGCGCCGCGCCGAGGAGCGCCGCCACCACCGCCACCAGCCCGGCGACGAAGACGGACTGCGGATCGAGCGTCAGGCCCTCGATCCGCTCCAGCAGGTAGAGGTTCGTGATGGTCGCACTGACCCGGTCCAGCGAAGCGCCGGCCGCCAGCGCGCCGACCGGGATCCCGAGGGCGGCGCCGGCGAGCGCCATCAGGAAGACCTCACCGAGGAGCACCGCCCGCACGCGCGGGACCGCGGCCCCGAGCGCCCGGTAGAGGCCGATCTCCTGGCGGCGGGCGGCGAGCGCGGCGCGGACGCTCGCGTACACCAGGAACGCGGCCACCAGCAGGCTCACCGCGGAGAGGGCGAGGAGGTTCAGCCGAAACGCTGCAAAGAGGTCCGCACCCTCGGCGCGCAGGGCGCCGCTCTCCTCGACCCGGACTCCCGGAATCCGGGCGGACAGCGCGCGGCGGACCGTCTGGACATCCGACCCTGCCGCCACGGACACCTCGATCCGGTCGAAGCCCGCCTTGCCCCGGAGCGCCTGGGCATGGGCGAGGTCGAGGAGGGCGGAGGCGCCGTCGTCTTCCGCGGGAAACACCCCGGCCACGCGCGTTGCGCGCCGCCAGGGCTCATCCGGAGTTCCGAGGCCAACACGCACGGGATCCCCGATCCCGACGCCCAGTCCGTCCGCGACCGGCCGCGGCAGCGCGATCCCGCCCGCGAAGAAGCTGCCCGGCGAAAAGCCTGCGCCGTCCCCCGGCGAGGCGGCGGCGCCGAAGGATCCGGAAACGAGGTCCACCCCCCATCCGGGAACCGACGCCGCGCTGTCCCGCGTTCCGACCCGTAGCCCGGCGAGGCGGAGCACCGGCGAGGCGCGCCCGACGCCGGGGGTGGCCAGGACGGCCGGCCACGCGTCGTCCGGGACGCTTCCGGGCTCCTCGAGGACCCCGGTGACGACGAGGTCCGCGCTCCCCGAAACGACTTCGAGACCGGCGTCGAGGGTTTCGAGCGCTGCCCGGTTCAGGAGCTGTACCGAGAGCACCGCCCCGGCGCCCAGAGCGATGGCCACGACGGGAAGCGCGCCCAGTGCGGGAGCCGCCCGGAAGCGCGCCGGCGCGGCGCGAAGGAGCAGCCGGATCACGGGACCCTGGCAGGTTCCGCCGCCCCGTCCGCGGAGAGGCGGCCGCCGCGCAGCCGGAGGCGGGTCGCGGCCCGGGCGGCGAGCTCGGGATCGTGGGTCGCGAGCACCAACGCCGCGCCGCGCTCCCGCACCAGCCGGAAGAGCAGGTCCGCTACCGCCTGGGTGCCGCGCGCATCGAGATTCCCGGTGGGCTCGTCCGCCAGCAGGAGCGCCGGCCCGAGGAGCAGCGCCCGGGCGAGCGCGGTCCGCTGCATCTCCCCGCCGGAAAGCCGCCGCGCCGTTTCCCCGGTCCGGCGCTCGAGTCCGACGGCGGCCAGCAGCCCGTCAGCCACCAGACCCACGTCCCGGGGTACTCCCTCGATGTCCGGAGCCTCTCGGATGCCCGCGATGCGCGCCGGCAGCAACACGTTTTCCCGGACGGTCAGATACGGCACGAGATGGAAGAACTGGAAGACCAGACCCACAAAGCGGCCGCGCAGCCGGCTGCGCTCCGAATCCGGCAGTCCGGCCAGGTCCTGTCCCCCGAGGCGCACGGTCCCCCGGCTCGGAGTCTCGATGCCCGCCGCGATGTGGAGCAGCGTGCTCTTCCCGCTGCCCGACCGGCCGGCGACCGAAACGGTCTCGCCGGCTCCGATGCCCAGACTGACGGAATCGAGGACCGTCAGCTCCGACCCGTCTGCCTGTGGATAGCGTCGAACGATGCGCTCCAGCTCCAGGACCGGGTTCATCCCACCGAAACGCCGTTGCGGGCCGCCACCACCTGCGCCATGACCGCGAGCGCGATCTGGTCGGGGGTGCGCGCGCCGATCGGAAGCCCGATGGGAGCCGCGATCCGGCCGAGCGCGGCTTCGGAAACGCCCCGTTCCTTCAGGCGGTCGAGACGCCGCTGGTGCGTCTTGCGGCTGCCGAGCGCTCCCACATAGAAGGCCGGACTCTCGAGCGCCAGGGCGAGCGCCGGGTCGTCCAGCTTCGGGTCGTGCGTCAGGGTCGCGACCGCGGTGCTGGCGTCGAGCCCGATCCGCCGGAACCCCTCCGCGGGCCACTCGTTCACCACCTCCACCCCGGGGAAACGCTCGGCGGAGGCGAACACCGGGCGCGGGTCGCAGATCACCGGGCGGTAGCCGACCCGGGCGGCGAGACCGCAGAGGGTCTGCGCGATGTGGACGCCGCCCACGATGACGAGCGATTCGGGCGGCAGGATGACGTCGCAGAAGACGGACCCGTGGTCCGTATCGGCCGCCAGCGGCTTGCCCGACGCCAGGGCCGTTTCGGCGACGCCGTCCAGCGCCGGGAGTCCGATCCCCGGCGACCCGGCGACCTTCACCAGGCTCTCGCCGAGGTGCGGCCCGGAGGTCACGACGGCCAGTCCCACGGCGTCCCGGCGTCTCATCCCCTCCCGGACCTCACCCAGCAGCTCCCGGTCGGCCCGCTCGACGAACACCGTGAGCGAGCCGCCGCACGCGAGACCCACGCCCCAGGCCAGTTCGTCGGAAACCGCGAAGCGCAGCAGCCGCGGCTCGCCGCTCTCGATGACCTCGCGCGCCGCCTCGACCACGCTGGATTCCACGCAACCCCCGCTGACCGAGCCGGCGATACGGCCCTCGCCGTCGATCGTCATGCGGGCGCCGGGACGCCTCGGCCCCGAACCCCAGGTGTGCACCACCGTGGAGAGCGCGAGGGGGCCCTCTCCGGCCAGCCAGGAGTCGAGGACCGGAGCGATATCGCGCATGGGAGGACGCCGGGATTATCGTGCGGACCCGGAAGCCGGCGCGGCGAGCGACCGCCGCCAGGAGTTGAGACCCGGAGCGGCGGAACGTCCCACCGGATCCAGCCTCGCCAGGTGGTCCGCCAGCGAGCGCACGCTCGCCAGGTTGTTCACCGGAAGGAAGTCGTGGATGTGGGGAAGCGCGGCGGCCATCCCCCGGGTCAGCGGCTCGTATCCCTCGTCGGACAGCAGCGGGTTCAGCCAGACGACCCGCCAGGCGAGACCGCGGAGGCGCTCCATCTCCGAGGCCACCAGCACCGGGTCGCCGCGGTCCCAGCCGTCGCTCACCAGCAGCACCACCGCGGATGAAGTGGGGAGGCGCCGCGCCCATTCCAGATTGAACCGGTGGAGGGCTTCCCCGATGCGGGTCCCGCCCGACCAGTCCCGCACCGCTTCCGAGGCTTCCCTCAGGGCCCGGTCCACCCGCCGGTCGGCGAGCTTGCGGGTGATCCGGGTGAGTCGCGTGGCGAACACGAAAGCCTCCACCCGCCCGGACGACCCGTGCGAGAGCCCGTAGAGGAAATGGAGCAGCACGCGGGCCGTCCGCTCCATGGAGCCGCTCACGTCGGCGAGCACGATGAGCGGGCGCGGCTTCTCCCGGCGCCGCCGGCGTTCGAGGCGCACCCATTCTCCGCCCGACCGGAGCCCCGTCCGCAGCGTCCGGCGGAGATCCAGGTTCCGGTTGCCCCCGGGCCGGAAACGCACCACCCGGCGGCGGGCGGCCTGCCAGCCGGCGTCCTGGATCAGCGCCCGCACTTCCCGCAGTTCGTCCTCGTCGAGGTCGGAGAAGTCGCGGTGCTCGAGGGACTCGCGGTCGCTCCAGGTGCGCCGGGCGAAGGGATGGCGCGGCTGCTCGTCCGAACCGGGTTCCCTGCCGGGCGCGACCGGCCGGAAGGTCGCCTGCCGGACCGGGGAGCGCTGCTTCCGGAGCATCATTCCCGGGAGCCGGGCGCGCGTCCACCGCTCGGGAGGCGTTTCCCAGAAGAGCGCGAAGGCGGCGTCGAAGAGTTCGAGATCCTCGCGCCGGTGAATCAGCAGCGCGCGGGCGGCGGCGTGGAACTCCTCGCGCCGGAACACCTCGATGAGCGGGAGCGCCTGCGCCAGATCGAGCATCCGGGCGGTCGAAACCGGCAGCCCGATCCCCCGTAGCAGGCGCCCGAACAGGGTGAGGTTCTGGAGCAGCGGCGGGAGCGCCGCCCCACGCCCGGGTTGCGGACCCCGGGCCGCGGCGGTCAAGAGGCGGCCGCGGCCAGCCGCGTCAGGATGGCGCCCGCCCGCTCCCCGCGGACCATCTCGAGATCGTCGCGGTACTTGAGCAGCGCTCCCAGCGTCCGGTCCACCGCGGCCTCGTCGAGGGCGGTCTTGCCCAGCGAGGCCAGCGCCATCGTCCAGTCCAGGGTCTCGGACACCCCCGGGCGCTTGAAGAGATCGAGTTCGCGCAGCTCCTGGGCGAACCGGGTGGCCTCCGCCGCGAGCTGCGCCGCCGCCTGCGGCACCCGCTCGCGGACGATCTCGAGTTCGCGCTCGTAGCTGGGGTACGGGATCCAGTGGTAGAGACAGCGCCGCTTGAGCGCGTCGTGGACCTCGCGGGTGCGGTTCGAGGTGAGGACCACCACGGGCGGAGCCGCCGCCCGGATCGTGCCAATCTCGGGAATCGTGATCTGGAAGTCCGAGAGGACTTCGAGCAGATAGGCCTCGAATTCCTCGTCGCTGCGGTCCACCTCGTCGATGAGCAGGACCGGGCGGCGTTCGGGCGACGAGGTCTCGATGGCGTGGAGCAGGGGCCGGCGAAGCAGGAAGTCCGGGCCGAAAAGATCCTGCTGCTCCATGGCCGTCCCGCGGCTCTCCGCCAGCCGGATGGCCAGCATCTGCCGGGTGTAGTTCCACTCGTAGGCCGCCTGCGCGATGTCGAGTCCCTCGTAGCACTGGAGCCGGATCAACGGGGCTCCGAGGACCGTGGCCGTGACCTTGGCGAGTTCGGTCTTGCCGACGCCGGCCTCGCCCTCGAGGAAGAGCGGGCGCTCGAGACGGAGAGCCAGGAAGAGCGCCGTGGCCAGGGCGGTGTCGGCGATATACCCCTGCCCCGCGAGTTCCCCGGTGAGTTCGGGGACCGAGGAGAGGGTCGCCGTCCGGGTCGCCGACAACCTATCCGGCGCGTTCGGCCGCGAGAGCGAGCGCGCGTTTCGTGTACACGCCGGCGAGGTGGGCCCGGAACTCTCCGGACGCGTACAGATCGCCGAGCGGTTCGTCGAAAGCGTCACCGACGCACGCCGCGGCGGCGGCGATCCGGTCCGCGCTGGCCGGGCCGCCGCAGAGCGCCGCCGCGGCCGCGTCCGCCAGCACGGCCTTGCCGGTGACTCCGTTGATGCCGATCGCACAGCTCGTGACGTTGCCGCCGTCCACGCCGACGCAGGCGGCCACCCCCACCACGGCGTAGCTGGAGGCCGGATGGCGGTGCTTCAGGTAGGCGCCGCCCGCCGCGCAGGGGACCCGGACCGAGGTGATGACCTCGTTGTCGGCGAGTGCGGTGGTCAGGATGTCCACGAAGAAGTCGGAAGCGCCGATCGTCCGTTCGCCGCCCGCTCCCACCGCGGTGATCTCGGCGCCGAGCGCCAGCATCGCGGCGGGATAGTCGGCCCCCGGATCGGCGTGGGCGAGGCTGCCCCCGATCGTCCCCCTGTTCCGCACCTGGATGTCCCCGATGGCGGCCGCCGTCTCGGCCAGCATCGGGCAGCCGCCCCGGACCGCATCCGAATCGGCCACCGAGGCGTGGGTGGCCAGCGCGCCGATGACGAGGCTGTCGCCGTCGGCGGCGATGCCGGAGAGCCCGGGAATCCGCCCGATGTCCACGAGCGCCGCCGGTTGGGCGGCGCGCAGCTTCATCGCGGGAATCAGGCTGTGCCCGCCGGCCACCAGCTTGGCGTCCGGCAGCGAGGAGAGCAGATCCACCGCCTCGGCGACCGAAGCGGCGCGGTGGTAGTCGAACTGGTTCGGATACATCGAAGTTGCCTCCTGTCAGGCGCCGTTGCCGGCCGCCTGGACGGCCCGCCAGATCCTCTCCGGGGTGAGCGGAAGCTCAATGTGGGTGACTCCCAGGGGAGCCAGCGCGTCGAGCACCGCGTTCGCCACCGCGGGGGTGGCGGCGATCGTGCCCATCTCGCCGGCGCCCTTGACCCCGAGCGGGTTGTGGGGCGACGGGGTCTCGATGCGGTCCACCTCGATCCCCGGCAGGAGGTCGGCGCGCGGCACCGCGTACTCGAGCAGGGTTCCCGAGAGGAGCTGTCCGTCGTCGGAATAGGCGCCGATCTCGGTGAGCGCCTGGCCCACCCCCTGGACGATGCCGCCCTGGAGCTGGCCCTCCACGATCATGGGGTTGATCACCTTGCCCACGTCGTCCACCGCCACGTAGCGGAGGATGCGCACCTCCCAGGTGTCGGAGCAGACCTCGACCTCGCAGATGTGCGAACTCGCCGGGAAGGTGAAGTTCTCCGGGTCGTAGAAGCTCGTGAAATCGAGCCCCGGCTCCATGCCCTCGGGCAGGTTGTGCGCGGTGTAGGCCGCGAACGCCATCTCCCCGAAGTCCTTTCCGCTGTCCGGAGAGCCCTTCACGTGGACCCGGCCGGTGTCCCGGTCGTAGACCACGTCCTCTTCGGCGGCCTCGAGCAGGTGGGCCCCGATCTGGAGGACCTTGGCCCGCACCTTCTCGGCGCTGCGCACGAGCGCGGAGCCGCCCACGCAGGCGCTCCGGCTGCCGTAGGTGCCCATCCCGAAGTTGACGCGGCCGGTATCGCCGTGAACCACCTCCACGCTCTCGATGGGCACGCCGAGCTCGTCGGCGACCACCTGGGCGAGGGTGGTCTCGTGGCCCTGTCCGTGGGCGTGGGAGCCCGTGAAGACGCTGATCTGCCCGGTGGGATGGACCCGCACCTCACCGCTCTCCCAAAAGCCCACCGCCGAGCCGAGCGACCCGGCGACCGCCGAAGGCGCGGGACCGCTGGCTTCGATGCAGCAGACGACCCCGACGCCGCGCAGCTTGCCCTGGCCGCGCGCATCGGCCTGCGCCGCTCGCATGCCGGCGTAGTCGGCGTTGTCGGCGGCCTTCGCCATCAGCCGGTCGTAGTCGCCGCTGTCGTAGAGGAACGCGACGGGGGTCTGGTACGGGAAGTCCTCCTTGGGAATCGCGTTCTGGCGCCGCAGGTCCAGCGGGTCCCGGCCCAGCCGGGCAGCGGCCAGATCCACCAGGCGCTCGACGAGGTACGCGGCCTCCGGCCGCCCCGCGCCCCGGTAGGCGTCCACCGGCACCGTGTTGGTGAGCGTGCCGTGCACCTTGCCGAACACTCCGGGCATCTTGTAGTTGCCCGAGAGCAGCGTGATGTAGAGCGCCGTCGGGATGAGCGGGGCGAAGGTCGAGAGGTAGGCCCCCTGGTTCGCCCAGGTCTCCACGTCGAGCCCGGTGAACGTGCCGCCGCTCGTCATGGCCAGTCTGGCGACGGTGACGTGGTCGCGCCCCTGCGAGTCGGTCATCTGGCTCTCGGTCCGGGTCGCGACCCAGCGGGCGGGACGCCCGACCTGCCGCGCCACCCACGGCACGATGACTTCTTCGGGGTAGTGGAAGATCTTGCTGCCGAATCCGCCGCCCACGTCGGGGGAGATCACGCGCAGCTTGCTCTCGGGAATCCCGAGGGTGAACGCGGAGAGCAGCAGCCGGATCGGGTGCGGGTTCTGGCTGGTCGTCCAGACCGTCATCTCTTCCGAAGCCCCATCCCACTGCGCCGCCGCAGCCCGCGGTTCCATCGCCGTCGGGATGAGGCGCTGGTTCACGAGTTCGATCTCCACGACCTCGTCCGCCTCGGCAAACGCCTTGTCGCAGGCCTCCTGGTCGCCGAGCGCCCAGTGGTAGGAGACGTTGTCCTCGATCTCGGCGTGGACGAGGGGCGCACCCTCGTCCATGGCGCCGCGCGCATCCACCACGGTCGGGAGCGGCTCGTAGTCCACCTCGATCGCCTCGACCGCGTCGGCGGCGACGTAGGGGTCCTCGGCGACCACCACGGCCACCGAATCCCCGACGTGGCAGACCCGGTCGGTCACCACGATCGGCCGGTCGGGCACCTTGGTGTCCGGCACCAGCCAGCCGCAGGGAAGCGAACCGCAGCCGCCGTCCTTGAAGTCCTGGCCGGTGAAGACGGCCAGCACGCCGTCCATGGCGCTCGCCGCCGAGGTGTCCATCCCGGTGATCCGGGCATGGGCCTCGGGGCTGCGCTTGATCGCCACGTGCACCATGCCCGGAAGCTGGATGTTGGCGACATAACGTCCCTTGCCCTGGATGAAGCGGGGGTCTTCCACCCGCTTTACCGAAGTGCCTACGTAACGGCCCATTGCTCTCCTCCTCGCGATCCTCGATGAAAGTTGCGAGCCCCGCTCAGCTTCCGCGCGCGCCGGCCGCGACCACCGACTTCACGATGTTCTCGTAGCCGGTGCAGCGGCAGATATTGCCCTCGAGACCGTGCCGCACGTCGGCGTCGCTGGCATCGGGTTGCCGGTCGAGGATCTCCACGGCGGTCATGATCATGCCCGGCGTACAGAAGCCGCACTGAAGGCCGTGGTTGTCCCAGAAGGACTGCTGCACCGGGTGGAGTCCACCGGCACCGGCCAGTCCCTCGATGGTCGTGACATCGCAGCCGTCCGCCTGGACCGCCAGGATGGTGCACGACTTCACGGCTTTCCCGTCCATGAGCACCGTGCAGGATCCGCACTGCGAGGTGTCGCAGCCGACGTTGGTCCCGGTGAGACCCAGTTGGTCACGCAGGAAGTGGCACAGGAGCAGCCTGGACTCGACGTCCGCCTCCTCCGCTTTTCCGTTGACGCTGATGCGAACGCGGTGGCTCATGGGGAGGTTCCTCCTCGCCGGGAACGAATCATCCGAATCGCGAGAGTATCCGGGAATGGCGGAAATCCGCAAGAGCAGGCGGACCGGGGCGCGGATCCCGCATGAACCGTCCCGGCAACCTAGACTACGGCCGTTCCCGGCCTCCCGTGCGCACCGTCCTGATTCCAGCCGCCCTCACGACCCTGCTGGCGGCAGCCGCGTTCGCGCCCGGACAGCCCCCGGCCCAGCCGCCGGCGGCGGAGGAGCGGCCGGAGACCATCGAACGGGAAGCGCTGCTCGGGGACCGCTTCAGCTTCGTGGTACGGGTCCCGAGCGTGACCCTCGACGTGGTCGTCGCCGATGACCGGGGGCGGTTCATCACCGGCCTGGGCCCCGACGACTTCGAGATCCTGGAGGACGGCGTCCCCCAGGAGATCCGCTTCTTCACCGCCGACCTCACTCCGGTGACGAGCCTGCTGCTGCTCGACTCGTCCGCCTCCGTGCGTTCGAGCCTGTCGGCGATCCAGACGGCGGCCTACATCTTCCTCCGCAACATGGCCTCCGCGGATCAGGGCCGGGTCGCCACCTTCAGCGAGGGCGTCCGTTTCGGGCCTCCCTACACCACGGAGATCTGGGATCAGGTCCCGATGATCCGTGCGATGCGGCCCTTCGGGAAGACCGCGCTCTACGACGCGATCCTGACGAGCCTCCAGGAACTCTCCCGCGTCGAGGAGCGCAAGGCGCTGATCCTGGTTTCGGACGGGGAGGACTCCGGCCCCGACGCCAAGGGGAGCGTCAGCACCCGGGAGCAGGCCCTCGAAGGGGCCCGGCTCTCCGAGGGCGCGATCTACACGGTGGGCTACACCGGCTGGAGCCCCGAGGGCGGTGGGAAGCTGAACCGGGAGTTCCTGGACGCGGTGGCGGAGCAGAGCGGCGGACGGTCCTACTACCCCGACAAGATCGAGGACCTGTCCCGGCATTTCCGGCAGATCCAGCACGAACTGCACCGGCAGTACCAGATCGCCTACCTCCCCTCCCGCGACCGTAAGGAAGGCGGCTGGCGCAGCATCGAGGTCAAGATCAAGGACCGCGACGACCTGGTCGCCCGCACCCGCAAGGGCTACTACGCCGCCCCGGAGACCGAAACCAGCGAATCCCGGTAGGGCTGGACTCGGAGCGCCGGCCTCCGGCCGGCATCGCGCGTGAGCGCGAAACTCGTGTTGATGACGCTGCTCGATGGGAGCCAGGGCCGCGCCGGTTTCCTCTCGAGCCGCGTGGCGCCGTACCTGGTTACGTGCGGGTGATCAGAGACGACTAGCTCCCGGCGGCTGGACTAGTTTCCGCCCCCGCGTCTGGCCGGCCGGAACACCCAAGAATGCTCTGGTTCCGTAGCACCTCTTTCTGCTTCGGTTTGGGCGACGCGACAACCAATGATTGGCGTTTCCAGTTGAACCTAGTCACGTGCGGGACACGCAATTACGGTTGCGGAATAGGTTCTCTCACCCTTGGCCTACGGACAGGTCAGTCGTCTTGTAAGTCCTCGATCGTAACTCTCGGAATGTTCGAGCCAAGACGGGGGTTCCTGTCCTGTAGAACTGTAATCGTGTTCCTCCTAAGCTTGTCCGTGATACTCACAGCAAAGGCCTCACTTGCTTGCTTTGCATCGTTAAGCATCTCAGTTCTCGTCCCTTCTATGGCTTTACTAGCTTCTGTTCGTGCCTCAATTTTCGCTGACTGTAGAACCTGTGCAGCTCGTTCCATTACTTTTCCAGCCTCCCTTTCCGCGGTCGCGCGGGCCTCGATTACTGCACCACGGTCGATTCGGAAGGTCATAAACACAAACACGCCGGTTATGAGAACGCCGAAGATGGCAGCCGTCACGGCGATGAATCCGGCATCGGCTCCAGGCGGAAAATCCGTAGCGTTCCAAATTTTGAGGGAGATTGCGACGGCATAAAGGACGATCGCGATCGTAGACAATAAGAGCATGCAGCAGAGCGCACACACAACGTACGTCGTATATCTCGAAAGTTGTTCAAGCTGACCGTTACTGGGTTCTTGGGGCATTGCACTCCTCTCCGTTCCTGGTGCGGCCACACCGAAATCACGTCACACATTCCATGTCGCCGCAGGTATATTCTGACTTCCGTGACTAGGTCCCCGGAACATTCCCGTCCTGATATGGAGTAGGGGGAGCTGTCCAGAGTTGAGTCTTGGCGGAACTCTTGCCACGATGTGTCCTTCCCAACTCTCGCCGAGTTACCGGCACGAAATCGATTCCGTTCCCTTCGCGTGTTGTAACAGCCCTTCCCGTACCAATCTCCTCACGAGTACCGTCTTGCCCTCATCATCTGGGCATTTCGGAACGTCCGCAGTAACAAACGAATCGGATTTGACAATGAACTCGACAGCCTGTCGCATGACCGGCGGGAACTGCACCTCCTTTCCCAAGAGGAAAAGTACGCAGCCTTCACCACGACTTCGCAAATCCACGCGAAGTCCCCGCCTCCGCGTCCATCGCGAGGCCTGCCCAATGCTCTGGTCGCGTAGCCGCGAACTCAACACGTCAGTGAACAGCGGCGCGTTCAGCGCCAGCACGTCGTTCCGGAATCGTTCCCACACTTCCGCTGGGACGCATCGGGTCACGAGCACCTCCAACTTCTCCCGAACCAGACGCTCCCGTTCCTCGGGTGGAAATCCACCGTCGGCGAACCGCAGCGGAAGGGCGTGACGGAGCGCGGGCTCCCGAAGGGCCGTCGCCGCGACCGTCTCGACTAGGAAGTCAGTCCAGGTGAACGCCGTGATGCCGAGCGTGATGTGGAGTGACGCCTCGCTAGTGGACCGCGCCGAGTGCATCAGGCCACGGGGAATGTAAACCGCGCTACCTGGCCCGAGTTCGAATTCTGTCGTTACCTCCCCCGGGGTGTCTCGCTCGGGATCGAAGCCCTGTCCCTTCAGGGGAAGCGTCACCTTCGCGTCGTAGACAGACCACTGCTTTCGTCCCGCAACCTGGAGAACGAATACGTCATGCGTGTCCCAGTGCGGCTTGAATCCCTGCGCGTCCGGCGGCGTGAGATAGATGTTCGTCTGTAATCGTGAACTGAACACCTTTCCAAGTGCCGAGCAAAGGTCCCCGAGTGTCGGGATGCGCCGGTGAAACTGGTTGAAAGTGATCGTCGCTCCCTCATCGAACAGTCTCGCAATTCCGATGGGATCCACGACGCCGGCATCGTCCGTGTATGTACTTCTCGGAATGTCCTCCTTCCCCCGAACAACAGCGACCTCACCAGGCCTGACGTTGTGCGTGCCGAGCGCCACGTCCAAGTCGTCCACCGTAAGCAGGCCCGCATAGTAATCCGCGTCGGTTCGCTCGATAACGCATGGCGTCCGCTCGAAGTGGTTCCGCTCGAAACTGTCCGCGGTAATTGGTGCAATCAACCAAGCAAACCCATCCGATACGGAGGGTCGCTCACGTGGCAACGTCACCGTCCACTGACTGGGTCAAGCGTCCGATGCAACGACCAACGCCCTGTGCCGGTGGTTATGCCTCGGCGAGCCCGCCGTCGTGCGTGGTTGGTCGAGATCGGGAGTGCGGGACATTCCGATCTTGCGCACGAGCCACCGTCCGCTCATCTACCGGCAGCGGTCTCCCTTGAGATCTGCCGTTCTAGTGACGTCGCGGTCACTTATGCTGCGTGGATCACGGAAGGGGCCAGTGTCAGCGAAAATCCCGGTATCTGTACCGGTTCGCCGTGGCGGATCCGCGAGGATCGTGACATCTGTGTCGGTGGTGTCATAGTCGCACGCGGGCGTCGTCGGGATACATGCGCTCGTGATACCCGCTCCAAGCGTGACCATTCCGCCGCCAAGCGCCTTGGCGACGAACGATCGACGATCCAATTTCTTTGTCGTTATCTGGGTTTGCGACGCAAACGATGGAACCGTCTTGACGTCATTGGAATCGGGCATTTGTAGTCTCCTGATGAAGACGGAAACTCAGAGAATGATCCGGCGATGAAGTGGCACCGCGAAGCGACCGTGCCAACCGAAAGAACTCACCGCGCTGCCGGGAAAAGAGCTTCGAGTCGGACTGTATATCCGGCGAGCAGGCGTAGGCCGTCATGTCCAGCGCCATTGTTGACATCAAAGCCCAAGTAGACGTTGTGGAATGCCACGCGTCCCCCGGCATAGAAGCGACCCCTCCGATGGGTGTCGAAGGCCTCCGTCGAAACCCGCGTCGGTTTTGTGATGCGCCATCCGAGCCATATATCTACTTGACCGCTATTGTATTAGAAGCATCCACCGGGAGCAACCGCTGTAATGATCATTTGTCACTTTCAACGGCCACAGCCAAGGCTGTGATCTCGTGAATATTGCTTCCGGAGTCCGGCACCGGACACGGATTGTCGGTCGGTTTTCCATCCGTCACCCGCGCAGGAGCCCGAAAGAAGGCCGTGCGCAACCGGCAGACGCTCATCTCGTAGCTCCGGCGCTCCACACGATCACGGGGCGGCCCCCGATCAAGTACCAGTCAAGCAGAGGAAACCGCGAAAGATCAACGAGTTGGGACACTTCGGAGGCGCAATCCGACGTTCCCGGTCAAGTAAACGGACTGGGTGGACGCGCGTTCCGAACCCGGATCAGCCGCCGTTTACCGCGTCCGGGGCCGCCCAGGAGGGGATGTACATCATGGTCTTCGGGCTGGCGGACGCATCCAGCGGGACGATGGCCCCCTGCCGCACGGTCTGTCGAATGATGCGGGAGACCGTTGCCCGATTCCGATCGGCGATCCCGAACCGTCCGCGCAGCGACGCATTCGTGAGGAAGTCGCCCCCTACATACCGCAGGCAGGCGTGGAGATAGCACGCCCACACCCGTTCGGCGGCTCCCATCTCCTTCAACTCCTTGCGGGCCGAGAGCACCACACGGGTGAAGCCGTTCGTTCTCCGAAACGATGGCGGCGGCATCTGGAACGCCTCGACCATCTCCACGACCCGGTCGATTCCGACGCCGCGCTCCTCGCAGAAGTCGAACCGCCGCATGAGCGACGCCAGCGCCTCGTTCCGGGACTGGGGCGCTGCGTCCACGAAGCGGTCCGTCGCCACCAACGGCTCCCCCGGATTCGTGACCTCGAGCCGCCGATCGAAGACCTCCACCATCGGCCCAGCGCCGCGCACTTCGAAGTCCTGATGGATCAGGGCGTTGGGGACGATTTCGCGTACTGCCGACGGCGGAAAGGTCCATTCGGTGCGCCGCCGCACGCCGTCAAGGAGCTCTCGCGAAGGGAGCAGGGCGTCGAGTTGCCGTTCGACCCGGTCGAACAAGAGGGCGTATCCGCTCTCGAATTCCCATTCCCGGGCGTCGTCCGTGCGGCGGGAACCCGCGTAGCGGATGACCCGCAGCGCCTTCCGCCCCAGGCGCGGGAAGTCGCCCAGACGATGGGCCAACAGGATTCCGCCGAGGTTCGTGATGTCCCAGCCCGTGGCGCCGCGGCGAATCAGTTTGTCCTGCGCCAGCGCCGACAGCGCGGTCCGCCGGCTGGCTGGAACCGGCTGGCCGACGCGACGGAATTACGTCGCGGCGTCGAGCAACTCCGCCACCTGCGCATCGCTCAACCCTTCCGCGACCGACCCGGCCTCGAAGGGAATGCGATCGAAGGTCCGCCAGAGCGCCCGCTCTTTCTCCGGGTATTCCTGGAGGCGCTTCATGACGCTCCCCTCACTTGTCTGTCTGCGCGACGCATCAATCCAGCTTCTTCTGAATCAAGTACCGATCAAGTAGGTCAAATATCGACAAATCAACCACTTAGAGGTCCAAGCTGTTCTTCTGCAGGTTGCCAGTCAAGTAAAACCCCGCCTCCGTCCGGAGCGCTGACGAGCGTCCACTCCCCGCGATGCCCGGACGGGTTCGCCTGCCCCATTTGCCCGGCATCACCGGGTGGGAGGACCGCGATGCCAGTCTGACCTGAAGACTGGCGCTTCCGCGCCGGGTCCGGAGCGCCGGTGTTCACACCGGCATCGGCCGCGCAGCGGGCGAAACTCCCATCGCCCATTTCCCCGCATGGCCCAACGCGAGCGGAGATGGCACAGCGCTCTCCCGGTTTGAGCCCGGGCGTTGAAGTTGCATAGCGGCGTGAGTTTCACTGCGCTATCGCGCAGCGATGCCGGCCTGAAGGCCGGCGCTCCTTGCGCATCCCTGCCCTTCGCGCCGCTTGCTGAACATAATGACCCTTCGCGTCCCCCCAAGGAGGCCCCCCAATGCGCCGTATCTCATTCGTTCTTTTCGCCGTCCTTGCTTTCGCGGCCGCGTGCGGGGCCCCCGCGCCCGCTCCGGCCCCCGACCCGGAACCGGCACCGGACCCGGTTCCCACACCTGACTTCATTGTCCCGGCCGAAAACACCCACAACCGCTGGAGCGCCACGATCCCGCCGGTGCTCACCGTGCCCTCGGGCGCCGTTGTCGAGATCTTCACCAAGGAAGCCTCGGACGGGCAGATCACCCTCGAGACCACCGCGGGAGACCTCGCGAGCGTGGACTTCGGGCTGATCCACGCCCTCACCGGACCCGTCGCGGTGGAGGGCGCCGAGCCGGGGGACCTGCTCGCGGTGACGATCCACGAGGCGGAGGTCCAGGGGCCCGGCTGGTCCGGGATCTTCCCCGGGTTCGGCTTCCTCGCCGACGAGTTCACCGAGCCGTGGCTCCGCAGCTTCGACATGGCGCCCGGGGCCTCCGAGGTGCGCTTCAACGACCACGTCACTCTGCCGCTGTCCCCCTTCCCCGGGGTCCTCGGGGTGGCGCCCGCTACCGATGAGATGCTGGTGACCATCCCGCCCCGCGAGAACGGCGGGAACATGGACAACCGGCACATGCGGGCCGGGGCGACGGTGTACATCCCGGTCCAGGTTCCGGGCGCCAACTTCTCGATCGGTGACGCCCACGCCGTGCAGGGGGACGGGGAGGTCTCCGGAAGCGCCATCGAGGCCCCCATGCGGCTCGTGGTCACGCTGGAGGTGCTGCCGAATCCGCGGGGCATCACCGAGCCCGAATACGAGACGGACGAGTACTACGCCGTCACCGGATTCGACCCCGACATCGACGAGGCGGCGAAAAAGGCGACCCGCCACATGATCGCCTGGCTGGTGGCGGAACACGGGCTGACCCGCGAGGAGGCCTACGTGCTCTGTTCGCTCGCGGGCGACCTCAAGATTTCGGAGACCGTGGACGTCCCCAACATGCTGGTGAGCATGCACATGCCGAAGGCAATCTTCGGCGTGGACTGAAGCAAGCGCCTGGAGGCGCTCCGGGAGCAACCTCCATGCGCGCGTCCTGCTGTGCACGCCGCCGGGCACCAGGCGTAGCCGCGCAAGTGTTTCCCTCGAAGGGGACGAACGTTGTGCCGTTCGCGGCCTTCGGCCGCTGTGCCGACCAGAGGTCGGCGTTCCAAGCCGTTGTTGCCATATGGCTCAGCAACGGGCGGGCGGCCGTCCGTCGAGCGCTTTGCGGTGTCGCCGAAGATCGTCCACCATGAGGACCCTCCGATTCACCGCTTCCGAAGAGAACCGCCGCCCATGAACTTCCCCGCCGCAATCCTGGCCGTGGCAGCGCTGACCGCACTGTCCGCTCGTCCCGCCGCCGCCCAGCAGCACGAATACCCCGACCCCTTCCCGGGCGGCTACCCGTCCCATGCGGGCGTCAGCAACGCCGGCCGGATGTACATGGAGAGCTACTTCCCGCCTCCCGTCACCGCCTCGCCCACCTACCCGGCGTGGTCGCCCGACGGCGACTCCATCGCCTTCGCCTACCAGGGCCGCATCTGGGTCGTCCCCGCCGGGGGCGGCACCGCCCGGCAGGTCACGCGCGGCGCCGGCTACCACTCCCAGCCGAGCTGGTCCCCCGACGGCAGCCAGATCGCCTACGCGGCCGATATCGACCGCAACTTCGACATCTTCGTCGCCGAACTCGCGACCGGCGGATCGCGCCGCCTCACGACCCATCCGTTCCTCGACCTGCGCCCACGCTGGTCGCCCGACGGGTCCCGCATCCTCTTCACGACGGAGCGGGACGGCACGTTCGACCTCTGGGTCCACGACCTGGGAACCGGCGCGGCCGAAGCGGTCATCGCCAATCCCGACGCCAACGACATGGCGGGGGACTGGATCGGCGACACCGGCGACATCGTGTTCGTTTCCCGGCGGGGCGAGGCGGCGCTCGGCTCGGGTTCCCTCTGGCGGTACCGGGCCGCCACCGGAGCGGTGGAACTGCTCATCCGCATCGAAACCAACTACCAGGCGGCGCCGGTCGTCGCGCGGCACGGGGGCATCGTCGCCTACGTCACGGACGCCTCGGGGAACAACGACCTCTACGCCGTCCCGAGCGAGAAGTCGCCCCGCGGAATCCAGCCCGTGCGCCTCACGCACACCCGCACGGACGAGTACTTCCCCTCGTGGTCACCGGACGGTGAGCGCCTGGTCTACGCGAGGAACGGCGGCGCCGCGGACCAGCCCCGCACGATCGACAACGGGATGGGGTTCGCGCTCTACACGGTCACCCGCGGAGGCGGCGAGCCGCAACCAGTGCGCATCGACGACTACGCCTGGTCCGAGCCCACCGGCCGGCTCCGCGTCCGCGTCAGCGACTCGGGCGGCGAACTCCTGCCGTCGCGCATCTATCTGACCGGCTCCGACGGACGCGCGTACTTCCCGCATACCAGCTACCCCCGCGTCGTCAGCGTGACCGAGGACTACTACTTCCATACGGACGGCAGTTTCTCCGCGACTCTCCCGGTGGGCGAGGCCACCGTCGAGGCCTGGCGGGGGTTCGAAACCGAGCCCGTTTCACGCACCATCGAGGTCCGCGCCGGCGAGCACACCACCGTCGAGATTCAACTGGACCGCTGGATCGACATGGCCGCGAACGGCTGGTACTCCGGCGACAACCACATCCACCCCAACTACGGCGGCCACTACTTCGTCACCCCCGAGGACCTCAGGAACAAGGCCCACGCGGAGGACCTCAACGTCGCGAACGGCATGATCGCCAACTACTGGGGCAACAGCCGGGTCGAGGACCTCGAGCACTTCCTCGGGCACCCGCACCCGCACACCGGCCCGCGCACCATCGTTTACTACAACGAGGAATACCGGCCCAGCTTCTTCGCGCACCTCTCGCTGCTCAACCTGATCGAACTGATCACGCCCTTCTACATCGGCTCGGTGGGGACCGCGCACCACGCGCTCTACCCCGACAACGCGTCCGTGCTGCGCCGGGTGCACGAGCAGGGCGGCATCGGCGGCTACGTCCACCCCTTCGGGCTCCGGCACCGGGACCCGGACGCCGCGGGGGCGGGCTCCGCGCGGGAGCTGCCCGTGGACGCGGTTCTGGGCCTCGCCGACTTCGTGGACGTGGCGTGCATCTGGAGCGACGAACTCGGGACGGCGGAGGTCTGGTACCGCCTCCTCAACACGGGTTCGCGCATCCCGGCGACCGCCGGAACGGACGCCATGACCGACATCTGGCGGCACCCCGCGATCGGGACGACGCGCGTCTACGTCCACACCGGCGAGGACCACGTCCACTACGACGCCTGGGCCGACGCGATGGCGGCGGGCCGCGCGTTCGTGACCAGCGGGCCGATCATGACGCTCGACGTTGCCGGGAAGGGCATGGGCGAGGAACTCGCGGTCTCACGCGGCGACACGGTCACGGTGCGCGCGACGGCGCGGTCGCTCTTCACGATGCACGGGCTGGAGATCGTGGCGAACGGCCGCATCGTGCACCGGATCGACGCTTCCGGCGACCTGAAGTCGATCGACGCCGAGCTGGAGATCCCCATCGAGGGGAGCGGGTGGATCGCGGCGCGGGTGCTGGGCCCAGCGCAGCACGGGGCGATGGACAGCTACCTGTTCGCGCACACGAATCCCGTGTTCGTGATCGCGGACGGCGAGCCGATCCGCTCAGCCGGCGACGCGGCGTTCTTCGTCCGCTGGATCGACCAGGTGCTGGAGGAACTGCGGGGGATGGATCGCTGGGACGACCCCGCGCAGAAGGCGGAGGTGCTGGCGACGTTCGAGGAGGGGCGGCGGCTCTACCAGGCGCAGGTGGACGAACTGCGCGGCAGCGGGGACGGCGGGTAGGACATCCCCGAACCCGAAGGACGGGATTCCCGGGTGCGGCCCCCGGGAATCGCTACTGGAGCGCCGCGAGCACCTTTCCGATGAACGGCGCGAACGCGCCGCCCTGGATCCAGCGCACCACGACGACGAGATCGTTCTCCCAGTCCACGTAGACGATGTTGCTGCCGGCGCCGCGGAAAGTGACCGCGGTGTCCGGCGCGTCCGGCATGGACTTCACCATCGCGCCGTCGCGCTCGACGGGGCCGTTCAGGAACCAGTTCATGTAGCCGTAGCTCGGGTTGACGTCACCCGGAGTGCGGGCCATCCCGATCCAGTCTTCCGAGATGAGCTGCTTGCCCTTCCAGTTCCCCATCCGCAGGAACAGGTAGCCGAAGCGGGCGAGGTCGCGGCCGCTGATGTGCATGCCGCCGCCCCAGTGGCCGCCGCCGCTCACCGACTGGACGTTCCGGCCGTCGATCATCACCCAGGAGTTCTCGTAGCCGTGCCAGCGCCAGCGGTTCGAGGCGCCGATGGGATCCATGATCCCCCTGCGGAGCACCAGCGGCAGCGGATCGCGCACCACCTGGAGCGCGGCCAGCGCGAGCAGGTTCACCCGGACGTCGTTGTACTTGTAGTGGGTCCCCGGCTTGTGCATGGGGCGGTCGGGGTACTCGAAGGGGTGGTCGCCCACGGGACGGTCGGCCCAGTCGGGCTTCCCGAAGAGCGTCCCCTGCCAGTCGCTCGTCTGGCGCAGCAGGTGGTCCCAGGTGATGGAGCGGTTGTGTTCCGAACCGAACAGTTCGTCGTCGGGCATGTAGGGACCCACCCGGTCGTCCACCGAGGCGATCAGCCCCTTGTCGTAGAGGAGCCCGACGGCCGTGGAGAGGAAGGTCTTGGAGACGCTGAAGGTCATGTCCACCTTCTTCGACGGCCCCCATTCCCGGACGATGTAGCCGTCTTTCACCACGATGCCGCTGAGCGCGCCGCGGACCGTCGTCGGCCCGATCCGGAACCCGAAGGGCTCCTGCGCGAACGTCAGTTCGTGGTTGAGCGCCAGGTCGTTGGGCGCGTCCGACTCCGAGGCCACCGCGAACTCCACCGCCTCTTCGAGGAGCGCCGCATCGAATCCCGCCTCCTCGGGGGTCTTCGTCTGCCAGTCGTGCCGCTCGGGAAAGTAGTGGGACTGCGCCCCCGCCAGAGAGGCCGCGAACAGGCACAGCACCATCACGCCCGTCACGCGGGCAAACCGGTTTCCTCTTCTCATCGCTTGTTCTCCTGAGAGGCCCTCAGGCCTCGATCCTGGATCGCATCTCGGCGAACATCTCGCGCAGCACCTTCTCGGTGACCGGCTTCAGCAGCCGGGAGGCGAGCGCCGCCAGCGTTCCCCGCACCTGCACCGTGCCCTTCCAGTCGAGTGCGGTGCCGGACTCCTCGTCCCGCAGCCGGAGTTCGGCGACGGCGTCGATGGTGGTGCCCGGTCCCCGGCCGCGGATCTTCATCCGGGCCTCTTCGAGCTCCACGAGGTCCGTGAACTCGATGACGTTCTTGGCGTTGAGCCCCACCGTGCCGAGCTTGATGCCGCCCACCACCTCGAAGCGCTTGCCGGGCTCGAGGATGCGGACCGACTTCACCCCGGGCGTGCAGGAGGCCACCGACTCCGCATCGGTGACGAATTCCCAGACCTTTTGCCGGGGGGCGCTGATGATCTCGGTGCCTTGGATGTCCATCGCCCGGATTCTACGGGAGCCCTCCGGCTTCGAGCCGCGTCGCTCCCGAAACCGGCTACGCGCGGACGAAATCCCGGGGGTCGATGCGGTCCACGCTGGGGACGGCGTCGAAATCCCGGTCGGCCGACAGGATGGTGCGTATGCCCCGGTCCTCCATCGTGGCGACGTGAACGGCGTCGCGGGCCGAGAGCCGTTCGTGCTCAAGGAGCAAGGCGAGCGCGCGGGTCGTGTGCTGTTCCGTTACCGGAATGATCTCGTCGCAGAACTCCAGGGCAGCGCGGTGGACGGCCTGGGCCAGGAGTGGACGCCGCTGGGAAAAGTAGCGGTGCAGGATCTCCTGCAGCACCTCCGCGTTCGTCGCCAGGGTGACACCCGCTTCCTTGGCCCGGAGCAGCGCTCGCCCGCACGCCTTTCGCCACTCCTGATCAGCGCCAGCGCGATACATCAGGACGTTGGCGTCCAGAAAAACGGGGTCGTCAGCGGTCGTCATCCGATTCGGCAACCCCGGGGTTTCTCAGGTCCGGCGGATCGGTCGGAAGGGACTTGATTTTCAGGCGGCTGTATTCCCGCTTCCACTCCGGCCACGACTCGGGGACCGGCGCCGGGGGAAGCGCATCGATCGCCGCGAGCGCCTCCAGTTGGCGGCGGCGCCGGTCCGGCTTGACGCAGTACTCCTGGATCGCCTCCCGGACGACGCTGGCGCGCTTCAGACCCTCTTCCTCCGCCCGCCGGCGGACAGCGGCGTACTCGACCTCGTTCAGCGTTACCTGAACCTTGTGACTGCGGGCCATGTGTGAAGTCTGTTGTGTCACCCGTAATGTGTCAAGACCAATGCCACACATCCGGGACGGGGAAAACGGATCTTCCGAGACTCTCCGTGCGTAATCTTCCCGGCTGAGGTCCCTTCCATGTTCCGACACGCTCCTTTGGACGTTCTTCTCCGCCGAACCGCTATCGGCCTGGTCCTCTGCGCCCTTGTGCCGGGTGCGACGGCCGTGTCGGCCAAGGCTGCTCTCACGGGCTCCACCGCCGAGATCGTCGGCGAAGTCACCGACCCGCAGGGCCTGCTCGTCCCCGGCGCCGACGTGATCCTCACGCTCGCGAGCGGCGAGATCCGCGAAACGACCAGCGACGCCGCCGGCAGTTTCCGCTTCGACACCCTCCCCGAGGGGCTCCATCGGCTGACCGTGCTCGGACGCGGCTTCGCCGACCGGACCATCGAGATCACCGTCGGGAGCGCCGGCGAGGTCCGCATCAGCATCCCGCTCGAGATGTCCTTCGCGGAACGCGTGACCGTGACCGGGCAGCAGCAGGAGCGGAGCCTCCAGGAGGAGCCCACCAGCGTGGCGCTCGTAAGCGGGGCGCAACTCGACGCCGGGACGGACACCGACCTCTACCGGCTGGTCGCCATGACCCCGAACGTGAACTCGTCCTCGGACGTCCGCGGCTTCTCGATCCGGGGCATCAGCCAGCAGGGCTTCGGGCCCGAGGGCGGCCTGCTGCTGAGCGTCAAGCTCGACGGCGCCACCGTCCAGGGCTACCAGGGCACCTTCTTCGGCCCGTTCAGCACCTGGGACATGGACCGGGTCGAGATCTTCCGCGGCCCTCAGTCCACCCAGCAGGGGCGCAACGCGCTCGCCGGCGCGATCGTGATGAAGAGCGCGGACCCCGAGTACCGGACCGGGTTCCGGGTGCGCGGCCGGTTCGGCAACTACGGCGCCACCCAGGGCTCGGCGGTCCTGAACGTCCCCATCGTGGCCGGCAAGGCGGCTTTCCGGCTCGCGGTGGACAATCGCAACAGCGACGGGTTCGTGGAGAACCCGACCCGGGGCGAAAACTCCTACGACTACCGCGACTACCTCGCGGTCCGGATGAAGCTGCGCTTCGATCCGAGCACCCGGTTCCGCGGGCTGCTCACCTACCAGGCGACCGAGAGCCGGGGCGGCGACGGGGCGATCAACGTGGACCGGTTCCCGGAGGAGCGGGTGAACATCTCGGACCACGCCGCCGAGGACGGTTCGGAACACCACAACCTGACGCTGGCGCTCGCCTACGACCTGGGCCACGCGTTCTCGCTCGAATCCACCTCGAGCATCTACCAGCACGACTACCGCCGCGCCGAGGACCTCGACCAGACACCCGCGCCCGCCGCCGTGCTCGACTACACGACCGACGACGAGTGGATGACCCAGGAGTTCCTGCTGCGCTACGCGGGGCCGGGCGTCCGGCGCGGCGTCCTCGGCCTCTACTTCGCCGACCTGACCGACACGCTGAGCGCCGACGCCGCCGGCCCGGGGGAACTGGCGGGTCTTCCGCCCGGCTTCACCCTGACCTCGTTCTTCAACACCGAAGAGCAGACCCGGAACGCGGCGCTCTTCGGCGAGTTCGACCTCGGCCTGGCGGACGCCTGGACCCTCACCCTCGGCGCCCGCTACGACAACGAGAGCCGCGAGATCGTGAACCGCCAGGGACTCGTCTCCGACCCGCCCCTCCCGCAGCTCCCGCCCGAGGGTCCCCCGCAGGAACTCGACGCCTCCTACCGGGCGTTCCTGCCGAAGGCGACCATCACCCGCGACTGGAGCGACTCGCTGTCCACTTCGATCGGCTGGCAGCGGGGTTACCGGGCCGGCGGGCAGTCGATCGCCGTCCTCAGCCAGCGGGTCAGCGATTTCGAACCGGAGTTCACGAGCAACGTCGAGTTCGCGCTGCGCGCGGCGGCGCCCGACCGGCGCTGGTTCTTCAACGGGAACCTCTTCTACACCGACTGGACCAACCAGCAGGTGCGGGTCATGACCGACCTCGGCCTGCCGGTGGACACGGTCACCGTGAACGCCGGGGAGTCGACCGTGCGCGGCCTCGAAGCGCAGGCCGGCTACTGGTTCGACCCGCGCGTCCAGCTCTACGGTTCGCTCGGACTGCTCAGCACCCGGTTCGACGAGTTCACGGACGGCGAGCGGGACTTCACCGGCAACGAGTTCCCCCACGCTCCCGCCTGGTCGTGGCTGACCGGCGTCTCCGTCCGGCTGGACGGCGGCTGGTCGGGGAATGCCGAGGTGGCCGCCCAGGCGGACGCCTTCTCGAACAGCGGCAACGACGCCCGCTTCCGGGTGGGCGGCCGCACGCTGGTGAACTCCCGCTTCGGGTATCAGCGCGGCAACTTCGGGGTCTTCGCCTTCGGGCGGAACCTCCTCGACGAGGCGTACCTCCTCCAGGCGTGGCAGCCGACCGCCCCGATCTTCAGCGCCCTGGGGCGCGCCGGGGAACCGCGCACGATCGGCATCGAGCTGGACGTCAGCTTCTGACCGCCGGCGCCTGACATCGGCCGGAGCGCCGGCCACCGACCGGCATCGCCCGCGCAGCGGGCGAAACTCCGAGCTCCCTTTCGCCGCATGGCGCCCTCTCCAAAGGAAACGGCAGGGCGACAACTGCGCGCGCGTACGTCGCTTCGCCATCCTCGTGTCGGGTTCCCGCGACGGGGCGCCACAGCGCCGGGAGTTTCGCGGCCTGCGGCCGCGATGCCGGCCGGAGGCCGGCGCTCCGCTGCCGCACGCGATTGGTGTGGAGCGGCGTTGTGGTACGGGTGGGCGGGGTCTGACGTGCGTGAACGGCGGCGTGCGGGTTTCGCGGCCCGCGAGGGCCACGAAACCGCGTTCCGATAACCCGCCCGAAGCGCGCACAGCAGTGGAGCGCCGGTCTCCGACCGGCATCGCCCGCGCAGCGGGCGAAACTCCGAACTCTCTTTCGCCGCATGGCGCCCTCTCCAAAGGGAACGGCGCGGCGACGACGGCGCGCGTACGTCGCTTCGCCAACCTCGTGTCGGGTTCCCGCGACGGGGCGCCGCGGCGCCGGGAGTTTCGCGGCCTGCGGCCGCGATGCCGGTCGGAGACCGGCGCTCCGCTGCCGCGCGCGGTCCGGCTGCTCCGGACCGTCGCTCAGTCCGGGGTGGCCGCCTCCAGCCGGTCGTAGCGGCGGAGGATTTCCCGGAGACGTTCGTGCGGGATCGCGTAGATCCGGCGGCCGTTCACGCCGGTCATGTCGCGAGCCGCGACCATGGAGTTCACGATGGCCTCCTCGGTGGCCTGCACGACCCCTTCGAAGATCGGGTTCAGATCGGAGTTCGCCAACATCCGCAACCGGGCCTCGCCGCTCTGGTTGGCGACGGCCTCCTCGTTGGCGGTCGAGAACGCGACGAAGATGTCTCCGGAGCCGTTCATCGAGATGCTCCCCAAACGTCCGAGTCCCAGGGACGCCCGGCGGGCGAGACGCTTCAACTGGTGCGGGAGCAACGGCGCGTCGGTGGCGGCCACGATGATGATGGATCCGTCCCGACCTTCTCTCGGGGCTCTCGGGGCCCTCCGGTCCCGCGGCGCGGGGGGCGCGTCTCCCGGAGGCGGCGGGTTCTCCGGAAGCAGGTCGGGGATTTCCCGCCCCACGGGCACCCCGGCGATGCGGAGCTGCGGGCGCCGGCCGAAGTTGGACTGCACCAGGACGCCCACCGTGTAGTCCGTCCCGCCGGTCCGGACCTCGCGCGAGGCGGTGCCGATCCCCGACTTGAACTCGAAGGTGCGCATGCCGGTGCCGCCGCCCACCGAACCCTCCGTGACCGGTCCGCCGCGGGCGGCGTCGAGCGCGGCGAACACATGCTCGCGGCGGACGTGGAAGCCGGTGATGTCGTTCAGGAATCCGTCCCAGGTCTCGGCGACCATCGGCAGCGTCCAGGCGCGAAAGCCGAGGTTCTGCTCGGCCCAGGCAATCGCCGCCTCGTGGACGGCGCCGACGCTGTAGGTGTTCGTGATGAGCACCGGCCCCTTCAGGATCCCCCGGTCGCTGACCCAGGTCGTACCGGTCATCTCTCCGTTCCCGTTCAGGGCGAACCAGTTGGCGAACACGCCGGACTGGCTCATCCGCCCGCGCGGCAGCACCGCGGTGACCCCCGTCCGGACCGGCCCCTCCTCCCGCAGGATCGTGGTGTGTCCCACCTCCAGTCCGGAAACGTCCGTGATGGCGTTCAGCGGACCCGGACTGCCCTCGAAGGGCACCCCCAGGTCCCGGGCGCGGGTTGGTGTCTGGGCGGAAGCGCCGGCCGCGATCGCGGAGATCATCAAGGCGGCGCAGAACGCGCGGCGGGACTTCATCGTTTCGGCCCTCCTGCGGGGCGGCGGCGCCCGGTCGGGGCGCGGTTCAGGCGGAATTGCCGGCGTTTCCGGCGGAAGCGAACGTTTCGGCGCAGCCGGCGCAGCAGAACCACCAGGTCTCGCCGCCGGCCTCGACCCGGTGCGGAGAGTCCCGGGAGACGCTCATCCCGCAGATCGGGTCCACCGCCAGGTCGTCGGCGGGAGCCTCGAGCGAGATCCCGATCGCGGGCGCCGGCGGCTCCGCCGGAACGGGCTCGGGCGCTTCCGCCGGGCGCCTCTCCTCCACGATCTGGGCGAGGATGCTGAGCGCGATCTCGCCCGGGGTCTCGGCGCCGATGTCGAGCCCGGCAGGAGACCGGAGCCGGCTGACGTCGGCTAAGGCAACCCCCATCCCCACAAGGCGCTCGCGCACCGCCGCCGACCGGCGCGGACTCGCGACCAGGCCCACGTAGCGCGCGCGGCCCCCGGTCAGTGCGGCCTTCAGCGTTTCCCACTCGCCTTCCCCGTGGCCGGCGACCACCACGAAGGCCCCCTCCGCGGCGTCGGTCAGATTCTCGGCCGTTTCGGCGGTCCGAACCTCCATACCCAGCGCCTCGCCGAGCGCCACCAGCGACTGCACGATGGGGGAGCTCCCCGCGAGCAGCAGCCGGCGCGACGGCAGGTAGGGCTCCAGGTGGATGTCGAGAGCGCCGCCACTTACGCAAGCCATGTGTTCCTCCAGGACTCCTTCCTCCGCCTCGACACCCTCCGGAGGGCTGTCCGGGGAGATGCGGAGGAGCCGGGGAGCTCCGTCCGCGAGCGCCCGCAGCGACTCGCGCCGGACCGCCGGTTTGACGCAGGTCCCGCCGACGAAACCCCGAAACGCTCCGTCGCCGGTGACGATCGCCTTGGCGCCCGGCCGCGCCGAGGTGGGGCGTTCCGCGCGCACCACCGTCGCCAGGACGAAGGGCACGCCGTCCCGGTAGAGTCGGGCGGCCGCGGCGAAGACGTCGGTCGGTCCGGTCACCGCGGCATGCGTCGTCCTACCGGGTCGCGGCGGCGCCGTGTTCGTTCAGCACGTCCCAGACGCGCGCCGGGGTCATCGGGATCTCCATGTGACGCACCCCGAGGTGCCAGAGCGCGTCCACCACGGCGTTCACCACGGCCGGAGGCGCCCCGACCGTCGCGGATTCCCCGACGCCCTTGGCGCCGATGGGATGGTGCGGCGACGGCGTGACCGTTTCGCCGAGCTCCCAGTGCGGGGTCTCCATCGCGGTCGGCACCAGGTACTCCATGAAGTTGCCGCCGGTGATGTTGCCGTCCGCGTCGTAGGAGATCTCTTCGAGGAGCGCGGGGGCGATGCCCATGGTGAGCCCGCCGTGGATCTGGCCGTCCACGATCATCGGGTTGATCCGCACCCCGCAGTCGTCCACCGCCACGAAGCGCCGGATCCTGACCTGTCCGGTGCCGCGGTCGATGTCCACGCAGCAGATATAGGACCCGAACGGGAAGGTCAGGTTCGGCGGGTCGTAGTAGGAGATCGCCTCCAGCCCCGCTTCCATGCCCTGCGGATGGTTCGTGTAGGCCGCGAACGCGATGTCCTGGATGGTCTTCGCCCGGTCGGGCGAGCCCTTCACGTGGAACTTCCCCTGCTCCCAGACGAGGTCCGCCTCGTCGGCCTCGAGCAGGTGCGCCGCGATCTTCCGCGCCTTGTCCCGGATCTTCCGCGACGCGATGGACGCCGCGGCGCCCGCGGTCGGGGTCGAACGGCTCGCGTAGGTGCCGAGACCGTAGGGAGCGGTATCCGTGTCCCCCTCTTCGACCTGGATGTCCTCCGGCGGGATCCCGAGTTCCTCCGCGATGATCTGCGCGTAGGTGGTCTCGTGCCCCTGCCCCTGGGACTTGGTGCCGAAGCGAGCGATCGCCTTCCCGGTGGGGTGAATGCGGATCTCGGCCGAGTCGAACATCTTGATCCCCAGGATGTCGAAGGTCTTCGAAGGCCCGGCGCCCACGATCTCCGTGAACGACGAGATCCCGACTCCCATCAGCTCGCCGCGCGCGCGCTTTTCGGCCTGCTCGGCCCGGAGCTCCCGGTAGCCGATCATGTCCATGGCCTTTTCGAGCGCCGCCCCGTAGTTCCCGCTGTCGTACTCCCAGCCGAGCGCCGACTGATACGGGAACTGCTCGGGCTTGATGAAGTTCCGGAGGCGGAAGTCCGCCGGGTCCTCCCCGTTCTCGCGGGCCAGCAGGTCCACCATCCGCTCGATGGCGTGCACCGCCTCGGTGACGCGGAACGAGCAGCGGTAGGCGATCCCGCCCGGCGGCTTGTTCGTGTACACGCCGTCCACCGACACGTGGGCGTTTTCGAGGTCGTAGGACCCGGTGGCGATGTGGTAGAGCCCCGCCGGGAACTTGGACGGGTTCGCCGCCGCGTCCGAATAGCCGTGGTCGGCAACGGTGTCCAGCTTGAGGGCCGTCACCTTCCCGTCCTTCGATCCGAGCTTGGCCGTGATGTGGTAGTCCCGAGCGAAGGAATCCGCCTGGAGGTTCTCCGAGCGGTCCTCGATCCACTTGACCGGCTTGCCGGTCACCACCGAAGCGGCGGTCGCGAGCACGTAGCCGGGATAGACCGGCACCTTGCCCCCGAATCCCCCGCCGATGTCCGGCGAGATGACCCGGATCTTGTGCTCGGCGAGTCCGAGGTGGGCGGTCACGAGCGCCACCACCGTGCGGATCGCGTGCGGCGCCTGGGTGGTCAGGTAGAGGGTGAGGTGGCCCTCCACCGGGTTCCAGCTCGCCACGCAGCCGCAGGTCTCGATCGAAGCGACGTGGATGCGCGGCAGGTGCATGTGCTGCTCGACGACGGTGTCGCAGCCGGCGAGCGCCGCGTCCGTCCCGTCGGCGTCCCCATGCTCCCAGTGGAAGATGTGGTTGCTCTCCTTGTCGTCCCGGACCTTGGTGGCGCCGGGCTTCAGGGCCTCGTGCGGGTCCACCACGACCGGCAGCGGGTCGTAGTCCACTTCGAGGGCGGCGGCGCCGTCGGCGGCCGCGTAGCGCGACGTCGCCACGATCGCCGCCACTTCCTGCGCCTGGTACTTGACGGTGTCCACCGGCAGCACCATCTGCTGGTCGCTCATCAGGGTGGGCATCCAGGCGAGCTTGAAGCCCTCGAGCGTCTTCCCGGTGATCACCGCGGCCACGCCGTCAACCGCCATCGCGGTGTCCTCGTGGATCTTGGTGATCTTCGCGTGGGCGTAGGGGCTCCGGGCGATGTCCAGGTAGAGCATCCCCGGGAGCTTCACGTCGTCGATGTAGCGGCCCTGTCCCCGGATGAAGCGGGCGTCTTCCTTCCTCTGGACGGAGTGTCCAAGTCCTCTGCACTCAGCCATCGCTGTTCTCCTTCATCAGTTCGCTGGCCCGCTGCACCGCCTTCACGATGTTCACGTAGCCGGTGCACCGGCACAGGTTGCCGGAGATGCCCCAGCGGATCTCCTCCTCGGAGGGATCCGGGTTCTCTTCGAGGAGCGCCTTCGAGGTCAGCATCATCCCGGGAGTGCAGAACCCGCACTGGAGTCCGTGTTTCTCGGTGAAGCCCTGCTGGACCGGATGGAGGCCGCCGTTTCCGAGCCCCTCCACGGTGGTGACCTCGGCGCCGTCGGCCGCGACGGCGAACACCGTGCAACTCTTGGCGGGCACGCCGTTCAGGAGCACCGTGCAGGCCCCGCAGGAGGTGGTGTCGCACCCGATGTGGGTCCCGGTGAGGCCGACTTCCTCGCGGATGAAGTGCACGAGCAGCAGCCGCGCTTCCACCTCGCGGGTGTGTTCTTCGCCGTTGATGGTGACGCTGATCTGGTGGGAACTCATGACGCCTCCCTCGCCCGGGCGAGCGCGCTGGAGGCCGCCCGATGGGTGAGCACGCGGACCACCGCGCGCTTGTAGTCGGCGGAGCCGCGGTGATCGTCCGTCGGATCGGCCGCCGCGGCGGCGGCCTGGGCGGCAGCGTCGAGCGCTGCGTCCCCGCCGTCCGAACCGACGAGCGCCGCTTCGGCGGCGCCGGCCTGGATCGCGGTCAGCCCCACGTTCGTGAGCGCCACTCCCGCGCCGGCGATCCGGCCGCCGTCGAGCTGCACCTGGACGGCCACCGCCGCCACCGCGTAGTCGCCGACCTTCCGCTCGAACTTCTGGTAGGCGCCTCCGGAACCGGGTCCGGCTTCGGGGACGCGGATCTCGGTCAGGATTTCCCCGTCTTCGAGGCAGGTCGAAAACGGCCCCGTGAAGAAATCGGACGCGGCGATCGTCCGCTGGCCGGAGGGCCCGGAGGCGACGAACGAGGCCCCGTAGGCCAACATCGTCGCCGGGTGGTCGTTCCCCGGGTCGGCGTGGGCGACGTTCCCGCCCACGGTCGCCAGGTTCCGCACCACCGGATCGGCGATGACGCGGGTGGTGTCGGCGAGCAGCGGGTAGCGGCTCTGGACCAGGTCCGACTTCTCGAGTTCGGACTCGCGGGTCATCGCCCCGATGCACAGGGAGCCGCCTTCTTCGCGGATCCCCGAGAGCCCGGGGATCTTTCTCAGGTCCACCAGCGCGGCCGGCTCCGCCAGCCGGAACCGCATCATGGGGATGAGGCTGTGTCCCCCGGCCAGCAGCTTGGCCTCCGGGTTCGCCAGCAGCAGCCGGCTCGCCTCTTCCAGGTTGTCGGGAGCGTGATAGTCAAAAGACGGTGGAATCACGGAGTCCCCTCCTTTCCGGATTTCCGAATATACCAGCGTGTCTTCAGCCAACGGCAAGGAGCGCCGGGAGCGCCGGTCTTCAGACCGGCATCGCCCGCGGAGCGGGCGAAATCCTGGGCTTCATTTCGCCGCATGGCGCCCCCGTCAAGGGGAATGGCGCGACGACAACTGCGCGCGCCCACTCCGCTTTCGCCGTCTTCGTTTCGGGTCCCCGCAATGTGGCGCGATGCCGCGGGGAGTTTCGCGGCCTGCGGCCGCGATGCCGGTGTGAACACCGGCGCTCCTGGTCTGAAGGCCCCCACCGGGAGGACTGGCCGGCGCTCCTGGCGCCTCGGCATTCTCATGCCCGGCGGGGTGCGCAGGAGGACGCGCGCATGGGCGTTTCTCCCGGTGGGGGGCCGGCATCGCGCGGGAGCGCGAAGCCGGCGCCGGGGACACGGCCTTGTGCGAATGCGAGTGCCACAACTCTCTCGAATGCCGGCGCGACACCGCTTCTGATTCAATCCGCGCTCGAACCGTGTCTCAACTGTCCCCGCCGCGGCGGGATACCTGGAAACGAAGCCTCCGGCTGATCGCGATCCTGCTCGCAATCTGGTTCACCGCCTCGCTCGGGCTCGGAGTGCTGCTCGTCGAGCCCCTGAACCGGATCTGGATGGGAGGGTTCCCACTGGGTTTCTGGTTCGCGCAACAGGGCTCGATCCTGGTTTTCCTCGTGCTGTTGCTCGTGAACTCCGTCGCCATGGATCGGATCGAGCGGGACGCCGACCGGTCCGAAGACCCCGAGGATCCCTCGTGAGCATCGCCGGCTGGACCCTGGTCTTCGTCGTCGGCAGCTTCGCCCTCTACAGCGCCATCGCCGTCGCCAGCCGGGTCGGCACGACCTCGGGCTTCTACGTGGCGGGCCGGGGCGTTTCGGCGGTCGCGAACGGCATGGCCACCGGAGCCGACTGGATGAGCGCCGCCTCGTTCATCTCGATGGCGGGACTCATCTCGTTCATGGGCTACGACGGGGCGATCTACCTCATGGGGTGGACCGGCGGTTACGTCCTGCTCGCCCTGCTGGTAGCGCCGTATCTCCGCCGCTACGGCCGCTACACGATCCCGGAGTTCGTCGGCGACCGCTTCGCCTCCCAGGCCGCCCGGCTCACCGCGGTGGTCTGCGCGGTCTTCATCTCCTTCACCTACGTGGCGGGCCAGATGCGCGGCGTCGGGGTGGTGTTCTCCCGCTTCCTGACGATCCCGGTGGAGTACGGCGTGGCCATCGGCGGCATCATCGTGCTGCTCTACGCGACGCTCGGGGGGATGCGGGGGATCACCTACACCCAGGTGGCGCAGTACTGCGTACTCATCGTCGCCTTCCTGATTCCCGCGGGCGCCATCTCCTGGATGATGACCGGGACCCCGATTCCCCAGATCGGCTTCGGGTCGCCCCTGATCGAAGGCGAACGCGCCGGCGTGGCCCTCCTGCGGGCGATCGACCAGATCCACGCCGATCTCGGGTTACCCGAGTACACGGGGGCCTTCCTCGCCGGGAAAAAGACGCTTCCCGACGTCTTCGCCATCACCATGGCGCTCATGACCGGGACGGCGGGGCTGCCGCACGTCCTGATCCGCTTCTACACGGTGAAGACCGCCCGCCTCGCCCGCTGGAGCGTGATGTGGGCGCTCTTCTTCATCGCGATCCTCTACACCACCGCCCCGGCGGTCGCCGCCTTCGCCCGGGTCAACATGATCCAGACGCTCCACAACACGCCCTTCGCCGAGGCCCCCGACTGGTTCCGGAACTGGGCGGCGACCGGGCTCATCCGGTTCACCGACCAAAACGGCGACGGCCTCATCCAGTACAGCGAGGGGCCGGGGGCCGAGCTCGTCATCGACCGGGACATCATGGTGCTCGCCAACCCGGAGATCGCGGAGCTGCCGGCGTGGGTCGTGGGCCTGGTGGCGGCGGGCGGCCTGGCGGCGGCGCTCTCGACCGCGGCGGGGCTCCTGCTCGTCATCTCCGCGTCGGTCTCCCACGACCTGCTGAAGAGCTTCCTCCGGCCGGGGATGAGCGAGCGGAAGGAACTGGTGGCGGCGCGGCTCTCGGCGGCGGGCGCGTGCGTGGTCGCGATCATCGTCGGGATCTACCCGCCCGACTACGTAGCGGCCGTGGTGGCCTTCGCCTTCGGCCTGGCCGCCGCGAGCTTCTTCCCGGCGCTCGTTCTGGGGGTCTTCACCACCTGGGTCACCGCCCGCGGCGCGGTGGCCGGCATGATCGCCGGGACGGGTTTCACCGCGGTCTACATCGGCTGGTTCAAGGTCTTCGAGTGGAGCGGGCCCGAGTCCTGGTGGTTCGGGATCAGCCCGGAGGGCATCGGCACCCTGGGAATGCTCATCAACTTCGGCGTCACCTGGTTCGTGAGCCGCCGGACGGGTCCGCCGCCGCCGGACAGCGCGAAGATGGTGGCGATGCTGCGCGGGGAACCCGGGAGCGAGACGCGCGGTTAGCCGGACGCCGGCGCGTGGTCGCGCTTCCAGATCAGGAAGGTGCGGCGGAACTCGATCACCACCACGCCGTCCTGGTTCTTCCCCCGGGTGCGGACGGTCACGATGCCGGCCTCCGGACGTGAGCGAGACTCCCGGGTGGCGAGCACCTCGCTCTCGGAATAGAGCGTGTCCCCCTCGAAGAGCGGCGCGGGCAGCCGGACCTCACCCCAGCCGAGGTTCGCGAGCACGTTCCGCGTCAGGTCGTTCACCGACTGCCCCGTGGCGAGCGCCAGCGTCAGGCACGAGTTGACGAGCGGTTTCCCGAACGGCGTCTTTTCGCTGTGATGCCGATCGATGTGGATCGGGTTCTGGTTCTGGGTGAGGAGCGAGAACCAGGAGTTGTCCGCCGCGAGGACCGTCCGTCCGAGCGGGTGGACGATGCGCTGGCCGACGTGGAAGTCCTCGTAGAAGCGGCCGCGGTCGCGCTCGGGGGCGGAGGGTTCCGGCATGGCGTCCCTACCCTATCCGGTCCGGGCGCCCGGCCACCGCGGCCGCTGCTGCCGGAACGAACGCCATGGGCGGGCCGCCACGCTAGAGGATGCGTTCGAGATCGGGCAGCGCCCGTTCCAGCGGCAGGGCCGTAATGCCGTCCAGCTCCAGCTCATGATGCCCGCCGTAGAAGATCCAGCACCTCGCAAGCGGGTAGTCCTTCCTGAACTCGCGCAGCGATCGCGTATCCGCCGAGTGCAGTTGGCGGGATCGCTTCACCTCGATGGCGAGCAGGCCGCGGGGGCCGTACAACACGAAGTCCACCTCAAGGTGCGCGCGGGTGCGCCAGTAGTGGATCTGATAGCCGCAGGCGCGGTAGTCGTTGGCGGCCCGTAGCTCCTGGAGCACGAGCGTTTCGAGCGCCGGGCCGTCGATCTCGGCCTCCGAATCCAGTGGGCCGACCGGCCGCATGGCGCGGAAGACGCCCGCGTCGAAGAAATAGAACTTCTGCTGCGAGATCAACCGGCGACGGGCCCGGCGCGAAAAAACGGGCAGCCTCACCGCCAGCAGGAGGTCGTCGAGGATCGAGAAGTAGTTCTCGGTCGTGGGCCGCGACACCCGGGCATCGCGCGCGATGCCGCTCATGTTGAGCGGCTGCCCCTGGGACAGGCTCGCCGCCTCGAGGAAACGGGCGAAGTGGCCGATGTTGCGGGTCAGCCCCTCCTGCATGACCTCTTCCCGGAGATAGGTCTGCACGTAGTCCTTCAGGTAGCGGCGCGGGTCCGGATCGCTGAAGCGCGCGGGCAAATGCCCGAAACGGACCGAGCGGCCGAGGTCGAAAGCGTCCCCCTGCTCCGCCGCGGTCAGCGGGTGCATGAAGTACGTCCAGGCCCGCCCCGCCAGCAGATTGACTCCCTTGCGGCGCAGCGCCCTGGCGCTCGACCCCGTCAGGATGAACTTCAGGCCGCGCGACTCGATCAGGTCGTGCACCTCGTTCAACAGCGCGGGGATGCGCTGCACTTCGTCAATCACGACCCAGCCCTGGTGTCCGCGGGGAACCAGGGTACGGATGCGGCCCGGTTCGGCCGACAGTGGGCCGTAGAAGTCCGACTGCAACAGATTGATGAAGGGCGCTTCCGGCAACCGGCGCCGAAGCCACGTGGTCTTTCCGGTTCCCCGCGGGCCGAACAGGAAGAAGCTTCGGCCCGCGTCCAGAGGGTCGCCGAGCAGCCGCTTGAAGTCCATTGGTCGCTCCCGGGGCGCCGTCTGCGTGACATGACGGAGCGCCTTTGCAGCCTATTTTATATCAATACATGAAAATCCCCGGGATATTTTCATGTTACGAAACCATTTGGACCGTCGCGCGGCGCGTGCCAGCCCCCACTGGGAGAAACGCTCATGCGCGTGTCCTCCCGCTCACCCCGCCGCGCACGAAAACGGCGGATTTGGCGAGGAGCGCCGGTGTTCACACCGGCATCGCGGCCAGCGGCCGCGAAACTCCCGGCGCTATCGCGCCCCATTGCGGGGACCCGAAACGAAGACGGCGAAGCGGAGTAAGCGCGCGCAGTTGTCGCTGCACCATTCCCTTTGGCGAGGGTGCCATGCGGCGAAAAGACGTCGGGAGTTTCGCCCGCTGCGCGGGCGATGCCGGTCTGAAGACCGGCGCTCCTCGCCGTCCCCGCCGTCGGGCGGGACTGCATTTTCACGGCAACTGGCCGGAGGTCGGCGTTCCAGGCCGGTGCGCCACCGTTCAGATTGGTGAACCGCGCTCAGTGGCCCGTTGGGCCGGGTGCCGGCCTGAAGGCCGGCGGTCCCTCCTGCCCTACCGGCGGAGTTTGACCGCGGTGCCGTAGGCGAGGATCTCGGCGGCGGTGGTCATCAGCACCGACGTCGCGATCCGCATGCCGACGATGGCATCGGCGCCGAGAGCCTCGGCGTGCTCGATCATGCGGGCGATCGCCTGCTCGCGGCTTTCGCCCATGAGCTTCGTGTAGGACTCGACCTCGCCGCCGACCACCCCCTTCAGGCCGGCCAGGATGTCGCGGCCGAGATGGCGGGCACGGATCGTGTTGCCGCGGGCGATGCCCAGGACTTCGGCGATCTCGGCGCCGGGAACTTCGTTGGTGGTACTCACAATCATCGTCGGACCCTCCGGAAGGGGTCGGTGGAGCGGGCGCGGATCCGCTCCCGGATCGCGCCCAGCAAGAGAAGCAGGATGCCGAGCAGCAACCCGGCGGTGCCGAAGCGGACGATCGCCGGGACCGCTGCGTCGGCCATGAATTCGGTGGCGAACTGGTACGCCCAGTAGCCGAGCAGGACCGCGGCCGAGGCGGAAACCAGCGTCCAGGCGATGCCCCGCTCGAGACGCGAGTAGACCCCGAGCCAGAAACGGTCCATGGCCGCGTCGTCCCAGTCGCCGGGCCGGGGTTCGAGTTCCGGTCCGCCGGGCGCGTCCTCGGGAACTCGCCCCGAGGCGCCCGGAACCTGGTTTCCATCGTGATCCGTCATGGGATTTCCTCCTTTCGGTCCTTCTTTACTTCGGTGGGTCACCTTCGGCCGCCACCCGCGATCAACCGCCGCAGCCGGCGGCGGGCCGTGTGCAGCCGGGACGCCACCGTCCCTGCGGGAATTCCGAGGCGTTCCGCGACTTCGCTGTGGACGTAGCCCTCCATATCCCGCATCACCACCACCCGGCGCTGCTCCTCGGGAAGTTCGCGGAGCGCGCGTTCGAGCAGCAACCGTTGGTCCAGAGACCGCATTCCGCCGTCGACCGACGGTTCCCGAATCCCCTCGAGCCCGATCTCCGGCCGGCGCCGGCGCAGGTAGCTGCGGCAGACGTTGTCCAGGATGGTCAGGAACCACGGGAGAAACGGACGCCCGAGCCGAAAGCGCGGCATGGCGTGAAACGCCCGCGCGAACGCCTCCTGGGCGAGATCGCGCGCCTCCTCCCGGTCGCCGACCCGGCGGTACGCGTAGGCCTGCGCCCAGCGCGCGTAGCGGCGGACGAGCGGTTCGTAGGCGCGGCGGCTGCCGTTCCGGCACCGGCGGATCCACTCCTGCTCCTCGGGATCGGGGGCTCCGGGCCGGTTTCCCGGGGTGCTTCCGGCGGTCGAGGTCTCGTCTGTCAAGGGCTTCTATGGGATGACTACGCGGCAGGGACCCGAATTCTTCATCCGCGGCAGCGGATACCCGAACGGCCATCGCCGGAACCCCCGGGGCCCTGAAAACCGATTGGCCCGCCCGCCGCGTCTTGACTACTCTTGAACGATGACTTCTGGGCGGATTCCTTCAGCATTTCCTTTCCATCCGGCGGCGCCCGTGGTGCTGGGTTTGACTCTCCTGGCCGGCGCCGCCGCGGCTTCGGGTCAGGAGCGGCAGTTGACGGTGACTCCCGAGTCGCTGAGCCTCCGCGTGGGGCAGACCGGGAGCGTCAGCGCGACGGTGACGACCGCGGGCGGCGAAGTGGACTCCGGGGCGCGGGTGCTCTTCTTCTCGCTCGATCCCGCCGACGTCAGCGTCTCCCACACGGGGGTGGTGACGGCGCATCGGGCCGGCAACCACACGCTGGTGGCGCTGTCCCCCGCCGCCGGGACCACGCCGGGGTTCACGAGGCCGGACGACCCGGGAATCCGGATCGAGATTCCGGTGGAAATCCTGCCGTCGGAGCTCGCCACCCTGAGCTTCGTGGGATTGCCCGAACGAGTCCTGGCCGGGGCCAGCATCCCGGTCCGGCTGCTGGCCGAGGACGAGGGATCCGAACCCCGTGACGTACGCGCCGAGATCACCGTGGAACCGGGCGAGGTCGGCGCGGTCGCCGCCTACGGGCCGCTCTTCGAGGGCACCTACCACGCCCATCCGTTCTACGACCGGCCGCGGCCCCCGACCTACCACTGGGAGGCCGCCGGGGTCTTCCGGGCGCTCGGCCCGGGAACCGCCACCCTGACCGCGCGGCTCGGGGAGTTGACCGCCGAGGCCCGGATCGAGGTCGCGGCCAATCCGGCGCATTCCCTCAGCCTCGACGCAGCCCTCGGCGAGTCGCCGCTGACCGGCGGCGTCCGCACCGGTGACGTGGTGCGCTTCTCCGCTTCGGTCATGGACGAAGGCGGCGCGGCGGTCGAAGGCGCGCCCGTCCGCTTCTCCCTCGAGTCCCATCCCGACCCCAGCCGGTTCGACACCGTGGGGGCCGGCGCCCCGGCCCAACTCCTCACCGACGGCCGCTTCGTCGCCGAACAGCCGGGGCTCTACGTGGTCTCCGCCTCCTCGGGCCCGGCCCATGCCGAGCGGGCCGTCCAGGTCGTGCCGCGCGACGTGGGGATGGCCATGGAGTTCGTCGGTCACGCCCCGGTGCGCGACCGCGCCACCTCCGATCTGTGGATCTGGGAGGGCACCGACGGGCGCGACTACGCGGCGCTCGGCACCTGGAACGCCGACGGCCACGCGCTCTTCTTCGACGTCACCGACCCCGCGAACATGCAGCGGATCTCCGAGGTGCAGGTGGACGCCCGCACGGTGAACGACGTGAAGGTGTCCGAAGACGGCCGGATCGCGGTCATCACCCGCGAGGGCGCCTCGAACCGCCGCAACGGGTTCGTGATCCTCGACGTCTCCGACCCCCGGAACCCCGAGGTTCTCTCGCGCTTCGACGACGAACTGACCGGCGGGGTCCACAACGTGTTCTTCCACGAGGGACACATCTACGCGATCAACAACGGCCGGCGCTGGGACGTGGTCAACGCCGAGGACCCCCGGAACCCGTTCCGGGTGTCCCGGTTCGAGGACCCCCGCCCCGGCCGCAGCGTGCACGACGTCTGGATCCACGACGGGATCGCGTTCCAGGCCGGCAACACCGACGGCATGGTGGTCGTGGACGTGGGCGGCGGCGGCATGGGGGGGTCGCCCCAGAACCCGGTGGAGATGGGCCGCCTCTACCAGCTCACCGGCTGGAACCACGCCATCTGGCCGTTCCGCAGCCAGTCGGCCGACCGCTTCTACGTGGTCACCGGCGACGAGTCGCACCCGATCAACCCCCGGATTCCCGGCCCGATCATCTCCTGGCAGGAGCGGATGCCGTCCCGGGCGATGGGCTTCATCCACTTCAACGAGTTCGACGACCCCGAGAACCCGGTCGAGATCGCCCGCTACCGGGTGCCCGAGGCAGGCCCGCACAACCTCTGGATCGACTACGACAGGGACCTCATGTACGTCGCCTACTTCAACGGGGGCCTCCGGGTGGTGGACGTCTCCGGGGAACTCGTGGGCGACCTCTACCGGCAGGGCCGGGAGATCGCCAAGTTCTACTCCGACGACCCCGACGGGTTCATCCCGAACGCCCCCTTCGTCTGGGGCCCGCAGCCCCACAAGGGGACGATCTTCTTCTCCGACTTCAACAGCGGCCTCTGGGCGGTGCGCCTGGTGCCGCGCGAGGACCGCTCGCCGGCAGGCCCTTAGCCGGGCTCACGCGATTCCGGCGAACGGGTTGATGATCGTCAGCCCGTCAATTCGCCGGCCCGCACGCCGCTGGCCAGGAGCACCTGGTGACCTCGCCCTTCGGACCGGCTTCCTGCGGGTAGAACAACCCGTTGGAGTCGATGAAGGCAGTCACCTGGTGTGGGTTTCCTCCCGGTCGAATCGGTAACCGTCGGGACGACGCAGCGCGCGGGCGCGCATTCGCTCGACGGCCCGGGCTCGACGCTTGTGCCTCGCGAGGACGATGCGGGCCTCCGACGCCGAAACGACTTCCAGTTCGTCGCCGGGCTCCAAACCGAGATCCTTCACCAGCGCCCGAGGCAGCCGGACTCCCAGGCTGTTTCCCCATTTCGAGATCAACATGTCAGGCGGCGGCAGTCCTTGGGCTGAAGGATGTCACGAGGTCGCCGCTACGGGCGGCCCGCAGGCACGGGTTCAGAAGTCCGCCGAGACCTTGCCCTCCGGCACCAGCACCTCGAAGGCGCGGAGCGTCTCGGCGGTCCCCTCTTCGAGCGAAATCGCGCCGTAGTCGCCGATGTGCGCGCGGAGAAGGGCGTCGGAGTCCTCCACGGGGAACGGCAGCGGATCGCCCCCGGCGCGCACCCGCGCCCGCGGAACGAGCCGGCGGAGGGCTTCCAACCCGTCCTCGACCGTGGTGACGACTCCGTTGCAGTCGAACACCGGGGCGCCGTCACCGTCGCGTGACACGGCGCGCACGAAGGCGGAGGCGATCTCTCCGGCATAGAGATACGAGACCGGGCCCCGGAAGGGCACCTCGTACTCCCTCCCGAGGGCCGCCGCCAGGATGGCCACCGTGGTCTTCGACGTCATTCCCTGGTCGCGGCCGACGCCGTAGGCCACGCCCGGGCGGATACCGAGACTCGGCACCTGCCAGTCCTGCCAGTACGCCCGCGCGATCGCTTCGTCACAGGCCTTGTAGGCGCCGTAGAGGGTGGCGAGCCAGGGGGTCTCCGGGGGCGCCCCGTGCGCGGCGACGGAACTGGCGTAGGCCAGCCGGCGCACGCCGTGACGGCGCGCCGCTTCGAACACGGCCACCGTGCCCACCACGTTGACGCGGGCGCCCCCGATCGGATCGGCCCGGCAGAAGGGCACCTGCAGCGCCGCGAGGTGGATGATCGCGGAGGTCCCGTGCCGGGACACCACGCGTTCCACGGCCTCCGGGTCGGCGATGTCGCCCACCTCCCAGACCACCCGGCCGAGTTCGGCCTCGGACAGAAGCAGGCCCGGACGGCGGCGGTCATCGCTCAGATCGAAGGCCACCACCGGCGCCCCGGCCCGCACCAGGATGGCGAGCGTCCAGCTTCCGATGCAGCCGCCCGCGCCGGTAACCAGCACCGGGCCCTCGAAGTCCGCGCTCCGCGCGGTGAAACGCCGGGTCAACGACTCCATGGCCTCAGCTCGTTCCCCGCCCCAGGCGCGCGCTCTCGGTCCCGGCGAGCGCCCCACCCAGAAAGCGCCGGAAATCCGTTCCTCCGGTGCCGCGCGCCGCGGTACCGGGATCCGCCTGGCGCACGATGTAGTCGTTCACGATCGCCATATGGACGCGCCGGAGTTCGGCGAGGGCCCCCAGCGCGCCGTCGTAAGCGTCCCGGACGGCCGGGTCGCCGGTGGCGGCCGCGAACCGCCGCACCGCCCCGCTCTCCTCCACGGCGGACACGAAGCGCCGGTGCCGCGGATCCATGTAGCGCCGCATGTCCCGGTGCGGCCCGCGCGCCGCCTCCGGCTGCTCGACGGACAGCACGGCGTCGAAGCACTGGACGAGCGGACTCTGGGCCGCGCTGCCCCCGGCAAGGACGAGCGGTTCGGCCAGGTCCGTCCCCCGGTACGTCACCCCCGGCGCGAACCATCCGGAGAACGGCGGGCGCACCCGCCGATAGAAGACGTGAGGATCGCAGGCCTCGCGGGTCCGCTCGGTCAGCACCGTGATCTCGCCGATGGTGTCCGCCAGCCGCTCGAGTTCGCCGGCCACCGCCCCGGCGTCTCCCGCTTCGGCAGCGGTCTCCAGGCGGACGATCCGCGCCGGCTCCTCGCCCCCGCACGCCTCGATGGCCACCGCGATGGTCAGGAACCACGTCTCGTCGGTGCTCCCGTGGACGCCGAGCAGGTTCACCAGGTTCTCGACCGCGACGGGGCCGGTGGGATCCAGCCGCCGCCAGTTGTGCATGGCGAGGCTCGCGTGGGACAGGATCGGAAGGCGTCCGAGTCGCCGGGAGGCGGCCAGCAGTGGACGGGCGAGCGGGGGCGGCAGGCTCGCGCCGGGAGGATCGGTGGCGTGCACGTAGGCCCCCGCGAAGAAACTCAGCAGCAGCATGGCGCGCTCGATCTCGGGGCCGTCTCCGAGCGGAGCCGGGTCGAGCTCGGGAAGGGCGTCGATATCGGCGCGGATCCGCCCGACCAGGAACCGGCCCGGGAGGTCGGCGGCGATCTCCTCCCACGCGTCGAAGCCCGGGGGCAGCCGCCGGAGCGGCTCGTAGGGCGGCAGGAAACCCCGCGGGCCCGGGACCCGGCCGGCGGCGGCCAACTGGCGGAGCGGTTCGGCGGCGGCCATCGAGGAAAAGGCGCTGAATGCGCGCGCAGTGTGCCACGGAGAGCAGCCTCCTCCGTATGATCGGACCCGCCTGGAGGCTCCGATGCGCACCGCCCTTCCGTTCCTGTTCGCCCTGATCACCGCCCTCGCCTGGGGGCTCTACGGACCGACGCTCGGGCAGGCCCGGCTCGCGGACGCGACCGCGAGCCCCTTCAAGCCCTACCTGGGGATCGGGATCGCCTACCTGGTGGTGGCGATCGCGGGCGGCGCCGTGGGCATGTGGCTGCGGGGGGACAACTTCTCCTTCGCGCCGATCGCTGGCAGCAGCCTCGCGTGGGGGTTCGCGGCGGGCCTCCTGGGGGCGCTCGGGGCCTTCGGACTGACCATGGCGATGTTCACCGGCGGCGCCCGCATCCCCCACGCGGTCATGCCGGTCGTGTTCGGGGGCGCGGTCACGATCACCGCGATCTCGACGCTGCTTCTTTCCGGAGGACGGCTGCGGGGCGGGCCGATGCTCTGGGTCGGGATCGCCGGAGTGCTCCTGTCCGTGCTGCTGATCACGACGAACACCCCGCACGCACCGCCGCCGTCGAAGGCCGGGACGCCGGCATCGTCGGACGCCCCTCGGAGTTGACGCATGCCCCCGCCCGGAGACGCTGGAGAAACACCCATGCACGTGTCCTCCTGCGCACCCCGCCGGGCATGAAAATGCACAGGGGGCCGGGAGCGCCGGTCTTCAGACCGGCATCGCGGCCGCAGGCCGCGAAACTCCCGGCGCTGTTGCGCCCCATTGCGGGGACCCGAAACAAAGACGGCGAAGCGGAGTAAGCGCGCGCGGCTGTCGCTGCGCCATTCCCTTTGGCGTGGGCGCCATGCGGCTAAAAGACGTCGGGAGTTTCGCCCGCTGGGCGGGCGATGCCGGTCTGACGACCGGCGCTCCTG
>JAJDUD010000005.1 GCA_022826825.1 Acidobacteriota bacterium | reverse complement strand
TAGGAGCGCCGGTCTTCAGACCGGCATCGCCCGCGCAGCGGGCGAAACTCCTGGGCTTCATTGCGCCGCATGGCGCCCCCGTCAAAGGGAATGGCGCGACGACAACGGCGCGCGCGTACTCCGCTTTCGCCGTCTTCGTTTCGGGTCCCCGCAATGGGGCGCGATGGCGCCGGGAGTTTCGCGGCCTGCGGCCGCGATGCCGGTGTGAACACCGGCGCTCCTGACGATGGGGTGTCCGGGACCCAGCTACCGCTCCGCCCCGCTCCCCGTCGGCGCCACCGGCGGCAGACCCGCCCCGGAAAGCTGTTCGTTGAAGGCGTCGAGTTCGTCCCCGGTGAGCTGACCGAGCATCTCCCGCGTCTCCGCCAGTTCCCGTTCGTAAAGCGCCAGCACTTCGAGGTGCTGGTCGGTGGGACGATGATCGCTGCCGCCGATGTACCCGTGCAGGCTGCTCAGCTTGGCGTGCAGCCGCCGCGGCCAGCGGAGGGTGTCCTGGCCCGCGTTCCCTCCCGTCAGCCGCAGCTCGAAAAAGCGCGCCTCGAGCTCCATGAGGGCGCTGTCGTATTCGCCGGCCGCGATGTCCACGGCCGCGGTGAGCGCGCCGCCGAGGGCGCGCCGGTCCGCCGTCTGCTTCCGGAGCCACTCGATCTCCTCGATCATGGCCCCGACGTCACGGACCATCTCCTGGATCCGCAGCAGGGTCTCCACCTGTCCGGGGATCTCGGCTCCCGCGTGGGGCGCCTCCGGGTCCGCGTGGACGGTCAGCGGCTGTTCCAGCGAGTCCTCGCCGATGCTCAGCCGCACTGTGTAGTCCCCCGGCGCGAGCAGGGTGGCGACCGGCCGGGATTCGGTCAGCAGGCGGAACCCGCGCGCCGGCAGGATCTGGTGCGGACTGTCGAGCGGCGGGGTGCGCAGGCGCGGCCTCCGGGTCGGTTCGTTCCGGAGGTCCCACACCACCCGGTGGAGCCCGGCGCCCCCGTCCCCCTCGAGGGTGCGAACGACGTCTCCCCCGGGGTCCACGATCTCGATGGACACGCCGTCCGGCGCGTCCTCCGCCAGCCGGTAGTGGATCGTCGCCCCGTACGGCGGGTTCTCGCCCGCGCCGGGGTCCTCGGGCTGGCTCATGGGGGTCGGGCGCATCCGGAAACGCCAGGCCTCCCGGGGCGCGAACAGGCGGGCCGGCGCCGCTTCCGCCGCCGCGCTCCACTGCCGGATGGGCGTGATGTCGTCGAGGATCCAGAACCCCCGCCCGTAGGTGGCCGCCACCAGGTCCGCGAACCGCTCCTGGATCGTCAGCCAGTGGACCGGAGCGTGGGGCAGGTTCGACTGGAGCGACTCGAACGTCGCGCCGTCGTCGAAGGAGACGAACACGGCGTTCTCGGTCCCGAGGAACAGGAGCCCGGGGCGGACGGGGTCCTCGCGGATGGTGTGCGCGTAGCTGTGGGTGTGCTGCGGAACGTCTCCCCCGAGCCGCCGCCAGGTCGCGCCGAAGTCCTCGGTCTTGTAGGCGTAGGTGTTCGTGTCGCCGATCTGGTGGAGGTCCACCGTCACGTAGGCGGCGCCGGCGGCGTGCCGTGAGGGCTCGATGTTGGAGTACGTGCCGAGCGGCGGGAGCCCGGGGAGGTTGTCGGAGACGTCTTCCCAGGATTCCCCGGCGTTTCGGGAAACGTGGAGCTTTCCGTCGTTGCTTCCCGCCCAGAGCACGCCGGCGGTGTGGGGCGATTCCGCGAGCGAGAACAGGACCGCCGCGTAGGTGGGGCTCACGTCGTCGTAGGTGAGCCCGCCGGTCTTGAGCTGGAGATCCGGGTCGTCGGTCGTCAGGTCGGGACTGATCGTCTCCCAGCTCTGGCCGCCGTCGGTGGTGACGTGGACGCGCTGGCTGCCGGCGTACACCCGGTCCGAGTCATGGGGAGAGATATGGATGGGGAAGGTCCACTGGAAGCGGTCGCGCAGCTCGCCGGCCGCCCATCCTTCCGGGTTGTCGGGCCAGACGCTCACGTTCCGCGCCTGCCCGGTGCGGTCCTCGTAGAGTTCGAGGATGCCCTCGTAGCAGCCCGACCAGATGACCCCCGGATCGTTCGGGTCCGGGATCGCGAATCCGGATTCGCAGCCGCCCACCGGCGCCCAGGCGCCGATCGGGATGCCGCCGCCGGTGAGGCTGTTCGAGGGGCCGCGGGAGGAGGGGCCGTCCTGCCGGTTCCCCATGACCTGGTACGGGATCCGGTTGTCGGTGTACACGTGGTACATCTGGGCGATCGGCAGACGCGGGCGCTGCCAGGTCTCGCCACGGTTCGTGGAGATGCTCACCCCGCCGTCGTGGCCCACGATCATCCGGTCGGGCCGGTCGGGGGCGATCCACATGTCGTGGTGGTCGCCGCCGGAGTTGTTCAGGAAGGTGGTGAGCCCGCCGTCGGTGGTGGTCGTGTGCCGGGTGGCGAGGAAGTGCGCCTCGTCGGCGTCGTCGGGGGCCGCAACCACCCGCGTGTAGTAGTGCGGCCGCTGCATCAGGGTGTGGTCCCGGCTCGCGAGTTCCCAGGTGTCGCCGCCGTCGTCCGACCGCCAGAGGACGCCGTCCTGTTCATCGAGGGGGGCGAACTCCTCGTTCGAGCTGGTCTCGATGAGCGCGTAGATGCGGCGCGGGTCGGCTGCGGTCAGCGACAGCGCGACCTTGCCCCAGGGCCGTGCCGGCAGCCCGTTTCCCTCGAGCCGCTCCCAGGTGTCCCCGCCGTCCCGGCTCCGGAAGATGCCGCTGCCCGGCCCGCCGCTCTCCCGGCCCCAGGTCCACATCCGCATCTGCCACATCCCGGCGAAGAGCAGGGCCGGGTTCGCCGGGCCGATGACGATCTCCGAGGCGCCGGTGTTCTCGTCCACGAAGAGCACCCGCTCCCAGGTCTCGCCGCCGTCGGTCGTCCGGAAGACCCCGCGTTCCTCCTGCGGGGCGTACAGATGGCCGAGCGCCGCCACCCAGGCGGTGTCCGGATCGTCGGGGTGGGTCACGATGCGCGAGATGCGTCCGGTCGCCTCGAGTCCGGTGTGCGTCCAGGTCGCGCCGGCGTCCGTCGAGCGGTACACCCCGTTCCCGAGCGAGACGTTGCTGCGGATGTGCGCCTCTCCGGTGCCGACCCAGACCACGTTCGGATCCGCGGTGGAGACCGCGATGGCGCCGACCGAGAGGACCGGCTGGTCGTCGAAGACCGGGGTCCAGTGGATCCCGCCGTCGGTCGTCTTGAAGACCCCGCCGGAGGCCGCGCCGAAGTAGTAGGTGTTCGGGTCCCCCGGGATGCCGTACACGGCGGACACCCGGTTCCCGACGGGACCGATGTGCCGCCAGCGGAGGGCGTCGAAGCGGCCCTCGGCGGCGACGGACGCGGCGCCGAGGAGAATGGGGAGGCCGAGCGCCAGGGCGCTTCCCGCGAGCGGGCGGGGCAGGGGGACGATGCGCATCGGGGAAGTGTCCCCCAACTGCGGTGTCGCGCTGTCAGCCGAACAGCCGATGGGCGGGCACGCCCCAGATGCCGGCGCCGAGGTTCTCGATGTCCTCCCCCCGGTGGACCACAAGGCCTCCCACCCACTGATCCCCGAGCGCCTCGCCGAGCGCACGAAGCGCGGAGGTGTCCCTACGGACGATCCCGGCGCGGTTCTTTACCTCGATTCCGATCAGTCCGCGCGGCGTGGTCACCAGCAGGTCTATCTCCCTGCCGTTCCGGGTGCGGTAGAAGGAGAGTGGCGTGTCGCGCCCCAGCGTGTCCACCCATTTCTGCGCCTCCGAGACCACCAGCGACTCGAACAGCGGCCCGGTCAACTCCCCGGCATAGCCGGTTTCCTGGCGCAGCAGCCCCAGGTCCATCCAGTGGATCTTCGGGGTCTTGATCGTTGCGCTGGTGCGATTCGCGCTGTACGGGGGGAGCAGGATGACCTGGTAGGAGAGGCGCAGGTATTCCAGATACCGCCGGACCGTCGCCGTGCCGAGCCCGGCGTCCCGCGCGAGCTCGGCGTAGTGCAGCAGTCCCGAGGTCCGCAGCATGGCGAGACGCTGGAGCTTGCGGAAGGGAAGGAGGTCGGAGATCCGTCCGAGATCGGCCAGATCGCGCTCGAGGAAGGTCTGCTGGTAGGAGCGCAGCCACTCGCACCGTTCCTCGTCATCGAGCGACAGGAGTTCCGGCATTCCGCCCCACGCGGCCAGGTGGTCGAACGCCTCCGCCGGCGCGGCCGCCTCCTCTCCGAGCAGCCGCGGCGGCTCCGCGCCCAGAATCTCGGCGAAGTCCCCCGGAGCGGTGATGAGGCGGTCGAACAGGGGGCGGGGAGGAGGAGTTCCCGCCGGTGCGCCGATTTCGGAGAGCGTGAGGGGCCACAGCTCGTACACGAAAGCGCGCCCCGCCAGCGACTCGCGCACCTGGCGGAGCAGCAGCACGCGGGATGAACCGAGCAGCACCGAGAAGCGCACGGCGTTCTCGTCGTAGGCGTACTTCACCTTGTCGAAGACACCCGGCTCCTTCTGCGCCTCGTCGATCAGCGCCGGCCCGACCGTCCGGCCCCAGGCGGCGGTGTGCAGGCTCCGGACGGCCTCCCGCTCCTCGATGGCGTCGAGGTTGACGTAGCGGAGGTTCGGGTACAGCTCGCGCGCGAGGGTTGTCTTCCCCGTCTGGCGCGCCCCGGTGATGACGACCAGCCGCCGCCGGTCGCTCGGCGGCGTCCGGGTGCCCAGCCACCGAAAACACCGTAAATTCGTTCGCATCACAACTGATTTTACGGGTAATCAGCACGATCGCAACGGAGCCGGATTGTGTTTATCCAATCCGTCCGTATTTTGGGGACAAAGTGATATCTTTTCGTCCTTGGAATAAGGACTAAATATGCCATCGGCTCCCGGTTTCCTCCCGGCTGCTCTTCGCGACGTTCTTGTCGAGAAAGTTGCTGAATCGGCTCGAATGCCCGCATCGGCCGCGACCTCGACCCCGCGGCTGACGTACGGAAGCACCCGGCTGTCCGGGAGAGCTACGGCCGTCATCGGAATGCGGCGGGTGGGCAAGACGACCTTCGTGCACCAGTTGCGCCGGCAGCGCGTTGCGGATGGCCTGCCGGCGGAGAACCTCCCCTACGTCAACCTCGAGGACGAGCGGCTTCGGGGACTCGACGTTTCCGGGCTCACGTTCCTCGAAAACGAGTTCAACCGCCTGCGCCCCGACGTCCGGAAGGCGGGGCCGGTGGTGTGGCACCTCGACGAGATCCAGAACGCGCCCGGTTGGGAGCGTTTCGTACGGCGCCTGCTGGATTCCGACCGGAACGAGGTGATCGTGACCGGATCGTCGTCGGCGCTCCTCTCGCGCGAGATCGCAACGTCGCTGCGGGGCCGCTCATGGACCGTGCCCCTGTACCCGTTCTCCTTCGCCGAGGCCCTGCGGCATCGGGGAGCGGCGATTCCGGAACCCCCGTTCGCGCTCCCGGGGCACGAGCGAGCGCGCCTGGAACATGCCTTTGTCGACTGGCTGTCCACCGGTGGACTGCCCGAGGCGCAGCAGCTCGATCCGGAGACGCGCTGGCAACTGTTGCGTGACCAGTTGGACGTGGCCGTCCTCCGCGACGTGATCGAGCGCCATGAGGTCCGTCAGCCCGTCGCCCTCCGCTGGATGGTCCGCCAACTCCTGAGCTCGCCGGCCGCCCTGTTCAGCGTCCAGCGCCTGTACCGGGCCATGCGGTCGCAGCAGTTCGGCATCGCCAAGGACACCCTGCACGAAATGCTGTCCTACCTCGAAGACAGCTTCCTGATTCGGCTGCTCTGGATGGAGTCCGCCTCGGAGCGGCAACGGATGGTGAATCCGCGCAAGGCGTATCCGGCGGACACCGGTCTTCTTTCGCTCTTCGGGCCGGTCGGCCGGACCAGCCGGGGTCAGGCGCTCGAGACGGCGGTGCTGGTGGAACTGGAGCGCCGTCGCCTTGACGTCCGCTACGTCCGGACCCCGAAGCGGCGCGAAGTGGATTTCCTCGCCCGGACGGCCGACGGATCGGCCGAGCTCATCCAGGTCGCCGCCGACGCTTCCGACCCGGCGACCGAGGAGCGCGAGCTCCGCGCTCTCGAAGAAGCCGGCGAAATGTTCCCGGGCGCCCGGAAACGGCTCCTAACGCTCACTGCCGACGGACTCCCGCCGAACGCACCCCCGGATGTCGTCGCCCGGCCGGCCTATGAGTGGATGCTCACCCTTCCGGGGCGGTGATCCGGACGGTCACGTGGCGTCCGACTCCGCAGTTCGCTGGCGCGGTCGAACTCGTTTGGCCGCCAGAGCACGAGGAGCGAAAGTGCGCTCGCCTGTCGTTCGCCCCTGGAAAGCGTGGTTCGCGGCGCTGCGCGCCGCGGTGCCGGTCTGAAGACCGGCGCTCCCTACCCGGCCCGTCATCGTGGCTTGCCGTCGTAGGTGTCCGGGCCGGTGAAGGTGACGCGGTACATGAGCCGGGCCTCGCGTTCGTCGAAGGGGGAGCCCGCGTGCATGGCGGAGCGGTTGTCCCAGACGGCGACGTCGCCGGGACGCCACTGCCAGCAGACGGCGAAGTCGGGGCCGGTGGCGTGGGCCAGGAGTTCGGCGAGCAGGGACCGGGTCTCCGCCTCTCCGAGGCCGGTGACCGACTCGATGTGGCAGTCGGGGATCAGCAGCGCCCGGCGGCCGGTTTCCGGGTGGCTGACCACCAGGGGCCGGATCACGGGCGGGTGCGTCCGGCGTACTTCCGGCGGCATGTCCCGCCGGTGGGGGTTGTCCCGGCGGAGCCGGTCGTCGAGGAAGGTGTACGAGTGGATCGCGAACCGGCCCTCGATGCGGTCGCGCAGGGCGGAGGGCAGGGCGTCGCAGGCGTCCGCCATCCCCGCGTACCAGGTGCCGCCGCCGGTCTGGGGATGGGTCCGGCAGTGGAAGATCGAACCCGCGGGCTGGGGATACCGGAAGCTGTCGTCGGTGTGCCAGAGGACCTCGCCGGGTTCCGCCCGGACCAAGAGCGCCCGGTACTTGCCGTCCCGGTAGAGGTTGCCCAGCCGCAGGATCTCCGGATATCCGGGAAGCAGGAAGTCGGGGTCGTACTTCTCGTTCTTTTCGAGCGGCCCGAACGCGCGGCAGAAGCGCAGGAAGTCCTTCGGGCAGAGCGGTTCGCCGGTGCGCAGCACCAGGAGTCCTCCCGACTCGAGCCACAGCCGGCGCAGCGCGGCGAGCTGGTCGTCGGCGGCGTCGGCGAGCGGGAACCCCTCGACGACCCGGCCGAACCCGGACGGGGTGATCGCTTCGGCGCGGGGGATCTCCGCCGGCGTGGCCGAGACCGGACTCACGACGGTCCGTCAGCCTCCGTGCGAAAGGCGGTCCGGCATGTCCGTGAGTCCGCGCCGGTCGCCGGGCTGCGTGGGAGGATCGGGCGGCTGGGCGAAAGCGGCCGCCGCGGTGACGGGCGCGGCAAGAAACGAGATGGGGACGCGCCGCATGGGCGCCGAATGATAGGAGACCTCGAGCGCGCCGCCGCGCGCCGAGACGTCAGGATTTGCGCGTTGCCAGCAGCACCCACGCGGCGAAAGCGGCCTGGTCGGCTTCGCGCGCCGCCTCGAACCGGTCGATGGCCTCGGCCGCGGTCTCGACCGTGCGACGCACCGCGGCCGCCTCGAACTTGGCCACCGGGCTGTAGTCAGCCGTATGCCGCTGCTCCTGGAGTCCAGCAAAGCGAGCCGCGAAGCGGCGCGTGGAGTCGGGATGACTCCCGATCACCCGGTTGTTCAGGCACTGTTTCCTCGCGTGCTGGTGCTGGAGCGAGCGATAGACGTGCAGCCACGCCGCCCTCTCCCGCGGCGTCCTCGGGGCCCGGATGACCCGATCCGCCGCGACGCGCGCGAGGCAATGGAACATGGCGTAGTACGCCGTGCTGAGCGCACGGCGCAGGTGAGTCGGGTTCCCTCTGTGTTCTGCGGCTTCGAGCAGGTCCAACGCGACCGTGATCAGGTCGCTGCTGCTCAGTTCGTCAGGAGGCGGCACGGTAGGGCCTTGCGTCTACGTCGCGAAAACGGTGGATCGGGAATGCCGTGATCCCGATGGCGCAGAGGCTGTCCCACATGTCGGTGATGATGGCCAGGCATCTCTTCGCATCGAATTCGGCGTCGCTGCCGCGGTAAAACGCGTCCACCCGGAGGATCTCGTCGCCGTCGTAGCCAAGGTCGGGCTCCAGCCGCACTTCAACGAACTGCGTGTTCGGAAAGCGGGACCGCAGCAGGTCTTCCAGCACCTCGCGAGCCTCGCGGAGCTTGTCGTCTGTCACCGCCGAATCCCCTTTGTCCCGGACACGCGCGGATGCTACCGCGCTCGCCGAAGCGCGCTGTTTTCAAGTCGCTCCGATCGCGAAGAACTGCGGCGACAAGGTGACCTCGAAGCGGATGCTGCGGCCGGTGCTCCTCCGCTGCGGGAGCCCCGGGAGACCCGCTTACGCGCTCAGGAACGGGTAGCGGTAGTCCTTCGCCGGCGCGAAGTTCTCCTTGACGGTGCGGATGTTGGTCCAGCGCAGCAGGTGGGAACCGAGCCCCGTCTTGTCGTTCGTCCCCGAGGCCCGGCCGCCGCCGAAGGGCTGCTGGCCGATCACCGCCCCGGTGGGTTTGTCGTTGATGTAGAAGTTGCCGGCAGCGTGACGGAGCGCGTCGTACGCCTGTTCGGTGGCCAGCCGGTCGTTCGCGAAGACCGCGCCGGTCAGACCGTACGGCGACGTGCTCCGGCAGAGGTCGAGCGTCTCGGCGTAGTCGGAATCCGGGTAGAAGTAGACGCACAGCACCGGACCGAAGATCTCCTCCGTCATCAGCCGGTTCTGCGGGTTGTCGGTCACCACCAGGGTGGGCTCCACGAACCAGCCCACGGACCGGTCGGCCTTGCCCCCCATCATGACGGTGCACGACGGATCTCCGTGGGCGACGCCGAGATAGCTGGACACCTTGTTGAAGGAACGCTCGTCGATCACCGCGCCCATGAAGTTGGCGAAGTCCGTCGGGTCACCCATCGTCACCGTCTTCGCCTCCTCGAGGAAGCGGTCGAGGAACGCGTTCTTCATGCTCTCCGGGAGGTAGGCGCGCGAGGCCGCCGAGCATTTCTGTCCCTGGAACTCGTAAGCGCCCCGGATCAGGTTGGCGACCAGCGCCTCCGCATCGGCGGACTCGTGCGCCACCACGAAGTTCTTGCCGCCGGTCTCGCCCACGACCCGCGGATAGGAGCGGTAGTTCGCGATGTTCTCCCCGACCGTCTTCCAGATGTGCTGGAAGGTGGCGGTGGAGCCCGTGAAATGGACTCCGGCGAGGGTTTCCTGGGCGAGCGCCGGGCCCCCGATGGTGGGCCCGTGTCCGGGGAGCATGTTGACCACGCCGTCGGGCAGGCCGGCTTCCCGGTAGAGCTCCATCAGGTAGTACGCCGAGAGCATCTGCGTCTCCGCCGGTTTCCAGACGATCGTGTTCCCCATGATCGCCGGCGCCATCGCCAGGTTCCCGCCGAGGGCGGTGAAGTTGAACGGGCTCACCGCGAAGATGAACCCCTCGAGGGCGCGGTACTCGAGGTAATTCCAGACCCCGGGGTCGGGATCGCCCACCGGCTGTTGCCGCACGAGCTGGTCGAGGAAGTAGGCGTTGAACCGCAGCATGTCGGCGAACTCGCAGGCCGCCTCGATCTCCGCCTGGTGGCTGGTCTTCGACTGGCCGAGCATGGTGGCGGCATTCATCCGGTAGCGGCGGGGACCGACCAGCAGGTCGGCCATGCGCAGGTAGAGGCTGGCGCGCGCCCGGTGATCGAGTTCCGACCAGGTCCGCCACGCATCGGCGGCGGCGGCCACCGCCTCTTCGACGAGGTCCGGAGTCGCTTCGTGATAGCGGGCGAGGACGTGGGAGTGGTTGTGCGGCGAACGGACCTCGGCGATCTTGCCGGTGCGGATCTCCCTGCCGCCGATGATGACCGGGATCTCGACGACCTGATTCGACTGGCGGTGGAGTTCGGCTTCGAGGGCCGCGCGGTCGGCGCTTCCCGCCTCGTAGCCGCGTACGGGTTCGTTGTTCGGTCGGGGGACGGCCTGAATTCCCTGGCTCATTAGACTCTCGCTCCTTACGTGACGACGTCGGATTCCGGGACTGTGGAAGGCGGGAATGCTACCCGAGAGAGGCCGCCCGCGGGCGGTGTTTCAGCAGGCTCCGCGCTGCTCCGCGAATTGCCGGAACGGGTGCGGGAGGCGGCCTCCCGGATCCGGCCGTTCCTGGACGCGACTCCCTTCGAAATCGCCGCCGGCCTGAGCCGGGCGCGGGCGGCCGCCACGCCCGGGGGAGTGGTGCGCTGGAAGCTCGAGTGCTTCGGCGTCACGGGGTCGTTCAAGATCCGGGGAGCCCTGAACAAGCTGCTGGTGCTGCGGGACGAAGGCCCCCCCGGGGTGCTCGAAGCGGGAGTCGTCACGGCGTCCACCGGGAACCACGGGCGCGCGACCGCGCAGGCGCTCTCGCTGCTGGGAGGGCGAGGTGTCGTGTTCCTGCCCCGGACGGTGGCCGACTCGAAGCGGCGCGTCCTCGACGAGCAGTACGGCGACGTGGTCGAACTCCGTCTCGTGGGCGACGACGCGGTGGAATCGGAGTATGCGGCCCGGGAAGAGGCGGAGCGGAGCGGGAGGCCGTTCGTCTCGCCGTACAACGATCCGGACATCATCGCGGGGCAGGGAACCGTGGGTTTCGAGATGGACGCCGCGCTCGCTGGCGAGGCGCTCGACGCGGTGCTCGTGCCGGTGGGGGGCGGCGGCCTGATCGCGGGCATCGCCGGTTGGCTGAACCACGCCCGCCCCGGTATCCGGGTGGTGGGTTGTCAGCCGCGGGCCTCCGCCGTCATGGCGGCCTCGGTCCGCGCCGGCCGCCTCCTCGAATCGGGCCGCGACGTGCCGTTCGAGCCAACCCTCGCCGACGCGGTCGCGGGCGGGGTCGAGGAGGGCGCCGTCACCTTCGCGCTGTGCCGTGAACTCGTGGATTCCTGGATCCTGCTCGACGAGGGGGACATCGCCGCCGCCATGCGCCGGGTGCTCGGGGAGCGCTTTGCGCTGGTCGAGGGCTCCGCCGCCCTGCCGGTGGCGGCGCTCTCGCAACTGGACCCCGGGCTCGGGTCCGTGGGGCTGGTGCTCAGCGGCGCCGGGATCAGCCGCGAGGGACTGCGCGTTCTCGCCGGCGACTAGACGGACGGATTCGCGCCGGCCGGCCGCCGGCCGGGGCATGCGTCAATTCCGCTGCCGGCGGAGCGAGGCATACGTCAGTTGCTGTGAAAATGCCGCCCCGCCCGATGACGGGGACTGCGAGGGAGCGTCAGGAGCGCCGGTCTTCAGACCGGCATCGCCCGCCCAGCGGGCGAAACTCCCGACGTCTTTTCGCCGCATGGCGCCCTCGCCAAAGGGAATGGCGCAGCGACAGCCGCGCGCGCTTACTCCGCTTCGCCGTCTTTGTTTCGGGTCCCCGCAATGGGGCGCAACAGCGCCGGGAGTTTCGCGGCCTGCGGCCGCGATGCCGGTCTGAAGACCGGCG
>JAJDUD010000046.1 GCA_022826825.1 Acidobacteriota bacterium | reverse complement strand
TAGGAGCGCCGGTCTTCAGACCGGCATCGCCCGCGCAGCGGGCGAAACTCCTGGGCTTCATTGCGCCGCATGGCGCCCCCGTCAAAGGGAATGGCGCGACGACAACGGCGCGCGCGTACTCCGCTTTCGCCGTCTTCGTTTGGGGTCCCCGCATTGTGGCGCGATGGCGCCGGGTGTTTCGCGGCCTGCGGCCGCGATGCCGGTCTGAAGACCGGCGCTCCTTGCCGTCCTCTTCATCGGGCGGGTTGTGCATTTTCACAGCAACTGGCGGCGCTCCCGGACGGCGCTCGACTCTCTTCACGGCCGCTTACCCGAGCTTCAGGCTGGAGGCGCCGACCAGCCGGTCGTAGACCACGTAGAGCGCGCCGACCACCACGAACAGGATCCCGCCGAGCGCGGCGGCGAGCCCCCAGTTGAGGGAGGTCTGCATGTGGAAGGCGATCATGTTGGAGAAGAGCTGTCCGCTCGATCCGCCGACCAGGGCCGGGGTGATGTAGTAGCCGATCGCCAGGATGAAGACGAGCAGCGAGCCCGCCGCCGTCCCCGGCAGGGTGAGCGGCCAGTAGACCCGGAAGAACGACTGGCGGCGGTTCGCGCCCAGCGACGACGCGGCCCGCAGGAAGTGCGGCGGGATGGTCCGCATCACCGAGTAGAGCGGCAGGACCATGAACGGCAGCAGCACGTGGGTCATCGCGACCAGCGTGCCGGTCATGTTGTAGATCATGGCGATCCGCCCGTCGTCGGCGACGATCCCGAGGCCGACCAGCAGGCTGTTGAGCACCCCGTGGGTCTGGAGGAGCACGATCCAGGCGGTGGTCCTCACCAGCAGCGAGGTCCAGAACGGGACCAGGACCAGCAGGATCAGCCAGCGGGCGCGGCGCGGCGGCGCGTTCGCGATCAGGTGGGCGATCGGGTACCCGAGCAGCAGGCAGAGCAGGGTGACCGCCAGGCTCACCATGAGGGTCCGGAGGAGCAGCGGGACGTAGATGCGGAGTTCCTCGGGCTGGCGCACGATGGACCCGCCGGCGTCCCGGTCGAGGTCCAGCGCCCGCAAGTAGTGGCGCGCGGTGAAGCGCTCCCCGGCGGTGCGGATCGCCCGCCAGGTGGCCGGCTCGCCCCAGGCGGGATGTCCGCCGATCAGGGTCTCCCGGGCGGTGGCCGCCGGCGCCTCCGCGGCGGCCCGGGCGCCGCGCACGATCACGCTGCGCATGCCGCTCGCCACCCGGTTCACCCGCCCGCCGAGCCGGCCGGCGAGCCGGCCCTCGAGCGCCGCCTCGAGTTCCCGCGCGGCCGCCGCGAAGACCGGTTCGCCGGGCAGGCGTTCCCCGTCCCATGCCTCGAGGAGGGCGAGCGTCTCCGGGAGCGTGTCGGCGACCAAGGGGTCGTAGACGCTCCGGGACAGCATGGTCCCGAGCGGGAACAGGAACGAGAACCCCACGAACGCCACCAGCGGGAGGGTGAGCCCGGCCGCGCGGAGCCGGGTCCGGGCCGGCGGGCCGACCGTCCGCCGCTCCGTCATCGGGCGAGCCAGGCGCTGAAGCGCTCGTTCACCTCGTCGAGGTGGTCGCTCCACCAGAGCGTGTCGCTGGTCAGGACCCGTCCGACGTTCTGCGGGCTGGTGGGCAGGTGCGGCAGCATGGCAACGCCGGTCTCGCGGTGGGTCGTGACCAGCGGCAGCGCCGAGCGCCGGGTGGGGCTGTAGGCGATCTCCCCGGCGAGCTTCGCCATGGACTCGGCCGAGGAGGAAAAGCGCAGGAACTCCAGCGCCTCCCTCAGGTTGGGGGTGCCGGCCACGATCCCGGTCTGGCCGATGTCCAGCACCTGGCCGTCCCACACGATGACGAACGGCTGGTTCTCGAGGACCTGGGCGTTGAAGATCCGGCCGTTGTAGGCGGTGGACATCACCACCTCGGCGTCCGCGAGCATCTGCGGCGGCTGGGCGCCGGCCTCCCACCAGACGACCTGATCCCGGATCGTCTCCAGCTTCGAAAACGCCCGGTCCATGCCCTCTTCGGTGTCGAGGACGGCGTACACCGCGTCCGTCGGCACCCCGTCGGCGAGGAGGGCGAACTCCAGGTTGGTGAGCGGGCTGCGCCGCATGCCCCGGCGCCCGGGAAACCGCTCCAGATCGAAGAAATCGTCCAGCCGCGCCGGCTGCTGGCCGGGGAAACGGTCCGCGTGGTAGGCGACCACCGTGGAGTAGAAGACGGTTCCCACGCCGCAGTCGGAGAGCGCCTCCGGCCAGAAGTCCTCGGCGGCGGGAGAGCCCTCGGCGCCGGGCTCAAGGAGGTCGGCCGGAATCAGTTCCAGAAGTCCCTCGTCGCAACCCCGCACCGCGTCGAACGCCTCCAGGTCCACCACGTCCCAGTGGACGTTTCCGGTGTCCACCTGGGTGCGGATCTCGGCGAGTCCACCGTTGTAGTCCTCCCGGCCGAGGGTGATCCCGGTGGCCGCCTCGAACGGTTCGTAGTGCGCCTTGGTGACCGCGCGCGCATAGGCCCCGCCCCAGGAAACGGCGGTCAGCGAGCCGCTCGGCGGCTCGCCGCCGCAGGCGATGCCCGTCACCAGAGCGGCCGCCGCGAGGGCTCGCGGCGCCGCGTGCTCACGGCCCGCGTCGCTCACGGCGGGGCCGATTCGGGCTCGTGGTCGAGGGCCCGGCAGTCGGTGGGGGTCCAGCCGATGCGGACCCGGTCCCCGGGGATCACCGCGCCGTGGCCGACGACGTTCGGGATCTTCACGATGAAGTCGTCCGAACCGAGCACGCTCACCACCACCCGCAGGTGGTCGCCGAGGAAGGTCAGGTCCTCGACACGGCCCTCGAACTCGTTGGCGAAGAGGCCCGGTTCGGGGGCCAGCCCGACCCGCTCCGGGCGGATGGAAAGGGTCGTCAGTTCCCCGACCTCCCCGGGCGCCACCCGCAGCGCCCGGATCACCGCGTCGCCGACCCGCACGCCGCAGACGGCGCCGTCGATGCTCTCGATCCGGCCGGAGAGGCGGTTGTTCTCACCGATGAAGCGGGCCACGAAGTTCCGCATCGGTTCCTCGTAGAGGCCTTCCGGGGTGGCGATCTGCTGCAGGCGGCCGTCGTGGAACACCGCGACCCGGTCCGAGAGCACCATCGCCTCCTGCTGGTCGTGGGTCACGTAGATGCAGGTGATCCCCAGCGTGCGCTGGATGCGCCGGATCTCGTACTGCATCTCCTCGCGGAGCCGGCGGTCGAGCGCGCCCAGCGGCTCGTCCATGAGCACGAGGTCGGGCTCGAACACCAGCGCGCGGGCGATCGCGACGCGCTGCTGCTGGCCGCCGGAGAGCTGGGTGGTCCTGCGGTTCTCGTAGCCCTCGAGACGGACGAGGCCGAGGGCGCGCGCCACCCGTTTGCGAACGTCCTCCGGGTCCACCCCGCGCACCTCGAGCGGGAAGGACAGGTTCTGCCCCACCGTCAGGTGCGGGAAGAGCGCGTAGTTCTGGAAGACCATCCCGATGCCCCGTTTCCGGGGCGGCAGGTCGCCGATGGGGCGGCCCCGGATCCGGATGGCGCCGGCGGTGGGCGCTTCGAACCCGGCCAGCATCATCAGGCAGGTCGTCTTGCCGGACCCCGAAGGGCCGAGGAGGGTCAGGAACTCGCCCTTCCGGACCTGGAGGTCGAGCCCGTCCACGACGGGAGTCACCCCGTCGTAGGTCTTCGAAACCCCCTCGAACTCGACGTAGGTCGCGTCGTTCGGCCCCACGAGCACCTCCCTGGCGGACGCGCAGACGGCGGCGACGATACCGCAGGAACGTACGTAACGGATGTCATGCGGACGTTCCGCCCGCGGGCCGCGCGGGCCACAATAGGGGCATGAAGGCCAGCGCCCGCTTCGGCGAAGTGTTCGAGTCGGTCGCGCGGAGCCTGCGCGCGAATCCGGAGGCCGGCGAGCTGGCCCCGGAGCTGCGCCGGCTCAGCGACGAGATCCAGGCGCTCTCGCCCTCCCAGCCGTTCGTCGAGGGTTTCGAGCGCGCCTACCGGGTTGCCGACGGCGCCCACGCCGGGGGTGCGCCGCTCATCGCGCTGGCCGCGGAGATGGTCGCGGACCACGCCCCGGACTCCGGCTGGAGCCGGGAACAGCTCGAGGCCTACCTGGAGGGGCTCGGCCCGGCGCGCGCCGCGGACTTCCTGACGGAAGTGGCGGACGCGATCGATCAGCGGCCGGGCTGACGCAGGCTCCGCACCGGCTGCGGGTCGTCGCCGGCCGGCGTGTTGTGCTGCATGATGATCTGCCAGCGGCCGTCCACGTGGATGTAGGTCATCGTGTAGCGGCCTTCGTGGACGGTCATCCGCTCCTTGCCGTCGTAGAGGACGGAGAGCGCGTACGCGCCGTAGGCGATCCCGGTGCCGCCGATGACCCGGTACTGCTCCCGGCTGGTCTGGAACTCGGCCCCGGTGGTGTTGTTGAAGAAGAGGTTCCAGTCGATGGCGCAGGCTTCCCGTCCCTGCTTCCCCGAGGTCGGACCGCAGGCGTAGAACGAGAGCGCCTCCTCGTGGACGGTGTCCAGAAAGCCGTCGAGGTTCCCGCCGTTGAGGGCCGCGACCGCGGTCTCGAAGGTCGCCTGCAGCGAGGCGACGTCGGCGACGTCGCTCTCGGCGGCGGTGGGCGCGGCAAACAGAGCAAGGCCCAGGAGCGACAGGGCCAGGTAACGCAGGGTATTCGTCATGGCGGTTGGTTCCTCGACCGCGAAGAGTACGACAGAACGCTCGAGTCGACAGGAGTGACATATTGACATACTGCTAATATATATTGATGCCCATGAGAACCACCGTCCGCCTGGACGAACCCCTCCTCCGCGAGGTGAAGACTGAGGCCGCCCGCCTCGGGATGAGCCTGACGGCGATGATTGAGGAGGCGTTGCGCGAGCGGCTCGCGCGGACGGCGAGCGCTGCCGAACGGCCAAGTCGCGTGCGGCTGCCGACCTTTCGTGGGCAGGGCCTCGCTCCGGGCGTGGATCTGGACGACTCGGCGGCGCTGCTCGACCTGATGAACGAGACATCGTGATCCTGCCCGACGTCAATGTGCTCGTCTATGCCTACCGCGAAGAGGCGGAGGGTCACGGTGACTATCGGGGGTGGCTGGAATCGACGATCAACGCCGACTCCGCTTTCGGACTGAGCGACCTCGTCCTCAGCGGTTTCCTGCGTGTTGTCACCCACCCGCGCGTCTTCGTACCACCGAGCCCACGGGCGCACGCCATGCAGTTCGCCGAGGCTCTCCGAGAGCGTCCCAATCGCGTCGCGGTGACCCCCGGTCCCGACCATTGGCGCATCTTCCGCCGACTGTGCGATGAGTCAGGAGCCAAGGGCAACCTCGTGCCGGACGCCTTTTTCGCGGCCCTGGCCATCGAGCGCGGGTGCGAATGGATCACGACCGACCGCGATTTCGCCCGGTTTCCCGGGCTCCGCTGGCGCCACCCGCTGCAATCCCCCTGACCGCTGGGGTGATCCCCGGATCGCCTCCGCACCGGCGGGCCGGGTTTCCTACCGGGTCGGCGTAGCGTCGGCCACGGGTCCCGTGCGGCACGACGTGGCGCAGACCGTCGCCCACGGGGAGTTCGAGAGCTTCTTGCCCAGCACCGTGCAGATCGCGCCCGGTTCGTCGCATGCCCGGTCCTTCGAGAGCGAGACGGTGATGTCCTCGACCTGCGTCGGGAGCACCGTGATCGTCCAGTGCCGGTTGCTCGGAGGCGCGATCCGCTTCGCCTCCACGATGCGCGCGTTGGCCAGCCGGAACGCACCCTCGTCGCGCAGGTTCACGTAGTTCAGCGGCAGCGGCTCGCTGAAGTGCACTTCGAAGGTGAAGAACTTGCCCTGGTGCGCCGCCGGGATTCCCGCGAAGCTCGCCGTCAGGGGCTTCGGGCCGCAGAGAACGTCCCGGGCCGTCTCCCGGTCGAAGGCGGAACCGCCGAACCGCGGGCGCAGGTCCTGAATGACGTTCAGGAACCAGTCGTCTTCGCAGGGAAGACGGCCCGCCGCCAGGTTCGCCAGCACCTCGTGATCCCCGTAGAGCATGACGTTCGCCCGCGCCTCGATCATGCTGTAGAGGTCCCCGCCGGACACGCTCTGGGCCAGACTCGACACGTAGCCGGAATAGGCGGTGGAGAGCCGCTGATATTCGTTCCTGGCATCGGCTGCCCTTTGGGAACCGCAGTACCCCACCATGGACCCGAACACGGCGCCCGTCAGGCCCAACAGAGTGGGCAGGAGTTTGTTTCGGGTCGTGCGCGACCGTCCCATCACCCGGAGCCGATACTTGATTTCAATCTATTTGAAGGTTCTTCGTGAGGATAGCGTGCCTTGACGGAAGGCGCCGCGCGGCGGGCCGGCCCGGGTGAGGACGGTCGGGATTCGGGCGCGTTAGGCTCCCTGATGTCATCAACAGGTTTTGTGATTGTGTTTTTGGTGGGCTTCGGATCCGTTCCGGCGCAATGGCGTGATGGCCCCCGTTGGGGAGGTGGACGATGAAGAGACATCCCGCGATCCGGCTCGGGAAGAGGATCGCTGTGGGCATCCTGTTGGCCGTGGCGCTGGCCGCGGAAGGAGCCGCAACTCAGTTGCCCCCGGAGATCCAGTTGGACCGGTTCCTCATGCAGGCCGACCAGGCGGTGAACGACGGGGACGCCCGGGCCGCGCTTGCCGCGATGGAGCGGATCGTGGCGCTCGAGAAAGACCACGGGATCGAACCGGCGCTGGAAGACCGTCTGCGCTGCGCGCAGGCCTGGTACACGGCCGGGGAGCCGGAACGTGCCCTGGCGGCCGTGACCGCCTACCTCCAGTCGCTGGGCCGGGAGGCGCCGCGCTACCACGAGGCGCTGCGCCTCCTGAACGACGTCGAGGCCGGCCCCGGCCCGCCGGCGGACTCGCCCGCGCCTTCCGGTGACGCGGACCCGGTCGGCCCGGCGCCGATGGGGCCGGCGGGGATGGAGTTCGTGTGGATTCCGCCGGGGACGTTCCGGATGGGTTCGCGGAGTACGGAGGCGTTTGCCGACGAACAGCCCGTGACCGAGGTGCGGATCAGCCGCGGGTTCTGGCTTGGGAAGTACGAGGTGACGCAGACGGAGTGGGAGGCGGTGATGGGTTCCAATCCGTCGTCCTTCGCCGGGTGCGCGCACTGCCCGGTGGAAGAGGTGTCCTGGAACGATGTTCAGGACTTCATCGACCGGGTGAATGCCCACGAGGGGAGGGAGGTCTACCGGCTGCCGACGGAGGCGGAATGGGAGTACGCCGCGCGGGCCGGAACCACCGGGGACCGCTACGGGGCCCTGAACGCCATTGCCTGGCACGGGGGCACCAGTGGCCGCCGGACGCATCCGGTGGGGGGAAAGGCGCCCAACGCGTGGGGGCTCCATGACGTGCTGGGGAACGTCGTGGAGTGGGTGGCGGACTGGTACGGCGACTACGGCGGCGGGTCGGTGACGGATCCGCAGGGTCCGAGATCCGGCCCGGGCCGGGTGATTCGGGGCGGCTGCTGGGTCGGCGCCGCCCGGCACTCCCGGACGTCGAATCGCAACGTCACTCCGCCCGACGTCCGCTACGACTTCCTCGGGTTCCGCCTCGCGAGGACCGCGCACTAGGGCCTGCCGGGGGATGCGCGGCGCGCGGGCGCGCCGACCGTCTCCCGGGAAGAGCGGGCCCCCGGCCCGGGGGGCGGCTCGGATTCACACCCAGAGCGGCGATGCGCCGCCGGTCGTGACCTGCGCCCGTGACTCGGCGGACATCCTTGCGGCCGTAGCTGCCAAGCGGAACTTGCGCCAGAAGACGAGCGTACCGACTGGCAATCATGGCCTCTTCGCATGTAATTTTACGCGCCGTTACACATGGGCCCCATCGCTCAAGCGCACAGATTCCGGCGGCTCCCCTACATCGAGAAGGCGACGTTTAGCCGAAGAGAGCGATTGATTGGGTGGGCGGGTCGCGAAGAGCGTCTGGACGCCTGTTCGGAAGAAGACACTCAAGATGAGTGAGCAAAAGCTGATTCTGTCACTGGATGGGGGCGGCATCCGGGGGGCCGCCACAATTCAGTTCCTGTCACGGGTTGAGCAACAGCTGAACCACGTCCACGGCAAGTCAATTCGCGACCTCGTTGACATGTATGCGGGAACGAGTACCGGCAGCATCATCGCGCTGGCCCTCGCGACGACGGAGTTGTCAGTGTCAGCGATTAACGACCTCTACAACTACGAGAACTCGCAGGTCATTTTCAGCAAGAACAAGCGCCGCCGCTGTTGGATACGGGGCGTATGTACGCCGAAGTATCGTTCGTCCGGCAAGACGCAGAGACTAGCCGCAGTGTTCGGAACGCGAACGCTAGCGAATGTACGTCAGGGGCGGCATGTGCTCGTGGCCACGTATGGAATTCAGAAACGCGTTCCGGTCATTATCAAGTCAACGAAGAAAGAACATCTTGGACTGCTGTCCGCAACGGTAGCCGACGCGTCGAGTGCCGCCCCTACGTTTTTTCCGACGCGCCGTGTCACCATACCGCCGGACTCCGACGACGAGGACTGGTTGATTGACGGCGGAGTCGTAGTTAACGACCCGGCGATGTGTGCGATCTCCGAGACCCGGCGCCAGTGGAAAACAGAAATAAGTCAGATCAGGACCCTGTCGATCGGTACGGGGTACTTGACCAAGAAGATAAAGGGCCCGCCATCACGAGGTTGGGGTGCTCTTCAGTGGTTTGTCCGGGGAAAGATCCTTGATGTCGTGCGTGACGAGAGAATCGTTGCCTATCAAGCGAGCCGCCTGCTCCAATCGGGCCACTATATTCGTGTGAACGCCGAATTGCGCAGGCAGTATGGATTGAGCACGGCTCCGGACGACAGCATGGACGATGTGAGCAGAGCGAACATCAAGAAACTCAGAGTGTTCGGGGATTTCTTGTTCGATCACTACGGTGACAGGGTCGTCGATTTTGTTCTGGGCAACTATCAAGGCCCATCGCTGGACCGTGTTGACCCCGTTGCCGGAACGCCTCGCGAGGTGTGTTGAGGTCACGCGACGCGTGTCCGTCACGTTCTTGCCCAATGACGACACCGCAGCGCAACGCGTGACTGGATATCAAACTCGTTCGTGTACCGATCACGACCCGTGTGGTGGGCTGCTGAAGGTCCGGGGACGCTCGGCCCGCTTGCTCTTGTACCCTGTTGGAACGGGAGCGAGCGGCTGCGCGTCGGCGCGTCCCGGCCCTACCAACGCCAGTCGCGATCGTCGGAATCGTTGGAGAACCGGGGATCGAGCAGCCGATCGTCTCCGGCAGCGTGCGCCCGCCGGGCGGCCTCCGTTCAACCGGCGCGCGGCGACCGCACCGCGCTCGCCGTCAGCTTCCCCGGTTCCGCATGCAACTGGACCTCATTGGTCAGGCCGGCTTCGTCGAGCAGCGCCTTCGGAATGCGGAGTCCCCGAGAATTACCGATTCGGACGATCTTGGCAAGGACAGCCATAAGCACCTTGTAATTCCATCCACGGGATCAGAACGCTTTCAGCCAGGTGGGCTTGGCCACCGCCATCCGGCGGGTCCAGGGGTCGAGCCACGGGTCGAGCGTGTCGTCGATGATGTAGCCGGTGTCGAGGACCAGGAAGAGGTCGCTCCCCGGGGTGTGGATCCAGTCCACCCGGATGTTCGCCTGGAGCCCCTTCGAGAGGTTGCCCCAATGGATGAAGGCGCCGGCGAAGAGCTTGCGGCTGACGGCCCCTTCGACGTTGAGCGCGAGCAGGGTGGTGGCGAAGTCGCCGTCGAGCACCGGCAGCGACACCTGGTTCCGGGAAACCTGCCCGCCGATCGTGAGGTGCGGTCCGGTCTTGAGGCTGACACCGCCGCGGACCCGGCTCCGGTCGCCACGCCAGAAGCTCCCCGTGGAACCGAACAGAAAACCGGAGAACACCCGGCTGTCGTTCGTCCGGGCCCCGAGTTCGTACGAGGTGAACCGGTAGTCGCCCGGAGCGAGCACCCGGCCGCTGATGGACGCGGGGCCGTGCAGGCGTTCGAACCGGCTGTCCAGGTTGAATTCGATGGACTCTCCGGACTCGAACTCGAGACACGGATTGCCGGGATTGCAGTTCGCCGTCCGTTCCGAGGATGCGTTCTCTCCCCAGCCAGAGCCAGGACCGGCGCGCCCAGTCGCTTGACTCGAAGCGCGGGGTGAAGGCGGTCCAGGATCCAGATAGACTGTTCACTATGCTTCCGACAGTCGGATTTTGAATGTCGGACGGATAGTCCCGGTTCAGGCTACACCTACTATCGAAATTGTCCTCCTCCTCCCGCCAACTGTGGACTGCGAGTGATTCAGCCTCGATTGCCGCCGCTATAGCATCCGTCAGCGTTATCTGTTCGTTCTTCTACGATTGGGGCTTCTTCCAGTCGCTGGGCTTCTCGATCGGCCTCGTACCAACGTCGGTTCTCGACCACGTACGAACGTGGATGTTGTGGCTCCCCTTAGGGATTCTCTCGGTTCTCTTCATCATCTATGTTTCATTGGTAATGGAGATATACGCCAAGTACATGGAGGACAATCAAACAGAAAACCAGGAAGATAGGACTAGCCGCAGCGCTTTGCTCGCGCGCGTAGGACGTGCCGTTCGAAATGACCCGATGTATGTGCTCGTAGCCCTAGTGCTCGTGCCGTTGTTCCTTTTCGATGTGGAATGGTATATTCGCTCTTCAACACTCGTTTGGATATTGCTGTCTGTCAGGTTAGTCAAGACGCCCCTTCTCATGCGTATATCGGACGGCCGGGTGCGGCGGGTTGTTTATTTCCTCCCCCTTTTGCCACTGTGGCTGTTTGCGTGGGGTAGCTACGATGCAGAGCGGATCGCATCAGCTCCACCGAACTACAAGATCCACATGAATGACAGTGTCGGTAGTTACGGGTCATGGGATGTGACCGTTGTCCGTATGGGCGAGAACTGGGTGCTCATTCAAGAGGCTCACAGGGATATGGCGAGTCCCCTTAGCCCCTTTCTCGATAAGCCCTCCAGAAACCTAGTCTGGATCCCCGCGCATGATATTCATAAGATGGAGTCCCTGACTGATACAGAGAAACTGGAAAAACGCAGCTTGTGCGATTGAGGATTGGCTCGTGGGAGATGTACAAATGCGATCCCTGCCGTGATCTAGTCGTAACCGGATAGTCTTCAGTTGCCTCGTTAGAGAGCGGATCTGACAGTGCCGTAACGCTGCACTTCCTGTAGAAAGTACTCCGTTGTTCGGATCGGAACCGCCATGGAGGGCAGTCGGCTCCCGCTTCGGAAGTGGCCACTTCGAGAGGCTGTCCCACTGGATGAAAGCACCGGCGAACGGCTTGGGGCTGACGGCACCCTCGACGTTCACCGCTAGGGTGGTGGCGAAGTCGCAGTCGTTGCAGCAGAGGCCAACCAAGGAGCCTTACGCTGCCATTTACCCTTAGGTACGCCCCTTACGAATTCGACGTAGTCAACGTCACCATCCGGGAAGCTGTGGTCCATAGGCCATGCCGCGTGTCGTTGTCGTAGGGGCCACTGTCGAGCCGCCCATCCAGGGAACGGATCGTCCACCGGCCATGTCGGTTCCCGGTCTCGTTGTAGCGTCCTTCGGCACGCCTTCCCTCCGCGTACCGCGCAACCCAACGACCATGAAACTCACCGTCCGAGACCGTGCCGTCCGGCTGCTCGTGAACCCAGTGACCGTGTTGCTTCCCATCCATAAGGGGCCCCGCCTGGATCCAACCGTCGGCATCGCACCAGGCCCAGCGTCCGTGTTGCTTCCCGCCCACGAACAGCCCTTGCCCGACTCTTCCATCTTCATCTTGAGCATCCACTGTCCGCTCCAATCGCCATCCGCATAGGGTCCCGCATCGGCACTCCCGTCAGCACGCTTGAGGACGGAGTAGCCATGCGGCCTCCCGTCCGGCGCGTCTGTATTGCGTCGGCGGGTGACGATGCCGACCTGAAGGTCGGCGGTCCCTGTCCGATCAGAACGCCTTGAGCCAGGTCAACTTGGCGACCGCGGTCCGGCGGGTCCAGGGGTCGAGCCGCGGATCGAGCGTGTCGTCGGTGATGTAGCCCGTGTCGAGGACCAGGAACAGGTCGCTCCCCGGGGTGTGGATCCAGTCCACCCGGATGTTCGCCTGGAGCTCCTTCGAGAGGTTGTCCCACTGGATGAAGGCGCCGGCGAACAGCTTGCGGCTGACGGCCCCCTCGACGTTGAGCGCGAGCAGGGTGGTGGCGAAGTCGCCGTCCATCACCGGCAGGGACACCTGGTTCCGGGAGACCTGCCCCCCGATCGTGAGGTGCGGTCCGGTCTTGAGGCTGACCCCGCCGCGGACCTGGCTCCGGTCGCCGCCCCAGAAGCTCCCCGTGGATCCGAACAGGAAGCCGGAGAACACCCGGCTGTCGTTCGTCCGCGCCCCGAGTTCGTACGAGGTGAACCGGTAGTCGCCGGGAGCGAGCACCCGGCCGCTGATGGACGCGGGGCCGTGCAGGCGTTCGAACCGGCTGTCCAGGTTGAACTCGATGGACTCTCCGGACTCGAACTCGAGACCGGCGTGGGACCCGGATTGCCGGGACTGCAGTTCGCCGTCCGTTCCGAGGATGCGTTCGCCGCCCAGCCAGAGCCAGGACCGGCGCGCCCAGTCGCTGGACTCGAAGCGCGGGGTGAACGCGGTCCACACGTACCACTGGTCCTGGTCGCGCCGCCGCACGAAGCCGAGCGCCGGGTCGAACGCCTTACCCACATGCGTCCGCCGGATCCGCAATGCGTAGCGGTCGTTTTGAAGTTCCAGCTCGGCCCGGGCGGCCGCGTTCCCTTCCTCCGCACCGCCGTCCTCCGAGTCCCAGACCCGCGCGCCCCACATCCGGAACTGGGAGCTGCTCCAGAAGCGGGTTACGAAATCGGCGCCGGCGACCCGATTGCTCGACCCCCCGGCGTCCAGGCTGGTGGCGATCGCGCCCACCGTGGTGCGCTCGTGGACGTTGGCCTGGAGGCGCACCACCGAGTTCCAGGCTCCGGCGCCGTCCACGTCGGGAACGCGGCTCTCGGTCCGGAGCGCCAGCGCGCCGACCGAGATGGGTCCGGCCTGTCCCGTCAACCGGCCCCCGCCCAGGATGTCGTCCTCGAGACCGATCCGCCGGCTGAAGAACACCTCCGTTTCCTGGGTCGTTCCGAACTCGAAGAGGCCCGCCCGTTCGAGGAAGAACTCCCGTTTCTCCGGGAAGAAGAGGTCGAACCGGGTGAGGTTGATCTGGACGTTGTCCGTCTCCACCTGGGCGAAGTCGGTGTTCCAGGTGAGGTCGAGGGTGAGGTTCGAGGTCAGCCCGTACTTCAGGTCGAGGCCGGCCTTGGACTCGCGCTCGAAGCCGTCCTGCCCGTTCATCTGTTGGGTACCGAGGTTCGCGTACGGCTTCACCTCGAGGCGGTGGCCCCGGCGGACGTCCTTGAGCCCGGTCAGGGTCGCGTACTGGGAGGACTGGGCGATGTTCCCCCGGTACTCCTGGCCGATGTGCGGCCAGATGACCGTCTCGTTCTTGCGCCGGATGGAACGCTGGAACGCGATCCCCATGAGCGGCTCCTCCACGTCGGCGAAGCGGATGGTGGTGAAGGGGATCTCCATCTCCAGCACCCAGCCGTCCTCGTTCACGGTGGTCTCGGTGGTGAAGACGCCGTCCCAGTTCCAGTCCGGGCGGTCGAGGCTCTCGTCGGCGAAGAGGGCGTCGTCCTGGGTGCCGGGCGCGCCGACCTCGAAGATGTAGCCGTTCCGGCGGTCGAAGTAGGTGTCGAGCCCGATGATGACGCGGTCGTCCTTGTCGATCCGGCCGCCCCGGTGCAGGATGTCCCGCCGGATCCGGTCGGGTTCCGAATCGAAGAACATGAAGCCGAAGTAGAGGGCGTCCGCGTCGTAGGCGATCCGCACCTCAGTGCGCTCGCTCGCGGGGGCGCCGTCCACCGGATCGCGCTGCCGGAACCCGGTGACCGGCGGGATGTCCGCCCAGAACGGCTCGTCGAGGACGCCGTCGATCCGGGGCGGGGTCTCGATCCGGACGGCCCGCGCCTCACGGTCCTGGGCCGCCGCGGGGGATCCGCCGAGGAAGCCGGCGAGGAGCAGAGCTACCGCGGCGCCCCGAGGGATGACGGGCCGATGGGTCAGCCGGATCCTCCGGCCATCTCGTGCACCTCGATCTCGCAGTCGGGCGACCAGGCGAGGTGCGGGTGGTCGGCGAGCAGCGCCTCGGCCGCTTCCATGCTCTCCGCCCGCACGATCGAATAGCACACGACGTTCCGGGTGCTCGGGGAGTTCCCCAACGCGGTCAGCCGGCGGCCCCCGGCCAGCGGCGTGCCCATATCCACGAGGTGGTCCCCCGAGCGCTGGAACCACGCCATCCACGCTTCCATCCCGGCCTTCATCGCCGCCGGGTCGGCGTCCTTCGCCATCTCCGCGAAGGACATGGGCATGTGGTAGAGCACCAGGTACTTCTTCACTTGGGTTCCTCGATTCGCCCCGGCCCGGCGGGAGCGACCGGACGATAGGCGGGTCCGCCCGGCGCGTCAACGGGCGCCGAGCGGCCGCCAGACCGGCGGACACGTCACCGCCGGCCTGCAAGAGCCGGGATGGCTCCGCCGGCTGGGAACGCCGGCCCCCACCGGGAGAAGCACCCATGCGCGCGTCCTCCTGCGCAGCCCGCCGGGCATGAGAATGCACAGGGGGCCAGGAGCGCCGGTCTTCAGACCGGCATCGCGGCCGCAGGCCGCGAAACTCCCGGCGCTGTTGCGCCCCATTGCGGGGACCCGAAACAAAGACGGCGAAAGCGGAGTAGCCGCGCGCCGTTGTCGTCGCGCCATTCCCTTTGACGGGGGCGCCATACGGCGAAAGGAAGCCCAGGAGTTTCGCCCGCTGCGCGGGCGATGCCGGTCTGAAGGCCCCCACCGGGAGGACTGGCCGGCGCTCCTTGCGCTCCTCGCCGTCCCCGTCGTCGGGCGGGTTGCATTTTCACAGCAACTGGCCTCTGGTCGGCACGCGGCCCGCAGGGCCGCGGAGCGCGTGCCGCCGCTCAGCTTCACGGCGAGCGCGTTCACGGGAGTCCCCGTTGACGGGACGACGAGATCAGGCGTTCGCCCGCAGTTCCTTCGACAGGGGGTCCCACTGCACGAGGGCGGCGGAACCCGGCAAACGCCCCGGGCCGCGTCCATCCGGTGCGTCACGCCTGCGCCGCGACCCTCCCTGCCAGCCACACCCGACCCCTGGGCCTCGGCGATGGGGTCGGGGTAGCGCCGAGGCGCGCTGCCCCGACCGGTCCGCGATCGGGTTCAGGAAGAATCCACCGACCGGACAACGGCGCTGCGCTGCGGCCCCGGTCGCCGGACGGGTTCCCCGTTACCCGGATTTGATGATGTCCGTGAGCTCGTCAGGGGTGATCCACGGGACGTCGTCGTCCGGCTTCGCCCCCCCGGGGTTTGTTTCATCGATCGGCGTGTTCCCACCCACGATCGTCGTGGCCTCGTCGTCGTTCAGGGGATCAAGCCCCCCGGCGGTGGCGTTGCTGGAAGTCGCAGTTTCGTCGCTCATCGCGTTGCCTCCTATCGAGTAAACGAGATTCGTACCAAAGTGTAATGCGAACCGTCAGCGCGCGCGGCGTTGCATCCCGCCGTGATCGCGCCGCCCGGCCCCTCACGGGGAGCATCGGGCCACTCCGGTTCCCGCCCGGCGGTGGGGCGCCGCCCCCTACGTCTCGGCCAGTTGGCGGCGGGCCAGCGTGGCGAACATTCCGCCGCGCTCGATGAGGTCGTCGTAGGCGCCGGTCTCCACGATGCGCCCGCCGTCGAGCACGTAGATCCGGTCCACGTCGCGGATCGAGCTCAGCCGGTGGGCGATGACGACACGGGTCGCGTTGACCCGCGTCATCGTCGCCTGCACGATCGCCTGGGCGCGGTTGTCGAGGGCGCTCGTGGCCTCGTCGAACAGCAGGACGCGCGGCTTGCGGGCGAAGGCGCGGGCGATGAGCAGCCGCTGCTTCTGCCCGGCGGAGAGTCCCGCCCCGTCGGCCGGCAGGAGCGTGCGCATGTCCATCGGCATCGCGCGGATGTCTTCCTCGAGCGCTGCCGCGCGCGCGGCCGCCCAGGCGTCGTCGACGCTGAGCGGCGACATGCCCGCGATGTTCTCGTAGATGCTGCCGGGAACGAGCCGGCCGTGTTGCAGGACCACCCCCAGGCGCTGCCGCACCGCGACCATGTCGAGCCCCGACAGGTCGTGTCCGTCCAGGAAGACCGTGCCCGAGGTGGCCTGTTCGAGACCCAGCAGGAGGCGGTAGATCGTTGATTTCCCGCAGCCGGAGGGTCCGACGAACGCCACGTACTCTCCCTGCCGGATGTGGAACGACAGGTTCTCGACGGCATTCGGCGTCCTCGCCCCGTAGCGGAAGGTCACGTGCGAGAACTCGATGTCGCCCCGCAGGTCCCCCGGGTCCATGCCGGCGCTCAGCAGCTCCGGGCGTTCCTCCACCAGCGGTTTGACGCGCTCGAGCAACGGAACCACGCCGAGCGCGGAGGTCAGCGTGATCGTCAGGCTGTGGACCGCCGCCGTGAGCTGTCCGAACGCGGTGTTGAACGAGAGGAAGGCCGCGAGGTCCATCGCCGGCTGCGTTCCGCCGTCGGGGCCGGCGTAATGGACGATCCCGTAGATGGCGGCCAGCGCCAGCGGCGGGAACATGGCGGTGACCGCGTGCTGGCCCGCGGCCCAGTGCCGGGCCCGCAGCGCGGCCCGCTTCTGGGAGGAGAACCGGTGCGCCCAGCGGGCGAGCGCGTGGCTCTCCGCGTTCGCCACCCGCAGCTTGGCGACGCCGTCGATCATCTGGAGAACGAATCCGTCAATGGCGCCCTGCAGCCGGACCACCTCGCGGTGGTGGCGAACCTGGCCATAGGAGAACAGGCAGGTCGCCGCCGCCATCACGGACAGCAGGCCGCACACGATGAGCGCCAGCGGCCAGTGGTAGTAGAACAACAGGGCGAGGCTGAACACCGAGAAGAGACCACTCAGCGCCGCCTGCACGGCGGTCCCCGTCAGCATCTGCCGCGCCGCGCTCACGCCGCCCGCGCGGGCGGCGAGGTCGCCCGCGGTGAAGCGCCGGAAGAACGGCGCCGGGAGGGCGATCAACCGGCTCCAGACGGCCGCCTGCAGGCGTTCGTCAACGCGGCCCTCGATCCGCAGCAGCGCCACGCCGCGGACGACGAAGAAGACCGCGTTGCCAACCGCGAGCAGCAGCAGGGCGATCAGCGCGGCGCCCCACGCCGGCGTGTTCGCCCGCGGGATGAACTCCGCCAGCACCTGCCCGGTCAGGACCGGAATCAGCAGGGCCGCGAGTCCTCCGAGCGCTCCCACCGCCAGCAGGGTGCGGAAGTCCCGCCCGCGCCCGTGCAGCGCGAAGCGCGCCGTGGCCGCCGCGTTCTTCACGTCGTCCCGCAGGGGCGGGTAGAACGCCACCCCCTCCGGCGCGATTTCGGCGGCGCTCCGGCGGTCCAGTGCGGATTCCGCTCCCGATTCCGGGTCCACGGCCCGGTAGCCCCCGCGCCCGCTCGACAGCACGCCGACCGGCCGCCGGTCCGCGGCGCCGAAGCCGACGAAGGACGGACCGTCGCGCTTCCACCAGCCGGGCCCCAGCGCCAGGCGACGGGTGCGGATCCCGGCGCGGCGCGCCAGCCTCTCCACCACGGCGGCCGGTTCGGAGAGCGCACCCGCGGGGGTCCGCTCCTCCGGCCGCTCCCGCACCGCCGCGGACACGCCGCACGACCGGGCGACCAGCCGCACCGCGGCGAGCAGCGGGGACGAATCCGCCGGCGCGGCGCCGGCGGCGGCTTTGGAAAAGCCGAGCACCTCGCCGAGGGCGCCGAGGGCGCCGGCGACGGCGGTCCGTCGGGCTCCCGCGGCGCGCCGGCGGTGCGACTCCAGCGCGACCCCGGCCTCCGCCTCCGCGAGGATCGCGTATTCCAGGATCCAGGCGCCGAACCGCCCGAACGCCGGCCAGAGCCGGCCGTTCACCAACGCGGTCGGGGTGTACACCGCGCTCACCTCGGTGTCCGTGTCCACCTCGAACCAGGTCCGCTCGGTGACGGGGAACAGGGGTTCGCCGGCAGCGGCGACCAGATCGCGGCGTCCGAGCAGGCGCACCGCCGTCTTCGCGGACACCCACACGACATCCAGGTGCCGCGCGCTCAGCACGGCGCCCGCCGGAACCCCGACATCCGGGTCGGCGTCGAGCAGCCGGGCGTTACGGGGGACCGAGCGGTCGCGCACGGGAAACTCCGAGAGCCGCGCGACCCAGTCGTCGATCCAGGTGGTGGCGGCCAGATCGAAGGTCTCGCCGGCGACGCCGGACCGTTCCCCGGCGATCAGCACGGTGTCGAGGGCAGGCACCGCGAGGAAACCGAACACGCGTTCGGGCTGGTTCGGGTCCGGCACCCGGTCGCTGCCGAAGGCCATCGCGCCCGCGGGGACCCGCGCGACGAAGCGCCGCCGGTTCACCGGTTCGTTTCCCCGCAGCTCGACGGCGAAAACGTCGAGGTGGCCCTCCTCGACAAGGTAAACGCGCTCGGGATCGTCCATCAGGAACGGCCGGGCCGCGTCGGTGACGATCCGCTCGCCGCGGAGCCGTTCGAGGATCGGGGATTCCGCCACCGGTCAGCCCGTCGTCACCAGGCTGCGGTACAACCCGGGCTCGGCCATCAGGGTCTCGTGCGCGCCGCGCTGGACGATGGCGCCGCCTTCCAGCACGATGATCTCGTCCGCGTCGCGGATGGTGCTGAGCCGGTGCGCGACGATCAGGCAGGTGCAGCCGCGCTGGCGCAGCCGGTCGTCGATGGCGAGTTCCGTGACCGGATCGAGCGCTGCGGTCGCCTCGTCCAGGACCAGCACCGCGGGATTGCGGGCGAGCGCCCGGGCGATCTCCAGGCGCTGGCGCTCGCCGCCGCTGAAGTTGCGCCCGCCCTCTTCCACGGCGGCGTCGTACTTGCCCGGCCGCCCGGCGACGACGTCGTGGATCGCGGCGTCGCGCAGCGCCCGGATGCCGTCGCGCTCCGCCACCGTGGGTTCCCAGAGCGCGACGTTGTCGCGCACCGTGCCCTCGAACAGCACGAGTTCCTGGTCCACGTGGGCCACGGTCTCGGCGAACCGCGCCGGCGAGATGCCGGCGATGTCCTGTCCGTCGATCCGCACGCTGCCCGACCATGGCGTCAACAACCCGCAGATCAGCCGGGCCACGGTGGACTTGCCGCTCCCGGAGCCGCCCACCAGCGCCACCCGCTGGCCCGGACGGATCGAGAGCGAGAAGTCCTCGATCAACGGCGCCTCCTTGATGTTGTATCCGTAGGTGACGCCGTCCAGCGCCACCGCGCCGCGCGGCGCGGGCGCCCGGTGCTCCGCGGTGGGCGCCGCGAGGACGCGTTCCGCGCGCTCGTCCGGCGCGTACTGCAGGACGTCGTCGAGCCGGGCGAGGTCGCCCCGGACGGTCTGGAGCGAGGCGCCGAACCGCACCAGGCCGTTCACGGGCGCCGCGAAGCTCTGCGCCAGGCTCTGGAAGGCGTCCAGCCCGCCGATGGTCAGGGTGCCGTCAAGGACGCGCAGACCCCCCAGCCCGAGCACGGCGACGACGCCGAGGACGAAGAGCAGCGGTGGAGCGACGCTCGCCATCATGGACACGAACGCCAGCCGCTGCTGGGCGCCCAGGGCGTTGGCGTGCATGCCGGACCAGCGGGCGAAGAAGTCGCCCTCCGTCCCGCCGGCCTTGAGCGTCTCGATCATCTGGATGCCGTTGACGGAGGTCCCGACGAGCTTGCCCTGCTCCTTGAGCAGGCGGCGGTTCGCGTCGTCGCGGGCGCGGGAGGCGAGCCGCAGCACCATCAGATTGGTGGCGACGATGGCGACGGTGACCAGCGTCAGCGGGAGGTCGTAGGACGCCATCACCGCCGCGTACGCGCCCATCGCCAGCGTGTTGATGGCGTTCACCGCGAGCTGGTCCGAGAGCAGCCGGGCGACCCGGTCGTTCGACGCCACCCGGCTGACCAGGTCCCCCGCGTAGCGCTGGCTGAAAAACGACATGGGCAGCGTGACCAGGTGCCAGAAGAAACCCGAGGTCATGACGATGGCGAGCTTGGCCTCCATCCGGGCCAGAAAGACGCGCTGGAGCCAGATCAGCGCGCCCTGCGCGACCGCCGCCAGCGCCAGCCCGCCCAGCAGCGCGTTCACCCAGTCGCCGTTGCCGCCGATCAGCACGTCGTCCACGAACGTCTTGATCATCGTGGGGACGGCGAGGCCCGGGATGAGCAGGGCGAGCGTGGCCAGGATGGCGAAGGCGAGCGCCCCGCGGGCGTGGCCGAAGCGTTTGCCGAGTCCGCGGCGGATGCTCGGCTTCGCGCCGCCGCGGCGGAACTCCGCGCCGCGCTGGAAGCCGAAGCAGACGCCCGAGTAGCTCTCCTCGAACTCCTCCCGGGTGAGGCGGCGCGGTCCGTGCCCCGGGTCGTTGACGTAGAACCACTTGCCCCGGATCCCTTCGAGCACGACGAAATGGTTGGACTCCCAGAAGAGGACCATCGGAAACGGGACGCCGAACAGGTACTCCCGCGTGCAGCGGAAACCGCGCGCGATCAGCCCGTATTCGCGCGCGGCGCGGAGCATGTTGGCCGCGTTCGCGCCGTCGCGCGACACGCCGCAGCCGACGCGCAGCTCCTCGAGCGAAACCCAGCGGCCGTGGTGGGCGAGGATCATGCCGAGGCAGGCGGCGGCGCACTCGGTGGTCTCCATCTGCAGCACCGTCGGTGCTGCCCGCCGCCCGCCCCTCCGGGGCTTCAGGTTCGGTACCAGGTCCGGCTCCGGACTCAATAGCCGAGCCCCTCCTTGATCAGCGGGATGAGCAGGGTGATCGGCGGCTGCCGGTCCACTTCGATCTCGACCCGCGCCAGCGTGCCGGCGGTGACCTCCACCTCGGCTCCCTTGGCGGAGGTCCAGGCGAAACCGCTCGCGGTGCCCGCATCGGAGTCCAGCGCGATGCGGCCGGAGTAGGGCGTTCCGCGGACCGAAAACGCCTCGGCGAGAGCCTGGTTCTGCAGCACGGCGGTCATGCTCTCGAGGCTGACGGGAAACGCGGAGCGACTCTCCACGGCCCCGGTCAGGTAGCCGTATTCCACGTGCCGCACCGTGTTGGGAGACACCCGGGCCGGCATCCCCGGCTCGACGCGCTTGCCGTCGGCCGGCGAAACGTAGATCAGCACGTCGAGGCCCTCGTCGCCGGTCTGGATGCCGAGCACGGACTCGCCGGGCTGGAGGACGGCTCCGACCTGCGCCTTGATCTCGGTGACGCGGCCCGCGACCGGGGCGCGGATGCGCCAGGTCTCGATGAGCGTCTCGATCTCGTTGACCTCCCGGCGGGCTTCGAGGAGTTCGGCGCCCGCTTCGTCCACGCGGATGCGGAGGTCGCTCCGCCGCCGCACCGCTTCGGAGGCGAGGTCGTCACGCCGGCGCATGACCTCGAACAGGTTGCGCCGGGCCGACTCCACCGCCTCCTCGTTCTCCTCGATCTCGGTCCGGGGCACAAGACCGTCCTCAAAGAGGGCCAGGTTCCCGCGGAGCCGCGCCCCGGCGGTCTCGATCAGTTCCCGGCCGGTGCGTTCCAGCACGTCGAGGTTGGCGCGCTGCTCCGCGACGTGCCGGTCGAGCAGGGCGTTCTCCTCGCGCGCATCGGCTTCGCGGCTGCGCAGCGTCCGGGTCCGCTCCCCAACCAGCGCCAGCGCGTTGGCGTGCCGCTGCGTCGTCTCCGGGTCCTCGATCTCCGCGACGATGTCTCCCGCCGCCACCCGGTCGCCGAGGGCGGGAACGAGCCGCGCGAGCCGGCCGCCGGACGGCGACGCCGCATCGAACACCGCGCCCCCGCGGCTCATCAGGATCCCCTCGCCCTGCACGTAGGTGGTGACCTCGCCCAGGACGGCCCAGGCCATGACCGCGCCCAGCAGCGCCAGGAGCGTCACGAGCGCGAGCCATCCCTTGGGCGTGGTGACGTAGAGCGCGCGGTCGAGATGCTCCGGTGCGCCCAGGCTGTGCGGGGGGCGTGGCATCGCGGGGAGGTACTGGAATCGGCTACGCGCGCCGGGGGGCCTTGCGACCCGCTGGAACCGCCAGCGGCTTGCGGTTTCGGGAAACGGCGAAGCGTTCCGGCGCCCCAACGCACAGTCTAAGCGACACCCCATCACTGCTGCTTGACTGCAACGGCACGAATAGCGACACATTCATGACGGATCGACGCCATCGCGCGATACGTGCGCAATGCCATGCCGGATGCCGGCGAATCGTCGCTCGTCCGGTTCCGGCAGCACGTTCGCGCTCGTGGAGGCGCGTCGCCGGACACCCGACGCGCCGCCGGGCCGCTCAGAACGCCTTCAGCCAGGTCAGCTTGGCGACCGCGGTCCGCCGGGTCCAGGGGTCGAACCGTGGGTCGAGGTTGTCGCCGGTGATGTACCCCGTGTCGAGGACGAGGAACAGATCGCTCCCCGGGGTGTGGATCCAGTCGATCCGGACGTTCGCCTGGAGCTCCTTCGACAGGTTGTCCCACTGCACGAGGGCGGCGGCGAAGAGCTTGCGGCTGACCGCGCCCACGAGATCGACCGCGAGCAGGGTGGTCGTGAAGTCGCCGTCGGCTACCGGCAGGGAAACCTCGTTGCGGGCGAGCCGGACGCCGACCGTGAGGTGCGGCCCGGTCTTGACGACCCCGCGGCCGCCGTAGCGGGTGCGGCGCCCGCTCCAGAACTCGCCCCGCGACCCTTCGAGCGAGATCGAGAACATCCGGCTCTCGTTGGTGCTCGCGTAGGTCTCCCAGAACCGGAAGCGGTAGTCCCCGGGAGGGAGGGGGCGTCCGCTGATGGAAGCCGGCCCGTGGAGGCGCTCGAAGCGGTCGTCCACCACGACGGAGACGCGTTCGCCCGACTCGAACAGGAAGTCCGCGTTCGAGGAGACCCGTTCCGACTGGAGCTCGCCCCCGGTGCCGCGGGTGCGGACCCCGCCGCCCCACACCGAGAACCGGCGCGCCCAGCCACTGCGCTCGAACCGGGGCCGGAACCCGCCCCAGAGCTGCCACTCGTCCATGTCGCGGCGGCGGACGAACCCCAGCGCGGGGTCGAAGTCCTTGCCGACGTGGACGCGGTCCACGCTCAGGGCGTAGCGGTCGTTCTCCAGGTCCAGTTCGGCGCGGGCGGCCTGCTGTCCGGGGCCCGATCCGTTCGTCGCCGAGTCCCAGAGGCGCGCTCCCCACACCCGGAAGGACGAGCTGCTCCAGAACCGCGTGTGGAGGTCGGCGCCGGCCACCCGGTTCGAACGCCCCCCGACGCGGTCGAGACTCGTGGCGATCACGCCGGCGGTGGTGCGTTCCCGGAGGTTCGCCTGCAGGCGGAGGACCGAGTTCCAGGCCGCCGGAACGCCGCTGCCGTCCGCGGCGGGGCCGGAGTCCGGCGTCCCCCCGGTCCGCAGCGCGAGCGCCCCGACGGAGATCGGCCCCGCCTGTCCGGTGAGCCGGGCGCCGCCCCGGATGTCGCCGTCGAGGCCCACCCGGCGGCTGAAAAAGACCTCCGTCTCCCGGGTCGTTCCGAACTCGAAGAGGCCGGCCCGTTCGAGGAAGAACTCCCGCTTCTCCGGGAAGAAGAGGTCGAAGCGGGTGAGGTTGATCTGGACGTTGTCGCTCTCCACCTGGGCGAAGTCGGTGTTCCAGGTGAGGTCCAGCGTGAGGTTGGAGGTCAGGCCGTACTTGAGGTCCAGTCCCGCCTTCGATTGCCGCTCGACGTCGGGCTCTCCGGCGAGCTGCTGGCCGCCGAGGGAGGCGTAGGGCTTCACCTCGAGGCGGTGGCCGCGGCGGATGTCCCTGAGGCCGGTGAGCCTCGCGAATCGGGAAGCCTGGGCGATGCCCCCCACGAAGTCCTGGCCGATGTGGGGCCAGAAGACGTTCTCGTTCTTCCGCCGGATGGAGCGCTGGATGGCGATCCCCATCACCGGCTCCGCCACGTCGGCGAAGCGGATGGTGGTGAACGGGATCGCCATCTCGAGCACCCAGCCCTCGGCGTTCACGGTGGTCTCGGTGGTGAAGACCCCGTCCCAGTTCCAGTCGGGGCGTTCGAGGCGTTCGTCGGTGAACAGGGCGTCGTCCTGGGTGCCGAGCGAGCCGACCTCGAAGATGTAGCCGTTCCGGCGGTCGAGGTAGGTGTCGAGGGCGATGACCACCCGGTCGTCCTTGCTGATCCGGCCGCCCCGGTCGAGGATCGCCCGGTTGATGCGGTGGGGCTCGGAATCGAAGAACGTGAACCCGAAGTAGAGCGCGTTCCGGTCGTAGGCGATCCGCACCTCCGTCCGCTCGCTGGCGGGGGCGCCGTCCACCGGGTCGCGCTGCCGGAACCCTGTGATCGGCGGAATCCCGGCCCAGAAGGGCTCGTCGAGCACCCCGTCCACCCGGGGCGGCGTCTCGATGCGGACCGCCCGCGCTTCCGGGTCCTGCGCTGCGGCCGGGGACGTGAGGGCGAGCCCGATCAGGACGACGGCTTGGAGGAGCCCGGGGTGTTTCTTCACTGCGTCGTCGCGTCGGTCCGGTTCGGCGGTCCCCGGTATTCTCCGGCCTCGCGCCGTTGCCGCCGGAGCCCGCCATGCCGAAGACCACCCTTCTCCTTGCTGCCCTTCTCGCCGGCTGCGGCGCGAGCGCCCCCGAGGAACCGGCGGAGGCGCCGCCCGCGGAGCCCGCCGCCGAGGAGATCGTGAACGTGGTCATCGAGACCACGCTCGGCGAGATCGAGGTGGAGCTCTATCCCGAGCGGGCGCCGCTCTCCGTCGCGCACTTCCTGCGCTACGTGGACGGCGGCCACTACGACGGCGCGGCGACGTTCTACCGCGCGACCCACACGGCGAACGGGGATGCGCACGACGTCGTGCAGGGCGGGATGCGGAGCCTGCCGATGCTCGTCCGGGACGGCGGGGAGGCCGAGGCGGAGCCGCCGTTCCCGCCGGTCCCGCACGAGCTCACGCAGGACATCGGGATCCGGAACGAGCGCGGGACGCTCGCCTACGCCCGCAACGAACCCGGCACCGCGAACACCGAGGTCTTCTTCAACGTCGGCGACAACTTCGTGCTGGACACGGGCGCCGGGGATCCCACCCGGGACGGCTTCGGTTACGCGACGTTCGGACGGGTGGTCCGGGGCATGGAGGTGCTCGACGAGATCCACCGGCTGCCGACGGACGCTCCCGCTGCGAGCGAGGTCGTCCAGGGCCAGATCCTGAACGAGCCCGTGCCGATCGTCAGCGTCCGGCGGGCGGAGTAGGGAAGGGTCCGGGGAGGAGCCGCCGCGCCCTCGCCGCACGGGCGGCATCGGGGTCGGGCGTCGCGGCCGTCCGCTCCAGTTCCCGGACGTACGCGGGCGGCAGCCGGTGTTCCCGGGCTCCCGCCACCACGAGATCCCGATACCAATCGAAAGGGACGCAGGCCGCGTCGATGTACCGCTCGCCGGCGATATAGGTCATGGCTTCGGCCGGGTCGCCATTCGGAAGCCGTAGCCGAAGCGAATGCCGGGCGTAGCCGCCCAGGTGCACGCCCTCCTCCCGGTCCAGCCCGGGCAGGTCCGAATCCGCGAACTCGTAGAGGACTCCGTACACGATGTCCGCATCGTTCCCGGTCGCGATGAGCGTGCACTTCCCGGATCCGTCCGTTCCGATCTTGTGAAACCGCATGACGAACCCGGGAGCGGACGCCATTCCGAGGGGAACCGCGGAGGGTGCGCGCGACGGATGCCGCAGGCGCCGCGTCAGCAGGTTCGAACCGTAAGCGAAGTACCGCATGGTTGCCTCACGAATTCACGATAATGCCTGCGATGACAGCGCATTCAATGGAGGCTTCGGTGTGCCTCAGTTGACGGTCCGCCGGGTCACGGATCAGGTCGTTCGGGAGTTGAAGCTGCGTGCCGCGGCAAACGGCCGTTCTGCCGAAGCGGAGCATCGCGAGATTCTCCGACGGGCGCTGCTGGGCGGGGCCGACGACTTCGCGGCGCGCGCCGCCAAGTTGCGGGAACGGCTGGCTTCGACGGCGGACAGCACGGACGTCATCCGGGCCGACCGGGATCGCGACTTGCCCGGATGACCCGCTACGTCGTCGACGCCAGCGTCGCGGTCAAGTGGCTGGTTCGGGAACCGCTCTCGCACGAGGCAGCGCTCCTGCTGACCGGCGAAGTCTCCCTCATGGCTCCGGACCTGCTCTACGCGGAGGCGGCGAACGCTCTCTGGGCCATGAGGCAGCGAAAGGAAGACGGCTGCCGAGTTCGAGGAAGCCGTCGAGACGTTGCGCGGCGCTCCCGTCCTGGTCCCGGGCACACTGCTCCAGCGAACGCCGGCGGCTTCGCGACTCGCCGCGGATCTGGGCCATCCGATCCATGACTGCTTCTACCTCGCGCTCGCGATTCAGGAGAAGGCCCCCCTCGTCACCGCGGATGCGCGGTTCTCCGATCGCGTCGGGAGCCACCCCTATCTGTCGGAGTCGATCGCGCGCCTCGCTGAACTGCGGTGAGCTCGGCGCCGGTCTCCACACCGGCACGCGCGACGCTCCGCCCCGCGCACGTCGTAACGCTGCTCACGCAAGGCGGCGTGTACGGCTTGGAACGCCGACCTCTGGTCGGCACGCGGCCCGGAGGGCCGCAACCACGTACCACTCCCAGGCCGGATGGCGCTGGCAGGTGGCGTCGCGCCATCCCTGCGTCAGCACGTACGCGTTCGCCCGCCTCCGGCGGGCGGTGCCGACCGGAGGTCGGCGTTCCCAGCCGGCGGCGTCATCACGGCGGTGGGCGGACCCGCGGGACGGCGTGTTCACAGCGCGCCGGCTCCGCTACGCCGGGCCGTCCGCGCGCACCCCGTGCTGGGTGCCCGACGCGACCCGGATCCCCGCCGCCCAGCGCTGCTGGTCCGTCTTTTCCTCCACCGTGGGCACGAAGTACCAGTCGTTCTGGATGCGGTCCGGCCTCAGGTCGAGCACGCAGTAGCCCCGGTGGAACGCCTCCCCGAACTTCTTGTGCGGGTTGTGGGCGAGCTCCTCCGCCACCTCGGCGGCGATGGCTTCCTCGGTCCCCAGCCGGCGCAGCTTCGAACTCGGTGAGGACACCGCGGTGGTCACGAAGTCCACGCCGTAGGAGCCGGCGCCGGTGTCCGGGTCGTAGCCCGCCAGGGGATTCCGCGGCACGTCCATTCCCCACGACTGGTGGACGTCGCCGGTGAGCACCACCAGGTTGCCGATCCGCTCGCTCTCGAGGAAATCGAAGAGCCGGCCGCGGCTCGCCTCGTAGCCGTCCCACTGGTCCGGGTTCTGGGGATTCCCGCCAGCGTCCAGCATCGGCCCCATCATCACCTGCTGTCCGAGCACCGGCCACCGGACTCCGGCGGCCTTCGCCGCGGCGAGTTCCCCGTAGAGCCACCGCTCCTGCCGGTCGCCGAGGAGCGTCCGGTCGGGATGCCGCATCCCCTCCACGTCGCCCCACTCGGCCTGCCGGGAGCGGCCGATCAACCGGGTGTCGAGCATGATCAGGTCCAGCAGCTTTCCGAACCGGAAGGTCCGGTAGGTGCGCTGGCTCGGCCAGGGCTCGGGCTCCCGGATCGGCATCCACTCGAAGTAGGCCTTCACGGCGGCCGTGCGCCGCACGAACCAGTCGCCTTCCTCTTCCTCGATCTGGTGGTTCTGGGCGCCGTCGGTGTAGGCGTTGTTGGTGATCTCGTGGTCGTCCCAGACGCACACGAAGGGGTGGAGGCGGTGGACCTCCTGCAGGTCGGGGTCCGCCTTGTACTGGGCGTGCCGGGTCCGGTAGTCGGAGAGCGTGGTCGTTTCCTTGTTCGGCCGCGGCACCCGATCGAACCGGGTCCCGTCCCCGTAGCCGCGGTTGGGGTACTCGTAGAAGTAGTCGCCGAGGTGCAGCACCGCGTTCAGGTCGTCCCGCTCGGCGATCCGCCGGTAGACGTTGAACCAGCCGAACGGCAGGTTGGAGCAGGAGACGAAGGCGAGCCGGACGTGGTCGGAATTCCGGGGCAGGGTCCTCGTCCGGCCCACCGGAGACTGCTCGCCGAGCGCCTCGAAGCGGTAGTGGTAGGTCGTCCCCGGCTTCAGTCCGGCCGCCGTGACCTTGAAGGTGTAGTCGCGCCCGGGTCCGGTGGCGCCCTCACCCTCGGCGACGACTTCCCGCATCCCCGGATCCCGCGCCACCCGCCAGCGGACCGCGACCCGGTCGTCGGCCGAACCCGAGACCCGCGTCCAGAGCAGCACCCGGTCGGCCAGCGGGTCGCCGCTCGCCACCCCGTGGGCGAAGACCGCTTCCTGTCCGAGGACGGGGAGGGCGCGGGCGAAGGGCAGGACGAGTCCCGCCCGGGCAGAGGTTCCGAGAAAGAGCCGGCGGTTCATGGGCGCAAGCGTTACACACTTCGCCGCGCTGCCGCGCGGCGGTGCCGGGGTGAGCGCCGGCCGCGCGTTGCTGTGAAATGCAGCCTGGGCGTCCCGCCGACGGGTGTGGTGGCGCGCCGGCCTGGCGCCGGCGCCAACGGCTTTCGTGAACGATCACGGAGGGCGGGTACGCGCATGAGTACGCGACCAAGGGGGGTCTGACTTCGTTGCGCAAGAGAGCGGCCCCGAGGGTGACCCCGCAGAGGTGTGTGCGCCTCGCGGGAGTCGGCCCTCCGCTACCCGGTCGGATCGCGGCGGTGGGCAGCGGGAACGGAATGCGGCGACGAGCGTGATGCGCGGATCGTCAACCTGAGGACGCGAACAGAGCCACGGTCTCCTCGGCGGCAGAGATGCCGCTGGCCAGCGCTCCGTTCACCAGGGGGACGCGTGTGTAGTCGCCCGCCAGGAAGAGATTGGGAACATCCCGCCCAAGCTCGCGGCGGGTGTTCGCGACTGCTCTGAACATCCCGGGCGGCCCCTTGCACACCGCGATTCTCCAGCGGTAAACGCGACTGAACAGCCCTTCGTGGTCGCCGGGGATTGCCGAACCGGGAGGCGCGTTTCGACGCACGTCCCGCAGCATCTCGCCTTTGATCTCCTCGTCGTCCAGTTCCAGCAACTGCTTTGCGCGCTCGCGTCCCGCGATCAGATCCAGCGTGCTCTTCCCGGGAGGCACGCAGCCCGGCAGGTTGATGGACCGGTCCAGCACGAGCGGAGTCTCGTCCTCGGGGTAGATCGCGCCATGCCAGCCCGGGGGCAGCGGTGGCTTGTCGAGCCCCATCACCAACCGGCACGCGGAGGAGTAGGTGACCTTTCTCAGCGTTTCCCGAACCCCGACCGGAAGGTTGGGAATGATCTCCAGCGCTTTCGGAGCGGGAACCGCGCAGATGACCGCGTCGGCCTCAATCGTCTCGCCGTCAATCACCACCCCCGTTGCGCCCCGTTCCCCGACGACGACTTCCCTCACGGGCGTCGAAATCCGAATGACGTCCGCGCACGCATCGCGCAGGGCGCGGGCCAGCGCTCCCGCACCCTTCTCCGGCTGCATCAACTGGTGCGGTCGCAGAAAGGTGTTCGCCAGGTACCCCCTTATGTACGCCTGGCTGGATGGAGCGACGTAGTCCAGCACGCCATTCTCCACGAATCCCCTGAGCGTCACCTGCAGAGACTCGGGCGCACCAATTCTCGCGAGGTACCCGCCAAAGCTCTCATCCCCGTCAATCTCGGCCATGCGACTGTCGCTGGCAAACGTGAGGTAGTCGGGTTGGCGAAATACCTGCCAGACCAGCTTCATCCCCCCTCGCGACAGGAGCCCCAGGCCGCGGAACGCGCTCAGGTTTCGGATGATGCCGGAAATGGACGGCTCCGCGGTGGTCACCAGCCACCGGCCATTCCTGTGCCAGCCGAGCGTCTGCCTCGAGCGGACCAGCGGCACGTCCAACTCTTCGCAGATGCGAAAGACCGCGTCGTAGGAGTAGCAAAAGAAGTCCACGCCCGTATCAACAAGGAAACCGTCTACCTCGTCGGCGGCAAGCCTCCCCCCGACATGGTCCTCGGCCTCAAGCAGTATCGGGGTGAAGCCACGCTTCTTGAGTGTGTAGGCGGCGCCCAACCCGGCCGCCCCTCCACCGACGATGACGACCTGTTTTCCAGGCCGCGGCGCGGGAGCGGGCCGACCCGCTCCAGCAGCCATCAGCCGTTTCCCTGCTCGGTCGCGACGGGCGTGCAGCCCCGTCCGCGGATGCTCTCACCCACGATGTCCAGCCCGTCCCCGCGCGGCCGCGAACCTGCCGACGGGCGCCTGTCCCCCACTCTCCGCGTGGGAGCGAGGGATGCATGGCTCCATCGCCGCGACTGCGCGGGCGCACCGTGATGCCGGCAACCATGAGTTGCCCGTTCGTTGGAGTGCGCCCCTGGGAGCGGATCGGTACCGTCGAATCATCAACACTCCACGATAGCACCACAGTCAGCGACGAGTTCGGGATATAAACAGTCCTGACAGAGACAATTGGGTGATCCGCCGGCGCCATCGAGGCAGTCATCAACCTTGCGGTCGTGCCGGTATCTGGCGGTCACCGCCCACCGCGAGTGGTGATCCAGTTCACCCTGCCGAGGCGCGTCCGGGGATGGACTGAGGAGACTCCGGCCGGAATCGGAACGTCCCGAGACCCGGGGAACGCGGCACAGGCCGTGGTGATGGAGATGGTGAGGGCGCGGGCCGAGTCCTCAGGGAATCCACGAGGGCTCCCGGACCCCGACGCCCGGCGCCGTCGGAGGTGCTCCCTGTTCCTGGCGTTACCCCCTTCGACTCGGGACTGCCGGCCGATTCAGGATGTGCTGCCAGAGGTGATGCCGGTCTTCCGGGAGTTGTGTATATCGCTATCCAATATCAATGACTTCCGAGGGTTCTGCAAGCGGCCCGCAGGGCCGCAGGCGCGTAGGACTTGCAGGTCCGGATGGCGCCACGGCGTTCAACGCCCAACGGCAGACGTGGCGCAACGGCTTGGAGCGCCGGCCAGTTGCTGTGGAAATGCAGCCCGCCCGATGACGGGGACGGCGAGGAGCGTCAGGAGCGCCGGTCTTCAGACCGGCATCGCCCGCGCAGCGGGCGAAACTCCTGGGCTTCATTTCGCCGCATGGCGCCCCCGTCAAAGGGAGTGGCGCGACGACAACTGCGCGCGCCTACTCCGCTTTCGCCATCTTCGTTTCGGGTCCCCGCAATGTGGCGCGATGGCGCCGGGAGTTTCGCGGCCTGCGGCCGCGATGCCGGTGTGAACACCGGCGCTCCTAGTCTGAAGGCCGGCGCTCCTCGCTCCTCGCGCCTCGCCATTTTCATGACGGCCGGGTGTGCGGGAGGACGCGCACATGGGCGTTTCTCGCGTTGGGGGCCTCTTCCCCTTACCGGCGGGGCATCTCCTGGGTCGTCTCCAGCCGCGGCGCGGCCTGTTTCACGTGGCGCTCGAGCCACTGGTGCTGCTCCCAGAGGGTGTGCATCACCGACTCGCGGGCCACGTAGCCGTGGCTCTCGTGCGGGAGCATCACCAGCCGGGCGATGGCGCCGTGGCCCTTGAGGGCGTGGTAGAAGCGGCGGCTCTGCACCGGGAAGGTGCCCGAGTTGTTGTCCACGATGCCGTGGATCAGCAGGATGGGCTCGTTCACCTGGTCGGCGTGCATGAACGGCGACATCCGGAAGTAGATCTCCGGGGCTTCCCAGAAGGTCCGCGGCTCGCTCTGGAAGCCGAAGGGCGTGAGGCTGCGGTTGAAGGCGCCGCTCCGGGCGATCCCCGCCCGGAAGATGTCCGAGTGCGCCAGCAGGTTCGCGGTCATGAACGCGCCGTAGGAGTGCCCGGCGATGGCGGTCCGCTCCGGGTCGGCGACCCCGCGCCGCACCGCCTCGTCCACCGCCGCCTGGCCACTCGCGACGAGCTGCTCGACGTAGCTGTCGTTCGGCTCCTCGTCGCCCTCGCCGATGATCGGCATGGTGGCGTTCTCCATGACCGCGTAGCCCTGGGTCAGCCAGTAGAGCGCCGAGCCCCAACTGATGAAGCTGAACCGGTTCGGCGAGTCCCGCACCTGGGCGGCGGCCGCGGCGCTCTTGTACTCGCGCGGGTAGGCCCACACGATCAGCGGCAGGCGGCCGTCGCGGGCCTGGTCGTAGCCCGGCGGGGTGTGGAGCAGGGCGTTCAGTTCGATGCCGTCGCTCCGCTGGTAGCGGATGAGTTCGCGGCCCGCGCCTTCGAGCGCGGGATACGGGTGGGCGATGTCGGTGATGGCGCTGGACTCGCCGCCGCTGCCGAGGTCGCGGACGTAGTAGTTGGGAGGCGTGGTCCGGGTCTCCTTCCGGGTGAGCAGCAGCCCGGCCTCCGGATCGAGAAGCGCCAGCGGGGTCTCGTAGGCGTCGGCGTCCGACCGGAAGAGCCGCCGCGTCTCGCCGGTCGCGAGGTCCCACTCGTCCACGAAGGGCCGGTTGCCCTCGGGGGACGCGCCCTCCGCGGTCAGGTACGCCTTCGAGCCGTCCGCCGAGGTGAGGAGCACCCGCGCTCCCCGCTCGTTCCGGGTGGTCAGCGGCATCCCCGGCGCGGCGTAGCGGTCCTCGTACGAGGTATCGAACGCCAGCGTGGGCTCGCCGTCGCCGGCGGCCGGGACGGCCCAGATCTGCTCGGCGCGGTTGATCCACCAGCGGGTGATCGCCACCCCGCGCCCGCCGCCGAAGGTCGCTCCCATCATCCGGAGCGGCACCTGGAGCAGCACTTCGGGATCGCCCTCGAAGGGGGCGGAGAGCTGCACCAGCACGTCGCGCACCGAGGCTTCGGCGTGCGGGTCGCCGCCGTCGCGGGCTTCCGTCCAGACCAGGGTGGCGTCGTGGTCGCCGCGCCAGCCCACGGACCGCGGCCCGGTCGGCGCCGAGTCACGGCCGATCGGGATCTCCTCGTGGAGCGGCAGGTCCACGACCTCGCGGACGACCGCTCCGCTGCGGTCCCGGATCTCGATCCGGCGGGGGAACCGGGAATACGGCACCAGCCACGAGAACGGCTCGTGGACCGTGCTCACGAGCAGGTAGTTCGCGTCCGGCGACGGCGCGAAGCGGTCGATGATCCCCGGGCCGGCGATCTCGGTGGCGCCCCCGGAGAGATCCACGACGACCGCGCGGGCGGCGCCGTAGTAGTTGAACAGCGCGTTGTCGTGGGGGCTCGTCAGCAGGTCCTGGTAGGTCCGGGCCGGCGCCACCCGTCCGGTGGTCTCCTGGATCACCGGCGTCTCGGGAACCGCGGGGGCCTCCGGCGGCATGCCGCGGTCCGCGTCCACGATCCGCACCGCGAGATGGGCGCTGTCGCTGAGCCAGTGGAACGGGGTGTTCCGGAAGATCGCGTTCACGCCGGAGGTGACGCGGGCCGCCGCGCCGCTGCCGGCGTCCACCGTCCACAGCTCCACCCCGTCGTCCCCGGTGTGGGTGAAGGCGAAGCGGGAACCGTCGGGCGCCCAGCTCAGGTGGTCGCCCCGGAGCGGGTCCGGCAGGCCGGTGATCGCCGTCTCGGCGCCGCCGTCGAGCGCCTCGAGGGTGAGGCCCCGGAACATCCGCCGCCGGCTCGCGGCGTTGGCCGCCGGGTCGATCCGGAGGCCGGCGATCCGCAGTTCGGCCCGCGACAGCTCGGCGAGCGGGATCAGGCTCGCGCGGTGGGTGAGCACTGCGTGCGCCTTGTCGGGGGACACCGAGATCCCGGGCGTCGGCGGGGCCTCCGCGATCCGCACGATGTCCTCGGGCGGCATCTGGTAGCCGTCCTGGGCGGCGGCGGCAGCGGCCAGCAAGGTGGCCGGAACGATCAACAGACGAAGCAACGGAAGCCGCATGACGGTCCCTCCTCCCCGGTCGGGGGAACCCCGCATCTTACGCGAGGCGGGGACGCCGCGAAGTTCGCGCTAGAGCAGCTCCCCTTCGAGGTCGTCGATTCGGGATTGGAGGTCCTCGACCTGGTCTTCCAGGTCGTCGATTCGGGATGTCAGGTCTTCGACGTCGTCTCCCAGACCGCGGAATTCGGCCCGCAGGGTTGCCCCTTGCGACTTCCGTCCCTCGGCTTCGGGTCGTTTGTCTGGCCGTGATTCCCCCGGTGCGGCGGCATCGGGATCGGGGCAGTCCAGCCGGAGGTGGAACAGGACGCGATCACCCACCGGTCCCATTGCGTCCCCGATCCTCAGGAAGTGCTCCTTCACTTTCTCGACGAGGAGCCGCTGACTCTCGACGCCCGTGAGGTGGAGGTCGCCGTCGTCGCACCGCGCTTCCCACCCGTCACCGCCCCTGTCGAGAACGCTCACCTCGAACGTAAAGACCAGTTTCTTCGCGTCCCTGCCGCTTCCTTCGGGCATCCCGCGCCCCCCTACGCCAGGTTCCCGGGCCGCCGCCGGAACGGTGGGACGATGCTGTCCACACTCACTCTCGCGACTCCGGCGCCGGGAAGTAGTACGTCATGTTGTCGAAATCGATGGTCCACGAGCCGAGCGGCCAGAGGTACTGGTGGGAAAGGAGCGCGTCCATCATGAAGCCGCTCTGCCAGAAAGCCCCCTCCTCGACGAAGACGTTGCCCATCGCCTGGGTGGCCCCCTTCATCAGGCCGTTCAGGCCGTGGGACTCGATGGGGACCCAGAAGTAGTCGGTGCCGTCGATGGCGTTCGGTTCGAGCCCGAGGAGTTCGACGGTCTCGTCGACCAGGATCATCGGCATGCTCATGGCGAGCCCCGAATCGAGGAAGTAGTTCATGCCCGGGTGGCCGTTCAGGCTTCCTTTCGCGAACATGAGGTGGGTGCCCGTCATGAAGAACGGCGCTTCGACGGGCGGGCTGTCCCCGAAGGTCCGGAGGAGTCCCGCGAGGGCCTCCGGCGTCCGTTCGCGCAGCGTGATGCGGCGGTTGTCGTAGTCCATGGTGCTCAGGAACTGCTTGAGCAGTTGCGTGGTGAGGACCCCGTCGCTCGGCTGGCCGAGCGCCTTCCAGGTGGCGCCGACCACCGGGACGTTCGTCAGGGTCACGCCGCCCATCCCGACTGTTTCGGCAACCCCGAGCGGCTCTTCGACGGTCTCGCCTCCGGTGTAGGCATAGCGCGCCTCGCGGGTGGCGAGGGTGGTGAGTCCGAGGCCGTCGTAGATGTCCCGGTCGAGATAGAGGCGGTCGCCGCCCGTGTCGAGGACGAGGGACACGGTCCGGCCGTCCACGTCGAGATCGACCGTGGGAAGCGCGCCGGGCTGGGTGATGTCGTTCGTCATCGGGAGGTGGGAGACGCGCTCGCCGGGCGCCCACTCGGTCCGGTAGGGCTCTCCCTCGAACGCCTGCATGAAGGCGAGAAGCCCGGAGGCGCCCTCAGTGTCTTCGGGTGGCGGCAGCTCCCGCGCCTTCGCGAACCGGTTCGTCTGGTACCAGGTGAGGGTCAGGCCCTCGGTCGCCTGCGCGCGCTCTTCGGAGCCCTCCCCGGTGATCGCCAGCAGCCTGCCGTAGAGCGTCTCGGCGCGCCCGTAGTCACCGAGCAGGTATGCCATCCAGGCGGGGAGCTGGAGGTCCGGCGCGTTCGCCGAAGCGGGGTCCCCGAGCGGCGCAATGACCTCGTCGGCTTCCCACACGTTCCCGAGCCGGTAGAGGATGTCGGCGTAGGCGCGCCGGGCGGCGTCGTCGCCGGGGTCCGCCGCGAAGGCCTTCGCCCGGCCCGGCAGCGCCGCTTCGACATCCGACCGGAGCCGGAAGTCGGCCCCCTCCATGGCGGTTTGCGTGGGGGCCGGCCCGTCGCCGGTGCCTGCTCCACGGCAACCGAGCCCGACGCCGAGTGGAAACACGGCCAGCGCAAGCGCCACGGTCCGCAGCGTGTGCTTCAAGTTGAGCTCCCCCTTGTAGCGCTACCTATGTTCCTACACGCTCGCCGCTGCCATGTGGCGTGCCGGCTTGGAACGCCGGCTTCCAGCCGGCACAGCCCGCCGCAGGCGGGCGGCGGGAAGGACCCGGAGACCCCGGATGGAGCGGGTACGATCCGGCTGCTCCGTGACGCATCGTCCGGCGCGGAGCGAGGGAGGCCGGTTGTGTTTCGCGATTCGTTGAAGATCCTGCTCTGCGCGCTGGGGCTGTCCGCCTGCGGCGCCCCCGAACCGGCGCCAGCCCCGGAACCCGAACCGGAGATCAAAGTCCCGGTCCGCACCGCCGACCCGTTCAAGCGCGGTCTCACCGAGTCTGACTTTCCCCGCACTCAGGAACTCGCCCCGGGCGTGTATTCCTACGAGCAGCTCCGCGCCGCCGGCGAGGAACTCTTCACCACGGTGAGCATGTTCGTGGTCACCGATGAAGGCGTGCTGGTCGCCGACGGGCAGGGCAACTTCGAGGAGACCGCCCGGATGGTCGAGGAGATCGGCAAGGTCACCGACCAGCCGATCACCCACGTTGTCGTGTGCTCCGACCACGGCGACCACACTGCCGGCAACGGCGCGTTCCCGGAGGGCGTCGAGTACATCGTCCACGAGAACTCGCTGGCGGCGATGGAGAGGATGCACGAGCGGATCCCCGAGATCCCGGTGCCGGGAACGGTGATCTCCGACCGGATGGACCTGACGCTCGGGGGAAGGCCGATCGAGATCCTGTTCCTCGGCCGCGCGCACACCGGCGGCGACCTGGTGGTCCACCTGCCGGAGGAGGACGTGCTCTTCCTCACCGAGGCCTACCTCCACCGGGTGTACCCGGCGATGCGGTCGGCGTTTCCGACCGAGTGGGTCGCGATGCTGCGGCGGGCCCAGGAAATCGGCGCCCGGGTGAACATCCCCGGGCACGGCTTCGTGGACAACCCGGAGGTGCTGGCGGAGGAGCTCCAGGTCGCGATCGACGCGCTGGAGACCGTGATCACCGAGTCCACCCGGCTCCACGGGATGGGGCTCACCCCCGAGGAAGCGGACGCCGAGGCCGACTTCGGCGACCTCGAGACGTGGTCCCTACGGGAGAGTCAGCGCGGGATGGCGCTCCGCCGCGTGTACATGGAGCTCAACGGCGAACTGCCTTAGGGAGCCCGCAAACCGCCGGCAGCAAGGATCGCGGGGACGGCCGGAGCGCCGGCCTCTGGCCGGCATCGCGCGGGAGCGCGAAACCAGCGCGGAGGCGGCTCCGCTCTGCGCAGGGTGTTCCGTCTGGTCGTGAACGATTCCCCGAAACGACGGGCGGCTCGCGTACCAAGGCTGGAAAATTGGAGCTGGCAACGCCATTTCTGCTGCCGTTCTGGAGGAACGACCTCCAAAACGGCAGCGGGGAGACGATCGGTCCCGGCGCGCCCGGTACCCGAGACGCCGCCTCAACACTCCTCTGTAGCGGATGCCGCGATGCGGACGTTCACCGCCTCGGGATCTCGCGCTACCTGGGTGGCGGCGCCGCCGCCCGCGGCTACCCGCCCGCCGAACCGCCGTACCGCTCCGCCCAGTCCCGCGAGTCTCGCGCCCGCTCTCTTGATTCTCGTCTCGGGCACCCCGAGGGCCTGAGCGCCGCGGGCGAAACCTCCCCCGATTTCGCGCACCGCGTTTCCCGCCCGGGTCGCTGCCCGGCTCAGGCGTTCTCCCTTGGAAGCGATCTCGCCGAGGCGCTTCGCCGCCGGTCCGGCGTGTTTGCCGAGGAACCGGTACCCGTCTGCGACGCCGGCGCCGATCCAACGGATCCAGAGCCACACGCCGCGCAGCCAAGGGTGCGGTTTCCGGATCCAGGCGCGGATGGCGTCGAGGCCCGGCGGGCCGAAGCTGGGAGCGATACGCGAGTCGGTCGTCGAGAACTGGGTGCGATACGGGAGTTGGCATTCCCAGCCGACGCGCCGTCAACGTGGATGGCGTCGCGACGTGCGCGGCGCGGAGCGCCCCGCGTGCCGGTCTGGAGAACGGCGTTCCCACCCCGATGCGCCACCCCACCGGGGTGAGTTGCGCTGCGGGAACGACTTGGGGGATGGCGTTCCGGCGGGTGCCTATGGAGCGGAACGGCGAACCGCCGTGGTGCCCGGGGAGAGAGTTGCAGCCGTCGCGCCGGGGCGCGGGTTCAGCTTGCGGGCGGGTCGCCGGCCGGTGGCGCGGCCGGTTTCGAGGGACCGAGGCTCGCCCGGACGATGCGGATCTCCTCGTAGGAGGTGCCGGGCCCGAGGCGCTCGCGGACCGGGCGGAGCGCGTCCGGGCCGGCGGCGAGCAGCGCTTCCCGGATGCGGGCGGTGCGTTCCGGGGCGGGCAGGCTCGGGGAGAGGTCGAGCGTCGCCCCGTCCTGCACCAGGCGCTCGACGTGCCCGATCACGGTGGTGAGGTCCAGCGACCGGATTTCGGCGATCTCGCCGACGGAGCGGCCCTCCTCAAGGAGCTTCCCCGTGGCGAGCACGGTCGGCGTCCGCTTCTCGCGGACGGCGCGCCGGGGTTTCGCGGGCGGACCGAGAGCCGACGTCCGGTCGGGAAGGTCCTTCCCGGCGGCGTACTCACGGACGGCGTCCAGGAAGGGCGCGCCGTAGCGCTCCAGCTTCGCCGGGCCGAAGCCGTGGATGCGGAGCAGGCTGTCTTCGCTCTGCGGCAGGTACGCCGCGATCTCCCGGAGCGTCCGGTCGCCGCACACGTGGAAGGGCCGGAGGCTGTCCTGTTCGGCGAGCCGGCGGCGCAGATCGCGGAGCGCCTCGAACAGGTCCGCCTCGATCTCCGGAGCCGGGGCGCCGGGCGGAGCGCCGGCCCCTGAGGTCTGCCGGGGCTGCGGGGCCGATGGGCCTCCTTGCGGCGGAGCGGGCGCCGTCCGCGGGCGGGTCAGCGTGATCCGCTCGCGGGCGCGCAGGAACTTCCAGCCGGCCCGGGAGATGGAGACGGTCGGGTACTCCCCGGCGGCGCGGACGAGCAGCCCCCGGTCCACGAGCTGGTCGGCGAGGTCCCGCAGGTCCTCGGCCGGCACGTCGCGGGCGATCCCGTGGACGCTCAGCCGGTCGTGGCGGAACTGGAGCACCTTCTTGCTCCGGGACCCGCGGAGCACCTCGGTCACGTACGCCATGCCGAACCGCGCCCCGGTGCGATGGACGCCGGAGAGGATCTTCTGGGCGATCTCGGTGCCGTCGAACTCCGCGAGGTCGCTCTCCGGGTCGAGGCAGTTGTCGCAGTTCCCGCAACCCTCCGCTCCTTCCGGGCTCTGCTCCCCGAAGTAGTCGAGCAGATGGCGGCGGCGGCAGGTGCGCAACTGGCAGTAGCCGAGCACCCGGCGCAACCGGGCGAACGCGCGGTCCCGTTCCTCCGGGTCCTCGATCTCCCGGATGAACCCCTCCTGGGTGCTGCGGTCCGCGGTCGTGTAGAAGAGGACGCAGTCGCTCGGCTCGCCGTCGCGGCCGGCGCGCCCGGTCTCCTGGTAATACCCCTCGAGGGACTTCGGCAGGTTGTAGTGGACGATGAGCCGGATGTCCGGCACGTCGATCCCCATTCCGAAGGCGATCGTCGCCACGATGACCGGGGTCTGCTTGCTCGTGAAGCGCTCGTGGGTGCGGCGGCGCTCGTCGTGGTCGAGCCCGGCGTGGTAGGGGCGCGCCTCGACCCCCGCGTCCCGCGCCGCGGCGGCCACCGTCTCCGTCTCCCGGCGGGAGAGGCAGTACACGATGGCGGATTCCCCCGCGCGCTCCCGCAGCATGGACAGCAGCACCGGCAGGGAGCGGCGCTTGGGGCGGACGGCGTAGGTGATGTTCGGCCGGTTGAAGCTGGCGACCAGGAACTCGGGACCGTCCATCCCGAGCCGGCGGGCGATGTCGGCCCGGACGCGCGGGGTGGCGGTCGCGGTCAGCGCCATGAACGGGACATCCGGAAGCTCTTCCCGGAGCGCTCCCAGCGTCAGGTAGTCCGGCCGGAACTCGTGCCCCCACTGCGAGATGCAGTGCGCCTCGTCCACCGCCACGAAGCCGACGGCGAGGCGCCGTAACAGCCCCGGAAAGCTCGGCAACGCGACCCGCTCGGGCGCGACGTAGAGCAGCTTGAGTTCGCCCCGGAGCGCGGCCTGCCGGACGGCGCCCGCCTCCTCCGGGCCCATCGAGCTGTTCAGGCAGCCGGCGGCGATCCCGCGGGCGCGGAGCGCGTCCACCTGGTCCTTCATGAGGGCGATCAGGGGCGAGATCACGAGGGTCGTCCCGTCGCGCGCGAGCGCCGGAAGCTGGTAGCAGAGGGACTTGCCGCCGCCCGTGGGCATCAGCACGACCGTGTCCCGTCCGGCGAGCGCCGCCTGGATGGCGCGCTCCTGGAGCGGACGGAACGCGTCGTGGCCGAAGTGCCGCCGGAGGAGATTGCGGAGGGCGTCGCTTTCCGGCGGAGCGTTCCGGTCGCGGGGGCGGTTCCCCTCCGGGATAGCGGGCGCTACGGCGGCGGCCCGAGCCCCCTTCGGACGGCGGACCGGACGGGGGGCGCGCACGCCGGAATGCTACGCCGGGGAGGCGGTGACCGTCGTGCTTTCGCCCGCCTCCGGCGGGGGGTGCCGGACTGGAGGCCCCCACCGGGAGAAACACCCATGCGCGCGTCCTCCTGCGCACCCCGCCGGGCATGAAAATGCGGAGGTGCCAGGAGCGCCGGTCTTCAGACCGGCATCGCGGCCGCAGGCCGCGAAACTCCCGGCGCCATCGCGCCACATTGCGGGGACCCGAAACGAAGACGGCGAAGCGGAGTAAGCGCGCCCGGTTGTCGCTGCGCCATTCCCTTCGGCGAGGGTGCCATGCGGCGAAAAGACGTCGGGAGTTTCGCCCGCTGCGCGGGCGATGCCGGTCTGAAGACCGGCGCTCCTGGCGCTCCTCGCCGTCCCTGCCGTCGGGCCGGCTGGGGTCCCGCTATCCGCCGAGGCCGAAGAGGCGGGCCAACTGGACGAGCGACAGCCCGGAGATCACCAGCACCACGAACGCGCCGAGGACGTTGGCGAGCTTCGAGTTCCTGTACTTGCCCATGATCCCGGTCTTGTTCACCACGATCAGCAGCAGGATGAGGGCGAGGGGCAGGAAGACCCCGTTGCCGGCCTGCGCGAGCAGGATGATCTGGTAGGGCGAGGCGCCGAGGAAGATCCCGAAGCCCATTCCGGTCAGCAGCACGAAGCCCCAGAGCAGCCGGATCCGCCCGCTCTTCAGGTCCGCTCCCCAGCCGAGCGCGCCGCCCGCGGCGTAGGCCGCGGCGAGCGGTGCGGTGATCGCGGAGGTGAGGCCGGCGGCGAAGAGGCCGATCCCGAAGAAGACCGGGGCCGCGCGTCCGAGCAGCGGCTCGAGCCGCGACGCCACGGTGGCGGCGTCGGCCGCGTCGGCGCCCTGCCCGAGCAGCGGCGTGGCGGCGACCACCACCGCCGCCGTGATGAGCCCGCCGAGGACGACGGAGAACAGCGTGTCGTTCCGGCTCTCCCGGATGTTCTCGTCGTTCCGGTTCGCGTCCGGCCAGCGCTCCAGCGTGGCGCTCGTGTGGAGGAAGAGGTTGTAGGAGACGACCGTGGTGCCGATCAGCGCCATCACGGTGATGAGGCCCTGCGGGTCCGGCGGAATGCGCGGCACGAAGAACCCCGAGAGCAGGTCGCCGAGGCTCGGGGCGCTCAGGATCGCGACCAGGAAGAACACGACGCTCATCAGGCCCACGAGGAAGACCAGCGCGTTCTGGATGATCTTGTAGGTCCCGGTCATCAGCAGCCCGCCGGCGAGCGAGCCGACGATCAGCACGAGCAGTCCCGCCGGCAGTCCGGTGAGCAGGCTGAGCCCGAGCGAGGCGCCGAGCAGGTTGCCGGTCTGGAAGGCCGCGTTCCCGATCAGGATGGTGAACGCGATCAGGCCCAGCGCGGCGATCCGGACCGCCGGATTCCCGAGGCTGTCCCGGATCGCCTCGGCGAGGCTGCGGCGGCTCGCGAGTCCCACCCGCGCCGCCATGTCCTGGAGCACGATGGTGGCGAAGACCGAGAAGAGGACCGCCCAGAGGAGGGTCGTTCCGTACCCCGCGCCCGCGCGGCTCGCGGTGACGACGGTGCCCGGCCCGATGAAGGCGGCGGTGACCAGGAAACCCGGTCCGGCTTTGAAACGGGGCATTAGCAGTCCTTGGACGCGGTGGAGCGAGCATCGAGAGCGGTGAGGCGTTCGGCTGACGAGGCGCGCGAGGGAGGAATACCGAGTGTATTCCGACCGACGCGCAACGACGAGCGACGCGAAGCGGAGTGGTTCAGCCGGGATGCATCGCCGCTCGAATGCCGGTCCATCGCGTTCACGGGCTGCCTCCTCCTGGCTACGAAAGGTCTTCCTCCACGGCGCGGGCGGCGTTCCGTCCCGAGACGCCGTGGAGTCCGCCATAAGGGTATGTCCCCGGCCCGGCGAGATAGAGCCCGGCGACCGGCGTCCGGTGCCGGGCGAAGCCGGGGACGGGGCGGAGCGAATAGAACTGGTCGAGCGTCGGCTCGCCCTGGTGGAAGCTCCCCTCGATCAGCCCGAAGCCCCGTTCCAGCGCGCCGGGCGTCAGCACCCGGGACGCGGTGACGAGGTTCCGGATCCCGGGGAAGGCCCGTTCGAGGGCGCCGAGCGTCGCTTCGAGCACGGCTCCCTCGTCGGCGTCCCGGGGCACCGACTGGACGGTCGCCGCCAGCACCGCACCACCCGCGGGCGCCAGCACCGGGTCGTGCACGGAGGGCAGCGACGCGAACACGAGCGGCTCGTCCGCGATCCGGCCGTACTTCCAGGCGTCGGAAGCCCGCTCCAGGTCGTCCATCCGGGCACCGATCTGCACGATGCCGCCGAGCCGCGGATCATCCTCCGGGCCGCCCTCGAAACGCGGCAGCGCCGAAAGCGCGAGACCCACCCGCGCCGCCGTCCCCCGGTAGCGGATGTTCTCGACCTCGTGGACGAAGTCGGGGGACAGGTTTCCGGCTCCGGTCCAGCCGAGGAGCGTCGCTCCCGGCGCGGCGTCCGAGACGACCAGGTCGCAGGCGATCGTCCGGCCGTCCAGCAACTCCACGCCGGTGACCCCGCCGCGGCCGGTCGCGATCCGGCGCACGCCGCCGGACGCCGACTCGAGATGGGCGCCGGAGTCCCGCGCCGCCTCGCGGAGCGCGCGGCCGACCGCCGCCGAACCGCCGCGGGCCGGACGGATCCAGGCGAGGGGCTCCGGATGGCCGAAGGCGTGGAAGTGGAGGAAGAGCCCCGCCGTTCCCGGGGCGCGGTGGCCGAGCCGGGTCCCGGTGAGCGCGGAGCCGGCCAGCGCCGCCTTCAGCGGGTCGCTCTCGAACCAGTCGTTCAGATAGTCGGTGAGCGGCATCGGCAACGCCCGGAGCAGCGCGTTCACCCGCTTCGCCCCGAGCCCGAAGGCCGCGAACGCGGCGGGAAGGGCGTCGGGCAGCTCGGCGTCGAGCTGGAGCGGGGGCTGCTCCAGCAGCTTCCGCAGGAACCCGGCGAACGCCCCGAGTTCCGCCGTGAACTCCGGGAAGCGGGCGGCGTCGGATGCGGAGAGCCCGGCGGCCGCGAGCCGTGCCCGCTCGGGGTCCCGGGGCAGCGCGAAGCACGCGCCTTCAAGCCCGACGACGGTCAGCACCGGATCGGCGGCAACCAGTTCCAGGCCGTGCCGGCCGAGGTCGAGGTCCAGCGCGACCGCGGGATCGAGCGAGGGCAGGGTCTCCGGGAACACCGGAAACTGGAATCCGGGGGCGATCCGGACGTTCGCGGCGACGCCGCCGGGGTGGCCCTGCTCGCCGACCACGAGGACCGCGTGCCCGGCGTCCGCCAGACCGGCCGCCGCGACCAGCGCGTCCGGCCCCCCGCCGATGGCGCAGATGTCGTACGAGTCGCGCATCAGACGGCCCCGGCGGCGCGCAGCATCGCTTCCGCCCCGAGCTTCCCGGGCGCGCCCATCACCCCGCCGCCCGGGTGGACGCCGGAGCCGCACTGGAAGAGCCCGCGGATGGGAGTGTGGAACTGGGCCCAGCCCGCCGCCGGGCGCAGGAAGAAGAGCTGGTCGAGCCCGAGTTCGCCCTGGAAGATGTTGCCCTCGGTCAGCCCGGTGCGGCGCTCGATGTCCAGCGGGGTCAGCACCTGCCGCTCGAGGATGATGTCCGGGAGGTTCGGGGCGTACTCGGCGAGCGTCCCGATGACGGCGTCGCCGAAGGCGTCGCGCTGGGCGTCCCAGTCGCCGCCCCCGCCGTTCAGGTGGTAGGGCGCGTACTGGACGAAGATGGACATGACGTGCTTTCCCGGCGGCGCCATCCCGGGGTCGATCAGCGACGGGATCATCACGTCGAGGAAGGGGCGCCGCGAGAAGCGTCCGTACTTGGCGTCGTCGTAGGCGCGTTCCAGGGTGAGGCTGTCGGGGCTGATCGAGATGGCGCCCCGCAGGTGCGGCCCGGGGCCGGGCGACGCGGTGAAGTCGGGCAGCGCGTCGAGCGCCAGGTTCACCTTGCCCGAGGAGCCCTGGAACCGGTAGCGCCGGATCGCCTCCACGAACTCGCCGGGCAGCTCGTCCGCATCGAGCATGCCGAGGAAGGTGCGGCGGGGATCCACGCTCGACGCGACCTGGTCGGCGAACACCTCCTCGCCGCCCTCGAGGACCACCCCGGCGGCCCGTCCGCCGCTCGTCAGGATGCGTTCGACGCCGGCGTTCGTGCGGATCTCGGCGCCGAAGCTCCGGGCGGCGCTCGCGAGCGTCTCGGCGACCGCGCCCATCCCGCCGCGCTGGAAACCCCACGACCGCGAGGCGCCGTCGATCTCGCCCATGTAGTGGTGGAGGAGCACGTAGGCGGTCCCCGGCGAGGAGATGCTCAGGAAGGTGCCGACGATGCCGCTCGCTGCCATGGTGGCCCTCAGGGCGTCGGTCTCGAACCAGCGGTCGAGGTAGTCGCCGGCGCTCGCCGTCATGAGCCGCGCGAGCTCGTGGAAGCGCTGGTCCCCCAGTCCCGAGAAGTGCGACGCCAGCTCGACGAGGGCGCCGAGCTCCCGCGGGCGGACCGACCCCACCCGCGGGGGCGTCATGGTGAGCAGTTTCCGGATCCCCTGGCCGAGGTGGTGCATGCGGAGGCCGAACAGCGGGTAGTTGTCGGCGTCCCGGCGGGAGAACTGGAGGAGCGATTCGCGGGTCTTCGCCGGGTCGTGCCAGCGGGTCAGCGCCCGCCCGTCGGGAAGCGGGGTGAAGGTGCCGTCGAGCGCCTGGAGCTGGAGGCCGTGCCGGGCGAGGTCGAGGTCGTCGATGATCTGCGGCCGCAGCAGGCTGACCACGTAGGAGAAGACCGTGACCGTGAATCCCGGCAGGATCTCCTCGCTGTAGGTCGCGCCGCCGACGCGCTCGTTCTTCTCGACCAGCAGGACGTTCCGGCCGCCCCGCGCCAGGTAGGCGGCGGCGATCAGGCCGTTGTGGCCGCCCCCGATGACGATGTCGTCGTAGCGGTTCAAGGGTTCGCCGTTCGGGTGTCTGCGGTGGGGAAGGTCGGGGCGCCGGGCGCGCGATCGTACCGCCAACGCCGCTCGGCGGGCTGTCGTGAAACGGTGTGAGCGCCGGGACGGGCTACTTCCTCGGTCTGAGGCGTCAGGAGCGCCGGTCTTCAGACCGGCATCGCGGCCGCAGGCCGCGAAACTCCCAGCGCCATCGCGCCACATTGCGGGGACCCGAAACGAAGACGGCGAAAGCGGAGTACGTGCGCGCAGTCGTCGTCGCGCCATTGCCTTTGACAGGGGTGCCACGCGGCGAAATGAAGCCCAGGAGTTTCGCCCGCTACGCGGGCGATGCCGGTCTGAAGACCGGCGCTCCTGGCTGTCCCGTCATGCGGAGGATTTGATTATTTACGTATAGATAATCGTGTGCCTCATAATCTGTCCATGCAGTTCCTGAACCGCGCGGCCGAACTCGACCGGTTGGACGCCGTGCTGCGCCGCCCGGGGAGCTTTGCGGCCATCTGGGGCCGCCGCCGGGTCGGCAAGTCGCGGCTGCTCCTCGAATGGTCGTCGCGGCACGACGGCCTCTATACCGTCGCCGACCTTTCGGCCGCACCGGTCCAACGCCGGTATCTGGCGGAGGCGGTGGCGCAACGGTTCCCCGATTTCGCTTCCGTCGAGTATCCGGACTGGCGATCGTTCCTCGATCGGCTGCGGGCCGAAGCCGCCGCCACCAACTGGCCGGGGCCACTGATCCTCGACGAACTCCCCTACCTGCTCGCCGCGGACCCGACCTTCGCCAGCGTCCTCCAGAACTGGCTCGACCGCCCCGCGCCGCGCCCGTCGCTCGTGGTGAGCGGCTCCAGTTGGCGCATGATGCACGGGGCGCTGCTCGGCGCCGGGGCGCCGCTCTACGGTCGCACGCTGGAGGCGTTCGCGGTGCAGCCGCTACGGCCCGGAACGCTGCGTGACGCCTTCCCGGGTTCCACTCCGCGCGAGCAGGTGGCGCTCTACGCGCTCTGGGGCGGCACGCCGCGGTACTGGGAACTCGCGGAGCGGTTCGGTACCGATCTCGAAGCCGCGGTGGACTCCCTGGTGCTCGACCCCGCCGGGCCGCTGCACGACGAGCCGGACCGCCTGCTCCGCTCGGAAATCCCGTCGGCGTCGTCCCTGCGGCCGCTCCTGGACGTGATCGGCGCCGGTTCTCACCGGATCAGCGAAATCGCCGGGCGCCTGGGGAAACCCGCTTCCAGCCTTTCGGGGCCGCTCGCGACCCTCTGCGAGATGCGGTTGCTCCACCGGGAGACTCCCTTCGGGAGCCCGCCGCGTTCCGGAAAACGCAGCCTCTACCGGATCGAGGATCCCTTCCTGCGGCTCTGGTTCCGGGTCGTCGCGCCCCACCGCGCGTCACTCGCCGCGGCGCCTCGGGAAACACGGCTCGCGTACTGGATGCGCGCCCGCGCGGCCCTCGAGTCCCTGGCGTGGGAGGAGCTGTGCCGGATGGCGGCGCCCACGCTCCACCGGACGGACTCGCCGGCCGGCGCCCTCGGCCCCTGGGAGCCCGCGCAGCGCTACTGGCGGCGGAACGAGCCCGAGGTGGACCTCGTCGCGCGGTCGGTGGACGGCGAGCGGCTGCTCGTCGGCGAGGTGAAGTGGACGGCGGAGGGACGGCGCCGCGATTCTCCGGAGCGGCTGGTCTCCGCACACCTTCCCGGCGCGAGAAGCGCCGAGATCACGTATGCCCGCTTCGTGACCGATCCCGCGCGCCGCCGTTCCCGGGCGCCGGAGGTTCACGAAGTGGGCGCGGCGGACGTGCTGGCCGCGCTGCGGTAACGGCGCCGGGCGGCCCCGAGTGCTCCGCTTCCGATTCTCAGATTTCTGAGGTTGTCCTTGTAAATTTGTAATACGACATCAAAAATACAAGGATGATTCCACGCCGCATGGCGACCGAGGTCCGCGAAGCCCTGCGTTGGCAGCCAGCGGTCGCCCTTCTCGGCCCGCGGCAGGTTGGCAAGACGACCCTCGCGCAGGCGATCGGACGCGAGACGGATTCGGTGTATCTCGATCTCGAAGATCCGGACGAGCGCGAGAAGCTGCGCGAGGCCCGGATGTTCTTCGACCGTCACGAAGACCGCCTCGTCATCCTCGACGAAATCCACCGGGCGCCGGAACTGCTCCTCACGCTCCGGGGGGCGATCGATCGGGGCCGCAGCCGGGGCCGGCGGGCGGGACGGTTCCTGATCCTGGGTTCGGCGTCCCTCGACGTGCTGCGGGAAACCGGCGAGACCCTGGCCGGGCGGATTTCCTACCGCGAACTCCTTCCGTTGGATGTCCTCGAGATTCCGGACGATTCCGCATCACGGGACGCGCTGTTTCTCCGCGGCGGATATCCGGAGGCGTTTCTGGCGCCGTCCGACGAGATCGGTTTCCGCCAGCGGCGCGACTTCATCCGCACCTATCTGGAGCGTGAGGTCGCGTGGATGAACCCGCGACTCCCCGCCGACACCCTCAGCCGCCTCTGGACCATGCTGGCCCACACGCAGGGGGCGCTCCTGAACGCCTCCCGCCTCGCCAGCTCGCTCGGCGTCACCGTGCACACCGTGAACCGCTACCTCGGGGTGCTGAGCGATCTGCTGCTCGTCCGCAAGCTCCCGCCGGTCCATGCCAACATCGGCAAGCGTCTGGTCAAGTCGCCGAAGGTCTACCTGCGCGACACCGGGTTCGTGCACGCCCTCCTCGACCTGCCGTCCTTCGATGCGGTCGTTGGCCACCCGGTGGTCGGAGCGTCCTGGGAGGGTTTCGTCATTGAGAACCTCCTGGCAGCGGCGCCCGACCGGACGCAGGCCAGCTTCTTCCGGACCGCCGCCGGCGCGGAGATGGACCTCGTGCTGAACTTCCCGGACGGCGAGCGTTGGGCGGTCGAGACGAAATGGAGCCGGGCGCCCCGACCCACCAAGGGCTTCCACCTGGCCCGGGAGGCGCTGGCAGCGGATCGCTGCTTCCTCGTGGGTACCGGCCCGGACCGCTATCCGGTCACGAACGACGTGGAAGCGATCAGTCTCCGCGAGCTGGCGGCCGAGCTGCTCGCGCGCCAGGCCGGACGGTCGCACGGGTGAGAGCCCGGACGCCGAGCGGACCCTTGGGGGCTATCCTCCGGAACAGTGCGTCCGCTTGGCAGATGTGTCGCCCAGAATGCGGCCAGCCCTCCATGGCTTCGGGAGGCTCTCCGCGACCTCGCGGAGATCGGTGAGGGCGTGGAGGTGGAGGGGCGCGCTCCCTCCGCCGAGGTCGTCGCGGAGGCCCGCGCGCTGCTTCGCCGTCTGGCCGAATGGGCGGACGGCGCCCCCGCGGTGGACGACGATGCCAACGGGGGCGTCAGCGTCGAGTTCTACGGTCGCAAGGGATGCCGGTTGCTCCTGATCGTGGAGTCGGACGGTTCCGCCCGGTATCAGGAACTCGTGGCCGGCAGAGTCACCAATCAGGATTTCACGAGTTGGCGTCAGCTTCTGGAAACCTGTGGCCGCGCCGCTTTCCGCCGGACGGGAGTACCGATCCGTGGCGAACCCGAAGGTGGCCCTCCAATGAGGCGCTCGGGATCAGGAGTCAGTCCGCGGGGATGACGCCGCAGGCGAACCGGGGGCCGCCGCCGCCGAGCGGAGCGGGGTCGTCGGAATAGTTGTCACCGCCCGCGTGGATCATCAGCGCGAGGCCGGCGATCTGCGAACGATCGGTGATCCGCGGCGCGGTGACTGCGGTGGTCGCGGTTCCGTCTTCCGCCGCCACCAGCACCGGCAGAGCGCCAAGATGTCCGTTGCCGTTCGGCCCGAGGTGAACACCGGTCTCCTCCGGATCGTAGTGGCTGCCGGCGGCGCCGCCGGGAACGACCGTCCCGTCGTCCTTCGTGGACGGGCCGCAGTCGCCGTTCTGGTGGACGTGGAAGCCGTGTTCACCAGGAGTCAGGCCCGTAAGGTCCGGCGTGAAGACGACGCCGTCGTCGCTGTCGGCGATTTCCACGGTGCCCAATAACTCCCCGGTGCCGGTCTCGGTGAGCCGGTGCATCTGGACGATGAACGGCTCGGGCGGTGGCGGCGCCGGAGCGGGAGCGGGTGCGGGCGCCGGAGCAGGCGCGGGGGTCGTCGGCGAATCGCCGTCGCCACACCCGCCGGCCAGCAGCCCGGCCGCGATCAAAGTGACCAACGGGGCGGCGCGACGCGCGCCCGTCCGTGCATGGATGTCGGGCATGAAACCTCCTTGGCGAAGACCGCAGCCATCGCCGCCCGACCGAATTTAGCAGTCTTGCAGTGAGCTTCACCTGAGCCCCGAGAGCGGACAGTTGCTGTGAAATGCAGCCACACCGGATGACGGCGACCGCTTGGAGCGCCGGCCTGCGGGCCGGCACCGTGGCGCGTTCGGTTGTGACGTGCGCGGTGCGGTGCACCGCGCGTGCCGGCCGGAGGCCGGCGTTCCAAGCCGTACGCGCCACCGTGGCCGACCGGGATCGGCGTTCCCGGTCCGCTGCGCCGTCTTGCCCGGCGGCGTCACCGATTGGGGGCCTACGGAACGAGCGCCAGCCCCCACGGACCCGCCCCGACCTCGATCCGGGTCACGATCTCGAGGGTCTCGGTGTCCAGTACCGTGACGTCGTTCGAAGGGCCGTTGGCGGTGTAGAGATACGCGCCGTCGAAGGAGAGCGCGAGGCCCCAGGGCCGTTCGCCGACCTCCACGTTGGCGGTGACTTCGCCGGAGGCGAGGTCGATCACCGAGACCGTCTTCGAGCGGCCGTTCGCGACGTAGAGGGTGCCGGCGTCCGGGGAGAGCGCGACGCCCATGCTCCGCGAGCCTTCGGGGAGCGGGATCGTGCGGCTCACCCGGTTCTCGGCGACGACGATCTCGGAGACGTTGCCGGCGATCTCGGCGGAGACGTAGGCGTAGGTCCCGTCCGGAGTGAACACCAGGTCGCGCGGCCGGTGGCCGACGGTGATCCGGGTGACCTCGTCGCCGGTGGAGGTGTCGAGCACCGTTACGTCGTGGTCGGTCTCGCCGGTGACGTAGGCGAGCGTCCCGTCCGGGCTGATGCGCACGCCCTCGGGTTCCGCCCCCACCGGGACCGTGCGGAAGATCTCGCCCGACGCGAGGTCCACGAGGCTCGCCTCGTCGGTGTCCTCGTTCGAGACCACGATCCGGGCGCCGTCGGGGGTGATGTCGAAGCTCTCGGGGTCCGAGCCGCCGGGCAGCATCCGGGTCCGGACCTGGGCGCGGAGGTCCACCTCGGCGATCCCGTCGAACCGCTTGTCGGGCTCCGCGCAGCCTTCTTCCTCCATCCAGGGCGGGCACTTGGGCGAGCCCGAGACCGCCACGTAGGCCATCCCCCCGTCCGGGGACGCGCGCACCCCGCGCGGCCGCCGGCCGACCTCGATCTCGGCGAGCACCTCGTGGGTGGTGGTGGCGACGACGCTCAGCGTGCCGCCGTCTTCGTTGCTGACCAGCAGCAGCGGGCCGGCGGCCGGGTCAGCCGCGGCCGCTGGCGCGGGTTCCGCCGCCGGCTCCGGCTCCCCCGAACCCCCGCAGCCGGCCGCGAAGACCCACAGCAGCGCTGCGGACGAAAACGCGGCCCGCCGCATCAGTCGTCGTTCCCGCCTGCCTCGGCGCCCGGCGAGAGCGCGAAGGTGAAGATGGATTGCCCCGCCGCGATCGAGACGAACTGCTGTCCGTTGAGCGCGAAGCTCATCGGGGCCGCCCGGACGCCGCCGCCCACGTAGAAGTCCCAGAGCGCCTCACCCGTGTCGGCGTCGAGGGCGAAGAGGTTGCCCTCCTGCGTTCCGGAGAACACGACCCCGCCGGCGGTGGCCATGACTCCGGACACCGCCGGGGTCAACTGCTTGAACTCCCACTTGAGTTCGCCGGTCAGGGCGTCGAGCGCCCGCACCGCGCCGTAGGTCTCGTCCGCGTCGGGCCGCCGTTCGCCGCCGCCGAGGAAGGGGGTGCCCGGCTCGTACTCGGCCTCGCTCTTGAAGTAGATGGAGGACATCTCCCGGGTCGGCACGAAGAGCGACATCCGGCCCGGGTCGTAGGCGGGGCTGTACCAGTTCGTGGAGCCGGCGAGGCTCGGCCACACGAGCGTGCCCTCCTCGCTCGGCTCCATGTTGGGAACGCGCACCGGCCGGCCGTTCTCGTCGATCCGCTCGGCCCAGGTCTGGGTGGCGTACTGGGTGGCGCGCAGGAACTGCCCCGTCTCGCGGTCGAGCACGTAGTAGAAGGCGTTGCGGTTGGCGTGGATGACCAGCTTGCGCATCGAGCCTTCCCACTCGGCGTCCACTAGCACCGGAATCTGGTTGGCGTCCCAGTCGTGGACGTCGTGCGGGGTGTACTGGAAGTACCACTGCATCTCGCCGGTGTTCACGTCGAGCGCGACCAGGGAGTCCGTGTAGAGGTTGTCGCCGGGGCGGGAGTCGCCGTTCCAGTCCGGGGCGGGGTTCCCGATCGGCCAGTAGAGCAGTCCCAGGTCCGGGTCGTAGGAGCCGGTCAGCCAGGTGGCCCCCCCGCCCGTCTTCCAGCTGTCGCCGCCCCAGGTGTCGTTGCCCGGTTCGCCCTCGGCGGGAACGGACCACCAGCGCCAGGCCAGTTCTCCGGTCTCGGCGTCGTAGGCGTCGAGGAACCCGCGCACGCCGGCCTCGCCGCCGCTGATTCCCACGATCACCTTGCCGTCCACCGCGAGCGGGGCCGCGGTGACCGCGTAGCCGACCGCGTTGTCCGCGATCTGCGTTTCCCAGCGGACGTCGCCGTGGGTCCGGTCGAGCGCGATCAGGCGGGCGTCGAGCGTCCCGAAATACAGGGTGTCGCCCAGGATGGCGATGCCGCGGTTGGTGCGCGGGAAGCCGATGTTGAGCGTCTCGTCGGGGATGATCGGGTCATAGCGCCAGAGGCGCCGGCCGGTCGTGGCGTCGAGCGCGGCGATGGTGCTCGGCGGCTCGGCGATGTACATGACCCCGTCGGCCACCAGCGGCGTCACCTCGACCCGGCCGGTGGTGCCGGTCTGGTAGATCCACGCCGGGCGCAGCCGGGAGACGTTCTCCTTGTTGATCTGGTCGAGGCGGCTGAACCGCTCCGACTTGTAGTTGCCGGAGTACATGAGCCAGGCGTCGGCCTCGTCGTCGGCGTTCAGGAGGCGCGAGTAGGACACCTGCGCCAGCGCCGGAGCGGCGGTCAGGGTGATGAGGATGGCGATTCCAACCAGTCGGCGGGTGGTCATTCGGAGCCTCCTTCGGGGCCGCGCAGGGTCATGAGGTAGGCGACCAGGTCGTTCAGCTCCGCGTCCGTGAAGTCGGCGTAGCTCATCATCATGCTCTCGTCCGTCAGAAGCTGGAACTCGCGCAGGTCGCTCTTGCGGAACGACCGGTGCCGGCCGGCCTCGTCGATCATCTGGATCGTGAAGGTGTCCTCGCCGGTGCGCACGCCCATCACGGTGCGGCTGTCGGCGGTCTCGACGAGCACGGTCCGGTAGCGGGGGTTCACGACCTTCGGCGGGTCCTGGATGGACTCCTTGAGGAAAACGCTCCCGCGCAGCAGGCCGACGTCGGAGAGGTCCGGCCCGAGCGCGATCCCCTCGCCGTTCGTGATGTGGCAGGTCGAACAGAGCGTCATGTCGTAGAGCTCCTTGCCCGCCACCGGATCGCCGGGCAGTTCCTCCCGCGGGGCTACGCCCAGCGAGCGGACGTAGGCGGCCACGTTCCGGATCTCCCGGGTGTTCAGCGAGCCGTGGCCCGGCATGTCGGTGCCGGCGATCCCGTCGTCCACGATCTCGATGAGGGCGTCGTCCTCGACGGAGCGCCGCAGGTTCTCCCGCATCAGGTTCGGCCCCTCGCCGCCGACGCCGTCGAGGCCGTGGCAGCGGGAGCAGTGGATGTCGAAGATCCGTTTGCCGTGGGCCACGTCCTCGGCGCTGGCCTCGGCGAGCGGCTGGGTGGCCGCCGGCGCGGCGAGCAGCAGAGCGGCCAGCAGTGCGAGTCCGCCGGGTCCCGTTTTGCGCATGGTTCGTCCGTCCTCCGGTTTGGCGCACTGTAACAAGATGCCGCGCGCCGGAGGTCCGTCCGCCGCGGCTCCTTGCTGGGCAGCCCGCCGTTGCTTCGGGTGCAGGCATGAAGTCATAATCCTGACATCATGCCTGCAAGCCAAATCACCATCCGCAACGTGGACGAGGATCTTTCGGAGCGCCTCCGCGCCATCAGCGCGCAGGCCGGTGAGAGCCTGAACGCGACGGTGCTGCGCATCCTCCGTGACGCCGTGGGGGTGGACGCCCGCCGCGAACGCCTGCTTCGCTACGCGACCTGGACGAAGGAGGAGGCGGACGAGTTCGACTCCCTGCTTCGGGAGATGCGGACTGTCGACGAGAAGATGTGGAAGTGACCCCTGTCCGGGTTGTTCTGGACACGAGCGCCTACTCGAGGTTCCAGTCGCGGCACGCCGGGATCGTTGGAGCGCTGGTGGGAGCCAAGTCCATCCTGATGCCAGTGACCGTTCTCGGCGAACTGGAGGCGGGCTTCGAGCTGGGGATGCGCTCCACGGCGAACCGCCAGGACCTGGCCAGGTTTCTCGCTGACCCGGCGGTAGCGGTCCTCGACACGACATCTGCGGTGGCGCGCCGTTGGGCGTGCATCTTCGCCCAATTGCGGCGCGCAGGCACACCCGTTTCGGCCAACGACATGTGGATCGCCGCCGCGACCATGGAATGCGGCGGGCATCTGCTGACCTTCGACCGCGACTTCGCGCGAATCCCCGGCCTCGAGCACACCCTCCTCTCGGTGTGACCTCGCGCCCCGCGTAACATTTTCCGCCCCGTCCGGTCGGGCGGCGACCCAGCATGGCCCGCGGCACCCCCTTCCACGCCCGCACCCAGGCGCTTTGCACCAGCATGCGCTGGAAGGAGTGGGCCGGGTATTTCGTGGTCGACGCCTTCGACCCGTTTCACGATCCCGAGTACCACGCGGTGCGCTCGGGCGCGGCGCTCATCGACGTCTCGCCACTCTACAAGTACAACTTCGTCGGGCCGGACGCGACCGCGCTCACCGACCGGCTCATCACCCGCAACGTGAGGCGCTCCCGGGTGGGGCAGGTGCTCTATTCCGGCTGGTGCGACGAGCGGGGGAAGCTCCTTCAGGACGGCTGCTTCCAGCGTTTCGCCCCGGACTTCGTGCGGGCCACCGCGGTGGACCCCGCGCTCGTCTGGTTCGAGCGGGTGGCGGCGGGGATGGACGTCGCGATCGAGGACGTCTCGGACGAGCTCGGGGCGCTCGCGCTCCAGGGGCCGACGTCCTGCCGGATCCTGAACGCGCTGGCCGACCGGGACCTCTCCGACCTCGGGTTCTTCCGGCTCCGGGAGGTGAACCTCGGGGGGATCCCGGTGGTGGTGACCCGGACGGGGTATACCGGCGACCTGGGCTACGAACTCTGGGTGGACCGCGAGGCGGCGGTCGCGCTCTGGGACCTGCTGCTCGAGGCCGGCGATCCCCGCGGACTGGTCCCGGCGGGGATGCTCGCCCTCGACCGGGCGCGGGTCGAAGCCGGGTTCCCGCTCATCGACGTGGACTTCTGGAACGCGGACTTCGCGCTCACCGAGGCGCAGAAGTCCACGCCCTTCGAGCTCGGACTCGGCTGGGCGGTGAGTGCGAAGAAGGGACCGTTCATCGGCCGGGAGGCGCTCATGGCCGAGCGGGCGCGGGGTCCGGAGCGCTTCTTCGTGGGGATCGAGACCTCGATCATGGAGATCGAGCGGCTGTTCGCGCTGGACGATCTCGCCCCCGAGGTCGGTGACGAGGTGAACCGGGACGGCGTGCCGGTCTATTCGGGCGGCGAACAGGTGGGCCGGGCCACGAGCGTTTGCTGGTCGCCGCTCCTCAAGCGGCAGTTGGCGCTGGCCACCGTGGACCGGGGCCATGAGTGGCCGGGCACCCCGCTGGACATCGAGGTCACCGTGGAATACACCCGGCGGCGGGCGCGGTCCCGGGTGGCGCCGCTGCCGTTCTTCGATCCGCCCCGGAAGCGGGCCACCCCGGCGGCGGGAGAATGACGACCGCCTCTCCGGGCGCCGCGACGAGGCGCGTTCCGGCGAAGGCCTGGACGCTGCCCGCCCGCTACTACTGCGATCCGGCGGTCTTCGAGCGCGAGGGCGAGCGGATCCACCGGGTGATGTGGAACGCGGGCTGTCCGGTGGAAGAACTGGCCGAGCCCGGGGACTACCGCCTGGTCGAGATCGCCGGGGACTCGGTGATCCTGGTGCGGGATCAGGAGGGGACGGTGCGGGCGCACCACAACGTGTGCCGCCACCGCGGGACGCGGTTGCTGGAAGCGGAGGAGGGGTGTCTGGCAGGCTCGATCCAGTGCCCCTATCACGCCTGGACCTACGGGCTCGACGGACAGCTTCGCGCCGCACCCCACATGGACGAGGTGGAGGGGTTCTCGGTCTCCGACTTTCGGCTCGCCGAGGCCCGGTGCGAGGAGTGGGGCGGCATCGTCTTCGTCCGGGTCGCGGAGGAGGGACCGGACCTTGAGGAGCAACTGGGTCCGGCCGGCGCCCGCATGGGCATCTGGGGCCTGGCCGACCTCCGGTCCGCCCACACGGTGTCCTACGAGGTGCGGGCGAACTGGAAGCTGATCATCCAGAACTTCGCCGAGTGCCTCCACTGCCCGGTGATCCATCCCCAGCTCGCGCGCCTGTCCCACTACCTGAGCGGGGAGAACTACCCGGCCGACCCCAACGCCATCGGCGCGGCGATGGACCTCGAGGAGGGAATCGAGACGCTCTCGACCGACGGGCGCCTGGTGGGCGCCCCCCTGCCGGGGCTGCCGGCCCCGTTCCGGCGCCGGGTCGGCTACGAGATCCTGCTGCCGAACGCGCTGTTCTGCCTGCACCCGGACTTCGTGGTCCGCTACCTGATGCGCCCGCTGGGGGTCGGCCATACGTCCATCCGCTGCGACTGGCTGTTCAGCGAGGAAGCGCTCGGGAGCGACGGCTTCGACGCTTCCCGGGCGGTCGAGTTCTGGGACGAGACGAACCGCCAGGACTGGCACGTCTCCGAACTCTCCCAGAAGGGCATCGGCTCCAGCGCCTACCGCCCCGGCCCCTACTCCAACCGCGAGGACCATCTCTGGCAGATCGACCAGTTGATCCTGAAGCGCCTCGGGGACGCGTAGCGAACCCGGAGCGCCGGTCTCCGGCCGGCATCGCCCGCACAGCGGGCGAAACTCCCGACCCTGTTTCGCCGCATGGCGCCGCCGGCTTGGAACGCCGACCTCCGGTCGGCACCCGCTGGGCGGAGCCCAGCGGAACGCGTAGCACTGATGCGCCGGACGGCTCCGGTTCGGCGCCGGCGCGGAACCTCCGCGGCCTCAGTTGAAGTCCGTGACGTTTCCCCGCCGCAGCAGGTACTTCGGCGACACGTACTTCAGCTTCAACCGGTTGCCCGGCAGCTCCGCGCACTCCCGCTCCTTCACCGGCGAGATCACGATCCCCTCGCGGACGTGGCCGCCCCGGAACGTCGTCTTCCCGTCCCGGTGCTGCTCGGCCGCCGCCATCGAGAACGGCCCCCGGTAGAGGCGGGGCGTGGTCTCGAGCCCCCACTCGCCCTTGACCCGGGCGAGGAGCTCGTCGTAGTCGAGATACCGGCCCCGCCGGGGTTCGCCGACGTACACGTCGAACACCCGGAAGGCGCGCCCCGGCTGCCCGTAGTCGAGGTCCTGCACCTTCTTTCCGAAGGTCTCCCCGAGGATGTAGATCGGCTCTCCGGTCCGCTCGCTCGCGGCCCGCACCCGGTCCCAGCGGCCCGTCTCCAGCATGGCCGCCCGGAAGCTCATCACGTAGAGGTTGCTCGCGTTCGCGTCGGTCCACTGGAAGGCGAACCCGGTGTCGGCGTTCCCCTTCGAGGTGATGATCGTCCCGCCCTCGAGCAGGTCCGGATGGCCGAGCCCGGGATGGAACCCGAAGCAGGTCCAGGTTCCGTGGAGCTTCTCGGTGAACACGACTTCCTCGCCGTCCCGCAGGACGCCGGGGAACTTCTGGATGCTCTCGATGTCGTAGCGCGGCGTGTGGCCGCGCACGTTGCAGACCTCGCCCTGCATGTGCACCGGGACCTCCGGCTCGTACTTCACGATGTCGAGCGCCACGGCGAGGTCTTCCTCCTCGTCGTATCCCTCCACGGGGTAGAGGAGCCCCTGGCTGACGACGCCCCGGAGCCGGATCGCCTTGACCCGGTCCCCCTTCTTCCCGGCGAGCATCCCCTTGCCCTTCGCCTCGTCCCAGAGCCGCAGCTCGCGGATCAGGGCCTCCGGCACGATGGCGTCCTCGGGGATGTAGGCGACCAGGTCGCCCGGCCGGTGCGCCCCGATCTTCACCACGCAGCGGTATCCGCGCACCACCGCGATCTCGAGGGCGTCCGCGCCGGGGTGCTCTTCGATGCGGTCCACCCGGACCACCGGAACTTCGAATTGCGCCATGCCGCGGACCTCCTCTCGCCGAAGGGGCGCGGGAGTCTAACGACCCCGGACGCCGTGCTGGGCGACGTGCCGCGGAAGCCCGCGACGACGAAACGCGATCCGGCTGATCCGCTCTGTCCCAGTTGGGATTCTCCGCAGATCTATTGCGGAAAAACATTGTTTTTCCGCAGGTGATATGCTGAAAACACGGATTTCTGGTGGAAAACGCTGCCCTCGTACCTCGCCGCCTCGACCTCACGGGTGACCTGACCGCCCGGTCGGTCTTCCTTTTCGGCCCCCGCCAGACGGGCAAGACGACCTGGCTGCGGCAGTGCTTTCCGGAGTCCGTGTCGCTCAATCTGCTGCACGGCGACGTTTTCCTCCGGCTCTCCCGCGAGCCCGGCCGGCTGCGCCAGGAACTCGCGACCGTGGACCCCGCCGCCGGCCCCGTGGTGATCGACGAGATCCAGAAACTGCCCAGCCTGCTCGACGAGGTGCACGATCTCATCGTGAGTCGCGGGTTCCGGTTCGTCCTCGCGGCGAGCAGCCCGGTCAAGCTGCGCCGCGGGGGCGTGAATCTCCTCGGCGGCCGCGCCAGGACCCGGCGCATGTTCCCGTTCGTCTCCGCCGAGGTGCCCGATTGGGACCTGATGCGGGCGATCAACGTCGGAGGCATTCCCTCGATCCACTTCTCCGACGACCCGCTGGAAGACCTCCGCGCCTACTGCGGGAACTACCTGCGGCTGGAGGTCCAGGCGGAGGGCGTGGTGCGGGGCGTCGAGCCGTTCTCGCGGTTCCTGACCGCCGCCGGCGCCAGCTACGCGCAGCCCATCGTGTTCGAGCGGCTCGCGTCGGACGCTGCGGTCCCGGCGCGCACCATCCGCGAGTACTTCCAGGTGATCGAGGACACCATGCTCGGGACGCTGGTCCCGCCGTTCGCCCCCAGGAAGGCGCGCCGCAAACCGGTCTCCCGCGCCAGGTTGTTCTTCTTCGACGTCGGCGTCGCCAACGCGCTCGCGTCCGTCGGCGAGATCCGGGCGGGCGGCCCATCGTTCGGCCCCGCGCTCGAGCAACTGGTCTTCTGCGAGCTGAGCGCGTGGCTCGCCTACGCGCGCGATCCGCGGCCCCTCAGCTACTGGCGGACCGCGGACGGCTCCGAGGTCGACTTCGTGATCGGCGACGAGGCGGGCATCGAGGTCAAGGCGACCGCATCCGTGACCTCGCGGGATCTCACCGGGCTCCGCCGGTTGGCCGCGGAGACCCCGCTGCGGACGCGCATCGTGGTCTGCCGCGAACCGGTGATGCGGGTGGTGGAGGGCATCCGCATTCTCCCGGTCGGGGTTTTCCTCAGCGCACTCTGGGCGGGAGACCTGCTTTGACGGAGACGGCCAAGCCGTCCGGCCCCTGATGGCGCCGTCGGTCTGGAACGCTCGCCAGTTGCTGTGAAAATGCAGCGCCGCCCGACGGCGGGGCCTGCGAGGAGCGCCGGTCTTCAGACCGGCATCGCCCGCGCAGCGGGCGAAACTCCTGGGCTTCATTTCGCCGCATGGCGCCCCCGTAAAAAGGGAATGGCGCGACGACAACTGCGCGCGTACGCCGCTTCGCCGTCTTCGCTTCGAGTTCCCGCGACGGGGCGCCACGGCGTAGGGAGTTTCGCGGCCTTCGGCCGCGATGCCGGTGTGAACACCGGCGCTCCTGGCCCCCGTGCCTTTTCCGAGCCCGCGGGGTGGGCAGGAGGACACGCGCATGGGCGTTTCTCCCCGTGGGGGCCTCCGACCGGCACCCGCCCCACCACGCGGGGCGGAACCGCACCCCGGTACCGTCCCTCACCACACCCCTCGCAGTACGCTGGAACGCTCATGCCGTCCGGTCCCCGCCTGTACGCCGACCTAGCACACCTCTGGCCGCTCATGAGCCCGCCGGAGGACTATGCGGACGAGGGTGCCCGGCTGCGGAGCGAACTCCGCACCCGCCTCGGCCCCGGCAGGGCGCGCCTCCTGGAACTCGGGACCGGCGGCGGGCACCTTCTGCACCATCTCGCCGGCGAATCCGAGGCCACCGCGGTGGACCTCTCGGAGGCGATGCTCGCCCACTCGCAACGCCTGAATCCCGGCGTCACCCACCACGTCGGCGACATGCGGACCGTGCGCCTCGGCGAGGCGTTCGACGCCGTGCTGATCCATGACGCCATCGACTACCTGCGGACGGAAGCCGATCTCCGCGCCGCGTTCGCGACAGCGCGGGCGCACCTCCGTCCCGGCGGGCTGTTCCTCGCCATTCCCGACGACTACGTGGAGACGTTTACGTCGCCCCGCATCGCTCACGAGACCCGGCGGAAGGACGGCGCCGAACTCACCTACATCGAGTACTCGACCGACCCCGACCCGGGAGACACGGAGATCGAGACGGTCTATGTCTTCTTTTTCCGGGAGGACGGCGCGTTGCGCGTGGAGGTGGACCGCCACACGACCGGTCTGTTCCCGGTCCGCACCTGGGAACGGCTGCTCGCGGAGTCCGGCTTCCAGCCCGAGCGCCTCGACTATCCCTTCAGCGAGCACGGCGTGGCAACCTACCTGTGGGTGTGCACGGCGGCCGATCATCCCGCCGCGGCCCGACGTTCGAAGCCATGACCGGGATGTTCCGGCCTTCGCGAGCCGTACCCGCCGTGCTCGCGACCGCCCTCCTCGCCGCGCCGCTGCCCGCCTGCGCCACGAGCGGCGGCCCGGGGCTGCCTCCAACGGAGACTCGTGGATGGGTTGCGCTGACGCTTCCAACCGGTGCCCAACTCAATCTCCTCGTCCTGCGGCCGCCCGGATCCGCCCGGGGAGTCGTGCTGGCCTTCCCGTGGGGCGCGGGCGACGCGGGCCTCCTCGCCGGACTGGTCGAAACCTACTGGGACGACGCGGCCCCCACGGCCGGGTATGCCGTGGTCGGCGTCGAGATCTACGGTCCCGGACTCGCGGAGAGCGCCCCGGTCGTCGTGCCCGCGCTGCTGGAGTGGATCGACCAGAATTTGGGAGAGGCGGCCGACACCATCGTCCTCACCGGGGCCTCCGCGGGAGGCATCGGGGTCTTCCACGCGGCGCTCGCGATGCCGGACCGGGTGGCCGCGATCCTCGCGATGCCCGGGCGCACCTCCGGGGAGGCGTCGCTGGAGTCGCTGGCCGGCGTGCCGGTCCTGCTCATGGTCGGGGCGCACGACCGGCGCTGGGTGACCGGGTCGGAATCCACGGCCGAACGCCTCCGGGCGGCCGGCGCGCAGGTCGAGCTGGCCGTGGTCCCGGGGCAGGGGCACGTGCTCCGCGTGCCCCAGCGGGAGCTGGTCCGGTGGCTCGACGAGCGGGAATGACCGCTCGGGAGAAACGCCCGTGTGTGTCCTCCCGCGCACACCGCCGGGGACGAAAACGGCGGAAACGGCTTGGAACGCCGACCTCCGGTCGGCACAGCGGGCCGAAGGCCCGCGGGCGACGCGCCGCTCGTCGTCTTGGGCGACAGAGGTCCGGGAGCGTCCCCTCCGCCCGGTTGCACCGAGAGAGAGAACCATCCCGCAG
>JAJDUD010000033.1 GCA_022826825.1 Acidobacteriota bacterium | reverse complement strand
CGCGAGATTCGTCGAGACCATACGGGAACCCGGATGGTACGGCGACGGCCGCGGCTCCGGAGGTTTGTCCCTCCGGGTGAAGCGCACCGCACGCGGCCACCTCGCCAAGTCCTGGGGCCAGCGCATCAGCGTCGACGGACGTCCCCGCAACCTCGGACTCGGCTCCTGGCTTCACGTCAGCCTCGCCGAGGCACGACAGAAGTGCGTCCTGAACCTCCTGGCCCGCCAGCGCGGTGAACTGGTCACCGGCCGGAAGCGGACCGTCCCCACCTTCGCCGAGGCCGTGGAGAAGGTCCTTGCGGTCCACCGGGCCGGCTGGAAGGACGGCGGCCGGTCCGAGAAGCTGTGGCGCTCGAGCCTGCGGGACTACGTGATGCCGAAGCTCGGCGGGCAACCGGTGAACCGGATCCGCACCTCGGACGTGATGGCGGTCCTGCAGCCGATCTGGAACGGGAAGCGGGAGACGGCGCGGCGGGTGCGGCGGCGGATCTCGGCGGTGATGCGCTGGGCGGTGGCCCAGGGCTACCGGGAGGACAACCCGGCCGGTGAGGCCATCGGGGCGGCGCTGCCCCGGAACGGCGTCCGGCCGGAGCACCATCGCGCCCTGCCGTATGCCGAGGTCGCCGGCGCCATCGAGGTCGTGCGGCGGTCCGGGGCGCATCCGGCGACGGTGCTGGCGTTCGAGTTCCTGGTGCTGACGGCGTGCCGGAGCGGCGAGGTGCGCGGCGCGCGGTGGAAGGAGATGGACCTTGCGGGCCGGGAATGGCGCATCCCGCCCGAGCGGATGAAGACGGGGCGGGAGCATCGGGTTCCGCTCTCCACACGCGCGCTCGCGGTGCTTCGCGAGGCGCGGGAGTTCGCGAACGGCTCGGAGACGGTGTTCCCTTCGCCGCGGGGTCTCCCGCTCAACCAGGGGGCGCTCGCGAAGACGCTCCGCGAACTGGAGATCGGCGCGGTGCCGCACGGGTTCCGGTCGAGCTTCCGCGACTGGGCGGCGGAGTGCTCCGACGCCCCTCGGGAGGTCTGCGAGCTGGCGCTGGCGCACGTGAACACGAACCGCATCGAGGCGGCGTATCGGCGGACCGACCTGTTCGAGCGGCGGCGGGCGCTCATGGAGCAGTGGAGCGCGTTCCTGGCGACCTAGCGTTGCACCTCGATCCCGCCGTTCCGGACCGACGATTCCGGGTCTCCTCGGGCGTCTTCGCGGCGGCTGGCTCACCTGCTAAGGCCGGTGGGCCAGCCTACCCAATGTATATACATTGGGACTGGCGAGGGGATGCTGCGCCCCCCTTCGAACCCCCGGCCTCTCGCGCCGCTGCCGGAGCACCGGACGACCGGGGGCGCAGCCCCCGGACCCCCACGCCAGTGCGCGCACGGCGCAGCGGCGCACCGCTGTGGTCAATGCTGACCTCACCCCGGCGGAGCGGGTCGCCTTCGACCAGGCCGCGGAGGCCCTCCGGCTCCCCAATGCCGGGGAGCGGGCTCACGAGGCCGTCAGCGGCGTCCGCGAGCTGTCGCCCGGCCTCCGCGTCCCCTTCGAGGACCGCGCCGCCTACGGAGGCTCCGCCGGCCGCCGCCTGGACCCGCCGCAGGCGGGCCGGAAGCCTTCCCGCAGGGATCACTCGCGCCACAGGCGCGGGCTGGGAGCGACCTCCGAGCCGTAGCGGAAGTGCTAGCACGACCGTGCGTCTCGGGACCGTAGATCCGTGGATCGGAGGGGGGTCGCTCCCAGCCCCGCTCGACGCCCCAAAGGCGGAGAGCGGATTCGCCGGCAGGCGACCAACCGCAACGGCGCCAACGGCTCCCGCGAACCACGTTGGCGACCGCGAGGTAGCGGAAGTCGTAGCGGAAGGGGGGGTTGACTTCCGCTACTCCAACCGTGGCCCCGAAGATGGCCCCGCAGCCCTGCATCGCTCGCGGGGTTCGGGCCGGTGTCGCGCTTGGCCCGGGACTCCCGGCGGTACGGCGATCCTGGTCGGCGGCGCTCGGCTGACGGGCGGTGATCGTCGAGGCCGGCCAGCTCGTCCGCGTCACGGCGGTGGTCGGCCAGGACGCGGTGCGCCGGGCAGCGGTCCCGAGGTGTTGTACGTTCCTGCCGCTGCTCCCCCCGCTGCGGATCGCGGTGCCGTACACTGCGGCCCACGTCGCTCGAAGGCGGGCCGGATTCGTAAGCGTTCGGTCGTGGGGGTATAGGGAACGACAACGGAATGGCTGGCGCTTGAACCCGCGCGGCAGAGAAAAGGAGCGGGGACGAGTTGCAGTGCGCGGAGCCGGTCGCCCGCACCAGTGCGGGCGCCTGGGGTCGCCGCACAAAGCGTTGTGGCGCAAGGAACTGGCGGCGATGGAGGCGAAGAATGCGCTGGCCGTGGAGGGTGCGCTAGTCGGCCTGCACCGGTTTCCGCCGAACGCCAAGGGCGCGGTCCGATGGGTCAGCCACATGTCCATACACCCACGACCGAACGCTTACCCGGATTCCTGCCGTTTCCCGATCAGACTCGGGGCTGCCGGCCGGTTCAGGATGTGCCGCCCCAGGTGCCATCCGTTTTCGGGAGTCGCGTGTAACTGATCGCTATAACAACGACTTACGAAGAATGTGTGGCTGCGCTCCGCGCCGCGCACGTCGCAACCTCGCCCAGCCTCACGACACCACCGAGAGGGGTGGCCCAGTTTTGGATGTCGCCAGCGAACGAGTTCGAGTTGTCGCTCTCCGACCCCCCGAATGCGGGACGCTGAACCCCACCGACCCCGCGAATGCGGGAAGCTGAACCCCACCGACCCCGCGAATGCGGGAAGCTGACCCGCGCCGGACCCGCGAATGCGGGAAGCTGATCCTCGCCGACCCCCCGAATGCGGGAAGCTGACCACCACCGGACCCCCGAATGCGGGAAGCTGACGCCCGCCGGACCCCCGAATGCGGGAAGCTGATCCTCGCCGACCCCCCGAATGCGGGAAGCTGATCCTCGCCGGACCCCCGAATGCGGGAAGCTGATCCTCGCCGGACCCCCGAGTGCGGGAAGCTGATCCTCGCCGACCCCCCGAATGCGGGAAGCTGACACCCGCCGGCCCCGCGAATGCGGGAAGCTGACGCCCTCCGGCCCCACGAATGCGGGAAGCTGACGCCCTCCGGCCCCACGAATGCGGGAAGCTGACGCCCTCCGGCCCCACGAATGCGGGAAGCTGATCCTCACCGATCCCGCGAATGCGGGAAGCTCACTCCCACCGACCCCCCGAATGCGGGAAGCTGACGCCCGCCGACCCCGCGAATGCGGGAAGCTGACCTTCGCCGACCCCGCGAATGCGGGAAGCTGATCCTCACCGATCCCGCGAATGCGGGAAGCTGATCCTCGCCGGACCCCCGAATGCGGGAAGCTGACACCCGCCGGCCCCGTCAATGCGAGGAGATGCCGTCCTCCGGCTCCGCGTTCATGAGCTGGGCTCGTTCCTCGGCGGCGCAAGCGCCGCAGCGGCCTCTTCAACGGCTTCACCAGCGTGCCCAGCTTCCCCGCCAGCAACCCCAACGAGGCCACCACATGAGCTCGCTCAACCCGGGGGGGTGGCCCAGTCTTATCTGTCGCCAAGCGGCCCAGTTTTAGATGTCGCCTGACATCTGGCCGGCCCGACTCCCCCAAACGCTTCAGCCGATACCGGACCGCGTGCTCCGTCACCCGCAGATCCTTCGCCAAACGCCTCACCGACGCTCCCCGCTCATGCATCCGGCTCGCCACCCGAACCTCGTCCCACGTCAACTTCATGCGCCTGTCCTCCAGCGCATGAATGGTCTCCCTCAACCCCCTCCTTCCACCTCCACTCTCCCTCTACGGTGCGCAAAAGTTGGTGTCTCCCAACTGCGACTCTACGGCTGTCTCCTACACCGCGAATGCGGGGAGCTGAACCCCACCGACCCCCCGAATGCGGGGAGCTGAACCCCGCCGGCCCCCCGAATGCGGGGAGCTGACACCCGCCGGTCCCGCGAATGCGGGGAGCTGACGCTCGCCGACCTCGCGAATGCGGGGAGCTGAACCCCACCGACCCCGCGAATGCGGGGAGCTGAACCCCACCGACTCCCCGAATGCGGGGAGCTGACGACCGCCGACCCCCCGAATGCGGGGAGCTGACCCCTGCCGGCCCTCCGAATGCGGGGAGCTGACACCCACCGGCCCCACGAATGCGGGGAGCTGACACCCACCGGCCCCACGAATGCGGGGAGCTGAACCTCACCGGCCTCGCGAGTGCGGGGAGCTGAACCCCACCGACCCCCCGAATGCGGGGAGCTGGACCCCGCCGGCCCCGCGAATGCGGGGAGCTTGCGCCCGCCGGCCTCGCGAATGCGGGGAGCTGACACCCGCCGACCTCGCGAGTGCGGGGAGCTGAACCCCACCGACCCCCCGAATGCGGGGAGCTGACACCCGCCGATCCCGCGAATGCGGGGAGCTGACGCCCTCCGACCCCGCGAATGCGGGGAGCTGACGCCCGCCGGACCCACGAATGCGGGGAGCTGAACCTCGCCGGCCCCGCGAATGCGGGGAGCTGACACCCGCCGGACCCACGAAGGCCGGGAGTTCCCGCTCTCCGACCCCGCGCACACGACTCGCTCGTTCCCACAAAGCGGACCGACGGTCCCACGCGCGCGCCAAGGGAAGGGCCTGGCCCCCGCAACATCCTTTCCACCGGCATCGGCCAGAATCCCTCCGACCGATTCATGAAACCCGGACCCACCCCGCCCACCCGCCGCCAGTTCACGGGCGCGCTCGCCGCCGGGCTCCTCGGCGCCGCCTGCGGCCAGGAACGCGCCTCCCACGCGGCTTCCCTCGACTACCGGATCCGGAACGCCCTGGTCGTGGACGGGACGGGCGCTCCCGCCTACCGCGGCGACCTCGGAATCCGTGACGGCCGGTTCGTCCCGCCCGAGGGCGAAGCGCTGCGGGAGCTGGATGCGGACGGTCTCGTCGCCGCGCCCGGCTTCGTGGACATCCACTCGCACGGCGACCTGGTGCTCGCGAGCGGCCGCCCCGACCGCGAAACGCTCATCGCCGGCCGCCTCGCCCAGGGCATCACCACCGAGGTCATCGGCAACTGCGGGCTGGGGGCGGCGCCGCTCTTCGGCGAGGCACCGGACCTCGCTCCCGCCGTCCACGCCTGGATGACGCCCGAGGGCGCGTCGTGGCGCTGGGCATCGCTCGCCGACTACTTCGCGGCGCTGGAGACGCGCGGCCTGCCGCTGAACGTGGCCGCCCTCGTTCCCCACGGCCTCCTGCGGCTCGGGGCGATGGGCCTGCGGCCCGGAGCGCCCGACGCCGTGGAACGCACGGCAATGGCGGGGGCGCTGGAGCGCAGCCTCGAAGAGGGCGCCTGCGGCCTCTCCGTCGGACTCATCTATCCGCCGGGCATGTTCAGCGCGACCGAAGAACTGCTCGAACTGGCGCGTTCGCTACGGGTCCCGGACGCGGTGTTCACCGCCCACGTGCGCGGATCGAGCGAAACGCTGCTCCCGGCGGTGGAGGAACTGATCGAGATCGGCCGGAGCACGGAGGTCCGGGTGCATCACAGCCACGCGGAAGCGGTCGGCCGGAACCACTGGGCGAAGCTCGCCACCTTCCTCGAAATGGAGCGCAAAGCCCGCCGGGAGGGCGTGCGGGTCTCCGCGGACATGTTCCCCTACCCGGTCGCGGCGACCATGATGTACGCCATCTATCCGCCCTGGGCCCTGGAAGGCGGCCCGGGCGAACTGCTCGCCCGCCTGCGCGACCCGGAGACCCGCGCCCGGATCGGAAGGGACATCGAGGAACGAACTCCCGAGTGGCCACCGTGGGAACCGGAAGGCTGGCCGCACAACCTGGTTTCGGCGGTGGGTTGGGACCGGATCCAGGTGTCCAGCGTGGGGAGCGAGGCCGGCCGCGACGCGCTCGGACGCTCGCTCGCCGAACTGGGAAGCGCGGCGGGAACGGCACCCTTCGAGGCCATTTCGGATCTCATGCTGGCCGAGGACGGAGCCGTCGGGCAGTTCGTGCTCGACATCACCGGCGAGGACGGCCTTCGCGAACTTGCCGCCGATCCGGAGGTGGCGTTCATCACCGACGCGAACGACTACGGGAAGGGCTCGCCCCACCCCGCCGCCTACGGCGCGTTCCCGCGGGTGCTCCGGCGCTACGTGCGCGAGGCGCGGACGATCCCGCTCGAAGAGGCGATTCGCCGGATGACCTCGCTGCCGGCGGACATCGTCGGGCTCGGGGACCGTGGCCGGATCGGGAACGGATTCCCCGCGGATCTCGTTCTGTTCGATGGAGAAGACGTGACGGACCACGCCACCTTCGAACGACCCCGCGCCCGGGCCACCGGCATCCGGGCCACCTTCGTGAACGGACAGCCCGTGATCCACGATGGCCGCTTCACCGGCGCGCTTCCGGGCCGCGTGTTGCGCCGGTCCGCGTAGAGGCGTTCGTGCTGCGTATCCGGAATCGCCGACTCCGGAGCCTGGTGGCGGGCGGCCTCGTGTTCGCGATCCTGGCGAGCGGCTGTTCCATCGTCCTGACCCAGGGGCCGCCAAAGCCCGGCGAGAGCGACTACGACGCGACCGGCGCCTATCCGGGCGGCGTCCCGTGCACCAGCAGCCGGATGTGGCCCCTGGTGGACCTGGGTCTCATGCTGTGGGTTCTCGCGCTGACGGTGAACTACGACAACCGCGACGACCGGATCGACGGCAGCCTGACAGCGGCGGCGGCAGCCATCTCGACGTGGATCGGCTACCGGCGCACGAAGGCGTGCCGGGACGCCCAAGCGACAACGATGCCGAGGGTGGTTTCCGATTTCGGCTTCATCGGGGGGCAGGGGGCCGAACCCGGGCCGGGATCCTCGTATCCCTAGCCTGATGGACACCGTGCGCGAACGCCCGATCGCGAGATAGCAATGATCTGTCAGCGGCCCCGAAGGACATTCCGGGCACACGCAATCCGCAGTGAGGCCGACAAGAACAGGCTGACGAAGCCTCAGCCATTCGCCCCCTCCTGGACGAGCCTGGCCACCGCGCGGTTGATGGTCCAAGTTGGTCCCTGCCGGACGAGGTTCAGGTGGTGCGCCCAGCGAAGCCGGAGCCTCACCTCCTCGGGCGGTAAGTCATCTCGGGTCGCCTCCTCAACGATCTCATTGCGCGGCAAATCCCCGTAATCCGCGAGCGGTCGGAGAACGGCGCGGGTCACAGGATCTTCGAGACTGAACTGACGACGCCATTCCTGCCGCTCGTGATGATCCGAGAGTTCCGTGTCGAACTCGGTGAGCCCCAACTCGGCGCTTCCGTGGTACGCCGTAAGCTCGTGAAGCCGCATGAGAAGCGCGGGCCAACCTCCGGTCATCTCGCGGATTCGCTGACGAAAATCGGCGGAATCCCCGATGCCGACATCCAGCATCCATTGACGCACGAACCCGTCCTGCCAGGGCTCGAGAGAGATCCGGTCCAGCCGCGGAAGCGCCTGTAGGCCGGGGTCGCGCATCAGCGCCAGCAAGCGGTCGCCGTCAGCGAGGAACAGGACACGGACCTGCCGGTTCGACGTGCGGCGTGCCTTCAGGTAGCTGAGCGTGTCTCGGATCCAAGCCACGGTCCATGGGTGCTCCCACGCTACGGTATGCACCCTCAGCCCTTCCGCCTGACGCTTTACGCTGCCGCGCAACGCGGAATTGAAGAACTCCCGATCCGGAAGACCCTCGAGCCGTACCAACGGTCGATCCGGATGGGAAGCGAAGGTCTCGAAGACATCGTGTAGGCCGGCGGCTCGAACTCCCGAGAGAACCACGACCCCGTCTTCTTCAGCGAACAATCGGTCCTGCTGATGGAAGGTAAGCGGACTCCGGTCCGGGTCGTCCGCATCGTCCAACTTGCGGCGGGCGCGCAGAATCCGCGGTTTGAACTCCTGCGGGGGCTCCCGCTCTTCCAGGAGTTTTTCCTCGACCTGCTCCTTCGTGCCCAGCAGCAGAAGCACATTCGGGTTTCGCAGCGAGTAGGTGTCCGGCGCGAGGCGCCGCAGGACGCCGAGCCCGTCCATTTCGTCGAGCAGGGACTCGAAGCGCTCGCCGCCCGTCTCCGCGAACCCCTCGGACCACCAATCCTGCGCTTCGGCAAAGATACGGTCGCGCGAGAGGCCATGAACGAGCGCAGCGCTGTCCTCGATGGACAAGCGGGCGATGCCATAGGCAATCACTTCGTAGCGTTTGTCGAGATTCAACGTGAGTTGGAACCGATCGCGGATGAACTGCCGCAGGCCGCCACCCCGATAGATGGCCTCGAGAACGCTCTCGCTCACGACCTGCGGGAGCGCCCCCGCGGAGGGGGCCGCCACCATCGCGTTGATCAGCGCCTCTCCGTAGAGCTGGATCAGGCTAGGGTAATAGCTCGTCTGGGCGAGGATGCGCGTCACGAGATCCCCCGGCACTCGATACCCGGCGGCCAACAGCGGGCGGGTCAGCAGGTGACGGGCCTCCCGCATTTCGCCGTTCCGGAGTAACGGTCCCACCTGGATCGGCCGCCCGAACTGACCGAGCGGATGGTTCGCCTGTTCCGCTGTACGCAGTACGTTGTGGAGACCTGCAAACACGACCTTGATGCAGCGGTCCGTGCCCTGCATCAATCTCTGGAGGCGGATGGACTCGGGGTAGCCGGTGGCCGCCGCGCCGGATGACTGATCATGTGAGTCCTCGTCCAGAAACCGGTCCGCCTCGTCGAGCAGGAGCAGGAGCGTCCGGCCGCTCTCCGGAGCGAAGTGATGAATCAGGGCGGTCAGGAAACCGTCTATCGAACCCCGGCTCTTGGTAGAAGGCTCTCGCACATCTGGTGGGATCGCGCTGGCCCCGTGGAGTTCTTGCCAGAGCAGTGGCCAGATGTCCAGCGGGGGGCGGTTCGTCCCGATGCCGTGCGCCCACAGGTCCACGAAGAAAGCGAAACGGCCGTCGGACGGGCGGTGCTCCCGCTGCTCGACGGCCCTCAGAATGGCAGTTTTCCCAAGCTGACGCCCGCCGTAGATGAAACACGGTCCGCGGGGATTGCGAACCTCTCTCGTCTCCTTGGCGCGGCCAAAGAACATTTCGGGCGGCGCGATCCCGCCCTGCGTGTGATACGGCATCACATGGGTGAACGGCAGGGTGCAATGAAAGAAAGCAGACAGCCGCGATCCACGCTCGCCACAAAGAAAAACGAGCGCCGTTTCGTCAAGGACGATCATCGTCTCTTCGCGTTCGCGACAGGCGGCCCTGAGCTCCTGGCGCTGGAGTTCGCTCAGGCGTCCGAAGTAGAGAACGATGGGAGGAGATCCGCCACCGCGCTGATGCGTGTACTGCGTCAGGTCTTCGACCGCCGGCCGGTTCCAGCAGCAGATCACGCGGTACCGGCCCCGAGCACCTGATCCGTACACCGGAACCGGTGACTGATCGCGGTTCTCGAGCGGAACGGTCTCCATTTCCCACGCATTCGGGATCTTCTCCGTCGCTGGGACTTGCTTGACCACGAATCCGACCTCGGAGAACAGCTCTCCGATCAATCGCCCAATCGCCAGCTTCGCGCGGCGCTGCACCTTCAGCCCAATCCACGCCTCCAACATGCGGACAGCGGAATCCCGGCGCGCGCCAGGCAGATCGCCGAACAGTTTTCCCCGCCGTATTCGCTCCAGAACATCCGCGGTCCCTCCAGCGTTCTCGATCTCGGTATTGATCGTCTTCGCACCCTCGGGAAAGAACTCGCTGAGAATGTCGCGCTCCGGGGGTCCTGGCAGTTCGAAGTCCGGATTGGTTCCCGCCTGCTGAATGAGTTCGTTGGCGGTAACGATGTCCCGCCGTTCGATGGCGTCCCAGATCGCGACAGCCTGAGGGCTATTCGTCGCCAGCGAGAGCCTCTCGAAATCACTTCGGACGGATTGCAGGTGCTTCTCTTCCATGCGGTCGAGTTCCGCGCGAGAAGCGGCCAACTGGTCTTCCATGTCACGAAGACGTCGAAACTCGGGGTTCGCGAGCTTCCGCTCGTGGTCAAACAGCGTCGGGTCGAGCCGTTCACGGGCATCCGCCGAGACGATCCCGAGCATGAGGCCGCTTTCGATCCGGTCCCGTTGAAGTCGAACCTCGGTTTCCAAGGCGTCGCCTTGCCGCTTCCGCGCTGCCTTGAGATCGTCCCGCAGACTTCGAACGTCTTCGCCGTTCTCGGTTGCCACCCATTCCAGAATGCGATGTGCGAGATGCAGGTCGCCCGAATCCACATGCCCGTGGACGACCTCCGGGAACGGCAGCGGCGGCTTCTCCATCAGGTCCGTCAGGACCTCCCTCGGTTCGCCGGCCGGGTCGCCGTGTTCGTCCGGCACGACCCGCGTGGTGAAGAAGCCCGCCACCAAGAGGTCCTCCGGACTCGGCTCCATGTCGCTTTCGTGCACACCGTCCTGCGGATCGAGCATCGCACGCAGGCGCTCGATTGCCTGCCCGGCGATCCGCGCGCCAGCAGCCGGCCACGCGGGGTGGTGGTTTCCAGCTGATCGCAGCGCGTTCAGCACGTCCGGCGCAACGCGGTCCAGATCCCGCCGCAGGTCAGACAGCACGCGAATCCGGAAGTCGGAAGCATCTGGGAGAGGCTCCTTGCACTCCAGGTAGCCTTGTGCGAGGTCGGCAGCCCTTCCCGCTTCCTGGACGAGTCTTTCGTAGGCGCGCGATTGGATTCCCGCACGAGGGCGCAGTTTGCCGCGAATGTCGCGGTCCGTGTTCTGCACGAGCGTTTGGAGGTACGAACGGTCGCGCCACCGGATAACCGCCTGCCGGACCTCGGACTCGTCGGCCTTCTGGGTTTCGAGATCCTTCATCAGGCGGCCGATCTCGCCTCGATCCTGAACCCAGCGAAGCCACACGGCGGTCGCCGGCTGGTACAGAACCTTGCGCTGTGGAGCGTCTTGCCGCCAACCCCGAATCCCTTCGAGACATCGTTCCAGCGCGGCCTCGCGCGACACGCCGGTCCGCATCGCCCGGAGCAGCGAGAACTCCACCCCGGCATGCTGGACTTTCGCGGCGTGCCCGGCGATGCCCTTAGCAAGCCCGTGCAGGTCCGGGAACACGCTACTCCGCGGAAGACTGCTGAGGACACTGAGAGCACCGGTGTTGGGGGCGAACAGGGCCGGACGGAGGCACGCCGCGAGCCCAACTGCGGCTTGGAAGGCAACCTCCTTCTCACTTCCATCGGGTTCAGGCGCGGAAAGTTCGCCGAAGATGTCGCGCAGCCGCGTGGCAATGGGGCCCTCCGGGAGCCGCAGCCTCTCGGAAAGAAGAGCCGCTTCAAGCAGCCCGCTGCGCGGAGGAGAGTCGCCGGGAAAGACACGTTCGAACAGTCGCAACATCTGGAATGCGAACGCAAGACGCGGGGGTTCCTCGAGGAGCGCAGCGATGATCTGCTTCTCGGCCTTACGAGCCAGGGGGTCTCGCGTCCGGGTTGGTTTGCGCGCGGCGGGTTGCGACTGCTCCGGCGTCTTCGCCTTCGGCGCCGTTGGACGGACGGGTGGACGAGGTTTCGGCGCAGCGATCCGAGCGGCTGGTTTCTGCGACTCGCGCTTCCGTGACCCGAGTTTCTGCGATTCGGGCTTCTGGGGCTCGGACTTTGGCTTGGGCGGTGGCTTTGTCTGGGTTCGCTTGGGTGGGACCGCAGGGCCGAATGGGGCGTCGGGCGACGGTGAACTCGGCCCCGGCGGTTCGGGTGACGGTGAATCCTCAAGCTCTTCCGAATCTGGAGCGTCCGAATCTTCCGGCTTTGGACCCACCTTCCGTCCCGGATCCTGCTCCTCGGTATCCAGATCGTCACCACGAGGGGACAACGCGCTCAGCAGCGACCCTTGCGCTTCCCGATGCCGCTTGCGACAGGCATGTTCCCGCTGCTGAAGGTTGGCAAGCGCATCGTCCCAATCTCCCCGCGCGAAGGGGTCGTCAGGCTTTTCGTCTAGGTGCGCTCGGGTCCTCTCCTCGGCAGCGGCGAGATCGGCAGCGGCGACGCGCACCTGATCCGATGCGTCACCCACTCCAGAGTCGAACCGGCGTTTCTCCTCGCCGACAGCGTCTTGCTTTGACGAGCCACGAGAGGCCTCCCACTTCTCTTCAAGGGATGCCCGGCGGGCGGAATCCAGCCAGAAGGCTGGGTCCGCCTGAATCTCGTCCAAGGTCTTGCGCACACTGGAGAGGAACTCCCCGAACGCGGTATTGGAAAGCTCGGTGCGCACCGCCGGTTCGAGTTCGCGCAGTGACTCCACCAAGGGTGCGATCTCCCAGAGAAGATCGGGGTTCGGCGGAGGGCCTTCGGCGCGAGTCAGGAGATCCTTCAGTGACCGGGCTCGCGCTGCCCATTTGTCGGAGGCCGCGTCGGCTGAAGCCGCAGTGGGTTCTTCCTCGTCTTCGACTTTCTCCTCGGGGAGCAGATTCTCGAACTGATCGCGCAGATCGGCCGCGAGCTCTACGGCTTCGGCCAGAGTGGCCACGTCGCCACGGAGGGTCGCGACCGCAAAGGTCCGGAGGATGCACTGCTCCCGCTCCGCCTTTTCAAGTTCATCCCAGCGCGTGAGTTGCTCTCGCGTGTGCGTCCAGGCCCGGTCGGCAATCCGGTCGGATTCCGGTCGGTCGCCCGGAGCCTCCCCAGCCTCCTTGACCGCTTCGCGCTCCGCCTCGATGAACTCCGCCAGTACGATCGCCAGCAACGAAGGTGGACGGCTTCCGGGTTCGCGCAGGGCGTCACGCCACGCGTCCGCTCGCCAGTCAGGTCTCCCATAGTGCCATTGGACGAGCAGCCGTTCCTCTTCGCCCGGTTTCTCGGGTTCCGCGCGATTTCGGAGTCGCTCCCGGACGGCCGCCCGGACCTGGGAAGGAGCCAGACTCGCCATGAATCGGCGTTCCCGCCGATTCAGGCCGAGCAGATCGTTTAGCCGATCAGCGTCCTCAGTCAGCAGTCGGGGCAGGCCGTGGCCGAGCCCCTCCCTGTCCTTCCCGTTCTCGCTACTCATAGCGGTGTTCCCTCCTAGAGGTGTTGCCCGTCCGTTCCATCACCGGCCCGCCTCGGCCGGTCACACTTCCTCCAGCCTGATCACTGGCACCCCGTTGCCAAGCACGTCGCGGGCGATCGCCACGAGGTGCTCGTGATGGGTAAAGAAGAGCACCTGAGCGCTGTCCGCGAGGTCTCCGAGAATCCGGAACCCGGCGCCGGCACGCTCCTCGTCGAAGTTCACGAATAGGTCGTCGGCGAGGAAAGGGAGGGCCGGGGCCCGCTTCACGTAGTCCTCGATGGCGGCAATCCGCAGCGCGAGATACAACTGGTCCTCGGAGCCGCTGCTGAGCCCGCTCACCTGAACCTTTTGGCCATCTGCCCGGATCGCTTCGAGGCGGAGTCGGTCTTTCGCGTCAACGCCGACCTCGAGTGAGGCGAACGAGCCTCCGGTAAGGGTGCGGAAGAGGTCTCCGGCCCGGCGTAGCATGGGGCCCTGTTTCTCCTTGCGGAACCGGTCCAACGCCCAGCGCAGTAAGGTTTCGGCGGTACGCACACGGGCGTAACGCTCCGCGGCTTCCCGGACTGCCGCGAGCGCCCCCTGTCGCTCCGCCGCGAGCTGGGCGGCCGCGTCATCGTCCGCGAAGGCCTCAAGTTCTTTGCGGCTCTCGCCGAGCCGCTCGGCGAGCCGATTCCGCTCCGCCGTGATCTCCTCCAGCCGGGAGGCAGCTGCCTCCTCGCGCACCTTCGCCTCGTCAGGCCCGACGCCCTCGCATTCGGCGCGGACGTCGGCCAAGCTCAGCCCGTCGGCGTCGGTGGCGAGTTGGTCCCGTAGCCCGGCGCGCTCGTGTGCGAGAGCACGCTTGCGATCGGATTCCTCGATGGCTGTCCACAGGGCGTTCTGGTCGGTTGTTCCGGCCAGCTCGTGGAGGGGTGCCAGCTCCGCCTCGGATCGGGCAACGGTCGCCCGTCCTTGTCGGATCGCTTCCTGAAGCTCCCTGATTTCCTGGTCGAGTTCTTCCTGCTCCCGGCGGCGGTCGAGATCGCCGCGCAACCGATCGCGGAGGCGGATGGCCGTTTCGGCCGCTGGCAAGTCGTTCAGTTCGGGGACGAGTTCGGACGCGAGACCGCGCACCATCTCCTCGAACCGACGGATGTCTTCCTCCATGCGCGCGATGCGATGTTGGAGTTCACGGACGGTGTTAGCTGACACTCGCATGTCCGTGAGGAGGCTGGCCCTAGCATCTCCCGGAGGAACCGGATCGAGGCCAGCCTCAGCGAGCGATCGCTCCCATTCGGATTTCCAGGCCGCCGTATCCGCTCGAGCTCGTTCGAGCCGCGACTGTTCCCGATTCCGTTCTTCCCCTGCTTTAGCGAGTTCCGCCCGTACGTCCTTCTCCCGTTGGTCGGCCTCACGCTCGTCCCGAATCGCCGTCTCCGCTCGCCGCAGAATCATCCGAAGCGGATCTGCTTCAAGCTCTTCGGCGGAGACTCCGAACGGCAACAGAGCGGCCGACAACTGGTCGCGAATCGTCCGCTCTTCAGTTTCGAGGGCGGCGAGTTCACGCTGCTTCCGGCCGAGCGATTGGTACGCGCTGACGAGAGCGCCCCGGGTTTCCTCCCAGGCGGCCATCCGGTCGGGCAGAAGCGGCTCGAAAGGACATGCTTCCCAGTGTGAGCGCCATTCGGCGAGGAGCCCTTGCCGGTCTACCACGAGCTCTTCCTTCTCGGCGACAAACGCCCGAAGCGCAACCTCCCGTTCACGGATCGACAGCTCGGTCGCGGCGAGACGGCCGGCCGCCTCGGCGCTCTCGAACCTCCGGTCGGCGACGCCATCGGCCTCGCGCACGAGATCCTCGAACTGTGTAGCAAGCGCCTCCCGGTCTCCATCTGTCGCCGGATCCAGAAACCGCGCTCTCACCGCATCCCACGCTGTGTCGCGGTCAGACCGCACCTCATCAAGCGACGAACGCGTGACTCCAGGAGCAGCGCGTTCGAGTTCACCACGACGATCCTCGTCGGCTCGAAGCTGTCGCCGCACGTCAGCGGTACGGCGGTGCACGCCCTCCAGCTTTTCTTCGAGATCGCGGAACCGATCACGGCTGCGGTCGATCTCCTCGGCGGTGGGCACGGGCAAACTGCGAAGCGCCGCCTCGCTCGCAATGTCGTCAGGAAGCGCGGGCGAGAGCCCGGCTCGAAGCCCGGCTATCTGTTCCCGTAGCTCGTCACGTTCGCGCCGAACGTCGCGCGCGCGTGCTTCGAGGTCCCCGGCTGTCGGGTTCGCCCCCACCACTGCGTCGAGACGGGCCGCGGCTTCCGGACGCCGATCGGCGGAGAGGCGCGAACGATGTTCGTCGAGGCGCCTTTCGGCCTCCGACAGCGCAGTCCCAGCGGCTCTCACCGCCTCCGCCAACGCGCCACGCCGCTGAAGCAAGTCGTTTAGGTCCGCGAGGTGGCGGTCCGATGGAATCCGCTCCAGCAGCGAATCATCTGCTCCGAACGCCCAGCCTAGGTCGCGCGCCGCCTGCCGGACCGTGCCGAGGTGCACATCCCTCTCCGCGTTTCGCTTGGGAAGATCGGATCGCATCGGCTCGACCTTTAGCCGCATGGTCTCGACCTCTTCAAGAGCGGATTGGCGCTCTCGAAACTGCGGATCGGGCTGAACAGCCTCGCGAGCTCGGCGTTTGGTCTCAAGTGCCTGCTCGTGGACGCGGATCTCCGCCCCGGCGTCAGCCGCTTTCCCCCGTGAAGCGTCTACCCGGGCCGCGGCGTCTTCCGGCAACAGCGCCACATGGGCCAGCGATCCGATTGCCTCCTCAAGCTCCGCGAGCCGACGCACCGACGGCAGTAAACGCCGGACGCGGTGGCAGCGGCGGGACTCGGCGGCGGCCACCCGGTAGTCGTCCTCAAGCTCACGCAGTCCGCCCGCGGCGGCGTCGCGATCCCGTCGAAGCCTCTTCCATTCCTCGGGTCGCTTCGTCCCCTGCCGGAGCGCCCGGTCCACTTCGGTGAACCGGGCCGACGCCTGGTAGAAGCGCCGAGTCTTCGACTTGCGGGGAGCCCAGAGCGCTGCCGCCTCGCTGTCGAGTCCCTTCCGGCAAACGCGCAGGCCGCGGAGCGCGGCACCGGCGGCGAACAGCATCTCTCCCACCTCGCCTTCGGCGGCGGCGATCTCACTTCCTCCCTCGGCCAGCCGGTGGTGGCTCAGGCCGAACATCCGGAGGAAGAACTCGCGGTCCACCGCTCCGAGGAACCGCTGGAGCGTCGCTTCACCCTCCGCAAACGCTGCCTCAGTCTCATCAAGCAGTGTGTCCCGGTTCCCCTTGCGGCGGCGGATCGACAGCCGTTCGCCACCCGTTGCGACAACTCCGCCGACCCGAAGCTCGTCGTAACCGTGAAGGAAGGCGTACGGAGTACGCGCTGGGATACCGAAGAGCAGATCCTCGATTGCCGCCATGGCCGTGGTTTTTCCCGCCTCGTTGCGGCCGACAACGATGTGGAAATCCGGCTGGGCATCGGACACCTCGAGCCGCGCGCCGGTGAACTTTCCGAAGCGGATCAGGTCCACCCGTTCGAAGCGCACTTCAGGACTCGTCGGCGGCGAGCCGCGCCAAGAGCCAAGGAGCGGCCTCGCGGATGAGGGCGGGATAGTCCCCGTCTAGGGTCCGCCGCAGCGGAATGTCCTCTACCGCGTCCGCAGCGTCCGGATGGAGCCGCACCCCCAACAGCCCCACGTCGTCCTCGAGTTGGCGCAGCAGGTCCGCATCCTGCGGCGCTTGCTCGAGCAGCCGTGCGAGATCGCCGATCGCGTCAGCACGGGCACGAAGCGCGTCGGAAGAGGTCGGCGGTCGGGTCTCGACGTCCACACGCACCACCCAGCCGTCTCCTGAAAGTCCGAAGACCGCGCCGCGCGCCTCGGCGAGCAGGCCATCCACATCGGCGAGGAGCCGTCCGTGGAGAGGAGTGCGCCCCCGCAGCCGAACGCGGAGGACGAGCAGTCGGTCCCCTACCTGCTCGAGTAGCGGCTGGCTCGCCCGGGCGACCGCATCGCCGACCTCCGAGACTCTCGGCTCCGGTGACGCGCACGTCCACTGCTTCCCAGCGGACGACGTCGAAATCGAGCGGAACAACCTTGGGCTCATCGTCGCGCACCGTAACCACCACGGCGCCCTTCGGCCCCGTTTCCCGAACGTGCCGTCCCTGAATGTTCCCAGGGAACACCACCGGCGGCAGCTCGTGGAGCACCTGCCGCCGGTGGACGTGGCCGAGCGCCCAATAGTCGTAGCCCTTGGCAACGAGTTCGACCACGCTCGTCGGGGCGTAGTCGTCGTGCCCATCCATACCACCGAGCCCGGAGTGGAGTACACCGATGTTGAACAGCCCTTTTCCGGGGGGACGGATAGCCTGGAACCAGATTCTCCGTCACCGACTTGTCGCGGAAACTCTGACCGTGTAGCGCAACCCCGATTTCGTCAAGAGTGAAGGTGTGAGGCTTGCGCCCACGAAACACGTGGACGTTGCCAGGAAGTTCCAGCGCCTTCGTAGTCCGGCTCTCGGCGTCGTGGTTCCCATAGAGCAGGAAGACGGGAATCTCCGCAGCGTTCAGCCGGCCCATCTGCCGAACGAAGAAGAGCCCTGTGCGAAAGTCCCTCCAATCCCCATCGTAGAGATCCCCGGCAATGACGACGAAATCCACCTGCTCGCGGAGCGCGTACTCGACGAGGTTCTCGAATGCCTCGCGTGGGGCGGAGCGGATTCGCTGCGCGATATCCCCCTCCTGTCCATCCAGTCCCCGCAGAGGGCTATCGAGATGGATATCGGCAGTATGCAGGAACCGGAAATTCGTCATGTGTCGTAAGTGACAGGCGCGAGCGACGCACTGTACACGGGAAACGTGACGAATTGCGTCACTGAATTGGCGGCTTGCTCGTCCCGGTCGACGCCTACCCGTCAGTGAAACTGCAGGACATCAGAAGAACCCCTCATTGCGACTCGGGTTGCAACGTATCCTGACTCTGATCCCGCCAGCGCGTTTCGCGGCCCTGCGGGCCGCATGCCGACCGGAGGTCGGCGTTCCAAGCCGTACCTGCCACCTCCGCTCTTGAACTCCACGTCGAGGCGGGAGCCACGTTGTCCCGTTGGGGTTGTGACATGCGCGGCGCGAAGCGCCGCGCGTGCCGGTCGGAGACCGGCGGTCCAAGCCGGAACGCCACCATCCCGGCTGGAGGCCAGCAGTCCCTACCGGGGATCCGTCGTGGGGGGCATGCCTCCGGAGCCGCCCAGGTAGCGGTCGAAGAAGTCGGTCATGCGGCGGTAGCTGTCGCGGCGGGTGGGGATCTCGTCCCAGCCGTGGTCCTCGACCGGGTAGACGACCAGGTCGAAGTCCTTCTGCTTCTCGATGAGGATCTGGGCCAGCCGGAAGGAGTCCTGGATCTGGACGTTGCCGTCCACGAGGCCGTGCTGGATCTGGAGTGCATCGGCGAGCCCGTCCGCGTAGTAGACCGGGCTCGAAACGCGATAGGCCTCCTCGTCGTCGAGCTGGTCGCCGTTCAGGATCCGGCTGGTGTAGCCCTGGTTGTAGTGGACCCAGTCGGTGACCGGATAGAGCGCCACCCCCGCGGCGTACTTGCCGGGGTTCCGGAAGAGGGACATCAGGGTGAAGAACCCCCCGTAGGAGCCGCCGTAGACCCCGATGCGGTCCCGCGCCACGCCGTACCGGTCCACCAGGATGTCCAGCAGCGGCAGCGCGCTGTCGATGTCGGAGACCCCCATCTGGCGGTAGGCGTAGGTGCGGTTGCGGTGTCCGTAGCCGGAGCTTCCCCGGTAGTCCACCGACGCCGCCGCGTAGCCGCGCTGGATCAGGTAGTTCGCGTAAACGATGCTGCCCGAGCGCGCCCAGCCCTTGACCACCGCCTGCGCGCACTCGCCGCAGCCGTGCGCATAGACCACCGCCGGGGTCGCGCCGGGGGTGGCGCCGGCGGGCGCGTCCCAGATCCGGGCCCACGCCGTCGTTCCGTCCGGCAGGTCGTACTCGACGATCTCGCTGTCCGCCCAGGCCGTCCGGTAGAAGGCGTCGGTGCCGCTCTTGGTGATCCGCACCGGGTCGGCCGCGGCCACCGGGTCCATCAGGTAGAGATCGCCCATCCGGGTGAGCGACTGGCTGACCGCCGCGACCCGCCCCCCGTCGGGGGAAACGGCCCAGGAGTGCATTCCCTCGCCCCCGGTGACCTGCTCGAGGGCCCCGCCGCGCGCCGGCAGCCGGTAGAGGTGCTCCTCCCCCGGATGCTCGCGGCTGGTGGTGACGAGGAACGAGTCGCCGCCCGGCGCGAGCTCGGCGCGCCGCACCTCGAACTCGCCCTCGGTGAGCGCCGTGACCTCTCCCTCGAGGTTCGCGAGCATCAGCATGGCCCAGCCGCTCGCCACCGACCCGAAGGCGAAGGCCTGGCTGTCCGGCAGCCACTCCAGGTACCCCGGCGACCAGCGGCCGGTCACCAGTGGCCCGCCGATCCAGGCCTCCTCCTGCTGGTGATCGACGTGGCGCAGGGTGCCGGCCTCGAGGTCCAGCAGCGAGATCCAGCGCTCCTTGTGGTCCATGGAGAGCACCTGCACGACCCCGTGCTTGCCGTCCGGGCTCCACCAGGGGCCGTGCATCACGGTGTCCTTCTCGATGCCGTCCTCCACCCAGCGGATCTCGATGTCCTCGGTGCGGACGCCGCGGTCCACCGCCACGATCCCGAGACGCCACGACGCGAGCGCCTCCCCCACCTTGGGACGGGCGTCCTTCTCGGTGGCCTGCCCGCTCTCGTTCACGAACTCCATGAAGCTCGTGCGCTTCGGGTCCGAGGGGTCCTTCCGCGACCGGAAGACGAGGTGCTTCCCGTCCGGCGACACCCGGATGTCCACCACCTTCTCGCCCTTCGGCACCGGAATCTCCTGGGGCAGGAGATCGTTGTGGTCCCGGCGGAGCTCGTCGCGGCGTTCGTCGCGTTCCCTGCGTTCGCGGACGGCCACCACCAGTTCGTTCTGCTGCGCCTTCAGCCATTCCTGCTGCTTCGTTTCCTCTTCCTCGGCCGCGACCGCCGCCGCCAACTGGCGGGTCGTCCGGGACGCGATGTCGTGTTCCCAGAGATCCCCGTTCTCCGGGGCGTTCGCCGAGAGACCCTTCGTCGCGAAGAGCACCCTGCTCCCGTCGGGGCGCAGCCGGAGCTGGCCGATCTGGCCGGAAACGGCGAATACCGCCCGCGTGCCGCCGGCCGCGGTCCACACGTGCAGCGATCCCTCCGAGCTCCACGCCGCCGTGTCTCCCGAAACGGTACGGACCATGTTCGAGCCCGGAATGAGCCGCACCTCGTCCGCCGTCAGTTCCCGGAGGGCCGCGCCCTGCCGGTCCACCGCGAACCAGGGATCGTCGTCGGCGAGGTGTTCCGGCTTCGGGTCCTCATGCCAGCGGAAATAGACCTCCGACCCGTCCGGGGCCCAACGCACGTCGCGCGGCGCCAACCCGAAGACGCGGTTGCCGCCTCCGAGATGATCCAGGGTCAGGCGAAAGCCGGGATCGGCGTCCGCGGCGGTCAGTTGCGACTGGGACGCGAGCTGGGCGCCGGCCAGCGCGGGAAGGACAAGAAACAGCGTTGCTTTCGCGAGTGCGGAAACGGGCCTCATGACGGCCTCCTTAGCGGATCAGCAGGATCCGGTCGTTGGCGGGATAGAACCACTCCACCCCCCGCTCGGTGACGATGGCGTCGTCTTCGAGCGGGATGCGGATCTTGGCGCCGCCGAACTCGTCGGCCTTCGTGTAGGCGAAGAGTTCGATGGCGAACATGTTGGAGGGCACGATCTCGTACTCGAGCCGGGTGGGATTGAACCAGGCGATGGACGGGCCGATCCCGTGCCCGAGGTTCCCGACCGAGTGGCAGCCGACCACCACGTCCGTGGTGTCGTCGTCGGTGGGCTGGTTGAACTCGATCATCTGGAAGCCGGCCGCGGTCAGCTCGGCGGCGAGGTGCTCCAGCATCGCCCCCGCGGTCGGGCCCGGCTTGATGGTCCTCCGGATCACATCGCGGGCGGCGCGGCCACGGTCGAAGGCGTTCTGGATGCCGGGGGGCACGGCGACCTCGCCCTCCTTCAGCACGTAGGCGATCCGCTTCATGTCCGTGTAGAAGTTCAGATACCCCACCCCCCAGTCGATCATCAGCAGGTCGCCGCGCTGGATGATGCGCTCGTTCGAGGTGGCCTCGATGCCGGTCGGACCGGTGATGTAGATGGACGGCATCCCGAACGAGCTGTCGAAACCGTTCTCCAGCAGTTGCTGCTCGATCCACCACCCGACGTCCTCGAGGGCGGTGATGCCCGGGGTGATCACTTCGTTCGAGAAGGCGCGCTCGGCGATCTTCCGCGACCACTCGCCGGCCTCGCCGAAGGCGACGATCTCGCTGGCGACCCGCCGCGAACGGAAGTCCGAGATCAGTTTCTCGGCTGAGACCAGGCGGTCCGCATAGGGCTCGCCGAGCGTCTCCCGGAGATGCAGCCAGCTCGTGTGCGAGAGCCCGTCCGCCGCCCCGATGCTGCGGGACATGTTCACGCCGATCCGCTCGGGATCGCGCTCCCGTACGAACGCGGCCAGGTCGGCGCTGCCCACCACCTGGTCGTAGACCCCGCAGCGCTCGATCTTGTAGCCGGTGGCCCCGATGGACACCCGCTCGATGCGGTCGCCACCCCGGTCGGTGAAGATGATGTAGCCGATGCTCCCCACGTAGCCGTGGCCGAGGTCCGGCCAGAGGGGATCCCGCAAGCCCTCCTTCATGACCGTGATCCACATGTCGATCCCGTTCCCGCGCATGGCCTCGGGCAGGACGAGGTCGAACTTGTCGGCGCGGATCTGACACATCCGCTCCCAGCGGATGCGGGCTTCGGTCTTGGCGTCGGCCTCGGCGGGGACGAACAGGAGAGCGAGAACCGCAACGGCGGCTCCGCGAACAAAACGGGAACTCATGCAAAACCTCCCGCGCCAAAGGGTACGCGAGAGGCGCGCGAGCGCCAGCGTGACGTTCCGGTCCGGGATGGAACGCCGGGTGGGCTATTCGGCCGGAGCCTCCGCGGAGGCCTCGGTCCCGCCCACCTCCGCCGCCGCGGTCTCGCCGGGGTCGGCTTCCGGCGCGGGCTCGGCGGATTCCTCGGGGGCGGCATCGATGCCTACCTCGCCGCCCGCCGCCTCGGCGAACATCTGCTCGAAGCTGGCGCGCGCCGCGTCGGCGGCGGCCCGCTCTTCCTCGCTGAGGTCCTCGCTGTCCTCGGCGAGCAGTTCGGCGGCTTCTCTCGGGTCATAGACCTCGAGCTTTCCCGCCTTCAGCTCGGCGAGCGCGATCGCGGTCGGCCGGCGCGAAGGGGTCTTCAACTTGGGCGCCGCCCCGAGAATCAACTGGCGCACCCGCTGCGCCACGGCGTTCGCCTGCAGGAACTGACTCGACTCTTCAATCTTCAAGTGGATCGCCTCCGCGCTGAGGACCGGCATCCCTTCCGGTCGGCGGCGGATTCTAGCGTCTATTCGAGGAGATCCCGGAAGATCTCGAGCGAGGCGGGCGCCGCCCAGTCCCGGGCCCCGATGATGTGGGCGGCGAGCGTTCCGTCGCGGCGGATGATCCAGGTCTCGGGAAACTGGAACACCTCGTAGCGCCGGGAGACGCGTTTGCCAAGATCGTGGAGCACCAGGAAACGCAGGCCGTGTTCGGCGACGAACGGCGGGATGTCGGAGTACCGCTCGTCCACGGACACCGCAACCACCTCGAGTCCGTCGTCTCCCAGAAGATCCTGAAGGCGCTGCAGCGACGGCATCTCCTCCACGCACGGCGGGCACCAGGTCGCCCAGAAGTTCAGCACGACGACCTGACCCGCGAAGTCGGAGAGCCGGTGCGGGCGGTCGTCGAGGTCCAGCAGCTCGAACGGCGGCGCCGGGGCATCCGCCGCGGGCGGATCCGGTTTCTCGGCGCAGGCGCCGGCCAGGGCCGCCACCACCAGGAGGGACGCGGCGCCGCGCCAGGCCGGCCGCCTTCCGGGGTCGCCGTGAAATCCCATCGCAGATCCGGGCTCAGGAGCGGCCGGGTGCATCCAGGAAGAAGAGCCCGAGCCCGGCGAGCGTCTTGGCGTCCTCGAAATCGCCCGCCGCCAGCCGCCGGCGCCCCTCTTCGACGGGGATCTCGACCAGATCGATGTCCTCTCCGAAATCCGTGTCCTGCTCGCCCGGGGTGAGTCCCTCCGCCCGGAACAGGTGAATCACCTCGTCGCAGAAGCCCGGAGCGCTGAAGAACGATCCGAGCGGGCGCAGGTTCTCCGCGGCATAGCCGGTCTCTTCGCGCAACTCGCGTCGGGCCGTGTCTTCCGGGTGCTCTCCGGGCTCCAGGGTTCCTGCGGGGATCTCGAGCAGGAATCTGCCGGCGGCATAGCGGTACTGGCGAACCATCACCAGCTTCTCCTCCGGGGTGACGGCGACGACCGCCACCGCGCCGGGGTGGCGGACCACCTCGCGGCGGACCACCGGGCCGTATTCGTTCGGTCCCGCGGGCTCCTTCGCCCGGTCGAGTTCCACGCGCAGGAGCCGCCCCGAGAACGGGACGCTGCGGTCGATCAGTTGGGCGGGAACGTCGCTGGAGGGATCGGGCATCAGACAGGCAGTGTACGTGGGCCCCGCGTGGGAAAATACGCGGCATGATGATGGGGACTACATTGACCACGACTGCCCGAGTCGGAGCTCTGGCCGGGCTGATTCTGTCCGTGGCCGGCATGGCCCACGGACAGCCGCGGGATCTCGTCGAGGGATCGTCACGGGCCTACGGGGATGAATCGCTGCCGCTGGAGACGGAGGCGTATCAGCACCTGTTCAACTATGACTTCGAGGCGGCCGAGGAGATCTTCGAGCGCCTCGATGATCAGTTCCCCGACTTCGCTGCCGGGCCCTACGGCCACGCCGCCGTCATCTGGACGAAGGTGGCCCAGCGCGTGGGAGCGATGCGGGGGTCATCGCACCGGGACGACCGGTTTTGGGAGCAGAGCGGCATCTCGCTGGTGACCGACGAGGAACAACAGTTCTTTGAGGACCAACTCGAAGAGGCAAGACGACGCTGTGAACGGGTGCGGCAGCGCGACCCCGGGGACCTGCTGAACCTTTACTACCTTGGCTCCGTCGAATCCATCAAGGCCGCGTGGGATGGCACCGTGCAACGCGCCTATTTCTCCGCGGGGCGAGCCATGCGCCGGGCGGCCAGCCTCCACCGTGAGGTGCTGGAAGCGGATCCTGACTTCGCCGACGCCTACCACGCCCCCGGCGCCCAGGACTACGCGATCGCCACCCTGCCGCGCGCCCTCCGCATGCTCGCGTTCCTCTTCGGCATGCGGGGCGAGAAGGAGAGGGGTCTCGAATGGGTCGCCCGCACCGCCCGCGAAGGACAACGCTCGCGCTGGGGCGCCCTCTGGGCGCTCGTACTCTTCAATCAGCGGGAGGAACGGTTGGACAACGCCCTCACCGCCGTAAGCACGCTCCGCGAGCAGTTCCCGAAGAATCCGGACTTTGCCCTTGAGGAGATCGGCATCCGTCTGCACCACGGAGAAACCGCCGAGGCGCGCGACGCGCTGCTGGTGTTCATGGAACGGCGGGACGCCGGCTTCGGGAATTACCATCTGACCACGCGCGGCATTCCGGAACTCAGGCTGGGTGAGTCCTGGCTGTTCGAAGAGAGCTGGGGAGAGGCCGAGGCCGCTTTCTCACGTGGACTCCAGTCCTCCCCACCGCCCGACATCCGGCTGATGCTCCACTTCCGTCGCGGCAACGCCCGCGACGGTCTCGGTCAGCGCCAACCGGCGCTCTTCGACTACAACCGGGTCCGGCAACTCGGTGGGGACAAGGTGCTCGAACGCTGGGCCAAGGCTCTGCGCAAGACGCCCTGGCCCGCGGGCGCTCCGGAGGGTTCCCGGCCGCACCCGGAGGGGGAGGAAACCCGCCCGGATTAGCGGTAACGGGGAACCGCCGCCCCCAGGCGGCGATTCCCCGCATCCCGGCGGGCGTCGCCCGCCACGGTGGTTGGCCTACTCGGCGGCGCTGAACGTGAAGCTGGCGTCCGCGGTGGCCATCTCGCCGACCGTCACCGCCATCTCCATCTCACCGAGGCGCTCGTGCCAGACGCCGACCGTGTAGTCGCCCGGGGGCACGTTGCCGATGGAGAAGGAGCCGTCCATGCCGCTCACCGCGAAGTAGGGATGGTCGAGGACGCCCGCGTAGCTGTTCATCCAGCGGTGCACGTCGCACTTGAACGGAACCATGATTTCGACGGTGTCGAAGGTCCGGGTGGTGCTCATGTTGGCCACCGGCTGGCCGATGTTGAACTCCTGGTTCGCGGTCGGGGTCGCGTGGATGTTGTGGAGCGTCGCGTCGCTGTTGAGGATGTTGAGTTCCTGTCCGACCTGGAGGCCCAGCACATGCGGCACGTAGACGCAGCCCTCCTGGTTCAGGGTGACCGGCTCGGTCGGGGTGGGGAAGCTCATGCCTTCGAGACCGCCCTTGATGTACACGAAGGCGTTCTGCAGGCCGCCCTCCATGTCGGTGATCACGAACTCGGTCATGACCGGGCTGTCGTGCATGCGGGCGCAGTTGGGGTCGGCGGCCATCTGGATGGCGTCGGCCGGCGGCGCGTCGCCGTCGAGCATGATCTTGCCGTTGATGGTCCCGGCGGTCGCCGGATCCACGGTGGTCATGGTGGCGGCCGGAACGGCCTCCATCGCGGTGTCCGATTCGCCGCCACCGCCGCAGCCGACCATCAGGGCGGCGGCAAGGGGAATCGCGAGCAGAATGAGCGTGCGAGGGGCTCTTTGAAGCATGTTGCGGGGAACCTCCGTTCCTTGAAGAAGTGTGGTGGGACCACGGTCCGCGACCGGCGAATCTGACAGACTCGAACCGCACCTGGCCGCCGGGAATCCAACCCAGAAGAGCGTTCTCGCCCCTGAATGGAACGAAGAATTGTAGCAGCCGCGGGGCGGGAACCTAGTGGCGCTCCAGCGTCGATCCGCTCTCGTCCGGGGCCGGGGGGCGGCTGGGTTGGATGCCGCATCTGCGAGTTTGACTTATTGTAGTGAGTCACTAGACTCCATCCATGGAGTTGATCGGAAACGTCCGCCGGCAGCGCGGCGTGTCCCAGCGAGCGCTGGCGCAGCGTTCGGGGCTTTCGTTCCGAGGGGTGCAACTGCTGGAAACGCCCGGGCACGATGCGCGCCTGTCAAGCCTGGAACGTGTCGCCCTCGCTCTCGGGCTACCGCGTACCCAGATCCGGCGCGCCATCGCCGACGCGCTGTCGGAACCGCCGGACTCGTTCTTCTGCGCGTCGGTCCGCATTCTGGAGGACGGGGAACCGTCGTGGCGGCGGCACTTCATGGACTGTGTGGACGAGGTACGCCGTTCCGGCTCGGCGGCGGCGCTGAAAACCCCAGTCGCTCCGGGGCTCCCGGAGCGTCTCAAGGCGATGGCGGCGGGAATGGCGGAGACTCTGGCGGAGGAGTGCGGGGTCGCCGCCCCGCAGTGGGCCCGCAGCATCGGGCCGCTCGCCCGTCCGTGGTTCGTCGCCGGCTACGAGAACCTCAAGGCCGCGGCCGTCGTGGAGAGCCCGGTCGCGTTCCGGTCCCGCAACGTGTTCGTGCTGGCCAACTTTCTCGAGCGAGCCTGAAGTTGCTGAGCGCCACCCGCATCCGCGAGCTGTTCGGAGCGCTCGACCAGGAACTCGCCAGGCGCTCGATCGTCGGGGAGATCGGGTTGCTGGGCGGCGCGGTCATGTGTCTCGTGTTTCGGGCGCGCGAGGCCACCAGGTACGTGGATGCGATCTTTGCGCCGACCCGCGAGATCCGGGAAGCCGCCCGGGCGGTGGCCCGCACGCGCGGACTGCCGGGGGATTGGCTGAACGACGCGGCCAGGGGATTCGTTCTTTCGTCTCCGCCCCAAATGCAGGTGCTGGAGCTTCCCAACGTGCGCGTCTGGGCCCCAACCGCCGAGTACCTGCTCGCGATGAAATGCGTCGCGGCGCGGTACGACACCCACGATGCGGACGACGTCGCCTTCCTGATCCGGCGTCTCGGCCTGGTTTCGCCGGATGAGGTCTTCGAGCGGATCACCCGCTACTACCCGCGCGAACGGGTGCCGGCCAGGACCCGTTTCCTCGTTGAGGAACTGCTGGAGGTGACCGGGGAGACGGGAACCGGGCACCTGCCGGAGCCCTCCGCCGGGTCCGGTACCGAGCAGTAGGATTCCGGGGCTTCCAACGCGCACCATGTTTCTCCGGAAGGCATCGCCGGCCCGCCGCACCCGTTGGTGGGGAAGCCTCTTGCTTCCGGCAGCCGCCCTCATCGGCTCGCTGGTGTTCGCCGGAAGGATGGACGCGCAGGACCCCTTCCGCATCCAGGTGCAGGTGGAGGCGGTCAATCTGGGAGTGGCGGTCAGCGACGAGCGCGGCCGCTTCGTCTCCGGCCTGACCGCGGACGACTTCGTGGTTCGCGAGGACGGGGTCCCCCAACAGATCAGCTTCTTCGCGGCCGAGGCGGCGCCGCTCACCATTCTGGTCCTTCTCGACGCCTCGCTGAGCATGAGGGTGAGCCTCGACTACGTGAAGGAGGCGGCCGCCACCTTCGTGGACCGGCTGTGGGAGGGCGACGTCGCCATGATCGGCGAGTTCAACGACCGGGTCCGCTTCGGGGGAGAGTTCACCGACGACCGGTTCCGGCTCGTGGCCAACATCATGGCGCTCGACCCGCTGGGTCCGACCGCGCTCTACGACGCCTCGATCCTGGCCCTCGAGCGGCTCCATTTCGCCGACGGGGACCGCAAGGCGCTCCTGATCTTCACCGACGGGGACGACTCCCGGAGCATGGGTTTCGGGAGCGAGATGAGCGCCGGCGACACCATCGAGGCGGCCCGGCTCACCGATGCCGTCGTCTACGCCATCGGGTTCGAGGGCAACGGCGCCCGGGTCAACAAGCGGTTCCTGCGCCGGCTCACGGAAGAAACGGGCGGTCAGGCGCTCTTCCCGGAGCGGACCGGCGACCTGATCAGCAGCTTCGCGCGGATCGAGGCGGACATGCACGCCCAGTACCGACTGGCCTACATCCCGCGCAAGGCCGAGCGGGAGGGTGAGTGGCGCGAGATCGAGGTGTCGGTCCGCGGGCGCCGCGACCTGCTGGCGCGCACCCGGAACGGCTACTACGCGTTCCCGAGCGAGGAGTGAACCGAGCGCCCGCGATGTCCGGGCTCGACAGCGGAATCCGACCTTACGGCGCCTGCCACCGCCCGCGGCGCAGCAGTTCGCCGCTGCCCGCCCCGGCCAGAATCTCTCCGTTCTCGTAGACGACCTCTCCCCGGCGTAGCGTCATCAC
>JAJDUD010000022.1 GCA_022826825.1 Acidobacteriota bacterium | reverse complement strand
CCACTCGGGCTGAAGCGTTGAACCGCCTTCCCGCTGTCTTCCGACATCGCGGCCGGACGCCGATTTCATCCTAAATCCGGCAGTTGGAGGGCGCGATCGGCCTCTCGGTGCGGTCCGGGCGGTGGATTTCGGGGTCGATTTGTCCTGCGCGGTGCCGGGCTTCCTCTGGCGGACTTCGACGGTGTTGTTTCGCAGATTGTCTGAGGGCGGATTTGCCGGATTATTTCGCGTCCTGATGGCGCGTATTTCTCGGAATGAACGATCGTTGCCGGCAAGAGGAAGGGGGTCGGGGTGTCGGGCGGCCGTCGGCGCGTCAAGCCGCTTCGCGGCTCCTCCGCTTCGCTCCGGCCCTTCGGGTGACCCGCCGCCGTCCGCCCGCCTGAGTGCATCCATGGCCGTAAGCGGAGCTTTCGGCCATGGGCCGATCGCCCGACGCATTGTCGTGTCGGGTGCCTGACGTTCGGTTGGGGGGGGCGGTTCCCGAGGGCGGTTCCGGCTCGAACCCCTAGGCGTGGGCGGCGGGAACCGGGAACCGCGCGGCGTTTTCGGGCTGGCTTGCGAGGAGGCTGTAGCGTCCCTCGGCGTCGCGCCGGATGCGCCCCTCCCTGACGAGTTTTTGCAGGACGGCACCGACGGTCTTGTGGCGGGTTGCGGCGCGTTCGCGGATCTGGCGCTGCGAGAGCGGCGTCCTGGCTTCGGCGAGGGCCTTGAGGATGCGCCGTTCGGGGGTTTCGGGCCGGGGCGCCGCGCCGGCCGGGGGCGGCTGGCGCAGCCGGAAGGAGGGTTCTTCCGCGTCCTCGCTGAGCTCGATCTCGATGTCGTCGAGACCGCGGGCGGCGCGGTGCTCGACGGTCATGAGGGTCTGGCGGTCGCGGCGGCGCAGGTAGAGGTTCGAATCCCCCCAGGCGTGCAGCTCCGAGCTTCCCCGCAGGGCCTGGCCCGGTCTTGTGGCGCCGCTCTTGCGGGCGTGGTGGACGAGGAGCACGGCGGTCTCGAAGCGGCGCTGGATGTCGCGCAGGAAGCCGAGGATGGGGGCGACGTCGGCGACGGCGTTCTCGTCGACGCCGTGCAGGCGGACCAGCGGGTCGAGGATCAGGAGGCGGGGTGCGATGCGCCGCACGGTCTCCTGCAGGCGGCGCCGGTCGTCGAGATGGTCGAGGCGCAGCGCGGGCACGTCGATGACGGCGATGTCGAGGGTCTCGAAGCGGGCGCCGGCGGCGCGGGCGATCCCGTGCAGGCGCTTTCGCACGAGGTGGCCGGCGTCCTCGGCGGCGAACATCAGGACCGGGCCGGGCCGGGCCGGTGCGAAGTGGCGCAGGCACGGGACGCCGGCGGCGACCGCGACGGCGAGGTCCATCGCCAGGATGGACTTGCCGCACTTGGGCTCGCCGCCGACGATGCCGACCGCCTGCTCGCCCCACAGCGTGTCGACCAGCCACTGCTGCGCGCGCGGCCGGTCCTCGAGCTCGACCGGGGCGCGGGTCGGGAAGCCGTCCGTCGCCGCGCCCTGGCTGCCGGCGCCGGTCATGGCGCGAGCTCCTCGATGGCGTTCTGGAGGTGTTCGGCGTTGACCGTCCTGGCGCCGTCCAGGGCGGCGGCCGAGAGCGCGTAATGGGCGATGCGGTTGATCTGGCGCGGCAGGCCGCGCGCGCTCTGGAACAGCGCCTCGACGGCGGGCGGCTCGAACAGCGGGAGTTCGCATCCGGCGAGATGCAGGCGGTGGGCGAGGTAGGCGTCGAGCTCGTCGCGGTCGAGCCCGGCGAGGTGGTGGCGGACGACGAGGCGCTGGGCGAGAGATTCGTGCATCGCCATGGCGAGGCGCCGCCTGAGCTCGGTCAGCCCGACCAGGATGAGGCACAGGCGCTGCTCGGCATCCATGGCGAAGTTGGTCAGCAGGCGGAGGTCCTCCAGCACGTCGTTGCGCAGGTGGTGGGCCTCGTCGATGACCAGCACCGGGAGCTGCCTGGCCTCGGTCACCAGGCGGGAGATCTCGTTGCGGATCGCCTGGCGGGCGGTGGCGCGGGAGCGCTCGATCGGCAGGCCGAGCTCCCATGCGATCTCCTTGTATATGTCGAGCACGTTGCCGGTGGTGAGCGAGACGTAATGGACGCGGTGGAGCCCCGGATGGAGCCCGGCCGTCAGGTGGCGGCAGACGGTGGTCTTGCCCGAACCGACCTCTCCGGTGAGCAGGCCGATGCCGCGCAGGTCGATGAGATGGCCGAGCCGGGCCTCGGCCTCGCGGCGGGCGGCGGACTCGAACAGCTCGTCGGTCTCCGCCGGGGTCTCGAAGGGCAGCCGGGTGAAGGCGAAGTGCTTGCGGTACATCACTTGTCCTCCTTCCGGTCCTTGAGGTTGCGCATCTTGAGCGGCGAGCGCGGCGGCTCCGGCGGCGGCTCGTCGGCTTGGATCTCCTTCGCCGGGTAGGTGCGCCTGACCGCGGTGTTGGCGTAGGCGTCGAGGGGGGTTGCCTTGCCGGCCGGCTTGCCGTCATGGACCACGTCGAGCGGCCGCGAGGGCGGCGCGTCGGGGTCGTAACGGAGCGTGACCTTGTGGCCGACCAGCAGGGCATCGACCTCGTAGACGCGGCCGTCGAGGCTGACGGTGCGGTCCTTGTGGACGCGGCGGGAGGCCTCGAAGAGGAACAGGTCGTCGAGGTCCAGCGTGGCGTCGGGGTAGCGCACGCCGGCCGAGGCGAGCGCCCACTGTTCGAGCGGGGTGTTCCCGTCCAGGCCGCGATGCGGGGTCTGGTGGTACTCGCCCTCGATCCACGCCCACAGGCCGCGGTTCAGGCTCTCCAGGGTCTCCCGCTCAGCGGCTTCGACGCGGCCGAGCCAGCCGGCCCGAAGCGTTCTGAACCAGCGTTCGATCTTGCCCTTCCCCGCCGGCTGGAACGGCCTTGCGTGGATCAGCGCCACGCCGAGCTTCGCGCAGACCAGGGCGAGATGGCGCGAGCGGTAGGCGCTGCCGTTGTCGACGTAAAGACGCTGCGGCAGGCCGCGCCGGATCAGCGCGTTCCGGAACACCGGCAGGAAGGCCGCGGTGTTCTCCGACATGGCAAAGGCCGCGAAGGGGATGACCCGGGTGGCATCGTCGATGAAGGCGATCAGGTAGGTCTTGCGCCGGCTCCGGCCGTGCCGGACCTTCGGCCCGTGCATGACGTCGCTCATCCACAGCTCGCCCGCCTCGCGGTAGGCGAAGCGGCGGCGGTCGGCGCCGCCGTTCGGCGGGATCCCGTCGAACAGCCCCTCGCGGGCGAGAAGCCGGTGCACGGTGGACGGGGCGAGCGGGTCCTCGATGCCTTCGCGGTGCGCCGCCTCGATGATAAGTCGCACCGACCAGCCCGGGTTCCCGGTCTTCAGCGCGATCAGCCGCTCGGTGACCTCCGCCGGCAGGCGCCGGGGCTTGCCGCGGTCGGTGCGCGGCTTCGGATACAGCGCGTCGAAGCCGCCGCGCCGGTAGTCGGTGATCCAGCCGCGCATCGTCTCGGCCGCCACCCGGGTGCGGTCGGTTCCGGGGATCGCGTAGCTCCGCTCCGCCTTGGCGCGCAGCATCGCCCCAGTGCCCGGCGTGCCCACCGGCAGATGCACCAGATCGGCGATCACGCCGTAGCGGAACAGAGCGATCTCCTGACGCAGGTCGTCATCCGATTCCTTCATGTCACGGTCCTCGTTCGTGGGGCTCTCCGGCCCCGGGACCATGACGCTACGACCCCGCCCGAGGCGGATCAGGCCCCAGCGATTGTTGGAAAGCGGGATTGCGACCCGGCACGCCGATTCGGCGCACCTGGAAGCCCAGTGGGGAAGGCAGCATCGGAAGCTGCGCCGCCACCAGCGCGCGCAGCTTCATCAGCGCGCGGTCGCTCCCGAGACGCTCGCGAACCGCCACCATCGTGGCCGCGCAACCCGCCAGCCGGTCGGGGATCAGACCGATGATCCGGGAAAGAACGTCGTGGACCAGGCGAACCCGGCGGCGAACCCAGCGCATCGCGCCGGGAAGCTCCACCGCGTCATCGTCGACGGGGCGGCGCACCGCGTTCGCCGCCTCCTCCAGGCTGGCGGCCTCCTCGGCCGCCACCACAACCGCCTCCAGATCGTCCAGCGTGCCCGGCAGATGCGACGACAGACAGTCGGCCAGAAGGCCGATCGTCGTATGGCTCTCGCGGCAGTACCAGCGGGGAACCTTCGCGCCGGGCGGAGTCTTCCGCTCGTAGGTGCCGTGGCGAGCCACCGAACAGCCGCCCCGCGGGTGCTTCGGGCAGCACTCAAGCCTTGCGTCGCGCCACGCCTCGGCCTTAACGTATTCCTCGCCGGTAAGCCCCGTCTCGTAACGAAGCTGCAAACCGGCCATGGCCCGGCGGGGTTCAGCCCGCGCGGGCCTCTTTCCTGTTGTCCGTCGTCAGCCCGAGACTACGGAACCGCCCCGGCAACGCAACGCCGCCAGACCGACCCTCCCCACGCTCGGCCACCATCCCGGGAAATCCACCGACCCCTCAATGCGGGAAAAAAACCCGAGTTCCTATCGGGCTAAACCGCGAGACAACA
>JAJDUD010000068.1 GCA_022826825.1 Acidobacteriota bacterium | reverse complement strand
TGCGGGCCTGCGGCCCGCGTGCCGACCGGAGGTCGGCGTTCCTAGCCGGTGCGTCGCCTGTGGGGGGTGGGGGTGGCAGGCCGGGACGCCACCGTCGGGCGTCGATCCTTCTAAGATGGGGGGTCCATGAGAAAGGTCGTTCTCGGGGTCACCGGGTGCATCGGGGCCTACAAGGCTCCGGACCTGGTGCGCGCCCTGCGGAAGCGCGACCTGCGGGTGCAGGTGATCCTCACCCGGGCCGCCCGCGAGTTCGTCTCGCCGCTCTCCCTGGCGACGGTCTCCGGGGAGCCGGTCCTCGAGCAGCTGTTTCCCGACGCCGTACCCGGGGATGCGGCGGGTGAGGGACCGGACCCGACGGGTGGGGTCCGGCACATCTCGCTCACCGAGGAGACCGACATCTTCCTGGTCGCCCCGGCCACCGCCCACGTCATCGCGCGCATGGCCCTCGGGCTCGCCGACGACTTCCTCACCACCTTCCATCTCGCCGTCCGGGCGCCGATCCTGATCGCGCCCGCGATGAACACCAACATGCTGACGAACGAGGCGACCCAGGGACACCTGCGGACGCTCCGCGAGCGCGGCGCCACGATCATCGAGCCCGGCGCGGGGGAGCTCGCGTGCGGCTGGCTCGGGCCGGGCCGCCTCGCGGAGATTCCCGAGATCGTGGAGGCGGTCGAAAACGCCCTGGAGCAGGCGGCCATCCCACCGGCCCTGGCTGGCCGCAAGGTCGTGGTCGCCGCGGGTCCGACCCGCGAGCCGATCGATCCGGTGCGGTACCTGACGAACCGCTCGTCCGGCCGGATGGGGTTCGAGCTGGCGGAGGCTGCGGCCGCCCGCGGCGCCGACGTCACGCTGGTCCTCGGGCCGACCGACCTCGAACCCCCGCCGGACCTGGAGGTGGTTCGCGTGGAAACCGCCCGGCAGATGCGCGATCAGATGTTTGCCGCCGCCCCGGAGGCCGACGCGGCGATCATGGCGGCGGCGGTCGCCGACTTCCGGCCGGCGCACAACTCCGGGTCCAAGCTCAAGTCCACCGGGTTCCGCCGGGAGAACGCCACCTCCTCGCTGGCGCTGGTTGCGAACCCGGACATCCTCGCCGAGCTCGGCGCGGCGCGGGCCGCGGATTCCGGTTCGGGTCCCGCCGTCCTGGTCGGCTTCGCCGCCGAAACCGGCGAGCCCGAAGGCGAGTCGATCCGGAAGCTCAGGGATAAGCAGTGCGACCTGATCGTCGGCAACCAGGTGGGGCAGGGGCGGGTCTTCGGCCTCGACTCGACCCAGGCGGTGCTGGTCGAGAGCCAGGACGGGCAGGCCCCCTCCGTGATCCGCCGGGAGCCCGAGTCGAAACGCTCGCTTGCGGACGCCGTCTGCGACGTCATTGTCCGGCGCCTGGGGAACGGCGCGTGAACCCGCCGCATCCACCCCCCTTGCCCGCCCGCTGACCCGTGCCGGGACCGGACGCCGATCTCCGCGCCCAGCTCGCGGCCCGCCTGCGGCTCCTCCAGGGTTTCACCGACTTCCTGCCGGGTCCCCCGGTACCTCCGCCTCCCGCCGAAACCCTGGAGGCGATCTCGGCGGACCTCGACGGGTGCACGCGCTGCCCGCTTTCCCAGAAGCGGCAGACCATCGTGTTCGGGGTCGGCCCGGCCGACGCCGACCTCATGTTCATCGGCGAGGGGCCGGGCCGGGACGAAGACCGGCAGGGGGAGCCGTTCGTGGGCCGCGCCGGCAGGTTGCTGACCGAGATGATCGAGAAGTGCTTCCACCGGCGGCGGGCCGAGGTCTACATCACGAACATCGTGAAGTGCTGGCCACCGGGCAACCGCAATCCGATGGCGGATGAGGTCGCCACCTGCCTGCCTTTCCTGAAGCGGCAGATCGCTTCGGTCCGCCCCCGGGTGATCTGCCTGCTCGGGAGCGTCGGCGTCAAGGCGCTCTTTCCGGGAGTCCGGGGCATCAATGCGGCGCGCGGGAGCGTGTGGGAGTTTGCGGGGATCCCGGTGGTGCCGACCTTTCATCCGGCCTACCTGCTGCGCGCCGAGGGGGAGCGGCTGCAGCAGTTGAAACGGCAGGTGCTGGACGACGCGGGGACCGCGCTCGAGATCCTGGGGCGGCCGGGTTGAGGGTTGGATGCCGTGGCGGCGAGCTACGCGGGACGCCGGCCTGGGGCCAGCGGGCGCCGGCCTGAAGGCCGGCGGTCCCATCTCCATTGATCACCGTTGAGGTCGCGGTGCCGCGTCCGGTGCCGGCGACGTACACCTACGAGGCGCCGCACGCGCTGCTCGAGGCCGGCGAGACCACGCTGCCTCCCGGCACCCGGGTGCGGGTCCCCTTCGGCCCCGGCGAACTCACCGGGGTGGTCCTCGGCCCCGGCGCGCCCTCTCCGGCGGAGCGCGGAAAGCCGAAGAAGGTTGTCCTCAAGGCCGTCCGGTCGCGCTTCGACGATCCGCTGCCGCCGCTCCCGGAAGATCTCCTCGCCCTGGCGCGCCGCCTCGCCGAGGTGACGGTCTGTCCGCTCGGCCTGGTCCTGAAGGCGATGCTCCCGGCCTCGGCGCCCCCCGGCCGGATGCTCCGGACGGCGCTCATCACCACCGAGGGCTCGGCGCGCCTCCGGGAACCCGACACCCGGACCGCTAGCGGTCCCGGAGGCGCGTTGCCGCGGCTGAGCGAGGACGACCGGCGCATCCTCACCCTGCTCGCCGTCTCCCGCGGCCCGGTCCCGCTGGTCCGCATCCGCCGCGAACTTGAACTCTCCCCGGGGCGGAGCTTCGCCCGCCTCGAGCGCGAGGGTTTTCTCGCCATCGGCGCCGAGCGGCTCACGCCCGAGGCGGGACTCCCCGGCGGGCCGGCGGATCCCGAAGACCGGGCGCTGTCGCGCCCTCCGACGCTCACCGCTCCCCAGCGGGAGGCTGCGGGCGTCCTCCGGGAGGCCCTCGAGGCGCGCGCCTTCGGCGCTTTCCTGCTCGATGGGGTCACCGGCAGCGGGAAGACCGAGGTCTATTTCCAGGCGATCGCCGCTTGCCTGGAAACGGGCCGGAGCGCGCTGCTGCTGGTTCCGGAGATCGCGCTCGCCTCCCAGCAGGAAGCGCTCCTCCGCGCCCGCTTCGGCCCGGGGATCGCCGTGTTCCACAGCGGGCTCGGCGCCGCCGAGCGCCGGGCCGCCTTCTGGCGCATCCGGAGAGGCGAGGCGCGCATCGTGCTCGGGGCCCGCTCGGCGGTGCTCGCCCCCGTCCAGGATCTGGGGCTCGTGATCCTCGACGAGGAGCACGACGCCGCCTACAAGCAGGACGAGGCGCCGCGCTACCACGCCCGCCAGGCCGCCTGGCTCCGCGCCCGCGCCGCCGGAGCGGTGATGGTGCTCGGCTCGGCTACCCCCTCGCTCGAGGCGGCGCACGCCGCGGACCGGCAGGCGCTCACCCGCCTCTGTCTCCCGCACCGCATCGCGGGCCGAGGACTGCCCGAGGTGGAGATCGTGGACATGCGCCCCTTGCTGCGCGCGCACTACAAGGACCCGGCCCGGAGCCGCGGGCGGGGGCCGCTGATCCTCGCGCCCGCGCTCGCGGCCGCGCTCCGGGAAACCGTCGCCGCCGGCCGGCAGGCGCTCGTCCTGCTGAACCGGCGCGGCTACGGGGGCCGGATGGGCTGCCTGCGCTGCGGGGAGATCATTGAATGCCGCCGCTGCGGCGTCGCCTTCACCCTGCACCGGCGCGGGAGCCTCGCCGTCTGCCACGCCTGCGGAGTGGGAATGGCGCCGCCCGAGGAGTGTCCGGGCTGCGGCGGCGACGTCCTGCGGTCCGAGGGGTTCGGCACCGAGCGTGTGGAGGAGGAGGTCTCCCGCCTGCTTCCCGAGGTCCGGGTGGCGCGCTTCGACCGGGACACCACCCGCGCCCGCGGCAGCCACGCCCGGACGCTCGACGCCTTCCGGGAGGGTGCGATCCGGGTGCTGGTGGGAACCCAGATGATCGCCAAGGGGCATGACTTCCCCGCGGTCACCCTCGTCGGGGTGGTGGCCGCCGACGGCGGGCTCGGGGCGCCGGACTTCCGGGCCGCCGAGCGTACGTTCCAGCTCCTCACCCAGGTGGCCGGGCGGGCCGGCCGGGGAGAGGATCCCGGGCGGGTCCTCATTCAGACGATGAAGCCGGACCACTACGCGGTCGCCGCCGCCGCCCGCCAGGACTACCCCGCGTTCGCCGCCGTCGAACGGGAGATGCGGCGCCGCTTCCGCTACCCGCCGTTCGTCCGGCTGACGAGCCTTACGGTGAGCGCCCGCTCCTCCTCGAAGGCCGAGGCGGCGGCCTCCGCGCTCGCCCGGGAAATCGTCACGCCGGACGCTCCCGAATCGATCGAAATCGTCGGCCCGGCGCCTGCTCCGGGCCCGCGTCCGGAGGGTCTTTGGCGCTGGCAGATGCTCGTCAGGGCGGATCCCGCGGCACACCCCGCGCTTCGGCGGCGTCTCCGGCGCGTTCTCGAGTTTCCGGCGCTTGCGCGCGGACTCGCCATCAACGACGATCCCTAGGAAATGTCCCCCTCCATTCGGTTGCTGACGGTAAGAAACGGCGAACCCTACCGAGAGTCAAACCCTTGGGAATGGCGTGGCGCGCGGCTTGGAACGCCCGAAAACCATCGGCAATTTACAGCGTCGTTACAGTGCCCCACCGCGGGCGTTTCGTGTTGACTATCGCATGCGACAGCCGTGTTGCGTTTCGCATACCATGCGCCCGCCATGGTGAAGGCCGACCTCATCAATCGGGCGATGGCGGCGACGGACTTGTCGGCCCAGGACGCCCGGGATGCGGTGGAGGCACTGTTCGAGGGCCTGCGGGTGGGTTTGGAGACCGGGAACCGCGTCGTGCTGCGACGGTTCGGAGTGTTCCACGCTGCGCCCCGCAAGACAGGGGTGGCGCGCAACCCGCGAACCGGCGAACCCGTCGGTATTCCGCGGGGGCGGGTGGTCCGCTTCCGTCCCGGACAGAGTCTCCGCAACATTTCGTAGCGCCGGCGTTCCGCTGCCGCGCGCGACCCACGCGGGCGGGGGGTGCGTCCGCTGCCTGGCGCGCGTCCTCCTGCGCACCCCGCTGGTCATGAAAACGGCGGAAACGGCTTGGAACGCCGACCTCCGGTCGGCACAGCGGGCCGACGGCCCGCGGGCGGCGCGCCGCTGTTCGCCTTGGGCGACGGAGGTCCGGGAGCATCTCCTCGGCCCGGTGGCACCGAGAGAGAACCATCCCGCAGGTCGGCGCCGTGCCGTGCGCTGCGCGGTCGCGCAGCGCGTGCCGACCGGAGGTCGGCGTTCCAAGC
>JAJDUD010000048.1 GCA_022826825.1 Acidobacteriota bacterium | reverse complement strand
GTTCGGGGGGCGGCGCTCCCCGTCCGCGTGCTGCTCCCGCAGCGGCGCGGTGGGCCGGGGGTTCGGGGGGCGGCGCTCCCCGTCCGCGCGCTGCTCCGGCAGTAGCGCGGTGGGCCGGGGGTTCGGGGGGCGGCGCTCCCCGTCCGCGTGCTGCTTCCGCAGCGGCGCGGTGGGCCGGGGGTTCGAAGGGGGGCGCAGCCTCCCCTCGCCAGCACCAATGTTCAACATTGGGTCTGCTGGCTCTCGTACGGCAGTGGCCATGCCGATGCCTACGCGGAACCCCCGAACGGGGACGCGAGCCGGGCGGCGAGCGTCATCCAGCCTATCGAGAGACAGCCGGCCCATGGACGGTTTGCCGGCTGGCTTTGCCGACCACAGCCGCCCAGCCCCTGCGGGGCTTGGGAGACTCCCTGCCGGGTGCATCACACCGGCCGATGAGCGATCTCGAACCGCGATTCTCCAGCCGCCGCGGGAACGCCGGACGCTGACCATCGCTGGCCGGATACCACTCGATCCGAGGCGACTCCTCGCGCCAGTTCATCAATCCGGTCCGCGATCCGCTGGGCCGGCTCTCGCAACTGCTCCACGCTCCAGTCCGCCGCGTAGCTCTCCGTCACGTCACGGCCCCGCGCGTGGTTGACCAGCCGCTTGGTCAGCGACCGCGGCAGCATCAGCTCCCGCTCCGCCACCGTGATGAACACGTTCCGGAGCCCGTGGAACCAGAACTTGGTGCCCGCCGCGCGGCTGATCCGAGGGTGCAGATGCTGCAGCTCCGTCGCATGGCCCGACGCGCTCTTCGAGGGGAACACCCACCGGCAGGCATCGCCGTTGCCGGAGCTGGCGTCCAGCCGACGGCGCTCGAGGAGGGCGGCCAGTTGCCGGGTGATCGGTAGCTCCAGCGGCTCCCCGGTCTTCGTCTCCTCGATCCGCAGGATCAGCCGCTCCAGGTCCACCCGGTCCCAGCGCAACTCCATGATCTCGCCCCGCCGCATCCCGGTATACATCCCGAACCAGAAGATGTCCCGCGTCGCCGGAACGATCACCTCGGCCTCGATGCCCGCCCGCCAGCGCGGCAGGACCTCCGCCGGGCTTGAGATGCGGCGACGCACCGCCCGGTGGTAGCGCCCGCCACCGGCGAGCCAGAGCTCGACCGGGTTGCGGAGCTTCTCGTGGTCCACGCAGGGGCGGCGGTACACCGAGCGCAGCAGCGAGATGATGTGGTTGGCCACCGACCAGCCGTGCCGCTGGGATACGAGGTGGAAGCGCGCCTCCACCTCCCGGCGCGTAATCGTGTCCAGGGGCCGCGCCAGCCAGTCCCCGAGGCAATACCGCATCTGGCCCCGGTAGAGCGCCTCCGTGCTGCTCTTGCGGTTGGGGTTCGCCGTCAGGTACTCCTCGAACGCCTCCCGGAGGGTCGGCATGCCGCGACTCTCCGCCCGCTCCTGCGCGGGGTCCTCGCCGCGGGCGACGCGTCCCAGGAGCTCCTGGGCGAGGCGGCGCGCCTCCTCGGGTGCGAGATGGTCGCAGCGGCCGATGCCCACGCGCCGGTTCCGCGCCCGCCGTCCGCCGCTCCTGGTGCGGTAGTTCACGATGAACCCCTTGGTGCCGGAGGGCTGGACGCGCACCCCGAAGCCGCTCAGCCGGTCGTCCCAGGCGATCCAGGGCTTGTCGGCGGGCTGGAGGTTCTCGACCGTGCGCTTGGTCAGGGTCAGCTTGACCTTGGCGGTCCGCTTGGCGGTGGCGGTGTTCATGAGGCGTCGAGGTTGGCCGGAGGCCGGAAGTCCGGATCAACCCAGGGTCAACAACTGCCGTCCGATGCCCGGGCGGCCGGGAACCCCGGATAGCCGGTGTCCGAGGAAGCCGCCTTAGCTCATCGCTAACTCGTTGACCCACTTCCCACTAACGCCACTCCCCAAAAACGCGATATCACGTTTCGTATCAGTAGCGCAGTCGCAGACCGTCTCTCATGGGTCGCGGCGCGACAGCTCGGGCCGTTCCGTCGCTACCGCCGAGACAAACGGCTGGACCGCATGCCGGCGACTGTGCGGCGTCGTCGGTGCTGATGTCCTCAGCGGCCGGTTTCTGCGGGTTTCCCCGCATCAGGGCCGGGATCTTCCACCAGGAGAACGCGACGAAACCCGCTTCTGCGGTTTCCAACCAACCGTGCCGGCGGTAGCGCGGCTCCCTCCTGCATTGCTGCAGGTCGCGCCAATCGCGAGACGCTGTTGACTCCGTGTTGATCCCGGAGCTTCCAGGGAACTCCCACTACTGCCGAATGGCGGCGGTCAAGCTGAGTGTCGTGCCGCGAGAGTTCGACGCGTCTGATGTTTCGACCAGCCGAGTGAACAAAGAAAAACCCCGGGACCCGAAGGCCCCGGGGTTCCCGTCACCCCTGGTGGCGACGGCTACCGTGGAACGGTGGGATTGTCCGTGGTAGCCGCCACACTCCTAAGGCGTCAAGTTCACTCCACTGCAGACTTCGCCGTGCAACTGAGATAGCCCGTAGTCACCGTAGTCGCACCGGACGCGAAGTCGGTTGCTGTCGTCCGCTGAACGACGGTATCGCCATCAGCATTCGTCGCAACGGCGGCGGCTTCCCCACCATCGGCGTCCCAGTCGCAGGTCACCGTGATAGCGAGCTTCTGCGAGCAGCCCAGGCCGATGCCGTCCACGAAGGTCACCGACGCCTCGAACTCGACATCGTCGGCATCGCACAGCGAGCCGTTGCCGTTTCCGTCAGTAGCGCCTCCGGTGTCGTCCGTATTGGTCAGCTTCGCGCCCCCGTCGTCCCGACTGCACTTCACATCGTCGGCCCCGCCAAAGTTCTCCGGCTTGTCATCACCGTTCGAGTCCACGAGTCCGAAGTCGCCGAGATCGGCCTTCGGATCATCGTCCTCGTCAAGAGTTGCAAACCAGTACGTCTCCGCCGTCCTCTTCGTCACAGTTCCAGCAGCGATGTCGGCCTTCTCGCCCGCTCCACCCAAAGTGGTCGCGACATACAAGTCAGTGGTGTTGGTGCTGTGTGCGTCGTTGGAACTCCCGGACTTCGTGCTCTGCTTGTACCAGAGGGAGTTGAACCGCTTGCCCTTGGTGGCTTGCGCGATTTCAAAGTCAAAGCCCTGAATCTGTGTGTCCGTCGCGTCAGATCCGCCAAGCCGAGGCCGTGCCGTCACCTTGCCAAGAAGACCAACCTCCGTCGCGAATAGGTCGCAGACATCAACCTCTTCGGCAGCCGTGAACGTGCGCGTGTCACATTTCAGACCCTTGAAGGCATCCCAGCCGATCTCGCCCCAGACAACGCTGCTATCGCTAGCAGTGAGCGTCACCTCGTAGTTGTCATAGTAGTTCGCGTCCGGGCTGGACAGGATGCGGAAACAACTGCTGCCACCAGGCTTCGCCACGTTCCCGGTCAGACCGTCGTAGAAGTCGCAGGGGTCAATGATCGCGGTAACGGCGGGTGGGCCAGTGGCCTCAGCGCGCGCCGACCCATGAATCCCGGTCACGTTCGGAACCGCCAGATTCTTCCGCGTCGAGGACTTTTTCACCGCTCCCGACTTGGCGCTGACGATCGCCAGGCTGTGCTCGGCCGTGAATCCGGCAGTCGAGGTGTACGACCAACCGAGGTCAATACCCGTGTTGGGGTTCGCACTCGACGTAGTCGAATCTGAAGCCGTCGTGTTTCGATCGCCCGTGTACGGGGTAGCGTCAGTCTCGGTGACCGTGTTGTCCACGCTGCCGACCTCTAGCTTGAAGTCCTCTTCCCAGCCACTGCAGGTCGCCGCGTCGTCGATGGTGATCGCCGGAGCCATCTCCACCATGTCCGAGCTCTCCGTGCACCGGAACGGTCCGCAAGTCACGTAGGCCATGTCACCCGTCGGTTCCATCTCCTGACTCGCGCCGACCGTCACCCTCATGATCTGGAAGACGACTCCCGCTTCACTCACAACGTCCTTTTGCAGGGCGGTCCAGTCCACAAACGAGAACGGCCACGAGTCACCCTCTCCTACCCGGACCGGATTCGCATCGTCCATCCACATCGGCATGATCTCCGCCGTGGCGTTCGAGGTAACCGTAATCTGCTTGTTCACGGAGGCAGTCGCCTTGTCCTTGTTCGTGTCATCCGGACCGTCGACCGGAACGAGGTAGTACGGCGAATCCGGATCCTCGGGGAACGAGAAGCTCACCTCAAGCGCCGGCGGCGGCGGTGGCGGCGGTTCCGCCATGGACATCCCCGTCATGTGGGTCGTCCACATGCTCATGAGCATCGCTTCGCCCTCGCCTGAGGTCGACGCCACACGCGCGAACCGCGTCTCTCCGTAGCCCAGGTCCGAAACGGTGTGCATCGTCTCCATGGTGTACATCATCTCGTCCATGTCGTCGAACATCTCGTCCATGCTCACCTGCACCGCATACCCGTCGGCACCCTCGACCGCGTCCCAGCTCCAGGTGATGGAGCCCATCCCTCCCTCAGCCATCAGGCCAGTCGGGGTGGCGGGGGCCATCGGCGGCGGCGGAGGCGGCGGCGGCATGGCCGTCATGCCCGTGACGTGGGTCGTCCAGGGGCTCAGGATCGGAGCCTCAAGCGTCCCGGCGGCGGCGGCCACCCGGACATAGACGGTGGTCATGGGCGGCAGCGGTCCGACCTCGTAATGGTTCTCGGCCGTCGGCACGATCTGGTCGGTGTCGTCGAACATCTCGTCCATGCTGATCTGCACCGCGTAGCCGATGGCGCCCTCGACCGCATTCCAGTGGTACTCGATCGTGGTCTGGGTCGTCTCGTCGACGTGGAGGCCGGTAGGCGTGGCGGGAGCCTCCGGTGCGGGCGGCTCCGGCTCCGGCTCCGGCTCCGGCTCAGGGGCCGGTGGCGGTGGCGGTGGCGGCGCCGGCGCCGGCGTCGTGGCCGTGTCGTCGTCGCCACAGCCTGAGAGCACGAGACCGGCACCCAGGAACATAGCAAGAAGGAGAAAATTTCAGTCAGGGAGGTGACGTAGCATGACGAACGGGGGGTGCCGGTCTTCTCATCTATAAGTTACTTATTTGTCATTGACTTATCCGTTGACCTGTGCGAGAACGCACCGCCCCGTCCCGATGAATCCCAGGTTCGCGCCCCACTTCGCCACGCCTGACGCGCGCTTCTCCCGCCTCCTTCCGTGTTGCCGGGTGTTGACACGCGCGGCGCTCCAGACTCCGCTCTGACCCCGTTCCCGAGACCCATGCCCGGCACCTCCGGCAAGCGCATCGCGAAGGTCAAGGTGAGCCTGACCCGGCGGGCGATCGAAGCCCTGCGGCCCCAGCGGGACGCGTGGATCGCGTGGGACACGCAGGTCACCGGGTTCGGAGTGCGGATCCAGCCCACCGGGACCAAGTCGTACATCGTCAACTACCGCCCCGGAGGCGGCGGGCGCGCCGCTCCGAACCGGCGCATCGCCATCGGCCGGGCCGACTCGATGGCGCCGGACGCCGCGCGGCGCCGGGCGCGGGAGCTGCTGGAGCAGGTCGCCCGGGGGGAGGACCCGGTCGAGTCGCCCACCTCCACGTTCCGCCGCCCGACGCTCGTGGAGGCGTTCGAGGAGTACCTGACGGCCAACCCGGACCGCAAGGAGCAGACGGCGAGGTTCTACCGCGCCCTGATGCGCAACTGCTTCGCCGACTGGTGGACGCGGCCGCTCGACACGATCGCGCGCCGGGACGTGGAGGCGCGCTTCCTCCTGGTCTCGAGGCGGCGCGGCCGGACCGTCGGCAACCACGCGATCTCGCTGCTGCGCTCGGTGTACCGCAGGCCGTGCGTGGACTTCGAGGGCCTGCGCAATCCGGTCGAGCTGTGGCTCGCCGGGGGCGGGCGCTACCACCGCGTCGTGCGGCGGCGCATCTCCGCGCCGTCCGAGGTGCTGCCGCGGTGGCGCCGGGGGATCGAAGCGGAGGTCATCGTGCCGGCGACCCGCGACATCTTCTGGTGCGGGTTCTACACCGGCCTGCGCGTGAGCGAGGTGTTCGGCCTGCGCTGGGACCGGGTGAGCCTCTCGCGGCGCCTCCTGCGCATCGACGAGACGAAGACCGGGAAACCGCTGGTCCTGCCGGTCACGCGGCAGCTCGCCGCGGTCCTCGAGCGGCGCCGCGCCGAGTGCCTGGACGGGAGCGCCCGGGACGGCGGCGGCGTCCGGCCGGGCGGCTGGGTGTTCCCCTCGCCGACGAGCGCGTCCGGCCACGTGGAAGAGCTCTTCCATCTGTACGGGCGGATCTCCCGGGTGGCGGGAACGAAGTTCTGGTTCCACGGGCTCCGGAACGCCTTCATCAGCGTCGCGGAGCGCGAGCTCATGCTGCCGCGCTCGCTCACCAAGCGGCTCGTGAACCACTCCCGGCACGCGGACGTGACCGAGGACTACGCCGCGGACTGGACCATCCGGCAGCTTCGCGAACCGGCGCAGCGCATCGCCGACCGGATCGAGGAGCTGATGCACGCGGAGGTCCCGGAGGACGGCGAGTGGGACGGGACGGAGACCCCGGAAGGGCTGTGGGACGACCCGTGACGGGGGCAGGGGCGTTCGGGGCGGTCGACTGCATGGCGCCACGGATTCCCGGCCCCCGCATCCGGTTTCCGAGCCGCGTCGTTCCGCCCCACTAGAATTTGTGTCTGGAACCGAAGTCGGGAAGGCGGCCATCCGTGAGAACGATCCACAGCATTCGACTCGACGGATTCCTGTCTTTCGCGCCGGATTCGCCGGCTCTCGAACTTCAGCCCCTCAACGTCCTGATTGGACCCAACGCGTCGGGAAAGTCCAATCTGATCGAGGCGTTCGAACTTCTCCGCGCCACTCCCACCGATTTCGCCGCGGCCATTCGGGACGGAGGGGGACCGCAGGAGTGGATATGGAAGGGACGGCCGCCCGCAGGCTCGGCGACCATGGAGGTCATGCTTGCCAAGGAGAACCCCGACAGGAGCCCGCTGCGGTACCGCCTGGAGTTCTCCACGGTACAGAACCGCGTGGAGGTCATTGACGAAGCCCTGGAGGAATCGGAGGCGGTGGCCGGCAAGCCCGACGTGTTCTTCTACTACCGGTTCCAACGAGGGAATCCCGCGATCAGCACGCGAAAGATTGAAGGCGGCAGGATCGAACGTCATCTGCGACGCGAGGATTTGCGGGCCGACCAGTCCGTGCTCCTCCAACGCAAGGATCCTGATCTGTATCCTGAAGTCACCCGTGTTGCGGAGCAGTTCCGTGAGATCGAGACGTTCCGCGAGTGGACCTTCGGGCGTTTCGTGAGCTTGCGGAGGCCGCAGCGTGCGGACCTTCCGGGCGATCGCCTGTTGCCCGACGCGAGCAATCTCGCACTGGTCCTCAACGAGATCGAGCATCAGGACGGCAACCGCTTCAATGAAGCGCTGAGCCGCTTCTTCCCTCGGTTCCGGCGAATCACCACGCTGGTTCGGGGGGGCACGATCCAGTTCTATCTTCATGAATCGGACTTCGGGTCCCCGATACCGGCGACCCGTCTCTCCGACGGGACGATCCGGTTCATCGCAATCCTCGCGATGCTGCTGGCGACGAATCCTCCGCCCCTGGTCTGTATTGAAGAGCCTGAACTGGGCCTTCATCCGGATGCGGTCGCCCAGGTGGCCGATCTGTTGATCGAGGCTTCCGCGCGCACGCAACTCGTCGTGACGACGCATTCGGAATCGCTGCTCTCGGCACTCACGCAGTGTCCCGAAGCCGTCATCGCCTGCGAACGCCCCGGCGCCGGTACGACGCTGCACCGGCTCGATCCGGAAGCGCTGGAGCACTGGTTCGACCGGTACCGCCTTGGTGACCTGTGGGGAATGGGTGAACTCGGGGCTTACCCATGAGGGGAATCGCGGTCTATCTGGAAGGCGGCGGCCCCGGCCCGGACACCCGAGAGGCTCTTCGTCGTGGAATGGACGGTTTCCTGGGAGACCTGCGAACCCGTGCACGCGCTCGCGAAATGAACTGGAAGCTGGTGGCGTGCGGCGGTCGAGACGAGGCCTTCGCTGCGTGGAACTCGCCCACGGCGGATACCAGGTACCCGATTCGCCTTCTTCTCGTCGATTCGGAGGGTCCGGTGTCAAGCGGTTTCGCCGAGCATCTGGCTGGTCGGCCTGAAGATCGGTGGCCGATCTCACCCGTGGACGAAGAACGGATTCACCTGATGATTCAGTTCATGGAAACCTGGATCGCTGCCGACCCCGCGGCCCTGACGCGCTTCTACGGGGCAGGCTTCCGCGCCGAAGCCCTTCCACGCCAGAACCGCCTCGAAGGTGTTCGAAAGAAGCAGATCGAGGCTGCCCTGAACAAGGCCACGAAGGCGACACGCAGGGGCCGCTACCACAAGACCAGACACGCGCCGGCGCTGTTGGCCAAGATCGCGCCTGGTCGGGTGCGTGAGCGTTGCCCGGCCTGTGACCGGCTCTTCAGGGTGGTTGGCGACCTCATTCAGGCCGCCTGAGCCGGAGGTCGGTGGACGGCAGCCGTTCCATGATCAAGCCTCCTGACAGCGCCTGCCATTACCCCGCTCCGTTTTGGGGATGCCGGGACAGTGAATGGCCGACCTGCCGGATGGTTCTCTCTCTCGGTGCAACCGGGCGGAGGGAACGCTCCCGGACCTCTGTCGCCCACGGCTATTCGCGGCGCGTGGTCGGGGGGCCTGCGGCCGGGTGTGCCGCCGGGTGGTCGGCGTACCAAGCCGGGGGTGTCATCGGGACATGCAGCTCTACGCGCTTGCGGCCCTGCGGGCCGCGTGCCGACCGGAGGTCGGCGTTCCAAGCCGGCGCGTCGCCTTACCCGCCCGCCGTGAGGC
>JAJDUD010000074.1 GCA_022826825.1 Acidobacteriota bacterium | reverse complement strand
CCTTGTGGCGGTCGTAGCCTTCTGGAAGCTCGGGGAAGCTCATCGGTCTGTCCTCCTCATGCGGGCGACGAGGCTTTCGACCATGCCGGCATCGGCGCCGCAGGCTTCGCCCCAGCCGCGGATGTTCGCCTCGAAGTCGTCCAGCGACCCCAGATGCTGGTCGAACAGCGGGTTCTGGTCGGTCGCGGCCAGCACGCAGTTGCCGGAGACGGCGATTTTGGTGATGGCCGGGCTGGTCATGGGTTCGAGGGCCAAGAGCCAGCAAAGGACCGCGGCGAACATGGGCGAGAGGTCCTGGCCGCGGCGCGGGTCCATGGGGTGCATGGCCGGCGGCGGGCCGGCGGGAGACTGACTGGTCATAGCAAGCCCTCCCGTTTGAAGCTGAAGAAACGGTCGTGCCCGCAGACCACGTGGTCGTGGACCCGTATCCCCATCACCTCGCCCACTTGGCGGAGCCGGTGGGTGATGTCTATGTCCTCGCGAGAAGGGTTCGGATCTCCTGTCGGGTGCCCATGGCAAAAAATGACCGAGGCGGCGCTCTCCCGGATGACGGGACGGAAGACCTCGCGCGGGTGAACCACGGAGGCCGTCAGGCTGCCGGTGGAGACCCGGTGATGACGGATCAGCCTGTTCCGGTTGTCCATCATCAGCACGTCGAAGTGTTCGCGGTACTCGTTGACGTACTTGGGCCGCATGTAGCGGTAGGCCTCTTCGGGAGTGCTGACGATCGGAGCGTTGTCGTGCAGGCAGGCTTCGGCTTCGAGGAGTTGGCGGCCCAGGTCGAACGCGGCCTTGACCCTGCCGGCCTGTGCGGCCGTGAGCCCGTGCCGTCGCAGTTCCCGGATGGTCATGGAGTCGAGGTCGAGCAGGGAAAGACCGGCGACCTTGGCTGTCCCGTTCGCGCCGATCAATGCCTCGATCGGGTTCCGGATATCCATGAATGCCTCCTTGTGACGGGATCAGTGCAGATGGAGAGCAACGGCCGCTCCCGCACCCCGGCCGCTCCGCGACGGGAAACAGCCCGGCTCGGCTCCGGGCGGAGCGGGTATCCGGGGGGAGAGATGGATTGCGGCCGGCCGCGTCAGGTAGCGGCTTGGGCGGGATCGCCCAGGACCACGCGGACATCGGGTCGGGAGATGGAGATCTCCACCTTGCGGCCGTTGGGCACGAGGTGGAGGATCTCCCGGCGGACGGTCTCGGCGATGGAGACTTCCAGCGCGGAGTCCTCGCTGCACAGGAGCCTGGTGGCGACGTGGAGCGCGTCCTCGTCGAACCGCTGGGCCTGAGTGCTCCAGCTGTCGGCGTCCGCGTCATCGGAGGGGGAGAAGTAGCCCCGGCGCAAGAGCTCTGCGAGTTGGTGCGGTTCCAGGTTGCTGTCCCCGGTCACGAGCGGCAGTGTGTCGCCGACCCAGCCGCAGTCCTCGCCCGCGAAGGCGAGGTCGGCAGAGAGATGGAGCGTGCGGCCAGGACCTCCGGCGCTCCTGATCGAAAGCGTCATGCGGATCGTCACGGGACGCGGGGGCAAGGGGGTCCCGGTTGTCTCCTTCTGTTCCGGCAGGGGGAAGTCCTGGAGCGGCCGCGTCTTGCCGTCGGCCGTAGCAACTTCGGTGTCGATGCCCGTGACGCGTTCGAGGCGGTCATGCCACTCGTAGCCTTCCAGGCGCCTGTCGGCCTCGAAGAGCCGCTCCGCCAGGCCGGCTCGCTGTGCGGCTCGCCAAAGCGCCTGCGCCTCGGGAGGCTCGGGATCGAAGTCCACGACCAGGGCATCGGGGCCGGCGGGTGCGGGCTTCGGAGGCTCCCGCCAGTCGTCGATGTCGGCGATGGAGGGACGCCAGGGACGAAGCACCTGGGGAGGCGGCGGAAGCTCGATGCCGGCGCCGCGCGCCCGTGTCCAGTCGGCAAAGGCCGGACGGGGCTCGGGGTCGGCGGCCATGGCGCGGTAGATCGCCATGCGGGCGGCCTGGCGCAACTCCTCCAGAAAGGCGTTCTCCACGGGTTCCCGGCGGGCGGGCAGCAGGAGTTCGAGTCCGGGGCAGTCCACGACGTCGGCGCGGACGGACCATATGGCGCCGTGGACCGTCTCGACCGCAGGCAGGCGCACGGGCACGGTCAGGCCGAAGAAGTTCAGGTCGGGCTCCATGTAGCTCTGCCTGCGGTCCCGGTAGACGCCGAAGACAAGGCCGTTCCATGTCTCGGCATGGATGGAGCCGTCGAGGAAGGCCCGGCGCTCAAGCGCCTCGCCTTCGAACGTGACCGGCACCGGGTAGTGGCTCGCCGCGTTGGCGAGCGCGGCGCGGATCATGTCCGCGGACTCGGCGGCCTGGAACTCCACGGTCGTGCCGGATGGATACGGCGCGCCGTCGTCGGGCCGTACCGTGGCGTCTCTCCGGCCCGTGAAGTGTTCCGGCTCAAGCTCCACGGACCAGCCCTGTCCGGCATGGCCGTCGTGCGTGCGTGCGCGCGAGGATATCCGGCATCCCCGGTGTGCGAGGCTCAGGATTCCCATGCCGGCTGCGTCCTCGCGGGCCACCAGGTCGTCGCTCCAGTGCGCCAGGCTAACTGGTGCGAGTGCAGTTGGTGAAAGTCCAACAGGAAGGAGAAGGCAAGCCACCACTTCCACCCCGAGTCATGGGCCGCCGTCCGTGAGGACGGAG